>CAYULF010000013.1:0-156054 GCA_964445695.1 uncultured Hyphomicrobiales bacterium | reverse complement strand
CAACGTGAGTTCTTCTCCGGCTGTCGTTTCACTCTCGTGAATTGACGTTCACTTTTTCTCTCTTCACGCGCTTCACGTTTCCAAAGAACTGCCGCGCTTTCGCGCCCCCTTCCGTTTTGCAGAAGAGCAACAAACATAAGGGTTCTTTATCGCCTGTGCAAGAAATAAATGCAGCAGAGCAAAAGAAAATTTTCAAAGCGCTGTTTTCAGCTAAAATTTGAGGGTTGTGTTTCCCAAAACCGCTCAAATTTGCAAACTGAGACTAACAAGAAGTCAGCGCTCAAAGAAGGCCCCCAGAGCCCTCACATACTCAACCTGAAATCCGATTCGTCAACCAGGCCAAAGTTGTTGTTTGCCAAGGGAAATCGCGGTGACGACCTGCCCATAGCGCCTATTGCAGGGTATTTGAAAAAAAGTGAAAAAAATCTACAAACCCTGTTCGATTTCCAGTAAAATCCGCGCGCAGTAGTCGCGATAAGTCCCGTTCGGCATCGCCGCCACAATCCGCGCATAGTCCTCGCGGCTGATGTATTCACGCCCCACCGCAATTTCCTCCAGGCAGGCGATCTTGTAACCCTGGCGCTTTTCAACAGTGTGGATAAACATGCCCGCTTCAATAAGACTGTCCGGCGTGCCCGTGTCCAGCCAGGCAATACCGCGCCCCATGCGCTCCACCTGCAGCTTGTCGCGCCGCAGGTATTCCAGATTGACGTCGGTGATTTCGCGCTCTCCGCGCGCACTCGGCTTGATCTCTTCGGCCACCTGCACCACGCCCGCTTCGTACACATAGAGCCCTGGCACCGCAAATTTTGATTTGGGCCGCAAGGGTTTTTCCTCGATCCCCAGTACGCGTCCGTCGCGGTTGAATTCCACCACGCCGTAGCGCTCAGGGTGCTGCACCTGATAACCAAAAATCGTCGCCCCGTCGCCGTTGCTCGCCAGTGCGCGCCGCAGATAGTCCAGCTTGCCGTAAAACAGATTGTCGCCCAGGATAAGGCAGACCTGGTCGCCGCCGATAAATTCGCGGCCGTAGAGGAAGGCCTCCGCAATGCCGCCCGGTTTGTCCTGCACGGCGTATTCCAGGCTGATTCCCCACTGGCTGCCGTCACCCAGCAGCGCTTCAAAGTTCGGTGTGTCCTGCGGCGTGGAAATGATCAGCACATCGCGGATTCCCGCCAGCATCAGCGTCGACAGCGGGTAGTAAATCATCGGTTTGTCGTACACCGGCTGCAGCTGTTTGCTGAATACGCCTGTCATCGGATAGAGCCGCGTGCCGCGCCCGCCCGCCAGAATGATTCCCTTGGTTTTCACGTACATCCTGTTCGTCTGTCGCACAAACAAAGGCGTAAAGATACACGACGCCTGCCGTTTTTGCGGTGCAAAAATCTCTGCCGCCTTCTCATACCTTGCCCGGAGCGCTTCGCCTCCTTCATTTCATTGCGGCGGCTTGCTTTTTATTCCTGTTAACCAATGCATTGCAGGCGTCCGGTCCCGGAGTTGCCGGCATTTTTTCCCCAAACCACCTGCCCCCGGGTTTGAAGCCTGTTTACAGCCGCTCAAAGCACGTCCGCAAGACAATCTCCAGGTCTCGAGCCTCCGCACCGCATAACGAACAAAAGTATCATCGAGCCTGAGGTGCGACGTGCAACGAGCAGCTCAAAGCGAGCCCGCAAAATAATTGCCCAGGCAACAAAAATGACGTCTTTCCGGGCCCATAAATGGGCCCCACCCCCTCCTCCACCTTGCCGTTTTTTCCACTCTTTTCAACATCATTCCACGGCCGCCTGCCCCGTACGACGAGGTATTTTCTTAAGCGGGGCCCGTCATATTTCGGCTTCCCCTGCTGCGGCGCGGCCAGACCCTCCGGAGGATTCGACCCATGCAACATGCCCGCGAATGCCCGACCAAACAAGCGGAAAAGACTGAACGCGCCTGCATCACCGCTGAACGGTCAATAAATCGTGGGTGAACGGCATTCAAAACTTGCTGCGCGCCGTACATCAGTCGTCCTGATGCACGCTCTCGATCTCCACCACAACCGTGCGATTGTAAAATCGACCCTCCGGCAGCGCGTTCGACGTGCCGCCGTGGTCCTCGCCCAGACCGACCACCTCCGCGCCGTCAATGTCCAGCGCACGCGCCACCGATTGCGCACGCCGGTACGACAGGTCGCGATTGTACGCCGCATCGCCCACTTCGTCCGTTTTGCCGATGACGCGCACGCGCGCGCCCGGACGCAGACGCGACGTGATGAAGCGCAGAATACTGCGGTTTTCGTCGCTCAGCCGTACATCGTCAAAATCAAACAGGAGCAGCGAATAGCGCTCGATGTGCGTAACGCCCTGGCCGCCCGCCAGCTGCTCCGAGCGCGTGTTCACCACCAGGTCAAAGCCGACCGGTTGTGAACTGACCGTGCGGCCGTCCGCCGAAGTAACATCCAGCACGCATTCCACCGGCTGCGCCGTATAACGCTGCGCAAAGGTCTCGTCCAGCGTGCGCACCACCCGCTGCGGCGGCAGGCCCGTCCCCGATGTGTCGCTCAGCGGCAACCCGCCGCGCCGCGTCCGAATCCGCCAGCTTTTGACGTCCGTGCCTTCACCCGAAACGGTCGGGAGAAATACGAGGTGCTGCACGGCGCTGCGGTAGACCGTATTGCGCGCAAACAGCGGCTCCAGCAGGCTCGATGCGTCGGACAAAATCTCCACGCGGCGGTTTTCGGCGCGGCCCTCCGCCCGTCCCGCATTCGACGGCCGCGCAGGCAGGCCGCGCGACTCAACTTTAAGGCGCGCCGGATCGACGTCCCACACCCGCATCAGATAGTCGCGCACCGCTTCGGCGCGCGCGCCGGCCAGTTGCGCATTGCCGGATTCCGCGCTCTCATCAATATGCCCGCGCAGGCGCAGGTTCGCCGTCGGATCGGCCTGCATGCGCGCGCCGATGACATTGAGTACGTTGTGATAAATCTGCAGCGTCGAACTTGCATACAGACTGTCTGCGTTAAATCCGGCGGCTTCGTTTCGCGTCAGGCGACGGTAGCGCGCCGGCAGCGCCGACTGATTTTCGTCAAAAAACACGTAGTTCAGCAGCGGCGTGTAGCGAGTCGAAACCGTCTCTTCCACCTCCACCGGCGCCTGCGGCGCGGCGCTGCTCCTGTCCGCCATTTGCAGCTCCAGCCCCAGGCTCACGGCAAGCTCTTTTTTCACGGCAGGCGTTTCCACCTCCGCTTCAACCACGGCCGACGGCACTTCGCGCAGGTACTGCTCGCTGATGATGGTTTGTTCGGATTCCCGGTCATTTTCAAATCCGCTTTTGTTTTCCACCGAGCTGTCGGTCACGCGTATTCGGGCGGCGGCGAGTCCCGGCGTTTCGCGTTCGACGGTGTCGCGGATGTAGATCGTATCGCGCAGAACCGGAAGTGAAGGCGGCGGCTGAAAGCGCAGAACCGCTCCGAACTCAATCGCGGCGGCCTGCCAGTCCAGATTCTCCGCCACGTCGCCGAAGGTCATATTGTATGCGCCCTCCAGCGCGACGCTCCAGGTCTCGCTCAACGGCAATTGGTATGCCGCGCCAATTTTCAGTCCCGGCGCGGGCGAAGGACGCCCCTCAAGATCGGCGCTGTAGAGATCCACCGTGCGCTCGCCGCTGAGCAGTTCAGCCTCGGCGGGTTCGGTCAGCTCCTGGCGCTGGCTGAAGTCCGCACCCAGGTCGAGGCCAAACTGCGGCCCCGCCTGCAGATGGAAGCCGTCAATTACTTCATATCGCAGCAGAGCTGCCAGTGCCAGCGTCTGGAATTCCGCGTCAATTGTGTGGCGGAAGTTGCCGGGCACGCGCTCGCCGCTGCGCAGAATCACGAATGTCGACTCGTCCGTTTCCAGCGTGGCGCTCTGCAGCTCAACGCCGCCGCGCAGTTCCAGATTGAGTTTGTCGGCAAAACCGCCGCCGCCCAGTAACCTGGACGCCGGAATGCCGAGGAGCAGACCCGCGCCGAAGCCGCTGCCGTCGCCGCCGTCAAACAAGGCCGGCGCCTTGGGAAAACCCGGTATTTCGTTGAAATCGGCGCTGTGGCTGACCACCTGGAAATTGGCATACGCTCCGTATGTCAAACTCGCACTTGTGTCGTTGTCCTGCGCCGCGAGGCCTGACGACCCGGCGACGAACAAGAGAATCAGCCAAAAACAGTGCAAACAATGCGGGACAGACCGGCTCGGGCCGCCGCGGGAAACGCGTAGTGTGCTGCTCATGAATGTACAGTTCTCAGCGGATGATCAGGGTGCGCACCAGCACGTCGCTGCCGACGCCCAGCCGCACAAAATAAAGTCCGGAAGAAAGTTGCGAGAGATCAACGTCAAGGCTGCCCTGTGTGGCCAGTTCCTGCACCTGGGCATCCAGCCGCAGCCGCTCCACGCCGCGCGCGTCGTACACGCGCAGCCCCGCCAGGTCCAGATCGCCCGGCGCCGCCAGGGTAAGCCGCACGGTCGTGCTTGCAGGGTTCGGCTCCAGCGTCAGCTGCAATTCTCCGCGCTGCGGATTCAAAAGACGTACACCCTGTATGTCATCGCGCCAGACGTCCAGCAGGCTCATGACCGCCGTCGCCGAATCCGCGTCGATGGAAACAGGCACATCGTCCAGGTCCGTGAAACGAACGAAGGCCGTAAGGTCGGAAAACTCGGCGTCGCCAAGACCGACCAGCAGCGGCAGTTCAGCCAGTTGCATGCCGACCGAGGCATTGCTCAGGTCCAGGTCAAAAGTCGTTGTGCGCCGGCCGTTGTTGAGCACGCCGCGCAGAGCGGCATCGGCGGGCGTCAGTACTGTGGCGTTGTAGCTGATTTCCAGCTCCGCAGCGCCGTAATTGGCGGCAAATTCGGCCGCAAAATCCGGGCTGACTTCAAATGCTTCCAGTGTCACGCGGGCAGTGACGGATTCACCCGCCGCGCCCTCCATGTCGTTGATGCCGAGAGTCAGCGCAATCCGATTGTCGATCAGACAGAACTCGCCGTCCTCGCGTTCGGCCGTCACGCGCAGTTGTTCGCCGTCGGTGTCGAACCAGGCCGCGCGCTCAATCGTCATGGGCGTGCACTCCGCAGCCAATGCCGCCGCGTTGACGCGCACGTCCATCCCAAAGTCAAACGTCGCCTCTCCGGTGAAAGGCGCGTCGATGTCGATGAGGCGGCGTCCGGCCGCAACGGTGCCCGCCAGCGCCGCTTCCAGCGGCTCCAGACCGGCGTCGATTTCCAGAGTGAATTCAATTCGCGCCAGCTCGGAAAAGTCAAAGTCCTCAGGCACAAACACGTTTTCGGCTGTGATGCGCAGGCGGCGCACATCCGTATCCGCGCCGCGCGCATCGTCGACCGACAGACGCACCTCCAGCGAGTCGCCGCGTTTGCAGATTTCGCCTACCGGCGCTTCCCAAACGGTTGAAAGTTGTTCCTCGGCGGCGTCCAGCCAGCTGAAATCGGTGATTTCAACGCTCGTGCAGGACGGTCCGTCGGCAGCAACATCGACCGGCAATTCAATCAGAATATCGCCCGGCTGCTGATCTTCATAGGTTCCGCGCAGGCGCACCCGACGCATGCCGTTTTCAATTGTGCCTTGGTTTACGGGCTCGGTCGGTATCAGGCAGGCCGCGTCCATCAATAGTTCGATGTCGAACAGCGGCGGCGTGGAACCAAAGCGCGCCGGCACGTCGAGCGCGTCCAGGCGGATGGCCAGGTCGTGCGGCTCGCCGCGCAGGACGCGGTCCTCCACCACGCTCAGTTCTGTCGTGATGTCGAGTTCGTGTGCATCGGTGATTCCCGCCAGGCCGCGCCCGGCGCAGAAAGCAAAACCGTCTTCAACGCCGTAAGTCGTGGCCTGCAGCATGCCGCCGCCCGGCGCGCTGAAATCGTGCACGCCCGGCGTCACCGCCGCGCTGCCGTAAACGTACTCACCGGATCCGATCGGCGCAAAGCTGAAAACCCCCAGCGCCGCTGCGCCGTCGAGCAGAGTCTGCTCAACGCGGTCCGCGCGCACGATGCAGGAGAGGAACACCTGATCCGCCGCGTAGAATGGACCCTGCTCGTCGCCCGGAAAGGGCAGCGCAAATGTCATTTCTTCGAGGTATTGTTCAACCGGATTGACTATCACAAAGGCCGGGTCGGAAAACTGGCCGGCGGGATCGTCCGCGGCGCCGCGTACACTGCTTTTGTATGCGCCCACCAGGACGGATTTGCTCGATGTGATTTCAACCGGCGCGGTCAACGGCAGTTCGATCATCTCACCTTCGTTCAGCAGCTGCGGCGCGCCGGCGTCCAGCGTCACGATGGTGTTGTCGTCCTTGACCAGGACGCGGAAAAGGTCGTCTGCCGCAGGCGTCGCATTGCCGGGAAAGGGCAGGACAAAGTAGTGTTTACCCCAGGTTTCGAGTGGCGGCATCTGCGCGAGCAGATTGGAGCGCGACGCCTCGTCGCGGCCATTGACGGCCGGAACCTGAGCGCTCTGATGTCCGCCGAAAACCGCCACCGGTTTGTCGGCGATAATGCGCGTGCCGCTCAGGTCGTCGCGCAGGTTGTCCGGAATTCCGAGGTTGGCCTGCACCAGGTAGACGTCGCCGCGCTGCAGCGTGGTTTCCAGCACGCTGTCGCGGCTGAAATAGGTGCGGCGCGTCGCCAGCTCGATGCGCACTCTCGTGTCGTTGGCGGTCGCCACGACGGCGCACTGGGAGGGCGTGCTGCGGCTTTCCAGCGAGGTGCCGTTGCGCGTGCGCCCGTCGCCGTTGAACGCCAGAACCATGTACTCTGTGCCGAGCGCGGAGACGGGCATGACGGACGTTGCACCGCTGCTGCCGGCGGCGCGGCTGAGCGCAAAGACGTTGACGGCCTGCCGTCCGGCGGACACGCGAATGCGGATGCTCGCCGGCGCCGGGCGCTCCACGTCATGGCTGGCGGTATCGCCCTGCACGGCAAAAATTCGCGCCGTGTTGATGCCGCGCAGTTCAAAGTCGGCGGCGGGCAGAGCCAGCACGTAGGGTTGGCCCGGATCAACGATGCCCCAGTTTTCAGTAAACGATTCCCAGCGCCGATTGCGATAGTCGATGCGCCCCGCACTGCGCTCGCCCGCCACAATCACGATGTACACGGAATCCGTCGCCGCCGCGGCGCGGAAATTCGGCGGAAAACTCACGTAGAAATCGCGTCCAAGGCTGCTCTGCGCAGTGACTTCCAGCGCGCCGGCAAACAGAAGAAGGCAGAACAGAAGCGGCGCGGCCGTTAATCCGGCGGGATAATGTCTCTTTTTCATTGTCGCACAGGTCTCAATTTTCGGCGGGAATCCGGACAGATACAGCAAACATACCGACTTTTTGTATTTTGCGCCAAGGTTCAATCAGGCCTTCACTCCGCTGCACACGGGCTCCAAAACTCCAGACTACGCTTACCGGCCGCCGCTCACGTTCCAATTTTTCACAGCCCATTCGGGAGCTTAATCGAACCATGCTGAAAGACACGCTTTTACACCAGTTTAACATGACCTACTTCGTGATCAGGCGCAACCTGGAGGGAATTGAATCCGAGGACGTCGTCATCCGCGTCGGCGACGACGGCGCAAACATCAACTGGATCCTGGGACACATTCTCGCCACGCGCAATGTCTTCATCGCGCTGCTCGGCGGCGAGCCGTTCTGGTCGGATGAACAACGCGCCCGTTTTGCCAGCAAAAGCGACGTCGAGGTCGACGCCGCGCAGGCCATGCCGCTGGCGCAGATGGAACAGGCGCTGGAACAATCACAGGAACAACTTCAGGCGCTTCTCGGTGCATGCAAGAATGAAGATCTGACTGCGGCGCCGGAGAATGGGCCGCCGCTCGGCATCAAACTGGGCGGCTTCGCCTTCCACGAAAGTTATCACGCCGGTCAGATCGGCATCATGCGACGCGTGATAGGCCTGTCCGGCACACTCTGATACACGTCCGGAATCTTTTTCCGCTTCACAATTTCAAGCGAAACACGGTATGACAATCGAAGCAATCGCCGAACACTGCATGGCCAAAAAAATGGTCACGGAAGAACTGCCGTTTGACGAGTCGACGCTGGTCTATAAAGTCGCCGGCAAGATGTTTGCCCTGACCAACAGCATCCAACGCGACGCCGTCAACCTCAAGTGCGATCCCGAGGTGGGCATTGAACTCCGCGCGCAGTACGACTCGATCACGCCGGGCTGGCACATGAACAAAACGCACTGGATAACGGTCAGACTGGACGGCCCCTACAGCGACGATGACATCAGGCACTGGATCGACAATTCATACGATCAGGTCGTCGCCGGTATGACCAAAAAGATGCAGCGCGCCATCGCCGAAGCGGAGTAGGCCAAACCGCATGTTCAAATCCATCGGTCGTTTACTGCGCACGCTGCTGCTGGCTTTTATCGGTGTCTGCCTGCTGCTGCTGGTTCTGTCGCTGTTGCCGCGCCGCATGTTCATCGCCCCCGGCCCCTGCGACATTGGCTACGAGCGCCTGCACGTCGTCAACCACGGCTACCACACGGGCATCGTCGTCAAACGCGGCACGCCGAATTTCGAGTGGCTGGACTCACTGGATGCGCCCGCACGGTACTCGACTTTTGAAATCGGCTGGGGCGATCGCGATTTTTACATGTCGGGCGGACGCAACGTCCGGCTGGGCATCGTGGCGCTGTTGACGCCGACGGACGCGGTTATGCACGTCGTCGGAGTTCCCGACGGCGACCCCGCGGAGGTTTTTACTTCTTCCCAGGTTCGCGAAGTGGCCGTCTGTCGCTCAAAACTGGCGGATCTGTCCAACTTCATGCGCGGCTCGTTTACACGCGACGGCGGCAAAACCACCGCACCGCTGGACAAGGGCCTCTACGGCGGCTGGTCTGCCTTTTACCCGGCGGAGGGCACCTACTCGCTCATCTACACCTGCAACTCGTGGACCGCCGAAGCGCTGGATATCGCCGGCCTGGGCGCTCCCATCTGGGGCGGCTCGGCACAGTCGGTCATGTTCCACCTTCCCTGAATCGCGACCTGTTTTCAGCGTCTTTTCTGCTTTTGCAACTCTGAAAAGGCCTTCTTGTTTGTCACCGCATGATTAACAAAAAGCGGACATGCGGTCGTCGGGCCGTCCGGTCGGAAAAAATTAGTCGTCCCACCTTCCCGGAGCGAAACATCGCCGCGGCAAGGCGTCAAAATACCGTGTGCGCCCAGGCCGAAATCTGGCGCGAGCCATTGCAATTTTGATGAAACCTTCTTACTATTTTCAGTCGGAAATGCGGCGCGAATCTCCGAACGACCCATTTCGAACTACTCCAACCGGCTGTGAGGGCTCCCATGATTGTTACCGACACACAAGAACGCATCCGGCAACTTGAAGCGGAACTGACGAAGTCGAAGGCCGAACTTGAAGAAACAAAGCAGCAATTGGGAGAGAAGACGCTGGTTCTCGAAACCGTGTTGGAGTCGACCCTGGCGGGATATTGGGACTGGTCTATTCAGGAAGGCACGGAATACCTGAGCCCCACGTTCAAGTCCATGTTCGGCTACGAAGACCACGAGTTGCCGAACTCGCCGGATTCATGGCAGAAAATTATCCATCCCGACGACCTGCCATACGTACTGGAATGTTTTGCGCGCCACGTTGAATCACGAGGAGCAATTCCCTACGACAACGAAGTGCGCTACTTCCACAAGAACGGCAGCATCGTCAATGTGATGTGCAAAGGCGAAGTCATTGAATGGAGTGACAGCGGCGAGCCGCTGCGCATGATCGGCAGTCACGTGGATATTACCAGCCTTAAGAACGCCACGGCCGAATTGCAAAAGAGCGAAGAACGTTTCCGCAAAACATTCGAACACGCCGGCGTCGGCATGGCCGTGGTCGGACTGGACGGCAAGCCGCAGCAAGCCAACGAGTTCATGCAGAACATGCTGAACTACAGTGAAGCCGAACTGCTGCAGATGACATTTGCGGAGTTCACTCATCCGGACGACGTCGACGCGGATCTGGAGCAGTTCGGGCACCTGCTGAAGCGCGAGATTCCGCATTACCGCCTGGAAAAGCGCTACATCCGCCGCGACGGCCGCACAATCTGGGGCGACCTGAGCGTCTCCCTGGCCGTTGATCCTCTGAGCGGGGAGGCGACCGCCGCCATCGCAGTCATTCAGGATATTACGGCGCGCAAAGACGCCGAAATTGCGCTGGAACAATCCAACCAGACGCTGGCGACAATCAATGAAAAGCTGCGCCTGTCCAATGAGGAGCTGGACAACTTTGCGCACATCGCCAGCCACGACCTGAAAGAGCCGCTGCGCGCCATCAGCAACCAGGCCGCCTTTATGCTGGAGGACTACGCCGACAGACTGGATGAAAAGGCCATCGCGCGCCTAAATCGCATTGTCTACCTGTCGCACCGCATGACCGGTCTGATCTCCGATCTGTTCCACTACTCGCGACTGAACCGCGAAGCTGTCAACTCGGAGACCGTCGATCTGAACGCCATCGCACACGACGTGATATCCATGCTCGAACTCGAAACTGAAGCCTACACGGTCTCCGTCGAATTCGACACCGAACTGCCGGAAATCCTGGGTGACAAGGTGCGACTGACCGAGCTGTTCAGGAACCTGTTTACCAATGCAATCAAGTACAACGACCACGACAAAAGAAGGATCAACATCGGGGTGCGCCCCGGAGGGGAAAATCCGATTCTGTTCGTCAGAGACAACGGAATCGGAATTGCCGAAGAACACAGGGAAGACGTTTTCAGGATTTTCAAGCGGCTGCACGGACCCAAAGCCTACGGCGGCGGCAGCGGCTCGGGCCTGACATTTGTTCAGCGAATTGTAGAGCAACACGGCGGTAAAGTCTGGCTGGAATCGACGCCCGGAGAGGGAACAACTGTCTGTTTCACGCTGCGCAATGGACAATAAGTCATGAACAAACACAAACACATGGCGCACATACTGATGGTGGACGACAGCGAAGATGACTTTGAAGTCGTCGAGCGCGCTCTTAGAAGACACGATCAGAAACGCATCGCTCTGCATCACAGCAGCGATGGCCGGCACGCCCTGAATTTCCTGCGCCACACCTGTCAACAGTGCAGCATGGAAAGTTGTACGCGGCCGGCCCTGATCCTGCTGGACCTCAACCTGCCCGGAATCGACGGCATTTCAATTCTGAAAACGATTAAAAACGACCCGAGCCTACAGACGATTCCGGTGGTGATACTGTCCACGTCGGACAACCAGCGCGAGATCCAAAACTGCTATCGACTTGGCGCAAGCTCCTACATCAACAAACCCGTCGACCTGGAAGAATTTACCGAACGCATCACCCAGTTGTGGAACTACTGGTTCTCAGTTGTGCGCCTGCCGGAGGAATACGACTCCGGGATCGACTCGCATTGCCCGCATGTAGTGAAGGCAGAATGAACCGGACAGAGTGAGCACATCGCCATCACTCTGTCGCCCGACCCGTCTTCTTCAGATTCTCTTCAAAAAACGCCAGAATATCTTCTCTGTATTCCGCGCCGCCGCACTGCCAGACGGTATTGTGTCCCGCACCTTCCACCGGACGCCAGGTCACCAGCCCCGGACTCAGCGCGTCGCGAATGCGCTCGCCGTTGTCGAAGTCGAGGCGTTCGTCCTCCGTGCCGTGCGAGAGAAAAACCGGCTGCGTGATGTGCCGCGCCGCCCGGATGTTGTTGGCCGAATCCGGATCGAAATCCGCCTTCTGCCCCGCCAGTTGATAGGACCTGCGTTTGACAGAGGGCGCGCTCAAAATGGGTATGCTGCCGGCGTAGTCGTTCACCGCCGCCCGCAGCGACGAATAGGTCGACTCCACCACGCCGCAGTTGATCCGTTTGTCGATGGCCATCGTCTGCAATACCACGGACCCGCCGAAGGAATGTCCCATCACTCCCAGCGGCAGATTGCCGCCGAAGGCCGCCTGAGCCGAATCGATAACCTGCATCAGATCGTAGCGCTCGCGCACGCCGTGTGTACAGTACCTTCCGCCGCTTGCGCCGTGGCCGCGTGCGTCAAACAGCACAACGTTATATCCCTGATTCAGCAGCATCTCGGCCGCGCCCAGCTGCTGCTCGCGCGTGCCGCCGAAACCGTGCAGCACGATCACCGTTGCCACGGCCGAGTCCGCTGTAAAAAACCAGGCGGCCAGGTCGATGCTGTCGGCTACCGGAATGATTTTGTCCACGGCCCGCAGTCCGTACTCTTCCGGCGTTATCCCGCGAGTGAAGTGCTGTCGCAGTTCCGCCTTGCCCGGCCGGTAGGGAACAATAATGGAGTCTGCGGCCGCATTGTGAATCAACGCACAGCCGCTCATCGACAAACAAAAGGGGAGTAAAAGTGCAAGTCGCACGCTAATGTAGATCCGCACGCCGCGCCCTCCGGTCAGGAGTGTTCAGTCACCGGGAATGTGATCGTAAAGTCTTGAATGCTCAGCTCGCGGTAAAGCGCGCCTGTGCGTTCGCGTCGCGCACAAAACCGCTCAGCACGGCCGCCGCGGCCGCGTCGTAATCTACACGTGAACCGTGCAATTCACTCAACGTAGCCGTCTGTTTTTTGAGCGCCATACGCATCGCGCGACGCGCCGCGTCGGAGTCGAGCTGCGCCAGATCGGCCAGTTCGGCATGCGCTCCGCCCAGCAGAATGGAGCCGTGCTGCAGCACGACGTTGCCCAGACGCCGCTGCGCGCTGCCGACCAGTTTGCGGCCTTCAAAGACTATTTCGTAGCGTGCCGAACTTGAAAAACAGGGCAGTGAGCGCTTCGGCACGCTGTAGTGTTTGCGGAAGTCCGTCTGTGATTTTTCGTAGCTCAGCGCCTCGGCCAGCGCCTGCAGGCCGTCTAGCAGGCGCTCGTTGACCAGTCGGTAGATCTCCGTCGGACCGCGCCCTTCGTCCAGGCGCACGGTCACCGCGTAGGTCAGCTCCTCGGCGTGAAAAACCGCCCGTCCACCCGTCGGACGCCGCACCATTTCGTAGCCGCGCTCCGCCAGGCGCGCCGCGTCGATGTCGTCTTCGTTCTGGTGTTTGCCGAGCGAGACGGCCCAGGGACGCCAGGCGTAGAGTCGCAGCATCGGCAGCGCGTCGCCGCGGCCCAGGGCCAGCGCCCGCTCCGTGTCGAAGTCCATGTTGTCCTGCGGCGTCTGTGCGCCGCTGTCGAACACTTCAACGGGGCCGCCGAACAGCTCGTTCAGCGCCGGACTTACCAGTACCTGCCGCCGCTGGTGTTTCATGATTCCTGCGCCTTCTGTATGCGTTCCAGGTGTTCGTTGATGGCCGCGGCTTTGCTCGACTGCCCGAGGCGTTCGTAGGACGATCGCAGGTTTTGCAGAATGTCGATCAAACCCGCATCCGTGTCCCCGTGCAGGTTGGCGTGCATATTCGCGGCCTGGCCAAAGTTTTCCGCCGCATCGTCGTAGCGTTTGTCGGCAAAGGCGATGATGCCGCGGCTGTTGAGCGATTCGGCCACCTCTACGTGATCACCGCTGTACAGTTCGCGGCGGACCTTGTACACTTCGTCAAAGATTTCGCCGGCGGAGCGCAGGTCGCCGGCGCGGAACATTGCCACGCCTTGCAGCTGCAGACAGCGCGCCGCCGCCGCCGTGGAATCCAACACCGTGTAAATGCGGTGCGCCTCCTTCAGCTGGTCCAGTGCAATCTGCTCGCGGCGCTGCTCCGTCAGCCAGCCGGCGTACTCCACCGCCGCCGCGGCGTATTCAGCCGACTCCGCTCCGTAGAGCGTTTTGCTGAGTTCCAGGACGTGCCCGAAAAATGGTTCGGCGTAGCCCGACTGCGCCGACCGCAGCTGGGTTTTCAGCGCCAGGTGCGCCGCTTCCAGTTGCAGCGCACCCGCAGGCGCGCCGGCGCGCCGCCAGGCGGTCAGCGCGCGCTGACTGTAGAGCGAAGCCGTGTCGCGACCACCGAGTCGGTCGTAGGCCGTGGCGATCACGTAGTACAGCACCGCCTCGTCGGCCGGCGCTATCGACTCCGCATTGCTCTGCAGCATGGCGCGGGACATACGCACGGCGTCTTTGTTGGCGCCTTCGCGCAGCGCACCCATCACCGGAACCGTGTCCAGCCTCATGGCGTTGGCAGGCGCGGCGCTTTCAGCTTCGTCGCCGCGTTTCGGAGCGGCCGAATCGTTGCAGGCCGTCGCGGCCAGCAGCAGCGCCAGGCACAGAATTATCGTCATCCCGCGCCGCAATCCGGCAGCGCGGAGGTTGAGTGATTTTCCGGGTAAATCGTAAAAAATCCAGGTAGGCCGCATCGTGCAATTTTTTTAGTTTTGTCGAGTTCAATCAGCATACTTCAAGTGAAATCCATGCCGCTTCGAATCCGCAACATCTTCACTTCCGCCGACACGCCGCCCGTCGGCGACGAAATCATGCAGGTTTTGGCGTCGGGTAGCGACGTGCATATCGAGCGAATCGTTTCTCGCGCTCATGCCACGCCCGCCGGCGAATGGTACGATCAGGACCACGACGAGTGGGTCATGCTCCTGCGTGGAGAAGCCTCGCTTGAATTGGGCGACGGCAAGATCCTGCCGCTGCAAGCGGGTGACTACGTTTTTCTGCCGGCGCACACCCGCCACCGCGTCGCCGCAACCAGCGACGCGCCGCCCGCCGTCTGGCTCGCGATACACGGCATTCTCGAAGCCGAATAATCCCCACTTTTTTGGCCCGCTATTTGCGACAGATTCCGACATGTTTCGGACTCTGATTCCACTCATCGTTTTTTCCTGCAGCATTGTCCTGTTCAACGCCTGCGGTTCCAGCGTGCGTTATTCTTCGGACAAAAGCTCGGGAAACACAAGCAGCGACCGCGAGTACGTCAACGACTCGCCGGTGGCAAAGGCTGTCGCGGCCGCGCGCAGCTGGCTCGGCACGCCCTACAAATACGGCGGCACCACCCGGCAGGGCGTCGACTGTTCCGCGCTCATGATGTTTGTGTTCCGCGAGGCCGGCAAGAATCTGCCGCGCACCTCGCGCCAGCAGTTTATGGTCGGCAGTGCGGTGGAACGACGCGAGCTGCGCGCCGGCGACCTCGTCTTTTTCAACACCAACGGCAGCGGCGTTTCGCATGTCGGACTGTTTATCGGCAACGACGCGTTTATCCACGCCTCCTCGTCGCAGGGCGTGGTGCGGGAAATGATGTCCGCGCCCTACTTCACCGGTCGCTATATGGGCGCGCGCCGCATCCTCTGAAACGGCGGCGCGCAGCTGGCAATTCGGGAGCGATTGCGTATTTTTTGTGCTTCACGATCCATCGACCTCCGGAGCCGGCATGCGCCCAGATCTTCAGCAGCAATTCCTCGACAACTTCGAACCGGCGCGTTTTGAGCGATTCCTGCACACGCTCGAACAGCGCATCGGCATGCACATCGAGTTCCGCGTGTGTGAATGCCCCGTCTTTATGTCACACGAATTCCGCGGCAAACTCGAACGCGCCGCGTCGGAAATTCTGCGCGAATGCGTCAGCCCCGCCATGCGGCGCGAGTCCGAACACACGCTGGAAGATCGTTATCGCGTGCCGGGCGACGAAGGCCACCCGCTCTTTGCCGTGCTCGACTTTGCTGTCACGCAGACGCCAGATGGCGAATATCGTCCAAAACTGATCGAGATGCAGGGTTTTCCTTCGCTCTTCGGCTACCAGCTGCTCTACGGACAGACCGCCAAGGACGTCTACGAACTCGATCCGGCGCTCGACACCACGCTCAGCGGCCTCAGCGAAGACAAGTACATTCAGATGCTCAGGGATTCCATCCTCGGCGGACACGCCCCCGATCAGGTCGCTCTGCTGGAATTTGCTCCGCAGGAACAAAAAACGCGACCGGATTTCCTTGCCCTGCAACGACTTATCGGCATCGGGGAAACCGACATCCGCCACGTGCGCAAGGAAGGCGACATCCTGCTCCACGAGCGCGGCGGCCGCTGGGTTCCGATCAAACGCATTTTCAACCGCGCCATTATCGACGAGCTCGACGAACACAATGCCGAACTCGCCTTCCATTGGGGCGATAAACTCAAGGTCGAATGGGCCGGCCATCCCAACTGGTACTTCCGCATCAGCAAATTTCTGCTGCCCTTCCTCGAACACGACGCCGTCCCGCGCACCTGGCGCCTCGACCGCATGGATCACATGCCCGACGACCTCGAAAACTTCGTGCTCAAACCGCTCTATTCCTTCGCCGGAAAAGGCGTCAACGTCAACCCGACCACATCCGACGTCGAGCGCGCCCGCAGCGAAGAGGCCGCCAACTACATCCTGCAGGAAAAAGTCGACTACAAACCCTGCGTCGTCACGCCCGAGGGCCTCAATAAAATCGAGATTCGCATCATGCTTATCTGGCCCGAACACGCCGCCGACCCAGTGCCGGTTATGTCTCTCATCCGCACCGGTCGCGGTCCCATGATGGGCGTTCGCTACAACAACGTCCCCTGGAGCGGCTCGAGCACCGGCCTGTTTATCTGACCGGATTTCCGAGCGCTTCGCCTCCTCATTTGTCATTCGGCGGCTTGCTTTTTCCTCTTGTTTGTCAGCGGGAGCGGAGCGCCGTGCCGTCGGGTCTGCACACATGTGTCGGGTCGTTGGCTTCCGCATCGGCACTGCGTGACAAACAAAAAAATCAGGTGGGAGTATTCGGGTTTGGCGCGCTGCCGAAATCGCCGTACCTTCTGATCACACTGCCAAATCAATCAAACTGTTCGCCTGTATCACCGGGTTTTCCCGTTCATCGTGGAGATTGCATCGGAGTTCGCAACAGCCGCAAACCGGCCTGAAAGAACCAGCCGGCGACGTCTGTTCATCACAGGATGATTGCGGAAGATGAGCTGACAAACCAGCAGACCCAGAGTACCAACCGAAGCTCATCAGCCGCGCCCGCAGCGGGCGGACAACCCTCGCTTTATTCACAACTTCATCCAAGGGATTTCTCATGGAAATTCAGTATCCCCCCGCATCTCGTATGCGGAGTTGGACAGCTTGTGCCCTGAGCTGTCTTGTCCTCGCTTTTTTGAGCACCGCCGCGCTGCCCGCGCAGACAGTCACTATTCTCAATCCCGGCGTCAACCTCGTCGGTGATTCCGAAGCCGAAGAAATGTGTGATCCCGGAAACGACGTCGACGGCTACAACGAAAACGGTTTCCAGTCCGGTTATCCCGGCGCCGACTACGGTATTTTCCGCGCCGAAGGCGCACGTGACCGCGGCAATCCCTGCCAGGGCCTGTTTTGCCTCAAACCGAGTTCCAAAGTCTGGGCCAACACGATCGGGCGGGCGGAAGTCCGTGGCGACAACACCAACACAATCAAGGTCCGGTGGCAGAACCTGGCCAAAGCCTCGGCCAACGTCCACATATCGAGTCCGGTCTGCTGCGGCCTCGACTGCGACCTGTACAGCTGTCCCGCCGGCTTTTACGCGGAAGCCACCAGCTCGATGACCTTTGATTTTGACCTGAAAATCAACTCGCCGACGCCCAACGCCATCGTGAGCATCGGCAACGGCTTCTTCTGGCAAATGGCGACCGGATCGCCGGAAGCGGTCAATGAAGACGAGTCGTCCGTCACCGGTTCAATGCTGGTCGACGGAGCGCCGGTCAACCCGTTCAATGTCACCTCGATGAATGTCATGGACGGACAGGTGATCTCCGTCTCCATCTCTGCGGCGCTCGTTGCCAAAATCGACATGCCGGAAGCACGCAATAACAACTGTCGCCTCGAAGACGATGCCGCGGCGGCGTTCTCCGGATATTTCTACGTTCATGTGCACCCGGTCGGCACGCCGGCGACCTTCCCCGGCAACGACGTTCCACCCGACTTCGACTATGGCACGCTCGACTGTTCGTTTTTCACTTTTTCCAACGACATCGGCGCGGACACGGAGCTGAGCGACCCGCACAACATCGGCAACGAATACTTCGATCCGGGCGACATGTACGTCGACTTCGGCCTTGCGCCGCCGCTCGTCGGCGGTGAAGACGGCTATCAGGACGACGAGTCGCTGTTTGCCGGCGCCGACCCGGACCCGGCCACGCCGGACGCTTTTATTCCGCCCTCCAGCGCTGCGCCGGTCGAGCAGGACGAACCGATTCCGGCCGTCAACGAGGAGTATTTTGACCTGGACGGCAGCGACAATGTCGACTTTGTGCTGAGCGGCCTGAGCTACGGCCCCGGCAATCCATCGATCCCCGTTTCTGTCGGTCCCTGTCTGTTCGAGCCGTACAATGTGTATGTGTCTTTCGACGACGACGACGCGCTGCACTATACCAATTCCGCCTGGCCGAGTGTTCCGACCACTTCTTTCAGTTCGGCCGGCTGGGTCTACGGGCAGCCGGGCTACGATGATGAAATCGTCGGCTGGGAAGTCACCGTCTCGCCTTTCGGCGGGGCGGCCTCACCCGGGTACAGCTATGGCCTGACCGACGAAGAGTGGCTGCATTCGCAGCTTGCGCCCAACCCCGACCTCTCGCTGCAGGAAGTGGACGACGACGTCGACGCGCTGGATGCGCCGACGGTGCACGCCGGCTGCGACGTCTGGTACTTTTCGGCCGATCACGAGGCGGTCGGCCAACATCCCGGCTCCGGCACTGCGCTGCATCCCGGCGTGATCTACGAAAACGCCGCCGCAGGACCGCTGCCCGTCATCGACCCCACTTTACACCTCGGCATCGGCCCGGATGCGGACATCGACGCCTTTGAATTTGCCGTGCTCTGGGACGCGGCCGAAGGCCGCAACGGCCTGGCACTTCTTTTCAGCGTCGACGAGGATGATATACTCTCTTCCGGCGACGAGAGCGGCGGCCTGGACCCGACAGTGATTTATTACTCCTTCCTGAACGGCAGCTCACACGAATTTCTTGACAACTCGGCCGACGACATCGACGCAATTGCACTGTGGAACAAGTCATTGCGCAACAATACCTTCGTCGGCCAAACCGAACCGCGCCTCTACGTAGAGGAAACGGCGCTTTACTCCGGTTCCGGCGCGTATTCATTCGCGGTTTTTGTCGGCAATTCGGCGGTGGGCACCACGCTCAACTGGAATCCGGTGACGCCGAACACCTGGATTTCGGTCTCGCAGACCACGGCCATCGGCGCCGGCTGGGTGATCATCGATCTGGATCCGAACAACACCAGCGCGCCGCGCCAGGGAATCGTCGAGATCGTCGCCAACGGCTCCTGTCCTTCCGTCACGATCGATATTTACCAGAGCGACGTTCCGAAACGCGGCGCGGACGGCATTGCCGCAAGCTCGGCCGCGCGCCTGCTGACGCCGCAGCCGCACCCTGTCGGCGAGTCGACGGACTTTGGTTTTGAGCTTGACGAAACGACCGACCTGACGCTCGGCGTCTACGACCTGCGCGGTCGCCGCATCGCCGTCGTGGCCGAAGGCGAGTTCGCCGCGGGCGAACACCAGGTCAGCTGGATCAGCCGCGACGCCAACGGTGCGCAGCTGCCGGCGGGCTTGTACGAACTGCGTCTGCAGATGGGCGGCGCGGGCGAAGACGGAACGGTACGCCGCAGCTTCGCAATCGTGCGTTAATCACTTGCGACTGGATTCAGACCTGTACACCATCTGTTTCCGGCCGACTTCTCACTTCGGGCGCGGCGCGCAAGCGCCGCGCCCTGCTGTTGTTCCGACAGTTTTGTTTGCATCGCAGAAAAGCGCGTCCTATATTCAGCCGATCGCTGAATTTGCTTTCGAGCCATTTAGCCAACGAACACCCGACGTTTCTCGGGTTTTTCACTGCCATTCCGAGGCGCCGTCGCCATCCTGCAGCCGCTCACAACGGCTGGCCCTGTTCTTTCCTGCAAACGCGCATTCAAAACCCATCTAACAAAGCACAGCGATGCCGCACGGTAATGTTGCTGCATACGCTTGCGCATTTTCCCACCTTTTCATTCGAAATGGAGGCATGAATTTATGTGTAAATCCTCGTTTTTTGCTCCACCCGGCCGCACGTGGAAGATCGTCATGTGCCTGGCTTTGGCAGCTGTTTTGCAGTTTGACATCCCGCTGAACGCCAACCACCTGGTGGTGTTGAATCCTCAGGTTGACATCGATGCCAATGCATCCGCCCATGAATTCTGTGCATTGATGCCGACGATCGTCAACGTTCCGGGCAATGCTTTTAACCCAAATTATCCAGGCGCCGACTTTGGTATTTATCGCCGCGCCGAAGCAGTTTCCAGTGTTGACAAAAGCTGCCTTCCGCAGGATGACGGCGGCGAGTTTCACGATTGTGAAGGAGAGTGTCCGTGCCCAACCCTTTCACATCCATCCGAGGTGTTGGCCAATGGAATTTCCAGGGCGCGAATCACGGGTAATAACTCAAGCTCGGTCGGATTTGACTGGGTGAACATCGTCAATGCAAAATCGAACGTGATTCCCTCGGACTGTTGCTTGTGGGGAATCTGTGAATTCTTCCTCCCCTGCCCGGCAAACTGCCAAATGGACTGCCAGGTCGACGGCTACGCCGGCAGCGCAAATAATACGCTCGAGGTCTCGTTCTCACTGCAGGTTGTGGCTCCTTCCGGTTCCGCCGTTGTGAGTTTTAACACGTCCACCTGGCTGACGGAGATTGACAATCCCGAAGCCGGCACGGACGACGACGCGACGCCCCTGCCCTTTACACTGGAAGTGAACGGCCAGCCCGTCACGCCCTATTCATCCGTCAGCATGAATGTTCTGGACGGTGAGTTAATCGATGTTTATCTGAACACGGATGTGAGTACATTCATCGGGCTGCCGGAGGACCCGAATCTGAGCAATCCCTGCCTGATGTACGACCGCGCCGAAGCGGCGCTCAACGGCGCAATGTCCTTCCAGATTTCCGGTGCGCCCATCGCCGTTGTTCCGCCGCCGGTCGAATCCGAACCCTGCGGCATCGGCTGCACCTTCCCGCTCTTTTCACTCGACATCGGCTCCGACATGGAGCTGAGCGACCCGCTGCCCGCCGGTGACGAGTATTTTGATCCGGGCGACATGTACGCCGACTTTGGATGGCCGACTCCGCCGATCGGCGGCGAGGACGGATTCCTGGACGACGCGAACATCTTCGCCGGCTTCGATCGTTTCCCCGACGCGCCGGACCCGGTCAATCCGCCGGCAACGGCTGCGCCCGTCGGTCAATTCTCCAGCGTTCCCGATATAGCCAAAGAGTTCTTTGACCTGGACGGCAGCGACAACCTCAGCTTTGCGCTTTCCGGCCGCAGCTACGGCCCCGGGCTGCCGTCGATCCAGCAGCCCTACGACGTCTGCCTGCCCGAACCCAAATTCCTGATGTTGTCTTATGACGACGACAAAGCAACGCACTACATCAGCAACACGGTGCTGAGCGTGCCGTCCGAGGAAAGCAGCCCGCTGAACAATACCTATGGCCGCACGGGACAGAACGATGAAATCGTCGGCTGGAATGTCTACCTCTCGCCCTTCGGCGTGCCCGCCACGGTCGGCCACGAGTACGGCCTGACGGATGAAGAGTGGCTGCACAGCTTTTTGGCCCCGAACCCCGACCTGATCAGCGAGCAGGATGACGACGACGTCGACGCGCTCGACTTCATCAATCCCGACGGCGGTTGTGAACTGTGGTACATTTCCGTTGATCACGAAGCCACGGGCATCGATCCCAACAGCGGTACGGCCATGGTTCCCGGCATCATCTACGAGGTCACGCCCGGCGGTCCGATTCCCGTTGTGGACCCCGTTTTCCACCTGGGAATTCCCCTCGGCGACATGGTTGATATCGACGCGTTTGAATTTGTCTGGCTTTGGGATCCGGCGCAGACGCGCAACGGCGTGGCCCTGCTTTTCAGCGTCGATGAAGACGATCCGTTCACGGTGACGCTCGACGAGTCCGGCGGACTAGACCCGACGGTGATCTACTACTCGTTCCTGGACGGGAATTTCGACGTCTTCCTCAACAACTCGAACGAGGACATCGACGGCATCGCCGCCTGGCACTGTCCGCTGGCCGAAGACGCGATGATCGGCAACGGCGATCCGCGTCTCTACGTGAACCCGCTGGACATCAACTCGAGCGGCTCGCCGTCGACCCACGACGTGCTGATCGGCAACACTGCGCCCAACACAACGCTCAACTGGAACGCTGCAACGACCTATCCCTGGATCACGATCAGCCAGCTCTCCGGCACGGGACCGGCCTGGATTCAGATCGATCTGGACGACAATGTCGGCGGCACGCCGCGCAACGGCACGGTTGAGATCACGTCCAACAGCGCTTCCTGCCCGGACATCATAATCCAGGTCTTCCAGAGCGACGTACCCAAACGCGGCGTCGACGACCGGATTGTCGAAAGCGGGCCGGCACAACTGCTCACGCCGCAGCCGCACCCCGTCGCCGAGTCGACCGTTTTCAGTTTTGTGCTTGAAAACGCGGCCGACGTCACGCTCGGCATGTACGACGTGACCGGACGGCGCGTGGCGACGCTTGCCGACGGCAATTTTGCCGCAGGCGAACACCAGGTCGAGTGGAGCAACGGCGAGGGCAATGGTCCGACACTCGGCGCGGGCGTCTACGAACTGCGCCTGCAGCTGGACGGCGGTTTTGTGACGCAGCGCAGCTTCACGCTCATCCGCTGATAAACGGCAACTGGTTTCGGACTTGAAACCCGCTGGTTTTTGACTGACTTCTCACTTGGGGCGTGGCGCGACTGAGCGCCGCGCCCCTGTCGTTTCACTCGGTGGCTTGCTCTTTTTCTTTTGGTTTGCCGGCGCGCCGGATTGCAACAGCCGCTCATCGACTTCAAGCCTGTCGAGCGATGACAAACAAGAGGAAAAAACAAGCCCGAAAGGGCGAAGTGCTCAAGCTGATTTGTCTGTGGAGGACGCGAAAATGCGTTAAAAAAAAGCGTTGAGACGCCAATGCAGCCGCCAACCTTGCTCAGGTCGAGGGCATTTTGTAACATGCAAACTGCGCCGTACATCCCCGTGCGGCGTTATTGTCTCCAGCAGCAGCATAACAGAGGGAAGAGAGCCAGGCAGCCGACGCCATACCGCGGCAGGTCAGATCTCGCGCCCCCTCATCGTGTTTTCACAATTAGAACGATACAGGTGTTCCAGATGAACGCTAGCCAAGCGCATGCATGTTCGCGCCGGATTGCGCCCGCGGCGTGGACCTTCCTTGCGGCAATCCTCTGCCTTTTCTGTCAGATTTCCACGTCCAGGGCTGTTGAGTCCTACGTGCTCGAAGGCCACACCAGCACGGTGTTTATGGCCAACCTGAACGCCGACGCCTCGCGCGCAGTCAGCGGCAGCAGCGACCAGTTTATCCGGCTGTGGGATCCCTTCCGCACCGAGAGCATCAAAGACGAATTTGCGCACCTGACGGCGGTCTACACGGCGCAGTACAGCCCGGACTACGGCTGCGTCGTCACCAGCGGCTGGGACGGCCTGATCCTGCGCTGGAATCCGGACGACCTTACGCTGAAGGACACGGTGGTGCGCCATCAGGGCGACGTGCTGACGGTCAGTTTCTCGGGCGACGGTACACGCGTGGCCAGCGCAGGACGCGACACGGAAATCCTGATCACGGACCCGAACTCTCAAACGGTGGTGCAGCGCATCGCGATCGAAACCTCGGTGGTGCAGTCCGTGGCGATCAACAATAACGCCACGCGCGTGGCCAGCACAACAACGGACGGTTATGTGCAGATCTGGGACGCAAGCAACGGCAGTTACCTGGGTCAGGTTGCCGGGAATGAAGGCGGAACGCGCTGGGTGGAATTTCACCCCGACGGACGCCTGGCGACGGGCGGGCTGGACTACAACATCATCCTCTGGGACCTCAACAACTTCAGCGAGGTTGCGCGTTTTACCGGCCACGAGGGCACGGTCAACAGCGTGAAATTCAGCAAGGACGGAGCGCGAATGGTTTCGGCTGCGGGCGACGCCACGGTGCGTGTCTGGAAGGTGGAAGACCAGTCGGAAATCGAGGTGCTGGAAGGCCACAGCGGCTCGGTGCGCTACGCCAACTTCGGTTCCAACAGCGGTACGGTTATCAGCAGCGGCTCAGACTTCAACGTCATCGTCTGGTATCTGGAATCGGCGGAAGTAGAGGTGGTCGGTGAGACGCCGGGAGTCGTAGACTTCGGCGACGTACCGCGTGGCACGCAGGAACCGGCAACGCTGCAGCTGCGCAACATCGGCAACGGCGAAATCACGATCAGCGGCGTTGAATACACGGAAAATCCGAACGACGTCTTTGCACACGGCTTCAGCAATCCCATTGCGCTGCAGCCGCAGGAAGTCGCACAAATTCCGCTTTTCTTCACGCCCGACGTGCTGGACGAAATCAGCGGTACGCTGGCGGTGATGTTCGAAGGCGGCCTGACGCCGCTGTTCATCGAAACGACCGGCAAAGGCGTGTTGCAGGTCGGCGTCGACGAAGGTCCGCTGGAACCGCAGAGCGAGCTGACGATAGCGCCGAATCCGGCGGACGACGTCATTCAGGTGGGATTTGCGCTGCGCGAAGCGGCGGAAATCAGCCTGCGCGTGCTGGACTTCCGCGGACAGACAGCTTTTGAAATCGGCCTGGGCACGCTGGAGGCGGGCGAACACCTGCACGCGGTGGAGACAAGCGGGCTGGGCAACGGCAACTACATGCTGGAGCTGCGTGCAAGCGGCTACCGCTACCACGGCAAATTACAGGTCAAACGCTGATCTGTAAATAGCGCACGCAGGAACTCAATCGGTTGAAACTGGTATGAAATTGAAAGGCGCGACGGCCCGCCACGGGCTGCGCGCCTTTTCTGTTTACGGCTCTCAGACTTTCCACTCGTCATGCAGCTCCGCCACGCTGCGGGACGCCTCAAAACGACCGGCATACCTCTCGGTGTGATCAGCCTGCAGTCGCGGCGCATGCTCGCGCTGGTACACGTCAAATGCATCGCGGTCAGCCAGCGTGTACTCAAATCGAAAAGTGGGACGCACCGCGGCGGGCGGCTCGGTGACGCGCATCATGCGCGCGCCGCGAAAAAGTCCCGTAGCCAAAACGTCGGGAATATGTACGCTCCGCATCCACTGAATCCATTCTTCGGCAATGTCCGCGTCGATTGACACGGTAACGGCATAACTGATCATTGTTAACTCCGGTTTGTCGATGGCAACAAGTCGGCGCGCAGCCTGCAGCCAGCGCCGGCCGGCATCTCCCTCAAAATTGGCTTTTAGCAGCGCAACGATATCGCGCGAACGTACAACAACGGCGCCGGCCTCAAGGGCGCGGCGACGCGCATCGACCGTCAGGAGGTCGTAGTGCGGATGACGCCGATGCGGGTGGAACCAGCGGCGCGGCAGACCGATGGCAGCGGCAAAATTGTGCAGCGCCGCCAGATCAGCTGAGGCCAGATGGATGCCGTCCGTGACAATCCTGACGCCGCTCGCGTTAAGTTCGTCCGCTTCTTCGCTCCTGTCGTCCATGAATTCCGACCCGAAAATGAGTGTTCAATCCAGAAGCGGGCAGACGAATGAAAGCGCAGTGAAGTCCACAAACCGCCAGGTAAAAGTGCGACGGCAATTACGGAGCCGCGGCGGCAGGAACAAGCTCAAAGTTCAAAGCGTTCGCCTTCACGCGCCAGGTGAAGACCGGCAGCGCGAACCGTTTCCGCTGCGCGCGAATCCGGGTCGAGCAGGGGATTCGTGTGGTTAAAATGCAGCAGGCGCACACGGGCGCGCACGGCGTCATCCAGAGGCGCTAACATCTTCAGAGTCTCGACCACCGGCGGGTGCGGAACGCTGCCGAGGCGGCCGGCGGGCAGCTCGGCGTCATCGTAGAACGTAGCGTCAAGCCAGGCCGCGTCGACATCACCGAGCAGCGCGGCGAGCGGCGGCGATATTTCGTCCCAGGCGTCTATATCCGGCAGATAAAGGGCTGAACGCCGCGGACCTGAAACGACAAAAGCGACTGTTTCCGAGTACTCGCCGCGATGCGGGACGCGGAGACTTCGGACGGAGAGGTCGGGTGCCAACTGCAGCGCCACGTAATCATCCAGATCGAAAAGTTTGATGTTCCCCAGTTGAATCAGCTGGCTCCAGGGCCCGTTGTCCTGCAGGAAGGCTCGCATGCGCGGCATCACATACACCGGAAGACTCTTGGTGTTCATGGCTTCGCGGCCGCAGTACATCAGCCCGGTATAATGGCCGATGTGCGCATGCGTCAGCAAAATTCCGGCCAGGACGGGCGACTGCCCGCGATTGCCGGTGATGTCCTGCATTCGGCGCAGTTGTTCGGGCAAGCGCGGCGTGGCGTCGAGCAGCCAGAAGCGATTCTCCGCACGGTCTAAAAGCGCCATGGCGGCCGGCAGACAGCGGCGGCGCGGATCGCGGCAGCAGGGTTTCATGCAACCGGCCTGCGGGTTGCCGGCATCCTGTCCGACACCCAGCACTATCAATTCAAATACACCGGATTGCACCACGCTTATTTCCTCCCGCGCGGGGGGCAGGCTGCCGCCTTTGCGCTTTATTGTTATTTTTGCCGGTGAATTTTCGCATATGAATCATATTCGGGACAAAGACTATGGGTAGGGGAGACCGCCGCTCAAAACGCGGTAAAATCTGGCGACAAACTAACGGTAAAACTCGCCCCAAGAAAAGCGGTCGCGATAAAAAACGCTGATCCTTCAGGCAGCATTCCGGGAGACCGATGTCAGGCGAATCACGAATTCCCAGGGTACCGATTTTGCTGTTCGACTTTGGTCAGGTCCTGATCGAAGTCTTTTTCGACCGCGCAGAGCCGGCATTCCGGCAATTGCTTTCCGATCCGTCCAGGCCGGAACTTGCACCGCAGTACAACAAATATCGCCAGTCGGAGGTGTTTACGCAGCTCGAAATCGGCGCTATTTCACCGGCGGAATTTCGGCAGACGATGCGCGAACGGCATGCCATTGAGGCCGACGACGACGCCATCGACGCAGCCTGGAATTGTATACTTGGTAATGTTTTTGCGGGAAGGCTGGAGCTTCTGCAGCGCCTGTCCGAACGGTACGAACTGTACCTCCTGAGCAATACCAACCAGTTGCATTACGATGCCTTTATCGAACCCGCGGCGGACGTGCTGGCAATGTTCCGGCATTGTTATTATTCGCACGAACTGAACGAACGCAAACCAGATGCGGCTATTTACGAAAAAGTCGTCCGGCACATAGGCGCACCGGCGCAGGACATCTTGCTGATCGACGACAATACAGCAAACGTTCGCGCCGCGGGACACTTCGGCATGCCGGCAATTCTGTTGGAACATCCGGACGCCTTGCCAGGACTGGCCGATCTTCTACTGCGATAATCTGAAGCAGCAGGAATAATGCATGTTGTTTGCCGAAGCACGCCTGGATGAGCTGGCTTTCGTGGTTGTTGATGTTGAGACAACCGGGACGGACCCGCGCAAACACCGCGTGATGGAACTCGGCAGCAGCGTCATGCTGGACGGCTCCATCGGCGATCACTTCTCTTCACTGGTACAGACCGACCAGACAATTCCGCCTTTTGTAGCGCGCATGACGGGCATTAAAAGCCACATGCTGCGGCGTGCGCCTTCGGCACAGCAGATTTTTCCGCGTCTTCACAGCCTGCTGAGCCAACCCAATGCCGTTTTTGTTGGTCACAATGTCGAATTCGACTGGTCATTTGTGCATCAGACTTTTGTCCGTCTGGGCCTGCCGCCGATTGAACCGCCGCGACTGTGCACCTACCGTCTGGCGCGTCGTTTGCTCGAAAACAAGCGCAAGTTCAACCTGGCGGCTTTGTCCAAACACTTTGCATGTGACGACGGCAAACACCACCGCGCCGGAGACGACGCGCGCGCAACGGCTACAATTCTCTCCGAACTGCTCAAACTGGCGCGCGACAACCACAAAATCGACACGCTGGCGGAGCTGCTGCAACTGCAGCGCAAACGCGTCAGCACTACGGACACGCAGCCGCGCTCGGCGCGCAGCAAGTCGCGCCGCTACCTCGTCAACACACTGCAGAAAATTCCGCGCCGGCCAGGCGTGTACTTCTATTATTCCAGCAAAGGCGAAGTACTGTATATCGGCAAAGCCAAGGTGCTGCGCGAGCGCGTGGCCGGTTACTTCCGGCGCGGTGCAAACCACAACGGCAAGGTGAAAGACCTGGTGCGACGCGTGTCCGACATCGGCTGGGTGGAGACACAGACGGAGTTGTCGGCGCTGCTGCTTGAGTCACGTGAGATCAAACGTCACCAGCCGCGCTACAACGCGCTTATCAAACGCTACGGCCGACATTCTTTTGTGCGGCTCAGCAGCGATGACGCCTTTCCACGCCTGGAGTGGAGCGAAGAAATACAGGTGGACGGAGCCGAGTACTTCGGTCCCTTCCGCGGCCGTGCCGTGGCGGAAATGATCATCGAGATCGTCAACCGCATGTTTAATCTGCGCGAGTGTTCGGAAGCTATACGCGAGGACCGGCAGCGCACGCCCTGCCTTTTTCACCAGATCGACCGTTGTTCCGCTCCCTGTGCCGGCAAACAAAGCCGCGAAGACTACCTACGCGAAGTGGAGCGCGTACGCCGCTTTCTGAACGGACGCCACGAGGGCATTATTCAGACGCTGCGGGAACGCATGCACGACCACGCCGAAGCAATGGAGTTCGAGGAAGCCGGCTGGCTGCGCGATAGAATCAGCGATGTAGAACGTATGCTCTTCCGGCGCGAGCCAATTTCAGCGGCGGTACACGACAACAATGTGATAATTGTGGCGCCGACCGCGGGCAGAGAACACGTCGAAGTCTTTATGGTGCGGCACGGCCGGCTACAGTTTCAGTATGTCCACCCCGGCTCGGTCGACGAAAGTGATGTGGAGCGCTACGTACAGCGCGTGTACTTTGACCCCGATGCGATGGTGGAAGGCCACAGCGAATCGTTTGCGGAAATTCGGAAAGAAGTCGATGAGATGCGCATCATCGCGGCCTGGCTGCACCGCCATCGCGATGTGGGCCGTTTTGTATATATCAACGGCCAGTCGCCCGCCACACTGCTGAACCAGCTACACGACGTTATTCGCTGCAGCTTGCCCGTAAAACACAAAGGCCGCTCCTGAAAGAGCGGCCTTTGCCAGATAATTGCACCACCGGCCTTCACCGGTTGCTGACCCGGTTATTCACTGACCGGCGTCTCAATCACGATCCGCACAGTCCGCGAATACGAACGACCTTCCGGCAGATCGTTGTCGTAGATCAGCTGATCGCTGCCTATAGCAATAACTTCAACGCGGTCTTCAGACACGGCATTGCCCAGCGCCGCACGCGCTTCCGCGCTCCGTTTGCGGGCCAGTTCGCGGTTGTAATCCGCTTCACCCTGACGGTCGGCATAACCGTAGATCTTGACGGTTGAATTCGGTTCGATGGCTGCGCGCACGCGGTCCATGATGCGGCGATTGCGTGAGTCGAGCGTCGCCTTGCCGAAGTCAAACAGAATAAGCGAGAAAATTTCGATTCGTTTGTCATCCTTGAGTTCGGCGCGTTTGACTGTAAGCGTCAACTGCTCCAGCGGCACATCGACCGTCTGCTCCACCTTCTGACCGCTTTCGTCGTTGCTCGTGTAGCGCACGGTCAGATCCTGCTTTTCATCGGCCGGACGCGGCTCGTCGAGCACCGCCCAGCGATGTACCGCGGAGGTATCGCCGCCGTCGAAGCTGCGCAGACGCGCACGCCCCTGCATTACGTCGAGCGTGTAGTTGTCCAGTCCACCTTCAGCATATGTCGTTCCAACTGCTTCCAGCTCGGATGGGATGGCTTCCACCTCGACTTCTTCGATACTGACAGGCTGCAGCAAATCGGCGTTTGAGGACAGAATTTCCACGCGGCGGTTTTCAGCCTGACCGTCTTCGGTTGTGTTATTCGACGGTTTCTCGGGGAGATTGCGCGATTGTGTGGAAATGCGGCCCGCGTCGATACCCCAGACATTCACGAGGTAGTTCTTGACGGCTTCGGCACGCTGTTGCGAGAGTTGCGTATTGCCTTTTTCCTCACCGATGTTGTTGTTGTGTCCGCGCAGAGTGATGTTCGTGCCCGGGTTTTCACGCAGGCGCAGAGCTACGACGTTGAGTGAATTCGCGTAGACTTCCAGCGCGGATGCTGGAATCTTGTTAATGGTAAATTTGCTCGCCTCCACATTGTCAAGCTCGTTGATGCGCGCCCCACCTAGATCGGCGCTGCCCTGTTCAAAGAAAACATGCGGCAACAGCGGCAGCGTCTCGAAGATTTCCGTCTCCTCGATGACCACTTTGGGATTTTCAATCCGGCGGCCGTTTTTGTCGATTCCGTAGACAGCCAGACTGGATTCAAGTACAAAAGGACGCGGAATGTCGAGGCGGTAATTTTCCGTGATCGTCGTGCGTTCGAGAATGTAGTCGTCAAATTCTTCCGTCGTGGTCTCATCGCGCGAGTCGACCATTTCGAGATTGCGGGTCTTGAGACCTGCAACAATCGTCTCGACCGTATCGCGGATATAGATCGTATCGAGCACAATGTCTTTTTCCAGCGAGCCCAGTTGCATTTTGAACGATGCACCGAGCTGAATCGCCTCCGCCTGCCAGGAAACAGACGCTACGTCGTTGAGCGGGACGTGCAGTCGTACTTCAGGGGTCAGGAACATGCGCTCTCCTACGGGCAGATCGTAACCGGCGCCAAGCACGGCGCCCATGTACATCGACTCTTTTTCGGGAATTTCACCGGCTGATGCATTGCGCTCGCGCGAACCGTCAAGAAAGGTCACATCGGAAGGACGGGTGAGCGTTTCGATCTGGTCGTATTCAGATGTCATCCAGAAACCCAGTACGATACCTGCATTTATGGATACAGGTCCAAATCCGCGGTATTCGGCTGTCGGTTCCAGGCCAATGTAGTTCAGCGTGGCATCGAGCGTGTGCTCGCTGAATGCCGGGACAGAAGTGTTGCCGGACAGCTCCTCTGCATTACCAATGTTTTCTTCGCGGGAAAGCTCAGCGTCGCGCTGTGAATAGCCGGCGCGCATTTCAAACCACCATTGACGCGAAAACGGGAATTCATACAGCAATCCAAAGGCAAGACCTGTACCCGAACCGTCGGCAAATTGTGGACAACAGTTCGGAACTCCGGGGAGCGCCCTGAAATCAGCAGTATGACTATTGAGGTTAAAACCGCCGTACAAGCCTATGTAATTCCATAAAACTGTGTCGGCGGGATCTGCGGCGTTCGTAGTACCAGCATTTTGCGCCATGGATCGATTGAGCGGAACCATTGCAAAAAGCAAGCCCGCCAATAGAAATGCAGAAGTGAGCTTCATTCTGTCTCTAGCTTAAATTGGTATTGAGGAGGTACAAAGAGCGTTAAGCGATAACGATAGTAGTAAATGGGCCGCAAACTTAAAGTTAGCTGTGATCGCCATGCTATCCAAAAATTAATTCCCCTGACAGCAGGCCGCAGGCGCGGTTTAAACAAAAAAAACGGGCAGTGTCGAAAGGACACTGCCCGTTATCAGTTCATGCCGTTAAACCGGAAGGTTTAGCGGGTGATTACCATGCGTTTGGTTTCGCTGTACGGACCCGAATCGATCGAGTAGAAGTACGTACCGGAAGCCAGGTCGGCCGTTTCCAGAACCACTTCGTACTCACCCGGATTCAGACGTGCATCTACCAGCGTTTTCACTACGTCGCCGTTGGCGTCGCGCAGAACCAGCGTCGTTTGAGCTTCGAGGCCAACCGAGAACTGGATCGCCGTGTTGACGGCAGCGGGGTTCGGAGAGTTCTGGCTCAGACCGTACGTGATTCCGCTCGTTACGAAGGGACGCAGGTTGATGGCACAGACAACGCTCAGACCGGTTTCGTCAGACGTCGGCGCGATCGTAACACAAGTGTAATCGCTTTCCGTAACGATAACCTGTGCGTTGATGTTCGTCGCGAACGACTTCGTATGGTACTCAGCAAGGAAGGTGTCGAAGGTCGCTTCAATCAGGTTGCCGGTCGGGATTGCACCATCCGTCGTGATGCTGACGGTCAGACGCAGTTCCTGACGACCATTGCCCAGGTCGAACAGGTGGTCGCGCGGCGAGTTAGGATTGAAGTTGACCAGAGTACCAACGTTTGCATTGACGCGTACCGAGTTGAGGTCGACTTTGAGGACTTCCATATCGTAGTCCATGGTCACGACAACTTCACGCACACCGGCTTCCGCACCGATGTTGCCAACGATGTTGAGGTCGACTTCCAGTTCGTCACCGGGCGTGATGCGAGCCTGGTTGTCGCCGCGGATGTCGGCGGCCAGAGCCGTCGAAGCTTCGAACAGCAGAGCGCTGCTGCTGATGCCGACACTGATGACTTCGTTTTCGTTCGTCGCCAGCGTGTAGTTGACGATGATGCGGTTGCTGTGGTTGCCTGCTGCGGACGGCGCGTAGCGCACGTTGATTTCGGCCGTTCCATTCAAAGTGAAGGACTGGTCCGGGGTCAGCAGCGTACCATCAGGCAGGCGAACGCCCGTCAGCGTGAAGTTCGGGTCATTCGGGTTTTCAAGCGTGATCGCGTCGATGCGCATGTCCTGCGAGGACAGCAGCGCCGTCAGAACGCCTTCGGAGTCAACACAGATGCTGATGGGTTCCGGTCCGACCAGATCGATACCTTCCGGCGGATCGCCGATACCGTTCCAGGTCGAGGAGCGCTCCAGGAAGTCAATGTCGCCTTCCGGCGTAGCGACGACCTGGCGGTTGCCCGGCTGGCGAGCAACAAACCATGCGTTGCGAACTTCCAGAACTTCGCCCGGATCCAGATCAACAGGCAGGGTTGTTGCCGTACCGTCAACGAAATACTGAACTTCGTTGGCATCGTTCGGATCCGAGAATTCGTTGACATTCCAAGCGGCGTCGAGCATAAAGCCGGTGACGTTCACGGTCGTATTGAACTCGCCCGTCACAGCTTCAAAGTAGGCCGACTCCGTCAGCGGGTTGTTATCGTCGTTGATCAGCATGTTGCCGAAATTGATGTCCGTCGAGGTAAGAACCGTCTGGATACCGGTACCGTTCAGGACGGCCTGCACACTGAAGCTCTCGCCGTTGATGACATAAGGAATGTCAATTGCGATGCGGTGCTCACCGGCAACCGTCGGGCTGAAGTCCATCATGTACTCATACGTCTCGTTCGGAGACAGAGTGGAGTTACCAGCGTTGAGCATTGCCTGCAGGAAGCCCTGCGCCGTAAACGCATCTTCAGCGTTGGCGCCCGTCGGGGCAAAGCTTGCACCATTATTGATGCTTACCTGATCGCCGGTGATTTTGATTTCGACATCACCCTGGTTCGTCAGCTTGATCAAACCGCCGCTGTAAGGCCCTTTGTTAATGCGATGACGCGTCCAGTCGACAACTTCCAGAATAAGGTCGGAGGTAATGCCCTCACCATCGAGTTCGGCGAGGTTGTCCTTAACCGTACCTGCGTCGCTGATGAAGGTGACAACGTGCGAATAGGTGACGGCATCCGTCGGCGTAAAACGCGCTTTGAATGCAACGCCATCACCAACGCCTATGACCATTTCAGTAGCAGCGCCGCTGATAATATCAGCAAAGGACACGCCAGCATCATTGACGCCGGAGGCCCAGTCAAATTCCCAGTTGGCGGTGTTGGCCGCATCCTGAATTTCCGTTATCGTCAGGTCCGATGAACCGGTATTTTTGACCAGAACATCAACCCAACGAGTTGTCAGATTAACATTGACCTGACCGAAGGAATAGTTGTCTACAACAATTTCAAGGTTGCCGACTTCGGCCAGAACGACGCCTTCAACTTCCTGACATTCATTGCCTGCAACCACAACGTCTTCGAATTCGCCGGACTCGGAGCCCGTGAATTGAACGCTCACGGTCATGATGTGTGCGCCTTCATCGGGGCTGTTCACATCATACGCTTCCAGAGTTGCGGGAAGCGCAGGCGAAGAATTCAGAATTTCAAAGCCTTGTGCGCCGTCGCGCAGTTCAAGGCGCTCGATCGTCACAGGACCGGTCGGGTTCATGTTGATGACTTTGACAGTCTCAACGCGGGAGTCGCCCGGTTTGAATTTACCGAAGTCGGTTTCTTCTTCGACGATGGCGACGTTGAACGCATCGTATTCCACGATGACCGTTTCGAAATTACAGTTGCGGTCCGTGAAAACAACCACGGCGCGGCCGCTTTGTTTGGGATCGATGACGCGCAGCTGCCACTCAACCTGGTTGGCCTGACCGGGAACGAATTCCTCATAGGTCAGCTCGTAGTTGCAGGAGAAGTCTTTCACCATGAAGATGCGAGCCATGTTCGAGCGAATCGCATCGTCTTCGGGTTTGTCGCGAACGATACCGTCTTCAACGTTGCCATCACAACCAACCGTATAGGTCACGACAGGTTTGTCTTCATCTTCAACGTTCTCAAGGTCGCGCAGAGCGATACTGGCCGGGTGACCGTAGGTATCGTAGTCCTGGGCGCCGTTGATGTAACAGGCGATCGGCTTGTCGGCGCGGAGTTTGTACACACCGGCGGGATCAGGCAGCTCGATCGACTTCATGGCATATTTTTTGCCGTTAATCTCTTTCACAAAGACGTAACCGGGCGTGCTTCCGTACGTGTCTTTGACGCGTGACCACGTAAACTCACCGCCGCTCACAACAGCCATTTCAAGGTCGTCGGGTACAACGCCGTTTTCATCGAGTTCATAAACGATGTTGGCCCAGTTCTTGGCGAACTGCAATTGAGCCACACCCGGCGTATTGAAGACGATTTCTTTCTGGTACTGGTCCGACGGCGTCATCGTCATTTGGAAAGGGTCGCTCGTGATGTTGTCAGCTTCCTGACCACGGTTGAAAACCTCGACATAAATCGGATCTTCAGACCAGATCACGTGCGGCGTCGGTTCGCCGTCAGCAACAGGCTTGTGAATGAAACCAAGACCTTCCGAGCCGCCTTTGCCTTTTTCGATGATACCGAACTGCGTATTGTCCATCCAGACAACAGTGCCGGGTTTTTTCGCATACACTTTTACATAGGGAGTGTGTTGGCGCGTAGCGAAGGAGGGAACGTGGTATGCCGTCGACCAGGCGTGCATCGGCTGCTGCATTTCGACAATGTAGTCGCACCAGCGAATGATCGTAGGAACGTTGGCGCACTGGTTACCGGATACAACGGCAACCGGCTTCGTTGAGCGGACATAACTGCCGGAAACGTCGCCTTCGGACGTAACGGAGCTGATCGCGACAACGTCACCTTTGTTCAGAGTGTATGATCTCGTTTTACCTTCGGTCATACCGTTGTTGGTCGTCGTCAGAGCGTTACCGCCAAGCGTAAAAAACACTTTGGTATCGTCGTAGGCTGCGGTAATGGTCGTTTCACTCGGCAGGTTGAAACCGGGGTACATGGCAGACATATCGGCATAAGCCGAAACGACGTACTCAGTACCGAGTGAGTTCACAGGGATCGCAAGGAAGCTGTCCGAGGTGAATTGAAAGCGCGTTACGCCGTAAACAACCACCGGATCATCGGCAATCACGTGAACGCCGGCACCCGTGTACAAATCCTGTGAAGGAGCAGCCTGGTTCGGGCTTTTGTTGAAGGGCTGGCCTTCAGCGGGAGAGAGAGAAAAGAAGATAATGTCATTCGGAACCGTTTTCTGCGTTTTTACAACGCCACGGCCCGGAATTTCAACTTTTACATTTGTTTCGACTTGCGACGAAATGTAGAGAACAAGCTGGTTGTCATTGCCGCCTTGCTCATAGCAGGGAGGAAAAGACATCCAAAATTCATTGCCAAGGTTGTTGTTGCAAGAGATGGATTCTTCCACCAGTTCGCGTATCTGATCTTCAGTCAGATCGCCCGCATCTTCACCGGCAGCATATGCCGGCAAGCCTGCGCACACGAGCGCAAACAGGGCCGATAACAGCAATCGGTACGTTTTAGCCATTCTGATACTCCTAAGAGAGAAGAGGGAAACAGTAATATATGATTGGTCTAAAGTTTACAGTGTACGCAGACGCCAATAAGCGTAAGGTTCAAAGCTTACGGATAATTCAAACAACTTGCAAGCAAAGCGACCGGCGTTGAACCGGATGGGCCTGAAATTGTGCGGGGGCGTACGACTCTCGTACAGCTCAGATTCGTTCAATCGCGGTTACGCATCTGCATTTTCAATGCGTATCTCGCGTTTGCGGGCATTATGACACGCATGTTCGAATCTTTGTCACATCCTAAAAATCGCTTCGTACGGCTTTCAATCGGCAATAATCAAAATTTCTCAAACAGACGCTTGCCGGGGATAATGCTCTGGACGATTCAATGGTTCCAAGGGATCGGAGTAAAGACGCGCTATCACGGAACTACGACGCTATAGTCGCCCCAACAGATTCGGGCATGACTGCCTCAATGCAGTCCAATTTCAGGGCCCGACCAACTTTTTTATTGAATTCTTCCGCAACACTTGATATTATTATACGCTCGAAAATGCAGTGCCCGACCTTAGTTGCACGATCCTGTACAGAGGCAGCTACCTGTCGGTTAAGTCAAATTAATTGTGCATTTTGCGAGTTCCTCGCCGATAAATGTGAGCCACTGCCCCCCGGCCACATAGGTCCGGCCGTATTGGATGTGCATACCCTCCTGTAACATCCCGGCTCAGCGACATCGGCAGCCACAGTTTCTTCGCCGCCGCGGACGACGGCTCAGATCCAATACGTCCGAGTACATCCGATTGAACTTGACACATGTAATCATGCGCCCTTATTCATCAGCAATGGAGTTTTGAGTTATGAAATTACGACCGACTGCTTTGGTAGCGGTTGCAGTAATCCTGCTTTTGGGCACGAGCGATATTTTTGCTCAGCGGGATCAAACCGCCGAATACTATTCGGTTACCGAGTCTGACTTTATCTATGTACCGCTTGCAAAGGACAACGCGGACAACTTTGTGGATTTGTCCAGTGAAAGTGCATACACAGGCAGTGCGGGCACAGGCACGCTGCTTGGCGACTACGATGAGGGTGTAATACTCATCGGACCTTTTAATGCCGCACCAAAAAATTTTCCGTTCACTCTTGGCTTTATGGGTGATGTATCCACTTTCGCAGCAATGGGTATTTCAACCAATGGCGGAATCGAATTTCTGCGAGGAACAGCCACCGGTGGAACACTTTCGGGTGATCCACTGTGGAATCCCGGAGGCGCCGGCTACTATGGCAATTCGCAAATATGGGCCAGAGCATTTGCCTTCCACGGAGACCTCGACCTGACCAGCAAAGATGCGGGCATCTATATGGGTTCGCGCTTCATCAACGGCAAGACTTATGGGATCATTGAGTGGCGCAATGCCGAGTTCTTTTTTGAGGATGGCGGACCAATTTCATTCCAGATTTTCATCTCCAATGATAGCTTCACGCCTGAATTCCACTTTGTCTTTGGACCCAATGCCAGCACTATTCCCGATCAGTTTTACTACACTGGTTTGAATGACGGAACAGCTGCCAGCGGCACAAACATCGCCGTGAAAAAATACAACGGTCAAAGCGGCAACTATGTCGCCGCGCGTTGGACCAATGGTCAGTGGGAAAGCACCAGCGACGCTTCGGACGACGGCGGACGCTACGGTACGGTCGCCGAGTGGCCGACGAAAAACATTCGTTTCTGCCTGTCACCGGACATTACGGCAACGGCGACCAACTCGATCCTGTTTGACTACACAAACAATCCGCTCGACGTGGTTGCGGCCGATGCCGAACTGACCAAAACCTATCGCGTTTCGAATCCGGCCACGTCGGATGAACCGATCAAAGTCACGATGAACGTCAGCGGCGCCGGCGCCGATTCCTACGTCGTAGATCCTCCGATGGTAGGCGCGCTCGAGCCCGGCAAAAGCCAGATATTCAACGTCACGCTCAAACCCGCCGGCTTTGGCGAGCAGGAAGCCGAGATTGAAGTCGGCATCTCCACGATGGACGGTGCTGATTGCCCCGTCGTCAAGCCATCCGGCACCGTAACCATGCTCGGCCTCGTGCCCGGCCTGATTCCGATCGACGAGGAAGAAGAACCGATCGTAGACTTCGGCGAAGTAGGCGTCAACTCCAATACGCTGCGCTTCACCGACCTGTTTACCAACGACTCGCCCGGCGACATCAGCTATACCTTCACGGATGCCGGTCTGGCCGGTACCGAGTTCCAGCTGACCGACGATGCGGGCAATCCTGTCAGCAGCTACACAGCCATCGTTGGTCCCGGCGAAGCAGCGCGCGTTCCCGTGCGCTTTATGCCGACCGATCAGGGTCTGCAGACCGGCACGATCCAGCTCATCTACTCCGACATCAACGGTCAGATTTTCTCGAATCCCGTCGACGTACAGGTCATCGGCGATGCTACGCCGACGCGTCTTGAATTCCTGATCAACAACGAAGGTTCGCACGCTCCCGACGGCTCGCTCCTGGGCCGCAACGGCGTCGCTTCGGTTGGTGAAACGCCCAACTACCGCTACTTCCAAGTCACGAATACGGGCGCAATCGGCGCGATCAACCTCGAGAACTTCATGTTCTACGAACTGGATCGCTCCGAGCCGGTCAACAACCGCTTCCGCGTTCGTTGGTCCGAAGGTTTCGGCATGGGCATGCCGCTGATCTCCAAAGACTTCTACGTCGAACGCAACCAGAACGGCTCGTGGGTGCGCGTAATGGACGGCGATCGCATTACGCTTGACGCCAAAGAAGGCATCGAGATGCGCGCCGTTTTTGCACCGCATCGCCCCGGTCAGAAGTACGTCCGCATGTTCTTCAACACGGACGCCACGGTCGATCAGAATTTCTCGCCGATCGAAGCGCTCGACCCGGCTGACATGCTGACGCCGCAACTGCTGTCCTACGACCTCTACGGCTTCGGCGCGCGCAACGGCCGCATCGAACAGCTCGGCTCCATCGGTTTCGAGAACACGGAAGTCGGCCAGCCGGCCGCGCCCGCTTACATCGAAATCAAAAACTCCGGCGATTCGCGCCTGCTGATCGACATCAACTCGATCAAACTGCTGCCGGGCGACCACGACTTCACCGTGGGCGATGTTTTCCCGAACCGTCAACGCACGGAACTCGGCAAAGCCATCATCCCCGAAGATTCGACGGGCCGCATCTACATGAACTTCACGCCGCAGCGCGCCGGCACGCGTTTCACGACGCTCTATTTCCAGAGCAACGACTCGACGCCGACGCCGGAAGGCCTCATCGGCGATCGCTACATCACCGTCTACGGCGTGGGTGAAGCAAACGCCAAGATCAACGTTTCGACAGCAGACGCACAGCCGCTGTTCCAGAATCTCTCCGCCATTGTGGACGCTCCGTCCACGTTCCAGACGGCCGACATTACAGTCAGCCACCTGGGCGGCCCGACGCTGGTAATCACGAATGTGCGCCTCGAAGGACCGGATGCCGTCGACTACGCCGTTGTGTCAACCGACAACACCGGCCCGCTCGATGAACTCGGCAGCCGCGTCATTACGGTTCAGTTTGAGCCGAAAACCGAAGGTCCGGCCAAAGACGCCAGACTTGTGATCGAAAGCAATGCCGCCGAAGGCGATCAAACGATTCTGCTGACGGGTATTGCCGATACGCGCCTCGTTTCCGACCCGGACGCCACGCTCTTTGTGGACGCACGCATCGGTACCGGCGAAAGCATCACCGAAACGGTTGAAATCACGAACGTCGGTACGACGGATCTCGACCTCAATGCTCCGGTCTTCAGCAGCGCCGACTACAGCAGCGATTTCAACGGCGGAACCATTCTCGTCGGCGAGTCGATCACGATCAACGTGACGCTGAGCAGCACGACATCTGAAGACAAATCCGGCACGATGACGATCAGCAACAACTCGACCAACCTCGACCCGGTTGAAGTTCAGCTTGCCGGCTACGTCGGTCTGCGTCGTCCGGATGCTCAAACCAACATTACCGTCATGGCCAACTGGATTCGCGGCGAGTACGTGCCCGAGCAGATCAACATCGATGTCACGAACATCGGCGACCTGCCGCTGACGCTCGATCCCGCAAGCAGCAGCTTCTCCGGTACCAACGCCGGCGACTTCTCCATCATCGACATCCCGTCGACGGAGATCGCTCCGAATGACATGGTGACCGTGGTTGTGGAATTCACGCCTTCGAGCGGTAATGCCTCGGCTACGCTGAACCTGGCCTCCAACGGTGATCCGAATCCGTTCGAAATCAACTTCAACGGCGCGGTTACGGACGTCATCGAACAGGCTAAAGCCGAAGGCTACGCCCTTTCGACTGCGGCGCCGAACCCGGTCTACAACTCGACCGTCGTCGAATTCAGCATTCCCGGCCTGCAAAACGTCAGCCTGGAACTGTTCGACATGCGCGGCGAGCGCGTTGCCGTTCTGGTCAACAAACAATTGCCGGGCGGCAGCCACAGTGTTAATGTCAACTGTGAAAACCTGCCCGCAGGCAACTACGTGTACAAACTCACGACCGACCGTTACGAGCTGACCGAAACACTGCAAGTGGTTCGTTAATCTCGCTCAACGGCAATAGACTGCAGTTAAAAGGCCGTTCCTCCGCCAGGGGGAACGGCCTTCTTTTTTTCCGCCGCATCTTTCACCGCATTCGTTTTCCCGCCGCCTGAACCGCTTCGCCTCCTCGCACCTGCTTCGGCGGCTTGCTTTTCCTTCTTGCTGGTCAGCGGGAGCGGCATATCGCGTCGCCGAATTCGGTCGACGACAGAACAGCACTCAACGGCAGCTCTGAAAACTGCTTGAACTATCCGGCGGCAGAACAGTCATCGCGATTGGAACAGAAGAGGATTCGCGTCGCCCGCCGCGGCGCTCGACAACAGCACAAATACCTGCCGCGGAAAACCCAAAGACAAACAAAAGCTCAAAAGAGCCTGAGGGTGAGGCCCTGGCGAGCCCTCAAAGCGGTCAAGTCAGTCGGTGAGGTAAAGAAGTAAAACCAGTTTATTCAACGCCGGAAAAGGCCGGGAACGTGGCTACCGGCTCGCCGTGACGAAAGTGCTCGCGGATGCGCATATCGGTGTTGATGTGATGCGTTGCACGCGATTCGCGGCCGCTGGGGGTTTTGACCGTCAGTTTGATTTCGCTGGTGCGGAAGAGCGCCACCGGAAGCATGTCGTCCAGCCGCAGAACGTTCGAGCCAAATTCAGCGATAACCGAAGTCGTAAGCAGTGGCGTGTGTGTAGGCGGCGTGGCGGAGGAACCCTGGCCCGAGAGAATATATTCAAAGCGAACGCAGCGCTGCCCAAGCGTGTCGATCCGGCCCTTGATGCGGTATTTGTAACTGCCGCGACGCAACGGCGCGGGAATGCCGTTTTCGTAGAGTGTATCTATCCGCTGCTCCAGCAACCAGGCCTCGTCGAGCCCCTTGCAACTTTCGTTCAGATCGACAAAAAATTGCGGTTGAAAAGGACCGCCCGGCCCCATTCCTGCGCTGGTATCGGCTACAACGTAGTCGCGGGTATCTCCCAGAGAATCGATGGTAAAGGCGATTGTACGGCCAAGCCAGGGACTGTCATCGCGTCTGACGTCTTTTTCCGCGCCCTTGGATTCGCGGCCTTCAAAATGTTCCAGGCGGCGGCGCATGTGATAGCGTCCATTCTCGTCGACCGATTCACAGACGAGCGACCAGGTTTCGCGGCGGACTTTCAGCAGCGGATCAGAGTTGAATGCAACGATGGAATCGAAGGATACGGCATCGTAGACAAGCGAGTCGCCCGGAGTAAAACGCCAGGAAAGGCAGATGGTATCGAGGATGTTGGGCAGCGGACCGTCGTAGGCGTCGTCGGCCGCAGGCTGGGTATTTTCATCTCCCGTGCCACAGGCCAGCAGTCCTGCGACGAGCAACGAGCACATCAGACTAGCCAGGAAACGCAAAGAGTTTCTGTTGGTTTTCATTGCATCTTGATCGGAAGGAAACGTGCCCACTATCACCCTGGAATCTGCTTTGAATGTTGTCGTCGAACCGCAGCACGGACATCGCCGCGGATGTATCGGTTACAGTCTGTTGGTTGCAGGCCGGTGCCGAAGGATTGCCCGGCCGGACATCACCCCTGTTTGCTGCCGAGTGCGTGGCGCAGCGAGAGAAAACCCACAAAACCGAAACCGGCGAGGAACATCAACTGGAATGGAATCGCTGCGATTTCGAGGTAAAACAGCGAAGCCGCGATGCCGAACAGGTAGTAGACGGCCAGGCCGATTTCCACAAAGACCGTCTTGTCGAGTTTTTTACGGACATATTTTTTGTCCTTCCAGGTATCGCCGATGTCTTTGACTGAATACTTCGGCGTGCGTACGAACTCGCTCTTTTTGTTCATGAGCGCTTCGATGACGGCACGCGAGTTGTTGACCGCCAAGCCCATGCTGCCGGCCATGAAAATCGGGAAGAGCAGAATACGCCGTCGCCAGTCATAGTGAATGGCGCGTTGGGCGTACATGTAGAACATAAAGGTCGAAATTGAAGCCAGCACAAAGACCGACATCAGCGTGTAAAACTCGTCGTAACCGGCAAAACTGTTCTTGATGATGACGATGGGCACATTCAGAATGGCCACGAGCAGGATAAAGGGAAAGACTATGTTGTTGGCCAGATGAACCGTGCTCTGCAGTTTTACTTCGAGCGGGAGATCGGGTGATTTCCAGACCTGCGGCAGCATTTTTTTGGCAGTCTCGATTGCGCCCTTTGTCCAGCGGAACTGCTGCGATTTGAGCGCATTGATTTCGGCGGGGAGTTCCGCCGGGCTCGTCACGTCGTTGAGGAAAACAAAGCGCCAGCCGCGCAGCTGCGCGCGATAGCTGAGGTCCAGATCCTCGGTGAGCGTGTCGCTCTGCCAATTGCCGGCATCGACGATGCATGACTTGCGCCAGATGCCCGCCGTGCCGTTGAAATTGATGAAAAAGCCGGCGCGGTTGCGAACCTGCTGCTCAATGACAAAGTGTCCGTCGAGCGCCATTGCCTGCGCACGCGTGAGAAAGGAATAGTCTTCGTTCAGGTGTTCCCAGCGCGTCTGCACCATGCCGACCTTGTCGTCGCGTATAAAGTGCGGCAGCGTCGATTTCAGGAATTCGGGGCGCGGAACAAAATCGGCGTCAAAAATGGCGACAAACTCACCGCGTGCGGCGTCCAGACCGGCGCGCAACGCGCCCGCCTTGAATCCGGTTCGGTCGGTACGGTGGATGTGTTTGATATCGAATCCGCATTCGCGGAACTCTGCGGCGACCTTGGCGGAAATTTCATAGGTCTCGTCCGTCGAGTCGTCCAGCAGTTGGATTTCGAGGTGTTCGCGGGGGTAGTCGAGTTCGCACACGGCTTTGACCAAGCGCTCCACGACGTACATTTCGTTGAAGATGGGCAACTGTACCGTGACGATCGGAAGGTCTTCCGGCAGTTCAGGGTCGGGTTTTTCTGCGCCCTCAGTCCTGTGATAGTAGTAGATCATCACAAGACCGTGCAGTCCAAAAAGACAGAGAATAAACAGGGAAAGAAAGTAAATACCGAGTATTACACTTTCCATAGGGGAGTTCCGGCTTGATGAACAGCGCGAATTGCCGCAGCAAGGCACAAACCCCAAAAATAGGGATTCTTACTGCGAAATCCTTGGAATTTTTACGAGGACGGGCCGTCCGGCGACGTGCAGCGCGCCTGAACGGGAGAAGAGTTTACCAACCGGAAACGACTTCCAACAGCGTGTCTTCGGCCAGGCGTTCCAGAATGACTTCCACCGCGGCGTCGCGTGCCGCCGTGCCGCCGCCGGCCTCGTAGAACTCAAATCCGGCGATTGTCTTGTCCCAGACTTCGATGTTTTTCACCTGGTCGCTGTAGACTGCTTTGATCGTGACCGTAAGCTTGCGCTCATTTTCTATCTCGCCCTCGCCGACGTTTGCAATGTCGTCGCGCACGGAGACGATGGCCACTTCGAGCAGAGCATCGGCATTTTCCGTTTCGAGCGTAAATGAATTGTCGTTCTGAAACTGGTCAATCAGCAGTTCGGTCAGAACGCTGCGATAGCGCGGGGCGTCCCCGAAACCGCTGCGATCCTCCACGGTGGGAATCTGCAGGGTTTTGAGATGGGCCGGAACCGAAGCTCCGGTAAAGGAATAACATCCGGCCAGACTGCAGCTCATCAACACAAAGGCCGACAGCCGCAGGACAATTCCCATAAGATGTTTGTTCATAGATGGTTACGGCTCATGATTTCTGATTGTCGCTCAGACGGCGCCACGCAGGAAGGGGTTCGTCCGCCGTTCCTGTCCAATCGTCGTGTGCGGTCCATGGCCGGGAAGAATGGTCATCTCGTCGCCCAGAGGCAACAATACTTCGTTGATAGTGCTGAGCAGCAATGCGGTATCGCCGCCCGGCAGATCGGTACGTCCGATTGAACCGGCGAAGAGAACATCGCCCGTAATAGCCAGGTTCCGTTGTTTGTCGACGAAACTGAGGCTGCCCTCGCTGTGTCCGGGCGTATGCAGAACGTCGAACTTCCAGCGTCCAAACTCGACTGTTTCGCCTTCGCACAACAAGCGGTCGGGCTCAAACGGGTCAATGACAAAGGGCAAGGCCATGGAAGCATATCTGGCCGGGTCCTGCAGCCGGTAGATGTCGTCGGCGTGGATTTCAATCGGAGCTGACGTTTCGCGCCGCAGTTTTTCAGCGTCGGCAACATGGTCCCAGTGCGAGTGAGTCAGAACGATCCGCGAGATTCGCACGCGATTTTCAGCCGCCAAAGCAATAAACTGCTCAGCCGCGCCGTAGGGCACGTCGAAAACAACGGCCTCTGCAACGGAGGCATCCATGACAAAATAGCCAAACGTATACGCCGGCCCGGACTCAACGGGAAATATTTTCAGCTCTTTTCCTTCCATTACGGCGCAAAATTAGCGCACCTGGCTGCAATGACAAGCAAACCGCTCAGAATCAGCGGTGAATTGACGCTTTCATCCGTTCAGGATTGCAGTTCAGGAGTCGCGTTCCACTCCGGATGTGTAAATCAGCTTGTAGAATAACATAGAGATACTGAGGTAGACCCACATGGAAAAGTCTGTCATTCTGTCTTCGGCGCGCACGCCGATTGGAGCATTCATGGGATCGCTGTCAACGCAAAGCGCACCGCAGCTCGGCTCGGTTGCCATCAAAGCCGCGTTGGAACGCGCCGGTATTGAAGCCGGCCAGGTCAGCGAAGTGATCATGGGCAATGTGCTGACGGGCGGCGTCGGGCAGGCGCCGGCGCGCCAGGCCGCTATTTACGCCGGCGTTCCCGAATCCGTGCCCTGTATGACAATCAACAAAGTATGCGGCAGCGGTCTGAAATCCGTCATGCTCGCCGACCAGGCTATCCGTTGCGGCGATGCCGAGATCGTGGTAGCCGGAGGACAGGAGTCTATGTCCAACACGCCCTACGCGCTGCCGAAAGCGCGCGGCGGATACAAAATGGGCAATGGCGAACTGGTTGACCTGATGGTGCATGACGGACTGTGGGACGTCTACAACAACTTCCACATGGGCGTAGCCGCGGAACTGTGCGCCAGCGAGTGCAATATTACGCGCGACGGTCAGGACAACTACACGGTCCTGTCGTACAAACGCGCGCTGGAAGCGCAGGAAAAGGGCTGGTTCAAGGATGAGATCACACCGGTAACGATCGCGAATCGCAAAGGCGACATGGTGGTCGACGCCGATGAAGAGCCCGCCCGCGTGAAATTCGATAAAATTCCTTCGTTGCGTCCGGTCTTCAAAAAAGACGGCACGGTAACGGCGGCCAACGCCAGCACGATCGACGACGGCGCGGCCGCGCTGGTGATCGCCTCGGAAAGCAAGGCTGCGGCGCTGGGTGTCAAGCCGATTGCGCGCATTGTGGCGCACGCCTCGTTTGCACAGAAGCCGGAGTGGTTCACGACGGCGCCGGTCGACGGCATCAAACGCGTGCTGGCGAAGGCGAACATGAAACTCGACGACATCGACCTGTTTGAGATCAACGAAGCATTCGCGGTCGTTACGCTCGCCGCCAGCGATCAACTCGGCATTCCGGTTGAAAAGATCAACGTGCACGGCGGCGCTATCGCGCTGGGTCACCCGATCGGCGCTTCCGGCGCTCGTCTGCTGACGACGCTGCTGCATGCACTCAAGCTCCAGAACAAAAAATACGGTCTGACGACGCTCTGCATCGGCGGCGGCGAAGCCAGCGCATTGATCGTTGAAATGCTCTGATCCGCCTGGTTCAACATCGAGACAAAGAGAAACGCCCGGATTTAACAAAACCGGGCGTTTTTTTTATCGTGTTCAAATTGTCAGGCAGATGTTACGGGCAGTCGGGTGCGGGGCAGGGCGGATTGCAGTCGCCTTCGTAGATCGTCACGACCGGATCTGTTCCGGAGTAGTCCCAACAGACGCAGAAATCGCCGTATGGGCCGCTGGGATCATAGCTGGTGAAGGCGGCAGATCCGCCCCCGGTTTGCTGTACCGCTCTTAAAAAACTGCAATTTGGATCAAAGGTCACGGTAGTGGTCGAATTGGCTCCCAGCAATGTTGGACCAGCACAAACATCAATTGATCCGGAACATCCTGAGGGAATCGGAATGATTGGGTCCGCTTTAACACACCAAGTTTCATCGGTACAGTTGCGTACTTCAATCGTAACATTCTGTGCTTGTGTCTCCGCCATGGCAAAGATTGACAAGGCTAAAACAAGTATACTCGCCTTTCCGAGCTTTTTCATGTAAACCTCCATAAAAGGGTTGAGTGTGGATTAATTCAGTGCTTCACCGGGATCCATCGGCGAAAAACTGTTGACAAATCGTCGAAGTCGAAGTTTTACGGGCAGCACGTTAAATATAGACAGAACATACTGATCGATAAACTGCATTTGTGTCTTACGGCATCTCAGAAATGCCCTCATTTCAAATGCGATACATTTCGGTCAATCCGGCCGAGAATACACGATTGCCGGCAGTATCATCACACCATGTGGATTCGCCAAACAGCGGAATTTCTCAGGCCGACACAAGCGACAACGCCCGGTTTTCCGGTAGAACACCGGGCGTTCAACACGTAAACTTTCAGGTCAAGCAATTACGGACAGTCAGGCGCGGGACAGGGCGGCATACAGTCGCCGTCGTAGATTGTCATAATGTGTGTCGCTCCGCTGCGATCCCAGCATACACAATACCCATCATAGCTTCCACTGGGGTCGTTACTGGATACAAAGAAAGAATTGTCGTCGTCGTACACCGCCAGATAGTAACAACCGAGGTCTACCGTTAAGTTGACAACATCTCCAGCGGGAAGGTTTGGAGTGCCGCCACAGGTAAAAAGATTCGGGTATCCGCATCCGGAAGGTATTGGAAAGATTGGCACAGGTCCGGTACAGAGATCAAGATCTTCGGTGCAATTGCGAACTTCAAATGCCTGGGACTGCGCCGATAAAGTGACGTTTGAAAGTAAGGCCAGCACAAGTATGCATAGACCTGTCAGAATGGGCTTTTTCATAGTGTATCCTTAAGATTCATGCGGCAGTGTATGGAAAAATAATCCCACTCGGCTGCGCGAGTGGAAGGTAATTGTGGTCGTATAACAACGGGTTTCGAGTCAATGCGGCAAAGTTTTGAATCATGCAGCTACCATCCGGCAGTATCGAAGATTCAACTCCAACAATCCGGAAGTGGACAAATGATGTTGTGAACACAACAATACAACAACCCGGGGGCAACAAGTCCATCTCCGGGATCCAAAACCAGCGTAAACACAGAAGGCGACTGCGCCCCCAGAGTGAAATCACGGTGGAAGCACAGTCGCAGACAGACTTGTCATCACTCAGTCAGTTACGGGCAAGCCGGCGCGGGACAGGGCGGCGAACAGGGCCCCTGGTAGATCGTCAGCACCGGATTGGCGCCGCTGTAATCCCAACAGGCGCAGTAACTGCCGTACTTGCCGCTCACGTCGAAACTCGTGATCCGCGGTGAGTTGCTCGGCTGGAGCGAGACAAGCAGGTAGTAGCATTGCGTGTCGATCGTGCGGGTCGTGACGGAATTGGCGGCCAACAGGTTTGAACCCGCACAGGCTTCAAGCGTGGGCGAGCAGCCCGGCGGCAGCGGGTTGTGCGGCGCAGGTATCACACACCAGGTTTCGTCTGTGCAGTTCCTGACTTCGTACGTGATCGTTTGCGCCTGGATTTCTACCATCGCAAGCGCGCCTACAAATAATGCGGCGACAATGAACTTTGCGTAGGATCGCATAAGTCTGACTCCTAAAAGCAGAAAATGAAAAAGAAGAAATGCATCGGATAAAGGGCAGCGTGATCCAAGTGGATTTCGGTTCCGGTGCACAACGAATTGATGATGGTGGGGGGGCGGACAGAATGTACTTCTCTCCGACGTGCCGTCCAAATACAATGAGAGCCAAAACAGCGGTTGTGCCGTCCTGTCTCAAATGCGAAACACAAAACCCGCATCCCAGTCAATGCACGCCGCACTTCAACGTCCCCTCGTTTTTGTTTTTACTTTGTTCGCCCAGGAGTCAAGTGCACAGAATGCAGGCGCCGCAGTTTTCAGACTTTGATGCAAGAGACTACACCTACGAGTTGCCGCCGGAGCGCATCGCCGCGCGCCCGACCGGAAAACGCACGGCCGGTCGCCTGCTGACGGCTTTTGTCGGCGAAAAACAAATTGAACATCGCAGCTTTGAAGATATAGAGGCGCTGCTGCCCGCAGGCGCGATGCTGGTGGTCAACCACACCCGCGTAATTGCCGCAAGGCTGCGCATGCTGAAAGCCGGCGGCGGAGCGGCTGAAGTCTTTTTACTGCGGCCGGTACTACCGTCCTCCGATCCGGCCGTGGCACTGGCCGCTCGCAACGGTGGAACCTGGCGCTGCCTGCTCGGCGGACGTCGGCTTCTCCCCGGCACCGTGGTACAAACAGAAAAAAATGGCATCGTCCTCAAAGCGGAAGTCATGCAGCGCACGGATGGTGAAGCGGAAGTTCGGCTGACGTGGAGCAACAGCGGACTGAGTTTTGCCGAAATCCTGGATTTGTTCGGCGATACGCCCCTGCCGCCCTATATCAAACGCGCGGCGGACGAAGAGGACAAACAGCGCTACCAGACGGTCTATGCGGAACGTGGAGGATCGGTGGCGGCGCCGACGGCCGGACTGCACTTCAGTGAAGAATTATTGCGGAAGTTGCAGGACAAAGGCATCTCGCTGCAGCGGCTGACGCTTCACGTCGGCGCCGGAACCTTCAAACCTCTGGCCGGGCCGAATCCGGCAGACCACAACATGCACGCCGAACAGATCGTGGTGGAAGCTGCAACCATCGACGCGCTGGCAGAACACTGTGGGCAGCGTGAGCGCAACGGGGCCACCATCTCACCTGTCGTTCCAGTGGGAACCACCTCGGTACGAACCCTGGAATCGCTCTATTGGTTTGGCGTGGATTTACTCGCCGGACGACAGCCGGAACAGACGTCCTTTTACGTCGGACAATGGGCGCCATACGATCCGGACGGCAGTTGCAATCCGACGGTACATCCGGAACGAGCGCTGAAGGCCGTCAGCAATTGGCTGCGGGAACGCGATCTGGCGCGCCTTGAGGGTGAGACACAACTGATGATCCTGCCCGGTTACCGTTTTCAGTTATGCGATGCGCTCGTCACCAATTTTCACCAACCCAACAGCAGCCTTCTCCTGCTGGTCGGCGCATTTCTCGGTCGTTCATTCTGGCGCGCGGTCTACGATGCTGCGCTGGCCGAAAACTATCGCTTCCTTTCCTATGGCGACAGCTCCCTCCTGTTGGGACCGGCCTTCCAATCGAACTGATCACGAGGCAGTTGGTCGATCCCGCCGCCCTTCGTAATTTGATTTTTTCTGCTCCCGAAAATTCATTCCTGCAACCCGATCTTACGACCACGTCATAGCGGCACAACCCCATGGACAAACGTCAGGCACAGCTCGAAAAACTGGAACAATTGCGCAAGGAAGCCCAGCTGGGCGGTGGTGCGGAGCGCATTGCTGCGCAGCACAAACGCGGTAAACTCACGGCGCGTGAGCGTCTGGATGTGCTGCTGGACGAAGGTTCGTTCCGCGAACTCGACATGCTGGTGCGGCACCGCTCGCGCGGATTCGGGCTGGAGAAAAACAAACCGCTGGGTGACGGAGTTGTGACCGGCACCGGCACGATCGACGGTCGCGTGGTCTGTGTGTTCTCACAGGACTTCACGGTCTTCGGCGGCTCGCTGTCGGAGGCGCACGCCGAAAAAATCTGCAAGATCATGGATCTTGCAATGAAAATCGGGGCGCCGGTTATCGGCCTGAACGACTCGGGCGGCGCGCGCATCCAGGAGGGCGTGGTTTCGCTGGGCGGTTATGCCGACGTTTTTCTGCGCAATACACTGGCCAGCGGCGTCATCCCGCAGATTTCGGTCATTCTGGGTCCCTGCGCCGGCGGTGCGGTGTACTCTCCCGCCATCACCGACTTTGTGTTCATGACGCGCGGCTCTTCTTATATGTTCGTCACCGGACCTGAAGTCGTCAAGACCGTCACGCACGAGGAGGTGACGCTGGAGGAACTCGGTGGTGCGGACACGCATGCTTCGCGTTCGGGTGTTGCGCACTACGCAGCTGAAAACGAGGTGGAGTGCCTGCTCGCGGTTCGCCGCATGCTCAACTTTGTGCCTTCCAACAATCGCGACGATGCACCGAAGCTGCCGACTGAAGATCCACGCGAGCGCACGAGCGCCAAACTCGATACGATCGTGCCGGAAAACCCCAACAAACCTTACGACATGCTGGAGGTAATCGCCGAAGTTGTCGATGAGGGCGATTTCATGGAGATGCACGCCGATTTTGCCCCGAATATCATCGTCGGCTTTGCCACGCTCGACGGCAGGCCCGTGGGCATCGTGGCCAACCAGCCGGCGCAGCTGGCGGGCGTGCTCGACATCGCATCCAGCGTCAAAGGCGCCCGTTTTGTGCGTTTCTGCGACGCCTTCAACATCCCGCTCGTGGTTTTTGAGGACGTCCCCGGTTTCCTGCCCGGCACCGACCAGGAGTGGCGCGGTATCATCCGCCACGGCGCCAAGCTGCTTTACGCTTTCTGCGAGGCGACCGTCCCGAAAATCACCGTTATTACGCGCAAAGCATACGGCGGCGCATATGATGTCATGAACTCCAAACACATACGCGGCGACTTCAACTTCGCCTGGCCAAGCGCCGAGATCGCCGTCATGGGTGCAAAAGGCGCAGTAGAGATCCTGCACCGCAAACAGATCAAAAACGCGGACAACAAAGACGAAATTGTCAAGCAGTTGGAGGAGGAATACAACACCACCTTCTGCAACCCCTATATCGCCGCTGAACGCGGTTACATTGACGACGTCATTCTCCCGCGCAACACCCGCCTGCGCCTGATCGAAGCGCTGGACATTCTGGAATCCAAGGTCGACTCCAACCCGGCAAAAAAACACGGCAACATTCCGCTCTAGCACCGCTGTTCGGAGTTTTAAGATGAACTGCTGCTGCAGCCGCACGACCACGACTGTGCCGCTCAAAGGCGTTAGTTGCCCGTTGACCTATGTCCGGAGATACGTTCAGTTTTTTCCGCTGGCTAATGCGACGCGCAGGCGCTATGCTTGCAGATGAGACGCGCAGCATGCGGCGTGTTCTTCCGCGACGGCCTTCACTCGAAAAAAAACTGCTGAAAATTGCAGGGTGGGAGGAGTGTGCGCACCGGTAAATGGATAACTCGAGGCGGCGGAGGGGAGGACCCCAAGATCAACGGAGGAGTACGCCCAAAAATATCAAAACCGCCGTTTTTTTCATCAAAATCGCCAATTCCCCACTCGCTCTGACATCCAACACGCCGAAAAATTCGTCGATTGATCAACATTTCCTGCATCTCACCAACTCCGACGCGCGCCGGATCGCTTTGACTGCTCGCTGCCGCTGCGCACTCAGGCTCTTTTGACTTTTTTGCTCGCCATCGAGTGCGAAGCAATACATCACCGAAACAGTCTCAGTGCACAAAGTCAACACAGTCCTGGAACCCACAGACGAGTGATATGCTCCCGATCTTCGCGCTGAAAGCTGCCGGCGGCCGAACTCCCGAAGTGTGACGGTGACACCGCCGCCGCCGGGATTTGACTCGTCGGTAAAACACGCCTGAAAACTGCGACCGACCGATGCGCCGAAAACGCCACACTGCGCGACGAACAAAAGAGAAAAGCAAGCCGACGAGCAGCGCGAAGCGGCGAAGCGATTTCATCCGGAAGAGAAAATGATGCGCTCAACCATTGAGCCGTGTGTGGGACAAAACCCGTACCGCAGGTTGAAAGGCGTGTGCAAGAGACGATTACCGCGTTCAAATGTCAATGTGTATATTGCGTCCTGACCAGTCCCCTCGAATCATTCAGATGTCATTGGCGCAGTCCCCGCCAGTTGATCGAACGCGAGCCCCCATGCGTTCGCAATTGTCCCAAATTTTGTGTGCCCGTCCTGTCCGGACGGAAAGAAGTTCATTGCCGAAGGTGCCCTATGGATTTGATTGCGAATGCCTGTAAAGGCCTGATGTTATTTGCCTGTTGTGTAGTGTTGGCCGCCGTGGGGCAGGCCCAAACGCCCTTGGAATTGCTGCAGGAATATCCGGGAATCGGCGCGGATATCAACAACTCGATGGAAGGCCGCGAGTTTGTCTTTGCCGTCCCGCCCAATGAAGCTGACGGACTTGCGATACAGGCTCACTCGCTGGAAGTCCACGTCACCTCGCGATTTGAGACGGAAGTATCTCTGTCCGTTCCGGGACTCGGTTTTGGCGTCATCAGCAAAAGAGTCTCGCCCGATAACCCGGCCGTCTTCAGCGATCTGGACGACAGTTTTTCATGGGCCTTTGAGGTCCGTCAGAGCGAGAGCGTCACCGACAAAGGAATAGTTGTCTCGGCGCAGCATCCCGTCCAGGTTTATGTGCTTTCATCCAAAAGGTTCTCCAGCGAGGGTTTTGCGGTGCGGCCGGTGCGCTCCTGGGGCAACAGCTACAGGCACCTGGGCTACTACGATTACCCAGAAAATTCCATCCAGCGCGGCGGCGGTTTTCTGATAGTCGCACAGGAAGACAATACAAACGTCAACATCAGGTTGAAAGGCCTGTACACAAACGGCCAGACCGTTGGCGGACGCCGGCCGGGGCAGGACAGTTCCCTGACCATGAATCGCGGCCAGACCTTTATGGTGCGCGGCAATGGCCTGGACCGCAGTTTTGACCTGACCGGATCGCTGGTCAGCGCCGACAAGGCAATCGGCCTGATATCCTTCCACCAGCGCACGGTTATTCCCACTGCCGTCGGACAAAGCTCGCGCGACGCTCTGATGGAAATGATGCCGCCCGTTGAGGCCTGCGGCACGCACCATGTCTCGCTGGAATTGCCGCGCGAGAACCGCGGCGATTACTTCCGGGTGATGGCGCTGGAGGACAATACCGAGATTTTTGTCCGCAGCTACGACAAACTTACCGGTGAATTGCTGATGCAGCGCGAAGCCGTCCTGGCGCAAGCGGGCCGCTGGGTCGAGTACGAGGAAGTCAATCCGCAGTCTGGCGGTGCAGTTTCTCTGCGCGGCATGACCATGTGGCAAAGCAATCACCCGGTGATCGTGATGCAGTATTCGTATTCCTCCGTCTGGGACAATTCGCAGAACTACGACCCGTTCTGCATGCTCGTGCCACCGGTGAATCAGCTTGCCGTTGGCAATGTCAGCTGCGCAGCTGCGCCGAATACCACGTTCACGACCAATAAACTGAGCTTGCTGGTTGAGCTGCCCGATAATTCTGAAACTTCACTCGACCTGCTGAGGGACATCACATTTGACGGAAACAGGCTCACTGCCCTGACGCCGGAACTATTGACACACAAGATTCCGAATACAAACTACCACCTGACACAATTGACGGTCCAGCCCGGCCGGCACGACATTTACAGCCCGGTCGGCATCTCGGGCACCATGCACGGCTATTCAAATTTTGAGTCCTACGGCTGGACCGACCTGATGACAACCAACTTCACGAACACGCGCGATGTCGTCGCGCCGGATATCGTCGCTACCGACGTCGATCAGTTGAATGCCGTCATTGAGATCGAAGTCTCGGAGACACGCCGCGATGACAGCGGGATTTCAGCCGTTGAGTTCATCCTCGCAGAAAGCGAGAATATGACTTTCGAGTATCTGGACGCAGTCGATCGACCAGGCTTCATCCAGACCGCGCGAGGCAGATTGACAATTACCAATCCCGATGTTGAGGCGCACGGCCTCGTGCTCGCACGCGACCGCGCCGGCAATGTCTCCGTAGAATTGTTCGAGTTTGAGCCGGGTCGCGTCTCGCTCGGAGAGGACGAGCTCGACTTCGGCCTGGTGCGCGTGCTGACAGAGTCGCAACAAAGCGTGACGGTGACGAACGAAACCGAGTCGCCAATAAGCCTGGAAAGCGTGGAAGTCTCGCTGCCGAGCATCTTCCGCTTCGACGGCCCGCTGCCCTTGATCCTGGGCGCCGGCAACTCTTCCAGCCTGGACTTCTCCTATCAACCGAACGCGGAAACTGCGCGCAACGACCTATTGGACGACGCCGCTATGGCGGTGATTCGTTTTGACGGTGCGGCTCCCGTCGAGTTGAAACTGAAAGGTATCGGCGGATTGCCGCACATCGAGGTCGAAACCGCCGTTTTCAGCACGACAAGAGTCGGCGAGCAGGACTGCCGCAATCCGGGCATTGTCGTCCGCAACATCGGCACATACGATCTGACGCTGGCGTCCATCGACGCCGTAGGTGAGCCGTTTATACTCAATGCGCCGGCAACAACGCCGCTCACATTGGCCCCCGGTTTTGAGCTCAAACTCGGACCGATTTGTTTTGCGCCCGCAGATACGGGCCAATTCCGGCAAGAGATTAGCATTTCTTCCGACGACTCAGATCAACCGACTGCCATTGCGACGCTCAGAGCCATCGCCGATCTGCCGTCGCCGGTCGATGAGTTCCAGGCGGAAGCCGGCGCTCTGAACGTTGTTGTCGTGCCCGACGCAGGTGAGCTTTCGTTCGACTGGACGCAGGAACAGACACATAGCCTGGAGTTGCGGATATACGATTCATTCGGCAGGCTTTGTCGGGCAATGCCGCTCGGCCTGCGTCAGGCGGGACGCAATGACTTCGCACTGGAAATGACGCAATTTGCCGCCGGCCGCTACTTTGTGGTCCTGCGCGGACCGGCGCTGCACATGACGTCATCATTTGTCCTGATGCCCTGAGAAAAGCTTGATTGCCTCCATATCCCACTGCCAACTGCAGATCAATTGAACCTGAAATCGAATGGACATAAGACATGAAAACACTCAAATACTTCTTGTTGGCGGTCTGCTCGCTCCTGGCGTACAACCTGCCCGCCACAGCGCAAATGACTAAAGCGGAACTCCTGGCGAAGTATCCGGGAGCGGCAGCGGATATCAACAACTCGATCGAAGGCCGCGAGTTTTTAGTCGCATTTCCGCCGAACGAGGCCGACGGCGTTGCCTTGCAGACCAGGGGGATCGAGATCTACGTGACCTCGCGCTTTGAGACTGAAGTCTCTCTGAGCGTGCCGGGCCTCGGCATCGGGCCGAAAACGAAAACGGTCACGCCGTATTCTATCACGACATTCTCGGATGACAGCGGCGATCTGAGCTGGGCGATGGAAGTCCGCGAAGACGAAGTGGTGTCCAACAAAGGCATAGTTCTCAGCGCTCCCGACCCGATCTCCGTCTGGGTGATGACCGCCAAACAATTCAGTTCGGAAGGTTATGCCGCACTGCCGGTCGACACCTGGGACCGTGAATACATGCACATCGGCTACTACGACTATGCGGAACCGCAGTTTAATCTTTACCGCGGTGGCGGCTTTGTCATAGTTGCCCAGGAAGATGAAACGCAGGTAGCGTTCAAACTCAGCGGCACGAGCAACGGCGGCACCACTCGTGGCGGCAAATCGATCAACCAGCCCTATACGGTTTCTCTCAATCGCGGACAAACCTACATGGTGCGCGGCAACGGGCTGGACGGCAGCTTCGACATTACAGGCACAAAGATTACGGCCACTTATCCGATCGGCCTCATTTCCTTCCACGAACGCACGATATTGCCCGCCGCGGCCGCAGGCGTGCCGCCGATTTCGCGCGACAATCTGTGCGAAATGATACCGCCGATTTCGGCCTGGGGCACGCGCCATATCTCGCTGGAACTACATCGCGAAAACCGCGGCGATTACTTCAGAATTGTAGCATCCGAGCCGGAAACGCGTTATGAAATACGCTATTACGACAAAGACAACGAGAAAGCACTGATCGGGATCAAGAACGGCGCCCTGGCCAAGGCGGGCCAGTGGGCGGAGTTTGAAAACGTCAATCCCGCCCAGAACCCGAGTGTTACTTCCATCCGCGGTACGGCAATCTTCGAAAGCGAAAAACCAACTGCCGTCATGCTTTACGCCTACTCCGCCATATGGGATAATGCCGAGAACTTCGATCCCTTCATGACTGTCATCCCGCCGCAGCGCCAGATGCTTATGGGCCAAACATCCACAGGCACGCCCTCGCGCGCCGAGTTCAATACCAACTGGTTCACGATCCTGGCACAAGCGCCGGACGACATGGATGCAAATCAGACGCCGCTGCGCGAGGTGATAATCGACGGCCGCCGCGTGCATCAGATGGACCCGGCCTTCCTGATCAATCGCATTCCCGAAACCAACATCTACTGGGCCCGCATCAACGTTCAACCCGGCGCGCATACTATTCAAAGCCCGATTCCGACTTCGCACTGGATCTATGGTTTCTCGCAGTTTGAAAGTTATGCCTGGACCAGCGGCATCGGTACCAATCTGCTCAAGACCAGCGATACAACAATGCCCGGGATGGTCGCCGTATCCGACGGCAAAACCAGGCTGACAATCACGGCGGAAGAACCGAACCGCGATGACAGCGGCCTGGCCGCCATCGAACTGGTGCGCGATGAAAGCGTCAACATGACGATTGAACTGGATGAAAACCTCTCCCGCCCCGGCAAACACGAAAGCGGCAGCGTCGTCATCGCCGTGAAAGATGTCGCGCAGGACGCGCATGCGCTTGTAATCGCGCGCGACCGCGCCGGCAATGTCAACCATCTCTTTTTTGAGTATTCCACGCCGAGTGTCGTGTTGAGCGACAGCGAACTCGACTTCGGCATCGTGCGCGTCGGGAACGACGGGACCATGACCGTCAATGCCGCCAACGACGGTGAGACGCCGACGGTACTGGAGGGCATCATCCTGGAGCCGAGCGGCGTGTTTACGCTCACGCCGCCCGCACTGCCGGTGACTATCGCTCCTGACGAATCGATCTCATTCGACGTCAACTACGCGCCCGTGGAAGAAACCGCCGTCAACCTGGCGCTGCCCGACCGCGCGAAAGTCAGGCTGATCCTCAGCGGCGGGTTTGAACTCGAAGTCGATCTGGCGGGCTACGGCGGCCTGCCGCACCTGCGAACGACAGTGTATCCATTTGCCATAATCAAAGCCGGCGAATCAAACTGCAATAATCTGGCACTGAAACTCAGCAACATCGGCACCTACGAGATGATCATCTCCGAAATCAGCGCGATCGACGACCTTCAGTCGCCCTTCGAGTACCGGGGCCCCGATCCCGGTCTACCGCTGACGCTGGCCGCCAACGCCACGCTCAACTTTGGGCCAATCTGCTTCAGCCCGCAGATGGAAGGCATGTACAGCGAGGACGTGCGGCTTGAAACCGACGATCCCGACAACCCGACAACAACAGTCAAACTTGAGGCGACCGCCGATCCGGCTTCGTCCGTCGCGGAAAATGCGGACGCCGCACAGTACATCTCCACCATGCCGACGCCGGCGTCGGACAGGGTCACGCTGCGCTTTCCGGCCGCCGAAACAAACGTTCCTGTACAGATCGTGGTCTACGATCTGCACGGGCGGCTGGTCCTGCAACAACACACTACAACCTCCGACACCGGCGGCTTCAAAGACATTGCGCTCGATCTGCGCGGACTGGCCACGGGACAGTATTTCTTTACGCTCACGCAGGGCGCGCAAACTCACACCGGACAATTCAGCGTGCTGCGCTGATCGCGTTTGATTGGTCGTTATGTGGCTGAAATGTCGCTGGATGGATACATGCGGGGAACCGGCTTCAGGGCCGTTTCCCCTTTTTTATGACCTTTTTGTTCGTCGCGCGGTGATCGGTCTGCGCGGCACGCGTCGGTTTCGCGCCGTGGTGTATTGGCGCTGCACGAGTGTTTCTGGTCGCGTCAGAGACGCAGTTGCAAACCGACTTCCAGTTCGCTGTCCGCCGGCGCGCGGTCGCCGGAGATATTCTCGAAGTCGTACGAGTAAGAAACGGTGAGCGAGAGCACCGAAGCCAACGGCACCAACAACTTGAGGTCCGTATTCCAGCGGATGTCGCTCTCGTTGTTTTTGATCAGGTCCAGCGAAGGAAGGTAGTAGGTCACGTGCTGAAAAGTCAGGCCGGCTTCGGTCAGGCGGTGTTTGCCTTTCAGCCGGATAGACGCGCGCGCCGCGCCTTCGATGTCGTCCAGGCCGGCGCCCTCAATGTAGTTGGTCTGATCCCGCACAATCGCCGCGCTGATGGACAGCGTATTGTCATCGTCGCGCCAGAACGTGTATTTGCCTCCCGCGCCCAGTTGCCAGCGCATGTCGATGGCTTTCTGATAATTCTGTTCGATGGAAGCGAATACAAAGGGAGACCAGGTAGCGTCGTACCACACGTCGGCGTTGATGCGGGAGCTGAGATACTGCTGGACTTTGATGTCCTCCTGCTCGGCGTAGTCCAGGCCGCCGGAATAGGAGAGCTCCAGCAGACTGTCGCGATGCGTCACCGTCAGGTCGTTGGAAATCTGAATGGCGTCGACGTTGCCTTCCATCAGCGTCAGTGCGGATGACAGCGTGGTTTCCCAACTCTTGAACTCGGCGGCCGCCAGTGACTGCGACCCCAGTGACAAACAAGAAAACAGGCCTAATACGACAAGTAGTCGGGTAGTCATATTCCCTCCGGCGCGAATGTGAAGGCCCGAATATAGCCGCTCAGACCTCCAGTTCCAAGGTGACCGGGCAGTGATCCGATCCCTCGACCTCGGGCAGGATTCCGGCCCCGACCACGCGCGGCCGCAATTCCTCGGTCACAAAAAAGTAGTCCAGCCGCCAGCCCACGTTGCGCCCGCGCGCACCCGAGCGGAAACTCCACCAGCTGTAGTGCCCGCCTTCCGGCTCAAACAGGCGAAAGGTGTCGAGGTAGCCCTTTTCCACGAGTTTGTCCATGATGGCGCGCTCCTCCGGCAGAAAACCCGAGGTGTTGGCGTTCTGTTTGGGGCGCGCCAGGTCGATCTCCTTGTGCGCGATGTTGTAGTCGCCGCAGATGATCAGCGAGCGGCCGTCCGTACGAAGTTCGTCCAGATACTCAAAAAGCGCGTCGTAGAATTCGTATTTGTACTGCAGGCGCGGCGAGTCGGTCTCGCCTTTGGGAAAGTAGACGTTGACCAGGATGAAGTCGCCGAAATCGGTGCAAAGCACGCGTCCTTCCTGATCGAACTTTTCAACGCCGAACTCGCGCACCGTCGCCTGCGGCATGTTTTTGGACCAGGTGGCCACGCCGCTGTAGCCGCGTTTGATCGAACAGGAATGGAACTCGCCGTAGACGTAGCCCGGCGGCATCAGCAGGTCGTCGTCCAGTTGGTCGGGATGCGCCTTGGTTTCCTGCACGCAGAAGACGTCCGGCGCTTCCTGCGCCAGCCAGTCCAGTTTGCCTTTCTTTTTCCAGGCGCGGATGCCGTTGACGTTCCAGCTGATCAGCTTCATCACTGCCATGTTTAATCCTCTCTTTTGGGGCTTTTACGGCGGAAGACAAAGGAAATCGGCACGCCGACCAGGTCGTACATCTCTCGCAGGCGTCGCTCCAGAAAACGCTTGTAGGCGTCCGGCAGGAGCTCGGGATGGTTGAGGAAGAAGGCAAAAACGGGCGGCGCCGTGCTCACCTGGGTGATGTAGTTGATGCGCAGATCGCGGCCGCGCACGCTCGGCGGCGGGTTTTTGGCGATTTCCGCCAGCAGGTTTGTGTTCAGTTCGTGCGTCGCTATGCGATGCTCGCGCCGCTCCTGCACCTCCAGCGCCAGATCGATAATCTTGTGAATGCGCTGGCGCGTCAACGCCGAGATGAAAGATGTGACCACGTAGTCCAGCGTCGGGATGTCCTCCAGCATCTGCTTGCGGCGTTCGTCGGCGGTGCGGTCCGTCTTCTCGATCAGATCCCACTTGTTGATCGCCAGGATCAGGCCTTTGCGCGCATCGGCAACGTCATTGAGAATGCGTTTGTCCTGCGCTTCCAGGCCGAACTCCGCGTCGATCAGCACCACCGCCACGTCGCAGCGGTCGATGGCGCGGCTCGTGCGGATGACGCTGTACATCTCCACGTTTTCCTTCACCTTGCTGCGGCGGCGCAGGCCGGCCGTGTCGATCAGCACAATCTCCTGGCCGTGGTATTTGACGACGCTGTCGATGGCGTCGCGCGTCGTGCCGGCCACAGGCGTCACGATGGAGCGCTCCTCGCCCAGTAAGGCGTTGACCAGACTGGACTTACCGGCGTTGGGCCGGCCGACCACCGCGATTTTCAGGCGCGTGTCTTCCGGCGGTTCGGGCCGGTCGCGCAGCGGAATGACGGCATTGTCCAGCAGGTCGCCCAGACTGCGGCCGCTCAGCGCGGAAAAACCGAAGGGGTCGCCCAGGCCGAGGCTGGAAAACTCGTACTTGAGGTTTTCGTGTTTTTCGTTGTCGATCTTGTTGACGGCAAGCGTGATGTGTTTGCCCGAGCGCTGCAGCTCGGAGGCCAACTCTTCATCCATGGCCGTAAGGCCGCTGCGGCTGTCCACCACAAAGATGATCGAGTCGGCTTCTTCCATGGCTATAAAAGCCTGCTCGCGGATGGCGCGGTCGATGACGTCTTCGCTGTGCGGCAGGATGCCGCCCGTATCGATCAGCGTGAAAAAGACGCCGGACCAATCGGCCTCGGCGTAGAGCCGGTCGCGCGTAACGCCGGGTTCCTCTTCGATAATCGCCTGGCGGCGGCCGATGATTCGATTAAACAGCGTGGATTTGCCGACGTTGGGCCGGCCGACAATAGCAACAATATTCATGAGCCGGGACGGGCCTCCGCACAATCGTACACATCCGGCCGAAAGGACCGGAAAACTTTTATCAGATCTGATCCATCAGACGACGAATGATGTCGACCTTGGAAACGTTATCTGCTTCCGCATTGAAATTGGTGACGATGCGGTGACGCAGTACAGGCGTAGCCACGGCGCGCACATCTTCAATGTCCGGAGCGGTTTTGCCGTTGAGCGCCGCGCGCGTCTTGGCGCCGAGCGTGAGAAACTGCGAGGCGCGCGGGCCGGCGCCGTAGCTCAGGAAATCTTTCACGATTTGCGCCGAGCCGTTGTCGTTCGGACGCGTGGCATGCACGAGTTTAACGGCGTATTCGATGACGTTGTCCGCCACCGGCACGCGGCGCACCAGCTCCTGAAACTCAACGATGCGCTCGCCGGAGAGCACCGTTTTCAGGTCGGCTTTGTAATTGGTCGTGGTCGTGCGGACAATATCAACTTCATCCTTGAACGAAGGATAGTCCAGCCACAGGTTAAACATAAAGCGGTCTTCCTGCGCTTCCGGCAGCGGGTAGGTGCCTTCCTGCTCGATCGGGTTCTGCGTGGCCAGCACAAAAAAGGGCTGTTTGAGTGAGTAGGTCGTCCCCGCGGCGGTGACGTTGTATTCCTGCATCGCTTCCAGCAGGGCTGCCTGCGTTTTCGGGGGCGTCCGGTTAATCTCGTCGGCCAGCACGATGTTGGCAAAAATCGGGCCTTTGACAAAACGAAAGTCCTTTTGTCCGGTGCTGCGGTTGTCCTCGATAATCTCCGTTCCGGTGATGTCGGAGGGCATCAGGTCCGGCGTAAACTGGATACGCGAGAACTTCAGGTCCAGCACGTCGGCCAGAGTGCGGATAATCAGCGTTTTGGCGAGCCCGGGCACGCCGACGAGCAGGCAATGCCCACGGGCAAAAAGGGAGATGAGCAGTTGTTCGATGATTTCTTCCTGCCCGACAATCACCTTGCCCATTTCCGTCCGAATCTGTTTGACCGATTGCGCCAGTTGTTCAATCGCCTTTACGTCGCTCATGCGTGTATCTTCCGTTTTGAGTTGATGACTGTTTTGTGATATGCGCCGGCTCTTTTCCTGGCTTTTTTGTTAGCCTTGCGGTCGCAGGCCGGATATTGACGAACATCCGGCTAAAAAGTTCATGGTTCCGCGATTTTTGGTCAATGTCAGACGTCGACTTTATTGACGTCGATCACGCGCGACTCGCCGAATTCGCCCAGCGCGACTCGCACCTGCGCTTCGTCGCCGCACACGCCGATCACCAGATTTTCTTCGTCGAACCAACGGCCCTGCACCTCCAGCAGCTGGTCCGCGTCCAGCGCCGTGATGCGCTCAAAGAAGTTCTGGTAGTAGTCCGCCGGCAGGTCGTAGAGTTCCAGAATACTGATCAGTCCGACTATCTGCTGCGGCGTTTCAAAGCGCAATGCAAACGAACCCAGCAGGTAGTTGCGCGTCAGGTCGAGTTCCTCCGCGCTGATGGCTTCGCGGCGCATGCGCTCAAGCTCCGCGAACAGGTCGTGCATGGCGGGCGTCGTCACCGCATTGCCGAAATTTGAACCGATAATAATCGCCGAGGCGTGCCGACGCGCATCGATATAGGAATCGATGCCGTAGGTATAACCCTTTTCCTCGCGAATCTTGCTGCTCAGACGCGAAACGAACATCGCACCGAAAAGCGTGTTGCACACCTGAATGGGCACGTAGTCTCGATTGTCGTGCATCGGAGCGCGCAGTCCAACGCGCACGGAGGCCTGCACGGCGTCTTTCTTGGGCGCAATCAACACACTGCGTCCATTCAGCTTTGCCGGTGCGTTGGGAGCGGCAAAGGCCGTCCCGGCATTGTTCCAGCCGCCGAATCGCGCATTGAGCATGTCGCTTATCATCGACTCATCGACGTCGCCCGCGGCGACAAAAAAGGCCTGACCGGAAGCAAAAGCGGCTTCGTACCAGGCGCGGCAATCTTCAGATCGAATTGAGGCAATTGTCGCTTGCGTGCCCATGGCCGGGTGGCCGTAGGGATGACCGGCGTAGAGGCCGTGTGAAAGCGCACGCGAGGAAAGGTATGCGGGATCGACCTCCTGCTGTTGCAGGCCGGCGATCGACTGACGCTGCATGCGTTCAATCTCGTCCGTGTTAAACGCGGGATTCAGCAGCACATCCGCCATCAGATCGAGCCCCTGATCCAGGAACTCACTCAGCACGTTCAGCGAGATGTTGGTGGCGTCCCAGTCAACGCCGACGCGCAGGGTGCCGCCGAGGAAGTCGATTTCCGCGGCAATTGTCTGAGCCGAGCGCGTAGCCGTGCCTTTCTTGAGCATTTTGGCGGTAAAGGACGCCAGACCGGCGATGGGTTCGTGCAGTGCGCCGTTTTTAATCACCACGCTGAGCGACACGAGCGTCTGCGTGTGATCTTCTACCAGAATCAAACGGCAGTTGTTGGCGAGCCGCACCGTCCGGTACTCCGGAAAGATCAATTTCCGCGGCGGCGGTGCAATCGGCGCAGGGCCGTGCGGCCGGTCGGTGGACGGAGAAGTGCTCATCAGTGGAAATCCCGATTTGAAGCCCGATTGCGGCCATGGTCGGCGACCAGATCCCGAACTGGATGGGGACCGGTCTTCCACCTCGTAAGGACCACAACCGAAAAAGCAAAGACACCGTTTGACAGAAGAAAAAATTGTAACTTCGAATTCGATGAATAGTATACGCGGTGCGATCGATCGGCGGCAGGGCGCAGACAAACTCCAGTACACTACGTTGATATGAACAAAGCCGATCGCGCTCGCTGACAAACAGACCGGCCGGGTGAACAGGGCAAAACTACGATTCTACGCCCTGACAAGTATGGTACGGCACGACAGACAGGTTGAGCAATATCAATTGAAGCCGGATCTGGAAAGGTTTGCGTTCGCTCGCTTTTACGCAGACCATCAAATACGCTCAAAAAGTTCAATACACCTTCATACTTCTGAATTATTCAAGGACCAATTTCTATGAAATTCGGATTTAACATTCGCCTGACGGGACTGATTGGCGGGCTGCTCTTTCTGGCCGCCTCCGCCGGCCAAGCTCAGATGAATAAAATTGAGTTCACGGAGTACACGCTGGACAACGGCCTGCACGTGATTCTGCATCACGACAAGTCCGCTCCGGTTATCTCGACTCTGCTGCACTACCGCGTCGGCTCGCGGGATGAAGAACAGAACCGCACCGGTTTTGCGCACTTCTTTGAGCACCTGATGTTCGAAGGCACAAACAACATTCCGCGTGCGACCATCGATAAGTACATCCAGGAAGCCGGCGGCTCGCTGAACGCCTATACCTCGTTCGACGAAACCGTCTACTTCTTCCAGATGCCCGCCAACGAACTGCCGCTGGCTCTGTGGATCGAATCCCAGCGCATGGGTCAGCTGCTCGTCGACAAAAAAGGCGTCGAGACGCAGCGCGGCGTTGTCAAGGAAGAGCGCAACCAGCGCTATGACAACCAGGCGTACGGCTCGCTGTTCGAGAAAATGTGTTCGCGCATCTTTGAAGGCGGCTACTACTCCTGGACGCCGATCGGTTCCGCCCAGCACATCGACTCCGCGGCTATCTCCGAATTTCAGGATTTCTACCGTCGCTTTTACCAGCCGAACAACGCCACGCTTGTGGTTGCCGGCGACTTTGACGACGACCTGGCGCGCGAGTACGTCGAAACCTACTTCGGCCAGTACAACAAAGGCAAAGATCCGAAACGCGCCGAACTGAATATGCCGGCCCTGCAAGGCGAGCAACGCGAGAAAATCTACGACGACAAAGCCCAGCTCCCCGCTGTGTTTGTCGGTTATCGCGGCCCGGAAATCGGCGCTGAAGACTTCTACCCCATGTCCATGCTGCTCGACGTCATGTCCTCCGGTGAAAGCTCACGCCTGTTCCAGCGCCTCGTTTCGCAGGATCGCATCGCCGTGCAGGCGGCCGCCAGCCCCTGGAGCTTCCAGCAGTCCGGCATCGTGGCGTTCATCGGCGTTTCGGACGTCGGCAAGGACATCGGCATGGTTGAAAAGACCATCTATGAAGAAATTGACCGCGTCATTGCGGAAGGCGTGACGGAAGAAGAATTCCAGAAAGCCAAAAACATCAAGGAAGCCGAATTTGTCCAGGGCAAGAAAAACGTCTTCTCCAAGTCACAGGCCCTGGCGCGTTACCACACCTACTTCGGTGACGCCAACCTGATCAATACCGAGATCAAGTACTTCCAGAGCGTCACGCGCGAAGATCTTCAGCGCGTCGCCAAAAAGTACTTCGGCAAGGACGACCGCGTGGTGCTGACCTACGTCCCGGCGTCCGGTGGTGAGAACACGCCGCCGTCCGGCTCGGGTGAATAAGATCACCCGACATCTCTTCGATTGAACAACAGGAAATTTATCCCATAAACCTAGAGCATTAACAGCAATGAATCGTGCAATCATCATGAAGCGGACCTGTGCTTTTATTCTGTCCGCTTTCCTTGTTACCTCCTTCGCCCATGCCGGCGATATCGATCCGAACGTGAAGCCGGGCGCACTGCCGGTGAAGGAGTTTACCTTTCCGAAATACACGGAACTGAATCTTGCCAACGGCATGAAGGTCTTTGTAATCGAAGACACGGAGCAGCCGACGATCGCCTTCAGCGCACAGATCAAAGCCGGTTCCAACGTCGACGGCGACAAACAGGGAACGGCGGAACTGCTGTCCGGCCTGCTGACCAAGGGCGCGGGCAAACGCAACGCACTGCAGCTGGCCGCAACGATGGACGGCCTCGGCGCCAATATCGGAGCCAACGCCTCCGGCGAGCAGTTCACCGTCTTTGCTTCCGGCCTCAAAAAACACATGCCGACCATTCTGGAGGTTCTGTCCGACGTCATGCGCAATCCCGCGCTGACGCAGGAGGAATTCGTCAAGTCCCAGGAACAGTTCGTCGCGTCCAAACGCAGCGAAAAATCCGACCCCGGCACGATGGCTCAGAACCTGGCGCGCCAGGTGGCCTACGGTAAAGACCATCCGTACGCAATGCGCTCATCGGAAGAATCCGTCGCCCAACTGACGCTGGACGATCTGCGCAAATTCCACGCCACTTACTTCAAACCGAATATCACCACGATTGCCGTCGTTGGCGATATCACCGTTGCGGAAGCAAAAGCGGCGCTTGAAGGCGCTTTCGGCGACTGGAAAAAAGGCGATGTACCGTCGATGAAAATGCCGGAACCGAAGCCGATGCCGAAAGGCGTCTACTACATCGAGCGTCCGGCGTCCGTTCAGTCCACGGTCCTGCTGACGAACCTGGCCGTTCCTTACAGCAGCCCCGAATACGACCCGCTGCAGGTCGCCAGCAACGTGATCGGTCTTGGCTTCGGCGGTCGACTGTTCCGCACGCTGCGCGAAACCTACGCTTTTACCTACACGCCCTTCGGTTTCCTGACGAGCGCGACGCACGCCAACCGCTTTGCGGCGGGTGCCGACGTACGCAACGCCGTGACCGACTCGACGATCATCGTGATCAAACGCGAGCTGGGCGACCTGGCGACCAACGGTCCGGCGCCTGATGAACTGAATCGCATTCAGCGCTTCATGACGGGTTCCTACCTCATGAACTTCGAAAGCACGCAGTTCATCGCAGGCCTGCTGCTGAACGCCGAAATCAAAGGCGTCAGCATCGAGCGCGCCAAAAACTATCCGAACACTGTGATGTCCGTCACGCCGAACGACGTGAAAATGCTGGCGAACAAATACCTGAACCCGGACGAAATGCGCATTGTGGTTGTGGGCAAACCGGAAATCGCCGATCAACTGGCCAAATACGGCCCGGTCACGCGTTACGACCTCGACCTGAGCCCGCTCAAAGCAGTGCAGGGTGCCGGCATGTCCTGGACCGAGTTCCTGGCCAAACACATTGAAGCGCTCGGCGGTAAAAACGCTGTCGGCAACGTGAAAACAGTGCAGCTGAACAGCAATGCCGCGTTGCAGGCCGGTCCTCAGTCGCTGCAGGGTACCGCGGAAGTCAAAAACACGCGCAACGCTCAACAGGCGACCAAGTTTGTCATCCCCGGCGTTTTTGAAGCATACAACTGGGTCGACAAAACAAACGCCTGGCAGCGTCAGGGTGGAAATCCGGTCGTGAGCTCGGAAGGCGCCGATCTCGATCAGTCGGTCTTCAGCGCGCTGATCTTCCCGCTGGTGGACGGCGGCAATCACGGTTTCCAGTTTGACCTGCAGGGACGCCAGAACGGCTACTACCTCGTAAAAGCCCAGGGTCCGAACGGCGGCGAACGCCTGATCAAGGTGGACGAAAACACCTTCCTGATCAATTCGCTGGAATACGTTCAGGCCGGCCCGCAGGGTGAGATGCCGGTAAAAGAAGTGCAGGAAAACTACGTCAAGGTCGACGCCGGCGTCATGATGCCGAGCAAAGTGACGGTCAATCAGGGTCCCATCGTCATCAGCCAGACGGTGGAATACAAAACGAATGTTAAATTCGACGACTCGATCTTCCGACCGGCCGAATAATACAGTCCGCATACGTGCGGCAGCACATTGAAATGGGCGTGAAGTTGCGCGGTAGAGCGAGCTTCACGCCCTTTTTATTTACCCTCAGCACGGGAAATCAGCGCTCATGACCTCTCACAACGGCAATTCAGCTGAAGACGGCGCCACAGCTCCGCAGGCGCAGCCGAAACCCAACTACCGCGGCTTCCTGCAAATTTTCAGTGCACCGGGCCAACTGGGCCGGCAGCCGATTCAGCGCGGCGGTGCGATTGTTGCGACGGGCCTGCTGCTCTACGTCCTCTGTTTTACCCTGTCTCAGGTGATCGCTACGTCATCACCCGCCGTCGTGGAGGCAAATGCGCGCCAGATGTTCGAATCGCTGGAAAAAGCACGGGCGGACAGCCTGATCACCGATGAAGACTACAGCGTCAATCGCGAATCAATGGAAGCTTATTTTGCCGATCCGATCACCCCTGGTTACATAACACAACAGGTAACGACGGGATTTGTGGGCGGGCTCTTCTACATCCTGCTGATCGGCGGCATTCTGTGGCTGTTTGTGCGTCTGCTGACCGAGTCGCCGCCTTCGTTTATCGACGTGGCCGCACTGGCGGGCTACGGCGTGGCAATCGGGGGATTGGGGATGATCGTCACCGGTTTGATGCAGGCGACGGGCGGCTCCCTGCTGTACAGTCCCTCGCCGGCGCTGCTCTACACCGGGGAAACGGACCAGCTTGACGTTTTGACCGTCATACTCATGAACGCCAATGTTTTCGACATCTGGAAATACCTTGCAGTGGGCGTCGCCGCCGCGGCGGCGGCCGGCATGAACAGCAGCCGCGGCATCCTCTTTGGACTGATGACATTCATCATCATGTTCGCCTTTGTCTCCGTCACCACCGTCCTGAACTTCATGGCGATGAACTTGATGTAGAATCTCTTGAGCGCTTTGTGCGTAGACAGCCGCAAGCTGAAAAACGGGAGAGAACATATGACAGAAGACATTCGGACGGACGAACTCAAATCAAATGGAAAGGCGGCGGGTTTTGCCACCTGGGCGTCGGAAGAAATGCTGGAGCAGAAGAAGCGCGATTTTGAGCGTATGCGCCTCTTCGCCTCGCTGTTGCTCGTCGGCATGGTGGGGGTTTTTATCGCGGCGCGGCTGCTCGAAACGCAATTCGGCTGGGTCGCTTACATCGGCGCATTTGCCGAAGCGGCGATGATCGGCGCGCTGGCGGACTGGTTCGCCGTTACGGCGCTGTTCCGCTACCCGCTCGGGATTCCCATTCCGCATACCGCCGTCGTGCAGAACCAGAAAGACCGCATCGGCGAGAGCCTCGGCAACTTCGTGCAGAAAAACTTCCTGACGGAAGAAGCCATCAGCCGCAAGCTCGGCGATCTGGATGTCGCAACTTCGCTGGGCCGATGGCTGGACAATGAAGAAAACAGCTCCGTCATCAGCCGCCAGGTGATCAACCACGCGCCGCAATTCCTGTTGCAGATCGACGACGCCAAAGTCGAAAACTTCGTCGACAAACAACTGAAAACCGGGCTGCAGAACATAGAGGCCTCACCGCTGGCCGCGCGCCTGCTCGGCGCGCTGACCGACAGCAACAAACACCAGGACCTGCTGACTGAAAGTATAAAAATCGCCTCGCGTTTTCTGGCTGAAAACCGCCACGCCCTGCGCGAACGCATCAAAAAGGAAAGTCCGTGGTTTGTTCCCGGCGCAGTCGACAACAAGGTCGTCGGCACGATTATCAGCAAGATTGAGCAGCTGCTGCTGGAGATTGAACACAATCCCGATCACGAGATGCGCGACGCTTTTACGCGCTCGGTCGAAACCTTTGTGAACAGACTTGAGACGTCGCCCGATCTGCGCGAACGCGGCGAGATGATCAAACGCGACCTGCTCGACAGCCCGGCCACGCGCCGCGTGGTCAACAATCTGTGGCGCGACGTCAAAGACAAACTGCTGCTGGATCTGGCGGACAAAGAGTCAAAAGTCGGCGCGCACATCGAGTCGGCCGTGCAGAAAGTCGGTCAACGCATCCTGAATGACGAGCAGCTGCAGCGCGACATCAACCAGCAGGTGCGCAGCAATGCGATCAAGCTGATCCTGGAGCGACGTCAGGAAATCAGCGAGCTGATCGTGGAGACGATTCGCACCTGGGACGGCAAAACAATGGCGGAACGCGTCGAGCTGCACGTCGGACGCGACCTGCAGTTTATTCGGATCAATGGAACGATTGTCGGCGGGTTGGTGGGTCTGCTGATCTACACGCTGTCCGAACTCTTCTTTTAGGTTCGGCGCTGCCGATACGGTGGCAAACAAAAAAGTCAGGCAAGCTATGCCGCAGGCATAAAGCGCCCTCCAGAAAATGAAGGGCGCTTTTTTATTGGCGATTTATTCACCCTGGGCCAGCGAGTAACCGCGTGCGCCGTCGAAGGTGTAGAGATGCTCGGTTTTGATGAAGTCGACGCCGCCCGCGTTGAGCGCGCCCAGCAGGTCGACGACGTCCTGGCCGCTGAGTTCGGCATCGGCGTTGCGCGGCACAAAACGGCAGCGCCAGTGGTCCGTGCAGAAGGTCGAGTCGTAGCCCTGCGGCCAGACTTTGACGCCGCGGTTGGTGATGAGCTTCAGTTTGAGCGCATCGGTTGAGTTGTTGTTGAGCTGCTCGGCCACCTGATCGGCGGAACAATTCGCGTCGTCGACAAATACATCGACGCCAACCAGCGCTTTGGTCATGCGCGGCTGCGGCTTGAGTTTAACGCGATCCAGGATTGAGCCCCTGTCGGACGACTCGTAGGATACAGCCTTGAGCTGCTGCGGCGAGCGGCCGAGGCGCTCGATGACCGCGTCGGCAAACTCGCGCGTGCCGACTTTCTGTTTGCTCGATTTTTCGGAGTAGATATCGCCCGTATGGATGCCGTCCTCAATGGTCGTCAACCAGGCATTGTGGATCTTTTCGGCCACATCGTGCTGGTTGATGTGGCGCAGCATCTGAATCGCGCCGTTGAGCAGACCGGAGGGGTTGGCCAGGTTCTGACCGGCAATCGTCGGCGCGGACCCGTGAATGGCTTCAAACATCGAACAGTGCTCGCCGACGTTGGCCGAGCCGCCCAGACCGACCGAGCCGGTGATCTGCGCCGCGATGTCGGAGATGATGTCGCCGTAGAGGTTGAGCGTGACGATGACGTCGAATTGCTCGGGGGAGTTGGCCAGCAGCGCCGATCCGATGTCGATGATCCAGTGTTCGTTTTCGATATCCGGGTATTCGGCGGCAATCTCATCGAAGACTTTGTGAAACAGGCCGTCGGTCTGTTTCATGATGTTGTCTTTGGTGAAGCAGGTCACCTTTTTGCGGCCGTAGGCGCGGGCGTATTCAAAGGCGTAGCGGATGATTTTTTCGGAGCCGGGACGCGTAATGAGCTTGAGGCACTGCACGACCTGCTGCGTCTGCTGGTGTTCGATGCCGGCGTAGAGGTCTTCCTCGTTTTCGCGCACGATCACGACGTCGACTTTGTCGTGTTTGCTGTCCACAAAAGGCGTGTAGGCCAGGCAGGGACGGACATTGGCAAAGAGGTCGAGCGTCTTGCGCATGGTGACGTTGAGGCTTTTGTAGCCACCGCCCTGCGGCGTGGTAATCGGCGCTTTGAGGAACACCCGAGTGCGGAGGAGGGAGTCCCAGGCCGAATCGTCGATGCCGGAGGTGATACCGCGTTTGTAGACTTTTTCACCAACTTCAATGGTTTCGATGTCCAGCTGCGCGCCGGCAGCGTCCATTATTCTGAGTGTTGCGTCCATGATTTCAGGACCGATACCATCTCCGTGGGCTACCGTTATGGGTACCTTCGAACTCATCTTGCCTCCGCCAAATTGAAATAATGTTCGACTGCGCACATCACGTGCGGCTTGCAGGGGTAAACTTCCAAATTACCGCTTTTCGCAGAGACGGCCAATCAGTTTTACACAGACTTTCCGGGGCTTTTTCCCTTTTGTTTGTCAATGTGTTTCAGATTTACAGCCGCTTGCCGGACGCTCAGCGGCAGGTGTCGAGCACGCTGATGAGTTTGTCCAGCTCGTCGGCGCTGTTGTAGTGCGCCAGGGAAACGCGCACCAGGCCGCCGGGGTCGTCGATACCAAGCGACTCAACCAGGCGCGCCGCGTAGAAATTGCCGTTGCGCACAGCGATGTGCGACTCCTCGAGTCTTCGCGTTACCTCGGCCGCACGCATGCCGCGGAACGACATGGAAACGGTGCACACGCGCACGTCCGGATCGGACACCGCCGGACCGATGATGTCGACGTCGTCGCGCGACTGCAGGTAGCTGATCATGATGCTGTTCAGGCGGCCTTCGTGTGCGTGGATCGCGTCAAAAGCCCGCTGGTACTTGTCGCGACGCGGCAGCGTCTTCTCGTTGCCAAGTGTGTCCGAGAGAAGCTCAAAGTAGTCGCCCACGCCGCAGATGCCGGCGATAAGTTCGTAGACCACGCCGCCGGGCTGCAGTTTGTAGGGCAGACTCTCAGCGTGAAAATAGTGGTTGATGTTGCCGAGCTGCTCCATCAATGAGCGCCGCACGTAAAGCATCCCGACGTGCGGACCGTAGACCTTGTACTGGCTGTACACGTAGATGTCGGCATCCTGCGCGGCCATGTTCGGCAGGCGGTGCGGCGCGTAGGCCACGCCGTCGACGCAGAGGTAAGCGCCGGCGGCATGCACCAGATCGGCGATCGGCCGCACGGCCACGATTGCGCCGGTGATGTTTGAAGTCTGCGTCACGCAGACCAGGCGCGTTCGCGGGCTGAGCAGTTTTTCCAGATCTTTCAGCTCAAGGTGCAGCGTCTCGCGGTCGACGTTCCAGAATTTGATCTCTGCACCGTAGTCGGCCAGGCGCAGCCACGGCGTAATGTTCGCCTCGTGGTCCAGATTGGTGACGATGATCTCATCGCCCGGGCGGATCCACTGGCGCATAGCCAGCGAAAGATTGGTCAGCAGCTGCGAGGCGGAAGACCCGGCGACTATTTCACAGCTCTCATCAACATTGAGGAACTGACGCACAACCTCGATTCCGGCTTCGACGCGCGAAGCCGCCAGACGCGAGAGTTCATAGGACGCACCGTGCTGCACGTTGGTCTGGCGCAGGTAGTCCGTTGTGCGCTCAATGGCTTGCTCCGCTATCTGCGAGCCGCCGGCGTTGTCGAACAATGCCCAGGGAGTGTCGAGTCCCGGAAACTGCGAGCGAACAAAATTGATATCAAATGGCGTCTGGTACATCTGGCTCTCACAATTGAATCGATTGAATCGGCAGCAAAAACGGACGGGTGCGCCGCAGCGCACACATGAAGATTTCAGACAAACTTACACAATCAGTTCGACGATCCGTTGTGGACTCAGACCCCAAGTGTTCAGGCGCGCGCGGTCGAGGCGTTGTTGCAGAAAGAGGCTCAGGTCGCTGCGCCAGTAGCGCTGCCCGGCGATGTCGTGCAGCGTCGCATTGAGATATTCGGCCGCCGCACCGCCGCTGAAACTCCACGAATCGATCAGGCCCTGGCGCACTTCAAGCTGCAGGTGCAGCTCGCCCGCGCCGGTCGTCAGCGAGCGTTCCACGACAAAACGCGGCGAGCGGCCGTAGTTCCACTCCCAGGACGAATACTTGCCTTCAGCCAGGGCCCGCACCGCCCGCAGATCCTTGTCATCCGGCCGCCACAAACGCGGCTGTGCGCCGGCGACGGCCGTGCGGATGCACTCCTGAAATCTCGTAAAATCAATCGGTTCTGGCATGAGCTCGCGAATATTGGCCACGCGGCTGCGGACGGATTTCGTGCTTTTGGACTCCAGGTCGGGCCGCGCCGGCGTCAGTGATTTGCGCAGGCCGTCAAGGTCGCTGTCGAAGAGCAGCGTGCCGTGACTGAGCATGCGCTCGCGGCTGGTGAACTGCGCATTGCCGGAAATCTTGCAGCCCGCCGCGGTGATGTCGTTGCGTTCATTGAGCCCGGCGTCCAGCCCCAGCGAGTGTAGCGCTTCTATGATGGGCCGTGTGAATTCGCGGTAGTTGTTGAATCGGTCGGGCGCGTATTGCGTGATAAAACTGAAGTTCAGGTTGCCTTCATCGTGGAAGACCGCACCGCCGCCGGAAATGCGCCGCACGAGTTGAATGCCGGCGCGCTCGGTGAATTCAGGATCGATCTCTTCAAGCACGTTCTGGTGCCGGCCGATCACGACGGAAGGCCGGTTGACGTAGAGGAACACATAGTTTTCAGCGCGCACGTCGCGCGTGCGGAACACGTGTTCTTCCAGAGCCAGGTTGTAGCGCGGGTCCGTCTGCCCGCCGTTGTCCACCAGAATCATGTGCCGGCCGCCTCTTCGCCTGAATAAACCGCGCTCCACGTATCAACGGCGCGCCTATTTTGCCTGCTTCTCGTCAAGGGACGAGCAAAATGGATTTGGCAAGGCGTTCGGAACCGATCCGCGCGTTCAGGATCAGGCTTCCCGCGGCCAGGCTGCCGACGTCCGCCGAGGACATGTCCAGCTCAAATTCGTGCTTGCCCGCTTCGAGCACCGTTTGCGGCATAATCTGCATGACCGGTCGTCCGTTCAGATCGAACAGCTCGATCTCCACCGGCGCGGTTCGCGGCATGCGCAGTGTGATGACGGCCCGATCGGAGACGGGATTTGGGCTGATACTGATCGCTGCCCGCTCTCCATGAATGTTTTTGTTTGTCACCGAGACTGGAATCTCGGAGACCAGGGTCCGCTCGAAGACGCCGTTGCCATGAGTAACCGCCCGGATTTTGCGATCCACCATTGAGACGCTGAGGTCCATGACGTGCATGACTTCGGGCGCGCCGAGGTCCAGTTCACGCCAGTTTAACCCCAGGTTGTCACTGAACCAGACGCCGAACTCGTTGCCGACGTACATATGATCCGGATTGAAGGGATCGACGCGCACGGCAAAGGTCGGAATGGCCGGCAGGCCGGCGGAAATATCCTCCCAGCTGGCGCCGGCGTCGGTCGATCGATAGAGGTTGTCATTGCCAAATCCGCCAAAAGCCAGATAGACAATGTTGTCGTCATAGGGATCAACCTGTATGTCCATCGGAAACCGATTCGGCAGGTCGTCGCTCAACAGAATCCAGCTGGCGCCGCCGTCGTCGCTGCGGTAGACCTTGGCCCGTTCAAGGGGAGAAGTCTCCAACTGCGGCATGCTGGCAATGTAGAGTCGGCCGGCGTTCTGGTGCGAAACATCCATTGAAAGTGGGATATCGTTTGGCGAATTCAGGCGCCGCAGTGCGCGTATGTTTACGCCTGCAATATCAAAAATGTAGGGCGGGTTGCTGCCGCCAAAGATCGCGCCGGGCTGCGTTGGAAGTTGAACAAACGGTGCGATAAAGGCCGTACGTGCACCGCTTGGAGGGCCCGGGACGCCAGACCAGTCGCCGCCGCTGTTGGTACTGTAGCGCACGGCCAGATTTTGCAGCGAACCAAAAATGATGTCGTCGTCAGAAGGATGGATCGCAGTCCAGGTTCCGTCACCCTGCAACAGGCGCGCCCAGCCCAGCTCGCCGTAATAACCAACCACAAAATTGTCCTGCAGCCCGCCGAGCGCAAAGTCGGGGTTTTGTGTGGAACTCGAAAATCCGTTGTAAAACTGCGCCACCTGATAACCGCCGTTGAGATTGCGGAAGGAATTTGGCGCGCCGCCGGCATCGGAAACAAAAATGCCGCCGTCGGTGGCGTAGTAGACGATGTCGGGATCAAGCGGGTGGCGCACGATGTCGTGGCAGTCGGCATGGCAATACCCGGTCGTGCCGGACGGTTCGCCGGGCGCAGTCACCCGGTTTATGATGTAGGAGCGCCAATCGCCGGTTTTAACGACGTTGCCGTCGCTGTATCGAAAGGGGTACACGCCGGCAAAGACGACCTCGTTCGCGCGCGTGGGATGCGGGCTCACATCATGTGAGTACCAGGCCTGGATGCCCGTGTGGTTGCTGTTTTCGTCAAACACCTCCCAACTGTCGCCGCCGTCGCGGCTGCGCAGAATCCAGGAGTTCGACGGGCCAATAAATCCGCTGCCGATGCTGGCCCAGACCTCGTCGGGCGTGCCGGGCCGGAAAGCCAGCATGGCTTTGCCGACGTAGCCCTGCGGCAGGTCGTTGGCGAGGCGTGTCCAGTTGTCGCCGCCGTCACGGCTGCGGTAGATGCCGCTGCCGGCCTCATTGAAGTTGCCCGCGGCGGCAAAAACGAGTGAAGCGTCATCCGGATCGATCACAAGGTCGGTAATGATCGGCGCATCGAGGACGGTCGACCAGCTGTTGCCGCCGTCGCGGCTGCGCAGAACGCCTTCGGTCGTTCCGGCCAGCACAGTATTCGAATTTTGCGGGTCGATGCGAACCGCCTGCACGGCGCGCTGCGATTCGCGGGTCCAGTCCAGCGCGGGCTGCCAGCTTGCGCCGCCGTCCGTGCTTTTGAGAATTCCGATGCCGTAACTGCCGCGCGTGGTTCTGTTGATGAGGCCGCCGCTGGTGAGTTCGTTGTTGTAAACCTCGCCCGTCCCAATGTATATCGTGCTGGTATCCTGCGGATCGATGGCCACGGCGGCGACGGCCAGCACGGGAAATCCGGTTTCGATGCGATGCCAGGCCGTTGCGCCCTCGCCGCCGGTGTAACTGCGCCAGAGCCCGCCGCCGGCGGAGCCGGCGTACATCGTCTGCGGCCTGAGCGGATTGATCGCCAGAACGAGCGTTCGGCCGCCGAGGTTTTGCGGCCCGATGGGCTCCCATGATTCGCCGTCGGCGGCAAGCTGATCCGACGGCTGTTTGGCGCTGTGCTGCCAGGCCTCGTACCAGGCGGCCGGCGGCGGCGCGGCATCCGGAAAGGAACGCGCCGCATTCAAGAATTCGAGGGATTGCAACGCACCGGATGGTTTGAGGCCGGAAGCCGAATTGTCCGTGGCGGACTCCTCGCTCGACGACTGTTCGTTCTGCGGTGCGCCGCAGGCAATTGTCAGACACAACAACAGACAACTGCAAACGCGAAGACTAACAGAAGAAAAAGTCAGCATAGGTGTGAACTGGAAATGATCAGTTTGGGATTTGTGTGCCGGTGGGGGAGACGGCGCAAAGAAGAACGCCCAAGAGGCAATCCGTTACAGGGGGCGCACAACAAACGGAACGAGAAACAACTCAACCTTCAATCTGGCGCACAAAGCGGATCAGGTGCGGATGTGGACGCAGAATTTGCAGGCGATCGTTGTTGGGACCGACGACTTCCGGCGTCAGAATCCCGGTTTGATTGTCGACGAGGTCCTTGTACTTGACCTGCACGCTGATATCGTTGGCGTTGAGCTGCGTAATGTCGTCAATGCCGCCGCGCACGGTCACGCTCACATAAGCGGGACGCAGGATAAAACCGTGATCCGGGGGCGCATCCACAATAATAACCGGGGCCTGCTCCAGATTGAATTCGGCTTCCTGCTGTACTTCAATGGCGTACGCAACTTCCTCATGCGAGCGCCGCACGATGGCCTGCAGGGTGTCGTCCAGGCCGATCGACCCGGCCAGATTGCGGTGCACGTCCACGGCCTGCAGATTTTTGGTATCCCAGAATGTGATCGAATCCAGCAGTCGGCGGTTGCCCCGAATCGTAACGGAGTCGGGGATGACGCCCGGCCTGCCGACGATGCAAAAACCGGGACGCATGGCGATGGACTGGCGCAGACGTACGGGCACGTCTTTGCTCACGATAGTACCGATGCCGACGATGATGGAATCGCTCAGAACATCGTGCTGTTTGACCGGGATCGGGATTCGCATTCCCTGACTGAGCGCGGAGCGGCTGAGGTAGACCGTATCCTCGCCTTCGTGCATGAATTTTTCGGAGATATTGACTTCGCAGTGGGGCAACTGGGCAATCTGCCAGTCAAAGATGGTCAGGCGCATTTTGAAAAGCTGCCAGCCTTCACCGCGAAAACGAACGCGGATGGATGAAGGCAGGTCGGCGGATTCAATCGCTCGGTTTTCGGGCACGTTGACGGTGAGCGGGACGTCGACAATGATCGAGTAGTCATCCCCCTGCATGGTGGCGTTCATCCAGATACCGAGCGCCAGAACGATGGAGACGCTGAGCGCCAGAGCTGAGAACTTTTGCGGTTGCTGTGCCACTGTTACTCCCGTACCGAGTCCGCGTGTGCATTCATTGCGCACGGCGGTCTGAAATTCCAGCGGGAATTTACAAAAATCATGGCTATTGGATGTTTGCAGTGAACTGTGTAATTTGCTCGTTGCGGTAGTAGCGCTCGTTCACTGCACACCAATTCCCTCGTTGCCGCCTCGCTGCGAGCTTCGACGTCGCCGGTTTCTCCGTGGATCGGCGATTCCCATTTCGGTGAATAGTAGCGCTCCAAAAGTTCAACGGATTGCGCAGCCATGCGCGGCGCGATCCGACCGGGAGCAATTACGGCGCCGGACAGGCACCGCCAGGTGAATGTCCGGTGAGATGTAACGGGCCGACGTTGTTTGCAACGCGAGGTCCGAATACGTCGCCGCAAGGCCGTGTATTCACTCGCAGGCGAGGGGAGACTCAGCGCCTTACCGGATTTGCCCCCACTGAGTTTTTGAACCCAGCACTGTTCACAAGCATGAAGGTCATATGCTTCTAGCTCTATTACTGGGTATTTGTGTGGGTTTTGTCCTGGCGATTCCGCCGGGACCGGTCGCCGTTGCCATTCTCAAGTCCGCGCTGGACGAGGAAAAAGTACGCGGTTTCAAGATCGGACTGGGCGCAGTGGTGATGGACATCATCTACGTCGCCGTCGTGGTCTTTACCCTCAGCTTCATCAGCGACTGGATTAAATCGATGCCGGAGGAAAATCCGGTCATGATGATCCTGATTCAGACGCTCTGCGTGGTGGCGCTGGTAGCCTACGGCGTCATCAGCCTGCGCCGCAAAAACAAATCCGACGACAAACCGGCCGTAGTTGAAACAAACGGCAATTCCACATTTATCGATAAAATCAAGAGTCATGGACCGTTTTTCATCGGTGCGGGGATCTCGATGGCCAACCTGGCCAACCCGACGTTTATTCCTTCCATCGTGGGTCTCGTGACCGGACTGATCACAATGAACTGGCTGTCCGAAACGCTGAGCGCGGGTCTGACCTTCGCTTTTGGATTCGGCATCGGTACATTTTGCTGGATCTACGTTTTCATACGCCTGATCATGCACTACCGCAATCGCATGTCACAGAAATTCATCGAACGCATTCACCAGTTTGCCGGCGTCACGATGATCGGTTTTGGGGCTGTTCTGGGCTTCAAGGTTTTGGCTTCATCGGTTCGCTGGGCGGATGTGGTGCGCCTGCTGATGGCCATCTGAGCGGCCTCCGGCCCATTCTTGTTTGTCATGCGGTGAGAAATTCAAAGGCTTTAAACAAAATTGGGCGGAAAACCACCAGACTTTCGCCCGCCAATTTTCCGCCCAAGGTTTCCTGTACGCCACCCAATCAGAAGACACGGTCCTTTCTGTTTCATCTCGTGCAAATCTGAACTTCGCACGCTTTTTTCTCCGACCTGTTTTTTCGGCGGTGCGATTGAGCGTGTCACAATTCTGCGGGAATAAAAAAGCCGCGAGAGTTTGAGCTCTCGCGGCTTACCAGGCGAATTCATCTGCTTGTGTGATCAGACTGTGGAGGTGGTATGAGCCTGGGTTTACTGACTGGTCCCGCTTAGCGCGGACCCACAAGCGACGAATTTTACTGAATATCGAGTTCTTCTTCCACCAGAGTGCGCATCTCTACGCCGTCGAATTCGCGGTGCAGAATTACACCGTTTTCGTCCAGAAGTAGCCGCATTGGGGTTTTTGTCACACGGTAGCGCGAAAAGACGTTGGGCTGCAGGTGAGAGTCAAAGACCTGGACCCAGTCACGCGGAAAACCGCTGTTGCCGGTAGCTGTTACGTAATTTTGCCAGCGAGTTTCATCCAGATTCTGGCTCAGACCGATAATGACAAAATCACCGCGGTCGCGGTAGTCGTCCCAGAGGCGCTCAACGTCGGGCATTTCCGCCATACAGATGCTGCAGTCCAGATCCCAGAATTCCATCAGGACTACTTTGCCGCGGTAGTCGGTAAGCGAGGCCATGTTTCCGTCGGCGTCTTCCAATTCAAAATCCAGCGCACGGTTGCCGACTTCCCATCCTTCGGTGACCTGATTATCGCCGGTATCGTCGTCGCACCCGATGGCAAACAGAGATAAAGTCAGTAGCAGTAACAGCGTATTTTTCATAATGGGGTCTCTCCGGACAGCTTACGAGCGTGAGTGTCGTAAATGCAACAAACAGTTTGAATAGAAACGGCTTTGCAGATTGCAGAACAGACACAAAACACGGGCCGACGTCCGACGTTACACCAGAGAAGGCAAGAGACGCGCGGCAGCTGCAACCCGCAGCAACTTTCCACGTTGACGAAACAAATTTGGCGGCAAGAGCGGATGTAAACATCGCTGCCGCACAGAGGCAACACTCGGTACAATTCGGAAGCAACTCATGACACATAGACAAAAAGAAGAAAGTTTGGGGGCGCGGCTGAAGCAGAGCATAGCGCTGCCCGTGGGATTTGTATCGGTGCTGTGGATCATCCACGGCGTCGGCTGGGTGCTGGACATTCATATGAGCAGCCTGGGGATTTACCCGCGCGAACTCTCGACGCTGTCGGGCATTCTGACCGCACCGCTGATTCACGGTGACCTTGGTCACCTGTTCAGCAATTCCGGTCCGCTGCTGATTCTCGGGTCGATCATCATGTTGTCCTATCGCAAAGTTGCGTTCCGCGTCTTTGGTATTGTCTGGATCATGAGCGGTCTCGGCGTCTGGATTTTTGCGCGCGAGTCCTTTCACATCGGAGCCAGCGGCGTGGCTTATGGCCTGGTGAGTTTTGTCTTTTTCAGCGGGATATTCCGCTTCGACGTCAAATCAATCGCCCTGGCGCTGGTGGTGACCTTCTGGTACGGCAGTTTTGTCTTTGGCGTTTTTCCGGGTGACGCAGGCATTTCGTGGGAGTCGCATTTGCTTGGCGCACTTGCCGGAGCGTTGTGCGGATGGGTGTTCCGCAAGGTGGACCCGCCGGCCAAATACGACTGGGAGACGGAAGAAGAGCCGCCCGAAACCGGCGACGAATACTGGAACTACAGAAACTGGCGCAAGACGGCCCGTTAAAACAAAAAGGCGATCCAAATTGGATCGCCTTTTTTGATTGTTGTCTTTTTGTCTGCGAGCGTCAGATCAGCGCACGACGTTGAACGGGCGCTGCAGCGTGCCTTTGTCGCTTTCGAGCAGGAGGAAGTACGCGCCGGGCGCCAGCTCGGAGCTGTCGATCTGAATACGCGATTCACCGGTCGGCAGGCTTGCAACGGCCGGCAGCGTCAGGACAGTATTGCCCAGAACGTTAACCACTCGAATGTTCAGCAGGTTCAGGGGATTTTCCGAGCTGATGATCAGCTGTGCCTGATTGCTCACCGGATTCGGCTGCACCATGGCGGAAAAGCCGAGTTGTTCTTCGGAATTGACCGACGTCAGGATCGACAGCGTAAAGGTGTTCGGGCTCATGCTGACGAGACCGTCCTGGCTGTCCAGATCACGCAGGCGCACGCGCACCAGATCGCTGGCAAGTTCCGGGTTGGACGAGATGCTCCAGGAATACTGACCGTCGTCGGCGCTGACCCTGGGGTGAACAACGTTCCAGTTCTCACCGTCGTCAACGGTGTATTCAATCCGGATGTGGCTGACAAATCTGGAGTCCCAGTTGATCATGCGTTCTTCACCAAGCGGCCAGATTTCTCCGCCGACCGGCGCGGTCAGCGTGAGCGTGGCGGCGCCGATTGTGAAGGGCGCGTCGCTCACATCGCTGAGTTCCGGATTCGAGTCATCGGTGACGCGGATAAGCGCCAGATCGCTGGTGACAGTCGGGACGATCCAGGCATAGAACGTACCGGTTACGCCGGATTCGATCAGCTCCCAGTCCTGTCCGTTGTTGAGCGAGTATTCAATCGAAACGCTCTCAACGAGGATGCCTTGCCAACGGAGGTCAAACTCCGAGTTCTGCGCAACTTCCTCGCCTCCGTTCGGCGTCAGTACTTTGAGCGTAGGAGACTCAATTGTGAACGTAGCATAGGACTGACCGTACAGATTCTCATTGCGCACATCGGCAACGCGAATCAGCGCGGTTTCCGTATCGGCAAAAGGCACCGTCCAGGAATAGGTGCGGTCGAGAGCATCGACCGTCGCGATTTCCGTAAAGTTCTCACCGTCGTCGATCGAATAGGAAAGAACGACGGTATTGACGCGCTCGGAGGTCCAGACGATATCAACCGTGGATCCGGCGCTGTAGTGTTCGTTGGCAAAAGGACGCGAAACGAGGATCACGGGCGAAGAAGCCACGGTGACGCAGCTGCTGGCGTTTTCAGCATTGCGGCGCATCTGCTCGCGGACAAGCGGATGGAACACCATGGAGACCGTGCGTGCCGAGTTGACGTTGTGACAATAGCTCATAATCGTACCGGCGGCGCGCTGCGTCGACGTTGCGATACAGCCGTCGGCGGCAAAAGAGCTGTTGGCTGTCACGCAGGTGTCGATGACGGCACCGTCCAGCTTGTTTTGCCAGAAGCAGTTGTGCGTGTGCGGTGCGCCGAAGTTGTGTCCGATTTCATGCGCCATAATGGCAACATCACCGGTGTAATCCAGCGTCGGCGTTTGTGAATTGAAACGGATACCCGAGGCGCCGTAACCCGTAAAAGCATTCTTACGACAAAGCGTACCGGTATAGCTGTTTCCGCCGGAGTAGGCCACACCAACAACGCCGCCGCCCGAAGGATAAGCAGACATGATGTGTGCAATGTCGCGGCGTACACTTTGTTTGGATGTAGCCCAGTTTTGCGAGAATTGCGCGAGGAGAGTACTCAGCTGACCACGAGGCGCATTGTAGGGATCGGGAAATCCACCAGCGGCATCCGTGTAAATATTGATGTCGGTCAGGTCGAACGTAACGTTGATATTTTCTTCGTAGAGTGCGCTGATCATTGCCACGAGGGAAATTGTGTAGTTGATGAGAAATTCCTCATCGTTGCCCTGGCTCGTCAGCGTTTGGTACAGATAGGAGTCGGTTTCGACGGCGATTTCAACTTCGAGCAGATCTTCGAAGTTGACTTTGTCTTTGGCGCCTTTGCTCTCGTGCGCATGTTCATGGTCGTCGTGCGCGTGTTCGTCATCAAAGGCGGTCAGGTTGGCTTGTTCTTCTCCGCACTGGAAATGGCGGTCGTAGTTCATACCGCTGGAGCGGCGCAGGACGTGGTCGCTGTTGACGCGTTTGGTTTGTCCGAGAGCGGGCGCCAGCGAGAACTGCTCGCCGCTTTCGAGTTCAACGCTGCCGATCAGGTCTCCGCCTGCGTAGTTCAGGACCACACGTGAGTTGTACTGTCCGGCAACGCGGCCGTAAAAGGTAATAACTTCGGGTACGCGGAATTCGCGATCACCGGAGTGAATCCTGGTGTTCTGATCTACAACAGGGCGCATGCGCTCGAGTTCGAGATCCACGGTTTTACCGTCAACCAGCGGAAAGTCCGTCAGGTTGAGTGTTGCCGCACGGCGGAAGATGCCCTGGGCAACCTGTGGATCAACGCTCATCGCGACGCTTTCATCCGCAGAGGCGAGCGAGGAAGAGTGCGGCATACCGATAATTTCCTGCATCGAAGCATCGATGTGCGTATTACCGGTTGCGGCGAACACTTCGCCGGAAAGAATGGCGCTCACCGCGAGAACGGCTATCACCCATTGTTGTAGTCCACGCATTGTCCGAATCTCCATCTGCTTTGCAAGAATTGTACAGAGTTAAAAGGGCGTGCAACCTGCGGAATTCATGTCCGTACTGCTTCGTCAGTTAAATCCAGGTTGCGCCTGATCAGTTAATGTAGAACGAGCGATCGTCGGAAAACCCGAGTGTTGTAGTTTTGCGCAACGGAGAAGAATATCCGTGCAGCGGGTGTTCCGGTGCGAGCTCGCGGCCGCGTGCGTACATGTGCGTGTTGAGTGCGTGTGGAATCTGAAGCAAACCTGATTCGGCTGAGCCATACAGGAATGGTGTTATCAATATCGACCAACTACCAGAAGCTTCAAGACTGCCACCTTTTGACGAACCAATTCCGCCATTAATGTTGATGTGCCCGCGATCGACACAGAATGCAATAATGCATGGAGGTCGAAAAGGTCACGATATGACGGTAGAATGCTGAAAACACGGCCGGCCGTGCAAACAGTTCCGATCTACACATCTAACGAAGTTTGATGTTGTGCCTTTTGAGAATGTGCCACACACCGTTGACGCTCTGGTATTCCACACCGTGATGGTTTTTAATCCAGGTGCGAGCATTTTCCAACGTCTGTATTTCACCGGTCATGATAGCCCGGCGCACACTCTCGGCCATGTCATTACTCAACTGCGATGACTTGCCTTTGTACTGTGTCTCGCGCACCAACTCTTTGATGCCACCGTCTTTATAGGTCTTCCACCAACGCTTGGCAGTTCTGGGGCTGTATCCGATAAGAAAGGCGCACTCTTCCATATTGGCGACTTTACCGGACTTAAGCAGACGCAGCATCTGAACACGCACTGCGGCTTTTTGACCGCGTAGTTTGCGTTCCAGCGCACTGAGGTTTTGGCTGGACTCGCTGATAAGGCTTGAATAATCCGTATGCATGGGATCCTCCCTGAATCTCGGTTGACGCTTTCAGCCGGGAGAAACTGCCTCCATCCTCCTGCGACGGTGACACTTTCCCGTGATAAAACCGGCCTGCCCAATTGAGTTGCATCTCAGTTGACACCGCATTGGATGGGCCTTGGCGGGTCAAATGAGTTTGTGTTTGCTCGGAAGAATCAGTACCAATATACAAATCGTTTGGCACTAAGCACCAAAAACGACTGTGGCAGTGTAAAAATCTGGTCGGGCCGTCCGCCGCCCGCATGCGAACAAAAATGGCCGGAGTTTCCTCCGGCCATAGAGATTTAACGACTTGATTTCATCTGTGGCCAGGTTTTAGTCACTAGGGTCTTGCAAAATGTTTACGTACTCCACTTGCGGCCCGTAGGTCGACTGAACCGTCGGGTTCAGCTGGGCGTCGTTCTGGACTTCGTTGATTTCAACCTGGTTATCCATGTACAGGTCGTCGATTTCCGACTGGTAGTAGCTACCGGGGCTGAAAATCAAGGACAAATACAGCATGATTGCCAAGATTGCTTCCATCGTGTGTGCTCCTGATAGATTTGAAACAATCAATTACAGTGGCAAATATACAGTGATCATCACGGATAAAAGAGGCACTAAAACGGTGTCAGTAACACGTAAATCGCTGATAAATAGCCGAAATGAACACGCTACAACCAGTTGTTTCACTAAGAAAATGGCACCATACAACAAATTCCCAGTGAGTTCCTTGCCAACTTTTTGGTCGCCAGTAACATTCAGTTCACAGATTTTTTTTGAATTTGCACCTTAAGTGGCTGCAGCTCACTGCTGAAAACAGCCAGATTTAGTCTGTTGCCACTAGGCCAACATGTCTTCGAATGATTTCAAGCAGGTGTATTTGTAATGCAAAATTTGATAGAAATCGTTCAACTGTTGTCAGCACGGCAGATCAAGTCACTTGAGATATTCCATCCAGATACTATCAAAGATGACGACAGCCAATACGCCAAATTCTACCGCAACATAGAAGGTGGGGTTTATTCAAACGATGAGGATGCTGCCCGTGATCTCTATAACGCCCCACCTTCGGACAAACGTTATCAAATGCTCAAGTCCAGAGTCCGAAAACGGTTGCTCAATTCATTGTTTTTTTTGGATATGCACCCCCCTATTACCACGAGAATTGGGGAGGCACACTATGAAGCAGCAAAGACAATGATTCAAGCATCCTATCTGGATAAATACGGTGCCGTACACGCTGGTGCAGAACTCGCCAAGAAAAATCTGGCTCGGGCACGTGAAATTCAAATGACAGAGGTGGAAATTTTTCAGACTAAACTGCTCAAGAGGTATACGTCATTTCATGGAGACAATAAAGAACACAAACAATTATCTGTCGAATTGACAAAGCTTATCGAGGTATATTCGCGAGAAGTTCAAGCTGAAAACTTTTATGACGAAATCTTGTCTGAACTAAAAAAGACAGCTGCAAGAGAAACAAGCATCGCAGAAAAACTAATACAGTATATCGGTCAAGTGGACTATTGGAGAAAGACTCACGACCGATTCGTTCTACACAAATACTACTATTTTCTAAGAATATATCAATTGCAATTTCAAAAAAACTTTAAACAAACCGTAGAGGTCTGCAACGAATTTGAGAAGCTATTGCTATCACAGGAAAAGTTTTACCAGAAGAATATTCACATCTGGATAGCTTCTTCAAGGTTGTATTGTTCGATTCATCTCCGAGATTTGCAAGGTGGAAGTTTCCATGCTGAACAATACAAGTCTTTGTGCTCAGAACAAACTCAACAGTGGAGCAACTATGTTGACTTACACTTTCTTCATGCTATGCAATCTCAAAAATGGGCACTGGCATTAGACTTGTATAACTCAGCTATAAACTCGCGACATATTACGAACGCTAGCGAACATACGAAAGAAAAATGGCGTATTTACAAGGCATACTTCGACTATACTATGCTGCACGTTGGACGGGCGGACGAGATTAAAGACGATTCAACTATCAAGTCCACCGAAGACCTTGAGAACTTCGTGCGTGAATTGCCTACCTACTCCAAGGACAAACGCGGTTTCTACGTTTCGATTATCATCGTCCAGATTCTGTTTATGCTGGAGTGGGGTAATATCGACGGTATCATCGACAGGATCGAATCGATTAAACGTTATATCGGCCGATATCTGCGCAGGCCGGAATACCACCGCAGTTACTGCTTCATGAAACTCTTGTTAATCATGGAGAAGAAAAACTTTGATCCGGTTGCCGTACGCGCGGCAGGTAAACGCTACTACGAAAAGTTAACACCGTCCGACAACCAGGATATGTCGGCACTCGACACACTGGAGATCATTCCGTTGGACGACCTGTGGGTTAACATTCTGCGCACTCTGGAACGGCTTAAAAAACAAGGAACGATTGTTTAAGCGCCGTTTACCAGAACGCGGCCCAGGCGCTCCAAACCCAGTTGCAGACGCGCGTGAGGTTCTCCCGTATAACACAGGCGCAGCCAGGTTCCGAAGTCACTTCCGAAGTTGATTCCTGCAGCGGGAGACACACCGCCGTCGATGCATTCTTCGATGACATCCCAATAGTCACGCCCATTCAAGTAGTCTTTAACATCAAAAAAGGCAAAGTAGCCGCCGGCCGGCGCTGGTATGTCCACTGGACAGTGCAGCATGAAGTGGTCGCGCGCCTGACGGAATGCATCCACCACACGCGGTTTCCATTCGTGTCGCGTTCTTACCGCTTCCTCAAGTAAAAGTTGACCCGGCATCTGGGCGCTGTAAATCTGGTGGACCAGGGCGGCGTTGGCTTTGCGGACGGCCTCCGCGGGGCCCGTCAGATACCCCAGGCGAATTCCTGCAAACATAAACAGTTTGGAAAAGGTAAACACCGTCAGAGTGCGCTCAAATGCGCCGGGCAGAGACGCCAGGGACGGCGACGCTTCACCGTCGTAGACCAGACCGTCGTAGGCTTCGTCGGCGATTATCCAGAGGTTCCGCCGTTCGGCAAACTGGATGATCGTCTGCAGTTGCGCTTGTGTTAACTGGCGGCCGCTGGGGTTGTTCGGCGAGTTGACGTATATCGCCACGGTTCGCTCACTTAAACAGGATTCCAGCGCAGCGGACAATTCCGACGTGTTGACTTCAGATTCGTCGGCAAACAAAGGAAGCTCGCGGTATGTGCCGCCGGCGAGTTTAACAATGCCAAAGTACAGCGGCCAGGCCGGCGTCGGAATTATCACTTCGTCGCCGGGATTCAGGATTGCCATCATAGCGGCGGAGAGCGCGTGTGTTCCACCGCTGCTGACCATGATGTTTTCAATACCCTTTAACTCAAAGTTGTCTTCGTTCACCTTTTCAAGTAACAGACGGCGGAGAGCGGTCGTGCCGAACGTGTTGGGATAACAGTTAAAGTCGGGATGCGACCGCCGGAAGTGCTCTTCGAGGGCAAGTGGGTAGTCGGGCTGCCGGTATGTATCACCGATATGCATGCGAACCAGATTGTCGCCCTGAGCCCGCATACTCTTTTCGTAGCGTTCAAAAATTGAACCGCCCAGGTCCTGAACCCGATTGGAAAAGTGTGGAAATCGAGGCATCGCAGTTCCTCTCCCGGTGATAAACAAAAAAGAAACAAAAAAAGGGGTGAACCGAAGTCCACCCCTGAAGTTAAGTCTAAATCGCCAGTTTTCGCCGCCCGGATCAGGCTTCGATTTGCGGCTTGCAGGAATTCGTGACTTCCTCGCCTACCGTGTCTTCGAACTGAACGAAGTTTTTGGCGAAGAGCTCCGACAGGTGGCGCGCTTTTTTGTCATAAGCATCTTTGTCGGACCAGGTATTGCGCGGATTGAGAACCTCGTCGGGCACTCCCGGGCAGGATTTGGGCACGGCGACGTTGAAGAAGGGATCAGCCTCGAATTCAACGTTGTTAAGCTCACCATTGAGCGCTGCGTGCAGCATGGCGCGGGTATAGCCGATTTTCATCCGCGTACCGACGCCGTATTCGCCGCCGGTCCAGCCGGTGTTGACCAACCAGACATTGGCGTTGTGATTATTGATGCGCTCGCGCAGCAGTTTGGCGTACACGGCCGGCTGGTGCACCATAAAAGGCGCGCCGAAACAGGTCGAAAAGGTCGCCGTCGGTTCCTTGACGCCCGCTTCCGTGCCGGCAACCTTGGCCGTGTAACCGGACAGGAAGTGGTACATGGCCTGCTCGGGCGTGAGACGCGAAATCGGGGGCATCACACCAAAAGCATCAGCGGTCAGGAAGAAGACGTTTTGCGGGTGGCTTCCTTTGTTGTCCGGCACGATGTTGGTCATGCTGTTGCGCGGATAGGAAGCGCGCGTGTTTTCAGTGAACGTCGAGTCGAAAAGATCGACGTCGCGCGTAACGGGATCAAAAACAACGTTTTCGAGGATGGTGCCGAACGTGCGCGTCATCTCAAAAATGATCGGCTCGGATTCGGCCGAAAGGTTGATGACCTTGGCGTAGCAGCCGCCTTCAAAGTTGAACACGCCGTCGTCGCTCCAGCCGTGCTCGTCGTCGCCGATGAGCTGGCGTTCCGGATCGGCGGAAAGCGTGGTTTTACCGGTGCCGGAAAGGCCGAAAAAGAGTGCTACATCGCCGTTGGCGCCGCGGTTGGCCGAACAGTGCATCGGGAAAACATCGCGCAGCGGCAGCAGGTAGTTCATGACCGTGAAGATCGACTTCTTGATTTCACCGGCGTATTCGGTTCCGCCGATAATGACCAGTTTGCTGGAGAAATCGAGAATGATGAACACCTCTGAACGCGTGCCGTCCTCGTCGGGATTGGCGCGGAAATTGGGTGCGGACACGACGGTAAACTCAGGCGCAAAGTCGTTGAGTTCTGCGTCGGTCGCCTCGATGAACATGTTGCGTGCAAAGAGGTTGTGCCAGGAGTATTCGTTAACAATACGCACCGGCAGGCGATACTTGGCGTCGGCGCCGGCAAAACAGTCCTGAACGTAGACGTCCATGTTTTGCAGATAGGCGAACAAACGGCGCTTGAGTTTCTTGTAGTTTTCCGGTGTAAACGGCTTGTTGACCTCTCCCCACCACACGTGATCTTTGCTGGAAGGCTCTTCGACGAGGGCCTTATCCTTAGCCGAGCGGCCGGTAATCGGACCGGTATCGACGATCAGCGCACCGTGTTTGGCAATGGCCGCCTCTCCCAATTCCAGAGAGTGCTCATAGAGGTTGGCAGCATTGAGGTTGTAATGGATTTCACCCAAGTTTTCGAGACCGATTTCAGCCAGTGAAGAACGAATATCATCAATCGGCTTCATACGCCCTGTCCTGTTCGATAATGAGAAAAATTCCCGCTGGGTCGAATACAACACATTGCCGGTGTCCGGTTTCGGGCAAGGCAATCAATGCCGATTAATTAACCACCGCATGTCGGTACGACAGGAAAGGATGGCTTTCCTTGCAGAGGGCATTGAAATTGCTGTATTTTGGCATCGATAATTTTGAAATACAAGCTACAAATATCGCACTTTTCCCCGGAAGATGCCACTTAATCACTCCGCCGAATTCTGGACATCCGCACGGGGAGCGGCTTTGCTGCAGCTGGCCGATGAAATACTTGAGCGCTGCAATGGCGATGCAGCTGCCGCTGCAATCACTCTGCGACGCCATACAGACGGCGATGTAAAACCTGCAACCCTGAGCGAAGCACTCGAAATCTCCGCGGCGCGCGCAAAGGCAAACAGCCTTGAACTTGCCATCGATGGATGGCTACTCAGCAAACAAAGTCTGGAACAGTCGACCCACCCCACCATTGCCGCGAGACATGCCCAACGTTTCAGAGGCACCGGGAATCTTCTCGAAATCTGTTCCGGCGCCGGCTTCGACACGGCCGCGCTGGCACGGGAGGCGGACAGCGTCACGGGCATTGAAGCGGACCCTATGCTTGCAACGTTTGCAAGGCATAACCTCACAATTGCCGGCATCACCAACGCAACCATTGAAGCCGGACGAGCAGAGGACCTTTGCCGCAAAATGGATTTCACACAGTTTGATGGCCTTTGGGCCGACCCGTCGCGACGCGACGCACATGGGCGCCGCATCATGAATCCGGCGCACTACAAACCTTCGCTGCCGTTTTTGATGAACCTCAATGTGGCCGGCGTGCGGGGAATCAAAGTCTCGCCGGCTCTCAGCATGGCGTCACTTCCTGGAGGCTGGTCACGCGAATGGATCGGTTTCGGGCGTGAATGCCGCGAACAGGTTTTATGGTATGGCACAGATTTACCATCGCATTGTGTCAATCTTGTTGACTGTGGTGCAAGCTGGTCGACGGCGGCGGACGCGGCATCGACCGATTCGCCGACATTGACTTCTCCGACCGAGGCGGCTTATCTGGTGGAACCACATCCGGCCTTGATTGCTTCCGGTATGGTGCGTACGTTCTTTCGTGAGGCAGGAATCGCAATGTTGGACAGGGAACTGCTGGTTGGAGCGGCTCCGTCCAAACCGCCGCGCAGTCCGTTTTACAGCGTTTTTCAACAGATCTCACATTTTCCGTATTCTTTGAAGCAACTCCGAGTCGAGCTGGAGGAATTAAACTGGGGAAAGCGCACCGAAATCAAGAAGCGGTTTGTCGATGACGACCCGGACAGGGTTCGCGCAAAACTCAAATTACCTGTCTCCGACAACTTTGGCGTTGTGTACCTTGTCGGCATTCATCGAAAGAAAGTTGCGTTTTTGGCGGAACGCATTTACTGACCCCGGCGACCGATATAACTCTGTTAACTACAACACTTTTATCCATACGCATGACTAAAACAAACGAGCTATTGCGCGATGTCCGAACTATCATCTTTTGCGGGCTCTGTTTGCCCGGTTTGTTGTACGCATGTTCCAACTCTGAACCCGGTTTTAATAAGTCGACAGACAGACTCACTTCGAGCGCCAACGCTGAAGTCTTAGCAGAAAGTGCAGAGTCAAAAGCCACCACCAGTTCTGCCGACCTTGAGGAAACAGAAACTGTGGATGCAAATACTACCGAGCCATTGTACAAATTCTCCAGCAGCAAAGTCATGGGAGTCAAACTGCCGAAAGAACTGGCGGAAATTTCGGGACTGGCTTGTTCACCTGACGGTCGTTTATTTGCACACAACGACGAAGTTGGAACGGTGTACGAAATCAATCCTGCCAAAGGCTCAATTGTCAAGAACTGGAGCCTTGGTCCCCATAAAGTCAAGGAAGATTTTGAGGGGATTGCGTTTAACAATGGGATATTTTTTCTGACTACCAGCAGCGGAAAAATTTTCCGTTTTACTGAAGGGGCGGACGGGAAAGAAGTGAGTTATACCACATTTACCAGCGGGCTTTCAGAGCAAAACAATGTGGAAGGTTTGTGTTACGATGCGGCAACAAACTCACTGCTGCTTGCCTGCAAAGACGATCCCGGCAGTGAGTCGGAAGACAGTCGCGCAATTTATCGCGTAGCATTGCCGCTCGGTTCCGCAGCGACGGAGCTACACATAACACTGTCACTTGAGGACTTGACGTCATGGAATTCCAACTCGGAATTCCGCCCTTCCGGAATTGAGATTCATCCTGCGACACAGTCGTTGTACGTAATTGCCGCGCGGGGCAATTCCATTGCCGTATTAACATCTGATGGGACCTTGCAGTCGCAATACGATCTTCCGAAGAAACTACACGCTCAACCCGAGGGAATCAGTATTTCACTCCACGGAACAATTTACATTGCCAATGAAGGCTCCGGCGGCCGGGCAATGTTGTTTTCTTTTGAGCCGACTTCGGCAATTTTATCCAGGTAAGGGATTCAGATAGATACTGTAATATCGACGAGCGTACCCGGCCTTTGCCGGTTTTGCGGGTCGTACTCGCTTAGTTCAACTTGTATTTTTCCTTTGCCGGTTTTAACATGTAGGTCGATTCGTTGTTTTGTGATCTTCATTCCCCTCGACTCGTGTTTATTGGCGTCGGCACTCTTTTGTGCCTGACTATTGGTAATTCCAAGACCGTTATCAGACACTCTGATTCTCAACACATCATCTGATTGATTCCAGATTTTAACTCTGACTTCTCCCTTGCCATTCAGTGGCTGGATTCCATGCCAAATGGCATTTTCAACATAGGGTTGAATCATCATTACCGGAATATCGATTTCTTCCAGGTCGTGCACAACATCAACCTCCAGATACCACTCAAAGTGTTTTCCAAGTCTCATTTTTTCGAGCTCGAAATACAGACCAAGTCGATTCAGCTCATCGTCGAGGGATATCTTCTCGTACTGAGAATCATCCAGAATCATCCTGACCAGCTTGGAGAATTTTGAGAGGTATATGTTTGCACGGGAAATATTTTGATCCGAATTGAAAAAGTGCTGAACCGATGTTAAAGCATTAAACAGGAAGTGCGGGTTGATTGTCAGGTTCAGTGCTTGTTGCTGTAATTCTGCGATCGATTGAAGGAGCGCTTCTTTTTCCTGCTCTTTTTTCCTCTTTCGTTTTGTTGTAACCAGAACTACCATCGACGATAAGAACATTCCCAGGATTACACCGGAGACCTGGAACCAGGTTTGTTGCCAAAGGGGGGGAATTATTATCAAGTCAAAGCCGGCGCTTTCAGTTGACCAACCGGTGTCTCCCAATTTTGACCGAACGTGAAATGAATAATTCCCGGGGCTCAGATTAGTGTACTCTTTGAACCATTGTTTCGTTTGTCTCCACTCGCTGTCGGCATTGACCAACTTGTATTCAAATTCTACCCCTTCCGGAAATTCGAATTCAAGACCAACAAATTCAATTCGAATTGCGGGTGAATCGTAAGGTAGAGTTACAGTGCGCGCCGACAAGAGAGTATCTGATTGAGTCTCTATCCGAGTAATGTAGGTTGGGGGTGGTTTGGAATCTGGTCTGTAATACTGCATTGGGTTGACAACTGTGGCTCCCGCAGCAGTCCCCACCCACAACAAACCGGAGTAGTCGTTCCACAACGATAATACTTCATCTGAGATGAGACCTCGTTTGCGGTTGACCAGAAATATTCCTGAGTCCGTAATGCAGTTTAATCCCTTCTTCGTGCCAACCCAAAGATTATCGAGCTTATCCATGGCCAGCGATGTACACATCTTATGGGACAAGCCGGTCTTTTCAGTATAATTGGTCCAAAAATGTTCTCTGTATCTTCCTACACCTCCATCAGTTGCAACCCACACTGAACTGTCCGGCGTGCAGAGAATTGCTCTTATCTGGTTACTTGGCAGCCCATCTTCTTTCGTAAAGTGCAAGGTCCGATCGTTTGACCTGACAAAAACGCCCGTATCTGTCCCAACCCACAACCTGTTGTCATAGTCGGTTTCAAAGCAATATGATCTTCTGCTTATCAATTCCGGCAATCCAGAATGTCTTCCAAACTCATCGCCTGTCAATTTGTAGAGTCCATACCAGAAGGCGCACAACACGGTACTGTCATTTGAACTATAGATTGATAGAGGGTTGCCTAGAAGGTAGTATTCCTTGGTTGCGTCATAGATCGAATCCTGATGTTTCTTAACTACGGTAGACTTGTGTTCATTTGGTCTGTCATACCTTTCAATAAACTCCCCAACAGTAGTTGTTGTACCATCCGGGAGAATCCTGGACAATACATTTGGATGTTTACTCACTAGAAAGGATGAGTCCTGGCTTGTGCAAACCGCATCTACAGTAGCGCCTGTGAAATATTTTTTGATGGTTTTTATTTGCCCGGCATTGTCCTGGGGCAAACGTTTAACTTGAATAACGCCATCGTAACACCCCAGCATAATGGAGGAATCCGACGCCTGACAAATTGAGTGTACGTATTTCCCCTTTTGTACCTTTTGTGTAAAAATCGGTTGATTGTGCTGAAACATGATTTGCACAACACCTCCACCGAATGTGGAGGCCCATATGTTTCCAATGTTGTCCACCAGCAGGTCATTGATTTGCGAGGTTAACTCCCCGATGTGATCAGTGTAGTTTTCATACGAATCATTGCTAACTCGTATCAAATCACTTCCTTCTCCGGATATCCAGAGATTTCCATACCTGTCTGGTTCGATGTGCTGAATCTTGTGTATTTTTTTGTCATTGTACTGATGGTAGGAGATCGAATCTGCGAGTACTTCTACCAGCTTACTATCCGATCCCAACACAAAGTGATCCTTACCGAGTTCTGCGATACAATACACTGGAAAGTTAATTTTATCCTTGTGTATGTGTTTTGCAGAATCCCCATCGACGACGATCAAACCGTAATCTGTTCCAAGCAACAGCTTTCCCGTTGAAGACATTTGTGCGAAGTAGATGTTGGGATGTGCCGACTTGTAGTTTGTAAAGTATTCATCAAGAGTATGGACAGAAATGCCTTTTTCTTGTATGTCAATTTTCATAAACGCAAGATGCGTTAGCGCAAACATTTCATTGTTGTTGCCATTGTTCAACCCAATGATGCATTGTGGTATCCACCCCCGCTCCGGCACAAACTCCGCAAACTCCCCATCTTTGTACGTGTGGAGTCTACCGTCGTATGTGTTGATCCAGATCGTGCTGTCGTGCGCCTCCATGATGCTCAGGATCTGTTTGTCCTGAACGGGAGGATAATAGTCAAAGGTCTCGAATCGGTTGCCGTCAAATCTGCAAAGGCCACTCTCAGTTCCAAGCCAGATGAAACCCTTGCTGTCCTGGAATACTCGAAAGACGTTTGAGTGAGGCAGGCCGTCGTCGATAGTATAGTGGCGGTATACAATCTCCGCCGCATCGACGCTACCAACGACGGCAACCCACACTACCAGACATATCATTAGTCGAACGTTCATGGCGCTATTTGCCTACCCGTTTCTTGCTCCTACGCCGACATATTCGTTCAGCTTTGTCAGGAACTCCCGCGTTCTGCGTTTCGAGACGATCAATTTCTCGCCATTCGAAAGCGACATGCGGTTTGATGTCGAAAAACTGTACTCAGTCACATGCATCAGATTGATAAGATGTGACTTGTGTATTCGACAGAAATGAAATTCGGCGAGGATTTCCTCGTAGTCTTTCAATGATCCCGTCACCACTATGTCGCCGTCGTTCACCAGCCTGACCGTTGTGTAATGCGCATCACTGCGGATATACAGTATGTCCCGCACATGAGCAACCTTAATACCGCGCGGTCGATGCAGGATGACTTTTGTATACTCGCCGGCAAATCGGAATTTGTCAAGCAATATTTCAGGCTGCTCTTTGACCGCGAAGTCGTGTTGTGTTGTTTCGCAATGCGTCTCAGCCAGCATGTCACTCAGTTTCTGAACCGCCTCCCGTAGTTCAACAACATCAATCGGTTTGAGCAAATAGTCGACAGCCGATGCCTTAATCGCCTGGATCGCGTGTTCGTGATACGCCGTTACAAATATCACCGAAAAAGGCCTGTTTTCGTAGCCGTCGAGAAACTCAAATCCGGACTCCGTCGGCATCATGACGTCTAAAAATACTACCTCAGGGTTGAGATCAGCAACTAATTTACGGGCCTCCGATGCCGATTTGGCCACCCCGACAATGTCAACATCCGGACAATGGTCGCCGAGCAAACGCGCCAGTATTTCCCGGCCACTCGCTTCATCGTCTACAATTATTCCTCGCAGTGTATCCATGTTTTTCGCCACTAAATGTTATTGGTGAATAAAGTAATTGAACCAATCCAGGCTGTCATTGGTAAGGTCCCGGGTATACAACATCAGTGTGTCGCATCCCGACTGCCCCTCGTCCTCATCCGTTGTTGCGCCCTGGCTCTGGTTCGTTTACACGTAATTTCCGACTCAATTTTCCGGCACAGAGACTGCAGCGTCCTGTTCCCCGCCGGTTTCCGACATTCGCATCTGTTCCCTGTCGGATTCAATCGCGCTTGTCAGTTCTCTTGTGAAGCTTTCCTGATCCAGTGTTTCGCCGGGAAACTCCGGAATGTCGACGCCTTTGGTTGCAGCCGGGTAGTCGATAAACAGGTATTCATCATCCTGCATGAAAGGAATGAACCGCTGTTCCGCAATGTTCATTACGCTGCTTCCGGTTCCAGTTGTGGCTTCACTAGATTTTGCGGCCTTACTCATTGATGCCTCCGTTAGTATATTAGCAGTGCTCAGTTGGATAGCGGCGCGCGAAAAAAGCACAACTCGTGCCCTGGTTTCAAGTCCGTTGGTACACGTGCCGCATGTCGTGACGATAAGCTAGAAGGTGTACCCCTCTAAAAAAACAGTAATAAATTAACCGGTCGCTAAACCAGTGTGAGCGGTCTATATATCTGCATAACCGGGAAGTAGTAGATGTATCGAGTCCGCACTCTCACTGCACAGTACCAAAAACCGACCACCTCCGGTCTCACACTTTCCTGTTCGCGTCCTCCCACAGTACCTCCAATCTGCACCGGCAGCCAGATGTCAAACAATTAGCACAGCCTGTAAAAGTGGTTGGATCAGAAGTCGCCTCGGTGTATATTAATTATATAATTAAGCGCGGGTTTTACACTTAAGTGTATGTTGATCTTTTTCAACCAATTTAGCTTAATGGTTGCCAATTGACGAGCTCCGCCCGCATGAAATCACGCTTCAACTACAAATTTCCGGTTCCCCCCTTTAAACTCGACTGTACTGCTCACCGTGCTTTTGTTTAAAGCTGCTCTTCTCTTTCCGCTTGTTCAAAGTCATCTCCCATCCAGCCAGGGCTATGCTCAACTTTTTTGTATATCCGGCGAAAATGCCCTGATGTTAATCTGCACCTCCCCCGCGTCAGGAATACGTTGAATACCACAGAGTCGTCACACCTGAAGTGTTTCAGACTTGGCCATAATTAATTAAACAAAGAGAAAGTGAGAAGTCCGGATCACAGCAGCCTGGTGTTGAGCAATACAGATTGCCGTCCATCCGGGAGTTTCCAGGCGTTATCCGTTTCGACCAGGTTGAAACACCTTCGAATCTTGTGGTTGCACCAGAACTTGTAAAACAACTGACAGTCGCCGGTGATTCAACGACAAGACACCAGTTTGCTGGATATTAAACAACTAACAAGAGAATAAAGCAGTGAGCGGTCCGTAGCAATTGAGATTCAATTCATTTTTTCGGCAGCGTTCTATCAATAATGTCAACATAGTTCTGCAGACTCATGAGAAATTCGCGAGTCCTGCGTTTTGAAACAGTTATTGTTTCGCCATTTGATAACGAGGCTTTGCCGGAAGTGTCGTAGGTGTATTCGGTCACGTGCATCAGGTTAACAAGAAAGGATTTGTGAATCCTGCAAAAACACAGATAACCGAGCATTTCTTCGTATTCCTTGAGCGAGCCGGTCACGATAATGTCGCCGTCGTCAACCAAGCGCACAGTGGTATAGTGTGAATCGCTGCGTATGTGCAGGATCTCTCCGATATTAACGACTTTAATTCCGCGCGGCCGGTGCAGGATAATCTTCGTGAACTCGCCTTTGGCCTGCAGGTTTTCATGCAGTACCTTGGCGTGTTCCTTGCCGCCGAAATTCGGCTGGGGAACGTTGCCCTTCGCCTCGCGATGCAAACTTGTTAACTTGCGGATTGCCTCGCGCAGATCAATCAGGTCGATAGGCTTGAGAATGTAGTCCACCGCCGATGCCTTGATGGCTCGTAGCGCGTGCTCGTGATACGCCGTCACAAACACCACGGAAAATGGCCGGTCTTCGTAGCCGTCCAGAAAGTCAAATCCGGATTCCACCGGCATCGTGATGTCGAGAAATACCACGTCCGGCGCGTGTTGTTCAACCAACAACCTGGCCTGAGGCGCCGACTCGGCAATACCGGCAATCTCGATTTCCGGGCAGTGATCTTTCAGCAGCCTCGAAAGTACCTGCCTTCCGTTTGATTCATCATCGACTATAATAGAAACCAGCTTGTCCATGTCGTGCGGTTGTGAATTTGGTTCTCGGAATCTTCGATGGTGTCAATTTAATTCCTGAAACCACAATGAGACACATCTGCATTTCAATTAATGGACACAGCTAACCGTCATCCGGCGCGCCGTCGCCCGGATTCGACTCTTGCCAACAGCACCGCTCAATCGGGTCGTCGTCGAATAGCCGGCATCGCGATCTCCCGCCGGTTCCGACCGCAACGACCATGGACCGCTGCGCCGATCGGGCTTTCAACCATTTTCTCAGGCCGCAATCGACATTGAGCGACGGCGCAGAGTGCGCTTCCACTCGCTCACATCCAGCAGGCCCGGCTCCGGGCAGTTTCCGGTGTCCGCTTCAAGAAAAAGAGACGGTGATTCCTCATCCGCGTCGGACTGACTATCTTCGATGAACTCTCCAATTTCAAACTCCTCCAGAAAGGACAGAGAGTTGTCTTCATCTTTGACGAAAGGAATAAGTTCAGGGCGGAAAATGATAGATTTGATCAGATGATCTCGCGTGTTCATAGTGTCTCCTGTTAGAAAGCTGATAGCAGAAATCGTTTCCCTTCAGCGTGGGACTGCAGAGAATCCTTTCTTTTGATATCAGTTTCAAACTATGGTGGGCTTTCGCCTGATCAAACCACAGAAAATTAACCGGGCAGTATATTGACCTGACCGGTCAGTAAATTCAGGTGAACGGGAAACATGTCCGTCCGTTGGAACGTCCTCGACGACAAATTCAGATCAATTTTACCGCGGTGCAGCTGTATGAAATGTGTTTGTTCAGCCGGTGCAACTCTGCTTGTTGCCTTGATGATTCTCTTGTTTGTCTCCGATGCTGAAGCTCAGAATTCCGGAATTGATGAAGCCGTCGCCGGCGCGACGCCCGTCGACGGTTTTTTCCCTCTGTACATCGACGCAGCCAAGGACAAACTCTACCTGAAAGTCGACAAGTCCAGGCAAGAGTTTCTGTACGTCACCTACCTGAGTTCCGGAGTAGGCTCGAATGACCTGGGGCTGGACCGCGGACAGATACGCAGTCAGCAAGTCGTTGTGTTTCAACGCTTTGGCAACAAAGTTCTGCTTGTGCAACCGAATGATCAGTTCCTGGCCGAAAGCAGCAACGCCGCTGAAGTCAGAGCCGTCAAAGAAGCTTTTGCGTTCTCCACCCTCTGGGGTTTTGAGCTCGTCGCCGAGTCGCCGAATGCCCTCCTGATCGACGCATCGGATTTCCTGCTGCGTGCGGACGACAACCTGGCGCGCAGCCTGCAGCGGAACGACGAAGGCAACTTTTCCGTCGACAAATCGCGCTCCGTCATTGATTTCGACAACTGCCGATCTTTCCCGCAAAACACGGAAATCGGCGTCTACCTTACCTATGTCGGCGGCCCGGCCGGGCGCTACCTTCGCTCTGTCGCGCCCAACGCAAACGCCTTTACCGTCGGCATCCGCCACTCATTTGTGCAGCTTCCGCCGGACGGATTTGAGATGCGCCCGGCCGACCCTCGCATCGGATACTTTACACTTGAAAATCACAATTATGCCGCGCCCTATGACCAGAGCCTGCGCCGGCATTTTCTTATTCGACACCGCCTGGAAAAGCGCAATCCCGGACCGGCTGCGAGCGAAGCGCGCGAACCGATTGTCTACTATCTGGATCCCGGCACGCCTGAACCCGTGCGCTCGGCTCTGCTCGACGGTGCGCGTTGGTGGAATGCCGCATTCGAGGCCGCCGGATACATCAATGCGTTCCGCGTGGAAATCCTGCCGGATGGTGCCGACATGCTGGACGTGCGCTACAACGTGATTCAATGGGTGCACCGCGCCACCCGCGGCTGGTCCTACGGCTCATCCGTCGTTGACCCGCGCACCGGGGAAATCATTAAAGGACACGTGACGCTTGGTTCGCTGCGTTTTCGCCATGACTACAAGATCGCCGAAGCGCTGCTGCAGCCCTACGGAGCGGATGACGCCGAAGCCGCATTGACCCAGGTACGCGAAATGGCCCTGGCACGCCTGCGTCAGCTCTCGGCTCACGAGGTCGGTCATACACTTGGTTTGCTTCACAACTTTGCCGCCAGTGCGTACACTGACGGCCTGGCCTCGGTTATGGACTACCCGCATCCGCGCGTCAAGCTCACAGCGGATTCGAGCATCTCGCTCAGGGATGCCTACCCGGTCGGTGTCGGCAGCTGGGATAAACTCGCTATTCGCTACGGCTATGCCGATTTCGGCTCAGATGGCGCCAATGCAGCATTTCTCAATAAGTTCGTCACGGAAAACCTGCCGCCGGACATGATGTACATTTCCGACGGTGATGCGCGCGATCCGGGCGGCGCACACCCGGCCGCCCACCTCTGGGACAATGGACAGGACGCCGCGCGCCAACTCCTGGACGCACTTGCAATTCGACGTCTGGCAATCTCACGCTTTTCCGAACGGGCCATTCCGCCCGGGACGCCCATGTCCGAACTCGAGGATCATTTTGCGCCGATTTATTTTTTCCACCGCTACCAGGTCGACGCCTGTTCCAAAATCATCGGCGGCGTGAATTATTCATATCGGGTTCGCGGCGACCGAGCTCCTGCGATGAGCCGCGTGGACGCCGCACAGCAACGCGCCGCGCTGGACGCCATGCTGCGTTCGCTCTCGGTCGCAGAACTCGCGATCCCGCCGCGGGTCGCAAATCTCTTTGTCCCGCCGGCGCCCTATTTCGGCGGCAGCCGCGAAGCATTTGAAGGATTTACGGATCCGATGTTCGATCCGCTGGCCGCCGCAGGCAGTGCCGCCGCTATGAGTTTTGAATTCCTGCTCCATCCTCAGCGCGCGGCGCGCCTGATTGAACAGCAAGCCGCGGATCCAAACCAGCTCTCATATCGCGAACTTCTGGAAACCACGGTCGAAACGTGTTTCCGCTCAGGACGGCAAAACGATATGCACTCTGCAGTGCGCCGCGTCGTCGAAAATGCCTTTGTGGCACAAGCCATTGAACTGGTGCAAAACACGGATGCCGCGTCGGAAGTCCGCGCGCAAACACTGCACTTGCTGCAGTCGCTGCCGCAGCGCCTGCGCGCTCGTGAAAATGTGATCGACGCGCCCGAAGAACAGGCGCACAGTGCGATGCTCATTAAACAGATTGAATTGGTCGGCGACTCTATCGACATCGTCGCTCCCTCTCATTCGCACGATGTTCCGCCGGGTTCGCCGATCGGCGTCGATCTGCATATCGGCTGCGACTGTCAGACCGTGCAGCCCTGATGGGCAATTGCGCGCTGGGATTCTAAAACATATGTTTAACAGCTACTCAGTCGGATTCATGAATTCTTATCTGCGATTTTTCCTGACTCTTGTGTGCAGCGCGATGTGCCTCACGGCTTGTCAGAACGGTGAAAAAGACAACGCCGCCATTGAGGGAATGTTTAAAAAAGGTGTGCGCCATACCTTAAACGCAGACGAGTTTCTCGCCGCGTCCAATGTCGCTGAAGCCGAAAAGGAATTCAAGCTGTCAGTGGAGGTGTTTAACAATGTGTTGACCATGGACTCAACGCATTTCGGCGCCGTCGGCGGCCTGGGCTACAGCTATTACCAATTGGGTGAATTCGAAAAAGCGGTCGAAAATCTGCGCCGCGCAACAGTGATCGATCCAAATTTTGCCGAAAATCACCGCTTGCTCGGCCTGGCATTGATCAACTTCGGTAACTTGCTCGAAGGCGGCCGCGAAATTCAATATGCACATCAACTTGATCGCGATACCGCCTATTTCCGGCGCAGTATCCGCGATCTGGAAAACATCGGTCAGACGGCATTTGAGAAAGGCAGCCGCCTCGACGCCACCATGGGCAAACAGGCCGGGCGTTCCTATCAGCACTTTGCCGTTGGTGTATTCATCCTGGCACACGACCTGGAGCCGACAAACCAGTACATCATCAAGGCGATTGTTGAGATGTGCAATAAAATAGGCGACACGGCCACAGCCGCGGTCTATGAGAAAAAATTGCGTTAAACACAGATTCAGGCAATTGTGTTAAGCGGGTCGACGCTGTCTGGAAATGAATCTACCCGATTGATCCAGCCGCGTATAAAGACCTTGAATTTCGGGTTGCGCGCCACAAGTCCCTCGTAGTATCCGATGCGCGCGTTTTTGTACGCTGTATACAGGTGCTGCAGATCGACAAAATTCAGTGCTTTTAATGTAATCGGGCCAACAACGCCGTCCACGCCCAGCGCCGGCTCACTCGGAAATGTATCGTTGTACGTGCGTTGAAACGTGCGTATCGCATTGGCGCCCGCGTTGACAAAAAAATCAAACGTGAAATTCGCCATCACCTGGTTGTCAATTGCGTCGCCCGAAATTTTATCCCAATACATCGGTTTGTAAATCTTGAACGCCTGTTCATCGGTCATGTCCTTGAGATTTTGCAGCGTTGGTTCGATGCCCAGATAACGCTGCGCAGTGCGGCGGAACGTCCCCATGGTGATTCCTTTGTTGGTCGCTCCACCGGGATCGTTGGGATTATCGACGAAGCCGCCTTCGTGTTTAAGCAAGGTCGGGAAAAACACTTCAAAACTGGCCATGATCAGTTCCGTTTGTGACGTGAGTGGAAAAATTATTCAGTGGAATTTGTGATTGGATCGATCGGACGCACAACTGAAATGCCGATAAAATGTTTAATTCCTTTTGCATACTCGGCCAGGTCCGTGTCGATAATCACGCCGTGTTTGGTTGATGCATGCATCAGGTGGCAGTCGCCGTCCTCGTCAAAATGCACAAATCCGGTATGTGCATAATCCAGTCCGGCGATAGAAGTTGCAAAACACACAATATCGCAGTCTCGCAGCTGGTCGTAAACACCCGCGATTTCATCTTTCGGTATGTAGAGCCGTTTGTTGCCGTTGATAAATTCTTCCGCCGCAGCAATGTCAGGTACAAGGTCCGGGTGCATTTCCAGCGCAGCATATTTGTCGGGATTTTTGGACATGTAATAAACTTCGCCGACGTGTTTGTCGGCGCCCAATTCCGCCGTGATGTCTTTCACAACCCCTTTTTGTTCGTTGTTGAGTATCCACTCGGAAGTGTAGTGAAGTCGCGAGGCATATCCGTCTCGATTCCCGCCGCGATAACGCGTGTACTCGACTTCATCAATCAGTTTGTAAATGCTGTATTCCTGGTATTTGATCGTGCGCGCGATACACAATACCGTTTCGTAAAAAGTCACGCAGTCAAAACCCGTAAAGTGAATCTTGCAGTTCTCGTACACCGGGTCTTCTATCGTGCCGGCTTCGTAGGGCGAGTCCAGCAGCTCCAATGCCACTTTGGTCATCAGTTCGGCGAAGGGCAATTCATGCCAGTTTTCCTGCTGAGCAAGCGCTGCAATCGAATCGTAAACGGCGCGCGTCTCAGACGTAAACGGCGGTCCGATTTCTTCAATCGTTGCAACGTCCTGGTCCGGCTGCGCCGCCGCGCTCACTACAGTAGTGAGCGGCGTGTTAAACAACAGAAGAAGTGCAAGACTTAAACAAAACAACGAGCTGCGCTTCATGAAATCCTACCTCTGTACTGCCTGGGCATTGTTAAGATTCTTCGGACATTTTTAACAATTCTTTTCCTTCCGGAAATTGCTCCACCCAGGATTTTTCATGTGTCTTCAGACGCGCATATGCATCTTCAAACGAACGCAGCGCCTCGTCGTGACGTTTGTGCCGCTGTAAGAAAATCGAGAGGAAAATGCCGCCGAAGGTATAGTCGGGATTGGCATGTGGAATCTGGCGCAGGTAGTCTTCCGCAGCGTCCAATTGTTCGCGTTTTTCGTAGATCTTCGAAATGTTAAGTCTTGCACGCGCAAACGAGGGTTTTGCGCCGATAGCACGCGAGTACCACATCAGTGCTTCGTCTTGCCGCTCCTGTTGCTCAAGTGCAATTCCCAAAGCCAGCATTGTTGTTTCTTCGTCCGGCATGATTTCCAGTATCTCATGACAGGTATCCTGTACGCGCTGCCAGTCTTTGAGAACCTGGTAATTCTGCAGTTTAATCGCGCGGTAGCGATAAGCCAGCGGGTTGTGCGCTATCAGTCGGTCGAGAACCGGCAGTGATTCAGCTTCCAGATCGATGTCATGCCCCTTGGCTTTTGCCCAGCCAAGGGTAAAAGGATAGTCTTCAATACAAATTGGAAACTCGTTGTCGCCGGTGATTGCAGCCGCCTTGCGGAAGGTTTCCAACGATTCATCAGCGCGGCCGCGCCAGTTGAGCGAAGAAGCAAGTGTAAACAACACCGACGGATCGCTGGATTGATGCGCCTCGCCGATCATTTCTTCCGCCGCCTGATCATCCTCCATAAACGCAATATAATTGGCTTTGATGACCGCCGAATTTGTTTTCTCGATGCCTTCCGTCAGCGCCGATTCACCGTCTTCGTCCATGCGACGTGCATCCCGAAAACAAGCATAAGCAAGAAACATGTACCAGTCAGGCCGCCCGGTTGGGTTCAGATACAGTGCGCGACGCAGGAACTTGCGCGAAAGATCCAGACGCGTGCGCGATTCCAGCTCAATTCCGATTTCCCCGACGCGCTCCGCGTTGTTCCAGTGAGTGTATCCGTCGTCGATCAAATATTCTATCGTCTGTTTTTGCATTGATTCTGTCCTGTATTAAAGGAAAACCTGAATATTGGGAATCCCGATCGGTTCGATCGAATAAAAGGCTTCGGCATGTGTGACGCCGATTTTTGCGCCGAAATACCGGGAACGCGCTTCAAGAAAGCCGGAAAACTCCGGCCGCGAGATAAATGTCTGCGGCTCGTCGTCAAACTCGGTGTTGCCCGGCACGTGAAACTGCGATGAATACGCTTGTACAGCCTGAATTTTGTCTTCGTAATACTCCGATATATCCACGTAAAACGCCGGCGCAAACTCATAAGTCTGCATGTAGCAAAATGTCCGGTCCGGACGATAAGGTTTCTGTGTCTGGCCGTTGTGCATGCTTTTTAATTTTGGCAGCCCCGACATAAAAAGCGCTCGGCGCACGAGATTGTGCGTCTGCTCATGGTCCGGGTGACGGTCGCGCGCCGGCGGAAACAACAGAATTTTTGGACGGTAATGACGGAACGTCCTGACGACAGCCTCCACATGCGCTTCGCTGGAATCAATTTTGCCGTCCGGCAGCGAGAGGTTTTCGCGGAATTGAATTCCAAGCACCCGGGCGGCGCGGTCCGCTTCAGTTTTGCGAAGCTCCGGTGTTCCACGTGAACCGAGTTCGCCGCGCGTGCAGTCTACGATGGCCACGCTTTTGCCGGCCAGAACCGCCGAGCGCATGGTTCCGCCGCATGAAAGTTCAGCGTCATCCGGGTGCGCCGCAATAACGAGAATATCGACCGTGTCCTGATGTTCTATCATGCTCATTCACTCTTCCTTTCTGGTCCCGCTTGCTCCGGCAGACGGAACGTGTAAAATGCTCATCATCCTTTTAATCGTCAAACGCCGCACAGGTTGGCATCAAGGGACTTGTGTATGATCCGCGTATTACAGGTGTATGAACGGCGATCCTTCGCTCGACATGTTATAGAAATGTTTACAATTTCAAGAACGGTTTTCCACAATTTTACCGAAGTTTTCCACAACCGCAGACGCCCGGCACATTTTCTGACTGATAAAGGCCATTTTTGTTCGTCACCGTAAAAGAAGTCTGCAAACACGCAAGTTCGCGCCGGGTTTTCCTGTGAAAATGTCAAAGCCCGATTTGATAGATCGTCAAAAAACGGTCGAAATTTTAAATTTTTGAGCGGTTTTCCACGATTTCAGAACTTTCCCACAGCGTTTTCAACACAATCGTTGTAAAGCTGTGGAAAGGTGAGTAAAACCGCCCGAGTTATCCAGATTCCGTCAATCGACTGTCCACCGTTTCCGAGGTTTTACACAGCAATGTTGAAAGCCCTGGTTTTTCCACATTGTTTTCCACAGTGTTTTTCACTGCCTGATTACCGCTGTACTATCGATTTTTTAACGCTATCAAACGATTTGAATACTTATCCACTTATCCACAGCTCTCATGACATCATACAATAGAAATTTTAAAACTCTATTCTATGAAGGGGAAAACCTTCAGCTGATTTTGGTGAACCCGAGATACGGTTCCAGGACTGCCGGAAGTTCGAGACTGCCGTCTTTCTGTTGGCAGGTTTCCATCAGCGAGACGATAATACGCGGCGTAGCCAGCGCGCTGCCGTTCAGTGTGTGTACAAAAGATGCCTTGCCGCCTTCTTTCGGTCTGTACTTGATTCCGGCGCGGCGTGCCTGGAAGTCCTCAAAATTCGAACAGCTGGAAACCTCCAGCCATTTCTGTTCGACCGGAGACCAGACTTCCAGGTCGTATGTTTTGGCGCTGCCGAATGTCGTGTCGCCCGCGCAGAGAAGAATGACGCGGTAGGTCAGGTTCAGTGAAGCGAGCAATTGTTCCACGTGTGTCACGAAACTTTCCAGCTCGTTGTACGAGTCTTCAGGTTTCGTAAATGCCACCATTTCAACTTTGTTGAATTGGTGCAGGCGCTGAAAACCGCGTGTGTCTTTGCCGTAGCTGCCGGCTTCGCGGCGAAAACAGGGCGTATACGTGGTGTAGCGGACCGTCAGATCGTTTTCCGACATGATTTCACCCGCGTGGTAGTTTGTCAGCGGTACTTCGGCCGTGGGTATCAAATACAGGTCATCTGCGTCGCAGCGATACATGTCTTCCGCAAACTTCGGCAATTGTCCCGTACCCGTCATCGAAGCGCGATTGACCACGAAGGGCACCATCATTTCGCGGAAAGCGGCTTTTTCGCGATTGAAGTCCAGGAAATAGTTGATGAGTGCGCGTTCCAGGCGCGCGCCGATCCCGGTATAGACCGGAAAACCGCTGCCGGTAATCTTTGCGCCGCGTTCAAAGTCGTGCAGTCCAAGCTGCTGCGAAATCGTCAGGTGGTCCTTGCGAAAATCTTTTGCAATCAATTCACCCGAACGGCGAATCTCGACATTGTCCTCGGATGTGCGTCCATCCGGCACACTTTCGTGCAGCATATTCGGAATCGACAATCCGAGTTGCTCCATTTCTTCATCGATCTCGCGCAGGCGCTCATCCCGGGATTTGATCGTGGCGGAAACATCTCGCATTGCCGTAATCAGATCGTCGGCATTTTCGCCGCTTTTCTTTTTACGCGCAACTTCAGCACTGACATCATTGCGCTGTTTTTTCATCTCTTCAACCGACTGGATTATCTGGCGACGTTGATTGTCCAGATCCAGCAGTGCACTGATATCCGCATCGCTGTTTTTGCGTTGGGTGTTGCTGATGACTGCTTCAGCGTTGTCGCGAATAAACTTTATATCGAGCATGGTTAAATCACGTAAAGAAAAAACTGGAAAGATTGTCAATTAAGGCCTGAAAATCTATGCAAGCTACAATTTCCACTCGCGGTAGCCAAACAGCTGCATTTGGCGTCGCATCGTTGTTAAACCGTCCGTGACATTTGAAAAGTTAATGCCCAGATCAGTTTCTGCTTTAAGCGTTACCAGACCTGCTTTCAAAGGTCGTTCAACAGTCGGTTTTAACGACTCCGTTGTAATTGGTTTAATCAGATTTTCATCAAGTCCATATGTGCGTGCAATTGCCGTTGCAAAGTCGTAGCGGTTTAAATATTCGGAACCGGCGACGTTGTAAATTCCCTGCCTGCGTTTAACAATCAATTTCTTGATTGCATAGGCAAGATCGTCGATCAATGTCGGATTGTGGAACTGATCGTTGACAACGCCGAATTCCTGTTTCTGTTGAAGTTTTTCAGAAATCTTGATGACAAAATCCGGCTTGAACGACATGGTTGCGCCATAGAGCACATTGGTACGGACAATGGCATATTCAATATTTCCCGTGGCACAGACATTCTCCGCCGCCAGCTTGGATTTACCGTAGTAGTTTAATGGATTCGGCGTCGCTGTTTCCGGATATGGTCCGCTTGTACCGTCGAAGATGTAGTCGGTTGAAAGTTGAATCATGCGGGAGTCCAGGATGCGGCACATACCGACGATATTTTCAACGCCGCGCACGTTAACATTCCAGGCTTCCTGCCGATTGATTTCGCAGAATTCAACATTTGTCAAAGCCGCCGTATTGATGATCACATTCGGGCGTTCTCTTAAACAGACATCTTTTAACTGTTTGCGAACAGTAAAATCACCCTGGTAGAAAGCAAGTTTGTCGTCGTGTTCAGATGTTGGTGTGTTGCGTGAAAGCAGGACAATTCGATGGTCCGTTTCGGTTTTAAGTACACGTGTTATTGCTTCCGCACTGCGGCTGCCGGCGCCGACAATCAACACACATGTTTGTTCTTTTTGCACGGCTGATCCTCTTTGTATCGCGACGCAGACGACAGATAAACATCAGGCACAAACACAACAGAGAGAAACAGGAGTCTGTGCCGGCTTTAACGCTGCATGTCTTTGCGCCGGAGCTACTGTAAAAAGTCGTAATTTACGTTTTTTTCAGCCAGGCTCCCCCGGATTTCGATCCGAAGTAAACGGAGGAATATCAATGCATTGGGCGGATAAAATCGCTAAAAAGGTCGTGCAACTGCGACCGGATCGCCAGGAATATGTATGTGCGGCAGGCATCAGCCCGTCCGGGGCGGTGCACATCGGTAACTTCCGCGATGTTGCCACCGCATTCTTCGTCGCAGAAGCTTTAAAAAAGATGGGTAGAAATGCCCGTCTGCTTTTCTCCTGGGACGACTTTGATCGTTTCCGCAAAGTGCCAAAGAACGTCGATGCCACCTTTGAACAATACATTGGCATGCCGCTCAGCGCTGTTCCCGATCCGCAAGCCCAGGCTGAGTCCTATGCCGATCGATTTGAACAACAGTTTATCGAGTCGATGAAAACCATGCACATCGACATCGATTATCGCTTCCAGACCAAAGAATACAAAAGCGGCCGCTACGCCGACGGCATTATTACCGCCCTGCAAAAACGCGGCGAAATCTACGACATACTCGCTCGCTTCAGAACGCAGCCCTGGGATGAAGAGGAACGCAAACAGTATATTCCGCTGTCCGTGTACTCGGAGAAAACAGGCAAGGACAATACCACGATTCTTGAGCTGTCGAATGACTGCACAAAAGTGCGTTATCGCTGTGACGAAACCGGTTTTGAAAATGATATCGATATCCGCGGCGGCGGCATGTTTAAACTGCCCTGGAAAGTAGATTGGCCCATGCGCTGGGCGGCTGAAGGCGTAACCTTTGAACCGGGTGGTAAAGATCACGCAACGCCCGGCGGCAGTTTTGACGTTGCGAAGGTCATAGCCAAAAAGATCTATGGTGTCGATGCGCCCATCTTTGAAGGATATGCTTTTGTACGCCTGAAAGGTGAAACGTCCAAAATGTCGGGTTCTTCCGGTGTTCTGCTCACTCCCGGTGATCTACTTGCTGTCTACCAACCGGAAATTCTACGCTGGATGTTCGCTCGTTTTGCACCGAACAAAGAGTTCAACATCGCTCTGGATGAAGATGTTTTAAAGTCATATGATGAGTTCGATCGAGGTTTAAAGCAACTGCGTGAGAACAAAGGCAATCCGGATGCGCTGCGTGCACTTGAGCTGGCTACCATTGAAAACCGAGATATAGTCTCGGTTCCCTTCCGTCAGCTCTCCAGTTTTGCTCCTATTTTCCAGGGTAATGATCAAAAACTGGCGGATTTCTTCACTCGCATCGGTACTCCATATGAAGCGGATGACCTGACAGAACGCCGCCAGAAAGCCGAATCGTGGATGCGTTCCTACTCGCCTGAGAGTATCAACGACTTACGAGAAACTCCAAATGCCGAGTACTACGCCGGTCTGGAAGATGAGGAAAAGGGCTGGTTGAAGCGCCTGGCAGATGATTTTGGCGCACATTCCGCAACGATGGAAGAGCTGAATACACTTCTCTATGCCATTCCGAAACGAGAAGACCTGACAGATGATGAGAAGAAAAAGCGTCAACGACGCTTCTTTACGATTGTCTATAATATGCTGATCGGCAAGGATGCAGGTCCGCGTATGTCGACTTTCCTCTTTGCACTCGACAAGTCTTCGATCGAGAAGTTGATCAACTTCAAGTCTGCCTGAAGTCTCCCGGTCTACCTGAAGACCACGAGGCAAACGTCTCGCATCAGTCTCAAACCATAAGTCATTATCTCAAACCGGAGCGTTTCACACTCTCCGGTTTTTTTGTGCCCGTTTCAAATGCATCCACCAAGCCTGAACATATTGAGCTCTGAAACTGCGGCTTTGCGCACCGTTCTGTTCCACGTGGAACAAAAAGCACTGGATTTGTCGATAAAAATCGTTCCACGTGGAACAGATTGACTCATTCATCGGCGTTTGTCCTCCGTTCTATCAGCTCTATTGCGTTTCACGTGGAACACAATGTATCTCGGCTTCCGCCGGATACTGGAATGTACTCGCCACTTATCCAACTTCTCGTTGTTTCTCGTGGAACAAACACCTGAACTAATAGCTGAAGTTTTTCGCTTCTACTCCATACCCGGACATCGATGGCCTGAATATGCGCAGCGCATCTTTCACTCTTTTGAATCAATAAAGCTCCCTACCTGTTCCACGTGGAACAGGATTGCCGTCATTTTGACCTTCTTAGTTGCGATTCAAAGGACAGTGTGTTTCACGTGGAACGTTCAAAGCGTGATCTGGCTGAACACGTATCTGGTAATTGATATGGTCCGACGCTGGTCTGACCATGAATTGGACCAGGCGCTGGACACTGAGCCTTTGAGTTTTGAGGTTGATGTGACCTGAAAGGCGTTCCACGTGGAACAAGGAACGAGTCTGAAGTCCCTCGTTTTAAAGTGAATCAGTCATTGATCATTCAGAGTGGAGACCCAAGACGGACGTGTGCAATCAGGCCCAAAATCTTGCAATTTGGTCGAAGACTGTTCGATTATGCCCCTGTGACGAACAAAAATGCCTTTTTTAGGCTGTTTTTAGGGTAAATACCGCATCAGAGTAATAATTACGAGGGAATGCTAACGGAGATAAACGGTCAGGATTGAAACGTCCGCCGCCGAAACGCCGGCAATGCGCGATGCCTGGCCGAGTGATTGTGGTCGAATCTTGCTCAGCTTCTCTCTCGCTTCGTTGGAGAGCGACTTTAAATTATCATAATTGAAGTTGTCGGGAATTCTCTTCTCTTCGTTGGCCTGGAAACGTTCGATATCACGCATTTGGCGATCAATGTAGCCCTTGTATTTGATCTCAGTTTCCGCCAAAGAAACCGTTTCTTCGTGCTTTAATTCATCGAATTCCTGCAGGCTATCATCATCATTCTGCAGCAAGCCGGCCAGACGAACCTGCCCCCGGCGTGTAAGCAGAGCCATTTGGGTGCTTTGGTCAATCTGTTTTTCGCGAACCGATTCCAGATAAGGATTGACGGACGCCGGTTTGAGTTTGACTTTATCAGCCAGCTCGACAAAACGATCCACGCGATCCCAACGCGTGCGGCTTGTTTCCATCGCCGAATCCCCTACCAAACCAAGGCGATGCCCGTATTTCATCAGTCGTTTATCCGCATTGTCCTGGCGCAGCACCAGGCGATACTCCGCCAGCGAAGTAAAAATACGGTAGGGTTCCTCGGTGTTTTTGTTAACCAGATCGTCGATCATTACGCCGATATACGCCTCGGAACGGCGCAGATGGAACTCCCCTTCACCACGCAATTTTAAAGCGGCATTGATGCCCGCCACCAGTCCCTGCGAAGCAGCTTCTTCATAACCCGAGGTGCCGTTGATCTGGCCGGCAAAATACAAACCCGCAATAGCCTTGGTTTCGAGGCTGAAACGCAGTTGATACGGGAAGAAAAAGTCGTACTCAACCGCATAACCAGGTCGGATAAACTCGGCGCGCTCCAGCCCCGCAATACTGCGGATGCCGCGCAACTGCACGTCCTCCGGCAAGCTGGTCGAGAAACCGTTGACGTAGACCGAATTGGTCTGCATGCCCTCCGGCTCCAGCACGATCAGATGCGAGTCGCGGTCGGCAAATCGATTGATCTTGTCCTCAACCGATGGACAATAGCGCGGTCCGGCCGCCTTGATCCGTCCAGTAAACATCGGCGACTGGTCAAAACCTTCGCGCAAAATCTCGTGTGTGGTCGGATTTGTCGCCGTGGCGTAACACATCACCTTGTTGGCGACGGCGTCCGTCAGGTGCGAAAAAGGCTGCGGATCTTCGTCGCCCGGATGTAGCTCACACACGTCGTAGTTGATCGAATCGGCGTTCAGGCGCGGCGGCGTGCCCGTTTTCAGGCGCCCCTTTTCCAGGCCGTAGGCGGCCAGCAGGTCGGAAATAAGCGTAGCACTTTTCTCGCCGATGCGGCCTCCGTCCGTGCGGCACAAACCCGTGTGCATCACGCCGTTCAGGAATGTGCCCGAACACAGAATCACCGCCTTGCACAAAATTTCTTCATTGTCTTCCGTTCGCACGCCGACGACGCGGTCGTGTTTCACGAGAATCTCCACGACCTTGCCGCGCACGATGGTCAGATTGTCGGTGGATTCCAGCAGCTCGCGGGCGTACTGCGGATATAGTGCGATGTCGTTTTGCGCACGCGGCGACCAGACCGCCGGACCTTTGGAGCGATTGAGCATTTTAAACTGCAGTCCGCTGCGGTCCGCCAACCGCCCCATCACTCCGCCGAGTGCGTCGATTTCCTTAACCAGGTGTCCCTTTGCCGAACCGCCGATGGACGGATTACAGGACAAACGCCCGATCGCATTCGGGTCCATCGTCACAATTGCGGTGGCGACGCCCATCCGCGCCGCGGCCATCGAAGCTTCAATTCCGGCGTGGCCGCCGCCGATTACCACGATATCAAATCGATTTTGCATCCCAAATAGCCCGCATATTTTTCACAGATCAGCATATACGCCCAGGCCGTTGCAAAATTGCAAAATATAAGGCCTTCAACCCCCTGTTTTTAAGGGGGTAAATTCTCTGTAAGTTATTGATTTTAAATGAGTTGTGGTTGTGGTTTTTCAGAGGAGACGAATCATGAGCAATTCGTCGATATAGTTGTCCGGACCGAGCTTTAAAGCGCGCACTTCGGCGCCGTACTGGATAAATCCCAGTTTGCGGTAGAGCGCCTGGCCGTCGAGGTTGGACGAAGCTACGCGAACGAGAACCTGTTCACAACCTGCGTCTTCCTTGGCAATTTCGAGCACGTCCTCAATCAGATTCGTGGCCAGCCCCTTGCCGCGGTAATTCGTGGAAACGTACACGCTCCAGATATAACCTTTGTGGCGCTGCTTGGGCAGGTTGGTCTGAATCGAAAAGCCGGCCATGCCGACCATGGCGTCCTGCTCCGTAAACGCACCCAGCACAAAATCGAAGGGATAGTTCAGGATGCGCTCAAACAACTGCTCTTTGTTAAGTATGGAAAGCGCGCGGTAGGATTCGTAGTCCGAGCCGTAGATCTCAGGTGTGTTGAAAAGCGCCTCGGTCTGGAATTCAACGAAATCGTTGAACTCGTTTTCCTCAACCGGCCGGATCGAAATTGTTTCGTTCATCCTTAAATTTAAGAAATCGCAACGTCAAAAAACATCTCCACGGGCATCCGACGCACATTTTTACGCAGACCCACTTTCCTGTTCCTTAACGGTCCGATCGCCCATTTGCAGATTTTTTGGCCGATCCCGCACCCGATTTGCAGATGCGCGCCAAATTTGATAGCTCCGAAACAACGCCCGATTTCAGAAAATGTGCCGTCCCTTCCGCTTCCGACTTAAACAACAGCCTCTGAAAAGCCCCCTTAAATCCGCTCTTGTTAGTCCCGCGGTGATCAGTTCCAAGTCCCCAGGTGAGAAACCTTCTTAAACAAGAATAGTTGTTTGTGCAACCTTAAACTATTTGCCGATGCAGAAACGCGAGAACACTTCGGTCAGCAAATCCTCGCTCCAGTTGTCCCCGGTGATTTCTCCAAGCGTCTTCAGCGCCAGGCGCACGTCCACAGCGATAAACTCATTGGAGGGTGCGTTTTCAATCGAAGTCATCGCATTGTTAATCGACTCGATCACTTGCTGCAACAGACCTACGTGGCGATCATTGATCAGCACATCGTTAACACGCGCCGAACTGCTTGTGGCAAGTTCCACCAGTTGAGCGCGCAATGCGTCGAGTCCCTCGCCTTTGTTGGCGGAAATAAAGAGATCGTTGCGCGATTGTTTAAGTTCGTCGGCTGTTTGTTTAACAAGATCGACCTTATTTTGCACCGTCAGAACTTTGACCTCGCCGAAGCGCGCGCGCATGGATTCGGCCAGCTCGTCCGAGTGCGCTGCACCCGCGCTTGCATCGTTGATCACCAGAACACAGTTGGATTGTTCCACGATTGACTCGGCCAGCTGAATTCCCTCAATTTCGATCTGGTCCTCGCTGCTGCGCATGCCGGCGGTGTCGTAGAGTTTAAAAGCGATGCCGTCCATGTGCAGCGTCTCTTCCAGGTAGTCGCGCGTCGTTCCCGGCGTGTCCGACACAATTGCGCGTCGGCGACCGAGCAGGGCGTTCATAAGCGAGGATTTGCCGGCATTCGGGAAACCGATCAGGCCGACGTGATAGCCGTTCCGCAAAATATGTGCAGATTCGTAGGACTCGGTCAGTTCGCGGCAAACCTGACCGATCTCTTCGAGCTGTCGGCGCAGCTCGTTTTTGTCGACAAACTCGAGGTCTTCCTCACTGAAATCCAGTTCCAATTCGAGCAGTCCACAGACGTCCATGAGCCGATTGCGGATCTCCGCAAGCCTCCTTGTGAACCCGCCCGTCAGTTGTCGCGCCGCAGCCTGTGCGCCCGGCGTTGATACGGCGTGAATCACGTCTGCGACAGCTTCCACCTGGGTAAGATCCAGTTTGTTGTTCAGGAAGGCCCGTTTGGTGAATTCGCCCGGTTCCGCCGGTCGCGCTCCCTGCCGCACGAGTGCGGATACAATGTTGCGAGCCACAATCTGCCCGCCGTGGCAGCCGATTTCCACGCTGTCCTCGCCCGTGTACGAGCGCGGCGCCCGGAAGACCGATGCAGTCACCGTGTCGACGATCGAGTCGCCGTCGACAAAAGCGGCGTAGTGAATAGTGTGTCCTTCCGCTTTGGAGAGATCCGTACGGGTTCGCAGACAGGGCTGAACGAGATCGAAGGCGGCGGGCCCGGAGACGCGAATAACGGCAAGACCCCCGGTTCCCGGTGGCGTAGCCAACGCACAGATAGTATCGGCAACTAGCATTCTATATCGTCCGTGAATAACTCCAATGATGCGGCGCTGATCCCCAATACGCAGTTTCAGCGCTTCCACTTCCACAGAATCTCCTCGACGAACGACTATGCGCGTGAATTACTGCGCGACAAGTCGCACGTCATCGTTACCTGCGATTTTCAATGGCAGGGACGCGGCCGCAACCAGACGAGTTGGGTCGGCGAGCACGGCGAAAATGTCTACTGTTCCTTCGGCATCCGCCACCGAACCAGTCCGCCGCTGGATGCGCTGATAGCTTATCAAGCCGCAGGCTGCCTGGCCGCCATGACCGCCATCCAGCAGCACGCCGAAAAAATCCAGCTGCGCCTTAAATATCCGAACGACATATACGCCGAGCTGCCCGCTGGCGGCTGGCGCAAACTCTGCGGCGTGCTTGTCGAACACGAATTCCTCGGCAGCGCCTGCGTTTCCACCGTGCTTGGCGTCGGCATCAATATCAACCAGCGTGGCTTCGAACCTGTCCTGGCGCACAAAGCCGCTTCGCTGCTGCAGCTCGGCTATTCCGTCGACATCGATCACATTGCCGAGGCGCTCATCCAGAACATTTCCTTCCTGCTGACGCGCAATGCCTCCAACCTGATGCAGGCATGGAAGCAGGAACTTGACATCGTCGGCCGCCGCGTCTCGCTCCTGGCCGACGGCAGCAACTGGAACGTGCTCGACATGCTGGCGGACGGACGCCTGCATCTGCGCAGTTCGGATAACGACAGCGAGCGATTTATCGACAACGGCGATTCCATTCTGTACGACCTCCAACCCGGGAGCGCCCGCTCATGATTGCCGCACTGGATCTTGGCAACAGCCGCGCCAAACTGTTTTATGTGGGCCGCCCGCAACCGACCGTCTTCAGCTATGACGACATCTGGCCCGGCGCGCTGCTGCGCGAACTGGACGACGCGCGCGGCGAACTGCCGATCCGCCTCGGTATTTCTTCGGTCAATCCCGCCGCGTACGATGCGCTGGCGGCTGCCTGGCCGCAGGACACGGAAGATGAAATGATCGATGCGCGCCGCCTGCTAGTCCTGCACTCGCCTGTCGACTTCGGCTCCGTCACCGGCATGGGCGACGACCGCAAACTCGGTCTCATCGGCGCATTGATTGTCGGCCCGCCGCCGCTGATCACCGTCGACTGCGGCACGGCCATCACGATCAATACCGTCGACGCGGCTGCAGTCTGTCGCGGCGGCGCAATTATGCCCGGTTTCGACACACAATTGCGCGCGCTGCACGACTACACCGGCCAGCTGCCGCGGCTGACGGCGCACAACACCAATCTCTGGCAGGGCGCGACGACCGAGCAGGCGATGCTCGTGGGTGTGATTCGTGGAACAACCGGCGCCGTCGCTTCGATTTGCCGCCGGATTCAGGCTTCGATGCCCGCCGCGCCGACGATCTTTATCACCGGCGGCGGGGCTGAGCTGCTCTATGCCCAGCTGCAGGAACACCAACTGAAAACTCGTCTGCTTCCGGACCTCGTCGGCGCGGGACTTCTGGCTCTGCTGCAGGCTTCGACGCGTTAAGCCCGACCTTCTTCCTCCACATGCGACGCGTTAAGCCCGACCTTCCACCTCCACATGCGGGACTGTTTGTCTTTTCCCTGTTTGTCCGGCACATCTTGCATGCAAGGTGTATGTATTTTTGTTTAAGTGTTTTGACTGCCGTTTTCCGGTCCTGAAATCCGCCTTTTGGAGCTATTATTGCACGGCTCGTCGCCCGGCGAGCCTGTTTTTTACGTAGTACTGCGGGAATCACATGACGCGTCCGGCCCTGATACTTCATGGCGGCGCCGGCGACATCCGGCGCGAGAACATCAGCCCCGAACTTGAAGTTGAAATGCGTTCAGCGCTGCGCCGCGCCGCGGCGGAAGCCTGGAACATTCTTGTCAAAGGCGGTGCGGCGCTCGACGCGGTGGAAAGCGCGGTGCGCGCCATGGAAGATGCGCCGCAGTTCAATGCCGGCCGCGGCTCCGTGGTCAATGCCGCCGGACAGTTCGTCATGGATGCGTCCATCATGGACGGCCGCCACGGCGCGGCGGGTGCGCTGGCTTCCGTTCTGCGGCTCAAAAACCCGATCAGCGCGGCGCGCGCCGTCATGGAAAGCGGCAAGGTCGTTTTCATGCAGGGCCCCGCCGCCGAGCAATTTGCCGCGGCGCGCGGCTGTGAACTGGTCGACGGCAGTTATTTCTATACCGAGCGCCGCTGGAATTCCTGGCTCAAACTGCGCGGCGCGGCAGATGTCCGCCTCGATCACTCCTCGCCCGGACAGACCGCGAACGCAGGCGACGAAGGTCACGGCACCGTCGGCGCGGTAGCACTCGACAGCTCCGGCAATCTGGCCGCGGCGACATCCACCGGCGGAATGACAAACAATCTGCCCGGCCGCATCGGCGACTCGGCGCAGAACGGCGCGGGTACATGGGCGCAAAACGGCGTATGCGCCGTCTCCTGCACCGGAACCGGCGAATCTTTTATCCGCGCAAATGCTGCGCACGACCTGGCGGCACGCCTGGAATATGGCAATCAGGAACTGGAATCGGCCGGTCAGGCAGTACTGAACACAGTCGCCGCCTACGGCGGTGAAGGCGGACTGATAGCGCTTGCGGCCGACGGCCGGCCGCTGCTGCTCTGCAATTCCGCCGGAATGTACCGCGCCATGCCGGATGCCGGCGGCAGAATCCTAACGGCAATTTTTGCCGATGAACAGTTGAGTTGAACAGGATTTCCGGCCGGGTGAAGCCGCCGCTCAGCGTACCGTGCCGAAAACATTGGCTGCGCCGAGTCCCACCAGCGCGTCGTAGCCGCCGAATCCCGGCTCGCGGTAATACACAAACGCCATGTATGTGTGGCCGGCCGATTGTGTATTGCCCTCGTACTCTTCAAAATTCAGTTCGTCAACGTGACCCGAGTCGACGTCCAGATCTCCCGTGGCATACATGTAATTGTGGCGCCCGCGGCGCACCCACTGGCGCAGACGGTAGAGGCGGCTTTCTTCGTCGTAGTGCAGTTGCCATTCCGGCGTGACGCGCCAGTTGTTGAACGACCCGGCCACGTAGAGGTCCAGCCTGGTCGGCGTGCCTTCCGGATCAAAGATGAACTCGTAGGGCACGTAATCGTCGTAGGAGCCGAAGACATTGCGCGTCACCAACGCGCCGTCGTCGTCGTTTTCAAAGTAGTCGCCGTTGCGCCGCAGGTCGGAAAAGGGCGACTGCAGCGGCTCGCTCGAAACCGGATAACGCGCGGTGTTGGTCAGATCCAGAATGCGATAGGCGTTCTCCGTCGGCACCTCGCGGATCGAGAAACGTTTGACCGCTCCGGCAAAACCAAAAACGCTGGTCTTGCGGCGGCTGCCCTCCGGCCGCCGCGGAAAAAAACTGAAGGCATTGTCCGCGTTGACGATCATAGGTTCAAACCAGCGGTGATTGCGGTAAAAAACCACGCTGTGCAGCCGGTCGTCGAACATGTTTGACGGCGTCGTCACCTCCGCGTCCAACTGATGCGCTATCGGACTGACCGGCGCCTGCGGATTGTAAAAGTCGGTCGAAATGCCCATCTCACAGCGCGTGCGACCTTCCACCACAAAAAAGCGGCACTCCGCCAGCACCACCTCGGGATTGTCGTAGTCGAATACTTTGGCTTTCCAGTTGCCCGAATACTCGAACCTGATCTGCAGCCCCGGCACCTGCAGCGTGCCGCGGTGTGTAAAATACGCGCTGTGCTGCGCTCCCTGATACCAGTCGATGTTGGACGTGCGCAGACTCTGGTCGTTGAGGAAGATGTTGTCCGATTCATTCCAGAATGCGTCGCAGTGCACAAACTGGACGTAGAGCGAAGGCGTCAGGTCGGAAGCCGCGTCGATTTCAATCGTGATGACGTCGCTGCTGAGCGGCACGCCGTACTGTCCCGCGCGCGTGTCCAGCTGAACAATCGGCGGCAGGGTTTCATCGCGCCCGCCGAAGGCGCGGATTCCGACTATTCTCGTCGGTACGCGGATTTCCGCATCGTCGTCCGCCCGTAGACCCGGGCCCTCCGGCACGCTGACAAACAAGAGAAAACACAGTAAGAGTCGGCCAAGTCGTTTCATGCAATTGTCGGGTGCAAATTGAGTGCGGCAGCCGGAAAACAATGCGCTGCCCGAACATACACGAAAAGCCGTGCAAAAAAAGGTAAACACGTGTCGCCGGAAAGCTCCGACGTCCGAATCCATCGCCAAAACCTTGGCAAAACTGCTCACAATGTCGCGGCGCAGGCGGGCGTCTAACCGGGTGTTTGCCCGCTGCGGGCGGAACGCTACGCCGAACACGCCAATGAAAATCCGGGAACACATTTACGGGACGTCGCAATGTCGAATGATCTGATGCAACGCATGGAAAACGGGATCGCCTGGTGGGAAAACGAACTCAAAAAGTACGACGCCGACGATCTGCTGAAAGGTTATAATGAGCACAGTTGGACGCTCGGCCAGGTTTACTCGCACGTGATAATGTCGGCCGCGTTCTTTTTCAAAATGGGTCGGCGATGTTTTGAAGCGGAGCACAGCGATGGACCGCTGACGGATTACGGCGTGGATCTGTTCAAAACCGACAGTTTTCCGCCCATGAAAATCAAGGTGCCGGAGCGCTATGCCCACGTGCCGCGCCAGCCGGAAGACTTTGACGAACTGCGCAAGGGCCTGGCGCTCAACCGCACAATGGCGCGCGCGCTGGCGGAACGATTGCCGGACATGGATCCGGATCGCAAGCTGGAACACGCCATTTTTGGCTGGATCAATGCCGAGCAGTGGTTCCGCGTGGCTATCCTGCACTTCCTGCATCACCGCCGCCAGAAAGGCTGGATAGACGAAGCGCTGCAAAAGGACGCTTCCCCCTCCTGATCTGATTTCCAAACAGCCATTTTTGTTTGTCAATGGGTTGCCGGCGTCAAGGCGCCGCGCAGTCGCACAAATCTTCCGGAGCCAGCGTGAAAAGCACAGAATACCCGGCCCTGTTTGCCGACGTCAAAACGATTGCCGTACACGGCATGTCGCGCGCGGCCAACAAACCGTCGCACACGGTGCCGCTCTACATGCATGAGCAGGGGTACAAACTCTTCCCGATCAATCCGTATGCCGACGAGATCCTGGGTCTCAAGGTCTACCGCAATTTGTTGGACATCCCCGAGCGCATCGACCTGCTGAACGTGTTCCGTCCCTCGCATCAGGTGAAAGCCGTAGTGGAGGAAGCGCTGGAGCGACGCCGGCTGCGCGGCGATATCGACACCATCTGGCTGCAGCTCGGCATTATGAATGACGAGGCGCGCGACATGGCCGAGGCCGCCGGCATAGCCTTTGTTCAGAATCGCTGCATTTACGTGGAACACCTGCACGCCGTTCCGGGCTGAACGGACAGATTTTCAGCTCAATTGATCGATGGCGCGGCGCAGGTTGAGGCGCGCCTGTTCTTCGCGTTGCGTTCGCATCTGCGCGGTGTGGTAGATGACCTTGCGGGCCAGAAAGTTTTCGAGAATGGCGCGGCGTTTGGGGCGGAATATCATTTCCGGAACCCAGCTGTATTCGCGTCTGATATCCCGTTCGTATTCGTCGTAGCGCGCGACGTCCGCGCCGAGAACGGACAGGTCGATGTCCGTTATGATCTCACAGTCGGAATCACCGCCGGCTTCATGTGTTTTGGTGGCCATGATCAGATGTGTGATGCGCGCGGAATCGGCCGCCGATACACCCATTTGGCGGGCGCAGTCCAGAGCGCACTCGGCGCTTTTTTCCTCGTTGTCGCCGGATCGCGCCTTGTAAACGACGTCGTGAAACCACAGCGCCATCTCGACCAAATCACGCCGGTGCATGTCCGTAAAGTCATATAAATCAAGTAGATCCAGACATTCGGCCACGTGGCGCCAATTGTGGTAGTGCCGTCTCCTGTCGCCGTAGCCCGCATCCAGCTGCGCATAGACGGCATCGACATTCTGCCGTGCTCCGAAGCGATTGCACAATTCCCGCCAGCGCTGTTCCATGACTTTTCCAAAACCGCTTTTGTTGGTCGCCGTGGTCAAACTCGACCGCCGCCGGGTCAGTTGATGCTGCTGATGAGCATGTCGCTGCAATCGAAGGTGAAGGCGCGTCCCTGTTCGCCGCCGCCGAACTCCAGGTGGAAGGAAATGGTGCACAGTCCCACGTCGCTTTTGTAGTTGTGCACCCACAGTTCATTGCTGCTTTTGGCGTCCAGATTGACGACAAAGGGCTCGGGCAGACCTTCCATGTTGATCACGATCTGGCTTTGATTTTTGGAGATCGGGTACATGCCTTCGCCGTTGAACTGTGTCTGGATGTCCAGCCGCATGTCGGGCGTCATGCCGACGAATTCCAGAGAGAGGTAGAGATTCCCGGCTTCGTTGCGCACGGAGTTCACAAAGGCGGTTTCATCGCGGCCGTTTACGGTGGCGCTCGCCAGGCCGATCAGCATCTCGGGTTGTGCGCCGGCCTGCGTGTAGGCCAGCATTCGGCCGCCGGAAACGCGCGCTTCCTCACCCGCTGCGAATTTGATGAGTGCGTCGCGGTAGTCGGCCACGGCGGCTTCAAACACGGCGTTGAAGGCGTCTTTCAGGCGCCGTTCATACCAGCTGCCGAGCGGCGCGCGGTAGAAATCGACGAATCTGGTCACGGCGTCGCGGTCCATCGTGCCGTAGGCAAAGGCGATCGCCTGCAGCGCCTCGCCCGTCAGGAAGTTGTCCAGGCGTGCGTACATCGAATCGAGGCCGGACCGTATGTCGTCCGGCTGCATGCGCAGCGAATCCGGCTGCAGGTCGTTGAGGATTTCCATGGTCGGCCGCGTGGCGTCGGTCAGGATACGCGCGCCGGCGGCTCCCGCGCCGCCTTCTATCAGGCGGTACTGTTCCATCATCGCCGAATCGGTGGCCACATCCCGGTTGAAATTCTTGCGCACTTCGGCCGCGGCGGGATCGAGCGCCTTGGCCAGACGCGCGCGCATGGCGCGGTTGTTTTTGTCGCGCAGCGCCGCGGCGATCATTTCGAGCGAATCGCCCGGGACGTTTGAATTCAGGAATCCGCAGAGCGCACGGTAGAGTTTGTCGTCGGCAAAGGCGTCGCCGATGAGAGTGCGGAAAGGGGCGCGGTCCACTTCCGGCAGCGTGTGGGCATAGGGCAGCAGATGCGCCTTGAGCGCCGCATTGCGGCTGCGCAGCTCGCCCGCCAGCGCGGCCGCGCCCAGCAAGTGATTTACCGGCGCATAATGGACTTCTGCACTTTCGGTTTGCGGTTCTTCGGAAGAGCAGGCAAACAGGCAGAAACAGAGGACGGCCGCGCAGGCGGCCGCCGTAGTTTTGATCGGGATTCGAACCATGCGGGGATTCTTTACTTTTCCGTTTTGTCGGGCTTGTTGAACATGTTGTTCAGGTAGGCGAACTGCCTGTCGACGTTGAAGTACAGCTCGACGGTTTCACCCGTGTTTCTGTCTTTTGCCGTCATCAGGTCGTAGTTGCTGCCTCCATGCGGCACCAGAGCCTGCTGCACCGTCTGCAGCTCGAGCAGATGCAGGATGTAGTAGGTTTCATCCGTGGAAATTACGACGAAGGCTGTTTCCGGCGTTTCGCCGTCGCCCGACGCAAAGATGGACTTGACCAAACCGCGGTACATGGATCGATGGTGATTGGCTTTGGTTACGTCGCCCAGTCCTTCGTAAGCGGCGATAGCGTAAAGGTGCGCGCTGATATTCACGTAGGAATGCGCCAGCAGTCCTTCCAATATCTCGGCCGCTTTGCTGAAGTTGGAGTCGTTGAGCGCAGATCGAACCAGGCTGAGTCCGTCTTCGTCCTTGCCCGTCAGTTTGTCGCTGCCGTAGGGATCGTAGAGCGGCGATTCGGAGAATGCCATGCGGAAGTCCGCAAAATCGATGGCCGTGTCTCCGTTTTCAATGCGCTCGAGGTAGAGCTCGTAGCGCGTTGGTTCCACCGCCGCGCCCGAACCGTCGTCGGTCGATTGTTTCGTCGTGCTTTTTGTGCCGGAACATGCCGCCGCCAGAATCATCAGCGTCGCCAATGCGGCCAACATTCCGGGTGCCAGAAGTTTTCTCACCGTTGTGTGCTCCTTCATGCAGTGTCTTGCTTTCCCGCCTCGGGAATGTTCGCAGTTCAGACGGCGCTTCCCTCGTACGAATAACGCGGCTGCCAGTTGTTGACGCCGTCCGCCAGTTGTTCAATCATGTGCCAGATGCCGCTGTACGTGTCGCCGGGTCCAAAGAAGTCGGCCGTCAGCCGCTCTATGCGTCCGTCCTCGTGTTTGCGGAAGGTCGACATGCCGGGCCAGTAATAGAACTTGCCGTCCATTTCGGGATGAAAACCCATGTCCGCGGTAAAGCTGTTGTCTGCGGCGGACACCAGCGGGAAACGCCAGTTGCGGCTTTCGGCGAATTCGGTCTGCGTTGCGACCGGATCGGGCGAAACGACGTAGAAGGGCGCGCGATCGTGAAGGTGCTCGTAGATGCCGTTGAAACCGTCGGCCCACAGCGTGCAGTACGAGCAGCGTTTGCCCATGTTGTGAATCACCATCAGGTCGTTGCGGTCGCCGAACAGTTCCGACAGTTTGACTGCGCCGTACGGGCCGGCAAAGGTGTAGTCCTGAACGGATTCTATGTGGAACTTTTCCTGGAGCAGCTCTTTGCGCCTGGAGCGCAGGTTGCTGATCTCTTTTTCCAGGTGTTCCAGTTCTTTTTCGATTTCAATGCCGTTGATTGACATGGAGGTACCTCGGTAGGAAAAACGGGTTCTGTGATTGGTCCAAACGATCCGGCGGAAGGCTCTGGCCGCCGCTGGCCCGGCTGCCCCTGCACGCCGGCAGCTCGTACTTCGTTATAGCCCGTATGCAAAAATACACCTGGTTTCTCGGATGCCCGGAGTGGGGCAATGCCTACTGGTCCAGGAATTTTTTCCGTCCGAAAAGTCGCCCCGACACTTACCTTGCGCAGTATGCCGACGTGTTCAACACCGTAGAAGGCAATACGACTTTTTACGGCATTCCGCGTCCGGAGACCCTGCGCCGCTGGCGCGATTCCGTGCCGGAGAGCTTTCGATTTTGTTTCAAATTCCCGCGCATTATAAGTCACGAACGCCGCTTACAGGATGTGCAGGCGCCGCTGGAGGATTTCCTGGCGGCGCTGGACGAGCTGCGCGATCGTCTGGGGCCGACCTTTTTGCAGCTTTCGCCTACCTTCGGCGCGGCCGAGTTTGACGTGCTGGAAGACTTTCTGCGTCGTTTGCCGCAACACCTGCGCTACTGCCTGGAACTGCGCCATCAGGACTACTTTGACCGCGGCGACGTCGAGGCGGCACTGGACGAAGTATTGGGCGAACTGAACATCGACCGCGTCTTTTTCGATTCACGTGTTTTGCACGCATCGCGTGTGCAGGACGAAGATACGAGAGTTGCAAAGTCGCGCAAACCGAAAATCCCGCAGCGCACGCAGGTCATCGCGCGCCATCCTTTTCTGCGCTTCATCGGGTCAAACGATCCGGCCGAATCCGAACACGCGCTGCGCGAATGGGCCGGGCGGACGGCGGCGTGGATGAAAGCCGGATTGGAGCCCTATATCTTCATTCACACGCCGAACGATCATCACGCTCCCGCCCTGGCACGGAGTTTCCACGGCATGGTGCGTGAACTTTTACCGGACTTGCCCGGTCTGGCGGAGTTTCCAATCGAGCGCGCCGGGCCGCAAATGGAAACGCCGTCCTTATTCGATCAGGATTGACGTCGGCGGAACATTCCTGGCGGCGACCATCCGCCGCGGCAGGCTGACACGGAAGCAGGAACCGACGCCGAGGGAGCTTTCGCACGTCACCTCTCCCTGCATGGCTTCACACAGCATTTTCACGATGGAGAGGCCCAGCCCGGAGGAGTGTTCGCCCATGGTCGGGCGGGCCGTCAGGCGCTGGAATTTTTTGAACAGTCGTTTCTGATCTTCCACGGAGATGCCCGGGCCTTCATCCTCCACTTCCACCGTCACCTGCTCTTCGTCGCTGAGGATCCGCACAAAAATCGCCGCGCCGGGCTCGGAGTATTTGATCGCGTTCGAGATCAGATTGTCGATGATCTGTCGCGTGCGCATGCAGTCCGCAAACAAGGTGTCGTCGTTCGGCGAGTCCGCAAACTCCAGCTTCAACTCTTTGTTTTCCAGTGCGTTGGCCTGAACGCGAATGATGTTCTCCAGCAGTTCGGCCATCCTGAATTTTTCGGGCGACAGTACGATGCGGCCGTTTTCAATCGTATTGATTTCCAGCAGATTGGTGATCAGGCTGATCATCGAACCGGCCAGCTCGACGATGTCGGACGCCATTTCACGGCTCTCGGTGTCCACCAGCTCGCGTTGTTGAATGCCGCGCCCCAGCAGGGCGATGGAAGACAGCGGATTCTTGAGGTCGTGGGCGGCGATGCCCAGGATGTCGTTTTTCTCGTCGTTCAGCTTGGCCAGCGCCGCGTTCTGTTTGGTCAATTGTGCGTTGGCGTTTTCAATGGCCAGGGCCTGACGCTCCAGCTGTTCTTTCTGTTCGAGAATTTCGCGGTTGGCTTGCTGCAGGTCGACGTTGCGCAGACGGTAAATCTCTTTTTCCTTTTCGGCGCTTTCCAGCTCGTAGCGCAGCTGCAGGTCCGCAATCATTTTGGTCTGCTCGCGCGATACCTGCGATTCGTTCAGTTCGTTGTACAGCCTCAGGTGATCGTAGGCTTCCGCGTAATTGCCGAGCGCCGCATGCGCGCCGGCCAGCGATTTGTGCGCGCCGATAATGTATGCCACCATGCCGGCATCTTCGGCAATCTTGAGTGAGCGTTCCAGTACGGCCAGCGCCTCTTCACCGCGATTCAGCTCCGTGTGCACCAGGCCCAGGTTGTTGAGCACATGCGCCATCTGTGCACCGTTGCCGCTGCGTTCGCAGAGCTGCTGCGCCTTCAACAGAAAACTCAGGGCGTCTTCATAGCGCCGCTGGTCGATGTAAATGTTCGCGATATTGCCCAGCGCGCTGGCCTGGCCGTGCACGTCCTCCAGCTCGCGCCGAATCGTGAGCGACTGTTCCTGGCACTCGAGGGCGGCGCGGTACTGTCCCTGCGTCTGGAAAATATTACCCAGGTTGCCCAGCGTTACCGCCTGCCCGTAGGTGTCGTCGATTTCCATGCGAACTTCCAGGCTCTTCTCGTAGTAGGAGCGCGCCTTTTTGTATTCTTCGATGCGATAGTAGGCATTGCCGATGTTGTTGAGAGCGATGCCGGCGGCACGGCGATTCTTCTGCTCCTCGGCCAGGCGCAGACTGCGGAAATAATACTCTATGGCGTATTGGTAGTCGCCCATTTCTTTGTAGGCATTTCCCATCAGGTTGAGGGACATGACCAGGGAGTTGATGTCCCGGTGCAGTTCAAAGTATTCGGCCGCCTTTTTCAGGCAGGAAAGAGCCTGGTTGTAGTCGCCGATGCGGTAATACAGCAGCCCCAGCATGTTGATGGTTTTGTAGCGCCGCTCCGTGTTTTCCTGAATGGTGAACTCGTTAAGCAGGTTCTTCATGATCTCCAGGGCGTCGCTGAACTTTCCCTGGGCTTCCAGACAGCGCGCCTTGGCGAGTTGCGATTCGGCGATCATGCTGGAATCATTCAGTCGTCGTGCGCGTTTTCCCGCCGATTGCGCCAGCGTCCAGGCGCGCTGCGGTTCGTTGCGTCTAATCGCATGTACTTCTTCACACAATGCGATTATGTCCTGGCGTTCACGCTCGTTATCGGAAAACATTACACTTGCACTGCTGGCCATCACCGGGTCTTGTCTTCAAAAGTATTGGGGCAACCTGTTACAACACGTTTGGGTGCGAATCAGTGTTCGTCTTAGCTGTCGTTCGGGCCGGACCGTGAGTCGTAGCTCTTGTGGTTTGCTCTGTAGTCGTTGCGGTCTTTTCAACCACGAAACGATAAAGATATTCAAAATTTTTATACCTGCGAACCATTGCCACAAAAAGTCCCGCTTCATTAATTGAACAGCAGGTAAATTCTGTCTGCGGCGCGGCGCTTCCCTGAGTGTCGCTGTCGGTTTTTGAGCTATTTTCCGCTTGTTTCAATGTATTAAACGGGAGCGCGGCATGACTCAGAACGCGGATTCCGGCGTCGACGGCGCCGCCCGACCGGCGCTGTTTGCAGTTGCCGTCCTGACGGGATTTCTCAACATTCTCATTCTGTGGATCTTCACCGCAGTTTTCAATCATTGATTCGGTATAATAAAAACAGGCGGTTGCGTGCATTTTGTCGATTGGGGTATTCTGCTGGCTTTCCTGCTCTTTACCATCTGGGACGGGTGGCGCAAGTCCGGCAGTCAACACAGCATTGAAGACTATTTTCTGGCCGGGCGCTCGATTCCCTGGTGGGCCGCCGGCATTTCCGTTATGGCCACCCAGGCGTCCGCCATCACCTTTATCGGCACCACCGGACAGGCCTATGTGGAGGACATGCGTTTCCTGCAGGTCTACCTCGGCATTCCCTTCGCCATGGTGATTCTCAGCCTGACGCTCGTGCCCTACTACCGGCGCATGCGCAATTTCAGCGCCTATGAAGTGCTCGAAGAACGCTTCGGCAAAGCAACGCGTCTGACGACAAGTTTCCTCTTTCTGCTCTCGCGCGGCCTGGCGCTCGGTTTTACGATCGCCGCGCCGTCCATCGTTCTCTCCCTTCTGCTCGGCGTTGCACTGGACATAACCATCCTCGTCGTCGGTCTGATCGCCACCATCTACACGATGGCCGGCGGGATAGCAGGTGTCATCAGCACCGATATTCGCCAGATGGGCATCCTTATGTTCGGTCTCCTCTTCTGCTTCGGCTGGATATTCTGGAGCCTGCCGGCCGAGGTCTCCGCGGGCGACGCCCTTCACGTGGCCGGCACGCTCGGCAAACTCGACGCGCTCGATCTGAGTTTTGACCTGGGCGAAAAGTACAACGTCTGGAGCGGTGTGCTCGCCGGCATCTTCCTTATGCTGTCCTATTTCGGCTGCGACCAGACGCAGGTGCAGCGCTATCTCAGCGCCCGTTCGCTGAAGGAGGCGCAGGGCTCGCTCATGTTGACGGCGTTCGCCAAGGTGCCGATGCAGTTTATCATTCTGCTGCTCGGCGTCATGCTCTACGTCTTCTACATTTTCGCGCCGGCGCCGCTCTCCTTCCGCAGCACGGAGGTGAACATCGACGAGCTGCCCGACCGTCCAAAAATTGAAGCGCTCCAGGCTGAACACGCGCAGGCGCACGAGGCGCGCCGCATCGCCGCACTGGAAATGTTGCACTCGGCCGACGGACAGGCCGGCCGCAGCGAGTTCCTGCAGCAGGACGCCAAAGTGGTCGAACTGCGCAGCCGGGAACAGGAAATCATGAGCGCCTCCATCGACAATCCCGACGACACCAACTTCATTGTTCCCTGGTTCATTCTGCACGAGATGCCCGGCGGCTGGGGCATCATCGGTCTGATAATCGCCGGCATTTTTGCTGCGGCGCTTTCGAGCATCGACAGCACGCTCAATTCGCTCTCCACGGTCACCATCGTGGACTGGTACCGCCGCCTGGGCGACGGCAAGCGCAGCGAGGCGCACTACGTCCGCAGTTCGCGCGTGGCCACGGTGCTTTGGGGCGTGCTGGCGACCGTCTCGGCTCTGCTGGTTTCGCGTTCCGAAGGTTCGATTATCGAGCTGGTCAACCAGGTCGGCAGCTACTTTTACGGTTCGATTCTGGGTGTTTTTGTTCTACTGCTTTGGGTGCGCCGCGCCAACGGTTTCAGCGCTTTGCTCGGTCTGGCCTGCGGCATGTTTACCGTATTTCTGGGCGACTCCGTTTTAGACAACGGCGCGGGTGTATTCCTGATCGATCTGCCGGGATTGCAGCTCGGTGCGTCCGGCTTCGCATGGGGCGCCGAGGTGCCTGCCGGCTTCAGCAAAAGCATCGAATACCTCTGGCTCAACCCTCTGGGCGCGGGCGTGGTGGTATTGGTGGGCTGGTTGTTCGGCCGCCGTTCCGCCTGATTCGGACCTGACGCCTTGAGTGCTCGCTTTGCTTCGCCCTCGGCTTGCCTGACTTTTTTGTTTGTCGCGCAGCTGGAAGCTGCCATGCTCTGCGTTCGGTGACCGGTCTTGCAGACTCAGCGCTTCAATCTGCGTGACAAACAAAAGCGGATTTAAAAACACGTACAGAGCGTACGCATCAAGTTCCGATTTGAACGACAGACTCGCCGCGAGCCCGCAAAAAACAAACGCCGGGACGATCTTGCCATCGCCCCGGCGTCTGCGTTAAACCAAAGCATAAAGACAGATTATCAGCGGACCACGATCATGCGGCGGCTGAGTGCCTCGCCGTCGACGATAACCGTGTACGAGTAGGTGCCCGAGCCCAGTTCGAGCGCAGTTGCGTCGATCTGAACGTTGTGGCGTCCTGCCGGCATTGCGGCGTTCAGCGGAGCGGCTACCTGGCGACCGAACATGTCGCGCACGATCAGTTGAACCTGCGCCGGGCGCTTGAGTTCAAAGCCGATGGTCGACACGCCGCGGAAGGGGTTCGGGTAGTTCTGCTCCAGGCGCAGGCTGCTCGTTTCCGTTACGCCGACGCTCGTGGGACCGAAGTCGCCAACCTCGACGGCTTCTGAAGCCAGGGCGTCGCCGCACTCGCATTCAACCAGCACGCGATACCAGCCCACATCGGAGCCGCTCGTGATGTGCGTCGCGAATTCGTTGGCGTTTTCACCCACAATGTTGTCCCACTGCGAGTTGTCGGCGCTGTACTGCCACTGGTAGGTACAGGCGCCCTCGCCGGTTGCGCCGACGTTCAGTTCAAACAGCTCGTTGAAGTCGAAGTTCTGACCGGCTTTCGGGTGCGAAGGCTGCTCTGTGATCGCCGTCTCGGCGCTCAGCGCCAGCGTCACCGTCTGCGATTGAACCTGGCCGCAGCCGTTGACCACCACCACGTAGTAGTCGCCCAGTTGAGCGTCGGAGACATTTTCAATCGTCAGCTCGCTGCCGCCAGTCTGCAGGTCCGTGCCGTTGAAAAACCAGCTGTAAGCCGTTCCTTCGACGCCGGAGTTGGACAGTTCCACTGTAAAAACGGCTGTTTCGCCCGCGCAGACGTTCATGGCCTGCGGCTGGGTCGAGATGACCGGGGCCGTCTGTACCGTCACGCGGCCCGGATCGGAAACCGTCGTCACGGAAGCGTCGTTGACCAGCGTAATACGCACCTTGAAGGAGTCGCCGTCGCTGTAGTCGCTCGTGCAATAGCTCGCTTCGTCGGCGCCCGCAATCGGGTTGTCGTTGTTGTCCAGCCACTGCAGGTTGACGTCCTGGCCGCCGGCGTCCCAGTTGACGAGGAAACAGACTTCCTCACCGTCGCAGGTCGTAATGTCGGCCGGCTGCGTGATGAAGCTGATTTCGGCGATGTCGATTTCCAGCGAGGCGCGTTCGGAGTCAACCGAGCCGCAGTCGCAGGTGACGCGCAGGTGGTAGTCGGACGCGCGGTCGTCGCCCGTCACACCCGTGATTGTCAGCGTTTTGGTATCGGCGCCGGAGATGCGCTCACCGTTGATCAGCTGATCATCGCCGCGATACCACTGGTAGACAGCTCCGTCGCAGTTGGAAGCTCCCGTCCAGGAAGCCGTGCCGCCTGCAAAGACGCGCAGGTTTTTCTTGGAAACGATAGTCGCTTCCGGCGCGGGTTCGATCATTACTTCCACTTCCTGCGACCAGACTTCGCTGCACAGACCGATGACTTTGACGCGGTACGTGCCGGCCTGCGACGCGCGGATGTTGTCGAGGCGCAGTTCGTCGTGGAAACCGCCGGGCAACGGCGAGTTGTCCTTGTACCAGCGATAGTCAAGGCGGTCGTTGTCGTTGCCGGACTTCGGCGTACCGATAGCGCCGACATAGAGCGACACATCTTCGTTTTCACAGGCGGAGATGCTTTCCGGCTGCTGCAGGATCGTCACCGGATCGTGGATCACCAGGCGTGCCGGCTCCGTGTACACGCGGCGCGGGCATTCGCCGATGACGTAAGCGCGGTAGTAGCCTTCGTTCTTCTGCTCCACGGATGCGAAGCTGATTTTGCCGGAGGTGGCGCCTTCGATGTCTTCCCACTCTTTGCCGACCAGGCTGTACTGCCACTGCAGCGCAAGCGGTCCCGGGCCTTCAGCCATAAACTGGAAGCTGGCTGCGCCGCCCATGCAGACGTCCATCGAGTTCGGTTGATCCGTAATGTCGGGCAGCGGCGTGAGTTCGAGATCAATGACTTTGGACGTCACGTTCGGCTGGCATGCACCGCCGACCACCACGTGGTAGCGGCCTTCGTCGGACAGCTGAACGGGGTTGATCGTGAGGTTCGGGCCGACAGCGCCGTTGATTTCATTGCCGTTGAAGTACCACTGGTAGTAGAGATCCGTACCGGAGGCCTGCACCTTGAAGGCCACGCCGTCCAGTTCGCAGGCGGTTTCCGGACCGGAGACCGACAAGATGCGCGGCAGTTCCTGCACCGTGACCACCGCCGTCGACGAGGTCTTGGTGTCTTTGCACGCGCCGCCCACGAGGGCGCGGTACTGGCCGTTGGCGTTAAAATCGACTTCTTCCAGATCGAAGATGCGTTCGTTGGCGCCTTTGATGCTTTGCCAACCTTTGCCGTCGAATTTCTGCCACTGGTAGTTGAGGTCGCTGCCGGCGGCGCGGACTTCAATGTGTGCGTCTTCGCCGAAGCAGACTTTGACGTCGGCCTGCGGCTCCTGGGTGATTTGGGGCTGGGAATTGACCACCAGGTTGAAGGTTTCGGATGTTGCTTCGTCGCAGTCGTTGGAAATCGTGACGTCGTACTCGCCGGCGTCTTCCAGCGTGATGGCTTCAAAGTTCAGCGCGGCAGAGGTCTGCTCTTCCAGCTCTTCGCCGTCTTTGCGCCACACAAACTTGAGCGCATTGCCTTTGTAGCCGAAACCGACGCTGACTTCTTCGTTTTCGCAGGTAATCACGTCTTTGCCGCCACCCGGCTGCTTGGTGATTTCCGGCATCAGGAAGAAGGCCAGTTGGGCTTCGGTCGTGACGACGCCGCAGTCGTTGCTGAACACGGCGCGGTAGAAGCGGCCGTTGTCGCCGTCTTTCGGCGTAAAGCTGTAGCTGAATTCGTTGGCGCCTTTGATGACTTCCCACTCTTCTTCTTCGCCGTCCAGTCTGGTTTCCCAGTGCACGTTCGGCGTGGGAACGCCGGCGGCTTCGGCTTCAAAGGTCACTTTGTCGCCTTCGCAGGCTTCCACGTCTTCGATTTCGGTTTCGACAACAGGCGCTTCGTGAATCGTCAGGCGGACTTCCTTGCTGACGACTTTGCCGCAGTCGTTGCTGACGACGGCGCGGAACATAGCTCCGTCGAGATCGCTGTCGACTTCTTCAATCAGCAGCGTCTCGCTGGTGCCTTCTTCGATTTCCACCCACTCTTCGCCTTTGGGATTAAAGATTTCCCACTGGATGTCCGGGAAAGGACGACCGTCGACTTCCACATAGAATTCGGCTTCCGAAGTTTCGCAGGCCGTGAAGTTGCGCGGCTGCTCAACGATGACGGCGGCGCGGTCCACGATCAGCTCCACTTCTTCGGTGAAGATTTCACCGCAGCTGTTGGAGATGCGGGCGCGGTAGACGTTGCCGTCCTGATCGGCCGAAGCGGCGGCAAAGACAAGCTGGCTGCCGCTTTCACCGAGTTTTTCAAAACCGTCGCCGCGGTCCACCTGCCATTCGAAGGTCGGTGCGGGCGTGCCTGAAGCCACAACCGAGAAACCGGCTTTGTCGCCTTCGCAGACGACCAGTTCTTCGGGCTGTTCTTTGATGGCCGGCGCGCTGTTGACGGTGAGCGTAAACTCGTCGCTGAAGATTTTGTCGGCGTCGTCGGCTGCCACGACTACGCGGTAGCGGCCGGCGTCGCCTTCGGCAACTTCATCGATGCTGAAGACCGAGGAAGAGACATCCTGAGATTCCCATTCCAGGTCGACGAGTTTCTGCCAGTCGTAGGCCGGATTACAGCCGTTGACGTCAATGCTCCACTCGAGTTCGTTGCCGCTGCACACGGTTGTGTTTTTGGGCGACCCGAGGATTGTGGACGCGCCGACTTTGCGCGTTTTCGGGTTGTTGACGCCGTAGCAGGTAGCGCCGCCGCAGTTGTTGTTTAACTGCACGCCGTTATCGAAAATCTTCGTCGTCGGATCTGTCGTGATGAACTTGAGGTCGTCCATCAGCGACGCATCGTCGATATCGAACTTCAATGTTAACAATTTAAACGTCCCGTCGATTGAGGCCGTACCGAGCGACTTCAACAGGGTAAGGCGTACATAACCCGACCCGGGCGACTGGGACACATCTACGTCATCGTTAAGCAGGGACTGGTTTGCTTCGTACGCAGGCGAAAGATCCTGCGCAGTCAGTGCATCGGTGTTGTAGGAAATCCCGATTTCGCTATTTGTGATTTCCCACGCGTTTCCTTCCGACAACCTTACCCAAAGCTCGACTGTGTATTCTTCGCAATTCTTGCTGATGCGATGGTTCTGCAGTGAGAACTCAAGTTGGTTCTGTGCCTGTGCTGCCGTGCCTGCCATGCATAAGATGCAGGCAAGGGTTAAAGGCAAAATGAACCGTGAATTAAAGCTAGGTATCAACATCTCCTGACTGCCTCGTAAGTATTAAATTCCACCGTTAAAGAGGTTGTTGTTAAATCTTGAACAATAGTCTATCCTGCGCCTTTCGTTCGGGGGCGCCTGAATTGGTTTAACAGTTTGTTAAACAAACAGCAAACCAATAGTAATGCGTGTTTGGCAAAACTTCTGGGCACAGCATACCCGGGCCCCTGAGATGATTTCAGGGGAAATGGATAGCGTCTTTCACGCGATTCGGAGGGGGGCTCGCGAAAGAAATCAAGTGCCAAAGAGAATCAAGGAACGCAGATCCCGGAGTTTGACCGGAGTCGATGATCAACGGCAAACTGCACCACAGCAGTTAACAAATCAATCACGCCGTTGTAGTCATCCAACGAAAACAAGTTGTGAATCCGTTCGTGCCATTCGACAGTGCAAATTTACGAGGGAAAAATTTAAAAGCCGGGGGTAAATATTTTTCCCTTCGAAAATTCCAGTTCAACAGGTGCATTAAACGCTCGCAAAACCTGGCTCAAAGATGCTGGAACGTGTTTGCTACAGGCCTATAACCCCTCAAATCGAAAAGTGTAACAGAACTTTTTTTGTTAAGTGATGCCTGCTTAAATGGTTCAATATTAAACAGTTGCGGCGTCATCGCGCCGCCGATTGTCGCGCCGACGATCCGCGCTGTCGCTGCAACCAGACCGCCGGTTTTGCAAGCTTTGTTTAAAAAGCCTTCCTCTGTGGTAACATTTCCCGACTCATTCCAAATTGTCCTCGTGTGCCGGTTAAGTGCACTGAAGAAAATTTGGCGCTTTTGAACTTTAATCGAAGTCCGGGCCCGCCGCCTCGCCGCCGCAGGCCGAACTCACAAAGCGTCGACATTCGACTCATATCGCGACATCAACTTCTGTTAACATTCATCGCGGAAAGTGCCGGTGCAGTCGGACCGGCGGGATTGATCTTGTGCGCCCTTCGACCATCGGTTCGTCATATCAAGGCGCGCGAGTGTCCTGTGACAGGCCGAAAAAAATTGCGTCTTCGTCACGTCGGGCGTCGCCAAAGACCTGTTGCGAGCAGAAATTTGTGGGGTTTTGCAGCCGTCTGCGCACGCCCGCGAAAAAAAATTGCTTCGCCGGTGGAAATTTTGATTGAGACGTCGGGCGGCGTACTTTGTCGATATGCAGGCACAAATATGCAACACGATAATAATCCATGTGAAACAGTGCCGGATTCTACTGATTGAAACCAGCGCCCACAATATCAACCGCCCGATCTGACTTCCTGCGTCTGGCTTGTATCGCCTGCGGATTGCTCCTTGCAGCACCATCCGCCTGGCTGCACGCCGCGTCGCAATGGCTCCAGACTCCGGGTCCGCACTCCTCGGCCGCCGCTTCCGTGGCGATCATGGACGGCGACACGATATTTATGGGTCGTTCCAACGGAGCCCTCTGGCGCAGTTACGACGGCGGGAACACCTGGAAAAACCTGCCGACGTTTTCCGATTACGTCGTGACACTGGCCGCCTACCCCGGCGGGCGCGTGCTGGCCGGACAGCGCAGCGGCACGGTACACATTTCCAATGACTACGGTAATACCTGGAACCTGGCGCTCGACAAACTCGGGGCAGTAGACCTGAGCCTGTTCCAGCGCGGCAACGAACGCGTCGTCTATGCCGCCAGCCTGAACAGCGGCCTGCTGCGATCGCGCAACGGCGGCGAAGACTGGGTGGAAGTCTATGAAACCGACGCCGTCAGCCTGGCGATTTCCCGCGAAGGTGCGCTTTACATGGGCACCTCTTCCGGCGTGTTTATGTCTACCGACCAGGGCGATACCTGGCGATTTATCGGACTTCCCGACTACACGATCAACGCTTTGATCACTACCGACGACGGCGCAGTCTACGCCGCCACCGATTTCGGTGTTTTCAGCGGCGGCGGGCCAAACCCCGAATGGGTGAACATCGGTCCCGGCGTCCGCGAAATCGGAAACCTGCTGGCTACCGCCGACGGCGAGATGCTGGCGGCGCCCTCCGACGGCGGCCTGTTTCGCAACTGCGGCCCCGGCTGCTGGATTAAAACCGACTTGCCGAACGTGATTGTCAACGATCTGGTGCTGCACGCGGACGGGACCGTAATAGCCGCCACGGCGGTGGGCCTGTACAGCTCTCACGACAACGGTATAAGTTGGTCGGCGAATCTGGCAACGATTGCGAACACCTATGTGCCTGAAATGATCGTGACGAAGAAGGGGCGCATCATGGCCGCCTCCCACAGTTTCGGCATTATGTACTCCGATGATCCGCGCCAATTGTGGCAAGCGCTGCCCGGAATGGAGGAGGCCGCCGTGGCTTCCCTCTTCCAGACGGAAGGCGGCGCGGTGCTGGCCGGTACATGGAACCAGATGATTTACCGATCGGACGATGAAGGCATGAACTGGACGACACATGACGACCAGTTCCTGTTTGCCGTCGTGGTGGATTTTTGCGACGGTCCCGAGGGCGGTGTGTACGCCGCAAGCGACAACGGCGTGCTGCTTTCGAATGACGACGGACGTTCCTGGGGTTTCACGGAACCCATTGAAGGGTTTAAACCGGCGCGAAGTATCGCCTACCACCCTGCCACCGACTGGGTTTTTGTTGCCACGGACGCGGGTATGTTCCACTCTACTCTGCAAGGCCGGTGGTTTTCGATTTCAAGTGGTCTGGCCGATACGGTTGTGACGCACGTGCGGCGCGATCCGCGCGACGGTTCGATGGTGTGCGCCACGTCCGACGGATTCATCTACCGCTTCAGTCTGGCCGCCGGCGCGTGGATTCCGCTCGGTCGGCCTCTGCCCGCATCGCGCACCTATGATCTTTTTGTGGATGAAGAACTGGGCATACTTAATGCCGGTCCCGACGGCGTGCATCAGTTCATGGATCAATCGTTTCTCTGGGAGCCTCTTAACGACGGGCTGCAAGGCAGCGCTGTTCGCGTGTTGGCAAAGGACCGCTATGATGTTCTCTATGCCGGGACAAACCAGAAAGGCGTTTTTTATATGGATCAGCAGGTGGTGGCGTCCGCCGATGAACTGTCGGAGCGCGACGGACCCAAGATTGCACCGCAGCCGGTTCAGGACAGACTCAATTTGCGGGTGGACGGTCTGTCCGCAGGCGAATACACACTGCAGATTTTTGATATGCGCGGCGTGCAGGTGCTGAGTTTCCACCGCAGTGTTCAACAGGCCGGCGATCACGTTTTCAGCATTGACGTTGCGACATTGACTGCCGGCGCCTACCTTCTGCATCTGGCCGCGTCCGACGGCGAGCAGCATTCCCGTGCTTTTGTCAAGCGCTGATCGGCAGGTTTTGCGCTCCCAGGGGCGTCAGTACCCGCGTGGCGCTGATGCCGCCGCTCAGTTTCAGCACCTGAATTTGCGTAGCAATCCTCTCCTTCAGCGTTTCCACGTGTGAAATCACTCCAATCGTTTTGCCCTGCGCCTGCAGCGTTTCCAGCACATTGAGCGCGCTGTCCAGCGTGGTGGCGTCCAACGAGCCGAAACCCTCGTCGATAAACAAGGAGTCAATGCGATTGCTGCGGCCGGCCAGTTCGGCCAGCCCCAAAGCCAGTCCAAGGCTGACGAGGAAACTTTCGCCGCCGGAGAGGCTTTGCATCGGGCGGATGGTGTCGGCCTGGTGGCGGTCGACGATTTCCAGCTCCAGATCCGCGCCGGAGCGCGCTTCGTCCGTGGGCTGTTTGCGAATGCGGTATCTGTCGTTAAGCCTGACGATATGGCGGTTGGCCAGCGCCACGAGCCGTTGCAGCGTCAGGGATTGTGCAAAGCGACTGAATTTGTCGCCGCTGCTCGACCCGATCAATTCACTGATGGTCTCCCAGCGCGTTTTTTCCTTTTGTTTGTCCTGCAGTTGCACTTTCAGATCCGAAAAGTGGGCGCTCTGCTCGCCGTTGCGGCGCAGTTTTTCGTTGATGGCGCCGGTTTCCTGTTTTAGCTCGTCCAGTGTTTTAGCCAGCTCGTCCAGTTCGGATGTGATGCGTGCGGCATCTTCCGGCGTCGGCGCATCCTGGCGGCGCTGGTCCAACTCCGTCTGTTTGTCGCGTGTCAGGGTGCTGTTTTGCTCAAAGGCGGCGCGCAGCGCTTCGCGTTTTTCGGCCAGTGCACGGACCTGTTCGGCGTCGAGCATGGCGGCGCGCAGTTCGTCCAGTGAGGCGAATCCCGCCGCGGCAATTTTGTTGCGCAATGCCAGGCCGCGCCGTTCGATGTCGGTTTTCAGTTCCTGCAGTCGCTGAGTCTGCAGCTCGAGCGTCGTGGTGGTTTTTTGCAAGTCGTCGCGGTGTTCCTTGTGCGACTTCTCGGCGGCGTCAAAGCGCTGGTTGACGTCCGCCAGCGCGGCTTCCAGTTCGCGCAGCTTACCGTCGGCGTCGCCGCTGCCGAAGAGGGTGAGGCGTTCCTCGCGCAGGTGTTCCAGCTGTTGCGCCAGTCGGTCTGTTTCGGCCTGTTTGTCTTGTGTTATCCTGGCCTGGTCGTCGCGACGTTCCTGTTCCAGCTTGTCGTTTTTGAGCGCCGCGCGGTGATCCCGGCGGAGTTTTTCCTGCTCGGTCAGCTTCTCGCGGTAGGCGCGGTCGCGTTGCTGCAGGCCTTCGATCTCGCGTTCGCTTGGCGGCGTTTCAAAATCGGACTGCGGCAGGAAGGGCCGCAGCAGATCGACGGCTTCGCTGCGTTTGCGGCGCAGTGCCTGGCCACGTTGTTCAAGCTGAAGGTTGAGCTCTTCGCGCTTGCGGTCGAGTTTTTGAGCTTCGCGTTGCAGGATTTCCAGCGCCGTCTGATGGTTGGAGATCGCGCTGCGCAATCCGTCCAGCTCGCGCTGCCGTTCGCGTGCCGTTTCAAGTCGCTTGCGGCACTCGCGCAGCGCCGCACTGTTTGTCTCGCGCCGCAGGCGGACGTGAGACAGCGCAGTAGCGCTGCGCTGCGCTTCGTCAATGGCAATTCCGCGCGTCAGATCACTGCTCTCTGTTGGCAGAGCAGCGAATTTCTCCGTCAAAGTCGAGCGTTCAGCCTGCAGTTCGTCGGCGCGGGTCTGCGATTCCGCCAGTTGATGCTGGGCGGAGTTGAGTTCGGATTTCAGGTCGGAAACTGCGGCTTCCAGCGTGCGCAGACGCTGCGCGGCTTCGTCGTGCGCCTGTTCCAGCTCACTGGTTTGCGAGGCGCGGTAGTGATCCACATAGGGATGTTCGGTTGAACCGCAGAGCGGGCAGGGTTGGTTCTGCACAAGGCGTTCGCGTTCGGCCTCCAGCTCCTGGATGCGCCGCTCGCGCGCCAGATTCTCCGCGTGGAGGCGCAGGTGTTCGGCGGCGGTATCGCGTTCCTTGCCAATCGACGTCAACTCAGCGCGCCGGCGTGCGTTGTCGTTTCGCAGCTTTGTGCTGCGTTCGTCGTTGCGCGCGGCTTCCGCAGCATTGCGGGCATACTCTTCCTGCAGCGCGGCCATGTCCCGCAGCAGATCGGCGGTGCGGCTGAGCGAGCTCTCGCGTTCCTGTAATTCGCGTTGTTCTTCCTCCAGGTCGGCGGGATCGGCGTCGTCGATGTTCGCCTCGGCGCGGGCCAGATTGCGCTGGTCGGCGGCCAGGGCCGTGCCGCGTTGTTCCATTTCGGTCTGCGCCTCACCGATTTCAACGCGCAGCGACTTCAGACTATCGTCGTCGTATTCGATGTTGACACGTTCGCTGCGCCAGGCCTCCGCTGCAGCGGCGATTTTGGCAATTTTTTCGGCGAGATCGGCATCGCCGTCGTTTTCACGCAGCCAGGCGGCGTTCTGCTCTTCGTTTAATTTGATTTCGGCCAGATCCTGGCGCGCGGCTTCCAGCTGCCCTTCTCGGAAAGTCAATGTGTCGCGCGCGGTGTCCAGCAGAACTCTTTGCGACTTCAGCTCGCTCTCGGTGGTTTCTATCTGGCCGTCGAGCGTCCTGACGCGCGGCAGGATTTCATGGAGTTTGGCGACTTCTTCACTGCGTTGTGTGCTTTCGGTTTTCAGTCGATTCATCGACTCAACGACCTGTTGCAGCTCTTCCTGCTGTGCAATCAACTGCGTCTGCAGGCGCTGTACTTCGGCTTCCTGCCGGGAACCTGACTCTATGCTGCCGTCCAGCGCTTCGACTTCGGGCGCAAACTGCGCGGCCTGCTGATGTCGATCCAGCGCGGTGAGCGCGGCTGCGACGTCTTCCTGCTCTAGTTCGAGTTTGCGTCTCTCGGTCTGCAGCTCCTGCAGTTTGGCTTCGGCCTGTTCCAGTTGTTCGCGGCGCTGCAGCTGTTCGCTGTGGGCGGACTTTTCGGTTTCGAGCGCGGTGACGCGGGACGCGATTTCCGATGCACGCTTTTGCAGCTCGACGACTTGTTCGTCGCCCAGCAGGTTGATATCTGCAAGACGATCCGAAAGTTGCTGCCAGTCGGAGCGGACCTTTTTGGCCTTTTCATAGGCATAAACGGAGATGTCCTTGTACACATCCGTGCCGGTAATGCGCTCCAGCAGTTTGCTGCGTTCACTGGAATTGGCGCGCAGGAATGCCGCGAACTCGCCCTGCGCCAGAAGGACCGACCGGCGAAACTGGTCAAAGTCCAGGCCGCAAAGATCGCGCACCACGTTGGGCGTGTCCTTCAGGCCCGACTCAATGATCTTGCCGTCTTCCGCATGCGCCACTTCCATGTGCGCCGTCTGCAGTTTGCCTTCGGCCTTGCCGTGAGCGCGGTGCAAGGTCCATTTGGACAGATAGCGTTTTTGCTGTGTTTCAAACACAACCTCGGCGTGGCACTCGCCGGTGTGGCGGGACATGACGTCGGAAGGCGAGTTGCCGCCGTAGCGCGGCGTGCGACCGTAGAGCGCCAGCGTCAGCGCATCGAGGATGGAAGACTTGCCGGAGCCCGTCGGGCCGGTGATGGCAAAGAGGTTTCCGCCGGCGCAGATTTCTTCAAAGTTGAACTCGTGGTCGCCCTGCAGCGAATTGATATTGCGCAGCGACAGCTTGACAATTTTCATGCCTCTTCCTCCGCTTCACGCATCTCCGCCAGCAGCTCCCGAAAAGCCGGCATGAGCTCTTTTTCAACATCCTCTTGTTCGTAACCGAGTGATTCGCATCTGCGGCGGAAGACTTCCTCTTCACTCAGATCTTCGAGTTTTTCGGCGGCCTCGACGATTTCATCGAGCGATTTCTTTTCGTACTGCGTTTCGGCGATCACTTTCAGAATCTGGGCGTCTTCGCGTGCGCCGAGCGCTTCGCGCATGGTGTGGTCCAGTTCGGGCGCGGCCTGATCGAGCAGGACGCGCACTTCTATCCACATCGGGAACTTGCCGGAATGGCGCGGCAGGTTCTGCAGGATGTGCACCAGTTCGTCGGTTTCACCGCGCAGTCGCAGCAGGCGGCGTCCCTCGGGGAATTCCAGTTCGCGTACATTGATCAGTTTACCGCCGCCGAACTCGGCCAGCAGGCAGAATTTGCGATCTTCGTGCTCGCTGAAATCCAGGCGGATCGGGCTGCCGCTGTAGCGCACGTGCTCCGCTCCGCCGACTTTCTGCGGACGGTGCAGGTGGCCGAGGGCGACGTAGTCGAATTCTTCCGGAAAACTGTCGACGCCGACCTGACCCAGGTTGCCGATCACGTGAATGTCTTTTTCCGAATCATTGCGCACGCCTCCGGCGGCAAAGAGGTGTCCGGTGGCGATCATGGCCATGCCCTGCGGGCGTTTTTCTTTTGCGCTGCGCGCCGCCTCGGCGTAGATGCGGCCGATCGACTCGCGGATGCGTGCTTCGCGTTCGGGACCTCTCTCGCCCGCTTTGGAATGCCGCAGGTCGCGGTCGCGCAGGAAGGGTACGGCGCAGACGACGGCGGCGGGGTCGCCGGCTTTGTCGTAGAGCCTGATGATTTCGCGTTTGGGATCGTGGTCGCCGACCACGTGAATATTGTGGTGCGCCAGCAGGATGCGCGGTGCGTTGAGCACGGCGGGAGAGTCGTGGTTGCCGCCGGTGATAATCGCACAGCGGCAGCTGGTTTCGGCCATCAAGCGCGCCAGGAATTCGTAGTAGGCCTGCAATGCCTGCGCCGGCGGATTGGCCGAGTCAAAGACGTCGCCGGAATGGATCAGAGCGTCGATGCGTTCGCGCTGCACGGTGTACAAAAGCCAGTCGAGGAAGGCCGCGTGTTCGGCGATGCGATCCTGATCACAGAGACGCTGGCCCAGGTGCCAGTCGGCCGTGTGCAAGACGCGCAGGTGGTGTTCGCTCACCTGCGTGGTTTCATCAAACAACAAGTCCTGCGGCATGCAGCTCCCGTGCGGAAAATGAATGCAAAAGCGGAGTGTCCGCGTCAGTTGCCGGGGTGCGAGGCATCCGGCAGCAGATCGTCCAGGCGCGCCTTGAGTCCGGCGTCCAACTGAACGTCGAGCGCACCTAGATTTTCTTCAAGCTGTGCCGTTTGAGTCGCACCGGTAATCACGCTGGAAACGGCGGGATTGGCCAGCGCCCATGCCAGGGCCAGTTGGGCGCTGCTGCAGCCCAGCCCTGCGGCGATGTCGCCAAAAGCGCGCACTTTTTCCAGTACGCCGTCTTGCAGCCAGCGATTGCGCAGGCTGCCGAATTTTTCTTGCGCCAGGCGCGAGTCTTCCGGAATGCCCTTGTCGTACTTGCCGCTGAGCACGCCGGAGGCCAGCGGACTCCAGACGACCGTGCCCATGCCGGCCGGTTCGATGGTGGGCAGGATGTCGCGTTCAATGCGTCGCCACATCAGGTTGTACTGCGGCTGTTCCACCTGCGGCCGGTAGTAGCCGTGTTTGGCGCATAGTTCCAACGCGGCGCTCAGTTGTTCGCGGCTCCATTCACTCGTGCCCCAATAGAGAATTTTGCCCTGGTGGACGAGGTCGTCCATGGCGCGCACGGTTTCTTCCAGCGGCGTTTCGGGGTCGTAGCGGTGGCAGAAGTAGATGTCGAGGTAGTCCGTGCCGATGCGTCGCAGGGAGCGGTCAATCGATTCCATGATGTGTTTGCGCGAGAGGCCGCGGTCGTTGACGTCCTCGCTCATCGGCACAAACAGTTTGCTGCTCAGCACAAGTGTGTGGCGCGGAAACTCGGCCAGGACGCGGCCCATGGCTTCTTCGGTTTTGCCGTAGCCGTACATATCGGCCATGTCGAAGAAATTGACGCCGGCCTCATATGCTTTTCTGATGATGGCGGCGACGGTGGCGTCATTCCGGACGCTGTCGCCATAGGTTGTCCACCCGCCGAGGCTGAGGCGGCTCACTTTCATTCCACAAGCGCCCAGCGGCGCATAGGTCATTGTCGGCATGTTGCAGATGTTCAGTCGGTTTTCAGGGTAAACGTCTAAAATACGCGAATTGAGGCGATAGGCGAATACCACGGCCGCTTTTTGGACAGAATTTGTCAGCCTCGGAGCGAGAATGTATCGGAGTTCATGCGAAACCATGCAATGCTCTTGAGTGGCGGGCGTGAGTCGCAGTAATGTGCGCCGCGTCGTGACGCAGGAGATGCTGGAAACCTGGCTCCGCCGCGGATTCAAATCAAATGCGCGGGTTTACCTGAATGGAATTGTGTTCCCGCTTGTCCTGACGCGCTGCACGTTCAGCGCGATTTTTGGCTACGTTCGCGGAAAAAGTCGGCGAGCGGGTTGAAGTAATCGCGATGTTGGCTGTGTCGGCTGACGAGTCGGCGAAGTGACACAGGCGCAAAACCGGGCGGAATCTGCTGATTCGGGCCGGGCGGTAGGCCTGTGTGGTGGAGGATAAAAACTCGCCGGAGGTGGGGGCGGGCCCAACTTGATTTCACGGAGGGGTGTGCCCTTTTAAAACCAAACACAGAAACACCCTGGTTTTCCACAAATGATCTCAATCTACTTCGACACAATTTGAATTCCAACGCCGTCCACGTACTTCAATCGGGGATTCCGGCATGTGTTGTTAATGCTTCCGCCCGCCGGTCCTCTGCAACGTGTTTAACTGCTTTGCACAACTCAAGTTGTCTTGAACTCGATGAGTGCACAGTTTAATGCCTCCTTTTTAGTCGTGGGATTCACACATGGCGACGAACAAAAAAGTCAGCGAGCCTGAGGCCGCAGCGCAAGCAAGGACTCAAAGCGATCATGGGAGTTGTTAAACACAGCAGGCCCGATGTTAACACACCGGGCCTGCGCTTGTCGCCGCCTGGAAATCGAACGAGCGAATGCACAGGACGGGAAGCTGTGCTCCCCGCCCGTGCATCCATTCGATCACTATAACAATACTATCGGGAAAACCTGGCGTGTGTTTAATTCACCATTTGTTGCGCTGACAACAACGTAGTATGCTCCGCTCTGCAAGCGCTGCCCGCCCCCGCGTGTGCCGTCCCAGCGAATCAGGTATTCGCCGAAAGACTGCTGAGCGTTGAGAAGTTGTGCAACCTGGCGGCCTGTCATGTCGCAGACCGTGACTGTGACATGTGCATCGTTGTTAAGTCGGAAACTGACGTTGGCCGGACCGTTGGACGGGTTGGGCGCAACACTCAAACCATCGATCAAAGCAAGCGCTGAAGCCGGCACAGAAGCGGGCGTCAGGGCGGTTGCAACCCTTGCCTGTTTGTCCAACTCCGCGGGACCGCTTAACATTACTTCCACATTGGCGGTCGCCGTATCACCGCCGACGTTTTTAACAGTGTAGCGGAAGGTCGAGCTGAGATCAGCCGGAATGCCGTCAGCGTATGTATGCGGGTACGGCTTGCTGAATTCCAGCGTTCTGCCGCCGGCTGAAATGCTTACGTCGCCAACTAAAGCGGTGTCAACTGCGACAATTGTTAAGTCGCCTCCCCTGGAATCGAAATCGTTGGCGAGCACATCCAGAGTAAATGTAAGTCCGCTGTTGTCGTAGTCGTCTTCGTACAAAGCGCGGAACAGGTCGTCTTTCGCGGTCGGCAGTACAATGCGACGGAAAACGGCCACGGAGTTGTCGGACGTTCCCGCCACGTAAATGAACTTGCTGTCAGGACTGATGTCGAGCGCCTGCGCGCCTTTTAATCCGTCGACGCCGTCCTCGCCGTCGCGCAGGGATTGACTGAACGACAACTCTCCGTTTGTAACGCCGGCACTGAACTGAGCAATTGACCGGTCGCTGCTCGCAGCCGAATACACCTGGCCGTTGTCGGGGCTGACGGCGACGTCTGAAACAGCGTTGAGACCCGTGACGCCGTCCTGACCGTTTTTGTTAACCTGTATAAAACTGAGGTCGCCGCTCTCCGGGTCGCGCTCAAAGACTACGACGGCATCGTCCTGGTTACCCGCCACATAGAGAAACTTGCCGTCACCACGGATTGAAAGTGCCGTTGCCGAACTCAGGCCTCTAACGTCTTCGACTTTGTCGCGTACCAGGCCGCGATATGTTAACAGACCTGTCGTGTCCCGTTTGAAGATTGACACGGCATCATCGTCCACGGCGGCAACATAAACATGTCTGCCGTCGGGGCTGACGACGGCATCGGCGGCGGCATCGAGTCCGTCAACACCGTTGCGTCCGTCACGCAGGCGTTGAATCTGCACGAGGCTGTCCGCAGCTGAACGCCGTTCGAAAACCTCAAGAGCATTGGTCCGGCTGCCCGTAATGTAAATGTGTTTGTCATTCGGCGAAACCGCCATGCCTTTCGGCTGTGCTGTTCCGGACATTTTTTCAACAAACTTAAACGTGAGCTCACCTGTTGTATCGTTGCGATCGAACACTGCGAGCGAGTTGCTGGAGAGACTGGCCGCGTAGACATGAGCACCGTCCTGGCTGATAGCCAGGCCTGAAACGTAGCGCAAACCGCGCACGCCGTTGCGTCCGTGCCGGTAGCGTTTAACATACTCCAGCGTGCCGCTGCTGTCGGAACGGTTAAACAGCACAAGAGAGTGTTCATTGCGACCCGATGCGTACAGGTGTTTGCCGTCGGGACTGACGACAACGTCCTCGACTCTGTTTAATCCTCGTACACCGCCGACGCGATCCTTTTTACGCTCAACAAACCTGATAGCGGCATTCGGCGCGGCTTTACCGACGGTCACAATGAGTTTGCCTTCCAGATAACAATCGGCTGTATCGCGTGCCTCGTATTTGATTGCACAGACTCCTTCAAAATCAACCGGCGCCGTGAATTCCACTTGATTATTTACAATGCGCGCCTGACCGCGTTCCGGAGTAAAGACTTTGGTCAGTTCCAGCTCGTGACCGGTGTCATTGACCAAGACGTCGACCGTGTCCGTCGCCTCCGGTTCGGTTGTCAGGAAGTCGACATTGCCGACGAGGGTAGAGCGTCCAACGCGAGTCTCAGCGCGCATCAAACAACCGTTTTCGAGTCGATAAATTCGCATTAACGTGCCGGGAATATCTGTTCTCCATTGCACCTCAAACACATCGGCCGAAATGCGTCGCCAGCTGGACGACCCGGGCAGCATCGGGCTGTCCTCCAGCAGATTGAGTTCTGCGCTGGACGGGAAAAACTCATAGCGCGCAATTTGACCGGGATATACACAGCGCGGACCTTCTATCCGAAACGGTTCGCGAATTTCGAATTCAAATTCCGCTTCGCCTGCGTCGCCCGACAGACTCAGCGTGTAAGTTCCCGGATTAGTGGCTTTACCGGCCGGAATGCTGGTCGCCAGAGTCGTTGCAGTCGAAGAGTTAACAACGAGTTGGCACTGTCGCTCCGTCAGAGATTCGTCGGCGACGGCGGGAATTGTCAAGGTCACCTGGTCAATAACGTCCAGTTCCTTGCCGACGAGATTCAGCTCGACCGACTCTTCTGTGATTAACAGGCAGGGGTCGTTCAGACGAGTGACGGACGGTACGTTCTTGTTGCTGTAAAACTGCAGTCCCGTGTTCGTGCCGCCAAAGGTCAGGTCCAGATCTCCGTCGCCGTCGAAGTCGGCCAATGCACAGTCCTCATTAAGGAACGCAAACCCACCGTAACTCGCCGTTTGAAATCGTCCGGTGCCGTCGTTGATCAGAACCTGCGCCTGGCCGACAGCGGTACTTGCTTTCTTGTGAAGAAGGACGGCATCCAGATCTCCGTCGCCGTCCAGGTCACCGACTTCAACATCCGTGTGGTGACCTGCGTCGCCGATAAAACTCGAACCGAAGTTGCCGTTGCCGAAGTTTTTCCAGTACCTTGCCTTGCGGCTGCGAACGTTTGTGCCGGCAATGATGTCCAGGTCTCCGTCGCCGTCAAAGTCGCCCACGCCTGCGCACATCACGTCGTCAACGTTGCGCGTGTGTGTCGTGAAATTACCGTGTCCGTCGTTAAACAGAAGTTTACTGTCTCCGGAGCCGCCGATACTGGCGCACATGAAGATATCGACGTCGCCGTCGGAATCGAAATCCTGCACAAAAACTTCGCGGGAGTTAACTACCGGCAAGGCCTGCGAACGGAATCTTCCGTCGCCGTTGTTAAAAAAGGCGTAGGGGGTTTTTCCGTTGTGATAGTTGCTGGTGACAAGGTCCATGTCTCCGTCGCCGTCCAGATCGCCGGACTTGATGTCGTACAGCCCTGAGGTCGGAAGCATCATGCCGGAACGAAGGTATGTGCCGTTGCGATTGTTGTTGTAAACGTAAAAAGTCCGGCCGCCTTGATTCATGACCGGATCAATATCGCCGTCGTTGTCCAGGTCCGCGCCGTGTCCTGTGTAACCTACGTTGGAGTAGTTGCCCATATTCTGTGTGAAGTTGAAGTCGCCCTGGTTGTGCAGCGAGAACAGCTTGCTGAAGGCGTTGTTTAACACCAGGTCGATGTCGCCGTCGCGGTCGTTGTCGTATGGAATAATCGCATGCGGACTGTTGTTCTGATAGCGATCCGTCACGTAGCCGAACTCACCTTTGCTGCGAGCAACCGCCGCCCGGAATGTTAACACGTAACCCTTTCTGAGCGGATATCCGCTCTCCGAGCTGGCGCCGGTTACCGTGATGCTGATCTCTTCGCCGGGAAAAAAGTCGTTCCAGGGCAGGATGACCAGTCGTTTGTTGTCGTTTTCCAACCTGATGTCGGCCTCGCCGGAGATCATTCCCGACTGCGAGCCGTGGATAAAAACCGTGCGCAAATCTTCGTTTTCGACGTTCAGCGTCGTGCTGTTCATCGGGTGGCTGAAATCAATCACGATGTTGCCGTCGCGCGGCGCGGCTATGGCATTGGTCGTTGGGCTGACGTTTGTAATGGTCACGGTTGTCGACGCCTTCAATTCCTGTGTTGTGAAGGCGATAAAGAGTGCGCCGGCTCCGATGGCGGTCTGTTTAAGTCCGGCAGTGTTAAACTTGAGTCGTTCCAGTCGTTTGCGCAGAAGGTTAATACGTTTGTGAACGGCGGAGCCGGTAAAGGGACCGAACAGAAGTTTAAGCAGTTGTCGCGACGCCTTGCGGAGATGCGCGTCCGATATAACTCGTCTCTGCGAGTTGCCTGGGAGTTTCATGCAATCCTCGGAATGTTATAATGATCGAAAAACGACAATCGAGGAGTTAGAGCCTGTGTGCACGGGCGTCGATGTGTTAACAACGAGACATGGTCGTCCCTGCGGCGTTCGTGGAACGTCGTACGGTAGAGCAGTCTGAATCGACCGTGAATGTTGTGTTAACCTGGGAGCGGTGTCAAATACGACTTGATTGCATTAGCCCGCTGTCCGTGCTGCAAGCCGGGTAGCAGGTGATTGGAGGATCCGGCGCCGATACATCCGTTAAACCACCTGCGGAAAGCCTGTCCGATTGTCAGATGCCAATATGGTGAATCGCCTTGAGCCGGGTACTACTGAAAACCTACTTAGATGTCCGCCTGGCTCTGTGACGCGGTGCGCTCAGGATATATCGGCCAGCGCGTCGGTAAAACTGACCGTCCCGCTCAGCCCCATTTTCTTGCGGATGTTGTAGCGATGTGTCTCTACGCTGCGCTGCCCGATGCGCAGGATGCGGCAGACGTCCTTGGACGGCAGTTCCAGTTTCATCAGGGCGCATACTTTGCGTTCGGTCGGCGTGAGTCTCGGATGGCGTTTGCGCAGATTTTCCTGGAAACCGGGGTGTACCAGAGCGAATTGTTCGTCGAATTCGCGCCACAGGTCTTCCTCGTCCAGATGCACACTGACGCTGCGTTGCAATTCCGCGAAATCGCTCTGCACGGCCTCGTCGATGTTGTTCAAATGTGTTTCCACCAGTGTTTTCACGGCGTACAGCAAATTGTTTTTGTTGCCGATAATCAGTGCCTTGGAAACGAGATGCTGTTCGATTTGCCGGCGTTCCCGTTCCGCCTCCCGCGTGGCCTGCTGCAACTGATTGCTCTTTGCCAGTTCTAGCATCAATTGCTGGCGCGCCAGTTCGGACTGAATGAAATTCCTGTATTCAATGAATTCGGGATCGTGTTGATGTCCGGTCAATTCCGCGTGGCGTTTTTTGTGTTGCGAACGCACTTCCTGCGCCCTCTTGCGTTCGCCGCGCTTTTCACAGATTGCAGTCAGCTTATTCAGGGCCGCCACTTCCATCGGTAGATACTGCTGCCTCCGTGCGATCGCCAGACTCCTGGTGATATAGTCTTCGGCTTCGTCCGGTTGTTGCAGGTCAAGATGTGTCTGCGCCGCCGCATTGTAAATCTCGCAGCAGGGTTCGGGCTGCTCCGTTTCATCAATGTTTTCGCAGGCGCGCGTGATGAACCTCAGCGCATCATGCGGCCGCCCGAGGTGAAGCAGGTACATACTTTCCGCGAGGTCGATCAGGGCATTCGGAGGCGCCTGAGGAACTGTCTCCGCCAGCTCGCGCGCTTCCTGCAGCAAGGCGCGACATGACTCGTCCGCCCCGCCGCTTTCACACCGGAATTTCACGATTGTCAGCAATGCCGACGCGATGTTGTGGGTCGTTTTGCGCGTCCGTTCCAGGGCCAGGTGCGTGTGCAGCAGGCGTTCCGCTTCGGCAAATTGTTCGCAGTGTTTCAGCACATATGCCAGTTGGAAGTGGATGCTGTATGCGCTGCGTTTTGTTCCGCGAAGGCGACCAATCTCCACAAAACGGCGAATTTCCCGCAGCGCTTCAACCAATTGGCCGGTCATCAGCCGGCCGGTGGCGGCTATCATGCTGCTGGACATGTCGAATTCATAGCGATCGCGCAGCACCGGCAGTCTGTCCAGTCGTTTGCGCACCTGCTCAACGTGCGGCAGGCCCTGCACGGCATTGCCGGAATACACCAGAATGCGAGCCCTGAATCCGCTGATCGCCACGGCCAGGACATGTTCGTCAAGCTCATCGGCTATCTGTTCGGCCGCCCTTAACCCCGCTTCGGCGTGTTCCCTGTCGCGCATTCTGTGGCAGGTGGTGGCGTGGCGATACAGCACGCGGCCCAGCAGCGCGCGGTCGCATGTTTCATCGACGTCCGCCAGGCAAGCCTCCGCCAGTTCGCGATAGGTCGTCGGGGCGTGTTCCTGCAGGAATTTTCCATCCGTATTCAGAAAGGCGAGCCGCTCGTTGCGGTTACTGCATCGATTGAATTGCGCGCGCAGATCCTGCACATCCTGCACCAGCCGTTTCTGCGGCTTTTTATCCAACGTGACGCTCATGCCGCAAATTAGCCGCCGCCGTCAAATTATTCAATGCGGTATTTTTTGTTTCCGGCACAAGGCATGTGCTTCGCTTTCGGTGTCAACTGCTTTCACGGCGTAAACGACCCAAACGACATCAACGGCCGAATACATCGCCGCGCCTGCTCGCAGGCTTGCTTTTTCTTTTTGTTTGTCATCGGGTTTGAAGCGGCGGCAAGCGTAAACCCTTGCCGCGTGCAATCAATTGGTCGAATGTGTTGAGCCTGCTGTCGCAGGTGAGTTTGCAGTATTGATCGACAGTTTACACGGGTCTGACATTCAGAGTCCGTGCAGCGCGCCAAAGCGCAGAGCTGGTCAACGATGCGCCGAATTCGAGAGCCGTTGGGTCGGTTTTCAGCCCCGAAACTGGAACCCTGCCCGGATCGGGAAGTCGAAGCTTGCGGCACGCCGGCAAACAAAAAATCAAGCAGAGCTATGCCGCAGGCATAAAGCGATCCTGCAGCGCATCGATGAGTTTCGCAGAAGACCTTCCCGCTTGTGCGAGTTGATGGCACGTTCAGCGCGATTTTTGCGGACGTTCGCGGAAAAAGATGGCCGGTGGGTTCATGTAATCGCGATGTTGGCTGTGTCGGCTGACGAGTCGGCCTTGTGACACAGGCGCAAAACCGGGCGGAATCTGCTGATTCGGACCGGGCGGTAGGCCTGTGTGGTGGAGGATAAAAACTCGCCGGAGGTGGTGGCGGGGGCGGGCCCAACTTGATTTCACGGAGGGGTGTGCCCAATCCAAAACCTCACAATGCAACAGCGTCTCAGTCTACTCATTTCAGTCCACGCAATTCAGACAACGCGTCTCCATCAAGGCCTCTCATTCAAAACCGCTCCATCATATATTTCCCAGCTCACCTCCTCCCCCAAACAAAAAAAGCAGTGACCAGCATACGCCGGCCACTGCTCTGAGTGGATGCCTGGATCAGGAGTCGATATCCTAGCCGTCGCAGGTCTTGACAATCTCTATCGTGATGCGACGATTCTGCTTGCGGATCGCCTCAACCTCGTCGGCCTTCATCTTTTTGGCTTCCTCCGGCGTCGGTTCTTCCACCTTCGGGCGCGAAGAGCCGTAGCCGATGTTGCCGACGATCTTGGCGGGTGAGACGCCCTGCTCGATCAGCCATTCGCGAACTTTTTTCGAGCGCATCTCGGACAGTTCCTGGTTGCGCTTTTTGTTGCCTTCCGACGAAGCGTGGCCCTCGATCATCACCTGCAGGCCCTCGCACTGGTTCATGTACTGCAGCAGCTTGGCCAAATTGGCCGCCGTCTGCGGAACGTCGAAGTTGAAGTTGTCCGTGTTGACGATGAACAGGATGTCGGGGAAGTCGACCTTGGTGCCGACTTTCGGCGCTTGCGGACAGCCGTGTTTCTCGGGCTCTTCCGTGCTCGGTTTGCCGGCCACCAGCGGACACTTGTCCTCCGGATCGATGATGCCGTCGTCGTCCGTGTCGGGTTTGAGCGGATCCGTATTCCAACGCTCGGAGACTTCGTCGCCGTCCATCAGCGTATCGCCGTCCGTATCCGGGTTGGCCGGGTCGGTCTTGTGCGTCAACACTTCCGCGCCGTCGCGCAGTTTGTCGTTGTCGCTGTCCACGTTGTTCGGATCGGTTTTGTACTTGTTGATCTCTTCGCCGTCCTTCAGCTCGTCGCCGTCGCTGTCGGCTTTGACCGGGTCGGTTTTGTAGAGGCGCACTTCGTCGCCGTCATTCAGGCCGTCGCTGTCCGAATCGGATTTCAGCGGGTTGGACTTGTAGGTGTTGATTTCTTCGCCGTCCATCAGCTGGTCGCCGTCGCTGTCGACTTTAAGCGGGTCGGTCTTGTACTGGTTGACTTCCTCGCCGTCGGACAGTTTGTCGCCGTCCGTGTCGGGTTTGTTGACATCGGTTTTGTACTGGTTGACTTCCAGACCGTCTTTCAGGCCGTCCGCGTCGGTATCGCTCTGCGCCGGATTCGATTTGTACTTGTTGATTTCGTCGCCGTCGTTCAGGCCGTCGGAGTCGGAGTCCGTCGCCGTCGGGTCGGTTTTGTGTTTGCGCACCTCGTCGCCGTCAACCAGTCCGTCGCCGTCGGTGTCGGGCGACAGCGGGTCCGTGTTGTGCGTCAGCACCTCGTCGCCGTCGACAAGTCCGTCGCCGTCGCTGTCCGGGTTTTTCGGCTGTGTTTTGCGCGAGATCTCTTCGCCGTCGTTCAGTTTGTCGCTGTCCGTATCGGCCAGATTCGGGTCGGTGCCGTGGTCGACCACTTCGGCGTAGTCCGTCAGGTTGTCGTCGTCCGTGTCCGGGTCCTTGGGATTGGTACCGTGCCGGCGCACTTCATCGCCGTCCGTCAGCCCGTCGCCGTCCGTGTCCGGATTCTCCGGGTCCGTGCCGATCTCGATCTCATAGGAGTTCGTCAGGCCGTCCTTGTCGTTGTCGGACTCGCCGAAGATATAGTAGGAAAAACCGACCCCGAAGGTCAGGAATTGGTCGTCGCCCGATCCGGCTTCGGCAAGGTCGTCAAGAAAATCGGTATTCGTAATTCGGTAGGTGCCGCGGCCGTTGATCACCAGATCGTCCGTGATGTAACCCTCAAAACCGATCCCCAGCGGAATCATGATCTGCTGTTTGTCGTACACGCCGTTTGAGTTGTTCGGCAGTGCCTGGTTTGCAAAAATGTTTGCCGGGTTAAAGTCGACAAAACTCACGCCGGAGAATATGTAGGGAACAAACTTCTCGTTCGGGAACAGGTTGAACGACGCCAGGCCTTCGTAGATCAGCATGCGCGTCGCGCTTTTTTCCTGTATCACCGTTGTCGAATTCAGGTAGTTGTCGTCCACTTCGGCGCCCGGACCAAAGTATTCCGGGTAGCGGTCGATCACCGTCGACGTGTTTTTGAATCGGAGTTGCGTGAGGCCTACGGAAGCGTGGACCGAAAGGTGCGGGATCACGTTGTAACGCAGGAACATGTCGCCGCTCAGCCAAAACTGGTTGTCAGTGAATTCTCCAAAATACTTGACTCCGCCGCCGTTGACGCCGAACGACAGCCGATTCTCATGGCTCTGACTTAGAATATTTTGCGGAAGCGCTGCCAGCAACAGCAGCAACGTTAAAACAGCCGGGAACAGAGTACGTTGACGCATGATGCAGTCCTGAATAGTGAATGGAATGGAAATACAATCTTGGTTCTATGGGTGCTTCGTCGGCACAATCACGAAGAGCCAGCGGAGTCGTTTGCCACGACCGTGAATGCCGAAACTACAATATAACAGTTCAAATGTTGGCGTTCTGATCGGAATCGCCGCTTCTGCATCTCCATCCCACGCCTGCCGCTTTTTGGAAACGCATCCGGTCGTAGTTGTTCATTTGCATACGCAGTGTATGTTTTCTGCTTTGTTGTTCCTCGCCTCAGCGTTCCGCTCCTGATCGGGTTTTGCGGCGTTTTCTACGCAAATTCTCAGTTCTTCCCTTCTGACCGCCTGCGCCGGGCTGCAATTTCCACTTCAACAAACATGCATCATGTATGTTTCTTTCCCGGCTGGTCTTTAAAGGCCGTCTTGGTAGTCGCGCAGATTCAGGATTTAAGCCGCTTTGTCCGTCTCAATCGACGCACCGGTGCGGCCACAGCCTGGTCTTGGTCCAGGTGTCGGCAGCACTGACTGATTGCCGGTTTGAACGGTTCGACTGCGGAGTGTGCCGGGACGAATCCGGTAGGAGCCCGGCACGGCACTTCAGCATCCATGCATTGTGTATGTGTGTTTTTGATCAAGATTTGATCTAGAATCGATAACCGATGCTTACAGCGCCCTTGGCTTGTGTTTCTTTGTATGCGCCGCCGTCGGAATTTGTATAAGCGTAGCCCAGGTCCAGGTTGAGCGCCAGGTGGTCAAAAAAAACGACTTCGCAGCCCATGCCGATTCCGGTCGTAAAATCCTGGCTGCGGCGTTCGAATGTCATCCCGCCGCCGGGCGACGGGATCACCTCGGTTTCTTCGGTGGAGTGGAAATTGACGCCGATAAGGCCATAGGTGCGGATGTTCTCACGTTGCATCAGGCTGTACTGCAGCTCCGTGCCGAGATTGTACTCGAGGAGATCGTCCCGGTCTTCCTGTTCCAGAAAGACGTAACCGCCGCATTCAAAGCCGAATCGATCAACCTGCAATTGGTAGTTCAGCCCATGGCCGGAAATACCCGAAAACTGCAGACCTATCTGGTGTGTGACGTCCGTCTGTGCGCGTACGGCGACAGCGGTGAGCGCAATACTTAACGCCAGCACTGATGCAAGTTTGAATGCGGATTGACATGTCTTCAGCATATCAGTTGTTTCCTGGACCTAACGAGTACGACAGACGATTGGAGTCCGACATCGGTCGCGCAGCGGCAGTATGCGCACTTCTCTGCGCATGACTACAGCCGAAACGACACGCCCGCGCCCATCGACGGCGACAACTCTTTGTTTCGACCGGCCTGTTCATTGGCAAAGGAAAATCCGGCGTCGATGTCCAGCGCCAGATTGTCCCAAATCAACCACTCGGCGCCAATCCCGATGGAGGTTTCGAAACGTTCCGTCGTCGTTACTTGCCGTGTCGGCGTGGGAGGATTGGGGAAGCTCGGGTCGAAGACTTCACGCCGGTACGAATTCCAGATTGCCGCCAGGCCGTAAATGCGCCAGGTTTCGCGCCGTTCAAAAGCAAACTGGCCTTCAAAACCAAGCACATAAGTTTTGTCGGTGTAGTCGGGCGATGCGCTATAATCTACGTACCCCGAAACTTCAAACGCCAGGAGGTCAAATTGCACCTGATAAAACAGTCCGCCGCCCGAGAGGTCGGAGATCTTCAAGCCAATCTGATGCGAGACCTCCGCCGCAGTGTCCGAGCCGGTTTGGGCCACACAGAGACCAGTCAAGCTCATCCACACCAGGATCGCTGACACCAAACCTATGGAAGTTGATTGCATTTGGAACTCCCCCTTCGCCCCGCGCTGACAATGTTGTTCAGCAACTTGATTCGAGGGCAAAATACAGGAACTGCGGTGTGAACAAAAGAAGTACTGCAAATTTGTGTCTTTGCCGCCAGCCGCCAGCCGCCAGCCGCCAGCCGCCAGCCGCCAGCCGCCAGCCGCC
>CAYULF010000012.1:44291-156263 GCA_964445695.1 uncultured Hyphomicrobiales bacterium | reverse complement strand
GTTGCCTGCGCCTTTGAGCTCATGGTCGGCCTCGTGCCCCCCAAAGCCGTAACGGTATGTCTCGCTCTGGACATGGCGCCCCGGCTGGAGCATGCCGAAGGGATAATAGTTGTTGATCACGTGTACGTCGGCCGTGAAAGGACCTGTTCCGCCGGATGCGCCGACCTTGATATCACTGATGACAACCCGGACATTGCCGAGGTGGTCGGTCAGTTCGTACATTTTTTCGCAAATCGTCCGTTCGTAGATATTCAGGACCGGTGCGATCAGAACCGGATAGTTGGTATTAACAAGGTCGTATGTCCCCTTGAAGAATTCCCGGCTCTGCACACCAACCCGGCCGGCGCCGTAAATCGGATTCTCCACAACTACATCACCGGGACTGGGTTCGTCCGGATGGTCAATGTAGGTTGCCAGAACAGTTCCGACTGCGTCGCGGACGTAGTGTGTCACCGTGGTGACCGTACCATTGACTTCGCGTTTTTGAATTCTCTGCCCGGTGGCGTCATAGATAAAGTTGACCGTGCGCCCACCACTGTATGTAATCTGCTCTACAGTGTGATAAGCCGTCCATTCAATGCTTGTAATGCCTTCAGCATCGTCTGCCGTCAGTCTGCCGATTTCGTCGTAGCTGTAGTTGCCATACGTCTGATTGTCAATGTCTTCCGAATAAGCTGCCGCATTTGATTGAGCGTCTGAAACGAAGTTGAGTTTATTCCCGCCTCCGAAGTAGTTGTACGTAAAGTCATCCATCAGAGGAACAAGAGCATCATTGGCATATCGCTGAAGTTTTGTGAGATTGCCGTTTGGATCGTACTTGTATGACGCATCGAACTCAGAGTTGGCCGGATCCGTCCATGCACTGCTCTGGTATGCCATGAAGTCGGCACTGATCAGCCGCTGAAGTTGATCGTATTGGAAGGCATAACCCGTCTGCTCGCCTGTGTTGGTCCCGTATTTCACCTGTGCATGTGCAAAGTGGCCCACCTGCATGTTGGAGATGTTGCCATTGTACAAGTCATAGGAACTCGACAGGGTGCTGCGCAAATGCGGCGATGAGAGCTCGTACACGCTTCCCGACCGGACATAGTCGTTCTGGTAATAACCGAGCATCATTCCAAATGCGTCCTGGGCAACCCTGGTCGTCGGGGTCTTGCCGTCTTCACCCGGGTCGCTGTTCGGATCCATAACCGGATAATTTATCGCTTTGAGCCAACCGTGAATGGTATAAACAAAGTCGAGGCCTTGTACACGGTCTTCGCCAATTTCTGTCCGGCGCAACCCGCCGTGTTTGTAAAATTCATAGGCAGCATCGCGGTCCCAGAACTCGCCATCGTCGGACGTCCAGACTTCCGTCAGTCTGTTGTCGGCGTCATAGCCATAACAATGATGGAATTGATCGACATATCCTTCGTTCAGTATGACTTTTTCTGTATTGCCGCTCAGCAAATTGAATTCATATCGAATGTAATTTTGTGCTGTGATACCCGGCAGGTCCTGGATAACCCACTCGACATTTCCATGTTCGTCATAGCTGTAAGTGGTTGAAACCTCCTTATTCACATCACCATAGTTTGAAACCGCGCGTGCGACGCGATGCCTGTAGTTACGACCGGTCAAAGTCGGTGCGACGCCGCCTGAAAGATAGGTATAGTCGCCATTTGCATCGGCTTCATCGTAGAAAGTCCTCGTAATCTCCGATTTGTTGCTTACCGTCACGGAACTCTGGACAATATTGTTCACAGCTCCAGCAACGGCAGCGGCAAAATCGTCGCCCTCGCCGGCTTCAAACGGTCGGCCAAACTCATCGTACTCTGTAAAGCTGTGCTTGCCGTAGGTTGTTGTGTTGCCCGCATCGAATTGCTCGGCGTTCTGCGATACAAGCAGTTGACCGGCTTCGTTGTAGTAGAATTTTGACAATCCGCCGTCAGGTGAATTCGTAGCCAGCAACTCGCCTATCGAGTTGTAAGCATAGGTTGTCGCCAGAGTATGGTTTGGAACCTGACTTCTGTCGCCGTCCGGATCCTGAAAATCAACACCCTTGGGCGGAACAGTTTTGATGAGGCGACCGGCGCGGTCGTAGTAGTACAGCGTGAAATGGTAGTAATTCATGCTGTAAGTCGCGGTGAACGTCTCCTCTCCCTCGCTGAACAATCGGCAGTTATTAACATATTCTTCTTCAACTTCCTGCTGCCGTCGCGCAATCAGGTTGTTCAGGCGTTTGAACATTTTCTGTTTAATCCTGGGCAGCATCAACTCACCACAGGTTTTCTCTCTGATTTCGGTACCGGAAGATGCCTTCTTTGTAAACTCCTCCGCATCGATAAAATTAACACATAGGCTTACCGCACCGGGGTCATAAACCTTGCAAAATTCACTGCACAACATCTGACAGTAGGGCTGGCCCGACGAACCGGCGTCTGCCTCTATAAGGCAGGCAATTTCCGCTGATGTATATTCATCCAGGTGACTACCAAAGTGATCTGAAGTGGGCAGGGTCATCGGTGGACAGGAATCGCCAAACGATAGCACAACCGCCATGTTCAGGTCGCAGTTCGCTTCGTCCACACTCAAGCGAACGATAAATGAATTGAGTTTGCCCTGTTGTTGCAGCGCCAGCATCTGCTCGTACACGGCCTGGGATATTCCTTCGGCGGCTGTGTTAATCCCGTCATTGTAAGGCCACAAGCCCGGATCGGGGCAGCCGGCTTGTCCGGTCATCGCAAAGAACTGCGCTTCGATGTAATCGCGCAACGAGTTCAACTCACCCGCAACATCGCCGGTCGTCAGGATGTTGTCACGTGCGTCTTCAATTGCCTGGTTAATCAGCTCGAGAATCGCATTGCGCTCATCGGCAATCTGGCTCCAGGCAACTGTCGTCAGAATCGGATCCGCGCCGCATTGATCAAATCCTTCGGGACAGTCTTCACCAATTTCCTTTATGTTAACCTCTATGCCCTGAAACATGAAGTTGAACGCTTCCTGGACTTCGGGATAAAGTTCATCAATCTCTATCTGGTTGGCATTTGGACCAATCAGGTTGGATGAATTAAGCGCATCACAGGTACCTGTACACTTGCCTACCAGATCATCAGCCAGATCATCGAGAGGAATGTCATTTTCCGTGATTTCCGGGTCTCTGTTCTGAAATGCACGAAGAATAGCCTCACGAAATTCGGCCCGCCGCTCTTCACAGCGAGTCTCACAGTCAGCTTCAAGATCGGCCGTAGATGGATCATCGATTCCATCGTCAAGCGATTGATCGCCGTCGGAATTTGTGGTTCCGGTCAGTATGCATCGATAAACTGCATCGCGATATTCCTGTGTAACCGGATCGAGGCCTATGGTCGTCATGTCCGCAGCGCAATTTGCAGTTGGATCGACAAACATGGTGTGAGCAAGCACAACGCCACCGGCATTGTTGTAGTCGGTAGCGTTTGCGTGAATCGCCGTCGGCTCGTAACCGATACAATCAAAATACAAGTCCAACAATGAGGTACAGTGCAGGCGGTCGTTGCGAAACGGCAAACCGGCACGCTGCTGGACTGCGCTCCGCCAACATCCCCACAGTACGGCTTCCTCTCCTGGATGTGCCGCCAGAATGTTGTTCAGCAGTGTTGCAAGGTCAGCGTCACTGATCGAATTCAGTCCGGGGTGCGCCGGGTGGGGATCAGTTTCGTTTCCGTCGCCGCAGTAAAATGCCATGCGATCTGAGTTCGTCGGCGTTTGGACAGAGCCCGGACCAAAAACTTGCGTAGACCCAAGAATATTCGCCATATAGGCGATCCAATCTTCAACGGGAGGAACTTCCTCCTCTTTACATTCTTCGAATGGGATTTCCAGTGTGCCGCAGGGAAGTTCCAAATAGCGGCCGCCATAGTAGTCTTTCAGATAAGCATAAAAAACTTCGAGATCATCGATGTTTTTCATCGCCTCGGCGGTAAAAAACATATTTTCCAAGTCTGACAAATCCACGTTGCCTGGCCCTGAGTCCAGATCGTCTATCAGTTCGAATATTCGATCGCGAACTTGTTGCCTGTACCACGCGAGCCTGTCTTGTGAATAACCTTCGGCTCCGCTAACCACGTGCGGCATTTCAAAGATCACTTCACGCTCGATGCGATAAGCGCCGGGCGCCAACTGAATTGTTTTAACGTCGGAAGGGCCGGGACCTGGCCAGTAAAGCATCCCCAATTGGCTATCGCAGGTTGGCTGGTCATTGCCAAACGTAGGCGCTGTTGGCGTTACGACCTCCTCCCAGCGCATTTCATCCTGTTGCCCTTGATTGACTATTTTGTTTGTCTTCAGGTCTAAAACTCGAATGACCACCATAAAATCGCACTCGGTGCACATTTCAAGGCAATCATCGTAAAACGATTTTTTCTGTGTCGAGTAAAAGAGATCGACATTTGTTGTCTCAGTCAGCAATATTTCCTGCCCGGCGAGTCGAAATTTGCCATCGGCTGTCGCTCCTTTCCCTTCGAGCAAATCGACAGCCACAAGCCCTTCATCTACTGGATTTTCCGGATCTGAAGCCGGAAACATGACCTGCTCCCCGCTTGCGGGATCGACATCAAGATTCGCAAGATTGGAACTACCGGACGTATTCTTGACCATTCCCACCGCCAGGAGAGCACCTGACTTGGAATAGTAGGATACAGAACTTGTGCCGTTAGGATCCTTGCTGACAACTTTTCTGACTGAATTTTTATCGGGTGCTTCTTCCCCAAACAAGGTTAACAGTTCTTTGTTGGTCGGCCGAATAAAAAAACTCTCGCTTGTGTGCCCGCCGCCGATTCGATGTGCCGAACCTGGCCCGGATGCTTCGCGCGGCGAATTCGTTCCGTCGGCATAGTATTGAGTCTGAAAAAATGGAAACCCTTCAGCACTGGCAACGTGATCCTCCGAGCCTAACCCGCCGGAATAATACACGTGCAGGGCGCCGCCGTCCAGAGCAAGCGGATTCTCAAATGTCCCCGCACTCAGGTCATCAAAATGTTCAGTCCTGTAGTCCGCTCCGCCGACCGTCATCAGTTCCGAACGTTCCAGGTATGCCAACTGTTTGCCGTCCTGACTGTCGAAGTATGGCAACGGCAAAGTCTGCATGGCCGGTCGCCCGACATTGTCATACAGAGACTGCGAAATAACGCGCTCGTCCTGCGATTGAAATTGTACCTGAGTTTGCTCAACTCGAAGCATGGATGTAGCGAATTGAATGCTTTCGACAAACTGACCGTGATCTGCATGCGAACGTTGAAAACTCCAGTTCCGCGTTTCTTCAAAACCGTCGTAGAAAAAAATACCATCCGCAATGGGACTGGGTAGCGCGGTCTCCTGGATGGTATAGCCCGCTGTTTGTGAAGGAGTTCCCGTCCAGACGCCCCAGTTGTCAGTGTTTAAAATTCCATCCGGCACTGCATTGCCAATCGGCCGCACTCGCCAGATATAATATCCTCGATCCTCGGCAAGCGTCAAACTGACGGAAGTATCCGCTAACTCTATGGTTAGTGCTTCATCCCAATTGATATTGGTAGTAATCTCCTTTTCATTGCTGCTTGTCATTTCGTCAAAGTTGTACAGCCGCAATATCTGCAATTGGTAGAGCGGAAAGTTATCTTCGCACATGACACCGTCCCACTCAAAGAACACCGGATTTGTTGACACAGTTGTTAAACTCGGCTGCACACGTTCCAGCACCGAAGGTTCGACGGAAGGATATGGCAAATCACCGGATGCGCGTCCTTCAACGACTGTTTCGGTGTCCATCCAGAATCGCAGGCGCAAATGGCTCGCGGTTATCGGCTGCTGTGGATTTGAATAACCGGTGACGGTAGCAATGACTCGCACTTCTGAATCACAGTACTGAAGGGACTGTAATTCCGAACTCAGGTCGATAACAGCGCGCCGCTCAGGGTTGTTGTCGTTTGCATTGTTAACATTGATGGCCAGGGTACATAACGTTGCGGTATGGCCTGGAAACAACTGCAGACTGCCTCCCGAACCGGTTCGGGAGCCGATGGCCAGAGAGAGAATGACCTGAATGGGTCCCGGTTCAGGAAAATTCTTGGCGAATTCGTAGTCCTCACCCAGGTCCAATTGTATGTTTAAATGACCGCCAACATAAGACTGTTCGGCACACTGCAATGCACACAATCCAAAAGCGCCGCCAATTTTGTTTTCCGGAGTGCCTTCCTGATTGTTGTATCTGCTCAAAATATCATCATGCGTTAGCTCCAGGACATCGGCCTCTGCCGGAGGATCATATGCCAGCACCTGGTCGGTGACTTGTTTTTTCAGGAACGGTACTCCCGACTGCGCAAACACTCCGGGAACCGTCAGCAGGCAAACAATCAGGCTGACGCCTGCGATTTTATACATTGCAGTTTTATTCATAAGATGAACCGTCAGAATTGCGGTTAAATTTTTCAGAAGCGTCTTTTGTCCACATTCAGGCATGACTCATCCTGTCCGATAGATTTTCGGATTAACACTGAAAAGACAAATATCACCGGCCGAACCTGGTTAACGCCTCAGGCGTACGTCCTTCACGCGCCATCCGTCGTTGCGGGATTTCACGCGATCTCCATCCAACATTGCATCAACATATTGATCCAATTCGGCATCAACATCCTGATCATAATCTATTCGTTCGAACAGATACTTCAAACTTTTGTGTCGTGCACTGGAGTTGAATTCAACTTCCATGCTCAGCAACTGATTCAATTGAGTATTGACTACATACGTAGCCGTGCGGAAATTAAACACTGATTTCGCCAACTTGGCTGGAATGTCTGAGCGCGGCGCCAGCACAATAGTCCAGAGTTCATCCTTTGCTCCGGTTGACTCGCACAATTCAACGTCAGCATAAGCGAGTAGACTGTCGATTGCAAACTGTGCCAGTCCCAACTGTAACCCTATCTGGTCAGGTTCGTCGGGGTTGTCCGACACAAGAATCGAGCGGGAGTTTTGTATTGTCCGGATCCGAACAGACTCATCGGTATAAAACTCAAACTCCGAACATGTTAACAGACTCCTGTTACCGGATCTCTGAACAGCGTACTTCTCACTGTGGTTCGGCAGGTTGGACTGCGGATTGAATTGATACTCCATGGAATAATGGATTACCGCTCCATCGCTCCAATCCGGCTCGCTCATTGTGTGCATAACTCGACGCAAATACTGCACTCCATCACATTCGCCCGCTTTCAGATTTGGAAAAGCTGATAAAACAAGAGCGAGAAACAGAAGTACCAACCTGGAGTACAAGTATTGCGGTTGCCGAAAGTTAATCTTCATGTCCCGCCTCCTTCTCACGGTCGAACACATTCAACAGGGAGTCGGGCAACGTGAATTTTCGACCAAAGTCAAACCCGCTGCTTTGATCAAGTTCATCAGAGTGGCTGGATTCCATTGGATGGTAGGCCCCTGATTTAACACTTTTGCCAACATTGTCCAGTTCCGGCCGATCAGCCTGAATTCCAGGGAATTGTGTTCCGCCGCCTGCGCCGACAAAGGACTGAGCGGCGCCGATCGTTGAACGATCCTCAGTCCTGGGAATATGTGCGTAGTTTTCGACTACGGTCTTCCTGCCTGCCAGCGATTCTACAATCGAACGCAGCAGTTTACCTTCGGCATTATATTGATAAAACAATCCAAAGTTCTGCTCGTCAAAAGTCGCCATCAATCTGAGGTCCTCAGTGTCATACACATAAGTGACCATGCCGGAGTGAAAAGGCTGAATCCGGATGTCGTCAATATGGCGGGCCACTCCACCCGCGCTGGACAACCGAAGCGTAACGGTACGACCAAGGTTGGTAGCGCTTTGCTGAAGTTTTGGAATTGTACATTTGTACAAATTCCACTCGCCCATGCGGGTCACCAGTTCGGCGTTAAACGTATGCGGATCGCTTCCGCCATTTTCTTCAATTGTTACTTGCGGAACTGGAGCAACGGGTGTCAAACCCGGGAATTGGACCCAGAAGCGTACAACACCGCCGTCATTGTGCCAGCTATCGTCGTACACCAGTTTGTCATATGTGTAGTCGTTGGCTCCGATTTCCATTGACTGTTTGCCTGCATGCGCTATCTGATCAGAGTATTGCGCCAGAGCGGCATTTTCTTCTTCAAATGACTCGAACCAGTACGTCCCCAGCGCAGCATTTCCGGCCACGGCCACCGGCAATAGTCCGTCGTAGGCAAATGCAACCGAACTGGGTAGATCGAGAATATCGCGGCTCTCTCGAACCTCCCCATGCGGTGCATAGTGTGTAATTCGGCCGGTTTCGAACCAACCCTGTGTTTTGCTCGATGCAAAGTCGTTGGCATCATCGGAGAAGTTAAACGGAAAGAATTGTTCCATCATCCCCATTTCCCACGATCGTGAATTGGCTTCATGCGCCGCGGTAATGTTGCCGGATCCATCTTCCGGAATTGTGTAGCCTGTTTTTTGACGAACAGCAAACGACAAATGAGGGCGGAAGCGTCCTTGTTTGTTCCAGTAGTAGTCGTTATTGGGAAGTTCAGGCGAAGCGACATAATCGTTTAACTCGTAGTCCCAGGAGTCGGTATAGGTCATTGCATTGGCAGCAAGCACCACGTTGTTAAAATTGCTTGGTCCCGCCATGGTATTTGCAAACGGGAAGCCATCCGACTTAAACTGGAGAGTGGGAATATCCTGCTCTTCATCGTCTTCATCGGCAACGTATGCCAATTGACCGGCATCGGTGATTATGAATCTTCCGGGCCCGGTTTTTGACATCTCAAGCTCGCCTGTATATCCCGGTGCCGTTGTATTGACCGCATTTCCATCCCAGACATCGCGAACAAAGGACATTGGATAGCGAAACTCTTTTTCAAATCCGGAGATTACCATTTTAAGACTCAGGTGCCCCTCGTCATCCTGCACAAATCGCGCAATTTTATCCGTGAATTTTGTCGTTGCTCCCCCGGAAGGATTGTATAAATCATCCCAGCTTCTTGGCAGGTTTTCAACGTATGTCCAGTCATCTGGTATGAAATTGTCATTGTCCTGAAGCAACTGCCGGTCGGTACCCGGAATAATGCCCCATTCTATTTCGCAGTTTGTATAAATCGGGGCAGTTACTACCTCGCCAAAACAGCGAAGAAAAGGAGTTTCTTCCGGGCCATAAACCAGATTCATCACTGCATGCCGCGATTGCAAGTCAGAAATACTTTCGCGAACCGTATACCCCACCTGATCCTGGGCGACACGATTGGGGCCGCTTTCAGTTCGCAGTTTGAACTTGAGATCCTGGAGTTGCAGTGAGCCGGTTGTCGCACCAAAGAGACAGACAGAATCGGCCGCAGGCAGACTTGCAATTGCCTGACGTATCTGGATGTCAACCTGCGCATCCATACCGCCCTCCACAGTTTGCGCTACCGCAGGTGAAGGCGGACTAAACGTCGTACCGTAGTCCCAGCCGCCGTTAGAACAAGTTGCAACACCCGCCAGCCAGCCGGCTTCCGTCCCCCAAAAGTTGTCTAGATAGTCATTCAAAATTCCCACGACAGGATGTGGATTGCTCGCAGTGTAACAGGCTATTCGATGGCCGCTTACCGTTATTGTTCCGGCATTTGCATCAACAGCAAAGCGTAGCCCGTGCTCCTGGCCCCAGGTCTCCGTATTGCCGAAGCGACCGGACTCGATTTTAATACTGGGATTCTGAGGCGTATCCCAGGAGTGCAGACTAACGTTCTGACAATCGTACAATGATTCGTTTAAGTGATCTGTGATTTGTTCACGCCGTTCCAGCTCCGCAGCCCATTTGAGCGCATAGTCCTTGTCTTCGCCATAGGTCACAAGAGATCCCATAGAAGCGCCCAGTGCATTGTCACGTCCGCTTCTCAATATCCGGATCTCCGCTATGTTTGTCGATGGTCCCGAAATGCCTTGTGAAATGCCTGCAACCGGATTGAGGAAGTATTCTATCCTGCTATTGGCAATCTCACTCCGCACACCTCCGACATGGTAAACACCGGTATTGGGCGTCCCGGCATTGTCGGTTGCCTGGATTATGTCCCCGGGTCTGATCTGGACGTCTTTAACATACTTCCAGAATCGCACAACATGAGGCTGTCCCGCATTGTTTGGCTGGATTGCAAGGTATACGTCGGAACCGGACTCTTCCACTGCACCCGACACATTGGCTGCACCGACTGTCTGCGAACAGGGAATAAGCGCGCCCTCGGTCAGGGATTTCTGCGCCATGTCCTGATAGTGTGTCCAGGCTTTCAGATTATAGTGATGGTACGATCCCTTGTGCGCAGGATTTGCCTGATTCCCCAGCACCAGTCCGTCAAAACCATCCGATGTTTTAGTAATGACCGCTTGACCCGTTGCCGGATCAAATGCAATGTTCTCAGTCGTATGAGCAATTCCGTCCTGCAGACTCGTTACGCTTTTAACAAGAACCGGGTATCTGACAACTTTCGTAGACACCGCCTGGTGCAGATCAATTCTGGACGCATGAATGCTGGGTGCCGCTGACGGCCCGCAAAAGGGTGGGACACTAAATAGCACACAATGAATATCGGCTTCGACATTACCTCGGTCTATATCCCGGTAGAAATGTCGGGCTTCAATAGTCACCTCCATTTCCTTGCCGGGTTGCTCCATCCGCAATGCTTTATCCAGTCCATAAAACATTGGTACGGACTCACCTGGTTCAAAATATTCGTAACATTGGGAGGCATTCAAGTTATCATCGACCCCATCGCCATATATACCCCCATAGGACGACATCTGTTTTGGGCGGCCATTCATGGCGTTCAGCACAAAACTATAGGACTGAAGCGCCATGATGTTTTCGTCTGAGTCTGAGCCATATGCCAGGTAGGGTACATAGGAATATTCATGCTCTATTGGATGGTCTGTATTTTCAAACGTGCTATTTTTTCCATCTTCTTTGATGGTAAACATGGGATAGCGGTTATACGTATGATATTCATGCACAGCATATCCGTTGCCATTTTCACTTACCGAATAGATATTCTCTACAACAACTCGAGCGTAACCAACCTGCGGTCCAGGGAGCAACGACTCGCCCATTGGACCCTCAAACTCGTCTTTGTCTTTCCCAACAGCTAAACTTTCCAGTCGCGATTGTTCACCTCTTTTAATCAAAGGTTTAATCAACGGATTTTCTTCACGCATAGCCAGCGGTTCGTTTGTAGCAACGCCCGAAGAAGTCTCACTGTCTTCATGCACATAGTGATACTCGTTGCCGTACAGTACCTCGCTGCCGGATTCGTCTATCCCGGCATCGTACATTAACAAACGTTTAACCCGGACACCGCCACCGTACTTGCGATTGTCAACAGGAATACGCAGATACGAAAGTTCAGGATGAAAGCGGCTGCACGCATCCGTTCTGAACTCAATTCCAGCAAGTCCGACCGATCGACTTAACAAACTCAACACCGCACTGGCATTGTCGAAAAAGCCTTCAGACAGGAAGTTTTCACGAGCTTCATAAGACTCTCGCGATTGAGCGGCGTTACTGCTATACCAATCTATACAGGTCTTTTTTGGTGCTTCTTGCAAGACCACTTTAAGCCGATCCGTTCCGTTGTCATCAACAATGGACACATTATCAACTTTTACATATCCGTCAAGGTATTCACACTCAAACTCGCGGTTGTTAATATCCGGCAGTACCAGATCATCCTGGTTGATGCTGTAGAGAAACTTGAAGTACATTAACTCCTTTCCATCGACGTACCTTTCTTGTATGGCGGACCGGATTGTCTGCAAGTCTACGCCGGCGCTAAATGCCGATTCAGTATCAAGGTAGAAGTAGTCTCGTGCCTCATCTTCGTTCTCATCATCCACTCCATATGATGCGGTAAGTGGGGTGTCGTAGATCGGGCACAGTATTTCGGCCACCTGGTTGTGAACGTAGCGATAGTCGTCCTGTTCATATTGAATTATTATACTGCCGCCTGCCGGTGTAATTATCTCTTTCAGATGCCAGGCGGCCGGATCGAAGTTAACCGCATCCGGATTCTGATTTACTCCAGGTTTAAGCTTTAACTTACGTGCGGCTTCATTGTAAGCGTAATTGCCCCACTTGTCAACGTTCTTTTCGTTGTAGGCAGGGTTTTGAATGAGATTTTCTCCATACTCCAGGACTCCCGGATACTTTGATCTCAAAGTTCCGTTCGGATCCAAAACTGTATAGTCGGGATACTCATAATTAAACTGGTAGGCTGTCAGCGTTGCCGGCTTGACTCCCTGGTACTCAAACCAGACTTTCCTGAGTGTCAAACGCCCAATCTGGGCATCGGTACCCTTATTGGGAGATTGCATGTCGAGGTTGTCAGCGTTGGGAACGCCCTGCATCAAACTATAGTCATACTCAAAATGAATCGTGCGTTCGGGAGCTTCGTTTTGAAAGTCAACAATGCCATCAAGGCCCTTGGCGTACAACTCAATTTTGTCCAATTTTTGCTGGTATTTGTCGCCGACGTAGTCGTCATCGGCCTGCGCACTTTCCTCAAGCGCTATCTGTTCCTCTTCCGTTGCTGAGACTCCGTCTTTGCGCGGACTCGTGTGAAATACTGCGATATGAGTATTGGTCTCAATCGTATCCAGATAATATGTTTGACGATACCCACTCTGCATTCTACCGCGATCATCGCTCGGATCAGACAATGATCCTGGATCGTACTGTAAACCGGTATAAGGCATCCGATAGCGATACCAGCTCGAAGTCGGAACTGGATTGGCAACTGTGGATTCATCGACGATTGGATGTTCGGAGCCGCCGTGTTCAATTTTGTAGTGGAATCTGACCCATCCACCAATATCTGTATTGTCCGGCCCATTTGCGCCAACATCAATGTAGTCTGCAGAGCGAATTTCTGTTAACAAATGCGACGATGCATATGGACGGGGTTGATAGCGCCCGACAACACGGGTCTCTTCTTTGTCCAGTAGCGTCTTCTGCCGATTATTTTCAAGCGTTAACCCACTCGCTGCTCCATAGTCGAGCCTCGCACTAAAAACATCGCCGTCGTGTTCCAGGCTGGCATCCCCGTTTCTGTAGTCGTCAAGAAACGTCAACGTGGCTTCTTCGGTACTATACACCGGCAATCCGTAAACGTAGTTTGCCCCATTTGGCGTTACAATTGAAAACTCACCAATTCCTTTGGGTGACTTTTCTCTGATTTTAAAGCCATTGTGATTGAGCTCCTTAACTTCACTTTCTTTGGTATCGCCGAAGCCTGCAATGATCTCTTCATTTGTTGTCATCCGAATGTTGGACGAACGTGTGCTTCTTTGTCCCTGATTCATCACCGGCCACAGATTGTCCGGCAATCTCGGTTCATCATTCACCAGATCCGAAGGGTGCCTCATTTGAATTGGACTATCATCGGCAGAAAATTCGATCCGTCCACCAAGGTCATTGTTGAATCGAAAGAACAAGGGCTCAGGATTTCTACTACATTGTTCCAAGACAACATCACTGGCAAACTCGTACGCCGAGTTCTTGGTATCAAACTCAGCCCAGCGCCCACTTCGCTGATCTTCGTACCCAACACCAAAGTCTGCTCCGGCGGAAATAGTAGCTCCAAAACCAAACTCAGCCCCAACCTGAAGAACGTCAACACTACTTTCGACAGTTTTAGGTCTAAAAACTCCAACACCAGTATTGAAAGCCCGAAAACCTCCCCCGAGACCTTCCGCTGAGACGATAAATTGATCCGGATTTGAAAAAGGGAGGCTAAGGTATTTGTCGCGCAGGTTAAACAAAGACTCTTTTTCTACAAAATAGTCCAGTGCCGTATTGTGATTGTCCCGGCCTTCATCAGTGTATAAGTATCCCCACACATCTGTCGCAGTAGCCTGATTTTGAGAGTAATTCGACCAGTTGGCCAATAGTCTGGTCTGTAGACCAATAAAGGGTGCCATTTCAAAACTGGCACCGAAAGATATTTGGCTTACATTGGATGATGCATCAAAGCTACCCAGATTCGAGGGAAATGAATTGCCCGCCATTGTGTGAGAGTAGTAGTAGTTCCCGTATCTGGATATCGGACTGCGCAATTTACTACTCTGTACTCCAACCATCTTTTGGCCCATTCGGCTTAGAAATCCATGTTCGTTGTCTCCACGAATGCTATTGATGGTTTCTTCCAATAACATCAACATCCAGTTCGAATAGCCAACATCAAAGGTCAACGTGTTGTTGCCATTTGTCCGTGCATAGCTCAGAGAACCGGAAGCACTTGAAGCACCTGAAGATGAGGAAGCGCTCAAGTCGAAACCAAACCTGTATCCAAATCCGGTGTAACTATTCAAGTATGCGATACTTTCCAGACCCACAGAAGATTCGGCGCTGTGGATGTGGAACTCATCATGTGAAGCAAACTCCGAAGATACGGACGGCCCCATCTCCAACGTCCAATTCGGCTTAACCCGATTGTATTCCACAACATTGTCGGCCGGAATTGTCCCCAGTGTCGGGTGGTTGTAGTCTTCTCCATAGTAGTCGTCGGGATACCCACGCGTGCCCCGCAGAATTGCACCTGGATTCAAAGTCCATCCATATCCTACCCACGACGCTTCCTGTTCCGGTTTAACTCCGCTGTTATAAGCCAGAGACATAGCATATCCACCGCCATGCGCGCCGGGAATATTGATAACCGGAAGATTGTAGCTGAAATCACCGGTAAAATTGTTTACCATTCCTGATGACGATACTGACTCGAAGTGGGAGATATCCGGCTGAACCGGTCCGCCTGTTAGTGCCTTGGCAGTGGTCGGAACAATTATTTCCGCAATCATCAGAACGGCAATCAATGCCGCACAGAATCGAACAGATTTATTATATGCGCTCATCATGTTGATCTCAATCTATCTGGTCTGAAAACTCGCAAAAATGAGAATCTGAAAAGTACAAGTCCGTGCTCAATCAGCTCTACGACTGCTTCCAAATGATGCTACTTTTGTCCAAGCCTGCCAAGTGCATCGTCTCTGGGAAACTCAGGTACATGTAAAAGTGCCTGACCCTCAAACGTGAAATTGTGCAGCCCTGAAAAAAAGATTTCATCTGAAAATTGAAACCGAACATTTTCACCTCTGCCCAGTGAGGCACTCAAATTTTCGTCGGAAAACAACGCTAAAACAACTCTTTCCGGTTTGAGTGAATACGTATTCTCCGCTAGGGCCAACCCTGGCATATATATATCATTCTCCACTTTCAACCTCAGCAGATCAGGCATGTCAAAATTTAGCGTCATTACCCTGTCTTTGTACTCCTCTTCACTTGTAATGCCTTTGTACATCACATCGCGACCTTCATTGGGTGGAGTAGACCTGAATCTCAATTCAAATGCGTTCGTGCCGCTGTACATTGCGCACAGACTGTCAAACTTAACATGGCCTGCCGACCGCAGCTTCCGCAATTCCCGGTATGCCAAGAGCTCCGGAGGAAGATAGCGCACTTCGAATTCAACATCATTAACAATACGAGACCGAACCAAACCTGCATCTGCTTCAACAAGGTCCCGCATGTATTCTCCAAGGTCTTTTGGTGCCGCAGCTCCAGAGTTATGCATTCCCAGAGCCAGTGCGCCGAGGGCCAACAGAAAGAACGGATACACAATCAAATAGCGTTTCCTTCCACTGCTGCCGACCGCCGCATCCTTAACAAGAGTGTTTTTAGTTGTTTTCATCGTAGTACTCTTTGTTAAACACTTCCAATACCTCCTCGGTAATGTCAATAGCGCTTCCACCATAGAGAATATTCCCTTCTCCACCCGAACCGAGTATCACATCAAATCCATGTTTGCGACCATATTCTTCCATCACCTGGTTAATTCTGGCCAGAACGGATTTGACTATCCGGTTTTGTTGTTCTCCAGCCTTTTCCTGAGCATTGTTTACGTATGTAAAATACTCTTGGCGTTTGGAATCAATCGCTTGCAACTGTTGCTTCTGCTCGTGCTGGCTGAGCTCAGCCCTGACCTTCTCAAATTCACTTGCCTGGCTCTTAATTTCCTGTTCCAGAGTGATGAGATTTGCATTTAGAGATGTCTCGTGGTTTTGCCAGTTGTCCATCTGAACTTTGAACATAGCGTTCCTGGAAATCAAATCCTGGGCACGTACAATGCCAACCTTGGGAATCTGCGTGTTGACAACCAACAGAGCCACAAGGGCACTGGCGATTACGCTTGCCGAAACTGAAAATACTATGGATTTGGAAGTCGACATTTCGCGATTCCTCATTGTACTCATTTGTTAAAAAAATCATTCTGCTGTTCACTGTGCATGCATAGCACATGGCTACTCTAGTTGACATCCAGAACTCCAGCGTTGGAGTCCACAGTGCCGCATGTATTCGTCACTTTAACCCGATACAGATAGCCGTCCATCCCGACACTAACAGCTGTAAGTGTTAAATCGGGATTGGTCTCTCCGCTCAGATTTGTCCAACCGCCTCCCGAATCAACCTGCCATTGATACGTCAATGCTGCATTGCTGGACGCTACAACCAAAAACCGGGCGTCATTTCCGGCTGTTACGCTAAAATCCGCAGGTTGAGTCGTGATCGTCGGCACATTTATAACGGTCAATGTCACTGCATTCGACTCTTCCTGACCACAATTGTCCGACACAATGACGCGGTACTCGTATTGATCCATGCTCTGTAATAAGCCTGTCAATTGATACGTTTGCGCCGAAGCACCTGCAATTGACTGCCAACCATTCTGTTTAATCTGCCACTGATATGTGTGCGATCCAGGATTTGGCACCGTACTACTAACCGTCAAGTTGACGGAACTTCCAACGCAACCTGATAAATCAGTTGGCTGCGTCGTAATTTCAGGGCATGTTGAGTTTAGAATTACGTAAACCACCTCATGATCAACATACTCCCTTTCATTGCTCAGATTCCATCCAATATCAAACCAGGTATAGCCGCAAAAATCATTTTGACATGTGGCTATATATTGCGTTGGAGCGTTTGCTTTTGTCTTTTGCTCAAAGCACAATCCCGATACAATTGATTGCCTTACAATACTGGGATTATTGTCCGCCAAATTCGGAGGAAATCCCATAGGATTTTGCAATAGCAACTCCAGCCCGACTTTACGGAGAAGCGAATCGGCAGAGATACTCCAAAGCGAAGCAAGCGTTTGCTCGGAAGTTGTTCCTGTCGAGGCGATCCAGTCAATGAATACCTCGTACAATGCAGGACTTAGCCCGGTGTTGTACCTTGTTCTGAACTTGATTTTCACTGGATCACTGTCGCCTGGCATCAAAAGCGAATGGTACAGTGGTGCAGACCAAAGTGCTTCAGGATAGTAATTCAACTGACACGGTTGCTCAACAACTTCACCGGCCCTCAGTTCACCTGCCAATGCAAGTAAACATAGAAGAAACGCCAACTTGAATACATCGGTAAAACGATTCATACTTTTGAGACCTGGAATTAAACGGAAGTCAAAATATCGCGGAAGAAAGTTGCTCCGACTCATTGACCACCTCCAGAGTTGCAGTACCCATATGCAGACTCACAGTTGTTCTCGTATTCTGCTTTGAGATTTTCACATGGCTCTACAGTACAGGATTCGTTGTTGTAGCCGGCTCCACGTATTGCATCCGTCACGTCGGTACCCGTAAACTCGAGGCAGTATATATCCACGGCGCATGTGGTAGGCACAGGCGCAGAACACGGTTCATATATTACGGGACAATCCTGACTGTCCAGATTCAATCGTATCCAGCAAGAAGGCCTGAATACGCGCACATGGGAGCCGCTGCACTCATATTCATGGGAGAGAATCCCGAATACATTGTTTAAGAGAAGCTGCTTCGCGACCAGTTCGATGATCTCGGCGTACGAATGCCCAAGAAATGGATCGTAACCATTGTTGCCGAGAACAACCACTCGCTCCAACAATATATCATAGTACTTTGGTGTTGTCTGAGTACATTCTCGAAGTCTATACTCAACGGCATAGTAGCCATTGCTCTGAATATTGATGGATTGAATCTGCGTAGGTCCGTACACAGTGGTACATCCGCTTTCGCAAATGTCTCCACTTGGCATTTCGTAAATAATACTGACAAATGCGTCCGTGGACTGTGAGAAGCAAAGCGACGACGTTAGCATCAATATCCCGGTTGCAGACAAGATAACAACCCAGGCTTGCATGTATCTATTCATTTCGTAGGACATTCCTTGCTGCTTGCAATTCTGTTTAATTGTTAACAATCAGCTTGCGTACAAATACGTTGTCATTAACTTGCACATGTATGAAATACATTCCGGGTACAGCCTTGTCATCTGTCGTTTGATTCTGGAGATTCCATTGCAAGGACATTTCTCCGGCCGAGACTTCATCATCCATCAGCTCGGCAACGAGCTTGTGTTCAAGGTCGAATACCTGGATGTTAACATCAGAACGGTCTGAGATTTCGACAGTCAGGTTGACATGATTGGTCGCCGGATTCGGACTAACATTCAAATACGTAAGCGCGGAGACAGGTTCTGAGTGATCATCATCTTTGTCTAAAAACAACGACGTATTTGCCTCGGGACCATCCAGAACGACTTTTTCACCGGTCGCTCGACTGATTACTATGGAGTCGAGCTCTTCTTTATCGCCCAACCCCACATGAACATATGGTGGTCCCTGACGAAGCAGTCCGCTGCCGGACTGAACAACGCGACTGACTACCTGGCCGTCGCTGTAGAAATCAACCTTAACGCCGCAGGCATCCGATGTGAAAAACTCCGAGCCAACGTACACTGCGGAGAATCCCCCTGCTCCGCGCCAGATATTTTTCAATAGTGCAATACGACCATCCACATCAATACAAATGTCCAGGCGCCCGTCATTGTCGAAGTCAAGAATCACAGCGTCGTGAGTCGTCCCCTTATATGTACTCGCGAGACGCACAAAGTTCGATTCTTGCTTTTGGTCGCCTCCGGCAATACATACCGTGGATGAACGGCATGGCGAAGCACTCGCAATGAACTGATCAAGAAAGCCATCATTGTTGAAATCGGCCAGTCTAACTCCAGCCAGATAGTCTTCCTTTATGTCGAGATCTAGGTAACCGCTTGATTCCGCAGCACCGGATACAGTATTTACGCCGGCAAACGACACTTCACCCTGTGAAGACACTCCCGCAACTCTGATCTGATGCGGCTCAATCTGAATCGCGTCAAATGTTGAATATTTGTTCGCTTGCTCAGGACCACTCAGAGGTGAAAGCGTTATTCTGCCTTCCCTGTTTACCTCTGAATATTCAACCTGAAGTTCACACAAACCGGTCTCAAAGTCCGAAGCCACCAACTCAAAAGTGCCGTCAAGATTCCAGTCCAGCCAGGCAATTGTGCTAATTGATCTCAACTTTTCTTCACCAAGCCACTCCAGAGCAGTAAACTTCCCGCTACCGGAATTTACCAGCAGCACTAGCCTGCTCTCGTACTTTGTACTGTCTGAATTAACAATTACCGCAATATCTGTGAATTCATCCGCATTAAAATCACACAATGTGTAGCTGACTGGATCCTGTAAGATTGGCAACAGTAGTGGCTTGTGATCGAATTGACCACCTCCCTGGTTTATCAACAGACTGGATGCGGATCCGGAAAAGACAACAATATCGCTGTAACCATTTTTGTCCGCATCCAACGCAACCACCAGAGAGGCATCTTTTAAATGCTCGGATATGGAATTCTCGTTTACAAACTGTTGTCCGTCTCTGTTCCACAACAAACTGTTGCCGGCCAGAAGATCAACATAGCCGTCTTTGTCAAAATCAGTCCAGCACATCTCGGAAATGTCATGAATAACACCAAGTCCGGTTTCTTCTGTTACATCCGTGAACCACTCATCAAAGCGATACTCCGATGCCTCAACCAGCAATTCAACAAGGAATGCGTGACTTCCGTGTCTCCATTCACCGTCTGTAAAACCCAGATATTGATGCCACAATTTTTCCCCACTCAAATCCGTACAGACAGGTTGATACTCTATATTGTCTGAGAGAAGTCGGTTATTCAGTCCTGACAATTTGATATTCACAAATACATCACTGGAATGAATCTCCGCAGGACTATCCAACACAACCACAATCTGTTCAACACCCGCAACCGTCTTGTACCCTTTGCCACTGGCAACGATGTTACGTGTTTCGGGCAGATACGAACTTTTGCTTTTGGGAACTGCTACTTCGACATACACTGCCCCTGTATCCGTTGGTCCATCTACGACTACAAGCACACCGACAACCCGACCCGTATTGTTCAGAGTTATTCGGGCACTCTGGGTCTCAATCCCTTCGTCCGAATAAAACTTCCGCTTTGCGCTAAAATCCGCGTTCGAGACTGTATAAATATTGTCTGAACCATGCAATGCAAGCGAAGCCCCGAACAGACAGACGATACAACAAACAATGGTTTTTCTGAGCATATCACACTCTATTTAATACAGTTTAGTTTAAGTCTGTGTCGTAAGCACCAGTTGTCGTGTCGTAGTTTGAAGAGTTTGTACTCCCGACTACAATTATTCGCTTGAACATGTCAATCACAAGAGCCTGGGCATTGTCGTCACCATTGCCTCCCAGATAGGTCAGCCATCCTGCCGAAGTTAAATCCGAATTCAAGCGGGCTATCATGACATCCATTCCACCATCATTGCTGTTTTGCAACACATCACCGGTGGTTGTTAAGTTTGTTGAGTTTGTCTGACCAATAATCAGTATATGACCATCATCGTTGATTGATACGCTCGTCCCTGCATCTGACGAATTCCCACCGACGTATGTGCAGGCATTGATCCCCGCGGAGGTCGTTACTTTGCACACTATGGCGTCTTGAGTGCCTCCCCAGGTTGTTTGGTATGCGCCGGTTGTGACCGGAAAATTAGAGCTCGTAGTATAACCGCTCACGGTGTAAACATCAGTAAGAGTTCCACTGACCACAATTGAGAATCCTGCCTCGTCATTCGGCGTGCCAAGATAAGTGGAGTATATTACCGATTGTGAGGACCCGTCAAAATCAGTGATGAAGATGTCTCTACCGCCAGAAAGAGTTTGACTAACGGCACCAACTGTAGTGGGAAAGTTTGTTGTTGATTCCGTAAACCCGGTTATTGCCACACCGCCACTGGAAGGAGTTATCTTGTATGGTCGTTCGCGATCATTGCCCCCGAGATATGTAAGGTAGTTTAGTGTCGGTGTGTTTACATTTGTAAACAGAATTTCCTGAAGAAAACAATCGTAGTCACCTGATCGTGTGCTTTGAAATGCGCCGGTCGTCACTCCAATTGCGTTTGATTTTGTCTCCCCGAGAACCGTAACTGTATTGGAGCCGTTTGCACAAACTGAAAGCGCTCTGTCATTCAGGGTTTCGCCGATATAAGATGAATACTCCAGAATCGCTCCGTCCAGCGACAGTAGTAAAACAAAGCCATCTTGACCTCCACCATGGGTCCCCTGCAGTGGGTTTGCAGTTGGAAATCCGGCACCAGCCTGCCCAACGACACAGACCGCAGAAAGCCCAGTTGGCTTGACAATCCCAAATGCTCTATCTTTGCTGTTGCCCCCAAAGTAGGTGATCCACTCCATTTCGTCGCCAACCGGATCCAGCTTGAATACAAACACATCTTCATCTCCAACACCTGCTGTATGAGAATTTGTATACGGACCTGGCGTTCCGTTTATCGGGAACGATGGCGACTGTGTGGAGCCGGTCACATATATGTTGCCCAATTCATCTGTGACTGCTTCTGTACACACCTCGTCATTGACGCCTCCAACATATGTGGACACAATCAGCGGATCAATCACCAGGACCTTGGTCGTGTCATACTTGTCAAGGTCGAATCGTATGTAGCCGTCTTTATCCAGCTTAAACCTTGAGTTTATCTGTTTTCCCTTTTGATCATTTCTGTTTTCCCTCTTGTCTTTTTCAAAAGTCTTTAGATCCTTGTGTTTAATTTTCCCGACACGCGTCTCGATCTCAAGCTCACCTTCTTTGTTGATCCGTACATCGTTTGCACCTGTAAACTTCATCTTTATTCGCTTCGGGTTTGCACCTGGTTGTACAATGATATCATATCGCAGATGCCCACCTTGGAAATAGTATCGTGTACTTATACCTTCATATATTTCATCATCCATCACTTCAGTATATCGTTTCGCATTTCTGACCCAACGTTCAGTATCATTTCCCTTGAAGTAGCTTGCACGTCCACCAGCACCTATCCGACCGTAGGTTCTGCGTTCTGCGGCAGTACTACTGCGCTCCTTGTCAGCGGCGTCCTGGACAAACTCCAGTCGCACTACATGGCCATCAATCCTGACACTGTCTGGGATGAAAAAGTCAAATGGATCTTCATAGTTTCCAAGCTCTTTTCTGGTGCTGTCCAGATCGGTCACTTTGTAGTAATCATATACAACGGCACTGTCTGTTATCCACACATTAACACTCTTTCCTTTGTGCATAAACCGCACCTCATCATTCCACTGCCCCTTGTTCTCCACAAAGTACCGCGATCGCCCCGAAAACTTGCTTTGCTGCTTGCCTTGCGCCGAGACGTTAACAACGCTCGCAAGCAGAAGTACGCAACTTAAGATCAGTAAGGGCATGAAGATTCCAGGTCGTCGTGCGACCATCGTGGAGAGTTTCATATACTTCAGATTGTACAATCCCGCCACAGTGTTTGTTAACACCGCGTAGAATCGTGTGTACGTATGTTTAATAGTGCGCAGAATGAATGCGCGCAGGAAGTCGCACTCCCCGATCTATGAGGAATGTCGCCTTGTGCCAGTTGTGTTGTAGTTGCGCGAGGGGGTAATACGAGATTAATTAAACGCGACTGCGATCTTCATTCACGTCAACGCTATGATCCTCTCGTGCTCCCTTCCAGAATGTTACGACTTCAGTGATAGGAGCTGAAATCAACGATGCAAATATATTCGGACCGACTGCACGATGCAAGGACTTTTTACATCCGACCGCACTTTTCTCGAAGTTTTTTCAGGGACTAATTCCTACAGCTCTTTTTTCTTTTTCCTGCATTATTCTTACAGACCGATCTGTTGTTCGTCTGACTCAGCCATATCCCGGCGCACACATTCCTAGTATTCATGCGGCTTGCGGTGCTCAACAGATGGCGACTCCTTTCAACTCGACTTATCCAGCATTACAATATTACTCAACAATGCATGCATTTCCCGTGCAGAAAATTCTCCGTGGTCGATGATATAAAACACATTCTTATCACCATTTTTCATACTCACGTTCTGAATGTTTTCACCGAATAGTAGGCGCTCTATTCCCACAATGCCAGTGTTAACAGGCCATTAGACATTGTTCATCCGAATATTTTCGTAGAACTCGCCCGTTCCCTTATTGTTTTGTTTCTATTGTACGACCTCTCTGTCTACGCAATTTTGTGTAGTCCAAATGGGTGCTTTCCGATTTTGTAATCTTGATCTCGGTTGGCCTCAATACTGCAACTAATTGTATCCGTGGGAATTCAAGCCGCTTCGATCCAGAATTTTCGTGCTGCAGTATATCTCAGGATTAAGCAAAGCGTACTCTATGACAGCCTTAAAACATTTACCAACGTTTAGAATGCAACGATTCGGCATTTCCATTGCAGCGCCCGCTCCCTCCCCTCGCCGGCTCGCTTTATGACACTTTTGTTTATCACAGGGTCGTAAGCACTCAAGTGTTAAACAGTCTCACACTCTCAACCCGACAACAAGCAAGAGCAAAAAAGCAAGCCGGAAACCGGCGAAGCGCTCAGGTTACAGGTGAGGTATCGATGCGCGAACAACAATTGAGCAATCTGCCGAGTTTATACCGTTTAAAATCAATGCAGCTCCCCCTACTCCCCCGGCACAGTAAACAACTCACTCACGACAAATCGACGCCGCAACACCTTGACGCGGAATACAGTTAACACCGCCTCTACCACCTCGCGCCAGCGGCGCAGCCGTACGCCGAACTGGCGTTTGTTGAAATTGTTCTTCAATGGGAAACCGTCGTTCTCCCAGTAATCCAGCAACTCCAGAAAGAGCCCGATGCCTTCCAGGCTGTTTTGTTTAACATGTATCTTCAGGCGCTTGGACGGCGTCCAGGCCGAGAACATGAACTTACGCGTGCAGTCGTTTAACACCAATGCCGGAACTTCAATCGTGATCGGCACGTCCGGCGGTGTGTCGCATTCGCGTACCTCGCCGGCCGGAAAGTCAATCAGGAACCAGCGGTCAGCCCCGTGTTCCACCGCCTTGAACAGGATTGGCTTCATTAACTTCCTGCGCAGCAGCTTCGGCATCGCCGCCATCATTTTGTTGAAATAGCGCTCAAAAGCGCGGAAATTGGCCTTGGTCTTTTCTTCCTTTTCATATTGCGCCTCAAGTTTCGGCCGGTACTTCGCCAGCAGCTTGTCGACGTATTCCCGCTTGTTGGCGTAGTCGAACTCCTGAATGTTAAAACCCTCGCTGTCGCTCCACGAGCTGCCCGGCGCCATAACCACACATTCCGTGTTCAAGTTAAGCTCCTTCGCGCGTTTGTTGTACCAGGCCGACACCATACCGGGATCGACCGCCGTATCGTTAAAGTGAATTGTCTCGCGGTGCAGAAAACAGTGATTGCTGGCAAAGGGAATAGCATGCCGCGCGCCGATGTGCATGTTGAAGTTCGTAAACTCTTCAATGTAGTCCTGCTGCGTCCGCACGTCCGGGAACTTCTCCTTGTAGCCCTCAATGCAGTACGGCAGCGGGTTAGCGCTCGAATGACTGCGGAAACAGAAGTCGATCTTCGGATGATCCTTCTGAATCTGTTTAAGCGGCAAACCAAAAAGTTTACAGTCGTTGGCGTCAAAGAGCACAGTCTTGCCGTCCGTAATCACGATCGCAGAATCTGTGAAAAACGGTCCAAACTGATACGACTGCAGCCAGGTCCCAGGCCACAGCTCGATCTTGCCGCCGTGTGGAATCTCCTCCACATTACGCATCTTTAAACTCTTCAGGTCGCGCACCATACGCGTCGTCGGACACAGCGGCGTCAACACTTTGGTATTGCTGTCAAAGAGTTTAAGCGACGGTCCCTGGAAGTGGTCCCAATGCAGGTGGGTGATGTAAATGTAGTCCGGTTTAAGTGCGTCGATCCACTCGCGCCGCGGCTCGGGGAAGTTCCACCAGCTGCGCCAGTAACACGAGCCGATAAGCCAGGGATCGATCAGAATCGATCCGCCTTCGCCTTCCACATACATGCAGGCGTGAGAGAGAATGGTGAATTTCATGGCCTTTGGATGGATTGGTTTTGCATGTCCGTACAAATAAAAAAACCCTTTATTCCGCCGTCACGGGAATAAAGGGTTTGATCGTTGAGCCACAAGACGGACTCGAACCGCCGACCGGCTGATTACAAATCAGCTGCTCTACCAACTGAGCTATTGTGGCCGCACATTTTCGTAAAAAGAGCCGCAAAATACACCTTGCGCGTATTCTGTGCAAATCGTTTCGATCGTCGCAATTTCGCGACGGGCGTACTTGCGCCGCCCACCGCACAACATTGCAGTATCAGGCGCTTTTGAGTGCGTCCGCGCCCGAAACAACTTCCAGAATCTCGGTCGTAATCGCCGCCTGACGCGCCTTGTTATAAGTCAACTCAAGGTCGCGGTTAAGATCGCGCGCGTTGTTCGTAGCGTTGTCCATAGCCATCATCCGCGCCGCGTGTTCCGCCGCATTGGATTCCAGCAACGCGCTCCACACCTGCATGTTCAGGTGTTTGGGCAGCAACGAGCCAAGCAGGTCGTTAAGCGATGGTTCAACGATGTAGTCCACGCTTGCAGCCTGTGCTTCGGCCGTCGTTTCCTCGGAAGGAACGATCGGCAGAAAGTCGCGCACGATCGGCTGCTGCCGCACCGTCGAGACGGCCTCGTTAAACACCAGCTGAACCTTGTCGTATTTTTCTACCAGAAAACCGTCCGTTGCCATGCGCGAAATCTCGATGGCGTCGTTAAACTGCAGGCCGTTGAAGATTCCGGGGAAGGTCTCGTCAATGGTGTACTGATCCTGACGCGCCTTGTAGAAACTCGTTCCGCGACGGCCGACGGCAATCACGTGCACATTGGCCTGCGGGTAATCCCTGTTTAACACCTGTTTAATGTGTTGGCCGGCGAAACGCAGCAGGTTGCTGTTGAAGCCGCCGCAGAGACCGCGGTCGGCCGTAACGACAATCAGGGCGATGTTGTTGATCCTGTCGCGCTGCTGCAGCAAAGGATCGGTTTTGTCTTCCAGATTGGCCACCAGGTAGTCGAGTATCGAACCCAGTTTACCCGCGTACGGACGCGCCGCCAGAATGGCTTCCTGAGCACGACGCATCTTTGCCGCGGCCACGAGTTTCATGGCCGAGGTAATTTTGATGATGTTTTTGACACTCTTGATTCGAGTGCGTATTTCGCGTAGAGTAGCCATACTCTTGATACTCGCTGTTTAACTGGTAGCTGGTTGCAATCGCTGTCCGGCGCTCAATGCGTGCGCCGCGTCGGATGCAGATATTCGTTGACGTAGTCGGCCACCGCTTCTTCCAGCGTGTGGAATTGCAGTTGCGGCAGTGCGTCCTTCAGGCGTCCGACTTCCGCTTGCGTGAAGTACTGGTACTGGTCGCGCAGGTTCGGCGGCATGTCGATGTAGCGGATGTTTGCCTGACGCTGCAGCGCTGCAAACGTCGCACTAACCAGGTCGTTCCACGAGCGCGCCTGTCCCGTGCCGATGTTGTAGATTCCAGCCGTCTGCGGGTCGAGCCAGAAGCCCCAGACCGCGTTGACCGCGTCGGCAACATAAATGAAGTCGCGCTTCTGCTCGCCGTCGGCATAGTCGTCGCGGTAGGACTTGAACAGCTCCACCGTTCCGCTCTGCTCGATCTGACGGCAAGCCTTGAATACCAACGACGCCATGTTGTTTTTGTGGTATTCGTTCGGACCGAAAACGTTAAAGAACTTGAGACCGACGAAACGCTCGTCGTAGCCCTTGCGCCGCACCCACTGGTCGAAGATGTGCTTGGAATACCCGTACATATTGAGCGGACTTAAACTGTCGAACTCCGTGTCCGAATATCCCTTTGAACCGTCGCCGTAGGTCGCCGCACTGCTGGCGTAGATCAGGCGCACATCCTGCGCCACGGCAAATTCCGCCAGGTCGCGACTGTAAGCGTAATTGTTGTCCAACAGGTAGTCGGCGTCGGTCTCCGTGGTTGAACTGCATGCACCAAAGTGGAAAATTCCCTTGATGCCGCCGTCGTACTCGCCGGACAGCAGGCGCAACCGGAAGTCGTCCTTGTGCAGGATATCGGTAAAGCGCTTGCCGACGAGATTTTTCCACTTGTTGCCGCTTTTGAGTTCGTCGACAACGAGGACATCATCGATGCCCTCGTCGTTGAGTTTTCGCAGCATGCAACTGCCGATAAATCCGGCGCCGCCCGTCAGTACAATCATTATTTCACGCAGACAGTATTACGCGTTCAGGATCAGGCGCCTGGCGCCACCGAAGATTTGAACGCCGACGTAAAGTCCGTAAGGATCGATTTGAGACGGGTTTTCAGCTCGTCGGAAACCACGCGTTTGCTGACGATTTCGTTGAGCGCGTCTTTGTGGGAAACCCGCATCAGTTCGAGGAAGTTGTTCTCGAATTCGCGCAGACTCGAAACCGGCAGCGCGTCCAGGTATCCTTCCGTCGCCGCAAAGATCATGACGATCTGCTCTTCCACCGGCACCGGCGAATACTGCGGCTGTTTCAGGATTTCCGTCAGACGCGCGCCGCGCAGCAGCTGCTGTTGCGTCGCTTTGTCCAGATCGGAACCGAACTTCGCAAAAGCTTCCAGCGAGCGGAACTGCGCCAGGTCGAGCTTCAGCGTACCCGAAATCTTTTTCATGGCTTTGATCTGCGCCGCACCACCCACACGCGACACCGAGATACCGACGTTCAGAGCCGGACGTATGTTCGCGTTGAACAGGTTGGATTCCAGGTAGATCTGGCCGTCCGTGATCGAAATCACGTTCGTGGGAATGTAAGCCGAGACGTCGCCGGCCTGCGTTTCGATCACCGGCAGAGCCGTGAGCGATCCGCCGCCCTCTTCGTCGCTCATCTTCGCGGCGCGTTCCAACAGGCGGCTGTGCAGGTAAAACACGTCGCCCGGATAAGCCTCGCGGCCCGGCGGACGGCGCAGCAGCAGCGACACCTGGCGGTAAGCGGCAGCCTGTTTGGAAAGGTCATCGTAGATGATCAGCGCGTGTTTGCCGTTGTCGCGGAAAAACTCGCCCATCGACGCGCCCGAGTACGGTGCGATGTACTGAAGCGGCGCGGGGTCGGAAGCGTTGGCGGCAACCACGATCGTGTATTCCATGGCGCCGTTTTCTTTCAGCACGTCCACCACGTTCGCAATCGTCGAGGCGCGCTGGCCGATACCGACGTAGATGCAGTATACCGGGTTCACACCGGCAGCCTTGGCTTCTTCCGTATGTGTGTAGCGCTGATTGATAATCGTATCGAGCGCCACCACCGTTTTACCGGTCTGGCGGTCGCCGATAATCAGCTCGCGCTGGCCGCGGCCGATCGGAATCAAAGCGTCGATAGCTTTGATGCCCGTCTGCAGCGGTTCTTCCACCGGCTGGCGTTTCATAACGCCCGGCGCGATGCGTTCCACCGGCAGCATATTGTCCTGCGGAATCGGTCCGGCGCCGTCGATCGGCTCGCCCAGCGGATTCACGACGCGGCCCAGCAGGGCTTCGCCGACAGGCACCGAAGCTACGCGGCCCGTGCGGCGCACTTCGTCGCCTTCCTTGATCTTGATGTCGTCGCCGAACAGAATGGCGCCCACGTTGTCCTCTTCGAGGTTGAGCACCATGCCGATCACGCCGTTCGGAAACTCAAGCAGCTCCGACGCCATCGCATTGTTCAGGCCGTAAATACGCGCAACGCCGTCACCGACCTGAAGGACGGTACCGACGTCGTATGCTTCTACTTCCTTCTCGAAGCCCGCCAGTTGCCGGCGCAGTATCGAGGAAATTTCATCTGGACGAACGTCACTCATGACTGTTCCCGTTGAAGATTTGACTTCTTACAGTTCAATTTTTCTGATAATTCTTCTTAAACAGCCTTCTTGTTTGTCGATCCGGAGACAAACCTTCAGCCTGTCGTTCAGGCGGCGCTGCGCCCGTTGGATCCGATGTTCGACTCCGCGCCACTCGCCAGATGCGTCCGCAGACGATCGATCTGACGGCGCAGACTGCCGTCCAGCAGCGTCGAACCCAGTCGCACCGTAAAACCGCCGATCAGGTCGGCGTCGATGCGGAACTCCGCTTCCACGGATTCTTTGCCCGTGTACTCGCGCACGCGCTGCTCAATTGCTGCACGCTGCGCTGCGTCCAGCTCCACCGCCGAGCTGACGAGCACGCGCACAATGCCTTTGCGCTCGTTGTACAGTTCGGTGAAAGCCGCCAGCGTACCGCGAATCTCGGCGTCGCGATTCTTCGCGTTCATGAGTTTCATCAGATTCAGCGTCAGCGGCGCTACCGATGCGCCGAACACCTCGGTGATGACGGTCAGCTTGCGCTCCGCCGCAACCACCGGGCTGGCGAACAACTTGTTCAGCAACGCCTCCTGTGCGAAGACCTGCTCCACCATGGCGGCGTCCTTGCGGACGCGGTCCAGTTCGCCGCGTTCGGCGGCTTCCAGGAACAACGCCTGGCCATAACGATGTGCAATACGTGAGATCATACGTATTCGGATCTTCTGTGCGACGGAAACAGCGTCAATTCAACGCCGCTCTGCCGACCGCGCGCCGCAACACACAAGTGCCGCAAACGAACGCGCCGCGCCGCGTGAAAGAGAAACGCGCAATCAGTTGCGCGCAAAGTCCTGCAGCACGGATTCAACCAGCGTGCGCTGTTTGTCCGCGTCGAGCTGCTGACGGAGAATTTTTTCGGTCGCCACGATCACAAGTGAAGAAACTTCGTTGCGCAGTTGGTTCATCGCCGCTTGTTTTTCGCGTTCGATTTCCGCGCGCGCTTCTTCCAGCTTCGTCACTTTGATGCGCTCGGCTTCTTCTGTGGCTTTCTGGATGGCGGCCTCGGCCTGGGCACGCCCATCGCGCACGAGGTCCATCATCTTCTGCTGCGCTTCCGCGAGTTTCGCTTCATTCTCCTTGATGAGTCGCGCGGCCTCGGCCTGGGCGCGTTCAGCGCCTTCCAGCGACTCCTGGATTTTTGTCTCACGGTTTTTTAACGCGGTGAGCATCGGTTTCCAGGCCAACTTGCGCAACAGGAAGAAAAAGATTGCGAAGTTGATCAGGGTCCAGACCATCAAGCCCGGTGAAATATCCAGCATAGCGACACGCTCACTGATTGAATTTTTGATACTGTTGAACAGGAACGTGCACGCGCCGCGGCGCATGCGTTGACGAGCGGTTTAACAGCGCGCTTCCGGCAGGCGGAAGCGCGCGTCCATTCGTCTTTTCGTCAATACCCGGCTATCGTCGGTCTGTCGTTTCTTATTTGATAGCGAGCAGAACGCAGATAACCAGAGCAAACAGTGCAACACCCTCGATCAGAGCGGCGCCGATAATCATCGTCGCACGCACGTCGCCGGCGTTTTCCGGTTGACGGGCGCTGGCTTCCAGAGCCGCGGCCACGAGCGGGCCGATACCATTACCAACACCAAGAACCGTCACACCGCCGCCGAGACCGGCAGCCAACCAGGCCATTCCAAGAGCATCCATGTGAGTTTTACCTCCGGAAAAGAGAAAGTGAAAATTACGGTTGCCCGTTATTCTGTTAGATCAAGTTTTCAGAGAGTCCCGTTCGCCGCGCTCGCCTCAGGCGTGCGAACCTTCCGCATGATGATCGTCGCCGTGATTCCCGATTGCCAGACCGGCGAATACCGCCGTCAGGATCGTGAAGATATAGGCCTGCAGGAAGGATACCAGCAACTCGATGAAGTACACAAACACCGAGAAAGCAATCGATACCGGCGCCACCGCCACGGACTTGAAGTAAAAGATCAGTCCGACCAGCGAAAGCAGCACCACGTGGCCCGCCGTCATGTTGGCGAACAATCGAACCGCAAGCGCAAAGGGCTTGGCAAAGAGTGAGATGATTTCCACCGGTATCATGATAGGCGCCATAAAAGTCGGCGCTCCGCCCAGGAAGTGATGGAAATAGTGTCCCGCCCCCGCCGCACGGAATGCCGTGATGTTTATCACAAAAAATGCGATGATCGCCAGCGCCGTGGTTGTCCCGATACCGCTGGTAGCCACGTGGCCGCCGGGTATCAGTCCAAAGAGGTTCAGTATCAGGATGAACAGGAAGTTCGTAATGAAGTAGGGCAGCATCTTGTCCGCCAGCTTGCGGCCCGGAATGTTGGCGCGTACCACGTCGTCGCGGATATACGTCACCAGCCCTTCCATCGCATTCTGGATGCCCGTCGGCGCCTTGTCCGGCTTTTTGCGGTAGCGTCCGCCGACGATGGCAAAGATGCCCAGGATGATGGCCATTCCCAGAAACTGGAAGAAGACAAAGTTGGTGATCGAGAGGTCGAGGTCCGGTCCCGCGCCCGAGTCCGCCAGCACCGGATGGTGCGGGTGGTCAGGATGCGACATCGTCCACTTGCCCGACTCCTCCAGCGCGTGATGGCTGAAGTAGACGTCGAATTCACCGTCTTTGACGAAAATGAAGGGAAGGTCGGCCAGATGATAGGGACCAATCACGAGACCGTGGTGGTCGCCCAAATCGGAGAGAAGTTTGTTAAAGACCTGATCGGGAGGAACGTTTAAGTTACCAGCCATAGAGGGTTCCGCGTAAGCCTTTACATCAACAGGCGCAGAGTGCGTCGGAGCTTCTCGCAGAGCGCTGTTAAACACCGCTCCAGTTCGATTGCACCGCTCCGGTTACTTCCGGATTGTCGTTCTGCGTTTCTGAACTACCACGCCGTAGCGGTAATTCACGTAAAAAATTTCCGTCATCATAAAGATGAAATAGGAGATAAAGAAGGTCAGGCAGAAGGACATCGGGTCGACTTGCACCTGACTTATGAGGAACCAAACCAGCACAAGCGCTATCACCAGCCTGACGAACATGCCGCCGATGACAATTGCCAGAAAGGACTCCACCTCGCGGCGCTCGGCTATCACTCCTGTGACGTATCCCGTCACTACCAGAAGCGCCGACAGCGCCAGGGCGTAGAGGATGCCAATCGTTTCTCCGGATGACCAAAAATCAGCATCCACCAGCCGCTTACCTCCGTTCCCGCGTCTTATCCCGTTTGCGCTGCAACACGCTTACCTGCCGCAGAAAGCCGTACAAGCCGGCGATCGAGCCGACCACAAGGCCGACAATCGTCCAAAGCGGCGAGCTTTCAAACTGCGAATCCAGAAACCAGCCGACAAAACCCAGGACGGCAATTGTCGCCGTCATTTGTGTGCCCAGACTAAGGTAGGGCGCGAGTTCTGCGATGATATTTGACTTTCCGGATCGCGCCATGCGGGTCAGGATTAAGACGCGTTTGGAAAAGAACTCAGCGTTCTTCGCTTACGATACAGTCTTCAAAATTACGACCTATTTTTCTGCTTTCCAAAGATATTTCCCACTTTTTGGACGGGCGCGCGCAAGACGTCCCCCGCGGCGTTTTTCGTGGAATTCTGCGTGACAAACAAGAAAATCAGGAAGCAGCCGCTGCGGCTGCGCTTTTACAAGGTCGGCGCGGTGTAGTCAAAATCCCAGTGCGTTCAGCCGCTCCGCGATCGCGTCGGCGTAAATATTTTTGGACTCGCCGTAGGTCATCGAATCCGGAATCAAAAGCAGCGTGCCGTAGGTAGCCGGGTCCAGCGTCTCCAGCCCCGACGTGGTGATCCACGCGACCTCGCGCGGCCGGAAACCGTTGTCCGCATCCACCACAACCACCGAACAGCCCAGCTCCGTGATTGCTTCGGCCTCGATCGGCGCCGCAGCAAAACCCAGCAGCTGGAACGGAACGCGCACCTTGATCTGGTACCCCTCCTCCGTCAGCCGCGAACGCAGCCGCACCTGCGACAGCGAGGCGTTCTGCACCGAATTCAGCTCGCCCGAACTGGCCACCGAAAATTCCGGCGCACGATCGGCAAAATTGCCCGGACTGATTTTGAGCGAGATAATCGCCCCCCCGGTTTCCTCTTCCTCGGGCGCTCCGCGCTCCACCTCCGGCCCGCTCGTAATGGCACGCGGCCCCAGCGGATCCAGCCAGATTTCTACGCCGTCCCACACGTCGAACAGCCCGTTGTCGCTCACGACTTCATCGTCGCGCACGCTTACCATAAAGTAGAGGAAGTGGTCGTTGTAGGCCGTGTGAAGTTTAAACGAGGCGTCCTGTTCGCCCTTCCAGTAAAACGCGCCGCGCGGCACGAATTTAACGGAGCGGCTCTCCAGATCGGTTTTGTATCCCTCGTAAATCGTGCGCCCGCGCCGGTACGTCGGAATCGACAAAAATTCACTGCGCTCCAGCTCATCGCCGCTGCGCGTGTCCAGGCGTCGTTCAAAACCCATCAGCGATTCGTAGTTGCGATAGGTTTCCATCGTATTGCGCCCATCGCGCCGCGTGGAAAAATCGTCAAGCACGCGCAGTGCGCCTTTATCGAAGCGGTAGCCGCGGATATCCCAGGCGTACTGGCGGTTTTTCTCGGTCACAAAACAGGCGTTTTCGCGGATCGAAACGCCGGCTTCCAGCGGCACGTCCACAAAAGTCCGGTCCGTCTGCCCCACCAATGTTAAAAAGCCTTCGATGTCCACAAAAAAGTAAATCGTCACCTGACGTCGCCGGTCGCCGTCAATGCGCACCGTCATGGCGCAGTCGTTGTAGCCGTCGCCGGAGTAATCGCCCACGTCCCAGCCCCAGATGCGGTAGCCGGCGCCCTTCGGCAGACTGTGTTCAATATCGGCAATCAGCTCGTCCGCAAAATACGGCGTCAGCTTCGGGAACATCTCCTCAAAGCGCATGCCCGACTGTGCCCGCATGTTAAACACGGACGCCAGCAGCAGACAGACGAATACTGTTAAACGCAGTGATATTTTCCTGATGTCGACCATATGGTTGGATCGCATTGCGACTCTCTTAAACAGCCTTGCTGAGCGCTTCGCCTCCTCACAGATTCGGCGGCTTGCTTTTTCATCTTGTTTGCCAACGAGTTTTCAACGTCAAGTCGGCGTGTTTAACCGCGCATCCTCGCGTTGCACACGGCCGGCCTGAACACAGTCGTCCGGCCGCAGGTTAAACAGAGTATCGACACGTCAGTCGGCCGACATCCCGTCCACGTGTACCAGCACGTCGCGCACTTCCTCGCGTTCCAGGCGCGCACCCAGCTGCGAGATCACTTTGGAGGCGGCACAGGCGCCCAGATGGCCCGCGTGCTCCAGCGAATAGTTGTTTAACAGGCCGTAAAACAAACCGGCGGCAAACATGTCGCCCGCGCCGGTGCTGTCGATCGGCGCTGTTTTGTACGCGTCCAGAATCGCCTCTTCGCCGTCGATGTTTAACATGGCGCCGCGCTCGCCCAGCGTCAAGGCCGTGTTGCGCGCCGTCTGTTTGAGTTTGTTGAACACTGCACTGTCATCGCTCAGCCCCGTATAGGAACGGCCTTCCAGCTCGTTGCAGATAACCAGGTCGGCCTGCTCCACCGCTTTGCGCAGCTCGTCGCCGAAGGTTTCCACCACGAAGACATCGGAAAAATTCAGCGCAATGCGCGTGCCGTGTTCGCGGGCCGTTGTCATCGCGCGTTCAATCGCCGCGCGCCCGTTGGCTTCGGCAAACTTGTAACCTTCGATGTAGAGCCACTGCGAGCGTTTGATCGCATCCTCGGCCACGTGATCGCGACCAAAGTTTGTGTTGACCGCCAGCGAGGTGTGCATCGTGCGCTCAGCGTCCGGCGTGATAAGCACCAGACAGGTGCCCGTGTGCGCCTCGTCCTCAAACTCGCTGAACAACTCGATGCCCAGTTCTTCAAACTCCGAGGCGTAAAAACGTCCGTGAGCGTCATTGCCCAGCAGCGTGCTGAAGCCGCCGCGGCCGCCGAACTGCGAAAAGGCAATCAGCGTGTTGGCCGTCGCGCCGCCGCTGCAGCGGAAGGTCGGAAGGTCCGCAAACCTGCCCAGAATGCCGTGCTGTTCCTGCGCGTCCACCAGGCTCATCGTGCCCTTGCGCATGCCGTAGCGCTCCAGATCCGCGTCTTCCACCTTGACCTGCACGTCCACCAGGGCGCTGCCCAGCCCGAACAGTTGAATGTCTTTTTCGATTGTCGCCATGTCCTTCTGGTTCCTGACTTATTAATTGTGCCTTGTGTGGAAATCAATCTTCATCGCCGTTTTCCAGAGCCGCCGCGTCCAGTTTTTTGCTCGTCGCGCTTTTAACCATCAAATAACAGAGAAAGTTAAAATTAGCGCCTTTTTCCTTTGCGGCCGTCGGCAGAAGGCTCAACGACGTCAAACCCGGAATTGTGTTGAGTTCCAGGCAGAAAACCTGGCCATCGTCGTCCACGCGAAAGTCGACGCGCGTCGCGCCGCTGCAGCCGAGCACGTCGTGCGCCAGCACCGCCATACCCTGAATGAATTCTTCCATGTTTTCGTCAAAATCGGCCGGGCAGATGTAGTCCGTCGTGCCCGACGTGTACTTGTGCTCGTAGTCGTAGTATCCTTCGTGCGTCACGATCTCGACGATCGGCAGCGCCATGCCGTCGAGCACGCCCACAGTGATTTCGCGGCCCGGAATGTATTGCTCCACCACGACAAGATCCGAGTAGCGCGACGCTTTTTTCACGGCCTCGCCCAGCTCCCTGTCCCCCGCGTGCATCAGGATCGTCACGCCGACAGTCGAGCCCTGGTCGTTGGGTTTAACCACCAGCTCCTTGCCGAGATAATTGATGACTTCGTTCAGAATTTCGTGCTGATCGGCGTGTTGTTCCGTCAGCGTCATCCAGGCCGGCGTCATAATGCGCGCCGACTCAAAGATGCGTTTGCTGAGGTTCTTGTCCATCGCCAGCGCGCTCGAAACGCGACGGCTGCCGGTGTATTTAATGTCGCGTAATTCCAACAGCGACTGTATGTAACCGTCCTCGCCGTATTTGCCGTGCAGCGCGAGAAACACCAGATCGACATCGTTTAACGCATCCGACATCACACAATCGATATAAGCGCTCGGTTTAAACAGATTCAGCGCCTCATCGGTCGGCATTTCTTCCTTGTGCGCTTCGACTTTGTTCAGTTCTATCAGGCAGTCCGCACCCAGCGCCGGGTCCACAAAACACAGTTCGTAGTCAAAATTCGACAGCGCTTCCATCACCGCCAGGCCGCTGGCCAGCGAGACATTGCGTTCGGGGGAAATGCCCCCGGCCATTATTGCGATCTTCACGTTTACTCCTCTGAATGCTGCATGTTCAAGCTGTTAATAATTGTCTTTTGCCCGCTTTAAACTGACCAAACAGCCGCTATTGTTTGCCCCGCGCTTCATCGACCAGGCGACGCACCAATTTGACGTCTTCCCATGTGTTGCGCTTCCATTGAGGATTGCGCAGCAACGCAGCCGGGTGGTAGGTGGCCACGAGCGTCACGCCGCGGAACGGTATTTGTTTACCGCGCACGTCGCCCATTTTGTGATTGGCCTTGAGCAGTGTATTGACGGATGTTAAACCCAGCGCCAGGATGACGGCCGGTTTGATCAATTCTATCTGGCGGAACAGATATCCCTCGCAGGCGTCCACCTCGTCGCTCTGCGGCCGGCGGTTGCCCGGCGGGCGACATTTGATGATGTTCGCGATGTACACGTCTTCGCGCTGAAATTCCACCGCCTGCAGGATTTTGTTTAACAACTGCCCGGCGCGGCCGACGAAGGGTTCGCCCTGCGCGTCCTCGTCCGCGCCCGGCGCTTCGCCTATCACCATCAGGTCGGCTTCGGGATTGCCGACGCCGAACACAAATTTGTTGCGCGTCTCGCCCAGGCGGCAGCGCAGGCACTGGTTGATGCGCTGATCGAGCGTCGCCAGATCCGGCGATTCCGGCCAGGTTTTGTCGACGGTGTTTTCCTGTTGATTGTCCGCTGCTGTATTCTTTTCTGTTCGCGCCACGGTCCCTGTGTCCTTTTGCTCATGTGCTTGTTCAACGATCGGCGGCGCGGCGGCGGCCTGCTCATCGATAATCGTCGGTTTGATGTCGGCCACGGTTTCCGAGATAAACACCGTTCCGCCGAATCGTTCATTCATGCCGCGCACAAACTGCTCGGCGCGTTTAAGTGTCGCCAGTGGATCTACCATCGGCTGTTCGCCTCCTGCAGCTCGCGGCGCACCTGCGTGATTTCCTCCAGCCAGATGGCCGCTACGGTGTCGCTCGGCATGCGCCAATCTCCGCGCGGTGAAAGCGCAATCGTTCCGACCTTGGGTCCGTCCGGCAACGCCGAGCGTTTAAACTGCTGGCTGAAGAAACGGCGGTGGAACACTTCCATCGTGTCGAGAATATCGTTGTAGGAGTATTGATCGCCGAAGGCTTTCAGCGCCAGAGCGCACAGTTTGCGCGGCCGCACGTGGTGCCGATGAAAGTGGTAGAGGAAAAAGTCGTGCAATTCGTAGGGCCCGATCGTTCCCTCCGTCGACTGCGGGTTGCCATGTGCGTCCGCCGGCAACAGCTCGGGCGAGACCGGTGTGTCGCAGATGTCGTGCAGGATTTCACTCACGCGACCTTCAAATACTTCATCCGCGCACCACTCCACAACCGTGCGCACCAGCGTCTTGGGCACGCCGCAGTTGACGTTGTACATCGACATGTGATCTGCGTTGTACGTGGACCAACCCAGCGCCAGTTCGGAGAGGTCACCCGTGCCGAGCACAATGCCGCCCTCCATGTTGGCCAGGTCCATCAGAATCTGCGTGCGCTCGCGCGCCTGCGCATTTTCAAATGTTATGTCGTGCCGCTTTTCATCATGGCCGATGTCGCGGAAATGTTGACGCACGGCAGCGCGAATGTCGATCTCGCGCAGCTCCACGCCGAGTTCGCGCGCCAGCTCCGCGGCATTTGATTTGGTGCGCTCCGTCGTCCCGAAGCCGGGCATCGTCACCGCCAGAATGTGGCGACGTCCGCGGCGCATACGGTCGAAGGCGCGCGCCGCCACGAGCAGCGCCAGCGTCGAATCCAGCCCGCCGGAAACGCCGAGCACGAGAGATGCCGAGCCGATGTGGCGCATGCGTTTGGTCAGCGCTGTCGTCTGGATTGCAAATATTTCGCTGCAGACTTCACCGCGTTGTTCCGGCTGCGGTACAAATGGATGTGCATCCACGCTCCGGCGAAGGTCGGCCGCACTCATCGACTCCTGCGCCGGCGCAAACTCCAGCAAAAGCTCGCGAAAGGTGCGCTGCGTCTGCGCGCCGCCGAATGAACTGCTGCGCAGTCGCTCGGCGTAGAGCCGGCCGATATCCACATCGGCGACGGCAATTTGTGTGTCGAAGCGGAAACGGCGCGTCTCGGTCAGGATGTTGCCGTATTCGGCTATCATCGAATGGCCGGAACTGACCACGTCCGTCGTCGATTCGCCCGGTCCGGCGCCGGCGTACGCATACGCCGCCAGGCAGCGCGCCGACTGCGCCTGCACCAGACTGCGCCGGTAAGCCGCTTTTCCCAGGATTTCGGGACTGTTGGACGGGTTGAGAATTACGCTTGCGCCGGCGACGGCCATAGCGCCGCTCGGCGGCTGCACCGTCCACAGGTCTTCGCAAATTTCTATGCCGATCAGGCAGTCGGGCCCCGCCGGCGCTTTCAGCCGAAAGAGCAGATCATTGCCGAAGGGCACTTCGTAGCCGCCCACTTCTATAATGTCGGACTGCGCGTCGGACGCCGGACGAAACCATCGCGCCTCGTAAAATTCGTTAGTGTTCGGCAGATAGGTTTTCGGCACGATACCGACGATTTCGCCGCCGCAGACCATCGCGGCACAGTTGAACAGCCGCCCATCCACGGCAACCGGCAAGCCGACTACGATGGCCAGGTTGCGCTCCTCGGAGGCGTCGCACAACTCCACGAGCGCGTTCCACGCCGCTTCCAGCAACGTTTCGTGATAGAAGGTGTCGGCGCAGGAATAACCTGTCAGGCACAATTCGGGCAGCACGAGCAGTCGTGCGCCTTCAACCTGCGCGTCTTCAATGGCGGCGTGAATAGTCACGAGATTGCCGGTTACGTCGCCCACGGTCACGGCGGGGCTGGCAACGGCAATGCGTAAAAAACCAAGCTCGGCGGAGTTGAATTGCATGCGGCAGGAGATAAAGATTCAAGCAATAATAATCGGCAAAGATACGAAAAAAAGGGTGGGAATGCGGTGAGGCTCAACTCGGTGCGAGGCTTGACAAAAGTTGGAAAGTTTCGGACGCACCTCCGGGTGATCAAGGGGCCCGCCTGCCCCATCGCCCGCCCCGCCGCCACCGCGAGTTTCCATAAAATTCAGACGCACTCCTCCCACCCTGCTTTAGTGCAGATTTTTTCAGAGGCAAACGTCAGTCAGTCATGTCACGACGCGTTGCATGCGGCGCTCCGTGACATGCGACAGTCTACGTCGAAACCACAACCTGTCCTCGCGTAAAAAACTGAACGACGCACAGAGCGTGGGTGAGCGGGCGTAAATCCCGAACAAGCGGGAGGTCCTTTGCCGGCAAATGACGGTCGAGCCCGACTCAACTCAGCTAACTGTAAACTCGACCGGGCGCGCTCTGACGCCTCCTGCCGCACACGGAAAACCCGTCGCATGTCTATTTCGGATTGTGTTGCTTGCGGCCGGGAACTTGCAGGCGGACGCCGGGGTTCGTGACTTGTCCAGATATCCGGGGTTGGGATGCTGCGTTTTCAGCGCGGCGGCTCGGGGGTTGCGGCCTGCTGCCGCATTCACATAGCGTGACGCGAGGCCGGTTCCATAAACGCCTGCTTCGCGCTGCGGGACAAGCAAAAGCGGATTGGAAAAGCGAGCCCGTTTTGTGTAATCGGGCGCTGCAATCTTCCGCAAATGCGTTGCGGCTCACTCCCATTTCGGCACAACTCATCGGGTGCGGGATTGAGTTCACTCTGGAATTATTGGCGCGCCGATATTTCAATGTCAAATTGGGTCAAAAGCAAATGCCCGGCACAGCCTGCTCTTTCATTTTTGGTGCGGCTTTTGCAGCGAATGTAGCACAAATCCAGAAAGATTTCGGATATCCCATCCCTGTCGGGTGACCGCACAGCCGTGCGCTGGGTGGCGGCACAGAACCGCGCAAGCGGGCCCCGACGAACAGAAAATTCCAGAAAGTAGAGCAGTGCAGTTGATCTTGTAAGTTGCGTGCCACCTGAGAGCAACTTCGTCACCACTTTCTACTTGAAAAGAGGAAACGGCATACGTTTCCTCTTTTTTTTGTTTAAAACAAAAAACGCGAACATGACTGCTCGCGAATTCTGCTCTGTTGTCGGCGCGGCCGGATTTGAACCGACGACCCCCACTACCCCAAAGTGGTGCGCTACCGGGCTGCGCTACGCGCCGAAAAAAGAACGCAAATATAAGACATTCCTGCGCTTGCGCCAAAGACCTTTCGGCCGCAATTTTCCGAATGTCACGCCGCCATCCGCACATTTTCCGCCGCGGCGCATCCGACACATAGCCGCCATCCGCGTTACAGGCAGGCACAAGACAAGTCGACGACCGTAACGCCGCCCGGCATCCTGTGTTCCGCCGCCGCATGCCGGAGCCCGGCATTTTGTGCTACTCTCCATCTGCGGTATTAGAAAATACGGTGTGGTTTTCCACGCCGCCCGCTCCTCATTCCTGCAGCCTGCCAAGCGGACGTGATTCCGGACCGAAGTCGTGTAGCTGACGGCGAGCCGGCATGTCCACTTCGTTTCACTGTATACCCGCAGGAGGCCCGATGTAACTCGCCGATGGGGGAACCCGTCTCAGCCCTGCCGCGTCGCCGCGCGAAGGCCCAGGTTTCTGACGACAAAAGCTATCGACCGGCAGCCAAACTCAAAACAGACGGCATGTGGCGCCGGGTCCCCCTTTCGGTTTCAGGCAGCATCAGCGCCGCCGCCCATTGATTGAGCGCTCCACCCCCGGAGCGTTCAGGCGCCTTTACGATTGTTGCTCGGGCAACAGTCGTGCGGTGCATTGTTCGGGATTCCAGCCCGGCGCATCGACATCGAGCAAAGCGCTCCACAAAAGCACACATGGCTACCCGGAGATTGTTGCCTAAGCAACGATCTGGCGCCGATTTTACCCGGAATACGCTTCCCGCAACCTCTTTTGCCAACCGACCAGCCCCGCGGAAGTGCTTCCGACGACGAATTCAGATGAAAAGCGGCCAATTCATAACATTTAAGCTGTGCTGCACTGTCGCCCAATCAAAAGGCCGCAAAAAGGCCCCAAAACAACAACGGCCGTGAACCCGAAAGTTCACAGCCGTCAAATCTTCAGTCCAAAGTCCCGCGTCAGGCAACGTGTTTGACGTACATCAGAATCGGAATAAGTGCAAAACCGATGCCCATCACAAAAGCGAAGACCGTGCCCAGCGACTGCAAAATCTTGCGGTACTTCGTGTCGCTCAGACCCAGCGAACGGAACCCCGACTGCACGCCGTGATTCAGGTGGAAAGCCAGAAAGACCATCGTCACCACGTAAAACAGCACGTACCACCAGTTCGAAAACGCCTCCTTGACGATCAGGTACATGTCCTTGTACGCCGCGTCGCCGTACTGAACCACCTGCGGATCGCCGAAGCCGAACTCAAACCAGAAGGACTTCAGGTGGATGACCAGGAAAATCAGGATCAGCGTGCCCGTCCACTTCATCGTGCGCGCAAACCAGCCCTTGCTCGCCTGCGACGCCAGATTGGAATAGGATTTGGGTCGCGCGCCTTTGTTCTGGATCGACACCATGTAGCCGAAAACGATGTGCCCCAGAAAACCAACCACCAGGCCGATTTCCATGATGCGAATCAGCATGTTGCTGCGCATAAAATCCGTGTAGGCGTTGAAGGCCTGGCCGCCGTCGTCGCTCAGCAGCGAAACGTTGCCCACCAGGTGCACCAGAAGGAAGGTGCACAAAAACAGGCCGGTCAATGCCATGCTAACTTTTTTGCCGATCGACGTTCCGATAACCGAAAACGAATTTGCCATAAGGCCTTTCCACCATGTAATAATGACTACAAGCTTGCGCGTCCGCGTTGCTCCGGCTTACGCCGCCTTTGCCTTGTCGTTAAACAGGGACTTGCGGCCGATGCGTGAACAGATCGGGCATTCATGCGGATCATGTCCGCGCGCCGGGCAGTATTCCCGGCCAAAATAAATGATCTGCAGATGCAGCGCGTTCCACTTTTCTCGCGGGAACAGGCGCTTCAGGTCCTGCTCCGTGCGTTCAACATTTTTTCCGGTTGAGAGCGCCCAGCGGAATGCCAGGCGATGAATATGCGTGTCCACCGGGAAGGCCGGCACGCCGAAGGCCTGCGCCATCACGACCGAAGCGGTTTTGTGCCCGACGCCCGGCAGCGCTTCCAGCGCCTCAAAACTCGCCGGCACCTGCCCCTCGTACTCTTCGGTCAGAATCTTCGACAGCTGACTGATCGCCTGCGATTTGCGCGGCGAGAGTCCACAGGGTTTGATAATCGCGCGGATTTCGTCGACGTCCTGCAGGGCCATTGCCTGCGGCGTCGCGGCCAGGTCAAAGAGCGCGGGCGTCACCGTGTTGACGCGTGCATCGGTGCACTGTGCGGAGAGCAGGACGGCCACCAGGAGTGTGTACGGATCGGCGTGATTCAGCGGAATCGGCGGCTCCGGATACAACGACTCCAGCGTTTGAATGACAAATTCGACTTTCTCGGCCTTGGTCATGCAGTGGTTGTCCTTACAGCACCGGTCCACGGAATTCACAAAAATACGAAAACGCCCCAACACGTCAAAAGGGCCCAAAAACGCAGCAGGCCGATACGTTATGTATCCGCCTACCGCAGCACTGCGCAAAAATCGTGATTTTGATTCGATCTCCGGTTTGCCTCACCCCCCAGCTCGGCTCTCCTTCGATCATCTGTATGCAATCTAGCCCCGCCGGCTCCGGGGTGGACTACTGCATTACTACTGCATTTGCGATTATTTTCCTGTCGCATTCTGCAATCCCCTTTTTCTGGCCAAAAACGGCGCTTTTTCCCTGCCTGATCTGCTCAATTGTCCCTGTGCCGACCTCTCGACCACTGCATTCGCACACATGCACCCGGGAATTCGCTCTCCCACACCTTCCCCGCGCCGACTTCCGACGCAGCTTCATGACTTTCCACTGAGGTTATGAGCGCTTCGCCCTCTCTCTTCGTTCGCCGGCTTGCTTCTTTCCTTTGTTTGTCGGCGCGTTTGAAACTCGCAGACTTCGGGCCGCACATTCAGTCACAACGCCGCAGCGGGCTCCACGGCGGAATCGGAGACCGACTTGTCTTCAGCCAATCTGCCGTGCTCTTCACTGCCGGCGCGGCCGGTGACAAGACTGTAAAACGCGCGCGTCAGCAGCGCTACGACCAATTGATTCAAACTGACTGACTCCACTTTGGCGCGCAGATACAACTCGCGGTGCAGAAACTTCGGGATTCGCACGACAAACTTGCCGCTGAAATCCTCCTCACTCTTCGGCTCCGGAATCTCCTTGCCCTGGCGATACAGTTCTTCAAACACATCGCGGCGCAGCGACTCCAGGTTGGCCAGCGCTTCTCGCTCGCTCTCGCCCTCCGCCACAAAGGTCTGATCGCCCAACTCGGGAATTGTGGCGCAGTAACCGCCGCCCTCCTCTTCCGGAATCGGTCTGAGCCGCACCTCGTACTTCAGTTCCAGATAGTATTTCAGCGACTGTTTCAAGTTCAGTTCTCCCTGATTTTGTCAATGACGATCAACAAAGTTTTCAAATAATGATGTCGCACCTGTTTGCCGTGACGAACCGGAATGTGAATCATCCCGTCCAGACAGTTTGGTAACTCGCGGAACAGTTCGTGCCGCACCCGATACTCATGGGAACCGCCTCCCCGCGGCCCCTGAGTCCAGCAGTTCGGAAAATAAAAGTTCAACACCATTTCAAGATCCGTTTTGGGCACACTTTGCCTGGAGATCCGCCATCTCTCCAGTCTTTTCTCCAGTCTTTACTCAACTCTTCGTTCCGACATTTTACCCAACATTTTTGAGGAGACTTTCTACAAAGCACCCTCGCACGATGATACTAAATACAGTACTATTTCGCAAGGGCTTTTTTACTCACATTCACTTTTTCACTCAGCGAAACTCAGCACGGAGTGCCTGGAGCCCCATGGGATCGGTCAATACCGGGGCAGCGGTGAAGCGCCCTGGCATTAAGAAATATTCGCTGGAGTGTTAAACAATCAGCACAAGTTGCAGCTGTGGTGCAAGTGAAATCGCCCCGCCACATTAAGTTTAGGTGTTTCTACTTAAGGGAATCTACGTAGCGCCGAACAATTCCTCTTTGACGTCAGATAGAATTTTTCACTCTTTGTTTAACTCTCAGCGGCTGGTTATTCCGCTTCAGCGTCCGGTATTGTTTCCTCACCGGGTCCGGCGGCTATCGCGATCTGATTGCCCATGATTTCGACCACGTCGCCCGGACGCAATTTGCGGCGTTTGCGCATTTCCACTTCACCGTTGACCTGCACGATGCCGTCCTCGACCATCAGCTTGGCTTCTCCCCCGCTTGAAGCAAGCACCGCCGCTTTGAGCAGTTTTATCAGCTCGATGAACTCGCCCTTGATCACAAACTCATTCATTGCCTGTATTCCTTCCGATTGCTTTCTCACCCGGTCCCAGTTTTTCGGCGAGTATCGCCCAGGGGGGATTGTTCGGTCTGTTAAGTTGTCGGTATTGCACGACGTGCCACTGCCCGGCATCACGTGATTCACACCACTCCTGCACGGCTTCCGCTTCAGCCGCGCCGCCGGCGTGACCACTGTAAACAAGAATCGAGAGCAGCCCGCCCGGCGCCAGCAGCGCGGCGGCGGCGTCAAGCGCCGCCACGGTGGTTTGCGGCTGTGTAATGACGTCCTTGTCGCTGCCTGGCAGAAAACCCAGATTAAACATAACCGCCCGAACCTTGCCGTGTTTGTCCGGAACTGTTAAACGCCGAAGGTCTGCGTGACTGCCCTCGACTACGTCGACCACTCGCTGTAAACCGGCTTCGCGCAGCCGCTCCCGAGTACTTTCAACCGCCCGCGCCTGAATATCCACGGCCAGCACATGCCCCGCCGGCGCCACACAGCGCGCCAGAAAAAGAGTGTCGTGCCCGTTGCCGGCCGTCGCGTCGATGACAAAGTCGCCCGAAGAGAGTCGCAGTCCCAATACGTCGTGCACGTAGTCGAGCGGACGAGTCAACCGTGAAGCCGCCATGATTTGATCCATCGTTTCAGGAAACGCGCCACATCCAGTTCGGGCGGCAGCGCGTCGCCGTACATGCTGAAGTTTAACAGGAGACGCGCCAGCAGCGGCGCCTGAAGTACACCTTTGGAGCCGAGGCCGTTAAAAATTAAAATCCGACGGTCGTAGGGCAAGGAACCCAGCACCGCAACGTTGTCCAAAGTATTCGGCCTCAAACCGGCGCGATGATCAATCGTTTTAAACGGCGCGCGCAGCATGTGTTTAAGGTCGGTTTCAATAGCCATGCGCTCCGGTGCGCCGGGCCGCGCCGTCGTCTCGCCGTGAACATACGACGCGCCGACGCGATACGTCCCTTCTCCCGCCGGAGCCAGAAATCGCGCGCCGTGATATATTTCCTGCAGATCACATCCCGCTTCAACGGTCAGGACGTCGCCGCGCGTGGACTTGAACGGCACCCAGTCATAAGGCGTTCCGGCCAAAGACGACGAACCCGTACAAAAGACCACATGCCGTGCAGTCAATTCTCCCCAGGCAATACGTTCATCCGACACGTGCAAGGCTTCAGGTTCGAACTCCACTTCGAACAAACGGCCTGCGCGCTGTTCCATTCGGCGCAGACTGTCGACCATGAGCTGCGTGTCTACGCGGCCGCCGCCAAATATTTCCACGCCGCCGCGCGGCGCATTGATACATGCAGGGAACGATTCGGGCGGCAGCCAGGCACTCAGGAATTCCGGGCCGCGCGGCAGCCCGCGATGCTGTAACCAGCGTTCCCGCTGCAGCGGAGACTTAAACACGCGGAATACCCGCTGTGGAAAATACCATTTCAGATCGGTCGAGCGCTCGAGTTCCGGATACACCTCCGCCGCCGTTTCCAGCATCTGCTGCGCCCACGGCGCGCGCGCCACGTGAAGTCCGGTCAGCGGGGCCCAAATGCCCGCCGCCACACGGGAGGAACTCTCGAAGGGCACGCGATCGACCACGGCGTACGCCGCGCCGCGCCGCCGCAGCTCGGCGGCAAGCAGCGCTCCGGCAATTCCGTATCCGATAATCAGATAATCGAGCATGCGCCATCCCGGATCGCGCTACATATCTGTTTAATACTGCACAACAACTTAAACAAACACCTTTCCATTAAACCGCTACGCGGCGTCTCGCTCATGATCGTAAACTCAGTCGAGTCGCATCGCGCCGCGGTCGATCATGTCGCCGAAAAAGAGCGCGTTAAACAAAATGCGTGAAGCGCCGAACCACTTGGCGCGAAAGGCCGGATGGTCCGCCAGCATTATTACGCGACCGCGCCCGACGCCCTGCGCCAACACCGCAGCCGAACCCGCCAGCAATTTCTGATTTTCCGCCGAGAGGTAGCCGCTCAGCACGGGTTTTTGGCTGTAAACAAAGGGAACGGCATAGCGGTTTGACGGCAGTTCAATGAAGGCGTCGGTCGTTCGCATAAAGGCAATCGAGTCGGAGTTGATGCCGAAAGCCAGCGGGTGTGATTGATCAACCGATGCCGAAACAATGACGCCGCCGACATTCTGCGCGCCGCGGTCTGCAAAGATGTTGCCGTAGGCGCGGCGTGTGCTGTCCCGCGCTGTTTTGTCGCGCAGTTTGATGTTGACAACGTGATTATTCGCCAGCCACGCCACACCTTCTTCCATCGCGGTCAGCTGGCCGCCGCCGTGAATCCAGCGCTGCAACGCTTCTATGTCCGTGCTGTCCACACTGCTGTACCAGCCCGCAGTGAGAATCAGGTCGGTATAGCGCTGCAGGTCCAGTCTGTTTAAGTCCCGAATGTCCAGCAGCGACACCTGCAGACCGATGCGATGTTCCAGCAGGTGCCAAACGGCGCCCGCACTCGGACCGTAAATGCCGTCGCCCACGAGCAATCCGATGCGCGGCAGCTTGACCGTGTGCAGCGATGGACTGCCCAGGTCCGGGCCGGCCCCGCTCAGCCCGCCGCCGATCGATGCCATTGCAATACCTTCGCGCTGCGCGGCATCGGCCAGAATACGCTCGATCTGCGCGCGTTTGTCTTCCTGCGCCGCTACAGGTACAATTACGTGCGGGCCGGACAGCGTGACGTTGCCGCCTTCCGCGGCGGCATTGATCGAACCGGAAGCAAAACGCACATGAACATCCGCCTGCAACAACTCCGTCAGCACGCGCGCGGAGTAAAACTCTTTCCAACTGAAGGCATAGGCAAATGCGCCCGCCTCAAAATCACCAGGTTCTACAGCCGGAAGACTGTCTATGTTTGCACCCAGCGACAAACCCGCCGCCTGACCGCCGCTGATGTCCACCGCCGGAACGCCGAATGCCAACGGAATGGTCCAGGCCGACACGTCGTAGAACAACGAGTCCTGGAACTGCGTGCGCCGCTCGAACAACGAGCGCACCAGCCGATGCTGCGGCTGGTTGTAGTTGACGGCGTAAGCCGCGCCGGCCTTGAAACTGCGGCCGCCGATCGACGCGTCGCGCTGCAGCGGGCGCACTTCAATCTTGTGGCGCAGCAAGAGCTCCAGCATGTGCCGCAGTCGCCCGCGATCGCCCTCCTGGCCGAAAACCACGGCAGCCGCGGCAAACGAGCGCGCCTCGGCGCGCGCCGAATTAAAAAAGTCGGCCTGGTATCTGATCAGCTCGTCGCGTTTGGCCTGCGCGCCGCGCAGCGTCGAGAGCGAAGTTGTAATCTGGTTGCGAATCGCAAAGGGAAAGGTGATCACGCCGTTGTCGGTCTCGCGTGCGTGGCCGCGTGCGCTGCCCTGTTCGAACAGAATGCCGACCGAGCCGTTCACGTCCGGATACGTGGATCCCTTGCCGATGTAGAAGTCGTCGAACGATTCACCCGTGTAGTAAAGCGAGCCGATTTCGTCCAGCGCGTGACTGTGATGCTCCGCCAGATCGCGCGTGAACTCGTAGTTGCGCGCAGGCGTCAGCGGGTTGTTGCGCGAGGCGATGCCCGGCTGGAAAAAGTAGGTGCTGTGCCCGCCCATCTCGTGCACGTCCGTCAGTACGTGCGGCAGCCAGCGATGAAACAGCGTAAGACGTCCCTGCGATTCCGGATGCTGCGCCGGCAGCCAGTCGCGGTTCAGGTCGAACCAGAAGTGATTGGTGCGGCCGCCGGGCCAGGCTTCGCGGTGTTCGTAGTGCTGCGGGTCCGCATTGGCCGGCGGAGTGTGAAAACTGTTGACCCACTGCGTAAAACGCGCCAGACCGTCCGGATTGTAGACCGGATCCAGCAGCACGATACTGTTCGCCAGCAGATCAGTGACGAATGGATCGCGCGAGGCGGCCAGATAGTACGCTACCAGCACCGCCGCATTGCTGGCGCTGGCTTCGTTGCCGTGCACCCCATAGCCCAGCCAGACGACCAATGTTTTGGCCTGTTCGCCCTGCCGCACCGCGGCACGCTCGTCCAGCAGTGCATCGGTGCGCGCCAGGTTCGCCGGCGCTGAGATCGTCAGCATCTGCAACGGGCGCTGCTCGTGTGAATGTGCGTATTCTTCGATCTTGACACGCGGCGAGGTCTCTGCCAGCACACGCATGTAATGTGCAATGTGCTCCGGCTGCCAGTGCAGCTCACCAGGCAGATAACCGATCACCTCTTCCGGCGTCGGCACAGCCGGGTCGACGTCCTCCAGCTCGGGAAAATAGTAGTCCAGCCGGAGACTGTCGGACGCACCGCGCACCTCCGGTGCAATGACAAACAAGAGAATCAGGCAGGCAATAAAGGCCAATAATCGCATGCTGTCCCGTGGGTTCGGCGTAAAAGCCGCAATATACGGTTTCCGCCGGGGATAAACGGAGAACGGCGCCGCATCCAGGATGATGCGACGCCGCTACGATTGTGACAGGAGCTGCGCGGAGCGTACGAAGTGACGGCCGAATCAGTTGACCGGCACGCGGATGAAGTCGGACTGGCTGGAGTAAGCGATGTCGCCGTAAGGCGGATGATTGACAACGCCGTTGACGACAATGCTGATCTGGAGCAATTCGGGTATCTCTATGTCGGGAATAACCAGAACCGTAACGCTGCAGGGGAACGATCCGACCGGAGTGACCTCCGTGCTGTGCGGTTCTTCCAGCACGCCGTATTCAATTGTACCGCCGGCGTGAATTTCTCCCTGCGTCGAAATGAAACCGTTTTCGAGACTACCGACCACCGGCACATCGGTCAGGTTGACGTGAATTGCGGTCGCAAGCAGCATCTCAACTTCAAGCGGATAGTACGGCAGCGCCGTTACGTCGTCTGAGCGACGCAGATCATAACTGAACGACATTTTGGCATTGCCGCCGTTGTCCTCGCTCACCGCCAGACTCATAGAGTAGTTGAGGAATTCCGGGAACCAGAATTCGGGAATCTCAAAAACGCCCTGGCCGGAGAGTTCGACGTTCCAGCCGCCGAAAATTGAGATCGGCCGGAAAATGAAGGTCTGCTTGGGCACTTTTTCGTCAGGTCGCTCACCGGGGCCGACCCAACCGACCGTGTCGACTTCGTGAGGCCCGACAGTGCTGTCGAGCGGCGATTCGCAGGATGCCAGGCCCAGCGTTACCAGCAGGGCGCCGAAGAAAGCGGCCCACGCCGCCGCCGGGCGTTTAGAATTTATATGAGAAGCCATATGTCAGTCCGATGTTTTGCGAGTTGAACCACGCTCCGTCAACCGGAAAAGCCAGGAAGCTGGTTTCAAGTCCAAGTGAAAAAGCTACGTTGGACGACAGGTCGCCCTCAAACCCAAGCTGCGCGCGCCCGAGAGCGCCGATTGCCGCGCCGCCCAAGCCGAGCTGCGCAAAAGGTTGAAACAGTCCCTCGTCCACCGGGCTGTAGCGCATGCCCATCGTGCCCCAAAGGATGTTGCCGCGGCGGCGCTCAGTGATCAGCCACAGATCGTCCGGCGTGCGGCGCTCGAAGTCGAGGAAAAATTCTTCGCGTCCTACCTCAAAAACAAACAGGAAGTCGGAGCCCAGATCGATGTTCAGACCGACGGCAAAGTTGTTCGGTCCGGCGTTGGCCGTCGAAGGCAGGTCGGACTGCTGTAGCGGGCGCATCGCCAGCAGACGGTATGTCGCGTCCATTTTCAGGTCCGAAGCCGCTTCCTCCAGCGAACTCAGGATCGATACTGTCTGCAGTTCCTGCCGCCCGATCGCCGCGCGGCTCGCATTGCCCGTGCTGAGATTGACATTCCGGAGGTCGGCGGCCGCCAGTCGTTCGCTGACCGGCAGTTTTTCGGCACTCGCAAATTCCGCGGTGGAAGCGGATTGTTCAGCGACGACTTCCTCAACCGGGATCGCGCTGCTGACGTCGGCCGCGGCCGCCGTGCTCGCAGCGGCGCCTGAAGTCTGCGCGCCCTGTGACGGGTCCACGGCCGGCGCATCGTCAAACGACTCGACATTATCCGCAGAACGGGACGGAGCGTTTGCCGCCGCCAGACCGTCGTTCTGCGCCATTTCGGCAGCCGCATTCGCCGCAAGCGAGGCTTTGGCGTGATTGCCCGGCAACAGAATCGAATGTCCATCGGCCAGCGGCGGTGCGTCGTCCGCCGCGCCAACGGCGTTGAAGCCGAGCGAAGCCAGACCCATCAGCAGTGCGCCCACGGCCGCGGCGGCCAGATTGCTGCCGCTGAACACCTCGCGCAGACGCATCGCCAGGCCCGCGCCTGCCGCGGCGCCGATCGGTGCGCTGTATCCAAGTCGGGCAAAAACCGCATTGACGGAACTCGGCGGCGGCACAAAAGCCGCCCGGTCGTTGCGCACGGCGGAACGCATTGCCAGACTCATTTTAAATTCGGCGCGAAGTTCTTCGTCCGCGGCCAGCGCGCTGAACAGGGCGTGTTCCTGTTCGGCCGGCAGGCTGCCCAGCGTCACGAAGTCTTCGACCATTTCCGTGTAGTTCATGATTAACTCCCGGCGCGCCGCGCTCCGCGGCGGACGCCTCTATCAGATGGCGAGAATATCCCGCACGTATGGTTTCAGTATAGTCTTGATCTTTTGTTTGGCGCGATGTACGCGGATCTTGGCCGTCGCCAGCGTTGTGCCGGTCATTTCGGCCACTTCGGCATAGGACATTCCCTGGTATTCGCGCAGGACAAACGCCTCGCGGAACTCAAAGTCGAGCAGGTCCAGCGCCATCGCAATCAGGTTCATCAGTTCTTCGCTCTCGTAGGTGTGATTAAAGACTTCAAAATCGTAGTCTTCTATCGGCACCGTATTGCGTCGTTTTTTCGACTTCAGGTAGTTCAGGCACAGGTTTTTGCTGATCGTGAACAGGAAGCCGGTCAGATTTTGCATTTCCGCGCCGTCGCGCAGCGCCTTGTGGAAACGCACAAAGGTTTCCTGGTAGACGTCTTCGGCCGCTTCCTGGTCGTTCAGGATGCGGTAGGCGTAGGCGTGGATGCGGGAGGAATAGCGGTTGAACAGCTCGCTGAACGCCGCTTCCGCCTCTCGCCGTGACCCGCGAACCATTGTGCACAGTTCGTGGTCTTCCAGTTGCTGAACCTTTTTTCGACGTCCGATCACGTATCACACTTTCATTTGTTCCGGCGGGATTTCCGGCTCGATGCCGTCGCTTTCCCGCACATATGGCAGACTAACAACGCATCACGGCATTCGATACACACCGCCATAAATTAATCCCCGCGAACCGAATGCACACACCTGTATCGATTGACATTATTTGTTGTTGTCCTGCCGGGCACTACCCGCGCAGTTGTTATCCACTCCGGCTCCACCGGAGCTCCCCTTTCTTTTCCAGCGAAATTCAACAGCATTCTCACGCAGATCCGGACTTGTTGTGCGGTCAGTACGCACGATCGGTCGTCTCGTCAAGACATGGGGAAGTTCCGCCCTTGGAGCTTCCCCATGTCGATTTATCGCGCCCGGCCAATTTTCCTGAATCGCTTCGCCGTCCTGCCTCCGGCTTGCTTTTTTCTTTTGTTAGTCGTGCAGCCGGAAACACAATGTCGGCGAATGACCAGTATTATCGTTGGCGGGTCTCGGGCCGAAAATCACTGGACAGTCGGACAGCGAGCCTCCACTTCAATTAATAGGCAATTTCTCTTGAGCATCCGGATCGGCAGACCAGACCGCTGGAATCCCGCCAGTTCGACATGCCAAACTCCGGTCTTCGCCGTGAAACTTGAATCCCGCGACCTGCCGTCCCAACGGTTTCATGCGGCGCGGTCGAACCCTCCGGATGGTTCGACTCCCGCAAGGTGTGCTTGAGCGCGCGGCCATGCAATCGGAAAAACCGCACCGGGCGATATTCACGCCTGAACGTAGCGTATAACGTGGGTAAACGGTGGTGCCCGCGTCATTCATCGGCGGAGGCGCTGGCAACTGATTGCCACAATCAATCACAATTGGTTTGAATGCACTCCCATGCGCAAAGCCGAATCTCTCCTCTTCATTATTAAAAGCTCCCACCTTCCGCGCGCCCAACGACGCTGCCGCGCAGCAGACTGATCTCCCGATGACAAACAGGAAAATCATGCTTCGGCAAAAGCCTGGACGTCCGCACAGCCGTGGCGGCCGGTAATCGGCATCGAAGTTGTTAACAATAAAATCTCTTGTGAAGCAAGTATTGATGCGGCTTCAGGGCCATTGATTCACCGGCTGAAAGGCGTCCAAGCGTCGGTGGAATCGGGACAAAATCAAAAAATTCGGCGGCGGGATGTATCGAATTCAAAATGCCGTTGTTGGTCAGGTCGTAACGCACCGAAGGCAATCCAAAGACGAGACGGAGCCGACGGAAGCGTTCCAGAAACCCCGGGCAGCGACACTAACGCCCGATTCGGTAGACGGAAACGACAAAGGCTGTGACGGCCGCGTCGCTGCACCTGACGCCGACAACAACTCCGGAAAGCAATTGTATTCATGCTTAATCAAGGATTTACAGCAATGACACAAACGTTCTCATTATTGCGCCGGGCGGGCATGGCACTGATTGCCATGATGACCGTCGGAGCCATTGGGCTCCAGGCTCAAAACGATGGAGCGCCTTTCCCACCGACAGCTTTCCATGCCGAGTTTAACGGCGAAACGTCGGAAATTCACATGAACTGGGATCCGGCGCCCGATGGCCCCGAAGCAGATGGTTTTAACATCTATGCTTCAATCGACATGAATTTCCCCGATGACCTGGTCCAGATTGCCAGCACGGAAGAAACCAACTACACGACCAATCTGGAAGACCTGGCCGATCAACTCGGTCTGGATCCCGAAATGGGCCTGTTCCGCACGATCTTCTTTATCACCGCCTACAACGAAAACGGTGAGAGCCCCTATGCCGGTTTCGGCGGCGGCATCGACCCGCGCGACGGCATGGATGACGAGTGGATCAAGTTTGACATCCGCCTGGGTGAACTGCTCGCCGAAACGCTCGGCCCGTGGATGCGTCCGCTGACCGACAGCGAAATTGAAGACATCCTGAACACCCTGCGCGAAGAATTCGGCGACGACCTGCCGTACAATCCTTTCGACAAGGGTGACGGCCACAACAATGAAGACGCCGACGAAATCCTCGCCAAAATCAAAGAAATCATGGACGACGTTGCAGGCGAAGACTACGACGGCGATCCCTGTGACCTGACGCAAGAGCAGATCGACGAAATCAACCGTCGTCTGGCCGAAGAATTCGGCGGCCCCTGCCCCCCGATGCTGATGTGCGGCCACCACGGCGGCGGCGACTTCGATCCGGAACTTTTCGAGCGCTTCAACGAGCGTTTCCAGGAGTTGATGGACAAAGCCATGGAAGACGGCGAAATCACGCGCGAAGAAGCTGAAGAAATCGAGCGCATCCTGCGCGAAGAATTCGGCGACGACTTCCCGATCGACATCGGCTGGGGCGGCGACAACGGCGGCGGCAACGAAGGTGATGAGTTCCACAAACGCCTCATTGAACTGCTCGAAGAAGCCGGCGGCGACAGCTGGAACGGCGATCCCTGCTCGCTGACCGAAGAGCAACGCGCTGAAATTCAGGCCAAAATGGAAGAGGAATTCGGCGTTGACCTGCAAGGCCTGTTCCCCTGCGACCACGAAGGCATGGACGAAGCTCATCGCATGCTCGAAGAGCTGCTGATGGAAGCCGGCGGCGAAGGCTGGAACGGCGACATCTGCTCGCTGACCGAAGAGCAGCGCCACGAAATCCACGCCAAAATCCTCGAAGAAACCGGCGTAGACTTTGACTTCCTGCTGATCGAATGCGACGGAAATTCCGGCGGTGGCGATCACGGCGACAAAGAACTGCTCGAAAAGCTGAACCGCATCCTCGAAGAAGTTGGCGGTGACAACTGGGACGGCGACCCCTGCTCGCTGACCGACGAGCAAATGGAAGAGCTCAATCGCCGCTTCTCCGAAGAGCTCGGTTTTGAAGTCGACGTCAACTTTGGCTGCGGCGACGAAGAAACCGAAGGCGGTAACGCTGAAGGCGATGAAGGCGACGCTCTGCCGACGATCACGACTGTTAAAGTCGGCACGACGGTGAAAGAAGTTCGCAGCTACCCGAACCCGGCTGTTAACTCCGTTAACGTCGAGTTCAACGCCAAGGTCGCCGGTCCGGCTGCCGTCACGCTGATCGACCCGGCAGGCAACACGGTTCTCCGTCAAAACCTGAACACGGTTGTCGGTCCGAACACGACCAACCTTTCGCTCAGCGCTGCTTCCAGCGGCACGTACTTTGTGCGCATTGAGCTTAATGGTGGTGTGTCACAAACGATTCCGGTAATTGTTGTGCGATAAGGGCGCATAACAGACCGTCTCGTCAACACTTTGGGGAGTGCTCGTTTGCGAGCGCTCCCCACTGTTTTTTAAACAGGTGGCCGCAGGTTTACTTTGCTTAACATCCGGATTGCAGTGCGTTTGCGGTTAATCATTTTGACTTTGCTGTTTGACTTCACTGTTTGACTTCACTTGTTGACTTCACTTGTTGACTTCACTTGTTGACTTCGCTGGTTGACTTCACTGGTTGACTTCACTGGTTGACTTCGCTGGTTGGCTTTACTGGTTGACTTCACTGGTTGACTTCACTGGTTGACTTCGCTGGTTGACTTCGCTGGTTGACCTCACATGTTGACTTCACTTGTTGACTTCGCTGGTTGACTTTACTGGTTGACTTTACTGGTTGACTTTACTGGTTGACTTCGCTGCTTATCCTACTGACCAGAATAAATCCAATTCTGTTTAACCTCGCGGATAGAAGCCGATGGGTTAACAACCGGTTTCAAATCGTTGCGTTCGCTGTGCGCGATTCACGCGCTCAACGACATCAGCCGGAAGCGGGCCTGAAGTTTGGCCTATGCCCGCAAAGCCGCAGGCGAGCCGCTCAAAGCGCGGCTAACAAATCGGCGAAAACGTCCAACATCGCCTCCGGACGGAAGTCGCTGAGTTCCAAGGCAAAAAGTTTGAAGGCTGTGAGAGTCGAGTTAATCGCGGTGTTTAGAACTCCAAGTGGGAGTGCAAAGTGCTCGCGTCAGGTTCGACGCAGAAAACAAAGAGCTGTGAGCCCTAAGGGCTCACAGCTCCGATTTCGTAACATAACAAATCAGCCGCCGGGCGCTCATTTCCCACCGGCTTCCAGCCCGCCGTTTCTACTTCTTCGCGCTGCCCGCGCCCAGCCAGACAGACATCTCATCCTGCGGATTGTGCGCACACACCACGTCCGCAAATCCGTCGCCGTTGATGTCGCCCAGCGCCAGGTGCACCGGCTCCGGCGACACGTTTGTCGTGGCGGCTTTGTCGAAAACAGCGCTGCCTTTATTTAACAGAATGCTCAGCGTCGCGTCGCGGAAATTGCCGGCAACCAGATCCGTTTTACCGTCGCCGTTGATGTCGCCGGCGACGATGCCAGTAGGATCGATCCCGACGGGAATCATGACCGCCTCGCTGAACGCTCCGCCGCCGTTGCTGGTGAACACAGCGACTTCGTTTGACAGAAATGCCACCGAGGCGAGGTCCGTTTTGCCGTCGCCGTTAAAATCGGCGGCGCAGATGGAGGCGGGTCGTTCGCCCGCGTCTAACTTCTGCTGCACTTCCATGCGCCCGTCGCCGCCGTTGTGCAGCGTCCAGACCTGATCGGAACCAGTATTGGCTACCGCCAGATCCATCGCGCCGTCCTGATCCAGGTCAAGGGCGGCCAGGGCAATCGGCGTGAATCCAACGCGAACGGCCGGCAGCGTCTCGGGTTTCAGACTGGCGTTGTTGACAAAGACCGAGACCGAGCGCCCGCCGTTGTTGGCCGAAGCCAGGTCGGTAAAACCATCGCCGTTGAAGTCTGCGGTGACGATCGAAACAGGCGAGAGATCAGTGGCGAGCGTCGCGCCGGGTCCAAAGTTCCCCGCGCCGTCGTTGACCAGAATCGAAATCGTGTGCGTGCGGGAGTTGGCCACAGCCAGGTCCGCATCGCCGTCGCGGTCCAAATCGCAGGCGGCAATGGACCAGGGACGCGACTCAACGCGAATCTCCTGCCCGCCGCTGAATGTTCCATCGCCGCCGTTCAGACGGATCGACACCGTCCCTCCGTCGTTGTTGGCGATCGCCAGGTCCAGATCGCCGTCGCCGTCCAGGTCACACAGAACCGAAGCGCGCGGCGCATCGCCGGTCGGCACCGGTTCGCCCTTGACGAGAACGCCCCCCGCAAACGCTGAAGGCGCGCTCACGCAGGCGGCAAACAGACCGGCAAGAATTACACTGGTCGGGAATTGGGGGAAACTGCGAGCGGAACAGACAGATTCAGCGGCACTCTGCATCGGGGGGAATTTCCTTCGTTTAGACATGAAAACACGACGACCGGGAGCAGCGCCGCAGGCTACAGCCACACAATCCGGATCGGATCGGGGCTGCGCATCAAACACGCCAGGTTTCTTCGGGTTACGCGCAAGTCGCACTGCGATTGTTCAATCGCCCGTGCCGCGCCCGATTTGCCGCCTGGTCGACAGCCGGTTATTCACTCAGAAAACGCGCGTCAAGCCGCACCGGGTCTACCCTGTCGCAGGTGACGGTAAAGACGTCGTCGGGCTGCGCGCCCGGCGGCACGGTCATTGAGAGCTCCATGCCCAACGCCGGAATCATCACGTATCCCGCTGCGCCGCGACGTTCCAGCAGTACAGCTTCGCCGCGCCACTCGGGATTGCGGCGCAGAAACTCCAGCGTCCAGTGCCGGTTGACATCGCGCTCGGCATTGCGCACGCTGCCGCTCACCGCCTCCGCCGCGCCGACGCGCGCCAGCATCTCCTGCTCGTCCATCAGCGCTTCGCCGCGCACAAAGGCGCGCAGTTGCTGGTGCACCACCAGATCCAGGTAACGTCGCAGCGGGCTCGTGGCGCGCGCGTAGACTCTCAGGCCCAGGCCGGCGTGCGACTCGGCCGTGCTCTGCATGCGGCTGCGCTTGAAAGTTTTGCGGTAGGCGAACATCTCCGCCGGCGTCTGCGGACTGCGCAGTTCGTCCGGCGCGGCCTGACTGGTAAACGGAAAGGGAATCTCATGTGCAAGCGCAAAACGCGCCGCCGCCTCGCCCGCCGCCAGCATGAATTCCGTCACGAGCATCCGCGAGCGGAGCCGCGGCAGGTCGATCAGATGAATTTCGCCGTCGCGCACGCGGACTTTGACTTCAGGCAATTCGATAAACGCGGCGTCGCGCGCGCGGCGGCGCGCACGCAGCTGATTCGCAACATCCAGCAGGGCGGTCAATTTGGCGTCGCCCGCCTCAATCAACTCCTCGGCGCCGGCATAGGTCTGGCGCTGCACGGCAAGCAGCGAGGGACAAACCTGAATGTCTTCCAACTCCCCGTCCTTCAGCGTAAAACCGATCGAGAGCGCCGGCGACTCCGCCGCCAGTCCCAGGCCGAGCTGGTCAGTCGCCGCTTCCGGCAACATGGTTGTAGTGCCTTCGGGCAGATAGAGGTTGGCGCCGCGTGCGCGCGCCTCCAGATCGGCCGGGCTGTCGGGACGGATCAAGGCCGCAGCGTCGGCCACGTGCACCCAGATGCGGTCGCCGTCCAGGCTGACGGCGTCGTCGGGATCGCTGCTGTCGGCATCGTCAATCGCCCATGCGTCGAGTTTCCGCAGATCGAGGCGTTCCTCCGCTTCAAGCTGCGGCAATTCGGCCTGCGGCTGTGAGCGGTCAATTCCGTGCCGCTCGGGATAAGGATGATCGGCCGGCCCCCAGATTCCGCTGCGCAGAAGCATTTCGTAGGCGGCGTCGGGCGTGGACGGCAGCTCCATTTCTTTCAGCAGAGCCGACTTGCCGCTGCCGCCGCGCGCCAGGTCCATTTCCAATTGCAGCGCGGCCGCGTCCTGCGGCAAGGGTTTGGCTTCCGACAAGCGCTGCGCCAGAGCCGCCAGCTCGGCTTTGGCCGCCTCCCGTGCGGCGCGCGCGTCGAGAACGGACTGGACTTGCGCGGCGTCGCGTACGACGATTGCGTCGGGCTCGCCTTCAAAATAGAGACCATCCTGCAGCAATTCCCAGGCCGCCCAGGCGGCGGCGGGGCTCCATTCTTCAAATGCCAGTTCGGCCAGCGTCTGCAGGTCCGGCGCGTCGCCCTGCAGTAATTCCCAGGCGGTCTGCACATCGCCCTCGACGGGCTGCAGCGCCGCGGGAGACGTCAACGGACCTTCGTGCAGCAGCAGGACGTCCTTGGGGCGCACCTTGAGGCGACGTCCATCGCGCGTGAGAATCTCAATTTTGTCGCCCGCGGCGGCGACCACGGCCGGCTGCTGTTTGTAGACCAGCAGATTGCCGGTTTTTAGTTGTGTTTCTGGTTTGGCGCTCATCGGAGAAAACTTCCAGTACTGCTGCGGAAAAACGCGGGACGGGCGCGAGGCGCGACGTTCATGGGTTCAACGACCGACGCGGGACCCGGCGAATTCAACCACCGTGGTTAACAAAAAAATCATGCTGAAAAAAGGTCAGTGAACGGGGCGAACCACGCGGAAGCCTATGGTCGAACGGCGATATCCAAACATGTCGGGCGCCAGTGGAATGCGGCGCGAGGAACGGCACTCGGCCGCTGGAAATTTGTAGGCCCCGCCGCGCACGGTGCGATTTTTGCCATGCTCCGGGCCCGTCGGATCTTTGCGGTCGATGCCCGGATAGACGGCAAACCAGTCCCAGACCCACTCCGCCACGTTGCCGTGCATGCCCTTGAGCCCAAAACCATTGGCCTGTTTTTGACCGACATTATGCGTGCTGTCGCCCGAGTTGGCGCAGTACCAGGCCACGCGATCGAGCATCGGATCGGTGTTGTTGCAATCGTAGGCCGGGGTCGTCAGGTCGCCGTTAAACAGGTCGGAGTTGCTGCCGGCGCGACAGCCGTATTCCCACTCGGCCTCGGTCGGCAGTCGATATCCCTTGCCCTCGGGCAGCCATGTCACCGCCGTGCCGTTGATGTGGTAGGCGGACGTCAGCCCTTCCGCCTCCGAACGGCGATTGCAGTATTCGACCGCCTCGAACCAGGTGACGGATTCGACCGGGCGCTGATCGCCCTTGAAACGGCTGGGATTGTTGTCCATGTGCTGCATGTACTCGGCCTGCGTGACCTCGTTGACGGCCATAAACAGCTGCGAAATATCGACCAGATGCACCGGACCTTCGTTGACGGCGTCCTGAAAACCGCCGGAGTTGCCCATCGAAAATGCGGCCGACGGCAGATGCACAAAACCCGGCGGGGCCTGAACTGAACTGCCGTTCGTGTTGTCCTGTGTTTCCACCGCTTCCGGAACGGCGACAACATCGTCGGGCGCCGGCTCCTCCTCTTCGCTCTCGCCACAGGCAAAGGCCAGCAAGGCAAAGACCAGCAGCGACATGAAAACAACACAACGGCGCAAAGCGGGCAAATCCAGGTGAGACATATCCATAGCAGCGACCAAAACACGTGAGTGTGCAGCAGATCAGGGAGCCGCCGGCGCGGGGCCGAACGGGACATAGACCCGCCAAAGCGGCAAAGCTCACCGACACATTGCTGCGCGATGAGCCCGCACGCCCGTTTGTTCGCTACAAGTCTAGCAAAAATCGGCGGCAAAACGAGGGATGGGCATCAGTCGAAGTCGATGGGAAGCGCCAGTTCCACGACGTGCCGCACAGGACTGAAGCGATCCGAAGCATTCATTTTGAAGATCAGGCCCGCGGCCACATCGCCGAATTGATACTGCGCCGCCAGGTTCAGCGTCATGCCGACGTCATCGCTCGGAGCGGCGTAGTAGTTGGAAAATATGATCGAAATTGCAGGCCCGGCCAACAGAGTCAGTTGTTTGTGGCGCAGACGCAAAACCGGCTCAATATCGATCAAGGTCGCAGCCAGCCCGCGACCTTCCGCCAGATTTTGCCACACGCGCACCCCGCCGCGCAGCAGCAGATCGGTTGAATTCTGCTCCCACACGGGAACGTGCACGTGAGCTCCCATTTCCAGGTGGTCGCCGTAGCCCGCATTCGGCCGCATCGGGTCCAGCCACTCTCCGGCGCGCGACAGCAGCGGATCTCCGGAGGACGCCGTCGGCAGACGCGTAGACAGCAATACGACGACGTCGTCGCGTTCCCCCAGTTCAACACCTGCCCGCAGGTTGCCCAGATGCAGTTCAGTTTCGTAGTCGGAATAAAGCGGCGCGGCGTCCGGCCCTTGTTTGCCTACGACCTTTCGACGCTGCAGAACGATAAAAGGAAGTTCAACAAGCGTCCGGATCCGGGTGTTAAACTCGTAGCGCCCTGTTAAAAACGCGCCCCAGGAGCGCCAGGTATTCGGTCCGTCTTCAACTACCGCCAGACTTGTTTCGAGCAGAATATCGGCATTCATCGCAGGATCGGCCCACAGCGGACTTTGCGCCCGGACGCTGCCGCAGCAGACTGTTAAACACACGCACACCATTGCCGCCAATATGTTTATCATTAACAGATTCTCCACAGTGGTAATATTGTTTCTGCCGGAACAGCACGGCCCGCTCTGTCGTCCACAACAGACAAAGACAGCCGCTTCGCCTGTTTAACACAGGCTTGCTTTTTCCTCTTGTTAATCGCCGGGAAGGAAGTCGAAAGTGAGCGCGTTGTTTCCAGTCGGCGAAAATACACATGCACAGGGCGGCCGTCAAGTCATTCGGTTGTGGGGACAGTTAAATACCCTGAAGTCAAAAGCGCGGAATCGGCGAGCGGTGATGCGTCAATGCACCAGGTGTTTGCAGTCCGGAAAGCGACGCAACGGACGGGTTGTAAACTCACGTCCGCTGCGATTTATCCAAATCAAATATTAAACAGGGCCGCGTTTTTGCCCTGCATTATTAACCTCGGCCGTTCAGGAGCTGTGCCGCAGCAGCCACTCCGGCTCCGGCGTCGATGGAGGAATCTTCCGCGGCCAGCACCGCACCGACGGCGGAGAGACAGGTGAGAACATTCTCCGCGCTGCAGGCGGCGCCCATCAGGCCGATGCGCCAGGCTTTGCCGGCAAGAGCGCCCAGGCCGCCGCCGATTTCCAGTCCGAAGTCGTTCAGCAGGCGCGCGCGCAGCACGCCTTCATTCATTCCGTCCGGCAGCATCACCGCGTTCAGGTTGGGCAGGCGTGCGCCGTCGCGGCCGATATACGTCAGGCCCAGCGCTTCCAGTCCGGCGCGCATCAGCTTGTGCACCGCCGCATGGCGCGCCCAGGCGTTTTCGACGCCCTCCTCGTGGATCATCAGCAGCGACTCGTGCAGCGCATAGAGCGCGTTGATCGGCGCGGTGTGGTGATAAGCGCGTTTGCTCTCGCCCGACCAGTACTGCATCACGAGGTTAACATCCATGAACCAGCTCTGGCAGCGGCTCCGGCGCTGTTTAATGCGCTCCAGTGCGCGCGGTCCAAATGTTAAAGGCGAAAGACCGGGCGTACCCGAGAGATTTTTCTGCGAGCCGGAATAGACCGCGTCCAGTTCCCACTCATCCACTTCCAGCGGCAGTGCACCCATGGAGGTAACGGCGTCGACGATGGTAACACAGTTGTGTTTGTGCGCCAGCGCGGCGAGCGTTTTGGCGTCGCTTAACGCACCGGTTGAAGTTTCGGCGTGAACAAAGGCGAGCACTTTGGCATCGGGATGTTGTTTAAGCGCGTCTTCCGCTTTGGTCGGATCGACGGGGTCGCCCCACGCGTCTTCGACCATGACCACCTGCCCGCCCATGCGCTCGGCCATTTCCTGCATGCGGCCGCCGAAGTAGCCGTTGCGGCAGATAATCACTTTATCGCCGCATTCAATCAGATTGGCAAAACAACTTTCCATACCGGCCGATCCCGGCGCAGAGACGGGCATCGTCAGTTGGTTCCGCGTGCGGAACAGTCCGCGCAGCAGTTCGCTGATCTCATCCATCAACCTGACAAACTGCGGATCCAGGTGGCCGATCGTAGGACGCGCCATGGCCGCCAGCACACGGGAGCTGACCTGCGACGGGCCAGGTCCCATCAGCAGTCTTTGCGGTGGATTAAAGGATTGGTATTGCATGGAATTCTCCGGCCTGTCTGTTGTACAATGCTGTTTTAACCTGCGGCTTAAACACCTTCTTGGAGCGGCGTCCGTTAAACAACTATTCTTCGTCGCGATGCAGCAGGGCGTCCCGCAGCACTTCGGCGGGGTGCAGCGCGCGGCGTCCCGTGCCGAAGCCGATCTGATGGCGGCAGCTGGTGCCCCCCGCAACGATGATCGTGTCGTCGGATGCCTTGCGCACGGCGGGCAGCAGGCTGCGCTCAGCCATTTTAAGCGAGATGTCGAGATGTTCCTGCTCATAACCGAATGAACCGGCCATGCCGCAGCAGCCCGAATCGACTTCTTCCACGTGATAGTTGCGCGGCATTCCCAGTGCGAGTTTGGTCGGAGCCGTGCCGACCAGAGCTTTCTGGTGGCAATGTCCGTGCAGCAGGATATTGCGGCGTTCGCGCACGAAGTCTACCTCGATCACGCCTTCGGCGTCGGCGCGCGCCACGTATTCGTCAAAACTCAGGGCCCATTCGGCCACGAGGTCGACGCGATCGTCGTCCGGCAGCAGATAGCGATATTCATCGCGCAAGGAGAGGATGCACGAAGGCTCAAGACCAACTATGTGCATGCCGCGCTCGGCGTAGGGTTTCAGGCGCGTGAGCGTGTCGGATGCGGCGGCGCGCGCCTCGTCCACAAGCCCCTTGGAAATCATCGGCCGGCCGCAGCAGCGGATGCCGGGCAAAATCACGTCGTGGTCGGCGGCCCACAGGAATTCCGTCGCCGCCTGGGCGATATGCGGATCGTGATACGTGTTAAACGTATCGTTAAACAACACAACCTTGTGTTTGCCCTTGCCGCGGCGCGCGGACGCCTTGCGCCGGAACCAGGTCGAAAATGTCTCGCGCGCAAACGCGGGCAGCGGGCGGCGCGCACTGATGCCCGCGCCGGATTCAAGCATGCCGCGCATGGGTTTGGAGCGCAGCACGCTGTTGAACATCGGCGCCAGCGGGCCGCTGCACATACGGCTCATACGCGGCAGCGCGCCGAACAGTCGCGAGCGCAGCGGCACGCCGTTGGCCGCGTTGTAGCGCGCCAGGAATTCAAACTTGATTTTGGCCATGTCGACCGAGGACGGGCATTCCGCCTTGCAGGCTTTGCACTCGATGCAGAGGTCCATGACGTCGTGCATGCGTTTGCTCGTCAGCTCCTCATGCGGCAGCAGGCCGCTGAGCGCGGCGCGCAGGGCGTTCGCGCGGCCGCGCGTGCTGTGTTCCTCTTCACGCGTTGCCATAAAACTGGGGCACATCACGCCGCTGCCGATTTTGCGGCATACGCCCGCGCCGTTGCACATTTCCACCGCCGGCGCAAAGCCGCCGTCCTCGCTGAAGTCCAGATGTGTCCGTTCCTCCGGCACGCGGTAGTTTTCACCGTAGCGCAGGTGTTCGGTCATCGCTGCGGGATCGGCAATGCCGCCGGGGTTAAACAAATTGTGCGGATCAAAGGCGGCCTTGACGCGCTTAAACAGGCCGAACATCTGCGGGCCATAGAAATCCTCGGCCAGCCAGGCGCGTACGCGTCCGTCGCCGTGTTCGCTGGAGAGCGAACCGCCGTATTGTTTAACAAGCTCCATCGACCGGCGCGCAATCTGCGGCAGTTTGGCGATCTCCGCAGCGTTTTTGGTGTTGACCATCGGACGTATGTGCAGGCAGCCGGCGCTGGCATGCGCGTAATAAGCGACCTTTGTTCCGAGTTCGTTGCAGAAACGTTCAACTTCGCCGACGTACTCGGCCAGTTTGGTCACCGGAACCGCCGCGTCCTCGATAAAGGGAATAGGTTTAAAGTCTCCCTTGACGCTCATCAGCAAACCGAGGCCAACCTTGCGCACGGTCCAGACATTGTTCTGCAGATGCGGGTCAACCGCCGCATTGACGCGCGCACGCACGCCGCGCTTTTTCAGGTGGTCGCGCAGGTGCTCGACGCGTTTACTCAGTTCCTGTTCGCGCGTACCGTAGTATTCGGTAATCAGAATGCAGTTGGGACGACCATCGACAAAGGTGTGCAACAGACGCGCATAGGCCGGCACCTCGCGGCATTTGTCCAGCCCGAGTTTGTCAACGAGTTCAACGGCCGAAGGATCGGTCTCCAGAATGATTTCCACCGCGCGCAGCGCGTCGAATAAATCTTCAAATGCCACGATTGCGAGAGCCGTGCGCCGCGGCCGCTCCACCAGGCCGAGCGTTATCTCCCGCATAAAAGCCAGCGATCCTTCCGCCCCGCTTACGAGCGAAGCCAGATTCATCCGCGCATCGGCAGGATTCTTGAAATTCAATCCGTCGGGAACCAGGCGGTCCAGGTTAAACCCGCCGCAGCGACGCCAGTGCAGCGGCGTCGCGCTTTTGATCACCTCGGCGTGATTGCGGCGAATCTCCTCGGCGACGCGGTAGATGTCGCCTTCAAGGCCGGAAAGTTTCAGTTTGAGGTTCAGCGCGGCCTCGTCCAGGGCCTGCAGGACGGCGGTGCTGCCGTCGGCGAGCACTACATCGGCCGCGCGCACGTGATCAACGGTCATGCCGTACATGATCGAGTGGCTGCCGGTGGAGTTGTTGGAAACTATGCCGCCCATGGCTGCGCGGTTGGAACTGGCCGGGTCGGGGCCGAACATCAATCCTTCCGGCCGCAGCAATCGGTTAAGTTCATCCAGCACCAGGCCGGGCTGAACGCGCGCCCAGCCTTCTTCGGTGTTAACTTCCAGCAGTTGGTTCAGATGCCGGGTGGTGTCGACCACCAGCGCTTCGTTGACGCACTGCCCCGCCAGGCTGCTGCCGCCCGCCCGCGCCAGAACCGGTACGCCGTGTCGTGCCGCGCTTTCCACCAGCAATTGTACTTCGTCGGCATGACGAGGGAAGGCCACGCCGAGCGGCACCTGCTGGTAAATGCTCGCGTCGGTACTATATAATACGCGGTTGTAATCATCGGTGCGGACATCGAGATCGGCCTGGCGACGGATGTCCGCCAGGCAGTCGTCAAGTGCCTGCGGTAAGGCCGGAAGTCGTGTCCCGGCAGAACTGGGGCTTTGCATGCCGTGAAATTACGCAGAATCGGTCACACATTGCAATTTTGTTGCTTAGGCAACTATTTTAGCGTTGAACAGCCCGAATTCACCAGTAATATCGACCTGCGGATGCTGAAACACCGACAACTCGCCGGCTCATTTGCCGCAACTCACTTAAACAGAACTTTCAGCTGCGCGACAAACAAAAATGGATTTAAAAGGAACTGAAAAAGGGGCCAGTGTCAATTGCACGGAGTGTGAACATCTTTTCATAAAAAGTGCCGGCCGGCAGCTCCATTGCAGACTGTGTTTAATTAACACACCCACCCGATCGATTCATTCAGGGGCAACCGGTACAGGTCACGGAACAGGTACGCCAGAAGTATCCGGTGACCTGCATGCGGACGTTGCGGCAGCCGTTGGCCATACATGCGCGCGCCAGACGGCGACATTGCATGTCGGTATATGCGGCATAAGTGTAGACGGCAATCAGTCCGACAGCCGCCAGTCCCAGCTGGATAAATCGCGCGCTGTGAGCTTCTTTTGCGTCGACGCCGGCGACTCGAATGTTAATCTCCTCACCGCTGAAGGTCTCAAACACCTCAATGCGTTCGGGATCGTCGATTTTGGCGGCGTAACCAACGTTCATGCCGTTAAACTGAAGCTCCTTCCATCCCGCGCGGGCACGGGTGTCGGCGAGCTGCACGTTGCGCATATCCGCGGCGCTGACAGTCCCGTCCACATCCACCTTGACACCCTGACAGTTAACGTGACCGATGCTGTAACTTAACGATCCATCGTCATTGAGGGTCAGCTGGCCAGAATGTTTGTCGAGATTGTGAACAAATGACAATTCGGCTTTCATGAAACTACTCCTGTTAAACACATCATATGTAATAGGCCTGCCGTTTGCAGGTCGGGTTTTACTGAGTTAACACGACATATCGGTTCGGCCGCCGCACCCGCCGCTACGACAAATGCGACGCACCAAACCGTTGCCATGTCGGGGCAAATATCAATCGCGCTTTCGCCGCGGCCCGAAACGATCGGGGCGCAAGTCCTTGGTAATGAGGTCCAGCCCGCCAATCGTCCAGCTGCAACGCAGTGAACCGGCGACATTATAGATGTCCGTTCCGGCGGCATCCTTGTTTAACCAGATACAATAGTCCACCTGGCGCAGCGCGCCCTGATGCGTACTTTTTGCAGGTGCAAGCACACGGCTCCCGGCCTGGAGTTGCCCCTCGCTCGCCGCCGAAATATCGACCTGACCGAGCGTATAAAACTGCTGCGGCCCCATGCCCGATGCACGCAGGAATAGAACGCCCACGCCGGGCTCGTACTTGCGCAGTCCAAGCTCCCACATGTTAAGTTGCGTCAGCGGCATCACAGGCGGAGCGGTCGATTCCGGCGCGGCGTCATCGCCAAGCAGCGGCAGCGACATTGTACCGAGATCGAGTTGAAGGTCAATGGAACCAGCCGCCAGCAGGTGATTCGGCCGGGCGTCGTCAATAAAACTGAGCACAAAACTGCCCGAGCGCAATTGGCCGAGTGGCAGGTCAATCGGGTTGAGCGCCGCCTGCGACTGCTGCGGCAGGCTCGGCATCGCTCCGTTAACCGTAACGTCGGCGCTGCCGATGATTTCGTTAAACACCGGCGGACCGGTATCGGGCAAAATCTGCAGACGCAGCTGCCGTTCACCGGAGCCGGGCAGCAATGAACCGGCCGCGAGTCGAGCTGTGAAGCCGTCGCCCAGCCAGCCTCCGCGTAAAGCGTCGTCGCCCTTTTTGGTATAAACTGATTTCACCGCAAAACGAGATTGATCCGACATGGCTCGTTTTTCCTTTGTGTTAAGAAGTCCAACAATGCGATTCCTGTGATCGCCTTTTCTCCGTCAAATCTAGCCCCGGGGACTCCGCCCGGGAAACCCGGACGCGTGCTATTCTCTCATTTCCAGTGCGGCGACAACCAGAACAAACGGCGTTTTCCGTGATTTTTCGACCATTACCAGCCGGTTTTCAGCTCGATTGCATAAATTTCCAATTGCAATGAATTGCAGCCCCCTGCAACATACCGGACCTGACATGCAACACAGCAATGAACTGCCGGAATTGATACGGTCGATGAGCAAACAGGAAAAGCGCTATTTCAGTTTGTACGCCTCGGCATTCACGCGGTCGCGCGACAGCGCAACGCTGCAACTGTTCAGGAAACTGGCGGGCGGAGCGTCACCGAAGTCGGACGCGGAGTGGCGCGAGCTGCTGCAGGAATGCGGTGGAAAAAATCCGTCGGCACTTAAACACCGCTTGCACGAGCAGGTGCTGGACTGCCTGGCCGGCTGGCATGCGGAAGACTCGGTCGAAAACCGATTGGCGCGGCGGCTGGGCCACGTGGACGTTTTGTATCGCAAACGGAGGCTGGAGGCCTGTCTGGCGCTGTGCGATAATATCTGCTCTGAAGCGCGACGTTTTGAACTGCACGCGACGCTGCTGCGGGCCCTGCAATGGCGACGCCGTGTTCTGCTGCGCCTGATTCCCGCGGAGTTTGAACAACACATGCGGGAGAACGCCGCCGCAGTTAAACAAACGCTGGCCGACTGCACTCACGCCAATGTGTATCTGGACCAGGTCGGGATGTTTTACGCGGCCGCATACAAACCAGGACTCGTGAATTCGGGCACGGGAACGGAGCGCCTGGACCAACTGATGCAGGACCCGCTGATGACCGACATCGATGCGGTGAGTTCTTTTACTGCGCGCCTGCATTTGTTAAAAGCGCACGCCTTTTACGCATGGATCCAGGGGCGACTCGGTGCTGCGCTCAGCTGGTATAAACGCGTCGTCGACCACTGGCAGAGCGATCCGCAGCGCATCGACGATGCGGTAGCGGTATTCAGCGCCGACGTTTGCAATTACCTGACCTGTTGCATCGCGGAACGCCGCACGGACCAGTTTGCCGCTTTGCTCAATCGGATCATCGGCTTAAACAACAAACTGCGCGACGGCGAGTTTTTCCGGCTGGATCGCGTCGGCTTTCTGGAGCTGAGTTTTCACCTGAACCGCGGAATGTTAAACGAAGCGCTCGAACTCGTGCCCGTCATCCTCGGCGGTCTGCAACGGCACGGCGCACGCCTCAACCCCGGCCGGCGTCTGATGCTGTACTTCAACTGCGCCGTGGCATTGTTGTTAAAAGGCGAGAATTCACGCGCACTTTCGGCTCTGCTGGAGGTGCTGGACGCGCGGCACGAGTCGGTGCGCGGCGACATACGCGATGCGGCGAAGGTGCTGCGCCTCTTGCTGCATTTTGAGTTGGAGGACTTTGACCTGCTCGACAGACTACTGGTCTCGATGCGTCAACAACTTCAGGCGGAGCACTCCGCCCCTGCCTACGGTCCGGCTTTTGCAGCGTGCATTCAACAGGCATTGTCGGGTCATGGACTGACCAGGCAACTGCTGACTGATTTACATGGCAAACTGATGGACATCCTGGATCTGGCGGACGGAGCTCCGGCGCCGGGTTTGCCGGAGCTTTTGTTCTGGACGGAAAGCAAGCTGCGGCACACTTCAATTGCGGAGGTGTTTACGGCAGGCGCTCGGCCCGACACACTGCGCGACCCGCGGACGCTCTTTCGACGCCGCAACGCATTGACCTGAAACCGCTGTGCGGTTTGTCACCTTACTCCGCATGACAAACAAGAAGGGCTTTATTAAACTCAGATCGCGAAAACACGCCCTGATTGCAGCGGCCTGCGGCCTCGCTTTTTTACTTTGTTTGGCCCGCTTGCGGGCAGCAGGTCGCCGGAGTAAGTGTCAACGCGTCAGAAGGAACGCTTGCATGTCGGATTGCCAGGTCGATCGAACAGCGATAAAATACACGCCGGATGCGAGCTCCGACGCGTCGATGTCAAGTTCGACCTGCTTTGTACCGTCGTTGCTCAGACGGCGACGCAGCACCACGGTACCAACGCTGTTTAACAGTTCAAGCTCCACCGGATCGCCCGCCGAAGGCATGTTAATATCACAGTGAACCGTAGAACCCTCTACAGGATTACCGCGCACCTGAACACCCAGCAAAGTGCGCCAGACGACGGCGTAGCCAAGGCAGTATTCGTGGATGCCGAAGCGGCCGTTTTGCACCTCAATCCGAGGGCAGAGTGCGTCGCCAAGATCGGTCCGCACGTTTTCAATTCTCACGTCGGTCGTCTGCCGGTCGTTTAACAGTGCCGTTCCGATCAGCTGAGTTAACAGCAATTGAGGTGAAGTGATGTCGCCCGTGTAAGTGACCGTAATTGTCTGCTGTTCGGGTCCAACGTCGATTGTAAACGGCAGGTCGCCGCCGACGCCTTCAACCCGCATGAATGTTTTATCGATCACGATATCAAATTGTATCTGCACAGCGATCAAGGGCAGACGTGCGGCCGGCACTTCAATGACGACGGCGATGCTATCCTTGCTGCCCGGCTCGGTCAGCTGTTCGTCCGGCAGGCGCAGGACAATGTCGACGGAATCATTGACAACAACATTTACCGGCAGTTCCTGTGAACATCCCTCATCGTTAAACACGGCGACCGTGTACTCCGTGCTGACATCAGGAGTCGCAGTAGGCGTGGGACTCGTGAAGTCATCGAGACCGGTGCGCGGCGACCACTCATAGCGGGTGCCGCCGGAAGCGCTCAACTGCACGGCATCGCCGTAGCAGATTTCAAAAGCGGGTGCAGCCTGTGCGGCAGGCAGAGGCAATGCAACAACGGTAAATGTTTCCGTGCGGCTGCAGCCGGTAGTTGCATTGCGGCCGGTAACGGAGTAGGTCGTTCCGGCGCGAGCCGTCAGCAGGGGGCCGGATGAATTCGGATCGTCAAACAGCTCGCGCGGACTCCAGTTATAAGTGTCGGCGCCCGAAACGTTAACACGCACCTGCTCGCCTTCACATGTCGGCGGAGGCGGCGTGACGAGCAGTTCCGGCAGTTCTGCGACCGTGACCAGAATTGAATCTTCAACGACTTCGCAGGCGTTGGGCGCTTCGAGGCGCACTTTGTACCACCTGGTTACCTGCGGCGTTAATTTCGGCGTGCGAGAGTTGATGTCGTCAATGTCTTCGGCGGGCGACCAGATGATATCGCCTTCGTCGGCTTCAACAGTCAGTTCAACCTCGGCGCCTTCACAAATCGAGATTTGCTCCGGGCCGGCGATTTCTATGCTGGTGCGTTTAAGTACGCGTATCGTGCGCCGGGCAGTGTCGTCCACAACGGGATGAATCGCAATGAGTTTGATTTCAAACTCGCCCGCCTGCGGAAAACAGATTGTTCCGGGCTCGCGCTGGTCGCTGGAAGCGGGGTTTGCACCCGGGAATTCCCAGCGCCAGTTTTCGGCATCGCCGTTGGTGGTATTGGAGATGTCGATGCAATCGCCTTCACATATTTCGAGTGCGGAAACATCAAAACCTGCAAAAATGCGGTCGCAGTCGGGATTGAGTTTTGCTGGACCAAAGATGTGGTCCATAAAATTCGGCAGGCCGGCAGTACTCTGACGCGCAGGAAAAATCTGACCAACAATATCGGCATCGGCGACAAATCTCGGTGAATTGTCGGGATCGCGAATAGCAGCCAGCTCACGACGCGAGTTCTTTGAAATGTAGATGGAATTGTCGGGCGCAATCTGCATTGAGCGATAATCAAAGTCCTGCGCATCGGCTAGAAATTCCATCGAACTCTGGATGGACGCGGCATCGCGATTCTGCAGCGAGAATTGCAGGACAGAACCCGTGCGGCTGCTCACAAAGAGGTTTTTACACTGCGGCGAAAACGTCAGTCCGTAAATCTGCTTGACAACACTGTTGGTAAAGGGTGAAACTGGTGCATTGATGATACGCGAGTTGGAAACGCGCCCCGACGCACGATTAAAGTCGAGCAGTTCAAAGGCCACGTCGTTAAAACTGTCGTATGCCACCGCCAGCATCGAACCGTCGGGCGAAATCTTCATCTGGCCGACGCCGTTAACATCATTGCCGATCGCCTGGAAGCCAACTTCTGAAACTACCGGATCCATCTGCACACCGTCAGCCGTCACACGATAACTGAAATAGGTGTTGTTGCGCAGAGAGCGCGTCACGACCCAGTAACCTTCATCGATACAATCAATCGTACCGCTGATGCGCTCGCTCATTTCAATTTTTGGATTGAGCGCAACACGTTCAACAACATCGCCGAGGCCACCGCGCAGACGCATGTCCACGACGCTGTAGGAGGTATACAGAAAGTAGTCGAGGAAAGGCTGATTCAGATCCAGATCGTTGCGGTCAACACCGGCGCTTGTGTAGTTTCCGGGATTAAAAACGTAGTAGATATTCGGGTCGCCAGGATGCGGTACAACCAGAGCTGACTGGGTCGTAGAACGGGAAATAAAGTTTGAAGGCGTAGAACCGGGAACCAGTTCGTAATCGCTGCCGGGCATGATGCCATGATCAGCCCCCCATACAATCATGCCGTCAGTGTAAAACAGCAACGCGCCCGTTTGAGGGTGTGAATAGGTTGCACCGCCTTCGGTCGCAACAAAATTCGACCATTCGCCGACGGTATCTATTCCTTCCGGCTTGAATTCAATACCGATATTGATACCGAAATACCAATGGTTCGCTTCATTCTGTGCATTCAGTGGAAGGCAGAACAAGAGTGCACAAAGAGCTGCTGCAGGCAGAGTGAGTTTTACCATGAGTTGTGCGTTCGATGTTTCTCAGAATACTGGAGACGCGCAATTTTCCGCGGGCACGGAGTTTTGAAAGGGTATTCGGAGCATTAACCCTCAAGCGGCGCGCATGTCTCTATCTGTGCAAGTACCGACAAACATTGTCGGTACTCGTTGACAAAGATACAGCAATTTCACGCCGCCTATTATTCCGCGCATTTGGACCTTCCGACGGCTCATCACATGCAACATGGTGGTGACGAGCTCGGGATTCAAGCACAAAAACGCGAACGCATCACTTTCAACTGTGAACGGGCATGAAAACGCGGTTAAGCGACATCTTGAACTGATCGTTGTGCAGTGGGACGCCGGGAGGTCATTTGAGACTGCGCAACTCAAGAAAATCGCCACGACGACGCGCAACCGGCAACACCGTGACAAACAGGATGGTCAGAAAACGAGCCGCGCTTGCGGCGCTGTAATCAAGCTACGTTCAATCGGTTTCGGAGCCCGTTGAAGAGCCGTCAATACCCGCGCGACGCATGACTTCGTAGGCCAGAATCGACCCGGCCGCCACGGTGCCGAGCGAGATCTCCGTTTCGCGGCCATAAGGAATGCTGATGACTTTGTCGGCCGCCGTAAGGAACGATCGCGTAACGCCGCGTTTTTCGCCGCCGACGAGCAGACAGTTTTTAGCGCCGAATTCCACGTCAAACAGGCTGACGCTGTTCTCGGTTTTGGCGCTTGTGAGGATCTGAAAACCGCGCTCGCGGCACCAGTCGGCCGCCGGCTGAACCTCGGCCACGGCCGTGTTGATCAGTTCGCTGCAACCGCCGGAAGCACGCGCAATCGTGGCTTCGGCGGCGCCCCACTCTCGCGGCGAACGAATGAGCAGGTCGACGCCGGCCGTATAAAAGGCACGCACGCAGTGACCATAGCTGTAGGGATCTTCGACGCCGTCCAGCATTACGACAAATCGCAGGTTGTCCGTTTCGGTGAGCTCTTTAAGCGCGGGGTCGCTGCGCAGACCGGCCAGAGCCAGAACGCCGCCGTGTTGTTTGCTGCCCGTCATGTTGTCCAGATCGGGACGTTTGCGCCACTCGATTTTAACGCCCGCGCGCCAGGCCGCGTCCTTCAATTCAAATTTGCGGCGTTCGTCCATGGCGCGATCCACAAACAGACGCTCGATTTTACGGCGTCCACCGGCCAGAGCACCCATAACGCTCAGCCGACCTTCGAGCCGTACCGCAGCTTTTTCCGTGTCCGGAGTGGCAGAATTTTTCATGTATTTGATTGTCCGCGATTGTCAAGACGTGTGAAAACTACCCAAAAAGAAAAATGCAGCGTACGGTTGGTTTTTGCGTCCGCTGCATTTTTCGTAGACGATCCCCTCTGCAATCGTCCGGCCGAACAGCACTGGTCCGGCCCGCTATTTTCAGGCGTTAAAAAATTCGAGGAAGATGTACACCGCCACGCCCGTAACGGAGACGTAGAGCCAGATCGGGAAAGTAATCCGGGCAATCCGGCGATGTTTGGAAAATCGTTTTGTGTATGCCAGAAACAGGGTCGTAAACACCAGCGGCACGTTGACCACCGAAAGCACGATGTGCGTGATCAAGATAAAAAAGTAGACAAACCGAATCCAGCTCTCATTGACAAATTTGGTATCGCCTACAAAATGGTGGTAGGTAAGGTAAGAAATCAGAAACAGCCCGGAGGTAATCGCCGCGGCGGTCATGTAGCGCAGATGGATGGCGCGGCGTCCTTTTTTAATGGCCTGGAGGCCGAGCAGCAGGAAAACTGTGCAGATGGAATTCAGCACGGCATTCACGGTCGAGAGGACGGCCCACTGGCCGGATTCGGTTGCCGCTTCTGGGCGGAAGTAGATAAACCACACGAGAAAGCCGACGATTGCGGCGCTAATCACGCCGATCATCGTGTAAACGGCTTTCAGGTTGTCTTTGCCGTCCGGCGTACGCTCCGTCAGTTCCATGTTAAACCGGGCCTTTCTGCTGTAGCGGGGCAGGTTATTCCAGGGCACCTGCCGCAAAAAACTTTGGCCCATTGACGAGCCAGGGGCGCGGGCCGTGCACGGCGGGGACGAAATCCTGACGAGGAGCAAAATTGAGATGCAAAAAAGGCGACCGTTCAGCTGCGCTGCGGGTACGCTGGAACAGATACCGGCGCCGTTGGGGATTTTTTCTGAGCAAGGTGATCAATGGCTGTGCAGATTGGCGGATGAATGAAGCGGGACGCGCGCCTGTGGAGTTCATTGCTGTCAATGCCGTATCGGGCGGGAACAGGCGGGAATCCGGCCGTTAGGCCGGACGGCATGACTGTGTTCGTTGGTGGTGGAAACGCTGCTGGGGGTGGTGGCGGGGGCGGGCCCTTTTGATCACGCACAGCTGCGCCCAAATTTTTCACATCGCCCGTTTATCCCTTAAAACCACCCACTCGGTGCCTCAGATCACCCGTTCAGCACGATCATAGATTTTGTGCGAACTCGCACAACCGAGTTTTTCACCATCTGCTCAAACGCCGCAATTTCCCTGTCAAACGACGCTCCCCACCTGTCGACCGGACCACGTCGCCGTCGTAGCTCCGGCTTGTTCTTTTTCTTGTTCGTCAACGAAGCGGAAGTCCCATGCCCCCGAGTCCAAAGTTTTTTCGCCCCGAACAAACGAGCCGCAAACCACAAGTCTGATATCGCGTCAATCCGGTTCGACGATCTGAATCTGCTTCACGCCGCCGTGCAGCACGGTGTTGATCTCAAGATTGCGCGTCGAGGCCGGACCGTTCTCCAGTTTCAAAACCCCGCGCGGGCACACGGCCGAACAGATGCCGCAGCCGACGCAGGAAGCGCGAACGATGTCCTGCCCGCGCTGCGCGTACGAACGCACGTCGATGCCCATCTCACAATAGGTCGAGCAGTTGCCGCAGGACATGCACTGGCCGCCGTTGGTCGTGATGCGGAAGCGCGACTGAAAGCGCTGCACAATGCCCAGGATCGCCGCCAGCGGACAGCCGAAGCGGCACCACACGCGGTTGCCCATGAACGGGTAAAATCCCGTGCCGACTACCCCGGCAAACGCCGAGCCGATCAGAAAACCATAGGCCCGCTGGAATGTTCCAGTCGCTTCGCCCAGGAGTTGGTAGTCGGAGAAATAGTTGATCAGCGTCACGCTCGTCATCACCACGGCAAAAACGAGCACCGAGTGAATCAGAATGCGCTCCACCCGCCAGGCCTTCAGACTTTTGTCCGAGAGGTGACGGTATGGATCGCCCACCGTCTCCGCCAGGCCGCCGCACCCGCACACCCAGGAACAATACCAGCGTTTGCCCCAAAGCCATGTAAATAGCGGAACGGCGACTAACAAAAGAGCAAGCCCCCAGACGAGCATAAACATGCCCAAAGCGCCGCTGCTGCTGAGTTTGTCCAGATGCCAGTTGTAGAAAAAGTCGTAGTCGAGCGGCCACATGAACTTGAAGTCGAAGTATGGCTGGTTCAGCGCCACCAGAATCTCGGGAATAATAAAGGCAAACGCCGTCTGGAAAAATAAGACTGAACCCGTGCGGATGAGCTGGTAGCGGTTGTGGCGGTAGCGGATAAACATGCGCACGCCCATCACCAGCATCGAAACCGTGTACAGAAAGCCGTACAAAAACCACTGACCGGCCTGGTTGCCGCTCAATGCGTAGCTGATCGGGTCGACCAGGCGAATCCACGGCGTAATAAGCTGCGGAGCCCAGTACAGGACTATGTAAAAACCGATCAGCAGACTGCCGACAACAATGCCGATCCATCCGCGCGACGTCGCCGCACTGGTAAACAACTTGTCGTTGCGAATGCCCGGCGGCGTCTGCGACGCCTGCGGCACGATATAGATCAATGCACCGACGCAGGCCAGAATAATGCTGAATATCAGCACGAGAATCCGGTTATTTTCCAGGAAGCCGACGCCGGCGTGTTTGGTGATGTACATCAGGTACTGGCCCTGATCGTACGAACTGATGCCGGCACTTCCCTGTTTGTTCGCCACGGTTATGGCCACCTCAACCTCGTCCAGAAACTCCAGCAGCGAAGTATACGTGCGTCCCTTGCTGTCTCCCAGCGCCTGCGATATCGCCGCCCGGTGTTCACTGTTGCCGACCGCCCGCTCCATCCCTTTGGCGTCGATCCGGTAGTCGTTCATGCTCAGGGCTGCGATAAAAACCAGTACCCCGCCTAAAAACAAGGCCATGCCGAACATTCGCAGCCGGCCCAATGCCGCAACACTCTTGGTAGCCATCCGGGAAATTCCACTGCCAGGAAAGGTTTCTACAACCGCTTTGCTCTCTTCGGCGATCTCCGGTCCTGCTTCCGGAAACCTGGTATGCGCCGCTCAACACGACGACGTCGCGCGCGGTTCCACGCTCAAGATAGGTAAAATCGAATTGGACGCGTCAACACAATCGGCGCTGTTTGCCGCGGGTGAAAGTACGCAGCTGCAACCGACAGAACAAACCCTGGACAGGGTCAGTGAGCGGCCCGTGGGATTGGGCCGCACTTTATCAACTCTGAAAATTCCGCTTGATTTTTTTGTTTGTCGCGCAGATTCAGGTCTGAAAGGTCAAACCTGTTCTTCTTTGCCGAGTTTGGCGCGTTTGTACGCGCGGTGGCGATCCGAGGAGTTCAACAGTTTTTTGCGCGGGCGGATGGACTCGGGTGTGATTTCGAGCAGTTCGTCATCGGCGATCCACTCGATGTATTGTTCCAGGCTGAGTTTGCGCGCCTTGTTGATCGACTCGGCCACGTCCTTTGTCGCCTGGCGGTGGCCCGTAAGGTGTTTCGCTTTGCAGACGTTGACGTTCAGATCGGCGTCGCGCGAATTCTCACCGACAACCATTCCTTCGTAGACGTCCTCGCCCGGTTCGATAAACAGGATGCCGCGATCCTGTACGGATTCCAGTGCATAGCGTTTAACCTGGCCCGTTTCCCAGCTCACCAGCGCGCCGCGGCTGCGGCCGCTCAGCGGACCGCGATATGCGTCGTAGCCGTCAAAGACGTGGTGCAGAACTCCCTCGCCGCGCGTGATGGTGAGGAACTGCGTGCGGAAGCCGATCAGACCGCGCGCGGGGACGCGGAACTCAACGCGCACGATGTCGCCGATCGGCGTCATGCCGACCATCTCGCCTTTGCGGTTGCCGAGCATTTCGATCACCGAGCCGACGTGCTCGTTGGGCACGTCGATCGTCGCGTGTTCGATCGGCTCTTCCAGATCGCCGTTTTCGTTGCGGCGCAGCAGCACCTCGGGACGCGAGACGGCGAATTCAAATCCTTCGCGGCGCATCGTTTCGATGAGAATCGCCAGCTGAAGTTCACCGCGGCCGGAAACCTTGAAAACATCGGGCGAGTCCGTGTCGGTCACGCGCAGCGAGATATTGCTGCGCAGCTCGCGCGTCAGGCGCTCGCGAATTTTGTTCGAAGTGACGAAGTCGCCCTCGCGGCCGGCAAAAGGCGAGGTGTTAACCATGAAGTTCATGGCAATCGTCGGCTCGTCGACGTTGACGTAGGGCAGCGAAACCGGGTTGTCGACGCTGGAAATAGTATCGCCGATGTTCACATTTTCAAAGCCGGAAAGCGCGATAATGTCGCCCGCTTCGGCGTGTTCGATTTCGGCGCGCTGCAGACCGCGGAACTCGTGCAGCTTGGTAATGCGGCGTTTTTCGACTTCGCCGCCCGGATGCACATGCGCCACCGTTTCACCGAGTTTGATCTGACCGGTGCGGATACGGCCGATCGCAATGCGTCCGACGTAGTCGCTCCAGTCCAGCGCGGTGATGATCATGCCGAGGGGCGCGTCTTTGTCGTATTCCGGAGCCGGAATGTGCTCCATGATGGTCTCGAACAGCGGTTCGAGGTCGGTTCCCTTTTCTTCCAGGGTGCGTTGAGCAATACCTTCCTTGCCGATGGCATAGAGGTAGGGGAACTCAATCTGGTTGTCGTCCGCACCGACGCTGATAAAGAGGTCGAGCACTTCGTCGTGCACTTCATCCGGGCGCGCATCGCCGCGATCAATTTTGTTGATCACGACAATCGCCGGCAGGCCGAGGCCCAGCGCTTTGCTCAGCACAAAACGCGTCTGCGGCAGAGGGCCTTCAGCCGCGTCGACGAGCAGAAGCACGCCGTCGACCATCGAAAGAATGCGTTCCACTTCCCCGCCGAAATCGGAGTGACCGGGAGTGTCGACAATATTTATTTTGACGCCGTCGCGATGCACGGCGGCATTTTTCGACATAATGGTAATGCCGCGTTCGCGTTCCAGATCATTGGAATCGAGAACCCGATCGGCGACCTCCTGGTTGTCGCGAAACGTGCCTGATTGGCGTAGCATATGGTCCACAAGCGTGGTTTTGCCGTGGTCCACGTGTGCAATGATTGCGATGTTGCGTATGTCTTCGCGACGTTGAGTGCTCATATCGGGATACAGGATAAAACTGGAAGAAACTGCGGCCCTGACCAACAGGACACCGCTACCACGCCGTGCCGTCTATTTTATTGTGATGAGTATGTTGGCGAATGATAAAATCCTGATGCAAAAACGCTCCAGGCCGGCGGCAGGGCCAAAATCCGATGTTTTCGAAAGGCTTTAAAAATAGGGACGGGCGACGTCTCATGAGAGCGCGCCGCCCATCCCGCCTCACCCCTGCACTTTCAGATCTCGCTTCGGCAAGACGCCCGTTTTCCCTTCTGCGGCCGCGCGGTAAGGCTTTACAGCGACCTTGAGGTGTTCCGGAAGTTCCCGCCTTTGGCGGTGATAACTACACTCCGGAACCGGGCAAATTTTTTCACGGGGTTTAGAATTTCCGTGCTACATGCTCACCGACACGTTTTAGTGAATTAGGTCACCGGCGAACCCAAATTATTTTACAAATGTGGAAAACTGTTGTCCGCTCAGGCTGAAAAATCGTCCGTTCAATTGTGTGTCGGGTAGGCTAAACTTTATCTCCGTGGAATTTGTCGGCAAGCTGCGTACTGTGCATTCGGCGCGCGGAGCGATCATGTGCGAGCGTGTATTTATTCGCTTGCAAACCGGTCACGCGGATTCCAACGCAACAGGCTCGGAGGGCAACTCCTCATATGAGCTTGCGGCCGACAACGCGATCGGCACGCACATGTCGCGATCACGTACATTCCGGAGATTCCGGAGATTCCGGACCTGGACGCCACAGCGATGTATCAGGTCAGCTGTCGAGGAACGTTTTCCGGGTTTTCAGATCCAGGCGGCGGGCTTTTCACATCACTTGAACTCAGATCGCTTTATGCCTGCGGCATAGCTCGCTTGACTTTTTTGTTTGTCACCGAATTCGGAGGCGCAAGTTGTGCGGCGATCAGTTTTGCTTGACTTAGAGTCATTCCGCCGTTGAGGCACAAAAAATGACCGTTTAACCACGTTTTGCCCACCGCTTAATGTTTTGCCCGAGGAATATTTGTGGCTTGCATATAGACTTGCACATGGATCCGGTGCGCCGCATGCAACGCACCGGGAAGTTTCGGACTCACGTTTGCCCTGAAAAAATCTGCACACATGCAGGGTGGGAGGAGTGTGTCTGAAAATTATCGAAACTCGCGGTGGCGGCGGGGCGGGCGATGGGGCAGGCGGGCCCCTTGATCACCCAAAACTGCGCCCAAAAACTTTCAAACTCAATGATTCAAACTTCCTCTCGCAATCCACTCCGAAACACGTCCCGCTCTCTCTGACTCCGCTCAATCAAAAAATGCCCAGGTCACTCCCAGTCGAAAAGCCATTTCCTGCTGTGGATACACCGGAACGTAATACCAGGTCTGCCCCAGCGCGTTCTGGAACATCGCCTTGACAACTGCATTGCCCAGATAGGCATAGCCGTAAATGTCGATCCCCGCCGAGTTGGGGTTCGACTCCACCGGCGATGGAACGTCCGACCAGGTCAGCGGATCGAAACTCTGGCCTTCAAAACCGGAAAGTCCGCGCGTGCGCGCGCCGACTTTTACCCGGCTGCGTCCAAAGACAAATTCGCGTTCGATGCTGACACCGCCGTAGACGGCCGGGAAATGCGCGTCCGAAGTCCCGTCGGTCTGGCTCAATTGCAGCAGTGCAAATGGCTCGATCGAAAAACCGAAGAGGTTCATGGCGCCGACGGCGTGGACGCCGGTGATCTGTTCCGACTCCAGGTTGAAATGTTCCACGCCGCTGATGCGGTCATCGGCGTCGAACAGATATGCCGCCTCAATCGGTGAGTCAACGCGCCGGAAAAACCCGCTTAAACGCGCGGAGAAACTGCCGTCGCTCCACTCCGCCTGTAACAGGGCCAGCAGGTGCTGTTCGGCATCGAGTGAGGCGTCTTCCGCCGGCGTCGGACGTCGCACGCCACGCGAGAGGTCCGCCATCAGTTTCCAGCGCCGACTCAAACGGCCGCTGATGCGCCCGCCGACGTTAACATAGGCCTGCCCGTCCTGCAGCGTAATCCGCATGCCGCCGCCAAAGTTAAGCGCCTCGCCCGGATTGAAGTTTAACAGACCGTAGCCCGCCAGACGCGACTCCGCCGCCGAGCCTGTGTAAGGCCCCGACTCAGCTTCCAGATATTCCAGGTCGCCGCCGACGGTGATTGCCGCCGGGCCAAAATTCTGATCGACAAAACCGTTAAGTCCGTAGCGGCGCGTCGCAAATCGGCTGATGCGCGTCTCGCGATCCTCGCCGAAGCGGCGCTCCGCCAGCGCCCAGTCTCCCTCGGAAGCGTAAGCCGAAAGCTGCGCAATCGACGTGCTGTCCTCGTTCAGCAGCAAACTGGACGTCAGAGTTAGGTCGTGGCGCACGGCGCGTTCGTCCAGATTGTTAAACAGGACGGAAGCCGAAAGCGGATCGCCGATAGCTACCGAGTTAAACACATCCACCCCGCCGTTGACGTCCGTCTGGTGGTTTGTAAAGTTATCCGACAGCGAAATGTTAAGCGACTCGGTGACGTTCCATCGCACCAGAAACCTGACGTTCCAGGCGTCTACTTCAAAATTTTCGTAGGTCCCGTCGCCGCCGAGGCTACGCCATCCGATGTTCATCGACCAGTCGCGCGCCAGATTGCGGCTGTAGACGCCGTCGAAAACAAGAAGGCCGTCCCCGCCTTGTGAGTACCAGAGTCGCGTATAAGGAACGTCCGTATTGTAGCGGATTTCCTGAATGTTAATCGCAGCGCCCATGGCCTGGTCGTGCAGAATCATTGCGTTGGAACCCACAAAAACCTGGGCTTGCTCCATGAACTCAGGTGAGAACTGACCGAGATGAAAGCTGCCGAAAGCCGGATCGTTTAACTCACGCCCGTTAAACATCAGGCCGATGTCACGCCGATCGCCGCCAAAAAAGGACATGCTGTTGTTCTGCCCAGCAAACCCAAGGTCGAGCGGCCAAACGGGCAGCGACTGATACAGCAGCTCGGCCATATCGTCGTAAATGGTCGTCAAGGTTCGCTCTTTGGCGATAGAACGGTAGGGCGCGTCGGGTCTTGTGGGCAGCAGGGCCCCATGTGTCTTAAGGGGAATGGCCGGCGGCAGATTGGCAAGTGAATCGCGTGCCGCGGTGGAATCAGTCGGTGCAATGTTTAATTCAACATCAATCGAATCCGGGGCAGCGACAGTCTCGTTCTGCAGCGACCACAACGGCAATACCGCCAGAAAAAATAGTAGTACAACACTTGGCGCAGGCGCGCCGCAGAATGCGAACCATTCCGCGGCGTTGTTTAAGTGCAATCGCGGTGCAAACCCGAAGAGTATGCGCGTCATGGTTTAGTTGGCGTCGGAGTCGTCGTCCTCAGCGGAAGCATCATCCGTGTCGCCCTCGTCCGCAGCGTCGGAATCCTGCTCCGCATCGGCGGAGGCACCGCTTTCATCCGTCAGGACTTCGCCGGTCTCCTCGTCTACAGACAGCTCGTTATTGTTGTCATCAGTTTCGCCGGGAACGACGGTAATGTCGGCGATTGTGTCGCCGTCGTCGAGACGAATCAGACGGACGCCCTGTGTGTTGCGTCCGATGACGCGGATATCGCCGACCGACAGGCGGATCGTGATACCGCGCGTGGTCATGATCATCAGGTCTTCGCTGCCGTCGACGACGCGCACGGCCAGCACATCGCCCGCTTTGTCGGTGCGCGCCATGGAAATGATACCCTTGGCGCCGCGTTTGGTCTTGCGGAATTCCTCCAGCTTGCTGCGCTTGCCCATGCCCGTGGCGGACACGACCAGCACGTCGAGCTCTTCATTATCGGCAACGGTCATCGACACAACTTCATCGCCGTCCATCAGGGAGATGCCGCGCACGCCGACGGCGGTACGTCCCATCGGCCGCACGTCGCTTTCGTGGAAACGACAGGCGATACCGTGTTTGGTTCCGATGACGATGTCGTAACTGCCGTCCGTAATGCGCGCGTTGATCAGCCTGTCATTGTCGTTCAGGCCGAGCGCAATTATGCCGTAGGTTTTGACGCGGGAGAATGCCGACAGGGGCGTCTTCTTGGTTACGCCGGTTTTGGTCGTCATCATGATATAACGCTCGTCGTCAAAAGCTTTGACGGGCAGCACCGTGGTCAGTTTTTCATCCGACTCGATCTTGATGACGTTGGCGATTGAGCGGCCTTTGGAGTTTTTACCGCCTTCGGGCAACTCAAACACGCGCACGCAATAGGCGCGCCCGCGGTCGGTAAACAGCAACAGGTAACTGTGTGAGTGCGCCTGGAAAATGTACTCGACATAGTCGTCGTTACGCGTTCGCGCTCCGCTTGCACCGCGACCGCCGCGGCCCTGCTGACGATACTCGGAGAGCGGCGTGCGCTTCATGAAGCCCTGGTGGGAGATCGTAATGATCATGTCTTCTTCGGCGATCAGCTCTTCGAGCGTCAGGTCTTTGGCGTCGTGCACGATTTCGGTGCGGCGTTCATCGCCGTACTTGTCGCGCAGGAGGCGCAGCTCGGTGGAAATCTCCTGCATCTGCAGCTCTTTGCTCGCCAGGATGGCACGCAGGCCCTCGATGGTTTCGATCAGCTGACGATACTCGGACTCAATTTTGTCGCGCTCGAGACCGGTCAGACGCTGAAGGCGCATTTCCAGGATGGCTTTGGCCTGCACTTCGCTCAGCTCAAAGCGCTCCTGCAGACGCGCCGAAGCGGTCGGAACATCATTTGAAGAGCGAATTGTTTCGATGACTTCATCGATGTGATCGAGCGCTTTGAGCAATCCTTCGAGAATGTGCGCGCGTTTTTCGGCCTCGGACAGATCGAACTTCGTCTTGCGAACCAGTACTTCATTGCGGAAGGTGATGAAGTGATGCAGAATTTCGCGCAGTTTGAGCACCCGCGGGCGGCCGTTGACGAGCGCCAGCATGATGACGCCGAAAGTCGTCTGCAGCGCCGTGTGTTTGTACAGGTTGTTAAGTACAACCTCGCCCGAAGCGCTGCGCTTGAGTTCGATCACCATGCGCAGACCTTCGCGGTCGGATTCATCGCGAATATCGGAGATGTCGACAAGGCGCTTGTCGCGCACCATGTCGGCCATTTTTTCGATGAGCGAAGCTTTGTTGACCTGGTAAGGCAATTCGGTGACGATGATGCGCTCGCGGTCACCGGGCATTTCTTCGATATGCGCCTTGGCGCGCACTATGATGCGACCGCGGCCGGTCAGGTAGGCGTCGCGAACGGCTTTGTAGCCGTAGATAATCCCCCCCGTCGGGAAGTCGGGCGCGCTGATGTATTCCATCAACTCTTCGTCCGTCACATCGGGATTTTCGATCATCGCCAGCAGGCCGTTCACCACCTCGGTCAGGTTGTGCGGCGGAATATTGGTTGCCATACCGACCGCAATACCGCCGGCTCCGTTGATGAGCAGGAGCGGCGCAACGGTGGGCATCACCTGCGGCTCTTCAAGCGATTCGTCGAAGTTGGGACGGAAGTCGACCGTGTCTTTGTCCAGGTCGCGAAGCACCTCGGAGGCGATCGTCGCCATCCGCGCCTCGGTATAACGCATGGCCGCCGGCGAGTCGCCGTCGACCGAACCGAAGTTGCCCTGTCCATCGACGAGCGGGTAACGCAGGGACCACTCCTGGGCCATGCGCACCATGGCGTCGTACACGGCGCCGTCGCCGTGGGGGTGGTACTTTCCGAGAACTTCACCGACGATACGGGCGCATTTTTTATAGGGCCGCGAAGGGCCGAGCGCCAATTCCTGCATGCCGTACAAAATGCGGCGATGCACGGGTTTCAAACCGTCGCGAACATCGGGCAGCGCCCGTGAAACAATGACGGACATGGAGTAATCGAGATACGAACTGCGCATCTCTTCTTCCATCAAAACCGGAATAATCCGTTCGGTATTCTCAGCCATACGTATGTAGCCAGATTGTGCGAGGAATCGCGCGCCGCTGATTTCAGCCCGCTTCGGACGCGATTTTTAACGAGAGAATGGAGATAAGTCATCCCAAAACAAGCCTAAAGATAAGCAATTTTGGGCACTTTTCGGCGGGGAAAATGGGACCGCCCCCGGTGAGCAATACGGGCGCTAAAACGGAATAATTCTGTGAACGCTGGACTCGCCGATAGCCACGTAACCCAGCTTCTCCGACATTGCGTAGATCACATCGGCGTTGTTGCCGGCGGCGGCGTGCAAATTGACGATCGGCAGCGCACTCATCGAAATCACCTCGCGGAAGCTGCCGTCGCGGCGCAGCAAATACAGCCCCGTGCTGCTGTTTTTTCTGATGCCTGTAAAGGCAAGCGCGTTGCGGCTGACGAGCGCCGCGCCGGGAATCTTGAAGTTGAATTCGCGGCTCCACTCTTCGTCGCCCTGCGGCGTGATCGCGCTGACGACGCTGCGCGTGTCACCGGGCGCGGCGTCGTAGGACGTCACAAACAGGGTGCCGTCGGCGGAAGCGCTCAGTCCGCGAGGCGTCGCGGCCAACTCGCGCGACCAGACGACGCGTCCCATGCGGTTCAGCACGTGCATGACCGGCACGCGATTCTCGCCGTTCTGTTTGACGCCGGCGACGACAGTTTTGTCATCCACGATGATCGGACCTTTAAACAGACGCGTTGCCGCGAACGGACGGCTCCAGAGCAAACCGCCGGTTTCATCGTATTTGTTAAGCGAATCGCTCTCGCCGTATTTGTTGTGTGTGTTGAAGGCGTACAGATTGCCGCTGCTGTCGCCGGCGGGAACCTGCGCTATGGCTTCGGTGGAAATGCGCTTCCATTTGACCGTCCCGGCGGTGTCGACGCAGTGGATGCGTCCGCGACTGTCGCACGCGACGATGCGACCAGGGAATACCAGCAGATCGGAATAGCTGACAATCTCTTCCGCATCGCTCAGACGGTGTTCCCAGCGCAGCGCGCCGGTCGTGTCGTAGGAGCGCAGAATGCCGTCGCTGCACTGCATGTACAGATTTTGATGCGCATCGGCCACCATTGCCGACGCCACCACGGATTCATTGGGCAACTTAACCTGCCAGTCGACCTTGTCGGCGCTGACTTTGCTGAGCACGCCGTCGGAGCCGGCCAGTACTATCAGGTCGGAGTGCAGCACCAGCGGCGGCGCGATTGCTCCGGCCAGGGACAGTCGCTCTTCACCTTTTCGGGCTTTGAGGTCGACTTCCATGATGAGCGTACTGTTAAACGTGCCGTACTTCTCGTAGGAATTTGTTCGTTCAACGTTGCCGAACATGTTAACACGTCCACGGCGGAATTCGACGTCGCTGCAGGCTGTCGACATCAAGCTCAACAACAAACAAAAGAAAAATCCTGTGAGAAATGTCGGAGAGTCCGACTGACGTCTTGTGTACATCGTGGGCCTTGGAGCTATGAGGATTCGCGCGCCGCTGCACTGTAATTAAACACGGCGCCGAAACTGCATGTTAACTTTTACGGACGGCTTCCGCCATCCATTCATCCTTGTGATCAAGCAGATATTTTTTGGCGGCCTCGTACTCGTTGGGAATTTGCCCGTCGAGAATCGCCTCTTCAATATTGGTCTTGATCACGCCCACCAGACGGCTGGGTTTAAGCTCGCAGATTTCCATGATTTCTTCACCGCGCACCGGAGATTGAAAGGCGCGCAGTTTATCCTTTTCGCGGACCTCGCAGATTTTTTCGAAGACCAGGTCGTAGTTGCGCAGATAACGCGTCACACGGGCAGGATTTCGACTGGTAATATCCGCGCGGCACAGGAGGAACAGATCGTCGAGCGCTTCCCCCGCCTGCACGATCAGACGCCGCACGGCCGAGTCGGTTACGCCGTCGTCCACCAAAACCATCGGCCGCTGATGCAGGCTGACCAGTGTCTGCACGTAGTCCAGCTCCGCCATCGGCAGTTTGAGCTTGCGGAAAATGCGTTTTTGCCAGCGGGCGCCAAGATCTTCGTGACCGTGAAAGGTCCAGCCGGTGCCCTGGATAAACTTTTTGGTGCGTGGTTTGGCGATATCGTGCATCAGCGCGGAAAAGCGCAACCAGACATTGTCGCTCATTTCGGCGACATTGTCGAGTACTTTCAGGGTGTGAAAAAACACGTCCTTGTGCGCGTATTCCTGCGAACCTTCACTGACGACGTCGACACCGGCCAGCCGATGCACCTCGGGAAACACGTGTTTCAACAGCCCGCTGTGGAACATGATCCGCAGACCGATGCTGGGAACCGGAGCTGCCAGCGTCTTCATGAATTCGTCCGTTATGCGCTCCTGCGCTACAATTGTGATGCGCTCGCTCATCGATTGCATCGCGCGCATTGCCGCTCCGTCCAGCTCGAAATTGAGCTGAGAGCTGAAGCGCGCCGCGCGCATCATGCGCAGCGGATCGTCACTGAAGGTCGTAACGGGATCAAGCGGCGTGCGCAGCAGCCCGCGCTCCAGATCGCCGAGTCCATCGAAACGATCGATCAGCTCGCCGCGGCGCGCGTGATTGAGGCGCGCCGCCATCGCATTGACCGTGAAATCGCGGCGTGCCAGGTCGTCGTCCAGCGTCCCTTCGCTCACAATCGGATTGCGCGAGCCCGGCTCGTATTCCTCGCGGCGCGTGCCGACGAACTCCAGTTTGTACTCACCGACCGGCACCATGGCCGTGCGGAAGCGCTCGTAGATCACCGGACGCGAACGAAAATGTTGAGCGACTTCGCGCGCAAAAGCAAGCGCATCGCCCACGACGGTGCAGTCAATATCAGTTCGATCGGCATCGCGCAGATAGTCGCGCACATAACCGCCGACGACGTACAGTTCAACACCGCAGCGATCGGCCAGTTCGCCGAGTTCGATCAGTAAAGGGTCGCTAATGTCTATGGATCGGGAAAGGTGCGGCATGCGTCTGAAGCAAAATGATTCCACCGGCGGCGTAAAGACGAAGCCGGGGAATACGACTTTGTGCGGGAATTATTTTGAGTCGAGGTATCGCTGAATCATCCGTGCTATGCGCCCGGGCGACTGCTTGCCCTGCTCTTCGATTTCGTTGAGTTTGCGGCGCGCCTCGCGGCGTCGACGCAGGTTTTCACGTCCTTCGGCCAGCGCAGCATTGCGCTCTTCGTCGCTGGGCAGATTGAGATCGGGACGCGCTTCGCGGAAGCGCTTGCGCATTTCGAGCAAAAGATGGATGCGTTCCGAATCCTGCATGAACATAGGTCAAAACGTGACACAAAATCGGCCGGAGCAAGCAAAGCCGCATCCAAACACGATGAATGCGGCAGCCGGGCCGTAGTCCGGGCGGACGGTTCAGCCGCCGCCCGTGGCAAAATACGGAAAATTGACGGCACTTGGCCGGAGAAGGAAAAAAAGGGGACCGGGTTCCCACACCAGGCCACGGGTTCCCGGCCCGTGGCTTACAGCGTGGGGTGTCTGCCGGTGGCGCAGTGCACCCGGTCCAGCGCGTACGTTGCATGAAGTGACAATTTTCAGGGCGGCGGCTCGCAGGCCGCCTTCCCGCATTTTTCAACCTGGGCGCCCCGTGCGGCGCATTCAGGCTTCTTCGTACTCAAAAATCTCCACATAGGTGCTTGTCACGTTGACATCAACCGTCAGATCGGGACTGATAATCACCCGCTCCTTGCTGTCGACGTCCACCGCCGTACCGCCCACCTCCACAGCAGACACGCTGTCCAACGGGTTGACATAGCTAACGCAATAGCCGGGCGGCGTCAGATTGCAGTTCTCGTCAAGATTGACACTGTCAGACCCACCCGTGTATTCCACGGTCACCTTGCCGATCGCACGGCCGGCGCGATACCGAATCTCATAACTCATGCTTTTTCTCCTTGTTTGGCAACGCATGTCGGGCGCCGGCCGTTGTTGCGGTTCGGCGTCTGAACGCGTCGCTGCTACGGAGCGTAGAAAGCGCTCCGCGGTCCTTCCTGGAATAGCGAACAAAGCAAAAGTATCCGGAGTCCCGGATGTGGTATCGATGGGTCCACGAGTTCACAAGCCGACAGCTACTGCATCCGGCAGGCTGTTGTCAACTTTGAACCATCGCGTCCGCTTTTGCAATTTGAAATGAATTTACACTCACGACGATGCAAAACTACTATCAGTTACCTGTGTATTGTTACAGTTAATTGGCGGGAATATCGCGTGTATTTATTATCAATGCAACAGACTATTTGCTTGAATATCTTCCCTCCAGAGGCTATTTTCGGCCCTTTTGACTAGAGAGACTCATGTGAAGCTACTAAAATCACTTACCGAAATTGTTACAAAATATTTCAGAAAAAAATACGAAATATTTGATCCTGAACCGCGCAGGGGCAAACGCTCGCTGCAGGATCACATGTTCCAGCTCTTACAGCGCAAGGACATTGAAAATGAGGAGAAACTTGCTCGTTTGCTGATCGGCGGCGACCCCGGCTCCGGCGGCTACCGGGTGTTAAAATCGCGCGTGCGCGACCGCCTGATCAACACAATTCTCAGTCTGGATGTTAAACACCTCGGCCGCGCCGAACGTCATACCGGCGAGCAGGAATGCATGCGACTGCTGCGCTGCTCCCGCCTGCTCATCAGCCTGGGGATGCGCGACGCGGGCATCTACTTTGCTCGCAAGGCCCTGCGCCTGGCGCGCAACTACGAGCTGTCCCTCCTCCACCTCATGTGCCTCAAGATTCTGCGCTATCACTTCAGCTACATCGGCAAGCGTACCACGTTTAATCGTTATACCCGGGAGGTGGAGCGCCTGACCGAGGTCATTAACGCCGAGCTGCAGCTCGACAACTACCTGCAATCCATGCGTATAGAATTCGCGCGATCCATCAGCGCGGGCGCGGAAGTACGCGAGACCTCGATGCGCTACGCCCTTGAGGCGCGCTCCCTTCTCAATCGCGTGCAGTCATTTGACATCAACTTCAACGCCTACAGATTGATCGCCATAGCGCACCAGGCCAACGGCGACTACGACACAACAATTGAGATCTGCACTGAAGCGCTGGCCGATCTGGACAAACGCGCCGCACGATTCGACAACGATGTGATTCGACAGGAATTCGAACTTAAACGCATGGTCTGCCTGATGGGGCTGCGCCGCTACGACGAAGGTCTGAAATGCGGTGCGCGCTGCCTGGAACTCATGGGCGACCGCCGCGCCAACTTCCTGCTCATCTACGAGCCGATTCTGTTGATGCACATGCACCTGGGCGACTACAACACCGCGCTGGAAATCTATCGCAAGGTTGTTAACGACCGACGTTTTAACATGGCCATTGAGGCGCACCGAATGCGATGGTACATTTTTGAGGCGTACCTGCACATGTGCGCCGAGTTCGGCTGGGTGAAAGCGCCGCGTTCATGGACGCGCGAACGCTTCGACACCGAGCAGTTTCGGCGCAAGGTCCAGCCCCTGGTTCGCGATCGCGGCGGACTTAACGTGGCCATTCTGGTCGTGGAACTCTTGTTTTACATTCGCCGCTTTGAGGAGACCGACAAACTCGATGTGTTAAGCGAAACTGTTTTACAGTTTATCGGCCGCCGCTTGCGTGACAGCTCACAGCGCCGCAGTAAAATTTTCCTGCGCATGCTGGTGAGCATCAGTTCATGTTCCTTCGACTACGAACAGATTAAACGCAAAAACAGACGTCGCTTCAGCGACTTGCAGGCGGCACAACAGGAGGTCGACGGCGCAACGGCGGGCATGGACGCACTGGAGGTGATTCCCTACGAGAGACTGTGGCAAGGCATCCTGACGTTTATTCGCACGGCCGGCCGCGTATAAAACTGTGGTCGACGTCCGCTCCGACTTTGGACCAGAATACAGCACTTATCACCGGATTTGCCCTGCTCACCACGCATGTGCCGCACAGTTTTCCCTGTTTGACGGTCTGGCGGCTCCACCACATTCAGGACATACTATCGGTGCGCGGCGCGGGGGTCGGCTGTCAGTTTACAGGCGCAGCTCCTTATGTTTAACTCTCGGCAGGTCTTCTCCTGACTGAGGCGCTGCGCCGTTTCTCAACGGCTTGCTTTTTACTTTTGCTCGTCACGCAGATTCAAGTCTCAAGACTCAAAGTCTGTTAACAATCTCCGCACCGCAAGAGTCGGGACTGCGTGACAATCGCAAAACTGTTAAACTCAAAACATGCATAGTCGCCTCCGGCAGATGTGTTTTAAACACGACACACGGTGACAAACAAAAGAAAAAAGCAAGCCGGCCACAGGCGGCGAAGCGCTCATGAAAGTCACAGGCGACGAGGCCAAACGCGCGGTTTAACAGCCCCCAAAACAAAAAAGCCGACGAATATTATTCGCCGGCTTTGAATATTAACCGCATTAACAAATCGGGAATGATCAGGCATCCACGGCAGACGAGGAGACAACGTCGCGAACCTCGCGGTAACCGCTCGATCCATTGTCGCGCCGTTCGATAGCCGCAAGCGCCGATGCGTAAATATCTTTCCAGGTAAGACCGAATTTCTCCATCAGCTCAAGCGGATCACCGCTGCCGCCAAAGGTGTCTTTAACGCCGACAAATTCCATCGGAACCGGTGCGTTTTTGGCGAGCACTTCAGCAACTGCGCTGCCCAGACCGCCGTGCACCTGGTGTTCCTCGGCCGTGACGACCGCGCCGCATTCGCGCGCCGCATCGACAAGCGTTTTAACGTCAAGCGGTTTAATCGTCGCAACGTTAACAACGCGTGCCTGAATGCCTTTGGTTTTGGCAAGTTCTTCCGCCGCACGCATCGCTTCCCACACCAGCGCGCCGCAGGCAACCAGGGCTACGTCGCCTCCCTCGCGGAAGACCTGAGCTTTGCCGAGTTCAAAGGGCGTGTCCTTCGTGGTAAACATCGGAACCGGCGAGCGACCAAATCGAATGTAGGCCGGACCGTCGAGTTCGCCGATTGCGATCGTGGCTTTGCGCGCTTCCTCATAGTCGCAGGGCACGACCAGTGTCATGTGCGGCAGCGTGCGCAGCAGCGCCACTTCCTCCAGCACCTGGTGCGTGGCGCCGTCGGGCCCAACGCTGATACCGGAGTGACCGCCGCCGATCTTAACATTTGCTTCGTTATAACAGACTGAAATGCGCAGCTGATCGGCATTGCGCAGCGCACAGAAAGCGCCGTAGCTGGCAAAAAACGGCACCTTGCCGGAGAGGGCCAGGCCGGCTGCGACCGTCGTGGCATTCTGCTCGGCAACACCCAGCGAAAAGAAGCGATCCGGGAATTTGTCTTTGAACACGGAGGTTCGCACCGAACCGGTAATGTCGCCGCCGAGGACAACGACGTTGGGATTGCGTTCGCCTAATTCGGCCAGACCATCGCCAAAGCCGTGGCGCGTGGGTTTTTCACCGAGGAGCTTGAATTCTTGCATGCCTGTTTAAGCCAGATCTAAAGTGTTAAGAGAATTTTTCGTGTTGTACAACGCCCTTGTGCGGAACTGATCCGGGCGTCAGATTTTCAACTTGAGCGCGTTGAAATTGAGCGACTCCAGAATGCCGCGAGCGTCGAGAGCGGACTCCCTCGGCATGCGCATTATCTCAATGACGATGCCGAAACGATCGAGCGCCAGAAAGCGAATGGTGCCGCTGCGTTCGCCCGGGTCCCATTGCTCCACGCCGATGCCGTTGTTGTTCTTGATCGTGCTGAAGCCTTCCTGCGAGCTCTTTGAGAACAGGTCGTATTGCGACTTGTACGGCAACATATAATCGGTCAGATCGGTAAAGTCGGTGACCGAAATGCGCACGTAACCACCGGCATTAAACATGTATTCGCCGGAGGCTTTCATGAGCACGCGCCCTTCACTGGTCTGACGACCGCCGGAGTGCGGCGTAGTACGCGTGCCGGGAATGATCGTAGGAAACAGCTGCTGCAGATCCTCTACGGAGAGCGGCTCAAGGGTCTGCTGGGCGCGTTCCCCTTCTTCGCTTCCACAGGAAACAGCCAGTATCAGCAGTGCACAGATGCAGAGGCGGCCTGCTAACAACCTGAAGCTACATTTCATGGGTCAATGATTCGATGTGCGCCGACACTCTGCACTAGTGCGCAGGGCCGGCGGCGGATTAATCCAGTTCCGACAGGGCGATTTTGGCTTCATCGGCATTGGGCGGTTTGCCATGCCATTCGTATTGGTCTTCCATAAAGGAGACGCCTTTGCCCATTTTCGTTTCAGCCACAATGGCGGTGGGAACGCCCGTCCCCTTCTGCCAGTTTTCCGTGAAGCGGTCAAAAGCCGCGTAGAGCTGATTGAAATCGTGGCCGTCGACGACGATCGTGTCAAAGCCGAAGGAGCGGCACTTTTCATCGATGGGATAGACGTTCATCACGTCGCGCAGACGCCCGTCGATCTGACAGTCGTTGTTGTCGATGATCCAGCAGAAATTGTCCAGGCCGAAGTTCGAGGCGGACATGGCCGCTTCCCAGACCGAACCTTCCTGCAACTCGCCATCGCCGGTCAGCGAGTAGACGCGGCGTTTGTTTTTGTCGAGCAGTCGATCGCTCATGGCCATACCGACGGCAATCGAGATGCCCTGCCCCAGCGAACCGGAGGAGGTTTCGATGCCCGGCAGCCCCATATCGCGACCGGGGTGTCCCTGCAGACGCGTTCCGTATTTGCGCAGGGTCATGAGTTCCTCCCGCGGAAACATCCCGGCGTTCGCCAGGGCGGCATAGAGAACGGGAGCCATGTGGCCGGCGCTCAGCACAAAACGATCGCGTTCTTCCCAGTCCGGGTTGGACGGGTCGTACTTCATGAAACCGCCGAAGTAAAGAACCGAATAGATATCGGTCGTCCCCAGCGGACCGCCGCTGTGACCGCTACCGGCCTCCAACAGCATGGAGACAATATCACGTCTGATCTGCGTCGAAATCGCCTCGTGTGCCTCGGCCGACTGCCGCTTGTTTTCAAATTTCATCGCGCTCTGAAACCAGTGGTCGTTGTTGAATGCTCGTAAATACCATGTCGGAGGCGGTGCAATACCATGCGCCTGCCTGCGACAACAGGCAAAGGCACAAATTTAGTAAAAATTCCGGGCTGCAGCGCGCTAATTGTCCAAAATTCGAACGAGCCGCCTGCGTCCCCTCCGCCGCAGGGATTTTTGATTCGGCTTGCATCCAACTATTTTATATACTGTGCCGGAAGCGAAGTACGCCGGTAGCGCACAGCACAGGGAAGGTCGGCCGCTCCATGAAGATCAAGAAGTATATCGCAGCAAGCATGAAAGAAGCGGTGGAGCAGATGCGCCGCGAGTTGGGCGACGAAGCCGTCATCCTCTCCACACGCTCCCTGCCGAAGGCCAACGGGCACCCGGGCGAGATGCTCGAGATCACCGCCGCCGCGGATACTTCCGACAACGACGCAGCGCGCGAGACAGTCACCGCCACCGCCCCGAGCACATTCCAGGCACGACGTTATTCCGATACCTACGTCCGCGAAATCAGCCGCAAGGAACGCCTGCCGCGCACACCAGTCAAATCCCGACCACAAGCAACAACTGACGACAAAGACAATGACTCCGGCCAGGATCTGTTGTTAAAACAAGCCTCGGCCTTTGCCTCGCTGCAGGACGAACTCGCCGACATTCGCGAACGCCTGGTGGACATCACGCGCGGCATCCGCTACAAACACTCCGCTACTTTGAACGACCACAGTTCCGTCCTCTACCAACGCCTGCTGGACAGCGGCCTGCGCGAAGACCTCACGCTGGAAGTCATCGGGTCGGCCATGGCCGAAGTAAAAAGCGGCGAACTCAACGAGCTGTTGACGGCTGTGCGCAAGTCGCTGGGCGGACGCATCAAAATTCACAATGGACTGGAATACGGCGGCGGCAACGGCGTACAACAACGTCGCGTCATCGTTGTCGTCGGCGCGCCGGGAGGCGGAAAAACATCTGCGCTGGCTAAAATGGCCATCGCGGCGCGCCACGTCCACAAAGCCGACGTGCGCATCATTTCCGCCGACACACATCGCATCGGCGGAGTCGAACAACTACAGACAATTGCAGCCATCGCCGGCCTGCCCTTTGAACTCGTTTACAGTTCGCAGGAACTGCGCCAGGCGGTTGTCGGTGCAACCGAGCCCGACTTTATTTTTGTCGACACGGCCGGCTGCGGGCCGCACGACCGCAACCGCCAACTGGAAATACGAACTTTTCTGGAAGCGGCTGCGGCCGACGAGGTGCTGCTGGTGCAGGACGCCTGCGCCTCCGAATACAGCATTCGCGCGGGTTTTGAAACCGGCGAGTTCTTCAACGCCAATGCCATGATCCTGAGCAAAGTCGACGAGTGCAGCGCCATCGGGCCCGTGTTCAACGCCCTGCTCTCGAATGCGCGGGCCGCCGCCGGGCGACCTGCCATGCCGCTGGCGTATTTCTGCACCGGACCGACCATTCCCGACGACATCGAACCCGCGTCGCGCATGCCGCTGGTCGACATGCTGCTGCCTCTCCACGCAGAACCGGCGCGCAATGGAGCCAGAGCGGCGGGAGTGGCGTCATGAGCGAACAGGCCGCAGACATCCTGCTGCGCGAACAAACGCCCGGTGCGGGCGGCGCCGGAATCGAAAGACCATTTGTCGTTGCCGTATCCAGCGGCAAGGGCGGCGTCGGCAAAAGTGTGATCGCCGCTAATCTGGCGCTCGCTCTGGCGCTCAAACAGCGCCGCGTGCTGCTCTGGGACGGCGATTTCGACTATCCCAACGCTCATATTTTGTTCGGTGTGGAACCGCGCGGACGCGCAAATGACGTCTACAGCGGTCGCATTAAACTGGAAGCCGCGCTCCATTCGCTCAGTCCCACGCTGGATCTGCTGGCCGGTAAAACGGGCGGCTCGACGAAGGACGCGCCGCCGGCACAACTGCGCGAGACGCTGGATGCGCTCGGCCGCAGCGGCTACGACGTCGTCGTCATCGACAACGCCGCCGGCTCGCAGGACGGAACGATCCAGCTCTGCGTCCTGGCCGACCTTTCAATCGTCGTGGCGACGGACGAGCCGACCTCGATCGTCGACGCCTACGGGCTGATCAAAATCCTGAAGGCACATTCGCGCGAAGGCGCGCTGGGCCTGCTGGTAAATAATATCATCGATCGCGACGATGCCGACGACGTGGCGAAAAAGGTCAATCTGGCGACGGAGAAGTTTTTAGATTTGCACATTCCGCTCGTAGGATTTGTGCCCTACGACCGCATGGTTCGGCAGTCGATCGTCAGTCAGGCGCCCCTGATTGAACAGGCGCGCGACTCCGAAGCGGCACAGGCTATCGAACTGACGGCTGCAACTCTGGACCGCGTGCTCGCTGAAAGCCGGCGCTGAGTCCACAATCATGAGTCCGGCAACAAGGGGAATTCCGGCACATGGCCAAAAAAGGCAAACAAACGGAAGAAACGGGCAAACAGGATCGCTACAGCGATTTTCCTATCAGGATCCTGGGCAAGGTCTGCATGGCCGCCGCCTTCATTACCTTCATCGTTTCAGCCATCAACTCCGGCGACCTGTGGGCCGCCGCTTTCCACGCATTTATCGTTGGAATTGGCTTCCTCATTATCGGAGCGCTGATTCTGGTGACCTACATTTCCATCATGAGCCGCATCCAGCAGGAACGCGCCGAGGAAATGAAACGCCGTCTGGAAGAGGAACAACGCGAGTTTTTTGAATCGCAGGTGCGCCTGCACGATGCGATGGAAGATATCGGACGCGAACGACAGGAATCGGATGACGGCGGCGCGGACAAGCGGGATGCCGCATCGGCCAATCGATAATCGAACGGGAGTATTCCACAATTGGCAACGAGCACAACAGGTAAGCAGCTACGTTCGCAACCCCAGTCCAGGGAAGAACTGCAGTCCGTTTGGAGCGACTTCCTGCAACGGGAAGATCAGGCCGCCAAGCGCCGCCTGATGATGCAGTACATCGGCCTGGTACGCTACGTCCTGCACAACCTCAACCTGCCGCCAAGTCCCGTCCTGGGTGAAGATGATCTGGTCCAGTTCGGCATCCTGGGTCTCAACGACGCGCTCGACCGCTATGACAATGATCGCGGCGTCAAGTTTGAAACCTTTGCGATTCCGCGTATCCGCGGCATGATTCTCGATGAGGTGCGCCGCGCCGACTGGCTCTCCCGCACGGCCCGCAAACGCTCGCAGGACTTCCTGCAGACAGCCGATAAATTGCGCGCCGAGTACGGCCGCGAAGTCAGCCAGGAGGAGATCCGGCAGCGCCTGGGACTCAGCGCGGATGAGTACAAAATGTACCTGCGCGCCGCGGCAGCCGCCACCGGTGTGATCAACATGAACGACACGCACGGCGCGGGTGAAGACGACGACGGCGGAACCGATCCGGTCTACTCCGTCCCGGACGAATCCACGCCGGATGCTCTTACGGCCATGACCGAACAGGAGCGCGTGGACAACCTGACGCGCTATCTGGAGCGCCTGCCCGAGCGCAAACGCCTCATCATGACGCTGTACTACTTTAAAAATCTGACCTTCAAGGAAATTGGCCAGCTGCTCAAGGTGTCCGAGAGCCGCGTCTGCCAGATTCATTCCGCCGTCCTGGTGGAACTCCGCAAAAAACTCAAAGACGTTTAATGCTCAGCTCTGCCGTGCAGGACAGGTTGCTTTCCCTGCGCAATCTGCCGACAATCCCCAATGTCGCTTCCGAGGCGCTGCACCTCATCGAACATCAACACACCAGCGCCGGCCGTCTCGGACGCATTATAGAACAGGACCAGACTTTGACTGCGCGTGTTTTACACGTCGCCAACTCGCCTTTTTATGGTTTTCCCCGCGAGATTTCAACCATAGATCTGGCAATCGTCATTTTAGGATTCAACGCTATCAGGGAGATTATTCTGAGTCTGGTGGTGCAGAAAGTGCTGCTCAATCTTGACGAGCGCGTCTTCGACAGTCGTGGCTTCTGGCGCTATTCGATTTTCTGCGGGACGACCGCGCGTTTCCTGGCGCGCAAACTCGGTTATCGCATGGCGGGCGAGGCATTTGTGGCCGGCTTGATGCACGACATCGGCGTGCTGATGATCGCGCAGCACTTCAGCCGCGAGCTTCGTTTGATTCGCGAGGCGCAGGAAAAAACCGGCGCGCCGCTGGTGGTGGCCGAGGAGGCCATCCTCGGCTCGCATCACGGTCCGATCGGCGCGTGGCTGGCCGAGCGCTGGAACCTGCCCGCCCAATTGATTCACGCCATCGGCGAGCATCACGAGGAACCGCCGGCGGTCGCAAGTGCGCCGAACGAAGGTGAAGGTGATTCAATATCAACCAGTCTGGACGATATTGACCACCCATTGACCGCCATCGTCGCACTCTCCGAGTGGTTTGCCGCCCACATGGGTTATCGCGACTGGGCGCAGGAACGCGAATTCTCCCCGCTCAATTTTCCTCCCGCACTCATGACGCGCCTCGGCGCACACGACGCTTTTGACAGTCGCTCCGCTATTGAAGCGCTCACGCCGGCGCTGACGGAAGAATTTGAAAAGGGCAAAGTTTTTAATAATTAGGACGGCATTCGGTAAAACGGCATACGATTTGATGCGGAAAGTTCATGCAAGCCAGCAAAACACCCGGTAGTATCACAGGAGCGGACATGAATGCCGCCGGCGCCGAACAGACGCCGGACGCTGAGCGCCTGCCTCTCTCCGCCGCCGAACCCGAGTCCGCCGAAGCGCTTGGTCGACTGTTTCCGCACATGGAGCGCCTGGCCGTCAGCCAGGACGAGTACATCCGCGCATTGGAGCGCAGCATCCAGTTGCTGCAACGCGAAGTGGAACACCTGCGCCAGACGCGCCCCGCTCCCGGCGCTGAAGCCGCCGGCGCGGTAAGCTCGCCCGACACCAAGGCGCTGCGCAGCACGGCCCAGCTCATCCGTTCCTACTCCACGCCCGAACAGGTCATCGGCAGCCTGCAGGCCTACATCGATCAGCGCTTTCCCGTCCTCGACAGCGGCATGTACCTCTTTGCCCCGGGCCTGACGTCGCTAACGTCCGCCAGTGAAAATACTTCCGAGCGCCTGACGCGCATCTGCCGGTCGATCGACGAAGAATGCATTATCGACTGGGCTATTCGCCAGCGCCGCACGCTGGTGATTCCAAATGTGGCCGACCCGGACGACAGCGCCACGAGCATTGTGATCATCCCGCTCTTCCTGCGCGGCGCGGCCGTAGGTGTCTTTCTGGCTTTGACCACGCTCACGGCGCAGGAGATCGCGAACGGCGATCTGGAAGGACTGACGGTACTTGCGGAGTCGGCGGCTATCGCCATCGACAACATCCGCAGCAGCAAAGAAATCTCGCGCATGAACAACCGGCTCAATTCGCTCAACCAGCAGATGGTGCGTTCCGCCAAGCTGGCGTCCATCGGCGAACTGGCCGGCAGCATCGCACATGAAATCAACAACCCGCTGCAGATTCTGCTCGGGCACATTCAATTGCTGGAGAGCGGCGTCGGCGATCCGGGCCGCAGAATCAAGATTGTCGCGCGCCAGGTCGACCGCATCGGCGAGATTACGCAGCGACTGCTGGACTTCGCGCGCAATGTACCCGTCGACAGCCAGCCGGCCCCACTAGACCTGAACGAAGCCGTTGAACGCGTCCTGCAGTTTGTCGGTGCTCAGTTGCAGCGCGACGGCATCGACGTTGAGTTTGAACCGGAAGCGGGACCGAAAACCTGCAATGGGATTCGCTCCCAGCTGGAGCAGGTCATACTGAACATCATCCTGAATGCACGCGACGCAATGCCCGACGGCGGCAAACTCACTCTTGCGCTGTTTGAGGAAGGCAACAACCGCCTGTGCCTGACGATCGCCGATACGGGACAGGGCATTCGGCGCGAAAATCTCGAGCATATTTTCGACTCGTTTTTTACGACCAAACCGGGCGGACGCGGCACCGGGCTTGGCCTCTCCATTTCACGCCAGATCGTGGAACAACACGACGGTGAGATCTCGCTGGTTTCGGAATACGGCAAGGGAACAACATTCAGGATCATGTTGCCGCGCCTGCGCGAAGTTATCGTGCCGGAGACCTCTGAAGCCGAAGAGACCCAGGCCGCGCCCGGGCAGTTGCATGTTCGGTCGGACAAGTTACCAGACAGTGCGGAGCGCGTATGACATCCGTTCGAGTCCATCTGTTTTTCCTCTTGCTGATTGCGCCGCTGTCCGCCGCCGCCCAACAGGGCGCCAACGAACTGCTGACGATCGAAACCTCCGACGACGGCCGGATAGAGTTTCGTTTTGACCAGGCTCCGGTCGTCAAAGCTTCGGCGCTTTCAACGCAGAAAACGCGCATCAGTCTGCGAATTGCCAATTGCGGCGTGCGTGACGACGCCCGCAATGTGCCCGGCGCCGGCCCCGTTGAGCGCATCTTTGTGCAGCGCGATGAATCCGATGCGATGATCTACATCGAGCTGCGCCAACGCGGCGGTTATTCGCTGGCGGTGCTGCCCTACAGCGCCCAACTGCGCCTTTATGTGGTCGACTGGCTGCAAATGGACGCCTCCGAGGAGCACTTTCACAGCGGCCTGCTCGCTCTGGAATCCGGCGCGCGTGGAGCGGCGCTGAACGAGTTCAGCCAGGCCGGCAACCACGCCGACGCGGCCGCCATGAGCGGCATTCTGTCGATGCAGAGCGGCGATGCGGCCGCGGCCCGCACCCAATTGGAACGCGCCTTGCAACTGAAAAGCAGCTTTCCCGACGTCTTTGCCGGCCTCTCCAGCCTGGAGCGGGCCGACGGCAACACCAAACGCGCCGCCGACCTGGCCGCGACATTTTTTGACCGCAGCGGCCGCGACAGCATTGCGGCATTGTTCACGGCAGCTTCGGATCCCGGGCCGGACTTCGACGAGCCTTTGACATTGGCTTCGGCCATGGTGCTGCCGGGGCGCGATTCCCTGCCTGCGGCGGAAACAGCCGCAGCGGACTCAACCGCAGGCGAATCGGCGAGCGATTCCACGCGATCTGCCGCACCCGCACTGGCGCTGTCCGAAGCCGATACAGCCGGACGCGGCCCCTCCGAGTTTGCCCTGCGCTACGGCCAGCCGCGGCAGGCGCGCAGCGACGAGTTGAAATCACTCATGCCCGGCTGGATCAAATGGGCCGCCGCGGGAATAGCAATTGTCGCCGTGTTCGGCGGCATCGGCGTCGCCGTGTTTTATTTCCGCTGGCGCAAGAAAAAAATAGCGGGAAGTCCGCGGACCAGCGCCCCCGGCTCCGAGTTCGAAGCCATGGTGCGCGAAGCCCTGGCCGCCGAAGAAACTGAAGCCGGCACGGACGCAGCATCCGGAGCGACGAACAACGGCGGCCCGGATCGAAACACCGCCTCCAACGCCGACAGCGTCTATGCCCCCAAACCCGACGCCGAGTGGCTGGCGGCGCTCGACGACACCGAACCCCTCGCTGCGGGACTAACAAAAAATGGCCTGGGCGAAGCCGAATCAGAAGCAAACGCGGCAGAACAGACCTACGATACGGCTCCCGCTCAGCCCAGCGACGAGTACGCCCACGACCACAGTCAAGTGGAGGAAGCGGTTGAGGAAGACAGGCGCAAAACCATCAAAGCATTGCATTCGAGCGGCGCGGCGCTGGACATGGCCCGCACACTGGGACGCAGCCGCATGCAGTCGCGCCTGGAACACCTGGCCGACGTAGACGCCGCCGGCATTCCCGATGGACGAATAGACCGGGCCGCCCTCGCGCGCGACCTTGGCGTCACTGCCGGCGAACTGCAGATCAAACAAGCGCTGGGTAAACTGGAAGATGAAAACGATGCCGAGCGCGTGGATAAACTGGCGGCGATATTCGGGACGCGCACTGGAAGCAATCTGAAAAATTCTTAACTTTCCCGATTGCACTTTTTTCCCGGCAGACGATAACAAAATGGGGCGTTGCGGATGTTCCTGTCAAAAATGCCGGGCTCCCCGGAGATCGGGGCAACTCTGAAGCCGAATATGGACCAAAACGGCCGCTACATTCGCCTCTTTCTTCTCCTGCTGTCCGCGCTGACATTGGGCCCCGCGGCCACGTTCGCGCAATGGAAGATTCAGGAAGACGATCTGGTAGGCGCCGGCGCCGTGCAAAGCGTGCTTGAAGTGCGCTGCGGTCCGGAGACAATTGTGCTGGCGGGAACAAGCCTGGGAATGTTCGTCGATCCGACGGGTTATGCAGCGCCGGGACGCTGGATCCGCGCCAACGAAGGGTTGCCGGGCAACGGTCAGGTCGGTCAGATCGAGGGCATTTTTTCCCTGGTCGGACGCGATTCCATCGTGTTTGCCGCCGTTGAAGGCGGCATTTACGCCACGGTCGTCACCAGTGCCAACATCCCGCCCTGCCGCCCGCGCGCATGGTTTCCCTTCGGCAACAACGTTGCAGCGCTGGGCACGGTCAACGACATGCACCTGGCGGACTCATCCCTGTACGCCGCAAGCGACGACGGCATCTGGCGCATTGAATTTAAACCGGACAGCGTCGATCGTTTTGAGGTGACGGCCACCACGGCCGTCTGGAGCCGCGTCGGCACCAACTTCACGAATGATGCGCTCGCCGTTCACAAACATCGCAACAATCTTGTGGCCGGCTACTGGCGCAACGGCGCGGAGTTCTACGACGAAAATTGCGAACAGAGCGGCTTCGACTGCAAGTGGTTTACTGTGGGGCAGAACATTCCCGCGGACGAACTCAGCATTTACGACGTCGTCAGCGTCAGCATGGCCAGCCTGCAGGTGGAAACCGAGTTCAACACCATCCCCTGCCAGGGCGTCCTGCTTGCCGGCGCGGGCGACCCCAATCTCTTTCTGGCTCCCACGCCCCTGCCCGATTCTGTTCCGCAGGCGCTCGACTTTCTGGTCGACATCAGCCCGGTCAAATACGACCGCCGCATGAACCACAAGATCAATACTATCCTGGCGGGCGACTTCCCTTCCGCACCCAACTCCATATTTGTCGGCACCGAGATGGGCGGCATCTGGTGGTCCGGCGACTGCGGCGCAAGCTGGCAGATGCTGAACGACACGGAAGAAGGCAAGAATATCGACGGCGCGGACATCAGCATGCTGACGGTCATCCGCGACGACCTCCTGCTCGCCTCGATGCGCACGGGCGGCCTGTTCCACGGCAGTGGTTTTGCGCTGGCTTCGCTCAAGGAACTGATGCAAAACGTGCGTCCAACCGCCGTCAACGAAGACACTACGACGGTAAAAGTGGCGGAATTCGAGGTCACGGCCGATATTTCCGGTGAACGCGGTTTTGCCGAACTGGCCGTGCCGGATGATAATCTGGGTAAAATTACGATCGAGGCCTACAACCTGCTGGGTAAAAAGGTTCTTGACATTTACAGCGGTCAGTTGACGCGCAACCGCGACAATTTTGAATTCAGCCTGGCCGCTCTCCCCGGCGGCGTGTACCTCTGCGTGGTACGCGGGCGCAACCTCAAACTGGCGGATAAATTTGTTGTTTCACGCTGAACACGGCCCCATAGCGTTGTTTCCGCGTCGGAGTTCTGCACGAATTCCCACACAGCCCTTTGACTTTTTAAAGGCCATTTTGCTCGTCGGCGTGCTGGGAATTGTGAGCTTTGCGGTGCCGTTGGCGGCGCAGAGCAACGGGGGCGCCGCACCGGAATCCTACCTGCTTCGCGGCGTCAGCGCGCGGGCAATCGCCATGGGCGACGCCTACACTGCGGTGGCCAACGACCCGGCGGCGATGTACTACAATCCGGCCGGTCTGGCGTTTCAATCGCAGCGGCCCCAGGTTGGCGGCATGTTCAGCGCGCTGGACTTTGAGCGCAGGCACAACTACCTGGCCTACGGCCAATCGTTTGCCGACTGGATCGGCGCGGGGATTTCCGTCAACAACTACGACGCCGGCACGATCACGGGCCGCGATGCCGCCGGCAACCCGCTCGGCACCTACGAAAATCGTCAACTGGCCGCAGCGGGCGGCGTGGCATTCCGCACGCGCAATATTTCCGCCGGCGCCAGCGGTAAGTATTTGCTGAATACGCTGGACGGAGCCGACATCAAAGCGGACGGCTGGGCCGTGGATGTCGGAATGAAGATGCAGCTGCTCGATGTTATCTCCGTAGGTGTGGCAGCCAACAACCTGTTCGGCGAGTTGCAGTGGAACAACGACAGCAAGACGGTGGAGGAAATCCGCTATTCAATACGCGGCGGCGTGGCGGTTGAATTCCAGCTGGAATCACTGATGGACTATGAGCGCACCAACGTGCTGGGCGAGATCAAAACGGAGCGGCGGCGCTCCGACGGCTATATTCTGCTGGCGCTCGACGCCGAATTTCACGAGAAAGACAAACACACCGCTCTTTTGCTTGGTGCGGAGATTGCGCCGATTCGTGAGTTGGCTTTGCGGGGCGGCTTTCCAATCGTGAACGACGACCGCGGCGTGTCACGCGTTTTTGCCTTCAACCGCTTCGGCGCGGGATTGAGCCTTCGCGTTATCGCGGATGAGGAGTTGCCCTTCCGGATGCACCTCGATTACGCGTTGAGCAAATCCTATCTGAACACGGACAAAATCAGCCATCACCTGTCGATTTTACTTCAGTTCTGACGTTTTACATTTTGAAAATACACCATTAATATCTAATTTTTCGCCGTCCTTGTTACGTCAAAAACACGTGCCCCCTGAACTAAGCACGTGCACATGTACCCGGGCATCGCCCTCAAAGAAAGTCAACGACATATCCTCGGAAGAATTCACACGCGGCGAGGAGAGCTGTGGAATGCGATCTCCGCAAAACCTTGATGCCACGCTCTTTTCGGCAAAACAGGATGGGAAAACGTTCCCTTGATGGGGAGAGAATCGAAACTAAGGAACTAAATCGGTAAGGCACTAGTCGCGGTCAAGTCGTTGATTTCGAATGGCGGCTACGTGGAGCAGAACGGAGGTTTACCAAATGTTTTCGAGTACTGAACCAGAAATCGTTAGCAAGCAGATACAGTCATTGGTGGACGAAGAGGTCGCGACATTGCATCAATTGACACACACTGAACAATGCCGCGACCTGTACGAAAGTTTTAGGATCACCAACCGCCGGGATCGTCGTAAAAATCGATCCAGGAGGCATCGTCCTGATAGTCGTATACGATTTGATTGGTTAACTGCTGATCAGATTCGATCTGTTGAATCTCCGCCTGATTTTGTTGTTCAATCGCCTCGATCTCTGAAGTCCAGTACGTGTTCGGACTCGTAATCTCACTGAGATAAAGCAGTATACAGAGTAAGGTTAACACGACGCATCCTCCACGATTCTTGATTGCAAATGTCGTTCGAGGAGGGAAGATGGTGATCGTGACAATTCCCCGTTGCGCTGATTAACGCGTCATTGTTGCATTCAATTTGTGATCATATAAAGCCAAACGGCTGTTAACATTCTGAATTCACGCGGTTCTACATGAAAAATCTTAAAAAACTCGCTCGTTTTGTTGCAAACCAAAATCTGCCTTTGTCCTCACTAAGCGGTACGGAAAACAAATTTTTCGAACTGGTTTGTTCGCGGGATTGCGATACGGACCACCAGGCCCTGCGTTCACTCTACGGTAAAACGAAAACTACCTCGACCTATCGAGCGCTGAAGTTCAGGCTACGCGAACGCCTGCTGGACTCGATGTTGCACCTGGAGATAAGCAGTGAAAAATACTCCGAGCACTTTGCGGCTGAGGCGGCAATCCGCAAACGGTTCTACATCATCTTCTTCCTGTGGCGTTTCTTCTTCGACAATCTGGCCTACCAATTAACAAAAAAATTGATGGAGCAAGCTCATCGCTATCAAATTACGGATATTGAACTTGAATGCGCAAAATTACTGCAAACATATTACTGCTCTCGCAACCGATACACTGATTTCGAAACAATCAGCAGGGACGTTAAGTCGCTTACTGCGCGCCTGTCTGCGGAAAACGAGTTAAAATACCTGTACCAGAAAATCCGCATGACCGTAGCCGGCGCGGCGCGCCTGAACGCCGACAGCCTGCAGGAACTGCATATCGCGCTGCAAAAACTCAACATCCACCGCATGCGGTACGAATCACACGCAATTCAGATGTATTACTTCCGCTCCGCCAGTTATCTGGCGCAGGCTGAAAAACGACACCAGGAGGCCGTCTGCATCTCGGACGAAGCGCTCGTCTACTTCCGCTCCGTGCCGCACCTGACACTGATAAAAGAACACATTGAGTTCCTTTCCGTCAAAGGCAAATCATTCCTTAAAATGCACGACCCGGTTAACGCGCGTTTTGCATTCCTCTCCTGCCTGCGGTTTAACAATCACAACCAGGATTCCTGGTTTATTTTTCAGTCTTACGCTTTTATTCTGGCACTGCACCTCGGCAAGGTTTCCGATGCAAATGAGACGCTGCAGAAAGTCTTTGCCTCCGAGCGGTTTAAACAACAGAACGAGCAGGTGCGCGAGCTGTGGGAACTGTTCAAAGCGTACCTTTTCTTTATTTACATCCGCGACGGCGGCGAAATCGACCACAACGACCGTCACATGATTAAACGCTGGAACAACAGCTTTCCACTGCTCTCGCGCAAGCGTCAGGGATGGAATATCGCACTGACAATTATCCAGGCGCTCTTCCGCATTATTACCGACGGCGTGGACGATCTGGACGATCACTTTCGCAACCTCAACTACTACGCCGAACGCCACTTAAACAAAGCCGAGACATATCGTTCCATGGTCTTTGTGCGCATGCTGATGTTAATCCCCAAGGAACAGGGCGACTACAATCGCGTTGAAAAGCTGGCGCGCAAATGGCTCCAGAAATTGCGGAGCAGCCCCAGTTACATGGACGACCACGAGATCATTCCCTACGAACGGCTGTGGACGTGGGTGCTGCAGATCCTCGCAGGCCAGAAACAACTGTTTAAGCAGGACAGCCGCGGCGAGCAACTGCGCACGGGTTAAGCATTGAGCTAAACGGCAGCCAATTCTTGCGTATATTTGCCTACTATGAATATTCTCGTCATCAACTGGCAGGACATACGCAATCCGCACGGCGGCGGCGCAGAGGTTCACCTGCACGAAATCTTCAAGCGCGTTGCCGCCATGGGGCATCGGGTTACGCTGTTTTGTTCGCAGTTTGAGGGCGCACCGGCCGCAGAAACAATCGACGGCATTGAGGTGATCCGCGAGGGGTCGCGCAACATGTTTAACTTTCACGTCTGGCCCCGCTACCGACGTGAATTCAGCAAACGCGATTTCGACATCGTGGTTGACGACCTGAACAAGATTCCTTTTTACACGCCGCTCTACGTGCGCAAACCGCTGCTCGGCATCGGCCATCACTTCTTCGGCAAAAGCATCTTTCTGGAAGCCGGCGCGGCAGCCGGTGCTTACGTCTATGCAGCTGAAAAACTCGTGGACCGCATCTATCGCTCAACGCCCTTTGCCGTTGTCTCGGAATCGACCAAAGACGAATTTGTTGAGCGCGGTTTTCCGCCGGAAAATCTCACGATTATTCCCAACTGCATCGATCAGGAGCTCCTGCCGATGCGCATCGACACAAAGGCCGACACGCCGACCGTGGCTTACTTCGGCCGCCTGAAAAAGTATAAAAGCGTCGATCACGTTTTGCGCGCTTTTGCGCTCCTGCGGGCAGACATCCCGGCGGCCCGACTCGAAATCCTTGGCAGCGGCACTTTTCGCGACGAGTTGGAAGCCCTGGCCGCCGAGTTGCAAATCGCCGAGGCTGTGCGCTTTCACGGTTATGTGTCGGAAGAAGACAAGATCGAGCAATTGAGCCGCGCACACTGCGTCGTCAATCCTTCGATGAAAGAAGGCTGGGGCATCACCAATGTGGAAGCCAACGCCTGCGGCACTCCGGTGATTTCCGCCGACGTGCCCGGTCTGCGCGACTCCGTCCGCGACGGCGTCAGCGGATTGCTCTACCCCTATGCCGACATCGAAGCTCTGGCGGCCGCCATGCGGCGCATTTTACAGGACAACAATCTGCGCACCGGTCTTGAGCGCGGCGCGGTCGACTGGGCCCGCCGTTTCGACTGGAACGACTCCGCCCGCAGAATGGCCGATCTTATGCAGTCGGTCGCGGCGGCGCACAAGGAACAACAGCAGTCATGATCAGCGTTTCCAATCTCTCCGTTCACTTTGTCGGCCGTTACCTGTTCGACGGAATTTCCTTCGCAATCAATCAACGCGATAAAATCGGCCTGGTCGGTAAAAACGGCGCGGGCAAATCCACCCTGCTCAAAGTTCTGGCCGGCAATCTGGAAGGCGAGAGCGGCGGCGTGCACGCCGCCGGCGAGGTGACGATCGGATATCTGCCGCAGGACATCGTGACCACCGGCGGACGCAGCGTCTACGAGGAAGCCGCCACCGCCTTTGCCGAAACAAAACGCCTCGAACGGCGCATCAACGAACTTTCCGACCAGATAGCCGCGCGCGAAGACTACGAGTCGGAAGACTATCACAAATTGATCGAAGAACTGAGCGACTCAACCGAGCGCTTCAAGCTCGTCGGCGGGCACAGCATGGAAGCGGATATCGAGCGCGTGCTGACCGGGCTCGGTTTTGAGCACGACGACATGGCGCGCGACACAGGTGAATTCAGCGGCGGCTGGCAGATGCGCGTGGAGCTGGCCAAGATTCTGCTGCAACGTCCCTCCTGCATCCTGCTCGATGAGCCGACGAACCACCTCGACATCGAGTCGATCCAGTGGGTCGAAGAATTCCTGCACAATTACGACGGCGCCGTTGTCCTCGTCTCGCACGACCGCGCTTTCCTGGATGCGGTGACAAACCGCACGATTGAAATTTCGCTGGGCAAAGTCTACGACTACAACGCCGCCTACAGCGCCTATGTGGAAATGCGTCGCGAGCGTCGCGAGCAGCAGATGAAAGCTTATCGCAACCAGCAAAAACACATCGAAGAGACCGAGAAATTCATCGAGCGCTTCCGCTATAAAGCAACCAAGGCCGTGCAGGTGCAGTCGCGCATCAAACAGCTCGATAAACTGGACCGGATCGAAATCGACGAAGACGACTCCTCGCGCATCCACTTCCGCTTTCCGCCGACGCCGCGCTCCGGCCGCATAGTGGTGGACATTAAAGGGCTGAGTAAACGCTACGACGACACGCCGGTATTAAACGACATCGAGCTGACGCTGGAACGCGGCGACCGGGTGGCATTTGTGGGAAAAAACGGCGCCGGTAAATCCACGCTCTCACGCATCATCGTCGGTCAGGAAAGCTGCGAAGGACAGTGTGAACTGGGACACAACGCGATTCTTGGCTACTACGCGCAGCACCAGGCCGAAATGTTGAACAGCAACTCCACGGTTTTCGACGTCATCGACGAGGCCGCCACCGGTGAAATGCGAACGCAGGTGCGCGACCTGCTCGGTGCGTTCCTGTTCAGCGGCGACGACGTATTCAAAAAAATCAAGGTGCTTTCCGGCGGTGAAAAATCGCGGCTGGCGCTGGCCAAACTGCTGCTGGATCCGATCAATCTTCTGGTGCTCGACGAACCGACCAACCACCTGGACATGATCAGCAAGGACGTGCTCAAACGCGCCCTGATGGAATTCGACGGCGCGTTGGTCGTGGTCTCGCACGATCGCGAATTTCTGGAAGGCCTGACGTCCCGCGTCATTGAATTCCGCGACGGCGGCATCATTGAGCACAGCGGCGACATCCGCGAATTCCTGCGCGCCCGCAACGTCGAGTCTTTCCGTGAGTTCGAAGCCGAAAAGGATCAGCCCCAGACAACGGCGGCGGCAGGCGGCGATTCGGGCTCGCCGGATTCCGCCACGGAGCCCGGCAAAAATGCATGGAAAGACCGCAAGAAAAAACAGGCAGAATCGCGCCGCCTCAAACGCGCCGTCAGCGATTGTGAAGCCGATATCGTCAAGCTCGAAGAACGCATTGCCGGGTACGAGAGCCAGATAAATGCACCCGGATTCTACGATAAACCCGAGTCCGCCGACGTGCTGCGTTTTTATGAAAAAACGCAGGCAGACCTCGAGGCAAAAATGACTGAATGGTCCGCCCTCGGCGATGAATTAAGCGCCCTGGACGACTGATTGCTTCCGCCGCAAATGCAATCTCCTCAACACTTTGCACAATCGAGGTTTCAGACCACGCGCAATTTTCGTAAATTTCCCGATTGTTTTGATTCCGTCGGCGCTCGTCGCCGGCAGTTCTGCACAGTCGTAATGAACAAAGGAAGCCGCTCACATGCGGATTGGATCGATAGAAGTTGAACGCGGTGTACTGCTGGCGCCCATGGAGGACGTCACCGACCTGCCCTTCCGCATCATTTGCAAGCGGCTGGGCGCGGATATCGTATACACCGAGTTCATTTCTTCCGAAGGCCTCGTGCGCAATGCGTGGCGTTCGCGTTCCAAGCTGACGGTTGAGGACGAGGAACGTCCGGTCGCCATTCAAATCTTCGGCGGCAACATCCCCGTGATGGTCGAGGCGGCGCGCCTTTCCGAGGAAGCCGGTCCGGACTTCATCGACATCAATTGCGGCTGCTGGGTCAAAAACGTCGTGGCGCGCAGCGCCGGTGCAGCTCTGCTCAAAGATCCGCCCCTGATGGCCAAAATGGCGCGCGAAATCGTCGACACGGTCAAACTGCCCGTCACGCTCAAAACGCGTCTCGGCTGGGATAAAAATTCCATTGTCATCGAAGATGTGGCGCGAAGACTCGAACAGGCCGGTATTGCGGCTCTTGCAATTCACTGCCGCACGCGCGACATGGGCCACAACGGCGATGCCAGTTGGGACTGGATCGCCAAAGTCAAAAAAGCCGTCGACATTCCAATTATTATCAACGGCGACATCAAGACGCCGCAGGATGCCAAACGCGCCTTTGACGAGACGGGCTGCGACGCCGTCATGATCGGCCGCGCAGCGATTTCCAACCCCTTTGTCATGCGCCAGACGCGGCGCTATCTGGACGAGGGCGTTCTCGAAGATGCGCCGACGGCGGAAGAGCGCATCAACACGTTGATGGAACATTTGCGCCTTGCGATCCTCCACAAAGGCGATCGACTCGGCATACGCGAATTCAGAAAATTTTACAGCGGTTATCTCAAGGGTCTGCACTGCGCTTCATCCGCGCGTGGCGACCTGGTGCTGTACGACAGTTTCGAACAAATCGAGGAGCGCCTGGTGCGCTACCGCGAGTTTTTACAGGAATATGAGGCCGAGCGCCTGGCGAACGATACAGTTTACGCGGCAGCCTGAATGATTTCCAAGACGGGACACAGCCTGATAAAACCCCTTTTGTTTGTCCCCGAGAACAAAGCCGCAAACAGCCGCGCACGGTCTTTTAACCCGCACTAATACGACGGGTCTTACAGACAACATGGCAAAAAAATCCGACGCGGGCTCACGCAAGAGCGCCGCGCGTACCCCGCATCCGGAACGATCCTCACAGGCGCCGGACGACAACCCGCAACAGGAACGCCAAGGTTCCGACGCCGACAGAGAGCGTCGGCCGCAGCAATCGCGCAGACGTGGCGGCGGCAACCGCAGCAACCAGAATCGCAACAGCGGACGCCGTCCCCAGGCGGAACGTCCGCCCGCACCGCAGCGACGACAGAACTTCGCTCCCGAACAACATCCCTTCGGCCCTCCGGTCCAGTACTACGACAACGAGCGTGGGCAGGACAACAACGAACGCTACGACCGCAGCCCGCGCGGCCGCGAACGAACGCCTGATTGGACCGACCAGTACTACGACGATTTCTACGGACGCCCGCAGCGACAGGAAGCCGATTACTACGACGATCGACGCCCTCCCGCTCCGGCGCCTGCCCGCCGTCCCGACTTTGCAGGTGAATACGACGACTTTTATGGTCCGCCTGCACCCGAAGCGCGACAGGAAGATCGCCGCCGCGGACGACGCGACGACAGACGCAATGAGCAACGCGACGACAGACGCGATGAGCGACGCGACGACAGACGCGACGACAGACGCGATGAGCGA
>CAYULF010000012.1:0-44191 GCA_964445695.1 uncultured Hyphomicrobiales bacterium | reverse complement strand
ATGAGCGACGCGACGACAGACGCAATGAGCAACGCGACGACAGACGCGACGATAGACGCAATGAGCAACGCGACGACAGACGTCAACCCGAGCGCGGTCGTCGTCCAGACCGCCGACGCGCGGCGGACGATGTACCGGCGCAGGAAGTTGATCGTCGCGAAGAAACGCCGCAGGAAGAACCGCGCGAGCGCGACGGCGGTCAGCAGCGCGGACGTCGGCAAAAACCGCACGGTGATCAGCCCGGCGACGAACGCCCGGAACAGCGTGACGGCGATGACGCTCCGGTAGACAAACAGCCCGCTCACCGCAAACATGGCGACGACACAACAGCTCGCGACGTCCAGGGCGATGACGAGCAAAAAGGTCGCAAACAGAGCGGGCAAGGCAAAAAAGGCAAATCCGAAAAACCCGACGGAAAAACACCCAAACACAGCCGCTCGGATGCACCAGCCGACAGAAAAGGCGAAAGTAAAACAGCTGATAAAGACGACGACGGCGATCGCAAGCCGCTGCACGCCCAGCGCGAAGCCCCACCGTCCGAATCGGGCGATGCACACGCCGACGACGCCGAACAAAAAGACGGCAAAGGCAAACGCGGCAAAGGCCGCGGCAAAAGCAGTCGCCGCACCGCCGATACGCGCCGCCTGGAACTGCCGAAAATCAAAATCTCACGCGAGTTCCCGAGCAAGGAAGAACGCGCGGAATATCTGGAGAAAGTCGCTCCGCTGCCTCTGGATGCATGGTGCGATACTGCGCCGGCCGTACGCGAGCTGATCCTGCGAGTGGAGTGCCAGCTCAAAACCGACCTGGCTGTTGATCGCGGCGCCCGCATAATTCTTGCTGTCAGCGGCGGTGTGGATTCCTCCGTGATGCTGGACATCATGGTTGAATTGGCTTTCCGCAACGGCTACGAATTGTTTGTAGCGCACTTCAATCATCGGCTGCGCGGCGACAGCGCGGACAGCGATGAAGAATTTGTGCGCACGCGCGCCAGGGAACTGGCCCTGCCGTTTATCGGCGGATCGGCCGACATCAGTTCCTACGCCTCCCGCGCCAAAATCAGCGTCGAGCAGGCTTCCCGCGATGTGCGGTATCGCTTCCTGGAACAGGTGGCACGCAAATCCAATGCCGGACTGGTGGCCACGGCGCACACGGCCAACGACACGGTGGAAACGCTGCTGCTTAACCTGATGCGCGGCACCGGACTGACCGGTCTGAGCGGCATTCCGGCGCGCCGTCGATTTACAAAAGACTGTAGCCTTATCCGCCCATTCCTGAACGTCAAAAAAGCCGAGCTGGAAGTGTACGCTTCGGCAAGCGGCACAAAATGGCGCGAAGATGAGAGCAACAATCTTATGCTGTTTACGCGCAACAAGATCCGCCACGACCTGCTGCCGCGGCTGCAGGCCGATTACTCTCCCGCGATCGTCGACATCCTGCTGCGGACGTCGCGATTGCTGAGCGGCGCGGACAAAGCCGTCACGCAGATGGTGGAACGCTCGGTGCAGCGCATCGTCAAAGCCAAGGGCAGCTCAAGAATTACACTACTGATTGCAGCGCTGCAGGCCCACAGCGAATTCCTGCAGGGCGAATTGTTGCAGCGTATCATCCAGAAACAATTCCATATTCTGCCGCTGCCGATTGCCGCGGTGGACCGCCTGCTGAAATTGATGGATGCGGACGTCGGCACGCGCACGGACATTTCCGGAAGATTGTTTGCGCTCAAAGACCGCGAAACAATCATCGTGGCGGAGAAACAGGCCAGCTACTCGCTGAAAATGGCGGTGGAAAAAGGCCAGGAATACACAGTCGGCAACTTCAGAATCAAGCTGAGCGAAGTGGCGGTTGACGTCGCAAAGTTCGACCAGAATCCCAATGTGGAGTTTCTGGACATGGAAACGACTCCGCGCCGTATGACGCTGCGCACCTGGGAGCCGGGAGACAGCTTCCGCCCCCTGGGCATGCGCGGCAGCATGAAGATCAGCGACTTCCTGACGAATCAGAAAGTGCCGCTCCTCGACAAACAACACCAATTGGTTCTGGCCACAAGCCGCGATATTCTCTGGGTCGTCGGCCACAGAATCAGCGAGACGTTCCGCGTGCCGAAAGGCGCTAAAACGGCACTGAAAGTGGAATGGAGCGAGCTGGAGGACGACAACTGAACAGCGAACCGCAGCGCGTCGAAATCAACGGCAAACTATTCCGCTTATACATCTCCCGCGACCGCATAGCGACGGAAATCGCCCGTTTAGGCGACGAAATAACACGGGACTACAATCAGAAAAATCCGCTCTTCGTCGTGGTGCTGAAGGGGTCGCTGATCTTTGCCGCCGATCTGCTGCGTGCCGTGAGCACTCCCTGTTCGCTTGAATTTGTACGCGCGCAATCGTACGGAGCGGCGATGACGTCGCAGCGAATTCCAGATGTCGATATAAAAGGAATTGAATGTTCCGGCCGGGACATCATCATTCTTGAAGACATCGTCGACACAGGCCGTACAATTTCAGCCATAACGCGGCGTTTACAGGCCTGTTCGCCTAACTCGGTGAGGGTCGCGGCGCTGCTGGACAAGCCCGGCGCACGCGATCCGCAAAACGCTTACCGCCCGGACTACGTCGGATTTGAAGTAGAGAATGACTTCGTCGTAGGATATGGCCTCGATTTCGACGAGCAGGGGCGTCAGTTGGCCGGCATTTACATTCTTGAGTCCTGAATTGAGCGGCGCCCGGCGGCGCAAAATCCGGCTTAAAATAATTAAACGTTACGCCCATCTTAGACTGCAGTTCCCGTTTTTTGGTGGAGTCCTGATACAATGGCCCAAAACGACAATAACGACCGTCCCAATCCCGAGCGCAGACGCCCGCCTGAACGGCCCGGCATGCCCGGCGGCGGCGGCGGTTTCAACCGCAATAACAACGACGACGACGACAACAACTTCTCGCGCTCGATGCGCACTGCGCTTGTCTGGATGTCGATTCTGGGCGGTTCCCTGCTGATTCTGTTTTTCTTTAACTCCAGCCAGCAGGGGCAGTCTCGCATCAGCTACAACGAATACCAACGATTGGTTTCCGAAGGGCGAGTCAAAACGGCCACCATTGAAAATCAGGGCCTGAACTCCTACCTCTTTATCGGTAAACTGAAAGGCCAGACCCGCGTCAATTTCGGCGACGGCGTGGCTCACGAGATTTCGTCCTTTAATGTGCCGCTGGCGTACGTCAACAGCGAAACAGAAGAATGGTGGCGCTCCAACGGCGTGGAATGGACCTACAGCAACAGCTCCAATTCCATCTGGGACACACTGTTAACATTTCTGCCCTTTATCCTGCTGATTGCCATTTTTATGGTAGTGATGCGCCGGATGCAAAACGGCAACTCCCGCGGCATCTTTACCTTCGGTAAGTCGCGCGCGCGCCTGATCAACGACACAGGTAAAAAAGTAACGTTTGAAGACGTTGCCGGCGCGGATGAAGCCAAGTTTGAACTCGAAGAAATCATTGAATTCCTGCGCGATCCTGAAAAATTCCAGAAACTGGGCGGCAAGATTCCGCGCGGCGTGCTGCTGCTCGGACCTCCGGGTACCGGTAAAACGCTGCTCGCACGCGCCGTAGCCGGCGAAGCCAACGTGCCCTTTTTCTCCATCTCCGGCGCGGACTTCGTTGAAATGTTCGTGGGCGTCGGCGCCAGCCGCGTGCGCGACCTGTTTGAGCAAGCAAAGAAAAACCATCCCTGCATCATCTTTATTGACGAGATCGACGCGGTTGGTCGCCACCGCGGCACCGGTCTGGGCGGCGGTCACGACGAGCGCGAGCAGACTCTCAATCAGTTGCTGGTTGAAATGGATGGTTTTGAGCAGAATTCCGGCGTGATTGTCGTGGCTGCCACGAACCGCCCCGACGTGCTGGACCCCGCCCTGCTGCGCCCCGGCCGTTTTGACCGGCAGGTGGTGGTCGACAGACCGGACGTCAAGGGACGCCTCGGCATCCTGAAAGTCCACACAAAGAAAATTCCGATGGATCAGGACGTCAATCTGGAAGTCATTGCAGCCGGTACGCCCGGCCTCTCAGGCGCCGACCTGGCCAACCTCGTCAATGAAGCCGCCCTGCTGGCAGCGCGCTACGGCCGCGAGTCCGTCAACATGGAACTAATTGACGAAGCCAAGGACAAGATCCTGATGGGCGTCAAGCGTCAGAGCATGGTCATTACCGATGACGAAAAACTCACAACCGCCTACCACGAAATGGGCCACGCCCTGGTAGGCATGTTGGTAAAGGACAGCGACCCCGTGCACAAGGTGACGATTATCCCGCGCGGACGTGCGCTGGGAGTCACCTCTTACCTGCCGTCCGAGCAACTGCACACGATGAGCAAGGAACGCATTGAAGTGCGCATCGTAGCGCTGCTGGCCGGTCGCGCCGCGGAAAAACTGGTGTTCAACAAACTGAACACCGGCGCTATGAACGACCTTGAGCGCGCCACCATGCTCGCGCGTAAAATGGTGTGTGAGTGGGGCATGAGCGATACTCTGGGACCGGTCTTCTACTCGAACAACGAAGAAGAACCCTTCCTGGGCCGCGAGCTCTCGCACTCCAAACACATCAGTGAGGAGACGGCGCGCGCCATTGACGCCGAGGTTCGCAGCATCATGCAGGCCGGCATGGAAAAAGCCGAAACGCTGCTGCGCGAGAATATGGACCTGCTGCACAAAACGAGCAAACTGCTGGTCGAGCGCGAAAGCCTCGATTCCAACGAGCTCAAATTGATCATGGAAGGCAAAGAGTTGCCGCCCAAAGCAGTTTCGCTGCAAGCCGTGGGCAGCAAAGCGGGCAAAACCCAGGCTGCGGGCGAATCGACCGCCGCTACCGACGGTGACACGCGTCGCCGTCGTTTTGCATCCACGCTCAAGTCCACGATGAAAAGCAAAGAAAAATCCGGTTCCGGCGAGGAAGTCGAGAAGGGCAAGGTTGAGGGCGGCCGCGGAGATGCGGATGCCTCAGCTGAAGGCGCCTGAAAAATCCGGATCAGAATATGTCACGTCCGCATTTCCGCGTTTGCTGAACGCCTGGAATGCGGACGTTTCTGTTTCAACACTAAAGCGCGACAAACGGCGTTTCAGAGGCTGTTTCAGCGCTGTGGATGTAATGCAGACTTCAGTCGTAATCGCAGAGAGTTGATTCCATTCCCGAAACAGGGGGCCCGGGGGAAGGCGGGCGCTCAACTCAAGTTTTGAACACAGTGTTGCGTGGTTTAAATTGCATTCTTGCGCGGCGCGGAGGGAAGCAGACACCCCTCTCGTCAACATCCACACTAAAAGTGCGTCGCGTAAGTACTCCCTTTTTTTGGCGCGATTTACAACGAAGGGAACCTCGGTAGCGCGGTGGTTGTCTTCACGCCCGAATCCCAATTGGGCACCGTTTGAAATGCCGGCGGCATCAGTGGAACGATTGAGCGATTGAAATGGAAAACAAGGTCGAACGCGAAGCGCATCCGGGCTTCGCGTTTAATTATTGTCCATTATTGGCCACTTGGCCGCAGGCACTCATGAGTTCGGACCGGCCCTGGCGAAAAATCGCCCGTTTAACTCCGCATTTGCCACTTTGGTACGATTTTTTCAACGATGTATTCGGACATCTGTATTGTGGTGCGCCCTCGTTCCGGCCAGGGACGCCCACAAAAGGATGACCGACAATTATATACATCAGGCATGGAGCCTATCCATGAAATCAGTTCGCGATGGCGTTTATTCCCTGTTTTTCGGCTTTCTGCTGATGTGCCTGGCTGTTTCGACGGCCCCGGCACGCGTACATCCTTCCGCCGAACAGGTCAGGTCGACCGCCCGCGTGTCGACCATCAACGAAGCGTATCTCCAGAATAAAGGTCAGTGGGACGACGAAGCGCTCTTCCTGCTGCGGCGGCCCGGTCTGCGCATGTGGCTGACGCGCGAAGGCATCGTCTACGACCTGTACTCCATCGAAGCCGCTGCCCCGCCCGCCGGCGCCCCGCCTTTCAGCGAGGGCATCAGGACGCGCCGCGGCCACGTTGTGAGCTTCGCTCTGCAAGGCGCGCAGCGCGCCGGGACGACCATGGAAATGGCTGGAGAGGGAAAAACGCGCTATAACTGGTTCCGCGCCGACAGGGCCGTAACCGGTGTGCGGAGTTATGACGAAGTGCTGGTGGGCAACATCCTGCCGGGAATTGATGCGCGCTACTATATGGACGGCGCAACGCCGCGTTATGATCTGATCGTCAATCCGGGCGCCGAGACTGATCAATTGGCGTGGAAGATCAGCGGCGCCGACTACGTTGAAATCGACGCCGAAGGCAATCTGCTGGTTCACACTTCGAGCGGCACCCTGTCCCAATCCGCGCCGATTACATTTCAGGAAAACCCGGACGGCACCCGCAATTATATAAACACTCACTTTGTGCTTTCGCAGGGGCCTGTCCCCATGGTTGGCTTCGAGACAGAAGTTTACGACCGCTCGCGGCCGCTGATCATCGATCCGCTGATCTGGAGCACCTATCTGGGCACCGGCGATGACGAAGCTTCGCTGGGCATCGAGTTGTACACCACGACTGATGTGAACAACGTTGTCACGATCGAAAATGTCTTTACCTGCGGCTACACGGACTCGGACTCTTTTCCGGTGCAGGCCGGCGGTTACCAGCAGACAAACACCGGCGAGCTGGACGCGTATGTGGCGCGTTTTGACAAGGATGCGACCGACCTGGAGGAGTGCAGCTATATCGGCGGCTCCGAGGACGATGTGGCCCGCGATATTGCGGTGGACGGCGACGGTGACGTGTACATCACCGGCTACTCAACGAGTGGAATAGACAAATATCCGACGACCGTCGGCGCGGCCCAGACCAACCACGGCGGCGACTGCGATATCTTCGTCACCAAGTTTGCCAACGACCTCGGTTCGCTGGTGTACTCGACCTTTGTCGGCGGCAACTCCGACGACCGCGCCTATGCAATTACGCTGGACGACGAAATGGCCCTCGTGGCCGGAGCCAGCAGCTCGAACGACTTCCCGGACGTCGGAACCGTCTTTGACAATGCTCTGACGAGTACGCTGTTTGACGCGGTGATTACCAAGGTGGCGGACGACGGCGGGTCATTTGTGTGGTCGACTTTTCTGGGCAAGGACGCGCTGGATATTGCACTGGACATAGATATTGATTCCAACCAGGATGTCTACGTCTGCGGAGTAACGGGCAACACCAACCAATCCAATCTGTTCTGGCTACAGGACGCCTTTGACGCAACATTCAACAGCACGGCCAACGATCAATTAGTCTTCGAGCAGTACGACGGATTTATTACAAAAATCGAAAGCGACGCCTCCGCTGTTCTTTATTCGACATTTTTTGGCGGAGTTAAAGACGACTATTGTTCAGGACTCGATGTTCTATCCACCGACATCGTGTATGTAGTCGGATCAACTCTTTCGGATACCACCAATCACGATTTTCCTGTTAAAGGAGCATACCAGGCTGATCTCAGTTCTTCAAGCGATGTCTTCATCGCCGGTTTTGATGTTAGTCAGGCAGGTGTTAGCAGTCTTGTTTATTCGACTTATTTGGGCGGCTCATCACAGGACTACGGCCATCGAATTCAAATGGTCGGAGATTCGGCTTATGTTATTGGGATCACAAATTCCTCTGACTTTCCGACGAACTCCTTTTCCTATTTCCGCCGCGCTATCGGCGATGAGGATGTCTTCATGACCAAGCTGATCGTTGACGAAGGCGTCAACGGTCTGCAGTACTCGACCTATTTCGGCGGTAAAAAGACCGACCGCCGCAGAGACGACAACGACGAATTTTTTGCCTTCATGCCCAACCTCGGCATGTCGCACTATGTTAACAACAATTACATCTGGATTTGCGGCGGCACGCAATCGGTGGACTTCCCCACCAGCGTCGACGCGTACCAGGAAGAGTACGAGGGCAATCCGCGCGACGCCTTCCTGTTAAACTTCGAATTAACAGCCGACAAAATCGACGTGTTAAGTCCGACGCAGAACGAAGAATACTGCGTCTGTGATTCGATTAAAGTCAAGTGGTCGCGCACGGGCAACGACGACGTGATCATCCACCTGGTGGACGAAGATTTTGATCCGGAGGACGATGGAGCGACGGAGACCGCAGTCATTGACACGGTAGATTTCGTGACACCGGTTGACAGTTTGATGTGGAAACTGCCGGAAGATCTGGATCCGACCAAAAAGTACAGCGTGCGCGTGTACGACGCGATCAACCCGGCTCTCTACGACAGCAGCGAATACTTCTACGTCTACGCCCCGCCGGTGATCGATTCCATTGGCGGCGACACAGAACTCTGCCTGGATGTTAATGCCGAAGTTGAACTTGAAGCCGAATTCACGACATCCACAGAGGCAACAATCAAATGGCAGGAGTTAACAAGTCAGAATCCGGACGTCTGGACCGACTTAAACGGCGAGACAACGGAGCGGCTGGAGTTCACGGCCACGCCGGCAGACAACAACCGCATTTTCAGGATTCGAATTGAAAACGAATGCGGCGTTACGTCGGCCACGATGCAGCTCATCATCGTGCAGAAGCCTAACATTCTGGCTTATGTTCCCGCGGCGGCATCCTGCAAAGGCAAAACCTTAACAATCGGCGTCGTGGCGGAGTTTTATCCGGACGCCGACATCACCTGGCAGGAAAGTACCGACGACGGTGCAAGCTGGTCGGACGTTGACGGCCCCAAACCTGCGGTGCACTCGCCTCAGACAAATGAGTTTGATACGCCCGTGGTTTCCGGCGCATCCAACGGCAACAAGTATCGCGCAAAGCTGGAGAACAGTTGCGGCGTTGTTTACAGCGCCATCACGACGATTGTCCTGCAGTTCCCGCCGGAAGACCCGGTTCATCCCGTCGACCAGGAAGAGTGTGAAGGCGAACAGGTGACTTTTACCTGGGATTTTGACGCCTTCCCGCTGCCCACGGACTACGGCTGGGAATGCAGCACGGACGGCGGCTCAACCTGGACTTTTGTGGCCGGTTCGCAGGGGCAGAAAACGCTCATTATTGCAAGCGCCGATAAAAACGACGCGGGCAAGTTGTACCGCGCTTATGCGCGCGGGCACACCTGCTGGGACCCGACTGATGAATTGTTAAGCAATGAAGTTTCCTACGACGTTGTCGATCCGCCGAAAATCAGCGGCGCGCCGAGCGACACGACGGTTTGTGTCGGCGACGCGGCCTCGTTCAACTTCACGGCCGACAATATCGATGCCTTTACGTGGTTAAAAGACGGCAATCCGATCACGGACCCGACGATTTCACGCGGCATCAATTCACTCAGCTTTTTAACGTTTGCGGCCTCACATGCCGGTACGTATACGTACTCCGGCACCGGCGACTGCGAACCGGGCGCGTCCTTCTCTTTCACAATCACGGCGGGCGACGTTCCGACGATCGACACGCAGCCGGTTGACGTTTTTGCCTGCGAGGGCGATGACGCAACGTTCACGGTTGCGGCCGACGGAGCCGACACCTACGAGTGGTTTGTGGATGAACTGGACGGCAACGGCTTTAATCGCATTACCGGCGAGAGCGGCACCGACCTGACGCTTTCAAGCGTCACAACGGCAATGGACGGTTTCCGCTACCGCGTGCGCGGCCGCAATGACTGTGGTCGTTCCGACTGGTCGGACATCGTCGTTTTAAGCGTCGGCACCGAACCATCGTTTACTACCCCGCCGGCGGACGTCGAAGTTTGTTTAAGCGCTCCGGGTTTAACAATTTCCTTTGAAATAGACGGCGATCCCGCGCCGAGCATCACCTGGTATCGCGATCAGAACGACGGCAACGGTTTCCAGGTGTTTAACACTGCAGCCAACGAAAAGTCCTATACTTTCAGCCCGGTGACAATCGACCTGGGCGATGACAGATTCTACATTGAAATCAGCAACGACTGCGGCACGGTGCAGTCGGCGATTATCGACGTGACAATTCTGACCGAGCCGGTTATTGAACTGGCCGTTGCTTCGCCGACGGTTTGCGCCGGCGAACAGGTCGTTTTTGAGGTCGACTACTCCGGCGCGGAGCCCATTACAGTCAGCTGGCTGCGCCGCCCCGCCGGCGCGCCGAGTTGGACGCCGATCGCAGGCCAGAACGGAAAAACCTACACAATCCCCGCCGCGGATATCAACGACGACCAGACGCGCTACCGCGCCGAACTGGTTAACTCCTGCGGCACGACGCGCAGCACGGGCACGCTGACGGTTGTCGACAAACCGCAGTTCACCAATGATGCACCGGCGGACCAGGCTGTGTGCGAAGGCGATGACGTCACGTTTACGGCCGTACTGGTGGACAACACAACGCCGATCGACAGCTACCAGTGGCAGCAGGACGACGGCGGCGGGTTTGTCGACTTAAACAACGGCCCGAACGTCAGCGGCGCAAATACGCTGGCGTTGACGCTGCAAAACGTCACTACGGCAATGCACGGCTACCGCTATCGCCTGGTGGCTGAAAACCAGTGCGCTTCCGGCGCGCAGGCCGTCGTTTCGCCCATTGCCGAACTGACGGTCAACTACGCGCCGCGCGACCTGGCGATCGACAACATCGATCCAATTTGCAGCGGCGAAGAATTCAGAATCAGCGCTTCGGCCGACAGCCGCCCGGCGGCGACCGTGCAGTGGCAACGCTGGGACGGCGCAAGCTGGACCGACATTGTCGGCGCGACCAATACCGAGCTGGTGGTCAGTCCGATCACAAGCGACTGGGATGGCGACAAAGTCCGCGCCGTCTTTACCAATGCGGCCTGCTCCCCCAGCGCCAATATCGAGTCGAGCGACATCGAGGTGCTGGAAGAAGTTGTGATCGACAACAACACGCCGAACACAACAGAGGTATGCGCAGGCGAAGACCTGAGCTTAACATTCACCGTTACGGGCAGCGAGACGATCATCTATCAGTGGCAGGTCGACCGCGGCGACGGCAACGGATTTGTTAACCAGAGCGACGGCCTCGAGGTAAACTCAACGGTAATCGGCGGCGCGACGACGCGCACATTGACTATTAACGATGTGGATGAATCGCTGGACGGTCACCGTTATCGTCTGCGCGCGGAAAATGATTGCACCTCCGAAATTTTCTCCGACGCCCTGACTCTGACGGTTAACTATGCGCCGCGCGACCCCGCCATCGACAACATCGACCCGATCTGCGCCGGCGAAGAGTTTATCATCAACGCCTCGGTGGACAGCCGCCCGGCGGCGACGGTACAATGGCAACGCTGGGACGGCGCGAACTGGAACGACATCAGCGGCGCGACGAATACCGAACTGCGCATCAACCCGATTACTAGCGACTGGGACGGCGACAAAGTCCGCGCCGTCTTTACCAATCCGAAGTGCACGCCGGCTGTCAACATCGAGTCGGCCGACATCGAGGTGCTGGAAGAAGTTGTAATCGACAATAACACGCCGAACACAACCGAAGTTTGTGCAGGCGACGACCTGAGTTTAACATTTGACGTAAGCGGCAGCGAAACCATCATTTACCAGTGGCAGGTGGATCGCGGCGACGGCAACGGATTTGTTAACCAGAGCGACGGCCTTGAAATTAACACTACTGTGGTCGGCGGATCGACAACCCGCACATTGACCATCAACGACGTCGACGAGGCGCTGCACGGTCACCGCTATCGCCTGCGCGCTGAAAACGACTGTACCTCCGAGATTTTCTCCGACCCGCTGACGCTGACGGTTAACTACGCGCCGCGCGACCTGACGATCGACAACATCGATCCGATCTGCGACGGCGAGGTGCTGATTGTTAACGCTTCGGCCGACAGCCGCCCGCCCGCGACGGTACAATGGCAACGCTGGAACGGCGTGAGCTGGACCGACATCAGCGGTGCGAGCGGCACCGAGCTGCGCATCGATCCGATCGACGCCGGCTGGGATGGACAAAAAGTACGCGCCGTGTTCAGCAACGCCAAGTGCGCGCCTGACGCCAATATTGAATCCGTTGATATCGAGGTGCTGGAAGACGTGCAAATCACGGCTTCCGACCTGCCCGACGAACACTGTGTCGGCGACCTGGCGCAATTCTCCGTCACGCTGGACGGCAGCACTCCCTATACCATCGCCTGGGAGACCTTTAACGGCGCAACCTGGGATCTGGTCGGCTCGCTCGAAAATTATTCGCGTACAATCCAGGGTTCTGACGACGGTCTGCGCCTGCGCGTCCGCGTCAGCAATGACTGCGCCACCCTGCCGCCGCTGGAAGTAACACTTAAAATTGAAGAACCGCCGGCGATCGTAACACAGCCGACGGATCAGGAAATCTGCGAAGGCGAGAACGCAACCTTCAGCGTCTCGGCGACGGGTACGGCGCTCTCCTACCAGTGGCAACGCTGGGACGGTGCGCAGTTTACGGACATCGCCGGCGCGGCGGCGCAAAACTCTTCGTACACACTTAACAATGCTCAGCAGCTGACGGACGACGGCGCGCGCTTCCGCGTGATCGTGTCCAACTCCTGCGGCGTCGGCCTCGCTTCCGATGAGGCAATGTTAACAGTCGACATCGCGCCGACTGTCGACAGCGACCCGAATGATCAGGAAGTGTGCGAAGGCGAGAATGCGACCTTTACGGCCGCGGCGACGAGCCGCCCCGCTCTGCAGTACTTCTACGAAGTCAACGATGGCGGCGGCTGGGCCAACCGCACGGCGCTTGCCTCCGGCAGCCTGACCTTGAACAATGTCACGCCGGACATGGACGGCAACCTGTACCGCTTCATTTTTGTTAACAAATGCGGTGAAAGCATCAGCGGCGAAGCGCTGCTGACGGTGAACGTCAAACCGGCATTCGACGACGAGCCGGACGATCAGACGATCTGCGCCGGCGAATCGGTGATCTTTACATCACAAATTGATCCGGCAGTCAAACCGACGCCCACCTACCAGTGGCAGGTCGACGATGGTTCCGGTTTCAGCGACTTAAACAACGGCGCGGACGTCAGCGGCGCAACAACGCCGGAACTGACGCTCGACAACGTAACCACGGCAATGAACGGCAATCGCTACCGCGTGGTGGCATTTAACATCTGCGCCCCGGGCGGAATTGAGTCGCAGGCGGCGGTGCTGACGGTCTACGACGTGCCGGTAATCAGTTCACAGCCGACGGATCAGCGCGTCTGCGCCGACGACAATGTAACATTCAATGTGGCGGCGCTGACACCTCCGGCAATCGACAACTATCAATGGCAGGTCGACGACGGCTCCGGCTTCAGCGACATGGCCGGCCAAAACGGCGCCAGCCTGAGCTTCACGGCGCAGGACGGCATGAACGGCAATCTGTACCGCGTGATCGTCGAGAACGCCTGCGGCACAACCACGAGCGATGAAGCGCTCCTGACTGTCGACACGCCGCCGACCATAACGCAGCAGCCGGTAAGTCAGACGATCTGCGAAGGCGACGAAGTCTCGTTTACGGCGATTGCGGACGGACGCCCCGCTCCGGATATCTCATGGGAAGTCAACAACGGCTCCGGCTGGCAGACGCTCTCCCCGGCCGTCAACACAAACACGCTGACGATTACCGCAGCGGATCGCTCGCTTGACGGCAACCAATACCGCGCCCTGTTTACCAATGACTGCGACAACCTGACGAGCGACGCCGTCACCCTGACGGTTGACTTCGCACCGGAAAACCCGACGATCAGCGGCACGGAACCGATTGTCATCTGTGAAAATGAAGAATTGGTGATCGACGCGGCTGCCGACGGCAAGCCGACGCCGACGGTACAGTGGGAACACGATCGCGGGGCCGGCTGGGAAGTCATTGCAGGCGAAACCAACCGCACACTGCGACTGACGGTGGCCGATTTCAGTTGGGACGGACGCAAGTACCGCGCGCGCTTCACCAACAGCTGCGGCGAGGTGCTGACGGACGAGCGCACAATTGAGGTGCTGCAGGAAGTCGCGATCACCGAACAGCCCGAGGGCGATGAGTTCTGCGTGGGCGATGAAGTAACCTTCGACATCAAGGTGGAAGGCGCCGAGCCGATCACGATCAACTGGGAAGTCAACGACGGCTCCGGCTGGACGCAGGTGGCCAGCGGCGACAGCTACACTCGCATGATCATGAGCGAGGACGACGACGGCCTGCAGGTGCGCGCCGTGGTGTCCAACGATTGCAACGAAGAAATTTCCGACGTGGTCCAGCTCACCATCAAATCGCCGCCGACGATTACCGCCGAGCCGCAGGACGTCCAGATCTGCGAGGACGACGATGCGAGCTTTACGGTCGAAGCCGAGGGCAGCGACCTGGAATATCAGTGGCAGCAATTCAACGGCACGGACTTTGACGACCTGCCGGGTAAAAACGACAAAACACTGACTCTGACGACGGTTAAACAGGCGATCTACGACGGAGCGCAGTTCCGCGTGGTGCTGAGCAACGGCTGTAATGTCGTCAACTCTGAAGTCGTGACCCTGACGGTGGACATCGCCCCGGTCATTGACACGGAAATTGCGGACATGCAGGTCTGCAGCGGCGAATCGGTCACCTTCACAGCGACTGCCGACTCGCGTCTGCCGCTCAGCTACGGCTACCAGGTAGACCGCCAGGACGGCAACGGCTGGTCGGCCGAGACGGTGCTGGCCGGCAGCAGCCTGACGATTGACGACGTGCAGGCCGACATGGACGGTTGGCTGTACCGCCTGGTCTTCACGAACGATTGCGGCAGCACAACGACGCTTGCCGCCGAGTTGACCGTCGACGTGGCGCCGACCTTCGACATGCAACCTGTCGATCAGACGGTGTGCGCCGGCAACACGGCGACCTTTGAAGCGACGCTCGAGCCGGGGACTAAACCAGAGGCAAGTTATCAGTGGCAAGTCAATGACGGATCCGGTTTTACGGACCTGAGCGACGGAGGAAATGTCAGTGGATCACAAACGCTGACCCTGACGATCGACAATGTGACGGTCGACATGGCGGGCAACCTCTACCGCGTGACGGCGGAAAATCCGTGTGCGCTGGAAAACAGCCTTGAAGCCGAGCTGTTTGTGGACGACGTACCGGAAATCACGACGCAACCCACTGACGAAACCGCCTGCGAAGGCGAAAACGTGATGCTGACGGTTGCGGCGGGCAGCCCCCCCGATCTCAGCTATCAATGGCAGGTTGACGAAGGCAGCGGTTTTGCCGACCTTGCCGGTGAGGACAAGGCCACTCTCCTGCTGAGCGCAGTGACGGCCGCCATGGACGGCAATACCTACCGCGTGCGCGTGATCAACTACTGCGGTGAGACGCTGAGCGAAGAAGTTGTGCTGACGGTCAACACACTGCCGAGCGTGACGGAACACCCCGCCGGCCTCGTGATCTGCGAGGGCGAAGACGCCGAGTTTACAGCGCGCGCCGACGGTCAGCCGAGTCCTGTTCTGCGCTGGCAGTCCAACGACGGCAGCGGCTGGCAGGACATCAGTCCGGCCGAAACCAACGAAACACTGACAATTTCCGCCGCGGACCGCAGCCTGAACGGCACGCAGTACCGCGCGCGTTTCAGCAATGCCTGTGGTGCGGAGTTCAGCAACGCCGCCTCGCTGACGGTCAACTACGCTCCGACGATCACGGCGGAGCCGGTCGATCAGACTGTCTGCGAAGGCGACCAGGTGCGCTTTTCGATCGGTCTGGACGGCGACCCCGCCCCGGACATCCAGTGGCAGGTGGACCGCCAGGACGGCAACGGCTACAGCGACCTGGCCGGTGAAGACAATACCGAGTTGGTGCTCCCGAATGCCGATCCGAATCAGGACGGCTGGACCTACCGCGCTCACATTGAAAATCCCTGCGGCGAGACTTTCAGTCTTCCCGCGACGCTGACGGTGGACACCAATCCGCGCATCACGCTCAACCCGACGGACGCCGAGCACTGCGAAGGCGAAGACGCCCGATTTGAGGCGGCCGCCGATGCGCAGCCGCAGCCCGACGTCCAGTGGGAAATCGATCGCAACGACGGCAGCGGCTTTGTTCCGTTGGCGGGCGAAACGAATACGATACTGGACCGCGCGGCCGTCAACGCCGCACAGGACGGCTACCGCTTCCGCGCCGTCTTCAGCAATGCCTGCGGCCGGGTGGAGAGCGCCGTTGTGAGCCTGATCGTGCGCAGCGCGCCGACGATCACGGACGAACCGACGGATATTATCACCTGCGAGGGTGAAACTGTAAACTTCGTGGCGGCGGCCAACGGCAATCCCCTCCCGGATATCCGATGGGAGGAAAATCGCGGCACCGGCTTTACGCTGCTGGCGGGCGAGACCGCTCCCGTGTTGACGCTGACCAACGTGCAGCCGGAGCTGGACGGCACGCTCTACCGCGCCGTCTTCACAAATCAGTGCGGTGAAGCCACGAGCGTCGAGGCGAGCCTGACGATTCAGGAATCCCCCGCCATCACACTTGAACCCCAAAATCTGACGATCTGCGAAGGCGAGGACGCCGAGCTGACGGCCGACGCCGAAGGCGTGCCCGCGCCTGATGTTCAATGGCAGGAAAATCGCGGCGCGGGCTGGAGCAACATCGACGGCGCCGAAAGCCCGACGCTGTTGATCGGCGGCGTGGACGAAAACCTCGACGGCGTGCTCTTCCGCGCGGTCTTCACAAATGCCTGCGGCGAAGCGACCACGACGGCCGCCGAGCTGCGCATCCACGTGGGACCGAGTATTGATATGCAACCGCTGGATCTGACGGTGTGCGAGGGCGAGGACGCCCAGTTTACAGCCGTTGCCGACGGCACGCCGCTGCCGACGGTGCAGTGGCAGGCGGACGACGGCGGCGGTTTTTCAGACCTGCCCGGCGAGACCAATACCACGCTCAACCTGGCCGACGTCGCCGCCGGTGCGGACGGACGCATTGTGCGCGCCGTCTTTACCAACTCCTGCGGCGTCCTGACGAGCCGTGCGGTCAGCCTGACGGTCTGGACCGCGCCGGAAATCACGCTGCAGCCGCGCGACACGGGCGCATGTGAAGGCGGCACGCTGGAACTGACGGCTGCGGCCGAGGGCCGCCCCGCGCCGGAAGTGCAGTGGCAGGTGGACGAAGGCAGTGGTTTTGTCAATCTTGTGGGTGAAAACACGCCGCTGCTGACGGTGCGCAACGTGCCCGCCGCGGCCGACGGTTATCGCTATCGCGCAGTCTTCAGCAACGACTGCGGCGAGACTTCCACACGCGAAGTCAGTGTGCGTATCGAATACCCGCCGATTGTGGAACGCCAGCCGCGCGACACGACCATCTGCGCCGGAGAACCGGTCGAACTGGTAGTTGAAGTGATCGGCGATCCGCAACCCAATATCCAGTGGCTGCGCGACGACGACGGCGTCGTGACGGAAATCGCCGGCGCCAACAGCGCCATCCTGACGATCGACGTCGTTCCTGCCGCCTGGAACGGACAACAATTCCGCGCGCGCTTCAGCAATTCCTGCGGCACGCTTGAATCCGAAGCCGCGACGCTGACGGTCAATACTCCGCCGGTGATCACAGCCGACGCGGTCGACCTGACGATCTGCGAAGACAATCCGGCCGAATTCACGGCCGCCGCAACGGGACAACCGACGCCGACAATTCAATGGCAGCAAAGTGACGACGGCGCAGACTGGAACGACATCGCCGGTGCGACGGATGGAACACTCGAACTGCCGGCCGACGCACCCGCCGTGGACCAGCGCCTCTACCGCGCCGTGTTCACCAATGAGTGCGGCACGACCTTCGGCCAGCCCGCTCGCCTGACGGTGCAGACCACGCCGGTCATTGCTCAGCAGCCTGCCGACGTGACCGTCTGCGACGGAGAAAATGTAACGATCAGCGCAACGGCCACGGCGACGCCGCAGCCGGACGTGCAATGGCAACAATTTATCGGCGGCGTGTGGACCGACCTGGCCGGCGAGACCGCCAACGACCTTAATCTGAGCGGCGTAACGGCCGCACAGAATGGCAGCCGCTTCCGCGCCGTCTTTGTCAATGCCTGTTTGATCGAAGTGATTTCCGACGAAACCGAGCTGACGGTGCAAACCTTTACGGTGAGCGTCACCGAGGACGGCACTGATGTTGGCGATCTGATCGACTTCGGCGAGATTGTGCGCTGCGACGGACCCGCGGGCGAGAGCCGCTCCCTGCGCCTGGCAATCGACGCAATAGGCACGCAGAGCGCCGAGCTGAGCTCAATCGTTTTTGACGGACCTTTCAGCGCGACGCTGGCGGCAAACGCGCAGATCGACGTTGACACACCCGTCGATTTTGAGCTGACGTTCACCCCGACGGGTGACGGCGCGGTGACGGGCTCAATGACTTTGGTCTTTGAACCCTGCGGCATCACGCGCACGATAGAACTGCGCGCGCTGCAAACCGTGCCGGAACTTACGGCCATCACTCCGAGCGAAGACTTCGGCACCGTGGCGGAAGGCGACTTCTCCAGCCGCGATATCGAATTTGAAAACAGCGGCAGCGCGACCGTACAGATTGACAACTGGAACGATATTCAGCCGCCCTTCTTCGTGACGGCAACCGTTCCGGCCGGTCCCCTGCCGATTGCGCTGGCTCCGGGCGAGCGCATCACGGTGACGGTGGAATACCGCCCCGAGACGCAGGACCAGGTGGAAACATCGACTCTGACAGCATTTTCGCAGACGCCCTGCGAACGCTCGGCTTCGACGGCCTTGCGCGGCGAATCAGCGCCGCCCCCCCGCGCGCGCATTGTCGCCATCCCGCAGGCGCTCGACTTCGGCGAGGTCATGGTCACGATGTCCGCCGAGCTGGACCTGGTGCTGGAAAACCGCGGCGATAAGACCGGACGCATCAACAGCCTGCGCTTCGACGAGCTGGGAACGCCCTTCCGGGTGGAAACAGCGCTGCCGATCCCGCTGGACATCCCGCCGAACGAATCGCGACGCCTGAAAATCTCGTTCAATCCGACAGCTGTCGGCGACTTCGAGGATTCGCTGCGTTTCTTTGCCGAGGAAGGCATCACGCCGGTGGTCTACATGAAAGGCACGGGCATCCCGCTTCCAGAGAGCTCGACCAGCATTTTTGTGCCTGATCTCTCGGCCGAACCGAACACGACAAACTTCAGCGTGCCGCTCATTCTGGAAGACCAGAACGATCTGGAATTGGTCGACATTCAGGATCTGACGGTTGAACTGGTGTTCGACGCTACGCTCTTTTATCCGGAATCCGTGTCGCGCGGTCGAATCGTTTCGAACACGACGGACAGGGTACTCGGCAAACTCGAGCGGCGCGTGCGCATTGAAGTGCCGGCCGCGGAATTTGCGACCACGCCGGTCGACGGCGAAGTGCTGACGGAAATGATCGGTACGGTCCTGCTCGGTGAAAACGAGCAGACGGAGATTCGCATCGACGAAGCCACGTGGGACGTCGGCCTCGGCACCAACGTCGTCATGCGTCGCAACGGAAGCCTGTCGCTTGAGAACGTCTGTCGCGTGGGCGGTACGCGCCTGATTTCGCTCAACCGCGCCTTCGGCATCACGTCGATTTCGCCCAATCCTGGCGGCGCAAACACAGAGATTATTACGGAGGGCGTCGGCCTCGGCTCCGCCAGCCTGGAGATATTTAACGAAGCCGGCAAACGCGTGTACTTTAACGAGTGGACGCAGACTGCGGGCGGTGCACAGAACGGCAACTATCGCATCCATCAAATCGATGCGTCGGATCTGCCGAGCGGCACCTATCACGTCATTTTCCGATCGCGCGAACGCCTCGACAGCGGCCGCCTGATTATTGTGAAATAAGGGACTTTAACACGGTCCCGTTGCCCAGGTTCTACCATGAGCATGAGCAGACTTAACAAAGCCCTTCTTGTTTGTTGTTGTTGGTTCAGTCTCGTGTTGTCGGGTCAGGCCCAAAACGCCGAACCCGCAACCGACAACCCGTCGACAAACAAAAAGGCCGCCAAAGAGATGCACACAGCATCTGATGCCGATTCTGTGGACGCTTCAACGCAGCAGCCGTCGAACGACGCGCCCTTGCACGTTGAGCAGTTCAACAACATTCCCTATCCGCTGATCGGCGTTTTTGGCGGCATGCAGTTGAACCAGCACAGCGCCGGTTTCAGCAATTTGCCGGGCGTACCCTCTTGTTGTCCGGGTTATGAAAGCGGCAGCGGCGCCGGCGTGGCTTTCGGCGGCATGTTTCAATTGCCCGCCACCGAAACGATCGCATTGCAGGTGCGCGCCTCGTTCACGACCCTGGGCGGTGAGATCGTCGAGCCGGAGAGCTTTGAGATTCTGAACGAAAACACGGACGAGACGCAGACGGCGACTTTTGAGCACAGGCTTGAGTCATCGATTAACGTTTTGGCGCTCGAGCCTTCGGCGCTGTGGTATCCAATCGATAAACCGCTTGCGCTGCGTCTGGGCGCCAACCTGGGTTTTGTGATTTCCGACAGCTACAGCGAGCAGGAAGTTTTGGTAACGCCTGAAGCGGCGACTTTCTCCAACGGCGACGTGGTGCGAAATGCCAGCGACGGTGCAATCCCGAGTGCGCAAAGCCTCTATGCCGGCGTGACGATTGGCGTCGGGTACGACCTGCCGCTGGCCGCCTTCCTGCGTTTAACACCCGAAATATCCTACACCTACAACGTCACAAATGTTGTGGACGGCATCGACTGGAGCGTCAACGCGCTGCGCTTCGGCGCCGGCGTCAGCTATGCATTTTTCCCGTCGCCGCCCCCGCCGCCTCCACCGCCGCCCGAGCCGGAACCCGAACCGGAGCCGATTCCCGAGCCGATGCCGCTCGAACCGCCTCCGCCGCCGGTGCTTGCCACGGATATTTCCATCGGCAAGATCTTCAAAAATGGAGAAGAAACGGACGACATGAGTTTAACGGTGGAAGAGACGGAATACCGCGAGGTTTTGCCCTTGCTGCCGATCGTGTACTTCCCCGCGGGCGAGTCGGAGCTTAAACAAACGCGTCTGAACCGCATTACGCCGGACAGCGCGGCGACGTTCCGCGAGTCGGACCTGCCCAACAAAACGCTGGAATGTTACTATCATACGCTTAACATTATCGGCCGTCGCCTGCTGGAAAACCCCGATGCAAAAATCAGCCTGAAAGGTGTCATCAACCCTCGCGAGGGTCGCGGCAATCCAGCCGAACTGGCGCAGGAACGCGCGGAAGAAGTTAAACAGTACTTCACCGATGTGTGGGATATCGCGGACGATCGCATTACGCTGTCAACCGCGCCGAGCGACAAGGTGACGCCCAACTCGATCGACGAAGTCGTTGAGGAGGAGCGTTCGGTCGTCATCAGCACGGATTCCTACGAGGTGTTACGGCCTGTGGTTATCACGCGTTCGCGGCGCGGCATAGACGTCACGTCGATGGAATTCCTGCCGAGCGTTGTGTCGGAAGCCGGCCTCGAATCTCTCGAGATCGAAATCCGCCAGGGTGAGCACTTCGTCGCCGCTCTGTACGACACAACCAGTGGTTTGATCCGCTGGGAGCCGGAAGCCGACGCCTTCACGAACGAAGAAACTCCGCTGACGATAGCGTTAAAAGTGCGCGATACTCAGGGACAAAGCGACTCCGTCGCCACGTCCGTGCCGGTTCGTCAGTTAACGATCCAGGACAAAAAGTTAAACAACCAGAAAGACCGGATAATCGAGAAGTACTCGCTGATCCTGTTTGAATTCGACGACCATGAGCTGGACGTGCGCAACCGCCGCATTCTTGATGAGGTGGCGTCGCGCATACAGCCCAATTCCACCGTGTTGATACAAGGTTTTACAGACCGCACCGGCACGCAAGAATACAACGAACGGCTGGCGCGCGACCGCTCTCGCAAGATCGTGCAGTATCTGGAAGACCGCCTTGAAATCGAGCACGACAATATTCGCTGGGAAGCCGTGGGCAAAAAACGCGCGCTTTACGACAACGACCTGACGGAAGGCCGCGCATATTCGCGTACGGTTGTGATCAGCATTGAAACGCCGATCAAGCGTTGAGTTGACATCAGCAGCACATCGACGCCGAAATTGCGGCTTTGTGCTGCGTGACAAACAAGAGAAAAAACAAGCCAAGGGCCCGAGTTAGGGGCTGCCCCGCGAAGTGGTCTGAGGCGGTAATTGGATAAAAAAGAGTCGGGTTTAAAGTAAGTCCGCGCGTGGAAGGCCAATGAGTCCGCGCGCGGATTTTTTGTATCTGGGGTTGGAGGCACGAAGGGTTCGGCTGCCAGGTTAGGAGACGGAGGGTTTCAGGTTGGTTGAGAAATCAATGGTTCTTTGAGTGAAATCAATGGGCCCCTACCCCCGCCGCCACCGCCAGAAAAAGCACACCACTGTCCAACCGCAGGCCCTCCGCCTTTCAGCGGACCACAGCCTGCAGCCTCCACCACCACGGGCCGCTCGCGCGTCGGCGCCCGCTCTGCCACAAGTCTAGGCACAATCGCAACCATTTCAAGCGGTAAAAAACTGAACGGCCACCAAAACGCAGTTCAACGCGCCGTTTTCGCCGCTGAACGGCCAACAGCGCCCTGCCGTTGACGCCACTTTTCGTAAATTGCACCTCGCTTTTTCTGAACCGGCGGTCGTCCGCCACCATTAGCCCGTGGAGAACGCGCCCATGCGTGAATTCGAATGCATCAGGATCTATCAGGCCGCCGACGGCGTCGGCGCTATCCAGATAAATCGCCCCGATAAACTCAATGCGCTCAGCCTGCAAACTATGCGCGAACTCGTCGACGCATTTGAGGCATACGACGCCGATGAGTCCGTCCGCTGCATCGTTCTCCACGGCGACAAAAAGGCGTTTGCCGCCGGAGCAGACATCACCGAGATGTCCGATGCCACGGCCATCGACATGCTTGGACGCGATCAGTTCACGCGCTGGGATCGCCTGCGCAAAATCAAAACGCCCGTCGTGGCGGCCGTCAGCGGCTTTGCTCTGGGCGGCGGTTGTGAACTGGCCATGATCTGCGACATGATCGTCGCATCGGAAAGTGCGCGATTCGGACAGCCGGAAATCAAAATCGGCGTCATGCCCGGCGCGGGCGGCACTCAGCGTTTAACACGCGCCGTCGGCAAAGCGTTGGCGATGGAAATGGTGCTGACCGGCCGCATGATTTCAGCGCGGGAAGCTCATACCGCCGGACTGGTCAACCGCGTCTGCCCCGACGCCGTCTACCTGGAAGAAGCGATTTCGCTGGCCAAATCCGTGGCGTCGATGCCGCCGCTCTCCGCACGTCTCGGCAAAGAAGCCGTGCTGAAAGCCTTCGATACAAGCATCGAAAGCGGCCTGGAATTTGAGCGCAAAAACTTCTACTTGCTGTTTGCGAGCGAGGACGCGCGCGAAGGTATGACGGCATTTATGGAAAAGCGCAAACCCGAATGGTCCGGCAAGTAATCACAACAGAAAACTTAAACACAAGACAATACAGAGCACTATGACATTTGAAACTCTGCTGTACGATCTGCAGGACGGCGTCCTGACGATCACGCTCAACCGGCCCGATTCGTTCAACGCCTGCAACGAACAGTTAACAAGTGATCTGCAGGCGGCGCTCAAAGCGGCCGAAGAAGATGACAATGTGCGATGCGTCGTGCTGACCGGCGCCGGACGCGCCTTCTGCTCAGGACAGGACCTGAAAGAAGCTCCCACGGGAGCCGACGGCGGTGACGGCGAACGCCGTTCGCTGGCCGACAGCCTGCGCCGCCGCTACAATCCAATTATCCGCGCTCTGCGCAGCATCCCCAAACCCGTCATTGCCGGGATTAACGGCGCCGCCGCCGGTGCAGGTCTTTCCCTGGCACTGGCCTGCGACCTGCGCATCATGAGCGAGCGCGCCAAACTGGTTGAAGCTTTTATCGGTATTGCCTTGGTACCGGACTCCGGCGCTAGTTATTTCTACACGCGCATGATGGGTTATGCCAACGCCTTTGAGTTTGCCACGCTGAACAAACCGATGACCGCGGAAGACGCGCTGCGCCTCGGCATGGTTAATCAGGTTGTTGCGCCCGACGTGCTGCCGACGGCGCTGCAAAACCTGGCGCGCACCTATGCCAAAGGTCCGACGCAGAGCTACGGTTTTGTTAAACAGATGCTGCAACGCGGCGAAGTTGAGACGCTCGACAGCATTCTGGACATGGAAGTCGACTATCAGCAGCGCGCAGGTGAAAGCAGCGACTACCGCGAAGGCGTCCAGGCTTTTATCGAAAAACGCCGTCCGAATTTCCAGGGTAAATAATCCCCTGTTTCGGCAGCGACCCATTTGATCTGTTCTGTTAACCAGGCCGCACAACAACTGATGTTGGCGCCTTTTTGTGAAAATTCTAAACCGGGAACGATATGTTAATCGGAATTTGCGGCGCGGGAACGATGGGCGCCGGTATTGCGGTCGCAGCGATTCAGAACGGACACGACGCCCTGCTGTTCGACATTCAGCAGACTTCGCGCGAACGCGGCGAAGCCTTCATCAATAAACAGATCGAAAAAGCTGTGGCGCGCAAAATTATGACGCGCGAAGCTGCGGACGCCGCACTGGACAGATATGCTTTCACCGATAAACTCGAAGATTTCAGCAAGTGTGAAATCGTGATTGAGGCCGTCGTCGAGCGACGTGACGTCAAGGACCAGCTCTTTGCAAAACTTGAAGAGATTCTGCCGGAAACGGCTATCCTGGCGACCAACACCAGCTCGATCTCGATCGCTTCGCTGGCGGCCGAACTTAAACACCCGTCTCGTTTCATCGGCATGCACTTCTTTAATCCGGCGCATATTATGAAACTGGTCGAAGTGATTCGCGGCCCGAAAACCAGTCCCGAGGTGGTTGAAACAACCGTCGCGCTGGCCAAATCGCTGCGCAAGTCCCCCGCCGTGGCGGCCGATGTTCCCGGTTTTATTGTCAACCGCGTGGCGCGCAATTTTTACAATGAAGCGCAGCGCATCTGCACCGAAAATACAGCGACGATTGAGCAAGTAGACAACATCATGAAAAACGCCGGCTTCCGTATGGGACCGTTTGAACTCATGGATCTGATCGGCGTCGACACAAACCTGGAAGTCACCAAATCCGTCTGGGCGCAGTACTTTAACGAGCCGCGTTTTCAGCCTTCGCTGATGCAGCAGCAGTACGTTGACGCCAAAATGTGGGGCCGCAAAACCGGGGAAGGTTTTTACAAGTACGACCAGGATGGCAACAAAGTCGCGCGCTGACCTGACGGTTGCAGCTTCACGCCGGCGCGTTCTGCGCCTGGCAATTCCCAACATCGTTTCCAACATCACCGTGCCGCTGCTCTCCGCTGTGGACACGGCAATGATGGGCCGCATGCCCGCGCTCGCCCACCTGGAAGCCATTGCCCTCGGTGGTTTAATTGTCTCCACCATTTACTGGTTGTTCGGTTTTCTGCGCATGGGCGCAACGGGAACCGGCGCTCAGGCACATGGACGCGGCGACGATGCGGCCGCCGCCAATGTTTTATACCGCGCGCTGCTGGTGGCGCTGCCCGCCGGCCTGTTGATCATCCTGTTCGCTCCATTGATTGCCGACGTCGGCCTGATAATTGCCGATGTTAAACAGCAGACAAGCGTCTTTGCCCGCGAATACCTGACAATTCGTTTTCTGGCGGCCCCGGCCGCGCTGGCGATGCTCGCTCTCAACGGTTGGTTCCTGGGCATGCAGAACGCGCGCATCGTCATGATTCTGGCCATCGGAATTAACATTGTCAACATCCTGGCCAACCTCTTTTTTGTCTACGGCCTTGGCCTGCAACACGAAGGCGTCGCCTGGGGCAGCGTGGCGGCGCAGTACAGTGGACTGGCGGTGGCGCTGTTTGCCCTGCGGCACGGGTATCGGCCCCAACTTGGACTGTTTAACTGGTCGCAGATTCTCGATCGCAGCGGCCTGCGCGCCTTTTTCAGCTTGCACTCGGACATCTTCATCCGCACGCTCTGCCTCGAATTTGTCTACGTCTCGTTTTACATGCTTTCGCCGCGCCTGGGCGTGTTAACATTGGCCGCCAATCAGCTGCTCATGCAGTTCTGGACGATGACCGCATACGGCGTCGACGGCTTTGCTTTTGCCATCGAATCGCTCGTCGGAAATGCCGTAGGCAAACGCGACGAACAACGACTGCGGCTGGATCTGCGCACCGGCTTCCTGTGGGCTTTTGCCATTGCCGCCCTATGTTCACTCGCCATTGTCGTTTTCGGCCGCGAATTCCTGTTAATTTTCAGCGACAAAACCGAGCTTGTTAACTACGCGCATGAATTTATCGGTTGGATGCTGCTCGTGCCGCTCGTCAGCGTGCCGGCGTATTTGTGGGATGGCGCTTATATCGGCGCAACCGCCGGACGGGACATGCGCCGCATCATGATCATGGCGACCTTCGGTGTTTTTGTGCCGACGGCCGCGCTGGCCGTTCCGCTCTGGTCCAACCACGGCCTCTGGGCGGCAATGATTGCATTCACCCTGGCGCGCGCCGTTTTTATGTCGCGTGCTGCCGACCGGGTTGTACTTGCAGCGGCGCGGTGATTTCACCTGATTGTTAACTTCCGGCACTTCGCCTATACCCGATGCTTCATGCCCCGACCAGAGCCGCTTCGCCTCCTCATTGACATTTCGGCGGCTTGCTTTTTGCTTTTGTTTGTCAACGGGTTTTAATGAGATAACAAAAGCGCCTGTTTAATGCGTCGGCCGTTTCAGTCGGCGGCTACAGTGTAGGGAATCGGCGTCAATGTGCGTTTAAGTCGTCCGGGATGCGCCGGCGTTCCGTCCTTGTTGTATTTGAGACACAGCGGTTCGGCGCCGGAAGCGGCAATCAGATTCAACACACGCGCGACTCTGGCCGACCCGACGGCGTGACGGCCCCAGGCACAGAGCACAATGTCACTGTTGTTTAAGTGCCTCAGTGCGCGCCGGATGTGAACATCATTGTGCGGGCCAACCAAAAAGCCTGCCTTTATCAGATCAGCGGGAAATGTGGCGCAGAGTGCAAAGAGGTTAACGACCCGGATTCCGCCATAGCCCCAGTCCCGCGCGTAGGTTTCGCAGCGGGTGATGGTTGCGTCGTTTGAGTCGGCGTCCGCCGTGGAAGGATTGAGCATGATCCAGAGTACGCGCGCGGCGTCGGCGTCCCACACCCGCGTCAGTGAGTAGCGGAAACGACGGCAGCGTGAAAATACCGCTTTTGATTCGAGCCAGGTGTTTGCAGGCATGTGCAAATCTACAACGCCGTTGCACAATGCGTCAACTACAACCTGCTGGTCGCCCGGCAAACCTGTGCCCGGTAGATAATTCCGACGTCCCGCAAGCATCCCCCGCACAAACGGACACGCGACTGATTTGCATTTACTGCGCCCTCCGCCCTCACCGGCTCTTTGTCGGATTTTTGCGTAGAATCGGTCTTTTGGCGTCTGAAAAATTGTAAGAATGCAATTGCCCGCTTACATATAACGACTCCGGATGATTCGGTCGAAAAAATCGCACATGCACACTTCTTGCATTTAAATGACATCAATCGCCTTCAGTTTAAATAACAGCTCCAAACTATCAATAAATAATTCTTCAGAACTATCGAATTTCAGCAAAAAAGCAGCATTATCACCGTGTTATCGCGACACAACAAATAAATATTACTTCAACGTTACACGAAATACAGGAACCATATTTTAAAGTTATTGTGCAATTGACTCACTCACACAGAAATGTATATTCGCTTGTTACTTAGTTGGTTCCACTAATTAAAGCGGGAAAAGCCATGAAGTCATCTCCGCATTTACCTCTGGCACTCGTCCTGATTGCTTTGATTTCCGCCCCTTGTTTGTTATCCGCAACCGAACTGACTGTATCGAACAGTAACGACAATGGAAACGGCTCGCTTCGCAATGCCGTCCAGATCGCCCAGGCAAACGACGTTATAGTATTCGAAGACAGTCTCTCACAGATCGTGTTGACCAGCGGCACTATTGCCATTGACAAAGCTGTATTTATCAGCGGCCCCGGCGCTGATGAGCTGAGTATTTCCGGGAACGACGCCGTTCAGATTTTTCACGTCATGACGACGGCATCCGTAACGATTCAGGGTTTGACACTGAGCGACGGCTATGGCGGCGAAGTTTCGATCAGCGCCGGCGGCGACGTATTTTTCGGCGGTGGTGCGATCTTCAAGGAGACCAGCGGCTCGCTGACCGTGCGCGACTGCGAGTTCGTCGACAACAGCTCCAGCGCAGCCGGCGCAGGCAATGAGAATGACAACGGCGGCGCTGTGTTCATCATCGGCACGGGTTCCGTCAGCATAGAACGCTGTTTTTTCAGCGGCAACGCTGTTTCCGGCAGCGGCGCGGGCGGCGGCGGCGCACTCGCTATTCTGGGCGACGCGGCAGTCGAGCTGATAAACTGTACGTTTTACAACAACAGTTGCAGCGTGGCCGGCGGCGGCGTCAGCAGCGAGGTGATCTCCGGCGCCGATCCGCCCTCGCTCACCATTGTAAACTGCACCTTTTTCAATAACTCGGGCGGCGGGCTGCTGGCCGCTCAGGACCTGACCGTTGACGGACTCAACAACGCCGTCACACTGCAAAACTCCATTTTTGACCGCAGCAGCAGCAGCCTGCTTCCGACAATAGAATTAACCGGACTCGGAACCTACACCTCGAACGGCGGCAACATTTTTCGCGATCTGCCGCTCTCGATTACCTTGCTGCTGTCGGACCTGTCGAATGTCGGCGCAGGTGCTTCGGGCGTGGCTTCGACGCCGGGCTGGAACGGCGGCACGGTACGCACGATGGCGATCAGCTCGGGCGGCGCCAATGCCGTCGACCACGGCACGACTGGTTTTGACGAACCGGGCGACGACGGCCGCGCCTACATTCGCAGCGGTACGCCCGACGCGGGCGCGTACGAGTACGGCGCGCTGTTCGGTTATCTGAGCCTGACGCCCGCGGCCGGTTCCATCGACGCGGACGTGACAGCCGGAATAAACATCGGATTTCATCAGCGCGTCACGACCGGTGGGGGCCAGGTTAACATTCGTCACGCCACCAATGCCGCGGTGGTTTTCAGCACAACGGCAATCGGGCTGACAGGCGCGGGAACGCGGGTTCTGAGTTTTGTTCCTCCTGCCTACCTGCCGCCATCGACTTCACTCTACGTCACAATCGACGGCTCAATGATTGTCGGCCCGGCGGGCACCTCGTTTGCCGGTATTTCACTCTCGACCGAATGGCAATTTCTGACCGGAGAAACGCCGAACGAAACGCCTCAAATCGCGGCCGGCGTGACCGCGGTGCAGATGCGCTCGGACGAAACGGGCCAGGTTTGCCTGACAATTGCGGATCTCGAAACGCCGACTAACCTGCTCGTGCTGGAGGCTGAATCCAACCAGCCGACAATCATCGCCGACGCGGGCATAGTGCAGGTCGGCGCAACAGCGGCCAATACCTGTTTTAACATCAACAGCATCAGCGCCGCCACCAATGGTACGGTGGTACTGACATTCCGCGTAGTCGACGCCGGCGGCGCAAGCGCACAAACGACTTTAGCAGTGACCGTCCTGCCGCCTGCGCCCGACAGACTGGCGTTCAGCACCATTGCGCCGGATCAGGACGATGGGTTTAACAACGGCGCAGCGGCATCGCGCAACCAATTAACATTTGCTGCGAACTCCCAGCGCATTTCGGCCGGCATAAACATTGATGCCGGCGCATTTAACAGTCTGGGTCAGCTCTCGCCGCCGGATGCCGACCTGCCGCTGGAACTGCGGCTGCCGTCCAATCCGCCGGATGTCGCGCTCCTGTTAAACAGTACCGCACCGGTTGTCGCAAGCGGCGCGACGGTGACAAGCGCGCAAATACAGTTGACATACACCGGCGCATATCAGTTGGAAACAACGCTGGAACTGGCAACCGCAGCGGGAGCGAGCGCTCTGGCTTCAAGCTCGCTCTCGGTACATCTGCTGCCGCCGGCGGCGGTGCAGATCGGATTGACGTCCGCGGCCGGCAATACAAACGGCACGGCCGGCGCAGGCGTGGGTTTTGACGGCTTTAACGGAGGCACGACCGCTTTCGACGCGGCGGCGACCGTACCGATCACAATTTCCAGCCTGGATGCGGCCAACTATCTGGTTGCGACGTTTAACAACATTTACCCGCGGCCGGCTCATTCAACAACGCTGATTCTGACAGTTGACGACCCGCGCGTGCTGCTGGGCGGCCAAACGAGTTATGTGCTGAGCGAATCCGCCGTAAACACCTCGGGATCATTGGAGCTGACCTACAACGGCACTTCGGCGCTGACGACGCTGCTGCATGTTGTTAATCCGGGCAGTCTCGGTTCAACCAGTGTCAGCATTTCCTTTGAACCATCGGCCCCGATTATCCAGGCTTCGCTCGGCTGGATTGATTTGCAGGAAGACGAAACCGGCTTCTTCACGCTTTTCCTGGGCGACTTGCAGTCCGATCCCTCCCTGCTCAATATCACGATCACATCCAGCAATGAGGCCGTGATCCCGTCCGCCGGCGCAACGCAGTTAACAATTCCGACCGCAACCACGACGCAGTTCAGCGTGGTGGGCGCGACCAACGCCAACGGCCTGGTCGACCTGACCATCACGGTTACAGATCCGGACGGCAACATGACGTCAACGAGCCTGATGGTTAACATCATTGCGGTCAACGATCCACCGGTTATTGTATCCCCCGGTGATGTGACGCTGGACGCCAACCGCTCAACGTCCGTCGCAATCGATATCGACGATGCGGACCTCGACATTGAACTGTTAACGCTCACGGCCACCTCGTCCAACCCCGCGCTGGTTCCGGACAGCAATCTGACGTTCACAATAGTGGACGGTACGGCCTACTTAAACATCACGCCGACATGTTTTACATCCGGCACGCTGGACGTGTACGTTACGGCGGAAGACGACGCCATGCCGCCGTTGAGCAGCACGATTGTCATCCAGGTGACAATCACTGCAGGCGCACCCTTTGTGATTTCCGGTCCGCAGCTCGTTTGTCCGCAGCAGACGGTCGTCTATGAACTACCGTTCGACCCGCTGATGAATTACGACTGGGCGGTGTGCAACGGGATCGTATTGAACGGCATTCACGAACATCGTCTGCTGGTTAACTGGCCGACAGGAACGACCGGCAGCGTCAGCGTCAACCTGACGACGGACGCCGGTTGTGCGCTGCAGTACGATGTCGCCGTAACGGCGGCCGATGTGCGTGCCGTACCGGACATCGTGACCAATGCTTCCACCGTTGTGACTTTTAACGTTTTAACCAATGACATCGGCGTCGGCCTGCAACTGGTCGACGCGGGAGCGCCGCTTGGCGGCACGCTGACGACCAACGCCAACGGTGAAATCGAGTACTCGCCCACGGCCGGGTTCAGCGGCGTCGACTCGTTTACCTACCGAATTCGCGACGTCAACGGCTGCGTTGTCACCGGCTCCGCGGTTGAAATCCGCCCGGCCAATACTGTCAACGACATCAATCTGTTCTACGTCGAGAGCCCGACCAACCAAAACAACGGTATTACCGGCATGCGCCGACCGGTTGGAGCGGCCTGCAGTCCCGACGGTCGTTTTGTTTATATCAGCAGCCGGGCCGACAACTCGATAGTAGTGTTCGAACGCGACAACGCCGACGGTACGCTGGAATACCGCAGTCGCGCACAACATCAGATCAACGACGTCAAGTCGCTCGTGGCGCCGTTTGACGTGGTGGTCAGCCCGGACGGCAAACACCTCTACGCCGCGGCATTCGGCAGCAATGCAGTCGTTGTGTTTAACATCAATCAGGTTGACGGCGAACTGAGCTATATGGACCGGCGCGTTAACGGCAAGCTCGACGGCTGCGAAACGATCTCGGGCATCAATGAGGCGCTGGGACTGGCGATCAGCCCCGATGGTACAAGTCTCTACGTCACCGGGTACTCGGCCCACTCGCTGGTCGCCTTCCGGCGCGACCCCAACAGCGGTTTGTTGCAGTTCCAGGAGCGCTATCGGGACGGACGTGACGGTGTCAACGGATTGCGTTTTCCGATCGGCGCGGCCGTCAGCATGGACGGGCAGAACGTGTACGCCGCCGGCTCGGGTGACAATGCCATCTCCGTTTTCTCGCGCAATCCCGAGGACGGCAGGTTGACATTCCTCGAATTTCACAAAGACGGCATTTCCGGCGTGGACGGTCTGAGTCTTGCGTCGGACGTCGCCGTCAGTCCCGACGGCAACGATCTGTACGTTGCCGGCTTCGGCGATCAGGCTGTGGCCATGTTTAAACGCGCCGGCGACGGCACGCTGAATTTCAACGGGATTATCAACGGCGGCCTGCTCGACGGCATTCAGAGCATTGAAGTTTCGGCCGACGGAGCACAGGTGTACGCCGCGGCGCAGCTGGATGACGCACTGGTTGTATTTAAACGCAATCGCAATGACGGCGGGCTGACGTATCACCAGGCTTTCCGCGACAATGTCGACGGCTGCCAGGGCTTGAACGGCGCACACGACCTGGTTGTCAGCCCTGACAGTCGGCATGTCTACGTGGCGAGCGAACTGAGCGACGCACTCTGCGTAGTGTACCGCAACCGCACGCCACAGGCCGTCGACGACGGATCGGCTGCTGTGGCGGTCAACAACTCCGTTGTAATTTCTGTGTTAAACAACGACAATGATCCCGACGACGGCGAAGTTCTCAGCGTTGCGAATGTTAACGACGGCGCACTGGGCACATGCGTCATCAGCGGCGGCGGCACAAGCGTAACGTATACCGCGGGCGCCGCGACGGGTGCGGACAGCTTCACTTATTCGGTGGAGGACGGCTTCGGCGGCAGTTCGACGGCTTCGGTGAGCATTGTAGTCAACAGCAGCCGCGACGGCGTTGCACATGCGGCGGAGTTGTTGGTCGGCACACTGAGCGCCGGGCCCAATCCGACGCGCGGTGAACTTAACGTCAGCATTCAACTTCCGTTTGACGGCTCGATTCGACTGGATCTGGTGGACATGCGCGGCGCGGTTGTCAACACACTGCACAGCGATCGAATGCGGACCGGAACCCAGCACTTCAACTTCACACTGCGCGGCGAAGGCGAGCGTCCGCTGCCGTCCGGCGCTTACCTGCTTGTTTTACATATTGCCGGCGACGATGGCGACAAGAGCGAAATGCACGTTCCGCTGCGGGTATTTCGGTAAGCAGTCACTTCGGTGACAACCGACCCCTTGAAAAGAGGGCGCGGCCGTTCCGGGAATTCACGCACGGTGAGCATGTGAATCCGGGACGGCCGTTGCCTTTTTGTCCTTGCCGATTTGTTTAAGAGTGCTGCGCCTCCTCGCTGAGCTACGGTGGACGGCTTATCTCCTTTTTTGCCACGCAGTGGCATTGCTAAATTATTACAACATTCCAACATTTCACTGGTCAGGATATTCAGAATTATTATGCAAAAGAAACACACGATCGCGCAAACTCAGCCCGCCAACAATCAGGATATGAGCACGAAATTTGACACTGCCACGAACTCCCACAAAGAATCACAAATTCACAGAAGTTATATAATTTACTATATTCGCAAAACCGGCGACTACATCGCACATCGATAAAAATGCCACGGCAACTATAACGGATCAGATTCATGCCAACATTGTTTTCTTACTGCATTAAAAGCGATTCGGGTTTTGCGCCAAATCCATACCACGGCATCTGCACGCTGGTGACATGCAAACCCACACTCCGACGACACGCAAAAATAGGCGACTGGATTGCAGCGGTCGGTTCCAAAAACTCACCTATAGGCGACATTTCACTCAAAGTTGTTGCAATAATGCGCGTTACAGTCAAAATGACGATGAGAGAATACGACGTGTACTGCTCATCGGAACTGCCGCAGAAACGTCCGAACATGAAAAGTTCAAATTTCATTGATCGCGTGGGCGACTGCATCTACGACTACTCCGGCGGCAGCAAACCAGAACTGCGAAGAAGCCTGCACGCAGAAGAAGACATGGCTACGGATTTAAGCGGCGAATACGCCCTGCTGTCGGATCACTTCTGGTATTTCGGCGATCAGCCCATAGACCTCCCCGAGCATCTGATTCCGATAGAACATCGCCGTGGGTATAAGTCAAATTCCAATGCACCCTATCTCAAGGATTTTGAGGCCTGGGTAGCCGGGTTTAAGGAAAAACCCGGCAGCATCCTTGGTAGTCCGCAACGAATGGAATTGCTTGCAGCGTGCAGCGATTGTACCAGCTACCCGAATGTAAGAACAAAGATAAAACAAGCCCCCGGCGGTTGCGGAACACCCGCAATTAACATGAAGCGGAACAGGAACAAAAGTTGTTAAACCGGCAGTGGCATGAGAAACTGTTTAATTACTGATTCGCGAATCTGAGTTCCGCTATTCAGATTCTCCATCGCCTCGTCACACCTCCCGCAATGACAAGCAAAAGAAAACAGCAAGCCAGGCAAAGCCGGGCGAAGCGATCAAGCAGAAAACAAGCCAGGCAAAGCCGGGCGAAGCGATCAAGCCACAGAGCAACGAGACCCAAGTCCGCCGGAAGCAGCTGAGTGCAAAAGTGAATATCCCGCCGGAAACGCGTAAATTGGCGCTCGATCGTCCTGTTGCTGCGTGGGCCGCCCCAAATCCGGAGACGGCTGAAATTCCGGGAGAGCCCCGCACCGAACCCGTTCCTGCCGATGCGTCCATCTACTTTCATAGCCCGCCGATACGCACAGCCGCGCAACAACGCGCGCTTCCTCTCCTTTGTATCGCTCGTGGCGCTGCTGGGAATTGCGCTGGGCTCGGCCGCGCTGATCGTTTCAATGGCTGTGCTGGACGGATTTGAACACGAGCTGAAAAACAACGCCTTCAAGTTTTCCGCCAATATCCAGGTGAGCGGTTTTGACGAAGCGCCGATCCCCAACGAAAAAACGCGGCGCGAAGGCATCCTGAACGTGATCCCGAATGTGAAAGCCATTGCGCCCTACGTGAGTCATCACGCCGTGGTGCGCGCGCCGGATTACATAGAAGGCATCGTGGTCCGCGGGATCGTGCCGGAAATGGACGTGTCCACCCTGCGCGACAACATCACGGACGGGCGTTTTGACTTTTCCGCACCGGACGCCTACGAAATGATCGTCGGCAAAAAACTGGCGCGGCAGTTGGGCGTAGGTGTGGGCGACAACATCGTGATCTATGCGCTGGTGGGGGACGCCACGGCAATGGCGCTGCCGATCATCGAACAATTTGAAGTGGTGGGCATATACGAGACGGGCATGGCGGTCTACGACGACCTCTATGTGTACGCGCCTTTTGACCGCGCCGCAACGCTGTTCCGGCTGCCGGAGGGCGCGGCGAGCGGCTTTGACATTCTGGTTAACGACCTGGACCGCATCGACGAGACGGCCAATCTGCTCGACGACCTGATGCTTTATCCTTTTTTCAGCCGGACGGTGTTCGACACCTATGCGGGCATGTTTGCGTGGATCGAACTGCAGAAGGAACCGATTCCGCTGGTGCTGGGGCTGATCAGCATTGTGGCCGTGTTTAACGTTATCGCGACGCTGCTGATGCTGGTGATCGAAAAGATTCGCTCGATCGGCATTCTGCGGGCGCTCGGCATGACGCGCGCGGACATCAGACGGATTTTCCTGTTTCAGGGTCTGACGCTGGGCGCGGCGGGAACGCTGGCGGGCTGTGTGCTGGGTTTTGCACTGTGCTGGATTCAGGCGGAATACCACGTGATTTCGCTGCAGGGCGAGCTGTATTTTCTCGACGCGGTGCCGATCCGATTTGTGCCCTGGCACTACGCCATCGTGTCGGTTGTCGGCCTGGCATTGAGTTTTGCGGCGACGCTGATTCCGGCGGCGATTGCGGCGCGCATCAAGCCGCTGCGCGCTCTGCGCTTTTCCTGAAAGGGAGTGTAACACGCGGGCGGCGTGCTGTTCCTACAGGCTGTTTTTCCTGCGGATACAGACTGCTTGCATTGCTTGGAAAGCTTTGTATATTTAAGGCTTTGCGACGTTAGCGGTTCCAACCGGCAATTCAACTGAATGCAGGAGAAATGGCGCGTCATGATAAAAGTACTTTTTGTCTGTCTGGGAAATATTTGCCGTTCACCGCTGGCCGAAGGATTGTTCCGGGCCAGGGTCGGCGAAGCGGGATTGGACGACAAGTTTGTCATAGACTCAGCGGGAACGGATTCCTATCACGCCGGCCAGCCGCCAGACGAACGCATGCGCGCGTTGGCGGCGGAACGCGGGATAAAGCTGGACTGCACGGCGCGCAACCTGCGCAAGGACGACCTGCTGGAATTCGATTACGTGATTGCGATGGACCAGAGCAATCGCGAGCGCATCACGCGCGTCCATGAACGCATCGACAACGCAACGAGTCGTATTTTTCTCATGCGTGCTTTTGATCCCGTCGGCAACGCCGATGCGGAAGTACCGGATCCATACTACGGCGACAACGCAGACTTTGAGACCGTATATGAGATTCTGGACCGCAGCACGCAGAACCTCCTGTCCTTTGTGGTAAAAGAACACTACCTATGATTCCAGCTATCATCCAAAAACGCGCAACGGCGCTGCTGACCAAGACTCTTGGCGAAGAAATCACTATCACCGGCGACGAAGAAGTCGCGGGCGGCTGCGTTCACAACGCGCACCGGATGGATACCAATCTGGGCTCCTACTTTATCAAGTGGAACAGCAAGGACAACTTCATCAATTACCAGGCGGAGTCGCGCGGGCTGGAAATGCTGGCGTCGACCAAGACGCTGCGCACGCCCAAACCGATCTGTACCGGCAAAGCGGCCGGATTCGCCTTTTTGATAGTTGAGCATATCACGTCGGGCGAACGCGACGAGAACTACTGGACGGAGTTCGGCGCCAGCCTGGCGCGGCTGCACCGCAACGGCAGCGAGACTTTTGGACTGGACGAAGACAACTTTATCGGCGACCTGCCGCAGAGCAACAAACGCCACGAGAGCTGGCTGGAGTTCTACGTCAAGGAACGCATCGAGCCGCAGCTGCAATTTGCGCGCGACCGCAGTCTGGCGGACCGCGCTTTGCTGAGTCAGTTCAACAAGTTCATCAACAAAATTGATCGGCACATGCCGGAGGGCAAACCGGCCCTGCTGCACGGCGATCTGTGGGCGGGCAACTGCATGACGGGCAAAGACGGCCTGGCGGTGGTGTTCGACCCGGCGGTGTACTACGGGCATCGCGAAGCCGAAATCGCCTTCACCAAATTATTCGGCGACTTCGACAAGTCTTTCTACACGGCGTACAACGAAGAATGGGCGCTGGAAAGCGGCTGGGAAGACCGACTGAATCTGTTTAACCTCTATCCCCTGCTGGTGCACCTGAACCTCTTCGGCTCCGGCTACCGACCGCAACTGGAAAACGCAATCAAGAAATACGTCTGACGCGGCGAAAATCCTTTTTGTTCGGCACTGAATCACGCGCTTGAAACCGAGCGGCGTCAGGCCATTCCTTCCCTGATCATTTTGCGGGCCATTCCCAGCGCGCCGTCGATGGCGGACCCTTTGGGATCCTGCAGCGTCAAGGTGGGCATGGCATCGATCTGTTCAGCCACGAGGCGGGCCAGCAGGGTGTCTGCTTCCATGATGCCGCCCATGCAGACCACGGGCGTTTCACCGGCCTGGCTGAAGTGCGTACCGGCCAGAACCTTGACCGATTCCATCAGGTGAAAAGCCGCGCGGTCGACGATCTCGCGGCAGACGGCGTCGCCGTTTTCGGCGCACTGCATCAGGAGCGGCGCCACGGTGGAATAGTCGAACATTTTCTCGTGAAAAGCGGCGACGAGCGTGCGCGGGTTGTTGGGATCGATGACGGGAAAGAGTCCAACCATGGCATCCACGAGCGCACTGCCGGCGCCGCGGCCGTCAAAAGCGCGCGTCAGGGCCGTCAGGCCTTCGCGGCCCAGCCACGCGCCGGAGCCTTCGTCACTGAGTTCGATGCCCCAGCCGCCGCAACGCACAACTTCGCCTTCGGGAGTGACGCCGACGGCAATCGTACCGGTGCCGACGATCAGCACCATGCCGGGGTCGCCGTCGAAGGCGCCTTCCAGCGCGATGCCCGCGTCGCTGGTAATCTTGAGATGTTTGATGTCGATCTTGCGTTCGCGGGCAAAGAGGCGCAGGAGCTGCTGGGCGCGCTGGCGCTCGCCGGGCAACCAGACGCCGGCCAGTCCGATGGCGACGGCGTCCAGATTCATCGGCTGCACGCCGGCGGACTGACAGAGTTCAGAAATGAGGTTGAGCAGGCGCTCGGAAGACTCTACCACGCCGACGGTGCCGACGCGGGCGGTGCCGGTTTCGCGGCGGTCGAGTTCGTCGTCGCCGCGCATAATGACGCCGCGCGTGCGCGAGCCGCCGCCGTCAATTCCTATCAGTACCGGTTCCGGTTTGCGTGCCATGCCTGTCCGTCCTTTGTTTAACCTTTCGCCTTGGGCGGCATCCAGTTGCCGCGCGTCCATTTGGTCAGTTGGATGTCGACGCTGCCGAGATAGACTTTCATCTTGGCGCGGATCGGAACGCGCGCCTCATCAGCGCTGAACCAGCCCTCAAAACGACCGGTCACGCCGTAGATGCCTTCCCAGTCGGCATTGCCCTTGAAGTAGGTCGTGCTGACTTCGTACTCAACCGCGTCGATCTCGACATTTTCGGCCGTGCCGACGAAGTTGATGGCCGTGCGCACCGTATCGTTCTGAATGATGGTCGGGATGCCGATATGCCGTTTGATGTTGAGAAACTGGCGCGCCAGGAAAAAGAGCGAGAGCCCGTCGTTCCAGCGCGTCGACGTTTCAAATTTCATCTGCTGTTTAATAGCCTCTTCCGTTCCGGTTTCGATCCGGAAGTAGTTCTTCGGATAGTCAAATTCGTACTTTGTGTATTCGCGCGGATCTTCATTGATCTGCTCGCTGGCGTAGAACTTGCGCGCATACTTGACCGAGGGGTCGAGCCAGCTTTTGTAGAGCACGTCGATCGACATATAGGGCAATCCGGGACGCGATTTCATCTCCGCCTGAACAACCACGGTCGAGTCGCCGTCGATGTTTTCTTTCCCTGTTGTTTTAATAACGATCGTTCCGAGTGTAAAACCGAGGTAGGAGACGTCGTACTCCAGGATTTCGCCCTGGTACAACATCTGCGCCTCGGCGCGCGGTGCGCCAAAGCCAATCATACCGGCCAGAACAACAAACATCAGAAGCAGTGAGAACCGGCCCGGTTCCTTGCATACAAACATGTGATTCACCAGAAATAGTTGAATGGACTGCAACGCCGGAGAATTTTTGAGTCGACGGACCGCACGGCCGACCGTCGATGGGAAGCAAATGTTCAGAATAAAAAAGCGACTTCCTTAGAACGCATCAAGGGAAGCCGCATTGTAAAGTTCAACATCGTCAGAAGCCGGAGCGCATCGCCTTACAGGCGCGCAATTTTGACGGCTTCGGGAAACAGTTCGAGCGCTTTCTGCGCCTGGCGATCGATGTGCAGGCGCACCGCCACCGACTCGTTGTTGTTCCAGACGGAGCGCGCAATTTCGGCCTTCATCACGATGCGGATCTTCATGTCGTCCGCCGCAAAATCCTCGTCCGACCACTCGATGTTTTTCTCCGCCGCAATCGCTTTCAGATTGGCGATCATGGCGTCATCTACATTAAAACCGCGATCAAAGGCGTAGAAATCGTCGCCGTAATCCTGCTCGATCTGTTTGCGCATGTCCGGCAGATAACGATCATTAAACAGACGATAGACGTTTTTGCGGAAGAGCTGACGATACAGATCGGTAATCGTGTCGGCCTTGACGATGTAATCGGGCACGATGCCGCCGCCGCCGTAAACCGCGCGGCCGCTCTTGGTCGAATATTCGGGACGCTCTTCGTTGTCGTTGTCGCCGGAGTGGTCGATGTTTTCACCCTCTTCCAGGTCGGCGCGGCCTTCCAGATTGTAGTATTTGTCGCGATCCTTGTAGGGACGCTGAATCAGGCGGCCGGAGGGCGTGTAATATTTGGAGGTCGTCAGGCGGAAAGCCGAGCCGTCGTTGAGTGTATACTGCTGCTGGACAAGCCCTTTGCCGAAGGACGTTTCGCCGACGATCAGACCGCGGTCGAGGTCCTGAACAGCGCCGGACACGATTTCCGATGCGGAAGCGGAGCTTTCGTTGATCAGCACGATCAGCGGCATGTCTTCCAGCTGCCCGCTGCTCGTGGCGCGAAACACTTCGTTGAATTCATTGCGGCGGCCCTGCGTGTAGACGATTTTTTCACCGGAGCCGATGAACTCGTCGGCCATGCGGGTGGCCTGACTGAGGTAACCGCCGGGATTAAAGCGCAGGTCGAGAATGAGCTTTTTCATTCCCTGCTTCTGCAGCTCCGTCGCGGCTTCGACCAATTCATTGTGGGTCTGAGCGGCAAAGCGATTGACACGGATATAACCGACGTCGGAACTGTCGATCAAAAAGTGGGCGTCGACGCTGTAGATCGGAATTTCGTCGCGGACGATTTCAAAGTTGATGATGCCGTCGCCCGCCTCTCCGGCGCGGAAGATGTCGACGCTGACAGTCGAGCCGCGCGGACCTTTTAGGCGTTTGGGCACTTCTTCGGATTCGAGACCGACGGCGTCTTCCCCGTCGATGCGCACAATTTTATCGCCGGCGAGAATGCCGAGTTTTTCGCTCGGGCCGCCGATGATGGGCGTGACGACGGTAATGGTGTCGTTGAGCATTTCAAACGAGACGCCGATGCCGTCAAAGCTGCCGCGGAAGTCCTCGTCGATTTTTTCTTTTTCCTTGGGCGGGATGTAGACCGAGTGCGGGTCGTTCAGTTCTTCGAGCATGCCGCGCACGCCGGCCGCTACGAGTTTTTCGCTGTCGACTTCGTCGACGTAGTTTTTGGTCGTGATGTTCAGGACGTTGCTGAACTTTTTGACCTGCGTGTAGACATTATCGCCGGAGATCACGGGCTGCGCCAGTGCGCCGAGCAGGACGCCGAGGGAAATCCCCGCACCGGCCAGTATCACTTTTGTCGTTGTCATGTTCTCGTCCCTTCTATTGTATGTCCTTCACCCCGATAGCGCCGCACCGCCCATGCATGATGCAACGTTTGAGCGGCGACGTGCATTGTGGACCTTCGGCGAGCGTTCAGGGGCTTCCCTACGCAAGCGCGCCGCACAGGTTGCAGAGCAATGCGGCAGCGCCTTGCGAGCGCGGCGGCCACCTTACCAGCCATCGGTAAAGCTGCTCTCCACCTTGTCGTCCAACCGCAGCAGAGCGACAATCCAGCCTTCGGCCGGCGAACGGTAGAAGGTGAAAACCCACTTGATGGGGTAAACACGATGCAGAGCCAGATAACGCACGCGGATGAAGGACGGCGTTACCGCTTCAGCGCTGATAAACTCCACGCGTTCCTGCGGGCCGTAGAAGTTCAGCACGCGCTGCGACTGCCGCACCAGCGTCGCCACATTGCTGGTATCATCCAGTATGCGGCTGCCGGTCAAAAGTTTGTCGAACGCGCCGACGGGTTTGTTTTGCGCCAGCTGCGCAAAAAAACTTTCGACCATGCTGCGCAGTTCGGTCGGCACATCGCTCTCGGCCAGCGTGTAGGTCGGCAGCGGAGCGGAGGAGCGATCCTGCGCCGGGAGGGACAGGTGCAAGGCGAGAATCAGACAGCAGACCGCGGCCGCGAGACGAGGCAGTTGTTGAATCATGAACGCTCCGGGAAAACTACTTGGATTGGCGACGGCGCGAATGCTGCTGGATGAGCCCGTCGCGTCCGTCGAGACCGACAGTTTGTTCAAGTTCGCGAATTTCCTGACGCGTCAGATGACGGAAATCACCGCGCGCCATGCCGCGCGTGGACAGCGTGGCGTAAATTTTACGATCCAGTTTGCGCACCAGATAACCGCGCGCTTCAAAAATGCGGCGCACCTCGCGGTTGCGGCCCTCGGTCAGGCTGATGACCACATCGCGGCGATCGCCCGAATCGATGGCTATTTCACAGGGCTGCGTCGGTCCGTCGTCCAGTTCGATGCCGCCGGCAATGGCACGCAGATCGTCGATCTGCAGGCCTTTGTCCAGACGCACCTTGTACACACGCGTCACCTGAAATTTGGGGTGCGTCAGGCGGTAGGCCAGATCGCCGTCATTGGTCAGCAGGAGTACGCCGGTGGAGTTGCGGTCCAGACGGCCGACGGGAAAAATGCGCTCGCGCGATTTGACCACGTCCAGCACGGTTGTGCGCCCTTTTTCATCGCTGTTGGTCGTAATGCAGTCTTTCGGTTTGTTCAGCAGAATGTAGGTCAGCAGCTTGTCGAAGGAGACGGGGTCGCCTTTGACGGTGACATTGTCGCCCGGGCCGACGCGCATGCCGAGCTCGGTGACGGTTTTGCCGTTGACCTTTACGACGCCCGATTCGATCAGCTCGTCGGCTTTGCGGCGCGAGGCGATGCCGGCATTGGCCAGGTATTTGTTGAGGCGCAGGCCGGGGTTTTCGCGCGCATCGACTTCGGCTTTGGTCAGCAGAGGCTCGGGTTTGGCGGGACGCGCGCCGCTTTTACCGCCGCGGCCGCGCAGGCGCGAGGATTTGGCGCCGCGACCGTAAGTCGTGCCGCCGGAGCGGCGGTTTTTGGGAGAAGACGACGAAGAGCGCCGCGATCCCGCGCCGCTCCCGGATGGTTTTTTTGTTCGTTTCACGTTTGTCGGATATCAGGTTAATACAGCGCCGGAGCGCGCGGGTTCAAAGCACCTCGTAGCACTCGAGCTCGTACATCGGGCCGTCGTACTCACTTTTGATGTCTTTGCTGACGTGCAGCTTGCCGCGGATTTTTACAATGCCGGACTTGAAATCTATCCCCTTGCCTTTCGGCGTCCGGACCATCAGCATTTCATTGATCTTGGTTGCCGGATGGCAGTAGCAGTTCAGCGGCGGCACTTTGGAGACGATAAACTCCTCCATGTCCTCCAGCTGGTTGATCGCCGCCAGGAAACCGAGCATTTCGATGTTCTGCCCATCCAGATCCAGGACCTTTTTGGGCGGCGGCGAGCCGGGCACATAGAGCCCGAGTATACCGAATGACACGCGTTTGTACTTGACTTCCGGCGCAGGCGTCGTTGAACTGACGTTCTGCGGCAGCATCAGCGCCGTCGCGATCAGCAGCACCAGGCCGACTGTGCGGATGGACGATGACAGCTGCGAGGTTAACAAAAAAATCATGCTCAAGCGGAAGTTTTGGATTGGCTTTGAAAAACAGCGTCGGGAAATGTCACGCCAGGCACAACAGACGCGCGGCCGCTGACGATGTTGGAAATTGACGCCCCGTGCGCCTCAGGAGATCGGGGCCAGGTTGTGCGCCACGTCCACGCGGTAGGCTTTCCAGGCCGGCACACAGGCCACCAGCGCCGCCAGCATTACCACGCCCGCCATCAGCAGCAGTTCAAAATTGTACCAGAGCGCAAAATCGAGATTGACGCCCACGCGCGCCGAAATCTCGGCGCCGAAGAAGTTGAGGCCCAGGTGCGCCAGAATAATTCCGGCCAGGGAACCGCAGAGTGCGATGGCCATCGCTTCGAGTTCGATCAGGCCGAAAATCGTGCGGCGGCGCGCCCCGAGCGAGCGCAGAATGGCGATTTCGCGTTTGCGTTCGTTGAGCGAGTTGTAGATGGACACAAAAATTGAGAGCGCGCCGATGACAATCACCAGCCAGGACACGGCCAGCAAAATGCCGTTGACGTTGCCGACGATGGCAAAAAGGCTCTGGATTTCACGCACCGGCATCGTGGCCTGCGCGATGCTGTTTTCATTGATCTGACGGATAAAACTCTCGAAAAAAATCGGGCTTTTCAGCTTGACCGCCACGGAACTGATCGTCTGAAATTCGACCGGAATCCCGTGCGCAATCTTTTCGCCCGGAGCCGTGTGCAGGTGATGCGCGTGATCGCCGTGATCGTGATCGCCGTGATCGTGTGCATTGTCGCTGTGGGCGTGATCGTGGACATCGTCACTGTGGGCGTGATCGTGAGCATTGTCGCTGTGGGCGTGATCGTGAGCATCGTCGCTGTGGGCGTGATCGTGTGCATCGTCGCTGTGGGCGTGATCGTGTGCATCGTCGCTGTGGGCGTGATCGTGTGCATCGTCGCTGTGGGCATGATCGTGTGCATCGTCGCTGTGGGC
>CAYULF010000011.1:0-158906 GCA_964445695.1 uncultured Hyphomicrobiales bacterium | reverse complement strand
CGGTGCGCCGCATGCAACGCACCGGATCGGGATTGTCACGAACGCTTGCTTGCCCCTAACAAATATCTGCACGAATGCAGGGTGGGAGGCGTGCGGCTGAATATCATCGAAACTCGCGGTGGCGGCGGGGCGGGCGATGGGGCAGGCGGGCCCCTTGATCACACACAAATGCGTCATGCAACTCCAACAGCAGAATCCGGCCTCATAAAACCAAAACTTCCAGGAACTCCCAGCCCCGAGATCTCGATCAAGAATCCCCTACTCAACGACATTCTGTACTCTGCCTCAATCGAAATTTCAAGTCTCATACCATACAACTGATACACACACTCACATGCACACTCATTGCACAATGGGCTGCTGCGGGAAGAAAAAACACTCCATGGTCAAATCGGGAAACCGCCTACTGTACTCCAAAGAGTCTCCGCTCGTTCCCGGACCGCCACGAAAATCAACACCGCAGCCGGTTCCATTCCTTATACCAAGTTCCAGTATCCTCATCTCTCCCGAATCACACCGTATCAAGTCACAAATCATCAAACCCGCATGCCGGCCACACACCCGGAGTCTCAGAGTCTGTTAAACAACACAAGAGCTTCAAACTTCAAACCCGCCGACAAACAAAAACGGCATTGAGCGGCCACGAAGTGAGCCCGCCCGCAAATGAGAAATGCCCGGTTAACCAGATGTTAAACAACCGTTGCGCCGGATAGAAGACACCGAATATACAGGTGTTCAGACCAGGAGTATCTTGTGTTCAGTCTAACCCAAATCCAAACGGGTCTCTAAATGTCTTGCTTCCGCGCGTTAATCCAAACCGTCGGCTACTCGGAGCACTCACAGTGGGCGAACCGGCCGAGCAATCAAGCTGCAAAAATGAGAGTGTAGACGAAATAATAAGTAAGTCGGAGAATAAAAATATCATCCAGCTAAAATATGTCTTGTTTTACACGCCGACGTGTTGTACATTCATCACCGCTGACCGCGACACCGGTCGATATGTTTAGTGAAATACGGCCGCACTTATCTTTACTACCAGAGATAGCCGCCTGAACTCTGTCGCACTGAACATAAACATCAGCCCCCTTAATCGTCCCGTTCTGTTGTATTAAACATATGCACTGCCGTGTTCAATTGCGCCGTTTGCCCGGTTGACACCGGACTAACGCTGCGGTTGACAATGCCGAGTGCAAGTCGTCTGCTTAACACCGTCCACTGTCTCGTCGTGCCTTGCATTCTATCGCTGAAGGTGCTCCCCTGTGAGACATCGTTTGCGGAAGTCGCAGGTTATACCTGTACTGCCGAAGGCGTAGCGTGCCTTCAATCTGAACAACAGTTCACGTGAGGTCGGAAATAATAAGTAGTAAAGCTTAACCATAATGTCAACTGTGTTTAATCAACACTGCAATTAACGTGACACGCTGCGCGAATGGTCATTCGCAGCGAACTAATTACATCGATCACGTTCCCTCAGCACTTACAGTGTTCAACCAAAGAGGTGTTAGTATGTTAACTCTTATGCACAAGAGTGAAGGGATTCTGCATGCCACAACTGAATCAGGGAGTCTGAATACTGACTTGAAGTCAACCCTGAGTCGATTGGTGTTGGTGTGTTGTGCTATGTTAATCGGTGGTGCCGGCCTCGTGGCGCAGACATTCCAGGAGACGCTTGGCATTACAAGTGATGATCTGGCCGAACAAATTATTCAGACGTCCGACGGTGGTTATGTGGTCGTCGGAAGTCAGGATATGTACGGGAATGATTACGACATTTACTTGACCAGACTTGACGCCAGCGGCGTCGAACAGTGGACTCGTCGTTACTACGGCCCGCTCAATGAATTTGGTTATGACGTCAAGGAAGTTGATCGCGACAGCAACGGTACATTAGACGGTTATGCCATCGTGGGAACGAGCAAGAGTTCCAACAGCGGCGATATCTGTTTGGTTGTGACAGACTACAACGGTGTGTTCAAAGGGTCAAGCACATATGGCGGTTCCGGTAGCGAGGAAGGGTACAGCATAATACAAATGGCCGACTACGGCTATCTGATCTGCGGTAACACGACCAGTTATGGGCGTCCCTACTCTGGCGCGACGAACCTCATTCCCGGCAATGTTTTTGTGGTGCGCACAAACAGCAATCTTGAACCGCTATGGTCCACGGTCATTTCTTCGGATGAGTTAACACCGGACTACGGCTACAGTGCCATCGAGACGCTGGCCGGCGATATCATGTTGACCGGCGCGCTGGGCGGAGCAGGATTGGGAGGCAAGGACATTGCCGTTGTCAAACTCGACCAGAACGGCGCCTGGCAGTGGTCGGATTCTTATGGCTCACCGTATGATGATGCCGGATATGAAATCCGCGAAGTAATCGACCAGGGTGTGTCGACAGGTTTTGTTGTTGCCGCAACGGTCGAAGGTCATGGTACCGGCGGCAGCGATGCCGCACTGCTGCGTCTGGATGTTAACGGCAACTACCTCTGGCACAGAGTGTACGGCGGCGTGAATGACGATGCCGCCTATTCCGTAGCATTCACGCCATCGGGCGGTTTTGCCCTCTGTGGCACGACCAACAGTTTTGGTTTTGGCAGTACCGACGTTTATGTGGTTGAGACCGACGCCAGTGGCGCTCTTTTAAACAGTTTTACCTATGGCGGTACGGGTAGTGATGAGGGCCGTTCCATTCGTGCGACCACCGGTCCCGGCTATATCATCTGTGGCAATACCGACAGTTTTGGCGCTGGTATGCTGGACGAGTACATCATCAAAACAGACGGGGTCTTCTTTACCCCCTGTCACTGCCAGACTGTTAGTTCTTCCGATTCACCGGGGCCGAGCGATGTAGTAAATACGCCGCCATGGTCAATTGTCCACATGGCCTGCAAAGGAAAAATTGATGGCGGTGCCGCGGTCAGCCTGACTGAGAACGTGTTGTGTGCTGACTGTACCTGCAATCCGCAGCCCTCAGGTTATCAACACGCATACGGCACCTACGGAGTCGATCGCGCACACAACATTGTTGAATTGGTTAACGGTGAATTGTTGATGGTCGGACGCAGTAATAGCTACAACAACTTTAATGATGATGCTTATGTAATTAAAACGGATCCCAGCGGCAACCTGTCTTGGAGCCAAACTGTGTGGCCCAACTCGATGAACACAAGCGATGACTTTGCTGTCGCTGCGGTTGAGATGCCCAGCGGCGACATTTTTGTAGCAGGCAGCACGGACGACGGAACGGACATGGAAGTTTTTGTCTTTCAATTGGATGTCGGCGGAGCGCTGACCGGGCCAAGTTACACCTTTAACCCGACATCTGGTGTGACCGATGCATGGGCCGTTGACGCCCAGCCGATTGTTGACAGTGGTGGCAATGTCGTCGGTATTCTGGTGCTGGCCGCGCTGACCGGCTACAACACAGGCCAGGACGCCTATCTGATTTATTTTGACAATAACGGCAACTTTGGCGGCGGTTTTATTCTGGACCAAACGGTTGTGACGAGTTTTATTCCGCATGCACTTGCTCCCATTGACAAGAGCCAAGATGGAATAAAGGACGACGGCTGGTTGATTGTGGGTACCGTGAACGACGCATCGGTGAAGGGGACGATCGTAATCGAACTTGACGTAAACTTAACGCCGACCTGGCAAAACATCTACCAGCTTGCAACGATGAACAACTATGTCTACGGCTACGACATCATGCAGATTGACAGCGACAACGACGGCAAGCAGGACGATGAATATGCAATGACTGGTTCCGTCGATGTTAACGCCAACAATGTCGAGACATTTATAGCATTGTTGGATCAAAGCGGTGCTGTCATTGGCGGTGCTGCTACGCAGTATGCTTTTAGCGGCACGGATCTGGATGCCTATGCCATCACACAAACCTGCGACAACGATCTTGTGGTGACAGGATCGATGAGCGCGACCTGGCAGATGCGTACTGATGTTGCACTTAATGTTTCCTGCGCAACGGGATATGGTAGCGATGGTCTTGGTGACGAGTTGCTGCAGACCAGCGACGGAGGAATTGCGATCGTCGGTATGGAATTTAATTCAAACAATAGCTCCTACGATGCCTATTTAGTTAAAACGGACTGTGATTGTTCGTCCGGCTGCAATGAATTTCCGTTAAATCTGTTAATCTCGACGGATGGGTTGAATGATGCTGTATTTGCAATGTCAGACGTTGCTGAGAATTCGTCAAATACACTGAGCCCGTCTCAATCCGGAGTTCTAGACGAAACGATAATTTGCATTGCTCCCATGGTCGTCATGCCCGAGGAAATCACGCCCGTTAACGAATACATGCCGATGGATTCACAAATCGACAAGATCGAGCCGGTGAATTCCGATTCTCCGACCGACGTGAATGACGAAACCTTAAACGACGCGATGCTCGAGATATATCCCAATCCGGTGCAAAACGGCACGGAACTCAATGTGAAGTTTAACAGCCGAGCCGCTGCGCGCGTGAGTGTTAAAGTCACAAACGTGCTGGGCGCTGTGATCGGCGAGTATCCTCTGAACGCTGTGCCCGGCGAACAGTCGCTGCAACTCGACACCAGTGACTGGGCGCCCGGAACCTATACGATGACATTAAACAACAGTGAAGGCGCCGCGGCCAGCTCGATTGTTGTTGTAGTTCGTTAATGCACTCTGGATCAGTATGTGCTGAGTGTTAATGCGGAGCCGGAGCGGCCTTGTGTCGTTTTCGGTTCCGCTGTTTTTTGCGCTTGCCTGAGCAGCCTGACAAATCCGCTTATGTTAGGCCCTGCCGGAGTTTCAGGTCCTCAAACCCCAAACCCATCAGCCTCAAGCCGGCATGCGAGTTTCAAACTCAAAGCCGCATAGTCTGTTAACAACACACGCGTGCCCAGCTTTAATCCCGCCGGCGAACAAAAAAGGCCTTGAGCGGCCACGAAGTGAGCCCGCCCGCGTCGTGTGAGAAATACTCGGTGAGCAGGATTTGAACCGCGATATTGACGCTTGTTTGCAAAAGCAACCGTTCGCAGGAAAGTAATAGCCTGGGTAATAAAAATATCAATCGGCTGAATTATTGCTTGTATTACAGGCCGCCTTGTTGTACATTCATCGCCACTGACCCTGTCTCTGGTCAGTATGTTCAGTAATCCTTCCGGCAGCGGGTAATCCAATATTCCCGCTGAACTGCCGGATCACTGCCACTCGCTGAACAAATAATTGATTTTTGTGGACGCCTCACTCTGTTTAATCAACAGGAGTTGTTGTCATTGCCGATTTTGATGATCCTCGGAAGCGAGGATGTCGTCTGCTGCGGCATTGCATTCAGCTCGATGTTTATTGCAATCAACTCAGCTGCCACGCTACGACCCGACATCATTCGCCGGGACTTGTTTCCGTGTGAGAGATCGCTTGCGGCGATGCCCTTGTCTGCCGCAAATGTCGTGGAAGTCACGTGTAGTCAAGGCGACGTACGACCGGGTACCAGCCGTTTTGTGAGCGTGTAAGCTCGCTCCCGTCTCCAATTTATCTTTTCATCAAACACTGAGGTCGAATTGACACTCTGCGCAACGTGTTAATTGCTGCAGAAGACTCTTTGTGATCACGTGCTCTGTGCACCCGGTGTTTAAACTACGAGGTAATATGATGTTAACTCTTGTGCAAAAGAGTGAAAGGAATCTCCATGCCCCTGCCAAACCTGAGGGCCTGAAGAAGCACATTAAACAAATGATAATCTGCTGTGCATGTGTTTTGTCCGGAATGCTAATCGGCGATGTGAAAATCCTGGCGCAAACATTCCAGGAGACAATCGGCGCTGCCGGACTGGACGAAGCCGAGCGCATTATTCAGACGACCGGCGGCGAATATGTTGCCGTCGGCAGCAGCAACAGTTTTGGCGGCGGCGACTACGATATTGTCCTGACCGGATTGGACGGCAACGGTGTTGAACAGTGGACGCGCCGCTACTATGGCCCGCTGGATGAATTTGGCAATGACGTCCAGGAAGTCGATCGCGACGGCGACGGCACCCCGGACGGCTACGCCATTGTCGGTACCAGCAACAGTTCCGGCAACGGCGATATCTATCTGATCTTAACGGATCTCAACGGCTTGTTGGTTTCCACGCGCACCTATGGCGGTTCCGGCCGTGAAGAAGGTTACAGCGTCGTGCAGATGACCGACTATGGTTATCTGCTCTGCGGCATGACGACTAGTTACGGCCGCCCATATTCTGCCGCAACCGACATGATAACGGGCAACGTCTTTGTCGTGCGCACCGATATTAACCTCGATCCGCAATGGTCCACCGTTATCTCTTCCGATGAATTAACGCCGGATTACGGCTACAGCGCCATCGAAACGCTGGCCGGTGAAATAATGTTAACCGGCACACTGGGCGGCTTCGGCGCCGGCGGCAAGGATATTGCTGTAATTAATCTGGATCAGAACGGCGCGCTGCAGTGGTCCCAATCATACGGCTCGCCCGATGACGACGCCGGGTATGAAATCCGCGAAGTAATCAGCGGGGGCGTCTCGACCGGATTTATCATCGCGGCAACGGTTGAAGGCCTTGGTACGGGCGGCAGCGATGCTTCTCTGCTGCGTCTGGACCCGGCCGGTGGTTTCCTGTGGCACAGCATTTTTGGCGGCGTTAACAATGACGAAGGCCATTCAGTGGCGTTTACGCCCTCGGGCGGTTTTGCCCTCTGCGGCCTGACCCGCAGTTTTGGTTTCGGTTCGTTCGACGTCTACGTTGTTGAAACAGACGCCGGCGGTGCATACCTGCAGAGTTTTGTCTACGGCGGAACGGGTCAGGATGCCGGCAATTCCATCCGCGCTGCAACGGGCGGGTACATCATTGGCGGCCTGACCGGCAGTTTCGGCGCAGGCATCAGGGACGAGTACATTATTAAAACAGACGGAGTCTTTGCCACGCCCTGTAACTACCAGGCCGTTGTGTCCGACTACACGCCGGGACCGAGCGAGAATGCGGGTTCGCCGCCGTGGGCGATCATCCATATGGCGTGTACGGGCGAAATCGACACCGACGCCGCCGTCACGCTGGATGAAGACGTGCTGTGCTCCAGTTGCACCTGTTCGCCGTCGCCCTCCGGATACCAGCACTCCTACGGTGCGGGAGGTTGGGTCCTTGGTCACAATATCAGCGAGATGAGCAGCACCGATCTGTTGATAGCCGGCGAGAGCAACACCTATACAGGCAATCAGGATGTGTACATCGCCAAAACAGATGCTACGGGCAACCTGCTTTGGTCCCGCGTCATCTGGCCGGGCGGGGCAAATCCCGATAATGAATATGCCGTCGCCGCGCTGGAAATGCCGAGCGGCGAGCTTTTTGTGGCCGGTACGACCGATGACGGTACAGATCGCCAGGTGTACGTTGTCGTGCTCAGCAGCAGCGGCGTGCCGACCAGCATTTCCTACACCTTTAATCCGCTGTCTGGAACCTCCGATGCGCAGGCCGTGGATGCACAGCCCATCGTTGACAACTCGGGCAATGTCACCGGTTTTATGGTGCTGGCGCGTTTAACGGATTACAACACCGGCGCCGATGTTTATCTGCTAGAATTTGACTCCGGCGGCAATTTTGTCAACGGTACTATACTGGATCAGTCTCTGATGATTGAATATCATCCGCATTCACTGGCTCCGATAGACAGCGACGGCGACGGCATCAAGGACGACGGCTGGGTAATCGCCGGACTGGTGACAGACGTCGGGATCGAAGCCGCGGTGGTGATTCAGGTCGATGCAAGCCTGGCAATCGCCTGGAAGAACGGCTACGTACTTGCGCCGGTGAGCGACCATGCCTACGGTATGGACATCGTGCAGATAGACAGCGACGGCGACGGTAAACAGGACGATGAATATGCCCTCAGCGGTCCCGTCGATGCCGGCGGCGGTTTTGCCGAGAGTTTTATCGCGCTTATCGATCAAAGCGGCGGCGTTGTCGGCGGTACGGCCACGCGCTACAAATCCACGTCCGCTCCCGTCATTTCCTATGCGATCACGCAGACATGCGACAATGACCTGGTCGTGACCGGCGAGTACAACAATCGCACATGGCAACTGCGCACGGATGTTGCATTAAATACACTCTGTGCAACCGCTTATGCCAACGACGGGCAAGGCGAGGAACTGCTGCAAACCAGCGACCAGGGCATTGCCATTGTCGGCTACGAGTACAATACCGGTCTCAGTTCCTACGAAGCCTGGCTGGTTAAAACCAACTGCGACTGTTCCGCCGGTTGTTATGAGACGCCGTTAACTCTCACGCAGACAACGGACATGCTGACGCCGTACACGTTCTCGATGACGGACATTCCCATGAATACATACAGTACGCCGAATTCATACTCGGCGGCATTTTTCGACGAAACGACGGTGTGCGTCTCGCCTCTGGTGGTATTGCCCGAGGAAAGTACACCGCTGAATGAATACATGGAAATGGATTCACAACTCGACAAAATCGAGCCTTCGAATTCTGATTCCGCGACCGACGTGGACGATGAAACCCTAAACGGAGCAATGCTGGAGATATATCCGAACCCGGTGCAAAATGGCACGCAACTTAACGTGACGTTTAACAGTCGCACCTCTGCGCTTGTGAGTGTTAAAGTCACAAATGTGTTGGGCGCCGTGATCGGCGAGTATCCACTGAACGCCTCGCCCGGCGAGCAATCGCTGCAACTTGACACGCAGGACTGGACGCCCGGAACCTATACGCTGACATTAAACAGCAGTGCAGGCGCCTCGGCTAGCTCGATTGTTGTAGTTGTTCGTTGATGCATTCTGGAATAGAATGTGCTGAGTGTTAAAGCGGAGCCGGAGCGGCGTTAAGTCGTTTCCGGCTCCGCCTTTAAATTATTGGCGTGACGCTGAATATTCCCGTTTATCGATCCAATCGGCCCGTTAAATCACGTTCTGACTACCGTTCAATGTTTTACCAGAGGAAATTATCCGGCTTCGACGTAGACTTGTCTCTGATTCCGGTGCGCCGCATGCAACGCGCCGGTAGGTCTCGGATTCACGTTTGCCTCAGAAAAAATCTGCACTATTGCAGGGAGGGAGGAGTGCGTCTGAACAGGTGGAAACTCGTGGCGGCGGCGGGGCGGGCGATGGGGCAGGCGGGCCCCTTGATCACGGTAAGGTGCGTCCACTGCACAAAACCCCACGACCAAACACAGTCTTTCACACTCCGGCTCCACACTCGCCGAATTACCGGCAAAGCCATCTCTTGTTAACCCCTGCCCGAGTCTCAAGTCTCCGAGTCCCAAATCCATCAGTCTCAAGTCGGCATGCGAGTCCCAAACTCATAGTCACACAGACTGTTAACAACCCGCGCGTACTCGACTTCAATCCCGCCGACGAACAAAAAAGGCCTTGAGCGGCCACGAAGTGAGCCCGCCCGCGCCATAAGGAAAGCCCTTAAACAAAAAATGCGCCGGATCAAAAGAGATCCGACGCATCGCGTATCTGGAATGTTTAATTCAACTCCGTCGGAAAACGGAGTGTCGTCTTACTTCACAAGCGGCATGCGCGCAAAAACCGTCTCGCCGTCGGCGTTCATCACCAGGAAGTAGAGACCGCCGGCGAGCGACGAGGCGTCGAAGCGCAGTTGGTGCGCGCCCGACTCAACCGTGCCGTCCAGCAGCTGCGCCACCGTGCGGCCCGTCGCGTCGACAAGGTCGATCGTGACGTGCTTCGACTGTCCCTGCAGCTCGTACGAAACCAGCGCTTCCGCCTGAACCGGATTGGGACCGACTTCGAGCGAGAGTTGAGCGCTGCGGCCTTCGAGCGGGGTGACGGAAGAAACGACGTTGCCGTAGAGTTTTACCGCCACGTCGTCGCCGCCGTTGGAAGCGATGATCAGCTCGGATACCACCGGATCGCCGTTTTGCGGGCGGAAGGTGATCTCGAGTTCAACGGATTCATTCGGCGCGATAAACATCGGCACCGTAACCTCCTCGTTCAATTCAAACGAGGCGGCGGCGCTGGTGAAGCTCAGGCCCAGAATGTCCAGCGTTCCATCGCCGGTATTGCTGATGACAACGGGGCGCGTGCGGCGAGCGCCGACGGGCACCTGACCGAAGTCGATTTCCTCCGTAGAGACCTGAATGGCCGGCGTGCCCTGGGCTTCGCGGTTTTCCAGCCAGCGCACCGACTCCGACAAAATCGTGTTGCGAATCGAACGCGAGTCGAAGTTGGACGGGTTGATCGAGAGGATGATCGAGCGGTACTTTTCGTTGATGTAGCGCACCGCCAGGGTCGAATCGGAATGATCTTCGTAGTAAATGAACGGACGGGCGTCGTCATCCGCAGCTCGCAGGAGCGGGCTGGGAATGGCCGTAATAAATCCGCCGCCGTTGAAGAGCGTGAGTCGGCCGGAAAACACGCCGACACTGCCGGAGATCGGATCGCCGGTAATACCTTCCAGGCGGATGGCGCCGTTGGTGCCGAAACCGGAAACGATCAAACCGCCGTAGGCGGCGCCGAAGTTGTCGAGGAATGCCGGCCCGACGTTGCCGTCGACGCCGCCGGCGCCGATGCCCACCACGGGGCCGTCGCCGATCAGCATGACATTTACGCCTGCGTCCATGGCATCCTCAAGCACGGCGGCTTCTTCGGGCGAGACCTTACCGAAACCTCCGGCGGTCCAGACAATTGTCTTGAGCTGCGGCAGGCGACCGATCAGGTCTTCGGCAATCGAAGCCGGCACCTCAATCGTCGTAGCGCGAAGCAGGGCGGTCAGGACCGTACCAATGGACTGGTCGTTGCGATTCGGGCTGTATGCGTCGTTGACGCTCATCAGATCAGTGTTTTGCGCGACAACCGTAAGGAGTTTTGACTTGCTGGTGACGGCGGCCTGGCCGGGCGCGTCGACCACCAGTTGATAGTCGCCGATACCGGGAACAAGGCCGGCAGCCACCGACATCTTGAACGTTTTGCTTTCGCCGGGGCCGACTGCGCCCGCCGTAGCTTCGGCCTGCCACTGGCTCGGCGTGCGGCCGGTCGGCAGCATCGTCGCTTCAAAAGTAATTTCGGCTTCGGACAGGTTCTCAACGGTAAACTCAAATTCCTGTTCACCCGGCTGAGCGACGAGGACCGGACGCTCGACTGTAACGTCGAATGCGCCGCTCGGAGCGAGCTGGCATACTTCGCTGCGGTCCTGATCGACAAAATAGACGTTGTCATCCGGACCGATCACGATGCCCATCAGGCTGTATGCGCCGGTAGAAACGCGGCCCATTTCGACGGGGCTCTCACCCGTGACGTCGTAGAAAATGATTTCACCCGTGGCGTTGTCGCCCACGATCAGGCGACCGTCTTTGTAGTCGATGCCGCAGGGAACCTCAAAACCGCTGTCGATATAGACTTCCCAGGTCACGCCGGTGACCTCGGAATATTCGGCCAGTTGTTCGTTGACGAGTTGCAGGTTGCCCGCAACCGCGCCCGTCGTGATGTCGGCGCGCAGAATGCGTCTGTTGCCGCCATCAACGATGTAAAGCCATTTTTTATCGTCGTCGATGTCCATGTGGCAGGGGATGTCACCGTTGTGGGCCACGCTGATTTCCGTGTAGCGGCGCACCAGAGCATCGCCGTGGAATTCGCCGCCCGGCTCGTGCGGTTCTTTGAAGTCCGTGCGGACAATGTTGCCGCGCAGACCGTCGAACAGCCAGAAGATGTTGCCAGTCTCAGCCGCGATGCCGGATGAATTGGGCGTGATGTGCAGCATGTCCAGGTGGCTGCCGTTGCGTCCATGATCCACGGCGTAGATGTCCAGGTCGGTGGACCAGAGGCTCGGCCCGGCAAATACACCCGCCTGGCGGTTGGCGTCGACGATGTTCTGGGCGGTTCCCCAGGTCTCGCTGTCGCCGAAGGCCAGTGCGGCGCATTGCGCCATGAAGTGCCAGTTGTTGCCGTCGACCAGATAAAGCGAGGTCTGATCGTTTTGACCCGGATTGTAGAACGTTACAGTGCTGCCGCCCAGGTTACCGCCCTGGTTGAGCACCCAAAGTTCGTTTTCACGGCCTTCATCGCGGTTGAAATCCAGGTCGGTCGGATCGACCAGGTTGTTGCGCGCGCTGCCGATTGTTTTGATGCTGACCGCTTCATCCAGGAGTTTGTCGACGCCGGCCTGCGCATGCAGCATCGGAGCCGAACAAATCAGGGATACACAAATGGCAAGAAGGAGAGACTGTTTCATGGAGTAGAGTTTCCGTATTGAGAACAAAAGCTGATTTTCGACTTTTTCGTGCGCCGCACCCGATCGCCGCGATCCCGCTTGTTGATTAGCGTTCGTGAGGTTTTGCGGCGCTGAATTTCGCATGCAGGACGTTGCCTTGCCCGCATGAAGTGAAGTAGGAATGTTGTTGAAGATTTGCCCCGTTCACGGAATCGCAACCTGTGAGTGTGTTCAGGTCCGGAAATCGGCCGTGCCGGCGTAAGGCGCTGCCACGCCTGAATTTCCGCTGCTCCGTGAACGTGAGTGAACGTAGATGAGTTCCGGCCATTGTATTTGTTTTGCAAATAGATGGGAGGAGGGCGGACCGCACGTTTCCGGCCAATAATGGCGGTCATTCACGGTGGCCGGTGTCGCTCCGCCGGTCAAGGCAGAATATACCGGTTGTACGCCGATTGTCGCAGGCTCTGCCGAAGGCGTCGCATAGTCAGGCGGGCGCGTCGCCACCTTGTTGTGCTGTTACACATATTTGCTGCCCCGTCCCGCTGTGCGATTGGCGTCTTATTTGTATTTTCCTCCCACACTGCCGCCGGCCGCGCGCAAACAGCGCGGGCCACAAGATCATCCATAGATTGAGCACACCTGTAGGGAGAGAGACACACATGCAAGAATCGACATCGGGCGCAGGCGCCCAGGGCAAACCGACTTTTTTCAGCGAAGAATACTGGAGCCGTTTCGCTGAAATCTGGAACACCGCTGAATTTCGACAGAGCCTGGCGGGCCTCGGCGTGGTACGCTTTGAAGTGACGGACCATGCCTCCGACCCGGCTTACATGTACTGGGACAAGGACGGCGTCGCCAAGCTAGTCGACGAGACCGACCGTTCGGTGACGCGTTTCAGCGCCACGCTGCCCAACTGGCACTCATTTATTTCAGGCGAACTGCCGGCCGCCAAAGCGGTCATTCAGGGCCGCATTGTCTTCCGCGGCAACCTCGTCCACATCAACCGCTACAGGACGGCGTTTGAACACCTGGCGGAAGTCGCCCGCGCCGTGGAACAATAGTTGATGGTCTGCTTCCGGAAGTGCAATTTTGCATAGCTCAAACTGTGCCTTCCCGGACAGCCATTTTTGCTTGTCATGCGGTGAGGCGTTTACAGCGTGGCTCTTTGCGCGCTGCGGCTCTGAACATTACAATCCGGAACCGACATGTCAACTTCCGCCGTCGCATCAGAGATCAATGCGCCGAATCCGGCGTCCATTCAGACTGCCCGCACAACACTTGCGGACTATCTGCCCGTTACACCTGTCTGGGAACTGCGCTCGGATCGCACCCAGGCGCGCTTCGGCGCTTCAACGCAACTGATTGCCAAACTTGAATTGTTCCAGCGCTCAGGCAGTTTCAAAACGCGCGGCGCTCTGATGGTCATGCTGGCCGCCGATTCCAAAGAACTCGAACGCGGCGTCACGGCTGTCAGCGCCGGCAATCACGCCATTGCTCTTTCGTATGCTGCGCGTCTGCTGGGCGTGCACGCCAAGGTTGTCATGCCGCGCAGTGCCAGCCGTGCCCGCATAGACCGCGTCCGCGAACTGGGCGCCGAGCTTGTGCTGGTGGACAACGTGCACGAAGCATTCGACACGGTCCGCGCCATCGAACGCGACGAGGGGCGTCTGTTTGTGCACCCCTTTGAAGGTCCGCACACGGCGCTGGGTACGGCAACACTTGGCGCAGAATTAGTGGACCAGGCGGGCGAGCTGGACGCAGTCATTGTGCCGATCGGCGGCGGCGGCCTGGCCGCCGGCGTGGCCGCAGCCGTCAAACAATTGCGGCCGGGCTGTCAGGTTATCGGCGTTGAGCCTTTCGGCGCGGACAGCATGACCCGCAGTTTTGCCGCCGGCAGCCCGCAGTCAATCGAATGCGTCACGACGATCGCCGATTCACTGGGTGCTCCGCACGCCGCGCCCTACAGCTTTGAACTCTGCCGTCGATTTATCGACAAAATCGTCCGCGTCGACGACGAGCAACTATGTCACGCCATGGCCCTGTTGTTCAACGACTTGAAGCTGGCATGCGAGCCCGCCGGCGCCGCCGCCACGGCGGCCGCCTGGCACGTTCTGGCGGACGAACTGCGCGGCAAACGCGTCGGGCTGATTATCTGCGGCTCGAACATCGACTCTGAGAGTTTTCATGCTTATGTGCGCCGCGGCGAGGAGTATCAGGTCTCTGAGCGGCAGTGACAACGTCGTCGAGCAATGTGGTCAAGGTCAGCCGGAAGTCCGGAATCAAGCAGTGTGATGCCGCCTGCGGCGGCGAGTCGGCGCCAAAAAGTCAGCCGATGCGACAGAGTCGACGCACCGCTCCGTGAAATCAAATGGGCCCGCCCCTGCCTCCGGCAGTGTTTTCCACCGCCAACCCACCAGCAGGCCCTCCGCCTGTCAACCCAGGGGTTGGACGGAAGCCCGGCCTGCTCCTGAAGTGATCTCATCGCACACGTCTGCGCGCTCTACCACAACGCTACGAAGCTTTAATGCATCTTCAAGCGCGAAAAAACTGAACGCAGCGTAAACGTGGGGCAAAGTGCCGCGTTCGCCTCTGAACGGAAAGCCGCCGCAGCCGTGCACTCGAAAGCTCCGAACCACGTCGACATATATTCGAGTTCTCCGCGGCAACGGAAAACACGAACACAATGCCGGATGCCGCAGATCTGAAGCGCATAATAATTACCGCAAAGTGTTTTGCCTCCCGTTCAACACATTCTGGAAAGGCCTGACTATGGATCTGCAAGAAGCTGTCAAGTCCGTTCATCTCACTCGCTCGGTCAACGGTAGCATCGAAATACATGCACCACTGGAAAAAGTGTTCAACGCCGTTACCACAGCCGCCGGTATGCAACGCTGGTTTGCCGATGAAGCCGAAGTCGACCACGAAGGCGACAAAGGCATTATGCTCGCCTGGAACGAAGACTCAGGCCGCACCGTCATTCGCGGCAAGTTTTCACGTCTGCGCCAGCCCAAACTCGTCGAACTGACCTGGACCGAACACAACGGCAAACCACTTGGCACCGACGGCGCCAACAAATTCGGCTCGCGCGGCCCGGTCAAAACCATCTTCGAAATGAAAGTCCTTCCCGGCGGCAGCGTGCAGCTGCTTCTGCGCGACTCGGGTGTTTCCGTCGACCCTCGTTTCGATACCGCATTCCGCGGAAAATGCACCGGTTGGCAAACCGTTTTGCCGGCGCTCAAAATCTATTGCGAAACAGGCGAAGAACAGCGCGCCGCCATTCGCAACCTCGTCAATGGCTGATGAAATTCGCGTGGTCCCGGTCTCGCCGATCTGAGGGTATTCGGATCGCTGCCGCAACACTCGACACCAGCCCACCCGCGTGCAACTGCAATCTGCACGACTAACAAAAAGAGGCTGTTGGGGATTGTTCAAGACCAGGGCCGCACAAAAAATCTACAAGCTTGGCCGGATAAATTTCACCGAATGACGGGAATTTGTCCGGCTTTTTATTTTCCCGTATTATTCGCTTCCTTGTAAACGCACCGGTCGTGTTCACCCGCATTGTGCCCCCACGGGTCGTGACCGCCGCAGGCAACGGCAGGTTAAACAATTCCTGCTCCGCAATTTATTACAACAATCGCTGCAACAATGTCCGGGCGAACCTTCCTTCCCGTCTTAACCGCAATCTTTCTGATTTTCTCTTGTTTGTCGCCGTGTTTGAATGCTCAAACGGTGCGTATTGAACACGTGGATACAAGCGACTATCCTCGGCTGCGTGCGACGCTGCGCATGGTTGACGAACGGAATCAGCTTCTTGCCGGTGGACGCGAACACGTGTTTAAGTTGAGCGAAAACGGCAACACAATTGACAACTATGCGCTGCTGCCGCCGGAAGTGACCACGCCGGACAGCGTGTCCGTCATTTTTTCGGTCGCCTCGGATCTGTTGGCCAATTCCACCGACCGCAATATCATTCGCGCGGCGCTCGATTCGGCCATGATGATTCCGCAGGCGGGAGCGGCAGAATTTTCACTGTTCGTTTATCAGGATCGACCTCTTGTCGTGCAGGACTTCACCACCGATGCGGCTGCAGTGTTGCGTCGGTTTGACGAGTTCAGCGCGTGGAAAGAAGTACGCGACGACGCGCAGAGCGCCGCCTACAACCGTCCATTCGGTTACGTCCGTTTTCGCGACAGCGGCCGGCACCCCTACCGCATCATCGCTCTGGATCGCGAAGACTACTACCCTGATTTCAGTGAAGATTTCAGCGCCGTTCTCGACGGCAAGAGTGAACAAATATACAATGTGCGGCTTGTTAACAGCGTGGATGCGATTGTTGCAAGCGGGCAGAAAAACCTGAATGTCGACGGCCTGCAAACTCGGCGGCGATTAAACGCGGCGCTGCGCGATGTGATGCTGCACGCGCTTAACAGACAAACATTCAAGGTGGAGTGGTACAGCCGCGCGCGCTGTCCCGGCCGCCGGCAGCTGGTCGTTGACTCGCCGCAATTTAAACAGGCGGATACCGCCCTGTTTAACCTGAGCGCTGAACTCCTGCCGCGTTTAAGTCTTGAGCCGGAATTCATCGATTTCGGTGCGACTGCCCCGGGCGAAACGCGCGACACCGTGCTCACAATCATGGCGCGGGGTGGCGACCTGCGGATCAATCAGATCGCGTCAGACAACCCGCAGTTTGAGTTGATCAATCCACCCGCCCGCGGCGAATTGTTAATGCGCGACCAACCGATTGGCCTGACACTGCGTTACCGCTCTCCGGATGGAGCCGTCGATCTCGCTTCTCTGGTGTTTAAAACCAACGCCTGCGAGGTTGCCGAGCTTGAATGCCTCGGGGGCGATAAACTGAAATCCGCTGCAGGCGGCACTCATTTGAAACTCGAAGCACCGGCAGCCGGTGAGCTGCTCGGCGCACATCACCTTTACACTATTCGCTGGAGCGGTGTCGGCCATAACACTCCCGTTCGTCTGGAGTATGCAATTGACGGGCAGTCGCAACGCTATTTAATCAGCGACCAGGCTCGCGGCGGCAGCTATGAGTGGCTGGTACCCGATCACCGGAGCGCCGGGCTGCGCGTCTTTGTTTCGTTGCAGCAGACGTCGGACGGCCGCGCTCAGCCGCCGCTTAAACAGATCCCCGGTTTTGCGTCCGTTTTTACTCTCTCGCCCGACGGTCAGATGTATGTTGTGCGCAGCAACAGCGGCACAATTGATCTGTACCGCACTGCCGACGCCGGGCAGGTGCGCAGTTTAAGTCTGGGGCAAAGCTTTAACACGAGCATCGCCGCCTGGCATCCGGGCGGCCGCTTGCTGGCCTGCGGGTTCGGCAACAGCGGTCTGGCCCTGGTCGACACCACAACCGGCACTGTCGACTACTACCCCGATTTCATGAGTAGTTCCATCACCGCCTTCGCCTGGAGCCCTTCCGGTGAATATCTGGCCGTGACCGACAGAAACGGCAATGTGGCCGTCTGGAACCTTGTCGAGCGCCGTTTTGAACGCAGCGCCACATTCGGATCGACGGAGTACTTTGTTAAACTCGCCTGGACGGCCGACGAAAATTATGTGGCGATTGTTAACTACGACAGGCGTCTGGTAGCCTGGCCCTGGCGCGATGAACGCATCGGCCCTTACACGGTGAGTGAGGCGGGCGGCAGCTTCAGCGACCTGGCCGCCGGTCCGACCGGAAGCGCAATTGCCGTAATAAGTTTCGCCGGAGAATGTGTGTTTCTGGAGCTCGACGATCCCTCCACGCTGCGGCGTATCGACCTGCCGTCGAACGGCTCCGATGTCCTTGCTTGGGATCATGCACGTGCCGCACTTTATATTCTCGATGCGGCCGAATCGGAGTTGCTGCAAATTGCCGTCGCAGACGGCCAAGTGCTCGGATCTCTTGACGTCGGCCGCGGCGCGCGCGGCATTCAGTTAAACAAGGATGCTTCGACTGTACTGGTTTTCCGGATCACACCGGCGGGACTCTACGAGTTTAACGCTTTCGAACTACCGAATTTTGGTTTGCGCTCGCGTCTGGAGGGGCCGGGAGTCATTGCGCGCACTATTCAGTGGCTGCCGGATGGGACGGGTTTAATCGTGGCGGCTTTTTCCGCGCCGATGGTGTGGGACGCCGCAAGCGAAAAACTGCAGCCGTTTCCGCCCGCAAGGGATGAAAGTGTGCGCGAGTTTCGGTTGCAACCGTCCAGCGGACGTCGCGCCCAGATAAACAATGCCGAAGAACTGGAATTGTACGATGCGGCGGACAACCTGCTGGCTTCCGGCTTTCCGGGCAGCCTGGCGGTAAATCTGCAATGGCGCGCCAATCTCAATCAGGTCAGCGTCGTGCGAAGCCGCGAGCTGTTCCTGTTTGACGGCGATCTGGGTCAGATTGTACGAGTTCTGAGTCTGGATGCAAATGTCGCCGCTTATGACTGGGAGCCTGTCGGTCAACACCGTGCGGCGCTTGCTCGCAATGCCCCATTTGTCCTGTTGTGGAACCCGGACAGCAATACACTCGACACCATAGAGTTCAGGCGGCCGCAATTCAGTCCGCAGATAACATCGGCCGCCTGGCGGCCTGACGGCGCACAGATCGCGGTAGGCGGCGGCAGTGGCTTTCTGGAAATATACGATCCGACAAGCGGAGAGAGCCGCGAATTGATCGTCGGTGAAGACGTGCGTTACGCCACGGTGGCCGCTATGGCCTGGACACTCGACGGGAGCTCTCTGGCCGTTGCGTTTAACAATCATGTCGTACAGGTTTTTGAGTTTAACGGCGGTTTGGATCGCAGTTTTACCAAGAAGTATCCTTCGCTGGTTCGTGAAGTGGCCTGGCATCCCGACGGTCGGCGGCTGGCTCTGCGCAGCAACCATGGCGACGTGCAGGTGTGGAACACGGCACTTGTTCAGTCTTCGCTTCAGGCCGACAGCGCCGATGTTAACACCGTCGCTGCGCAGATTGAAGTGCTGCCGGGATTGTTTCCGGACACGCAGCTATTCCTCCAGTCGCTCGCAGATCGGCCGGCATCGCTGTTTAACAGCGGCGCGCGGCCCTGGACATATCGCGGCGTTAACTACGGTTCGTTTGCCTGGAGTCCCGAGTTTGGACTGACCGAGCCGCGGGCGCCTCAGCAAACGCTTGCGCCGGGCGACACTCTGGCAATCAATCTGCAATTCCGCCCGGACGATCCAGGTGACGTTGAACATGTCATTTCTCTGAATGTAGGCGATACTGTCGTCGGGATTCCGCTGCGTGGACGGGCGCTGCCTGAATACTTGCTGCGCCGTCACGCAGAGGTCGACATGGGAACGCTGCTGCTGGGAGCTGCGCCGCGCGACACGCTGCTTGTCGGCTGTTTGGTCAACAATTCGGAACTGTCGCACACGCTGACGGATATCGCGCTTGTAGGCCCGCATGCTTCAAATTTTGATCTCGTAGAGAGCCCGGTGGGGCGCACGCTTGCGCCGGGCGACTCGCTCGACCTTGCCGTGCGTTTTACGCCGCTTGCCGCCGGCACGAACAATGCTCTCCTGACCTACGAAGTCGATGGTCAGTTAAACCAGCGCGAGCTTCTGTTGCGCGCTTACACAAACCCGCCATCCCTTGACGTTGCGGATTTCAGCGCGGCTGTGGGCGAGACTGCTTACGCCCGAATTTCCTTCAGCGAGCCGGATTTATTGCGCACTGCCGAGGTGATGAGCAGGCGTTGTCGCGTGGAACTGGAATACAGTGCGGACATGCTCGTTCCTCTCCAATCCGTGCCCACAACGCCCGCCGGGGGCGAACATCGCGTGCGCGCCGCTTTTGAGTTTGCCTGGGACGGCGTCTCCGCGGTGCTTGGAGATGTGGCCTTCACGGCCGCTTTGGGTCATTTGGAACAATCGATTGTGCGAGTCAGCGGATTTACCTGGCTCGATGCGACCGGTGCGGTTGCGACGAAGGCGGGCGAAGGCGGATCCGGACTGTTCACGTTGGAGAACCTCTGCCGCGTCGACGGAACGCGTCTCTTTAACCCGCTGGGTCCGTCGCCCGAACTGCGTGTGTTCCCGGATCCCGGCAACGGCGACGTAGAAATTGCCGGAATCTCGATTGAACGCGGCGACCTGCAGTTTGAAATTTTCGACCGCCTGGGGCATAGCGTTTGGCGCATCCGCCGTCAGATGCTCGAACCCGGTCCGTTTCGCATTCCGGTCGATCTGAGCGATCTTCCGACCGGATTGTACCTCATCCGCATGCGTTCATTGTCCGTCGAAGTGTTTAACACACTCGTCATTTTGCATTAAACACGTGCAGGCCGGGAAGCAACGCGCAGCCGGCCCTGAGTCATGCACGAATCGTGGAATCCACATGAACAGGTTTTTCCCGTACGCCCTTGCCCTTTTGTTAGTCGTGCTGTTTTCATGCGGCACACCGTTCAGTTTAAGCGCGCAGACGATGAGCGACTCGCCTGCGATGCAGAGCGAAACAGGTCTGTTTGCGAACTTCAACATCAATTCTCACAGGGCCGATTTTCAGCAGCTCAGTCCGGATTACCCGACCTGTTGCCCCCTGTTCGAGGAAGGCGACGGTGCGGGATTCAATGGCGGATTGCTGTATACCTGGCCCTGGACGGACGCCTTTGGTCTGCAGCCGCGTCTGGGCGTGCATTCATTTTCAGGCACATTGCTGCGGGAGGAACCCACGCAGGTGGCCTCGCCGGACGGCGAACTCTTCGACGGAATCTTCGAGCACAGCATTGACGCCACTCTGATTTCCGTTGGATTGGAACCTCTGCTGGAATTTCAACTGTTCAACGGATTTTCTCTGTACGGCGGGCCATATCTTGCTTATCGCGCAGTGGCAAATTTTGAACAAAAGGAAGAAATCACTCAGCCGGATTTTGGCGTGTTTGAAGACACACAAACGCGCGTGCGCAACCGCTTTGCCGACGATGTTCCAGACGTAGAGCGTCTGGCGTTGGGTCTCAGTTTCGGGATTTCCTACGACCTGCCGTTAAACAGCACGCGCACGGCGCTTCTCGCGCCGGAAGTGTTCTATACCCTGGGGCTTAACAATATTTCCTCCAGTGTGGATTGGCAGGTTGATGCGCTGCGCGTTGGGGTAGCCGTCAAATGGGTGCGTACATCAGCGCCGCCTGCTGATCGAAGAGAGGAACTGCCTCCGGCGCAAGACGACAAGCCGATTGCGGACCAAACCACCGGCGCGCCGGAAGTCAGCATCACGACGGAGCCGATCAGCGTGCCGACGGCGAGTCTTAAAGTCAAAGCTATTGAAGATCAGGGGGAAGAGCGTCTGGAGCGCGATGTGGCGGCGCTGCGCGTTGAAGAGTTTCTGACCGACAGAATGGTGCCGCTGCTGAATTACATTTTCTTTGACGAAGGACAGGCGGTGATTCCGGCGCGATACAACACGGACGTGAGTTCTCCCGAGAGCGGACAAAACGCCGGCGCTACGCTCGACATCTATTACAACGTGTTAAACATAATTGGCCGCCGATTGAGTGAAAATCCAAATGCCAAAGTAAACATCGTTGGTTGTAACGCCGACTACGCCGCGGAGCGCGGCAACGTCGAATTGAGCAATCGCCGTGCAGAAATGATCGAAGATTTTCTGGCGACCAACTGGAAGGTCAGCCGCGAGCGGATCAATACGAGCGGCCGCAATCTGCCGGCTGTTCCGTCCAATAGCGAGTCCGAAGACGGACGTGCTGAAAACCGTCGTGCTGAGATCGGCAGCAATGACGCCGCAATTCTCTCGCCGCTGCTCGTCAGCGATACCCTGCGCAGACTCGAAAATCCGATTGTCAGATTGTATCCGAAGGCCAATACGCGCCGCGGCGTGCGCACCTGGAATGTGACGGTTAAACAGGATGGACGTGAACTATTCAGTCGCGAAGGCCGGGGCGCACCGCCGCCGCACATCGACTGGACGCCTGCCGAAAGTGGTGAAAAAGCCCTGAAGTGGGGTAGTCTGCAGATGACCTTTGAATACATCGACAAAGACGGTAAAACGGTGCGCTCCGCGGAGCCCTCGCTGCCCGTGGAATTGGTGACGATTCAACGCAAGCGCGAGCAGGGAGTCGGCAACACACGCGTTGATCGCTTCAGCCTCATTTTGTTTGATTACAACTCCGCCGAACTGGGCGAGCGCAATCGCGAGATTGTTGAGATGATTCAGAATCGCGTTGCAGATCACTCGACAGTGAGAATAGAAGGATACACGGATCGCACGGGCGATGCAGAGTTTAACCTGGATTTGTCGAGCCGCCGCGCCGACAACACGGAGCGGGCTCTCGGGCTGGACGGCAGTACGGCGGTCGGTTACGGCGAGGATGTTCTTCTGTTTGACAACAGTTTCCCGGAAGGTCGTTTCTACTGCCGCACAGTGGAAGTTGAAGTCGAAACGCCGGTGGAAGATTGACATGCGGTTGTAAATACGCCGACAAACAAAAAGAACAAACGCCGCCTGCAAACGGCGAAGTGCTCTGGTCGGGTGCGGCATCAGGCGACGTAAAGAGTTAAAGTTTAATAAAAAGCGCTCCGTTTGTGTAGTCGCCGGACTGCAGTTCAATGTGGTACATACCGGCGGCCAGTGTGCCGACGTTAATGTCCACAATATCCAAATACTGTAAGCGCTCGATGCGCCGTTCGAGAATCATTCGGCCGTAGCCGTCGCGAATGCGAAGTCTGACGTTAATCAGATAGTGGCCCTGCCACAATACTTGCGCGAACCCGCTTGCGGGATTCGGGAATACCTGAAGTTGATTGTCTGCCTGGTCGAACAACCGAACCGATGTGCCTTTGCCGGGCGGATTGATCACCATGGAATCGGAAGCGGCCGCACAGCCGTTGAGGTAAACTACTTCCACATGGTACGCGCCGGAATCAGCGGTGAAAATGGCGTTAAGCCCTCTGGACTCCTCCAGCTCCACACCATTTCGGAACCACGTGAAATCGGCGGCAATAACATTGCTGTTTAAGCGCTGAAGCAAAGTGTCGTAGAGCAGACGCGGCGCCGGCGCAGTATCCAGCCGGGCGGGCAGTCGGCCGACAACGTAGTTCCCCGAGGAGTCGAAAGCCGCAAGGCCCAGAACCGTGTTTAAGCCGGGAGTGCGGAATTCGCGTCCCTGTCCGCCTTGAGACCAGAGGTAACGTTTAAAACCTTCGGGTGCAATTGCATCCAGCGAGTCGCCGGGGCAATAGCTGCCGCCGCCCTTCAGAGTGATCTCCTGTTTAAATTCGGGGCGTTCCGGACTGTATTCCGCGATGGGAAAGCGCCAGAACGACAGCGCGCCGATGCCGTCGGGATTAACAAGAAAAGGACCGTGATAAATCACCGAATCGCGGCCGAAAATCGACTCGTCATAGTAAGCATTCGGCAAGTATGTTAATTCGCGCGCGTCCGACGGTGCACGAAGATTGAGGTAGACCATTGAGTCGACCGCTACGCCCCAGTCCGCTACAGCACCTTGATCGTCGAGTAAAAAGTAGTCGCGCATGCGCGCCCCGCTGGAGTCGAGCGGAAACGGCCATTCAACCGGATAGTCGAATTTAATGGTGATTTTGTCTTTGGCCGGCGAGCTGTACCAGGCCGCCGTCACGTTGGGCGAGTGTATAAAACGCCGGGTCGGTTCAATGTCGTAGATTTGTTTAAGAACCAGGTCGGCCGTATTGCGGGCAATATCGCGGTAGCCGTCGAAGCTGTAGTGACAGTTGTCAAAACCGGGGCGGCCGTTTGTGCTGATCAGTTCTACATCGTCCAGCGAATCCAGGCGGCGCTGCGCCTCGCGAATTTCGGCATGTGTTTTATTCCAACTGACGCAGCCGGGACGAATCTGATAGACGTAGAATTTTTCGATGCCGGGATAGTCTTCGCGCCAGGCGTTGTAGAGCAACTCCCAGTTATAGTGATAGCTGTGAATGCCGCGATCGGTCTCGGCTTCACCCAGGAACCAGAAGAGTGCTTTGGCGTGCCGGCGCGTACCCGAGCGTTCCATGCGATCCAACAGCCGGCCGTAGATGGATTCCGGGTCGGCGCGGTTGTCGAGGTTCGGCCGTTGAATTGCCATCCAGCTGCCGCTGACGGAGCCGTTGATTAAACAAATCGGAATATTGAGGTCCTGAACCAGATAGTCCTGGATTGCATAACCCAGCACGCCGGTGTTGAATGCCGGACGATACGTGTGGTTCGCAAGATACCAGCCCTGGTCGCCCTCTCCGAATGTGCGACAGAACGAGTTGTTTAAAACCTGTTCGCTGGATGTTTCATTGGCGTTGGATTGTCCGTTAACAATAAATACATCGCCGGCGACTACGCTGTCCGCAAAAGCCAATTGTTCGCTGAATCCGATGCCGTTCTGCCGCAATTCAAAACTGTAGTTGGCCAGCTCAGCCGGCAGAGTGAATCGAAAGTCGAAGCGATTTTCCGGAGAGTAGGCGCTCAGTGGTCGGCCAAGCTGGTGAACGGTTTGGCCCTCGCGTTTGACTTCAAAAATCAGCGTGTCGGTTTGTGTCGGATCCTCAATTTCACCGCGGGCATGAACCACGACGTTATTGTCATCGCCGCGCGGAAACAATTGATAGGACGATGGAAACTCCATCAGCCGGATGGTTTGCGCCTGGAGCGCGTGACACATTGAAAACGCAACGATAAGAATGATCGGAATCAGGCGTGAAAATGTTGAGCGCATGTAGCGTGGCCAGTGAGCGTTGAATCGCCCGTATAATTGCTTTGTACGTTGATTTGGACTGAGTTAACGCTGCGAGAATACAAAATGGCCGCGTGACAAAAAAGGCATTATTTCGCGTGTTCGAGCAAGATGGGCCAGGCTGGTTTTACCGCGTGATGAACATAACCGGGCAGTAAGCGGGCTTGTCAGGAGTCGACCGAGTCGGCCTCATTTTCCTGTTGAGCGCCGACGCCGATTGCGATGGGGAGGAAGAACCAGAAGCGCGTTCCGGTTTCGTGCGAACTTTCGACGGACAGACTTGAGCCGTGCGCCAGCACAATTTCCTGTGAGAGCGGCAGGCCAAAACCGGTACCTGCTTCGCCGTTGGTGCCGGGCGTGGAGACTTTTTCAAACTTGTCGAACAAACGCGGTATTGAGTCGGTTTTGATGCCGATACCGCTGTCGGCAATTTCAATCCGCACACCGTCCTGTTCGACGCGCGCGCGCAGCGTGATCGTACCGCCGACCGGCGTGAACTTGATGGCATTGGACAGCAGGTTGTGGACTACCTGGGCGATGCGTTTGCGATCGCCGCCGGCAACCGGGGTGCCCTGAACGTCGATTTCCAACGAAAGCGATTTGCGCCGCAGCGGTGTTTCGTGCAGGCGGACCACATGGCGCAGGAAGTCCTGCACGTCAAAGGGTTCCACATCGAGCACGAGCAGGCCGGTTTCGATGGCCGTCAGATCCAGCAGGTCGTTGACCAGGTCCAGGGCAATCTTGCCGCTGTCGTGAATTTCGTGCGCCATCGCCTGCGCATCCGTGTCGTGCGAGGGCTTGAGCATGTAGTTGGCCAGCGCCACAATATTGTCGAGCGGGACTCGCAGATCGTGGGCGACGAGCCCGACAAATTCCTGCAGTTTCTGATTGCGCTGTTTGAGGTCGACGGCTTCGGCATTTTTTCCGCGTGGAGAGCTGTGGTGCACGGCTTCCACGGCTTTTTGCTCGTGGAGAACTGCGCGTCGGGCCATGGCGTCGATCCCGGCGTGCAGAAACAGCGCGCCAAATCCCACATGATAAGCGCAGTCGATGCATTCGGACACGCCTACGTCGAAAAGCGCGACGCGGCAGGGAAAGGAGAGATTGGGCGCGATGAAGACTACGGCGTGGTCGGCGGAAAGTCGGTGCAGATCATCCATCACGTCTCTGTCGATTTCTGTACCGGAGTGGTGATCGGCAACGTAGGCGACAAAATCAAATCCGGACAGTGATTGCGGATCGTTCACCACGTCGCGGGCATGGACTTTCAACGACCCAACGAGCGGCGTAATCGTGCTTTGCAGGTCGGACCACAGGTGGTCGCTTGCAACAACAGCGGCAACTTTTTTATGAGAAATACTTTTCATGCGTTTGTTTGTGTGCGGCTCTTCCCGACTTCACGTTTGTCTTGCACTGCGGCGTAATAGCTCGTAGATCGCCGCATCGTTTGCATGGTTTTGTTGTTTTGTGTCCTGACCAACGTCCTTTGGGATGAATGTCGTTCAATTTCTTTTACCAGGCTGCAAGTAGCCGCCAGAGATGCCTTTTATTAAGCGCAATCCGCCGGAGCCGGGGGATAAGCGTGCAATTTTCCTTAGTGCGGCTGCGGTCGTTCTGCACTCAGGAACGACGGGAAAAAGCCTGAAAACCCTGAAGAAGCCGTGGACGTCACGGTTGCCGTACTATGTTGATTTACCTGGGACCAAACGAAAATATACGTATTCGAATCGAGTTATAAAAAAGCCTCTCGGTCCTACCGTGGAGTCCGCAGAGACAGTTGCGCGCTCTCTTGAATTGCTTTTGAGTCGTCGGGGTGCCGCAGTGTCATAAACCTCCCCTAAAACCGCATCAGTGGAAATTTATTTTTGCAGGCATTTACTACATTTACGATATTTGCGTCGGACAATAAGCGTCATGGCGCACTGATCTGCTGGTCACGTGTTGTGACCGCAATTTTCGGCCTCTCGCCCCCCCAAGGCCCCGGACGGCAGCGTGACATACAGGATGCACGCCTGCCCGCATGTCCCCAATAAATTCCGAGGCTGCAGTGGAAAAGAAAAATCGGCGAAGCTCAAAAACCGGACCATACGAATTTGGACGGCTCTTGCACGTGGCAACCAAACGTCTTCAGCTGGCCGTCCAGCGATCACTGAATCGAGCCGGACTGCAAATGACCCTGCCGCAATGGCAAACTCTTACTGTCCTTGCAAGCGCTGAAGAAGTCTCACAGTCGGCGCTGAGCAACCACATGGACAAGGACCGCGCCAACGTCACGCGCATCCTCGATTCACTGGAAAACGCCGGCCTTGTGGAACGCGACGCTCACTTGCAGGACAAACGGCGTTACACCGTGCGTATCACCGCCGCCGGCCGCGAACTCGAGAGCGAAGCCCGAGCGTTGGCGGCCGAAGCCGAGCAGAAAATGCTCCAGGGCGTTCCCGCCGTCGAACGCCGTCAATTCCTTCGACTGCTGCGCCGCCTCGCAGATAATTTGGATTGAGTGTTGCTGCAGCGTATGTTATGATTTCCCGCTGCCGGTACCGCGGTATCCGGCGGCCTCAGAGGCGCAACCTGAACCGGAGATTTCAACTGCTATAGTTTTGTCAAAGTGTTTGTGCGTCGACTTTGCTCTACGTCGATCGCACGACGGCTCCATCGCTGCCGAGCCAAAAACACTGTGCCGCCGCACGACAATCGACCTGACGGGGTGCTGTTTGACAGCGTCTGAGCTACAGGAGCAGTTTACCATATCGTAACGCGTGTGAAAACTGGGTCCGGCCTTCCAGGGCTGCGATTGATCGCCAGTGCCTGCGGCTGTAGCTTACCGCCGTCTCCCAGCTAAACACAGCTCAATTGTGACGTGGGTCAACCATCGGGAACACTATGAATACGCGTCAATTGTTTCTCTCCATCGTCGCCGCTCACAACGCCGGAACCAGTCCGCTTGCTTTTGAAGCGATGGGCGAGACACTGCAGGAAGAAATCGAGACCTATTTCCCGACATCAACGACGCCGCAACGCGTGCCGCGCGGACGTCTGCCGGAAGTGCTGCGCTCGCAGCTCAACGTGCGACTACTTATCGAGGATCCGCGACCATACGGATCATTTGTGGCAGCCAATGTCCGCCCGCAGAAAAACCCCGCTCATGTCGAAGGAATTCTCTGGATGGATTTTGGCCCCGGCCGTCTTTCCCGCATTGGATTTGTGACTCGCTCGCAACCGAACTGAGGCCGACCGCTCACCAGCGCCTTTTGTAACCTGTCGCAGCTGCCATTGTCTTCAGTTGAACACGTGCACTTGTTTCGTGCGCCGTTGACCGATTGCACTCTGTTTCGACGCCCTGTCGGCGAAGTGTTAACTGTTGTTGACTGATACTCCGGTTAACGGCCGCGGAATTCAGTTCTGTTGGAGCCGGATATGATCATTCCGCCCGATTGCAGGCAAACGGCACTCAGCCCCACCGCTCGGCGCAACGTAAAGCGCTTGCGCAGCATGTATCTGTGTAGTCTCTTGTTTGTCATGTCAATGTTCTGTGCGGCGTCGATCCTCGCGCAGGAGTGCGGTTTTGATGAAAGTTTCAACCGTTTGGAACTCGTCCGCCGCGCCGCGCACCTGGACGCAATCGCAGCCGACTACCAGGCTAAAACTGCGGCCGATGCCGCGGCATCCGAAACGATTTTTCGCATTCCCGTTGTTGTTCACGTCGTTTACATGTCGGAGCTCGAAAATATCTCGCGTCAGCAGATACAGAGCCAGATCGACGTGTTAAACGAAGACTATCGTCGCATAGTCGATACACCTGGTTTCGGCAAGGGATTCGACACGCGGATCGAGTATTTTCTGGCGCGGCGCGATCCGTCCGGACAGCCCTGCGACGGCGTCGTGCGCATCAAAAGCCCGCTCACCGACCTCAACTTTACCGATCATGGGCAACTGACGCGTTTAAGTCACTGGGATCCCGCGCGCTACCTTAACATCTATGTTGTTCACACAATTACTCCTCTGATTTCAGGTTATGCTACCTTTCCGCTTGGCCTGCCGGAAGAAGACGGTCTCGTGGTACGTCACGCGCTGTTTGGGCGTAGCGGCACCGGCGATCGCCCGGGCGTGGAAGGGCGTATCTGCACACATGAAGTCGGCCACTGGCTGGGACTCTACCACACGTTTCACGACGGCTGCGGCGAAGATCCATGCACCGACGGCGACCGCGTCTGCGATACGCCGCCCGCAGCCAATCCGCATCTCAACTGCGAGGAGAGCGACAATTCCTGTCACAACGACTTTCCCGATCTGGATGATCAACTGGAAAACTACATGGACTATCTGCCCGACGAATGCAAAAATGTGTTTACTCCGGGGCAGATTAAACGCATGCACGCCGTGTTAAACCAGGTACGTACTGACATCTGGACGGAGGAGAACCTGGAGCGCTGCGGTTATTACGAGAGCGAGAGTGCGCTGCTTGCGCCGCACGCCGCCCTGCAGTCAGATATGCGGGTTGTATGTCCCGGTCGCCCGGTCTGTTTAACCGTTGTTGAACACAATACTGTCGGCGCGGTACAATGGCGCATCCCCGGCGCCGAGCCCGAGACCTCGACAGACCTGACGCCTTGTTTTACTTTTCCCGAGGAGGGGCTGTACGACGTGGAGCTGGCGGTGTACAATCAGTTCGGAGCCGATACGCTGCGGCTGCCGGACTTTGTGGTTGTGCAGCTTCCGACGGCGCAGCAGGACTTGCCGTTCTACGCGGACTTTAACAACATTGATGAAATTCCCGCCGACTTCGGGCTAGAGCCGCGCACGGGCCGTTACCGCTGGCTGCATCACAGTTTTGACCGTGGCTCCGACCACCGCGAATGCGTGTGGTTAAACAACTACAACGCTCAATTCGGATCGGAGGCCTCACTTGTTTTACCGGCGATAGATGTCAAACCTGAATTCGCTCGCGCCGAGCTGAACTTCGACTGCGCAAACGCCAGTTCATTCGATGACCTGAGCGACACGCTTTTTATCGAATACTCCGGCGATTGCGGCCGTACCTGGTACATTCTGGATCAAATCTCGGGGCCCGAGCTCTGGACGGCGGCGCCGAATTCCTTCTCGTTCCTGCCGGAGGTATCCGAATGGCGGCGGCACACGGTGTCTTTAAACATACTCGCCGGACGGCAGGCGATACAACTGCGTTTTCGCTGCGTTGCCGGCGGCGCCAACAATCTGTTTGTCGACAACATAGCGATTGAAACTCCGCACTTAACGGATGTCGATCTTCAAGCTTCCGGCCCGGGGGCAACCTTCACTGTATACCCCAATCCCGCCCTTGACATTTTGTATGTTGAAGCTCTGTCGACTCCAGGCGCACACGCCGAACTTCGCATCTGCGATCTGGCCGGCCGCGAACTCCTTCACCAAAACTTGACGCCGGGTGCGGATGGACGTCTGCATGCCGAACTTCACACCGATCAACTTCGCGCCGGAATTGTTGTTGTGTTGCTGGAGACCGACGGCCGCGCGTATTACCGGGTGGTTGAAATACAAGCAAAATAGGCTTTGTTAAGTCAGGGGCCGGGGCAGAGTATTTGTTTAAGTTGAATTCATGAGCGCTTCGCCGCTTTTTGCGGCTTGCTTTTTCCTCTTGTTTGTCGTCGAGTTTGATGTCTTGCAGGTCGCCGGCGGTTCACAGCGATCGCGTCGTTCAATCATCAGTCGTCTGTTTCGTTCCTGAGCGTCGTGAATGTACTCCTTCCCCGAATCCGCCGCGATCAGTACGGCGGGGTGTTTGCAACAATCCAACCTGGAACGACCAAACATGAATTCCTCTTACTGGCGGCTTGACGGTAAAAAGGCGCTTGTTACCGGCGCGACCAAGGGCATCGGTGCGGCTGTCGTGGACGTGTTGCGGGAACGCGGCGCGGACGTTTTTCTGACGGCCCGCACCGCCGATGATGTGCAGGCCTTTGTCCAACGCAGCCCTGAAAACGGCGGTAAGCTCTACGGCGCAGCGTTTGACGTCACGGACCAGGCGCAACGCAGCTCCCTGATTGAACAGTGCGTCGACAGCCTCGGCGGGCTGGACATCCTCGTCAACAATGTCGGAACCAATATTCGCCGTCGGATGGATGAGTATCGCAATGGCGAACTGGATTTCCTGCTGCAGACCAATCTCGTGTCCGCGTTTGAACTCTGTCGTCTGGCTTATCCGCATCTGCGCCGCTCGGAGGCGGCCGGCGTGGTCAACATGTCTTCCATAGCCGCGGCGACGCACGTCAGAACCGGGGCGGTGTATGGCATGACAAAGGCGGCGCTCAATCAGTTGACCCGCAACCTGGCCGGTGAGTGGGGGCCGGATGGAATTCGCGTCAACGCACTCGCGCCATGGTATATCCGCACGCCGCTGGCCGAACAGGTGCTGCGAGACAAAAGTTATGCGAAGGCCGTCATTGATCGCACGCCGCTGGGACGCGTAGGCGAGGCGAGCGAAGTAGCCGCGGCCGTCGCTTTTTTGTGCATGCCGGGCGCTGCCTATATTAGCGGTCAAATTCTGGCGATCGACGGCGGCATGTCGATTGCGGGCTTTTAGAGCATCTGCGGACTTATCTTGTGCTGACGTGTCGCACATTTAGCCGGCTCCGCATGCGGGCGGTGGGCCGGCGGCTGTAGTACGATTGCGAGTGTCCAGGTATGGCAACATGGTATTGTGTTGTGATTTTGTGGTGCCTCAGCGCCGTGTCCGTCTGTGCGCAGTTCAGCGGTCGCGTCCTTGAGACTGCCGACAGCGCGTCGCGCTACGCGGAGCCACGTGTCAAGTACGGCCTGGTCGGCGGCCTGGCCCTCGATCAGCACAGCGCTGAATTCAGCGCGCTGCCGGGCATTCCGTCCTGCTGCCCCGGCTTCCGCAGCGCAAGCGGCTTTGGACCCTATGGCGAAGCGCTGTTTTCCTGGCCGATCTTTGAATGGCTGCGCGTTCAGGCCCGCGCCGGCGCCGGGACTCACGCACCCGAGTTCCGATCCTCCGAGATAAAACCCGTGCTGGGAGCGGATAATCTCGAACGGATCGCCACGATCGAACACCAGATCGATGCCGACATGGCCGCATGGGACGCCTCTCTCTTGCTGGGCTGGGAACCGCTCGGCCCCGACAAACTGGAAGTCTTTGGCGGCGGGTCGATCCTGTTCCCGCTGTCCGCGGAGTACACTCAGCGCGAGGTACTGCTGGAACCCGTCGTCGGCACATTTGAAGACGGTCGCGGCGTGCGCAATGAAAGCAGCGGCGATATTCCGCAACTCGAATCTTCCGTGCTGTTCCTGCGCATCGGCGCTTCCTGGGAACTGCCGCTCAGCGCCGCTCCCGAACGCGAATGGCGACTGGCGCCGCAGCTGAGTTATATGTACGCTCTGAATTCCCTGGTCGACGGCATCGACTGGTCGCCGCATCATCTGCGTCTGGGTGTTGGTATTGTCTTTGCGCCCGCGCCGGATGCGCCCGTTCCGCCACCACCACCTCCTCCGCCTCCGCCCGACACGGTAATCGTGGTTGAAGCGGAAACTCCTCCGCCACCTCCTCCGCCATATGTCACGGTGGAAGTGCGTTCCCTCGAAAGCGACGGCCGCACGCGCGAAGACGCCGTTTTTGTGCAGGAAGAACGATTGACGCAGCACTTCCAGCCTTTGCTGCCCTACATCTTTTTTGAACAGTCTTCCGCCGCGCTGCCGCTGCGCTACAAACTGCTCGACAAAACCGGAGCGGCGCGCTTTTCGCCGGCGGAACTGCCGGGCGGGTCTATTCTCGAGTCTTATTATCACGAGTTGAACGTTATTGGCTACCGCATGCAGCTCATGCCGGAAGCCCGATTGATGTTGCGCGGTTATACAACGCCCGCAGAAAGTCGCGCAGCCGACGGCGCACGGCTGGCTCAGCGACGTGCGGCGTCAGTTAAACAATACCTGGTTGAAGCCTGGGGAATTGCGACCGATCGGATTGACGTCGGCGGCGGTGCGCTGCCGCCAAACGCTTCGTCGACCACCAGCGAACAGGGGCGGCAGGAAAACCGCCGCGTGGAAATTTCATCCAGCCATCCCGACATTCTCGGACCGGTGATTGTGCAGGATACGGTTCGCGAAATGTCGCCGCCGGCCATGCGCATTTTTCCGCTTGTGAATCGCTTTGACTCTCTGACCGCCTGGAGCGTCAGCGTTGAGCGGGGCGGCGTGCAGCTTAAACAATTCAGCGGAACCGAGCGCCTGCCGGACAGCCTGGACTGGCGTCTGCCGCCGGATCTGGATCCCGATGCGGGCGACCTTCAGGTGCGCGCTTTTGTGTCCACCAAAGAAGGCGCGGAGGCGCAGTCCTTTCCGGAAAACCTGGCCGTGCGACGCGTTACGGTGCGCCGGCGCAACCTGCAGCGCCGCGGCGATGTCTCCTACGAGCGCTACACCGTGCTCTTCCCATATCGTTCGTCCGGCATTGACGAGCTTAACAACTACAGCATTTCCTTCATTGCCGATCGCATCGGTCCGGAGTCGCGCGTGCGCATCGTCGGCTACACGGACGTGCTCGGCGAAGCCGACTACAATCGCAAACTCTCGGCCGAACGCGCGCGCAGCGTCGCACAGATGTTAAACGTCGATCCCGTCAACAGCAGCGGCGCAGGCGAAACCGAAGATTTGTTTAATAACGATCTACCCGAAGGCCGCTTCTATTCGCGGACGGTGGAAGTGTTTATCGAGACGCCGATCGATCCGGACGGCGGAGGTTGAGGCATGACTCCCGACCCGCGCAACGGATCGGCTCCACGGCGATTGTTAAACGCCATTCTGCGCCTTTTCGGCGCGCTGAATGCAATGCGCAGCCTGCCGCGATTGAGCATCAAAAGCGCCGTTTTTCTGCTCACTCTTCTTTTTGTGTTGTTCCCCAATCCCTTCCTGCTGGTTAAACAAATAGCTCATTTCAACGAGCCGGAACAGTGTATCCAGACCGATTTTGACGGCGTCGACGCGGCCCTGCGCAGCATCGACAGTCTGGCGGGCGAGGCTCCGGATTCGGCCGCTGTGCTGGCGGCGGTGGAGCAGTTTGTGTACGATCATGTGACGTATTCCTACGACTGGCATTCCTGGGGCTGTGTGGATTACTGGCCGCCGGCGGAACAGGTGTACAAGGGCGGGGTGGAGGACTGCGACGGCCGCGCAATTCTGGCCGTCAGTCTGCTGCGGGCCCACGGTTTTCGTTCGGCGCACCTGGTCGGCAACGCCAACCACATGTGGGCGGCGGTCGATACTTTTGAGATTATGGGGCCGCGCGCCGAAGCCACGTTTAACAATGCCGACGGCGTCACGACAATTGCGCTGCCCGGGTTTAACGCGTTGTTGACTTCACTGGCCACGGCCATGACCGTATTTCCCGGCTCACGTGTTTTACTTTTGTCGCTGGTTGTTTTACTATTGTGTCTGCATTCAGCCGCGACGCGCATGCAGTTGTTGAGCGCCGTCACGCTGTTGCTGGGTGGGTTGTATCTGTTAAAAGACTGGGGCGGCCTGTTCCGCCGCGATATCGTCGGTGCATTGTCGCTTGAGTTGCTATTTGGTCTGCTGTTGATTTTGGCGGCGTTTGTGCTTGCCGGTCGCCGTCTGCGCAGTTAAATACGGTAGTATTTAACACCGATTGATAATTCCCTGACTGCGCTCACCTGCGGTGGCTTGCCTGATTTTTTTGGTTGTCCTGCAATGTCAAGTTGCATGACTCAAGTTAATCTCCGGTTGCGGAGTATTAAGTCACTGCACCTGTTCGACATCGATCAACTCCGCGCGGGTATGTTAACTGTTTTAACAGAGGACTCCGCACAACTCTGTGGCATGAGTCTTCGATCCCGCTGACAAACAAAAGCGGCCTTTTTTCAGTAATCAGCCTCGGGTCGCGCCGTGATGGAAGTAGTGCTGCGCCGGGTTCGGTGCGGATGAAGAATACATCCTGTTTGTCTGTTTTGTGACAAAATGCCGCCGAGTGGATTACTGGCAATTGAGTTTTCCACAAGCGTCGTTCGCGAGCCCGGAATAACATGTGGAAAAATTGTTGCCGAGCCGATGCTGCAAATGTTGGCGCTAATTCGTAAATTGCGATTCTGTTGATCGTACGGCGCCGCTAGAAGACACGTACAACCATTGGTTTCGTATCACAGATTTGACGGATTTTGGCGTATAGGCTCATTGCTGCCACGTGGACAAACCGATGCCGGGCGCATCGGATTCTGAGAGAGACAACGTCCAGTTTAAGACGTTAACAAAAATCGACGGCCGGCGAATTTCGCGGGTGGCGCTCTAACGTGCCCTCCCATGCGCTGCCGTGAAAATTTAAGTCTTATAAGGTGAGGCGGCGGCCTGTTTTACAGGCGCGGGACCGATCCTGAAAAATCGTGCGAACGGCTTGACGGAAGAGAACACTCGGTTGGAAGGGTAAGCCGGAGCGAGCATAGCCCCGGTTTGGATGAAACAAGAGAAGGCATGTAGGCGAGAGCGGGGAGCATAACCCGTTGTCAGGCCGTCGCAGATTAAACATTCCCCGGTACCAGCAGTGGTATCGGGGTTTGTTTTATCCGGCCGTTTGGACGCCCGCGTGCGTCAGAGGCGCAGGCCGTACCACACGACATTCGGGTAGATGCGAATTGCGGGTGAAGGCAGATGATAAAATTCCAGGAGGTTTTTGATGGCGCGCCAGGGCTGTTGTTCGCCGGGCAGATCGGCGATACCGTAGTCGAGGGCCAGGTAGAGAAGATGTTCGCCGCCGCCCGTGCCGTCCAGACCGCGGACGCTGTGTCCCAGTGCGATGCGCAGCCAGCGCGGCCAGTAGCCTCGCCATGCGTCCGGCAGCATGTCGTGGACGCCCAGGCTGATCCAGTGCGTCGTGCTTTCGTAGTCGTCGATGATGGCCGCGTGTGATCCGCCGCGGAAGTCGTCCGTCGGGTTAAAGCTGATTTTCAGCCGCGCCGCATCCAGAGCGGGCCAGTAGTGCTGCGCCACGGGCCAGGCTGCGCCGACAAAATTGGCTCCCATATCGCCCCAGGAAAAGCCCCATTCCGCCGAGAAGCCGTCGCGCACCTCGATGTAGCTCTGATAGGAAAACGCCAGGCCGCCCGCAAGCCAGACCGCCGCAACCGTGTCGACTCCGCTCCAGGTAAAAAGATCGCGGTAGACGTTGGTCACCAGGTAGGGGAAAAAGGCATGTCCCATCTTGTCGGCGCCGAGAGCGTACTCCCAGTCCGCTTCCCAGTTGAAGTGGAAGTCGCTGCGTTCACCTTTCCACCACAGATCGTTCTGCAGGGCGTGGCCGTAGACGAATCCGCCGAGGGTGACGCCGCCGACGATCAGGATTCGCTCCGGACCGGGTCCGCTGCTGTCGGCTTGCTGGAACGTTTCGTTGGATTCCGCCGTTTGCACGGCCCTGGAAACGGGAGCAAATATCGCCGTCATGGAAACAAACAGCGCTGTCAGGTATATTATTCGGAGCATGTGAATTTGAATCAATTGACAAAATTCCTAGCTTCGATGGCCGTTGGAGAGTGTCGGAAAAATTACAGTCGTATTATAGCAGTACCCGGGGGCCTTTCAAGTCAGTTTTCAGGCCCACAATTTACGCGATTGAATCGTGAGTAAAGAGCATCTTAATATCGGCGCGAATGCCGAAGCGCAGACGGGCGATTCCGGACCTGAGTCGGACGCACGGCGCACGCTGGCGCTCTACTACGAGCTGAACGAGTCGATCCGGCGCAACAACCCGCACCGCGCGCTGGAATTGGCACGGCGCTCGCTGGATATTGCCACCCGCAACAGCGACCGCCTGTGGATGGCGCGCAGCATGATGCAGATCGGCCACTGCTGCGACATCCTCGGCACCGTCGACGCCGCCCTCCGCAATTTTACCGAAGCTGAAAAAATGTTTCGCGACTGCGGCTCGCAACGCGATCAGGCCGGCGCGGCGCAATCGATCGGCATCATCCACAAAAAACGCGGCAACTACGACAAAGCGCTGGAGTGGTATGCGCGCAGCCTGGAAGTTCGCCGAGCGCTGAACGACCAACGCGGCATCAGCAAACTGGACGTCTCCATCGGCAATCTGCTGCGCCAGACCGGACGCGTGGACGAGGCGCTGGAGCGTTTTCTGGCCGGCCTGAAAATCAGCGAAGACCTCAAAGATGTCTACGGCCAGATTCTGGCGCTGCACAGCATCGGCAACGTCTACTTTACGCTGGAGGAATACCAGCAGGCACTGGAATACTACGAACGCAGCCTTGAGCTCAACAACGGCCAGACCGATCGTCAGACGGAAGCGACGACGCTCTGCAACATCGGCTACGCCTATTTTGAGTTGGGCGACGGAGAGTCGGCGCTGCACTATCTGTCTCGCGGTCTGGATCTGGCGCGTGTACTGAGCGATCATCGCTGCATTCTCAGCATCCTCTCGGTCCAGGCGGAAATCGACGCTCAGCGCGGACGCACCGAGGAAGCGCGCGTTGCGGCAGAAGAGTCGCTGCGTCTGGCGCGCATACACGCCGACGAAATGACGATTGCTCAGCTGGAACATCTGCTGGGAGACATCGCCTTGCAGGAAGGTCGCATGGAAGACGCACACGCGCACCTGAGCACTTCCATCGGCATGGCCGAGCGCCTTAGCCATGCCGAGCTGCGTTCGCGTGCTCACCTCAGTTTTTCGCGTTATCACGAGCGACTGGGCGAAATGAGCCAGGCACTGACGCACCACAAAAAGTACGCGTCACTGCGGGAGGTCGTTCGCGACCAGAGTCTGCGCGTGGCAACGCAGCGTCTGCAATCCAGGTACGATCTGGAACACGAGCGCAAGGAAAAGGAAATCTATCGACTGCGCAACGTGGAGCTGAATCGCGCGCTGCACGAGCTCAACTACGCCAATGAGAAGCTGCAGAAGGTCGACCGCGAGCGCAATAACCTCATCGACGTCGTGGCTCACGACATGAAAAATCCGCTGTCGAACATCCTGCTGCAGGTGCGCCAGATGCTGCGCTTCGGCGAGGCCAGCCAGGAATTGATCGAGTTTACGCGCGACGTTGAATTTACCGTGCGTCAGATGCTCGACTTTGTTGACGAATTGTTGACAGCCAGCCGCCTGGAATCCGACCGCGTGACCATTAACGAAGAGACCTTCGACATCACGATTCTGCTGCGTCAGCTGGTCACCGGCTTCAGCGACAAGCTCGAAAACAAGCGAATGCGCCTCAACCTGAACATGCCGGAGGACGAGTGCGTCGTCAATACCGACCGCCGCGGGCTGATACAGGTCGTAGACAATCTGATTTCAAATGCGATCAAATATTCACCGCCGGGTAGTCTGGTGCGCGTGCGCCTGAACCGCATGCCCGGTCGATTTCTGCTTTCCGTTGAAGACGAGGGGCCGGGCGTTCGTCCCGCCGACAGAGACCGACTCTACCGCAAATTCGGGCGCCTGAGCAATCGGCCGACGGCCGGCGAAAGCTCGACTGGCGTAGGACTCTGGATTGTGAAGTTGCTGCTTGACCGAATGGGCGGCACAATCAAATACCGCGATGCGGAGGGCGGCGGCGCACTGTTTACCGTCAGCCTGCCGGTGCACGGCGCACTGCATGACGACGGGGCCGTACAGATCAGCCAGGAACACTGAACTCAATCAGGCAAAGACATCGACCAGATTTCCACCTCTCGGGGTAAAATCGGCTGCGGCGTAGCGGCTGGTTTGCCGTGCATTTACATTGGGCAGGAAAGCGGGGCTTCCAATCAGGGCGGCGCGTCGGCGGGATTCACGTTGTTCGGCTTGTGGCGTGTCATTCACATTCTGCGGCGCGGAATCCCGGGTATCTTCACTTGCCGACACCCCGCTGATGCCCGCTTGATTTTCTTGTTTGTCATCGGGTGATTCGCTCAGGAGTTCTGCGCGCGCCTGTGCTTCGATGCGCGACGCCTGTGCTGCGACGGAGCGGTCCTGCGCCGACGGCTCGCTGGGCGCCAGAGCGGCTCGCCGCACTTTTTGCATTTTGCGGATCGTCGCTTCCGGATCGTTTGGAACTTCGCTCGTGTCGATTTTTACTTCGCCGGCCACGGCGTAACGACGACCGTCCGGCCCGGTCTTGAAGGTGAAAGACGGCGAGCTGCCGAGCGAGCCCGCGGCGGCGGCGTGTGCGGCTTCGTGCGCGCGCACTTCGCGATCGGTGTTTTTTAGCTCGCGGACCGCCTCTTGCTCGTCTTCACTCAACTGACTGATTTCCAGACTGTCGCCGCCCGCGGTTTCGGGTTCGGAGTCTTCACGGCCGGCGGGTCTGTCGTACTCCGCCCGTGATGGGTTTTCTGTTGAAAATTGATTGGCCGGAAGCTCTGCAACGAAGCGGAGACCGGCGGGCCGCGATATGGCTGGATTGATCTGCATGGATCGATTTTTCTTGCGCAGAAAATCTACAAAAAAGGGCAGGCGGCAACAAATAATTTAATGGCATAAACGTTGGGCCTACACTAAGTGCATCCGCTCCGACAGTCGTATACTCGCCGAAAGCGTCGTATTCCATGATGAAAGCACTCATACTCACTAATGACAGATCACACCCGTTGGAACTGCGGGATGTGGAGATGCCCGTTCCCGCGCCCGGTCAGGTGCGATTGCGGGTCAAAGCGGCGGCGCTCAATCGTCGCGACTACTACATCAGCCGCGGGCAGTACGCCGCCATTCGCTACGACTCCATTCAGGGATCCGACGTCTGCGGCATCGTCGACGCCGTTGCTTCCGACGCAGATGAGGGCTGGCTGGGACGACGCGTTGTGATCGATCCGGGTTTTCACTGGGGCGAGTCTGAAAAATACCAGGGCGGTGACTACGGCATCATCGGGATGCAACGCGACGGCAGTTTTGCCGAGTATATGCTGGCCGACAGCACTTCGCTGTATGCCGCTCCCGAACACCTTGACGACGTCGAGGCGGCCGCTCTGCCCCTGGCGGGCGTAACGGCCTACCGCGCGGTGTTTTCGCGCGGTCAACTGAACGAAGGTGAGAGTGTTCTTGTGAGCGGCGCCGGCGGCGGCGTTGCGCAATTTATTCTGCAGTTTGCGGCGGCGCATGGCGCTCGCGTTTACGTCACCACGGGCACGGAAGAAAAAATTGAGCGCGCTGTGGCTTCAGGGGCAGCCGGCGGCGTTCTCTATCATGCGGACAACTGGAGCGTGGAATTGCGCGCCCTGAGCGGCGGGATCGACCTGGCGGTCGACGGCGCCGGCGGCAACGGGATCGACAGCATTCTGCGCAGTCTCAATCCCGGCGGCCGTCTCGTCATGTACGGCTCAACGCTGGGACGGCCGGAAGGGCTGGACACACACCGCATCTTCTGGCGGCAGTTAAACATCATGGGCAGCACCATGGGCAGCCCGCGCGACTTTGCCGCGATGATCGAATTTGTACAACACCATAAGATTAAACCAGTAATTGATTCTGTGCGACCGTTGACCTCTATTCTTGAAGCATATGAGCGCATGCGCACTAACGCACAGTTCGGTAAGCTTGCGATTCGTATAGAAGACTAACACTACATGAGACTTGCCTCGCTCCTTGGACACGGCGCCCGTTTGCTGCGCACCGTCGTAAAGTCAATGCGCCCTTCGGACGCTCTGGCTTCCAATTATTTTCGCTCCAAAAAATACCTCGGCGCGCGCGAGCGCCGGTTTATTTCGGCCGCCGTTTTTGCGGCATTCCGCACGCTTTCCCTGGTTGAGTGGTGCGGCGTCGGCGTCGTCACAGTTATGCATGACCGCAATCGCCAGCGTCGCCATGTAGACAAACCTTTGCATCCACCCAGCACCAATCACATCGCCGCGCTGGAAAACACCATCGCCATGCGGATGGCCGGTGAACGGGACGACAGTTATGGCTGGGAGCTCTGTGTTCTTGCCGCGGTTGTCCTGCTGGGCGAGCGCGCTTCAATCTTTGAGACCAACGAAAAATTAGCCGAAGCGATCAACTTCAAATCGGACGATCCGAATGACATCGACAAAGTCGTCGCCGTGGTGGCTTCGGCGCTGGAAGAACAGATGAACTGGCAGGAGGGCGTCGGCCACGAGTGGGCCTGGCGCACGCTGGAGCGTTGGCAGGCGATGTTCGAGCGCGGCAACATGCTGGCCAAACGCGATCAGATCAGCGATGCGGATCTCAACTTCCTGTCAAACCGCCTGGCCATGCCGGTCTGGATCCTGCGCTCCTGGAAAGAACAATTCGGGCTGGGCACGAGCAGCGTCCGCTGGTCCACCGTGTCTTCGCGCGCCGAAGCGCTGCTGAATTCTGCGCCGGTCGGACTGCGCGTAAATACACTCGTGGCAAAGCGCAGTGATGCCCTGAAGTCCCTGGCAGACGACAATATCCCCGCCGGCGAAGGCCGTCTGGCGCCGACGGCCATAATCCTGGACCGCCGTCGCAACCTCGCGGAAACATATGCCTATACGCACGGGCTGATTGAAGTGCAGGACGAAGCCAGCCAGATGCTGGCCTATGCGCTCGATCCGGAACCGCACTGGAAAATTCTCGATGCCTGTGCCGGCGCCGGCGGTAAAACGCTGCACATCGCCGCACTGCAGAACGATAAAGGCAGTATTATTGCGGCGGATATCGAAAACAAACGCCTGCGCGAACTGCCGCGCCGCGCTCGCCGTGCGACCATTCGCTCGATTGAAACCATGCTTCTCAAAGGTCGCAAAAACGAAAAAGGCGGATTTCCGCCGCAGCTGGAAGCCCATCGCGAGAGCTGCGATGCCGTTCTCGTGGACGTGCCCTGCAGCGGCATGGGTACCGTACGGCGCGCTCCCTCGCTCAAATGGCGTTTGACGCCGTCGCTGCTGAAACGCCTGGCGGCGCGGCAGCTGGAGCTGTTGCACATGTATGCGCGCTGCGTCAAACCCGGCGGCGTGTTGATCTATTCCACCTGCTCTCTGATGCACACCGAAAACGGTGCGGTCGTCGATCGTTTCCTGCTGGAGAACCGCAATTTTACCACCGAAGCGCTTGACCCGTTTTTTCAACGCCACGGCGTTGATGTGCCGAAACTCGACAAGGACGCCTACAGCATCACGCTATCACCGGATCTGCATGGCACTGATGGATTTTTTATCGCTCGCATGCGACGCAATCCGGCCTGAGGCCTCTTTCCGGATTACGGCCGTTTTTTGCGGAAAGAATATCGCAACAATCGCCGGATGCAGCCGTCTTGTGGCGCGGTCAGGAGATTCCCCCCACACCGGCGGAAACTCGATTTCTGAATGATACCGTGAGAAACGGTCTGAATTCCCGGCATATACACACGCATCGAGGATTTTGTGTTATGGTACAGCGGTCATTGTTAATGGTCGCATGTGGATTGTTGTTTGCAAGTTCGGCTCTGCTGCTTGCCGCCGGTCCCACGCCTGAATCTCCGGAACCGCCCGCTCTTGTCAACGAGGTCGGCGTCATTAACGGTTATGTTGTCGACAGCCTTTCTCGCGAAACGATGATCTCCGCTACGGTGGCTCTGAAAGGCACGCGCCTGGGTGCGTTTACGAACAAAGCCGGTTTTTTTTCGATTGCCGACGTTCCTCCCGGCGATTACACTTTGATAGTTACTTTCCTGGGCTACAGACCGCGTGAAGTCGCGGTTAGCGTCAAAGCCGACCAGGCCACTTCTGTTGAAGTGGAACTGAGTCAGCAGGGTCTCAAAACGGAAAGCGTTGAGGTGATCGCCGAAAAAGAAGTTGAAAAGCGCCAGATAACGATCAGCAAGGTTAACATACCGGTTGAACAGTTAAAACAACTGCGCATCGGCGGCGAGGCAGACGTATTCCGCTCGTTGCAATATCTGCCCGGCGTGTTAACCTCTTCGCAGCTGTCAAGCGGTCTCTACGTGCGCGGCGGCTCGCCGGATCAGAACCTGGTGTTGCTCGACGGCACGACCGTTTATAATCCTTCGCACCTTTTTGGATTTTTCTCGACGTTTAACACGGATGCCATCAAGGACGTGGAATTAATCAAGGGCGGATTTCCGGCTACCTATGGCGGACGTCTTTCGGCCGTGTTGGACATGACGCAGAAAGACGGCAACCAGAATGAATTCGGCGGATTGGCCTCGTTGGGATTGGTCTCGTCGCGTCTGTCGATGGAAGGCCCCATCGGCAACGGCTCGTGGTTTCTCGGCGGGCGTCGCACCTACCTGGATTTGATTGCCAACTTTGTGCCCGAAGATCCGGAAGAGCCCTTTCCCGATTTTGCCTTTTACGATCTCAACGCCAAGATTTCTCAGAAGCTTTCCGACAATGACCGCATTTTTTTCAGCGGATTCATGAGTGCCGACGACCTGACGTTGGAGGCGGCCGGGCTGGAGTTTAACATCGGCATTTCCAACCGCACGGGCTCGCTGCGTTGGACGCACCTCTACGGCGACAACTTTTTCACCATTCTCAATTTGACCGGCAGCCGCTATACCAACGGATTTAACGGCGAAAATTCCGGCTTTGAGTTTGAGGTTGAAAACTACATCCAAGACTATTCGGCCAAGGGCAATTTTGAATGGTTCACGTCCGAGGATCTGACACTTAAAGGCGGCTTCGAAATATCGAGCCTTGAGTTCGGATACTTCCAGAATTTCCGCGGCGACCGCACGACCGTCGATGAAGGCGAGAGTGAAACGGGCAGCACAAATCTGGAAATTAACGACATGACCTACGCACTCTTCGGTCAGAGCAATTACCAGGTGAATCAGCGCTTGTCGCTGCAGGCGGGTTTGCGACTGGGTTACATCGACCTGGGCGAAGAACTCTCATGGGATCCGCGGCTGGCGCTGCGTTATCAGCTGGACGAAGACTGGGCGCTTAAACTGGCCTGGGGCGTGTTTCATCAGCACTTGCGCCTGGCTTCGAACCCCGACTTCACATTCTTTGATACCTGGCTGCCGACGGACTCCACGGTGCCTATTTCGAGCTCTGCGCATTACATTGCCGCAATCGAAACTGATCTGTCGAGCGACTACTCACTCAATCTGGACGTGTACTACAAAACGCTTGATAACATCAGCGAGTTAAATCGCTTCGTCGTGGATGCCCGCACAACTGCCGACGTCTTTTTTGTCGGCGAGGGCGAATCATACGGGGCGGAGATTTTCCTTCAGAAGTTAAAAGGCCGGCTGACCGGCTGGGTCGGCTACTCGCTCGGCTGGATTGAAGCGCGTTTCGACAGCGTCAACCAGGGCAGGCCCTTCCGGCCCAAGTACGATCGACGGCATGATTTCAAACTGGTGGCCAACTACGAGTTAAACGAAGACTGGACCATCGGCGGATCGTTTACATTCCAATCGGGACAGTCCTACACGCCTTCCACTTCGCAGTTTGCCAGTTTTCTGCCTGGCGAAGAGGTCGGCAATACCCTGACAATTCCGGCCGATCGCTACAGCCTGCGTCTGCCGAACTCGCACCAGTTAAACCTGAACGTCAACTACAACTTTACGATGTGGGACCTGCCGGCGCGTTTGCTGATCGACGTATTTAACGTGTATTCACGACGCGATATCTGGTTCCGCTTTTACGAGACCGACGAAAATCCGACCGAAGTAACTGACGTACGGCTGCTGCCGATACTCCCGACCGTAGCACTGGAAGTGAAATTTTAAGCGCAGGAATACACGATGACAAACATTGGTAAAAAGGTTCTGGCGGGTGCGGCATTGCTTTGGTGTTTAATCGGCTTTTCCGCCTGTGAAGATCCCGTACCGCAGGATAACTACAAACCGGAATACCTGATCGAAGCCATGCTGTACGTCGGCGATCCGATCGAAGGATTGCGCGTCAGTTTAACCCAGCCTGTGCTGGACACCTTCCGCTACGAACAGTCGCTCGTTCGCGACGCCGACGTAGTTGTGCTTGAAGGCGAAACGCCGCTGCAACTGGAATGGCGCGATGACGAAAATGGTCGCGGTGATTATTACTTTCCTGATGCGGATTATCTCGTTAAACCGAACACCCTGTATCATCTGGAAGTACGCACGACGAACGGTAAGTTAATCACCGGTTCGACGCGTACGCCGTCGGCCATGGAGTGGGTTAAACAGACGGATGAAATTCTGCAGTACCCGCTGGATACGATCAATCTGGAGTCGCCGGACTCGCTTGACATCAAATGGACTGCGGTTGATGAAGCCCCGGCATATCTGATTAACGTACGCTGTGAAGACACGTTGGCCTACGGTTTTTACCTCGATCCGCCCACGGAAGAAGCCAACCGGCGTATCTACCGTTTCTGGGAAGAAGACGCGCCCAACTACGACGAAGTCGTACGCTGGGGTTTTGCTGGAATAAACTCTTCTCCGGTCGTCTGGTTTGCGTTTAAGTGGTACGGGCTTCAGGCCATATCCGTTTACGCGCCGAATCAGGAGTACTACGAGTGGTTCCGGATGACGCACCGCGGGCAGTCCGAGTACGATTTCCGCCTGGCTTCTGTCGAAGGCGACGGGACGGGGGTGTTTGCCGCGGCGTCAGTCATCAGGGACACAATATTTGTGTTGAAAAACACAAGCCCCTGATTTCGTTAAACAAGGAAGCGACATCATGAAGCGCCGACACATGTATGCCCTGATAGCTACATTTCTGTCGGCGTTTGTTTTTTCTGCCTGCAGCCCATTTCAGCGGCTGAGTGATGAACACGCACAGCTTAAACATCTCGACGAGAAAAACTATTCTGATCTGGAGGGCGACTACCAGATTTTCGAGGATTCCACGCACTTTTCACTGCTGCAATTTCTCTTGATGGGGGATGAGCTCTCGGAGGATGAGGCATCCGGTTATCTCTGGGTTGAACTGAAAGTCCTGGACGAACACACCCTGCAGTTCACCATCCCGCACATTGATCGAGAAGCGCGCGTGCTGCGCATTGAAGGTGATTTCAGCGACGGTTGTTTTTACTTTGATACGATCCACGTTTTTGCCAACATGTACTATGTGTTCTGGGGTTGGGGTGCCCAACGCCGTCGCATCTGTCTGCACGAATCGCGAGATATTGTCTGTTCCGTCGCAAAAGGCGGAACGGCGTTTCTGATAATCGCTCCGGTGTTTGCCGCTGATCGTTCGTACAACAGCATGATTAAACGCGTCGACGATTGAACCGATCTTAATGATTTCAAGTACGGCTTTACCTGCCGGTTTAGTGATTTCTTTGTAGTTTAAGCTCTCCCGGTCTTGTATAATCAGTAGCGTGCCCTTTTGCCATGAATCTTCGGTCAGTTCCAACAGCCGTCACGTTTACCTTGCTGATTCTCATCGCCTGTTCCTGCGCTTCTCTGGATCCGTTGCGTGAAAAGAATGCTGATATCATCCCGATTGACGAATCCAACTATCGACTGCTCGAAGGCCGCTACAGTGCGCATTCCGGTAAGTATTTCTTTTCGTTCCCGGATTTTGTGTTGCTGGATGAATTGTCGCATGTGCAGAACGCGCGCGGCTTTCGCTGGGCCGAACTGAAGGTCCTGGACGAGCACACTTTGGAATTTGCATTTTCACACATTAACGGCAGTGTTCAGGTTCACACTTTGGAAGGGCACTTTGAAGACGGCTGTTTCAATGTCGACTATTGCCGCGACGCGGCGGGAGTGCTGTTGCTTTTTTGGGCTTTTAACACCAAAAGTCGCCGGATATGTCTCCACGAATCGCACAATCTAATTTGTTCGCGCTCCAGTGCGGGACCGATTTTTATGCTTGCCTTGCCGATGAGCGTTTACAGTAACTACGAGGAGTTTCAGGTGCGTCGACTGGAAGAGTAGTTCTTACAGACCGGTACGTGTAGCGTTTCGAAGTGCATTCAGCTTGTTTCTTTGAGGTTTTTTCTCTTCCCAGCCCTGTCTTAATGCACAATGGCCGCCCTTCAGAGTGAAGAACAGCCATTGTTTGTTTTGTTTAAGTCACCGCAGGCATTGGGCCTGGTTGAAAGCGCTGCAGCCTCTGCGTCAGTGCGACGCCTCATAGGCTTGTTTCAGGAACGCTGTCAACTCTTCGTCTACCTCATTGGCGTCTGACAGTTTTACCCGATGTGTGCACATCGCGCCGAAGGGCCCCGAGCCTTCAAGCCTGCCGTCGGGTTCGACGCCTTTTAACTTGAGGCCGAGGTCGACGCGCGTTTTGGTTGAAGGCTGTACCAGCGCAAACTGTTTTTTGGTTTTAAGACTGACCGCCGCCTTTTTCGGGACGACTTCCACGTCGTCGCCGAATTGTTTTACCACCGCCAGGATCGACTCGTAAATCGGTCGCAGCGATTCTTTGCCCTTGTATTGCATTTCGACAAGGTCGTCGGCATCGAAGGAGCCCGCGTCGGCTTCACGGGCTTTAAGCGAAACCAGGTTCGCAAAGCCGTGCGTGAAATTGTGCTCACTCTTGAGGAACTTCATGATGTCGGAATGTTTCTCGAGTTGTTGTTTTTTAACAATCCCGATCCACTCTTCCAGCGTCTTGCCGGTTTTGTCCTTCAGTCCTTTTTCCATCGTCTTGTCTCACGTTAAAGGTTGGTAGATAAACATTAAACACACACACTCGCGTAGATCCACCAACTGCGTCTCTGCTTATGGTCTTGGCGATTCGAGACCATATTTTTTCGAAAACTTCAGGTAGAGTTCCTTCTGTTTGTTTGACAGGTCAACTTCGCGGCCGTCCACAAAGGCGTGCAGCACGTTATTGCTGCGCATGTCAAGAACATCGCCTTCGGATACAAACAGCGTGGCCGACTTGCCGACCTGCAGCGTGCCGACCTGGTCGTCGATTCCAAGAATCCGTGCGCTGCCGGAAGTCATCGCCACTACGGCCTGTTCGCGGTCCAACCCATAGGCGGCGGCGGTGCCGGCCAGGAAGGGCAGGTTGCGCACATCCCAGCTGCCGCTGCCGCTTAAACAGAAGGGGATGCCGGCATTGTGCAGAATGGCCGGCGTTTTGTAGGGCTGGTCTACGGCTTCGTGACGTCGCCGCGGCAGGCGGTGAGTCGGTTGGTAAACAACCGATGCGCCTGCCTGTTTAAGTTGATCGGTCAGCAGCCAGGAGTCCGCTCCACCGACGATTATCGGTTTCACGTCGAACTCGACGGCAAAGTTCAGCGCCGCCAGTATTGAACGTGCGTCGTTGGCGTCGATAAAAAGGCGGCGTTGCGGAAGGTCTTTGGTCGTCGCGGTTTTACGCGGCCAGAGGAGGCTGAGCGCCTCCAGGCGCAGATTGCGCTTCTGCGGCGTGACGATCTGACCGTAAGCGCGCGCCTCGACAAACAGATCGCGGAGGGCCTGCAGCTGTTCCGCGCGGGCTTTGAGCATCTTTTTCTTCTCGTCCTCATCCGCGCCGGCCGGAACCGTCATGCGCGGCCAGTTCAGGTGGATGCCGTCGTCGGCCAGAACCGCCGCATCGCGCCAGTTCCAGGCATCAAAATGCACCAGGCTGGACGTACCGGGAATGCGACCGCCCGTCGGCGTAATCTGCGCCAGCAGAATGCCGTTGGAGCGAATGGTCGGAATGACGCGCGAGTCCGTGTTAAACGCAATCAGTGAGCGCACATTCGGATTGAGCGCGCCAACTTCGTTTTCATCACGCGTAGCGCGCACGGCGCCAATTTCCACCAGGCCCAGGCTGGTAGACGGTGCGATCAGGCTGGGGTAGACGTGTGCTCCGTTTAAGTCGCGTGCACTGGCGCCGTCGGGCACCGGCGTTGTTGTAATGCTTCCCACGGCGGTTAACTTGCCGTCGGTGAATCCCACAACGCCTTTTTCAATCACCGTGCCGTCGCCGACGTGCACAACGACGTTGGTTAAGTAGATCGGCTCTGTTTGACGTTCGCCGGGCGCGGGCACCTGAGCCCAAAGCGCAGCGGGACAAACAAGAGAAATCATCAGAAGCAGAATCAGGTTTTTCATATGTATATCACAATTGATAGTTGTTGAATTTGGAACGACAGGCGCGGATTATTCGTGATGACCTGAAGAGTGATGATTGTGGCGGACTTCTTCGCGGCCAAAATCATGGATATCTTCGCAGTGGAAGTGCTCCTCTTCCTCTTCACCGGCCTCTTCCGTGTCTTCGCCGTTGGACTGCGCCACGCGCATCTGCTCAATCAGTTCGTGACGTTGTTTCTCCGCCGCAGCGAGCAGTTCGGCGTCGCGCGTGCGGTCGTACATGAGCGTGCCGTCGACGAAGGTCTTTTCAACCTTGGCGTAGATCGAGAGCGGGTTGTCCGTCCAAAGCACGAGATCGGCGTCTTTGCCGACCTTGATGCTGCCGACGCGGTCGTCAATATGCAGCAGCATGGCCGGGTTGATCGTGACAAATTTCAAGGCTTCTTCTTCGCTGATCGCGCCGTACTTAACGGCCTTGGCGGCTTCCTGGTTAAGGCGGCGCGCCATTTCCGGGCTGTCGCTGTTAAACGCCGTCACAATGTCCATGCGGTGCAGAATTGCGCCGTTGTGCGGAATTGCGTCGATCACCTCGTATTTGTACGCCCACCAATCGGAGAAGGAAGAGGCGCCCGCGCCGTGTTCCTTCATGATGTCGGCAACCTTGTAACCTTCAAGAATATGAGTGAAGGTGTTAATGCGGAAACCAAAACGATCGGCGACGTCCATTAGCATCGAAATCTCACTCTGCACGTAGCTGTGACAGGTAATAAAACGCTCGTTGCGGACGATTTCAAGCAGCGTTTCCAGGTCAAGGTCGCGGCGCGGAGGAATCTGTGCGCGCTGTTGTGCCGGGCCGAGGGCGTTGTAGTCGTTCCACGCTTTTTCGTATTCAACGGCACGGGTAAAGTGGTCCACGTAGACCTGTTCCACGCCCATGCGCGTCTGCGGAAAACGCACGGTGTTTAAGTCGCCCCAATTGGACTGTTTAACATTTTCGCCCAGGGCAAACTTGATGAAGCCGTCCGCGCCTTCAAACTTCATGGCTTCGGGCGCTTGGCCCCAGCGTAGTTTGATCAATGCGGACTGACCGCCGATCGGATTGGCCGATCCGTGCAAAAGCTGGGAGGTGGTCACGCCGCCGGCCAGCTGACGGTAAATGTTGACATCGTCGCTGTTGACCACGTCGCCGATGCGAACTTCGGCCGAACTGGCCTGTGTCCATTCATTTACGCCGCGGCTGATTGCGATGTGCGAATGCTCGTCGATGACGCCAGGTGACACGTGTTTGCCCGTTCCGTCGATGACGGTAGCGCCGCCGGCGCTGAGGTTTTGTCCCACCTGAGCGATTTTACCGTTCTGCACCAGCACGTCGGCATTTGTTAAAATTCCATCGGCTTCGCAGGTCCAGACGGTGGCGTTGCGGATCAGATAACTACCGGATGAAGGCAGTTCGTCCCAGCCGTAGGCACCCAGAGGGTAGTTGACGCTGCTGGTCGGACGGCGTTCTTTTACGGCGGCAGGCTTGCTGTCAGTGTGAGCCGACTTAAACGTTGCCGTCCAGTTGGTCCAGGGACCACCGACGCGTTGGGCGCGGCCGGACATGGCGTGATCGCCGTCGATTGTGCCGCTTAACAACAGAGCGGTACCTTTCTTTTGCGGTCTGAAGCTGAGCGAGATTGAGCGCCCGGCAATGTCCAGGCGGGCTTTTTCACCGTCAATATCGGCCTGCAGGCCGGAGGCGTCGCCGGTCAGCTCGAGTTTGAACTCGCCAATTGAAGCCACCTTGAGGGTGTAGGTGCCGCGCATGCGCAGCAGAGATACGTTGCCGAGATTGTGCGGTTTGCCCTGGACCCAGTGTTGGACGAGTTCGGCGTCTTTGCTTTCCAGCGGCCCGGTCGTGACGAGGATGTTGGCGATTTTACCATCGGCTATCGTGCCCAGGTCGTTTTGTGCACCGGCCAGCGAGGCAGGCACAACAGTCAGCGCCGCCAGCGCCTCTTCGGGCGAAAGGCCGAACTGAATGGCCTTGCGCAGTTGATTCCAGAAGTCTTCCGCCGCTTCGTGTTCCGCCGTTGTCAGGGCAAAGCGGATTCCGGCCTGGTTTAACATCGCCGGTCCGGCCGGAGCCAGGTCCCAGTGTTGCAGGCGCGCCAGACTGATGTCGTAGGCGTCGAAGGGATCGGTGACTTTAAACGGCTTGGGGAAGTCCAGCGGAACGATCAGCGCAACATTGCTCTGTTTAATCTCGGGAATGCGCTGGTAGCTGTCGTTGCCGCATCGAACGACAAATTGTTTGTTGAACTCCGCGCCGATTTTAGCGGCGCGCAGGACGTCCAGTTTGTTACTCACTTCAAAAAACTGCGGCAGGCCCGATGCTTTGTTTAACTCGTCAAGCGTAATATTGTACTCGGCGCGCGAGCCGCCGTCGGCGTACCATTCGGCGTCGAGAAAAGTCTGGCGCAGCAAAGCGATGGCGCCCATCAGCGAGCCGGGATAGTCCTGCGTCGAACTGCCTTTGTCAAAGGAGTAATGTGTGGCGACCTGGTCTTTGAGCACCACCTCGTGCACGTCCGCGTCGGCTGTGGAAACCAGAATGGAGACGCCGCGCGCAATGCCGTCGTGGTGATGCGTCACCACTGCGCTGACGCCGCGTTTACGCCATTCCTCCGCCGCCGATTTGTCGACGGTGAAGATGTCGGCCGCGTTGGCTTCGGCGCGAATCGCCTGGTTCCAGTTGTATGCGCCGGGAGTTTTGGACTCCATCTGCGGTCCCTGCTCTTCGCTGAATTCGACCTTTTCGACCTCCGGCATGCCGTAGTCACCGTCGAGTTCGACGAAACCCGGGTAGAGATAGAGACCGCCAAGGTCGTGCACCACGGCGCCGTCCGGGATCGCCACATTAGCGCCGACGGCACTGATGCGGTCGCCGTTGATGATCACGACGCCTTCGTCGATCACCGTGCCGGGAGACGTTATGATGCGCGCATTTATCAGCGCATGCACGTCGGGGCGGTCGTCGTGAACGCCATTGACGTGAAAGGTTTCCTGCGCCGGTAAAACCGCGGGCAACAGGCACAGAATGAGTAAAAGCACTGTCAGGTGTTTCATAGTTGAACCGGGAATATGTCCGCGCGCGATAAAGCACGATGTGCGCCGCGCACTGTGAGTATTTGTGTATTTGTATGTATTCAGTTTTTCAGCTTAAACAAACCGCGTCCCGCCGGCGGGCGTGAAGCTCAGACGGCGACGCCGCGTTCCAGCAGGCGGAAGCCTTTGCCGGCCGTATCAATTTCCGCCATTGCACCGAAGGGCAAGGTCAGTTTGGACGGCACGTGGCCGTAGCGAACACCGGAAACCGTTGGTTTGCCGATGCGCTCGGCCCAGTCGTGCAGGGTCGTTTCCATCTCCGGCTGCGCAGTCGCCGCCGGTCGATTCTTGGGACCGTTAAACAGTCCGAAGGCCAGGCCGCCCAATTCGTCAAATGCGCCGTTGTTAAACAGCTGGCATAACATCCTGTCCACCGCATATGGCTGTTCGCCGACATCTTCCAGCAGCAGGATTTTACCGCGCAGGTCAGGCATCCAGGGCGTGCCGCAGAGGCTTGCAAACAGGCTGAGCGTGCCGCAGATCAGTCTGCCGCGCACCGCGCCCGGAATCAATATCTCCGGCGCGTCGGGTTGGCCGAATACTGCGCTCGGGTCGTCGCCGTGCAGCGCGGCCCAGAAGCTGCGTTCCGTCAGCGGATCGATGTCTGACTCCGTGCGGCCGAAATCCACGGCGGCCAACACGCCCGAGAACGTCACCAGGCCGCATTCCACAAAAAAGGCGGACTGCAGCGCGCTGATGTCGGAAAAGCCGACGAAAATTTTCGGGTTGCGCCGAACCAGATCGAAGTCGAGCGCGCGCAGAAAACGCGTCACGCCGTAACCGCCGCGCGCGCAGAAAATGGCGTCGATTTCACTGTCCGCAAACATGGCGTGCAGGTCTTCCAGGCGCGCCGCGTCGCTGCCGGCCAGGTAGTGCATGTGCCGGTCATTGATGTGCGCGCCAAAGACGACTTCATGCCCGCGACTGTTCAGATATTGTCGCGCCAATTCCAGATGTTCGGGCGAGCGCATGGGGCCCGCCGGCGCTATTATGCCGATACGCGCCGATCTGGGCAGAGCTGCCGGCTGTACAATGTCCACTGAATTCATGATTCTTCTGCGCCGTCTGCCGCCGCCTCGTACTGCGCCAATTTGAGCTTGGCCAGCGAGAGGCGGGACCATGCGACAAAGGCGGCCAGCATGGCGATAATCGCCGCTCCGCCGATGTAGGTCGCCCCGTCGGCCGAATTATTCAGCGCCCCGCTGAACAACAGCACAAACAGCAGCGCCGACACAATGGCCAGCGACAGCGCGATTTTTTTGATGTTGGATATTGATCGCAGCATGCCGAAGCGCGTTGCGGGACGTCGCGACATGGATTCTCCGCGCACGATGCCCAGCAGATGTGAGCTTTCGAGGCGAATGTCATTGTCGGAAAAACCGCGCCTGACCAGTTCGGCGTACTCGTGGTGCTCCGGCCCCGGCGTCTCGTCGGGATCGTCGAGTTGCCTGCGGACCAGCTCGGCCACCAATTGCGCATCGCCGAGTTTGTCCAGCCGGTTATTCCGGTCCGAAGACTGTTCCATGTGCTACCGGGAGAGGAGAGAAAGAGGAGCGGCTCACTTTTGCTTCTGGGTAGCGGGCGTGTTGCCCGGGGCTCTGCGTTGCCGTCCGGTTCAGTAACGCGTCAGTGTGTGTTGCAGCCACTTGATAATAGCGCCGAAAACCACGATTGCCAGGCCGACGCTGAGGAGGAAGTGCGTCTCGCCCGCGAGGACAACCAGGAAAATTGAAAAGCAGAAAACAAAAACGGCGATTATTATCAGATTAATGATGAACATGATAGCTGCTGTTCCACTCGTGTACACTGTTTGAATCGCCCGCCCAGCAATCCGCTGCGCGCTTCAACAAACTGAAATCTACAAAATTGACGCCGATTTTGAAATTCGACTGCCATTTTAGGACGCATTCCCAGGCAATACCAATCCCTTTTTGTTAGTCGACGTGAGCATCGGCTTCGGGCGGCGGGCCGCTGAGCCATTGTTCCACGTGCGGCAGTTCGCGGCGGTCGATGCGCACGGTCAGGTAGATTCCGGTTTCCAGTTCGCGCCGCTCGATCACGTCGGCCAGTTCGTAGGCTTTGGCCACCGAACGCATATCGCTGTAGGGAAACGCCAACAAAACCGTGTCGATATTGCTCTCTGCCAGCTCCAGCATGCGCGCGCGCAAACCATTGATATTGATGCCGCGCTGCGCCGAAATGGCGATTCCCGGCTCAAGTTCCAGCAGCAGCTCGCGCATTTCTTCCACCGATTCCAGGCAGTCGATCTTGTTGTAGACCATCAACGTCGTTTTTTTGTCGACTTTAAGCGCCTTCAGCGTCGCGTTGACCGCCTCAATGTGCTCTTCCATTGACGGATGCGAAACATCGACGACGTGCATCAAAACGTCTGCCTCAACGATTTCCGCCAGAGTCGACCGGAAGGAGGCCACCAGGTGCGACGGCAGTTTGCGAATGAAACCGACGGTGTCGGATAAGAGTGCCGTGCGTCCGTTGTCGAACTCGATGGTTCTGACCGTGGTGTCCAGCGTGGCAAAGAGCTTATTGCGCACATACACGTCGCTGGATGCGAGCAAATTCATCAGGGTCGACTTGCCTGCGTTGGTATAACCGACGAGGGCAAAACGCGTTTTGGAATCGCGGCCTTTGCGCTGCGTGGCCTTCTGCGTCGCAATCTTTTCCAGCTTGCTTTTAAGCTGCGTGATGCGGCGGCGGATCAGGCGCCGGTCTGTTTCGATCTGGGTTTCACCCGGGCCCTTCATGCCGATGCCGCCGTACTGTTTGGAAAGGTGCGTCCACATCCGGCTAAGGCGCGGAAGCAGGTATTCCAGCTGGGCCAGCTCCACCTGCGTTTTGGCTTCGTTGCTGCGCGCGTGCGCGGCAAAAATGTCGAGGATGATGCCGCTGCGGTCAACGACTTTGATCTTCAGTTCATTTTCGAGGTTTTTAACCTGGGCGGGCGTCAGATCGTCGTCAAAAAGCGCCAGTTGAATGTCTTCAGCTTCAATGACTTCTTTGACTTCTTCTACCTTGCCGCTGCCGATATACGTGGAAGAATTTGGTTTGGGGAGTTCCTGGATGATGCGTTCGATGACGTCGGCGCCGGCCGTTTCCGCCAGAAAAGACAGTTCGTCCAGATGTTCACGGACGAGAGCGCGTGTCTTGCCGCCACTCTGCAGAGCCACTGCCACGGCGCGTTCACGCGGTTTTTCAGTTAGTTCAATCAAAGAATAAAGCCGATGTTCGTGAGTAAAATGGGCGCGCAATCGCTATACGCGGCCCTCAAAATAGTCAAGTCGGGCGCGCAAATCAATTCGAAAAAATACGGCAATCGACGCAATAGTTGCAGGGAATTGATTTGCTGCAATTCGGCTGGAAGCCTGTCGAAATTCTTGTATCTTTGCGGTACGTCGCGCGGGACCGGCAGCATATTCCGCGCGTCCTCGGTAGAAGCGTCTTCCATCGCATCATAGATCGGAACAGTCAGCAGTGGCTCAAAGCAATCAAATCGGACAGCGCGGCGAACGCAGCGCCAAAGTGGTTAATTTACCCGTGGCGCACGAGCGCGTTCCGCCGCATTCAGAAGATGCCGAAATGGCCGTCCTCGGCGCGATCATGCTCGACAAGCGCGCGCTCAGCAAAGTTGTTGAAATCCTTGAGCCGGACGCTTTTTACAAAACCGCGCACCGCATCATCTATGAAACGATGATGGACATGTTCGACAAGAGCATCACGATTGACTTTGTGACGTTGAGCGAAGAACTGCGCAAACAGGAAATTCTCGAAGACCTCGGTGGAACATATTACATCGCCGAGCTGAACGCTCGCACGCCGACCTCCGCCAACGTCGAAAAATACGCGCGCATCGTGCAGGAACACTACCTCAAGCGCGAATTGATCCACTCCGCCGCGGAAATAATGGAGCGCTCCTACAGCGCCGGTTCCGACGCACTGGAAGAAATCGATTATGCCGAGGGCAAGATTTTTGAGCTGGGCGAAAAACGTCTCAACACGTCCTTTGCGCCGATGAAGCGGCTGGCCAAAGAAACCTTCGAAATGATCGTGCAGCTCTCCGATCGCGAAGGCCAGGACAACGGCATCAGCGGCGTTCCGACGGGATACACAAAACTCGACGACATGCTGGGCGGTCTGCAGCGCTCCGACCTGATCATCATAGCGGCGCGTCCCTCGATGGGTAAGACCGCTTTTGCGCTGTCGATGGCGCGCAATGTCTGCGTCGGCGCCAAAGTGCCGGTAGCTGTCTTCTCGGTTGAGATGGCCGCGGCGCAGCTCGTCATTCGTCTGCTCAGTTCGGAGGCGCGCGTCAACGCACAGAGCATCCGCACCGGGCGGCTGAAAGAAATGGACCTGCCCAAGCTGGCCAATAAAATCGGCGTGCTGGCCGATTCGAAAATGTACATCGACGACAGTCCATACCTCTCGGTCATGGAGCTGCGCGCTAAGTGCCGACGCCTGAAGTCCGAACACGACATCGGCCTGATCATCATCGACTATTTGCAGCTGCTGCACGTGCCCAAGGCCGAAAGCCGCGAGCGCGAGATCTCGATGATTTCGCGGACGCTTAAACAAATCGCCAAGGAACTCGACGTTCCTATTATTGCGCTATCTCAGCTCAACCGTTCGGTGGAATCGCGCGCGGATAAACGCCCGATGCTTTCCGACCTTCGCGAATCCGGCTCGATTGAGCAGGATGCCGACGTCGTGATGTTTATCCACCGTCCCGAGCACTACGAAATCGTGACGTTTGAGGATGGCACGCCGACGGAGGGCATGGCGGAGATCATCATCGGCAAACAGCGTAACGGTCCCGTCGGGGCAGTCAAGCTGGCTTTCGTGAAGGATTACGCCCGTTTTGAGAATCCGGAGTTCGCGCGTGACGAGCCGCCTGAATTTGACAGCTCCGACTTTGCGGATGCGTTTTAAGGGTGTTGGCACGGTCAAAAGAGCTGTGAGCCCTTAGGGCTCACAGCTCTTTTGACCGTGCCAAACTTGTATAATCGATGATTTTCACACCACTATCTGTTTGCCCCGCACTCAACGATCAGATTCTCCCTTCAAACGCTGGGGCTTTTCCCTTAAGCGTTCTGATGAACCAGCTCGCTTCATTTCAACGCTTTACCGCTCAGGCGTGGTTTCGTCGTCCATGCGCAGCACCTGCGACGGCAGCGTTTTACTGTCCAATTGCAGTGCGCGCGCAAAGCGACGTCCAAGGGCGTTGGCGCGCAGGTCGCGTTCGTCGTCCTGGCGCGCGTCGATCAGCAATGCCTCGCCGCCTTCAATCACGTGGCCCGCAAAATTGCTCAGCATCGGGCTGTCGCTGCGCATGGCCAACCAGGCGGACATGAAAAAGTGCTGCAGTTTGTCGCTGTCGCCTTCGACGGGGGAGTCCTTGAACAAATAACGCGGCATCCGATTGAATCGCCGATCCAACAGGCTGTCATTTTCAAATGTGAGCGGAACGTTCAGTCCGAAGCGCAAAGGAATGCCGCGATGTGTTAAACAGGCCAGCCCCGCCAGCGCACAGGCGCGCAGGTAATCGCCGTGCGCCACGTCCAGAGCGTAGAGAAAGAGGCTGTCGACTTTTTGACGGTCCAGTTTAATTCGCGTCGTATCGAGATCTTCGGTCAGCGGGGTGGGGCTCTGATCGCGCAGGTAGTTAAACATCAGCGGGACGTCCCGCGTGATGCCGGGATGCAACATATGCCACTGTGTGTGTCGGCCGTCCGGGATGACGGAGCAGGAGGCAGCACAAACCAACAGGATGCAGAGAATTGCCCAACTGCAAGTTCTGTTAATCACCGGAAGCATGCCGGCCTTCCTCCGCCGCAGCGGATAACTGCCTGTCCAGTTCGATGAAGTCTGCGGGGCTCAGTTCTTCAGCGCGTTTTTTCAATACAGCTTCCAGATCCGGATGTTTGTCCGTCAGTTCGCGGACCGTGATTTTGCAGCGTGAGTTAATGTGGCGCTCCAGCGCATTCGACAGCATTTTGCGGCGCTGGTTAAACGCGGCGTCGACAAGCTGTTTAACAGTTTTATACTGCTGCGGAGGGCAAAGCGGCGGTTCGCTGAAATCAAACAACACAACGGCGGACCGCACATTCGGGCGCGGTACAAAGCAGCCCGGCGCAACGTCGAAGAGCATTTTGGCTCTGCCGCGCAGCGCCGTGGCAACCGTTAATATGCCGTAGTCTTTGCTGCGCGGCGCAGCGACAATCCGTTTGGCAACTTCACGCTGCATCATGATCACGGCGCGATCCAGTACTTCGGCGTGATCCAGTGCGCGAAACAGCAAAGGCCCGGTGATGTAGTAGGGAATGTTGCCGACAAGTTTAAACCGCGACTCAACGTTGTCAGAGCCTGGAATGTCGGCCCAGTTTAACTTCAGTGCATCGCCTTCAACAAGCCTGAACTGCGGAAATCGCTCCTGCGGAAATGTTCTGTTTAACAACTCAACGGCGCGGCGGTCGATTTCAATGGCGCTTAAATGCACGCCGGGCTGTTGCAGGATCAGTCGACTCAGCGCGCCCTCGCCGGGCCCGATTTCCAGAACGCTGTCGCCTCTGTTTAAGTCCAGTGCGGCGACAATCTTACGCGCGATATTGCGATCGGTCAGGAAGTTCTGCCCGAGCGACTTACGCGCCTGGATGTGTTCGCCGCGCGACTGTTCAGGCCTGCCGGAGCGCTTCATAGGCATCACTTATTTTTTGCCGGCTGTCTTCCAGCGATTCCGATACAACTTTAACATCCGTTAAAACAGGCATGAAGTTGGTGTCGCCATTCCAACGCGGCACCAGATGGAAGTGCAGGTGGTCGGGCAGCCCGGCGCCGGCAGTACGTCCGAGGTTTGCGCCGATATTCATTCCGTGCGGCCTGAAGACCTGGCGCAGCACACGGTCGGTGTCGCGGATTGTTAACATTATCTCGGCCAGTTCATCTGCTGTTAACTCGTCCAACGCGCCGCTGTGTCGCTGCGGCACAACCATAACGTGTCCGCTGTTGTAGGGATAGCGATTCATTATCACAAAACAACTTTCAGCGCGGTGGACCACCAGGTGCTGTTCGTCCGCCTCCACGGCATCGCGCGCCGCGCAGAGGAAACATGCGGGTTTTTCGGTTTCGTCCTTAAACGACTGGATGTATTGCGAACGCCAGGGGCTCCACATCTGCTGCATAGTTTTCGGCCGTTTGAGTGTGCAAAAACGCTAAAATACAAAAAGACCGCAAGCACGGACTTGACTTCTGCTTGCCCTGGTGGGCGCAGCCATGACTTTTTTGTTTGTCAGCGAGTGCGAAACCCGACGCCACGCAGTCTGTCGACAGGATCAAATATTGCCGGCCTGTCTCTGCACGACTAACAAAAAGGGTTTTAAAGGGCTGTCTCAAATGGCAAGGCGAATCGGCGGCAGGAGGAAACACAGGGGGAATTTTGGGGCACAAAAAAAGCGTCCGCTTTGAGGGAAGCGGACGCTTTGGACTTGCGGTACTCGCGTGACAAATAATGTGTTGGCAGCAGGTACAATCAACAGGTTATGATCGAGACCGATGATGCCGCACGATCATAATATCAGAGAGCGAAACGAACATCGACGCCGGCCTGGAAGGCGTTAACGCGCCAATCTTCGTTGGTCGTGACTTTCGTCAGACCGAAGTCATAGATCACGTGCGGAACAACGATGAAGCGTGACAGCGACAATTCGTAGAGTGCGCCGATTTTAACACCGACACGGATGCCGGCAGCGTCGGGCACTTCACCATCGCGAATCACGATCGTACGGAAGTCGTTCTCGTACGTGAAGTCCGTGGTTTCGTCAGGCTTGAATTGAGCTTCCAGCGGCGAAACCAGGTTGAACATTTGCTGGACGTTGGCGTCCATCACCATACCGACAGCGGGACCAACCATGATGCCGACACGCGTGTTGCCGATCATCAGTTTGTACATGATGTCAAGGTTAATCATGTTGTAGTCGATTTCCGCGGAGTGATTAACCACCGGGAAGATCACGCTGCCGTCGGGATTTTCGGGCGTGACCACAAGTACAGGGTACTCGGTATCTTCTTCTTCAAAGGACGCCGGACGTGTGTCATAGGTCAGGCGAGCGAGGATAGACGAACGTGCGTCTTCGGGATCTCCAAGCAGATACTCAAAGCTGCCGCCCACGTAAAAACCCGTCGCATTACCGGAACGGAAGTTCGGGCAGTTGACGTCCGCGACGAACGAGGTAAATCCACCACTGTGGAAGTTCTGGTTGAATCCAACAATGGGACCAACGTAGATGCGCGGGGGTTGAGCAGCAGGCATAATCGGGGTCGATTCGTTCTGTGCCAGAAGCTCGGGAAACGTGGACAAGGTCAGGAGTCCGCAGAAGATACAAAGCCGGAGCATCTTCTTGATCATAAGGAATTCCTACCGATTAATGATAAGGGATTGTTGTTGTACTTTGGTTCCGCTGCGAATTGTCACCGAGTACATACCGCCAGGGAAGTCTGAGCAGCTTAATTTATAAGAATGTTCACCTTTTTTCAAGAATATTTTCTTTTCATGAACAGGCGAACGGCCCAGGACATCTGTCAGCGATATGGTAACCTCTTGATCCTCGGGAGCATCGTACAGCAGCGTTATTTCATGAGACGCCGGATTAGGCGCAATTGTCACCGATAATCTGGGAACGAGCGTAATAAAACGGACCAGGTTCGCGCAGACTTCATTCAGATTGATTTCAATAAGCTCGTCGCTACCGGCCATACAAGGCGTTTCGGCGACGTGCACCGTCATATTGGGCTGAGGCAGGGGATCCAGATACGCCAGGAAAGGCACTTCGGCATACCATTGCGCCGGCAAGGCCAGTTCCACTTTTGTGTCCGCGTAGATCCGCGTGATTCCCCAATCTTCTTCGATCATCAACGGCAGGACGATCTCCTGATTCATCGCGTCGGTCAGCACCAGCGTTCCCGCATTGATGGTCGGACTGAGCGAACTGCCGTTATAGCGCAATTCCATCGAAAACTGGAAGGGCAGACTCGGGCCTCCCGTAATCGTCCCGCCGAATTTGAGCGGGATCTCCTGGCCCGGATATACTCTGTGCCCCTCGTTGCTCTGCTCGTCAAAAGTTATGTCGAGCTTTGCGCGCAGCACCTCCAGTTGCAGGTCGAATTCCGCCTCGTAGCCATTCTGCGCCCTGACGCGGATTTTCATGCCGAAAGACCCGCTGCGCTGGGGCAGGATTGACAGCGCGATGTCGCGCTCTTCACCGACCGCCAGACTCAGCGGCAGGACCTGCTGATCGGTCCAGCGCGCATCCAGATCCACATCTGCTTCGATCTCAAGAGTCTCGATTTGAAGCGGGACGTTGCCCGGATTGCTGACGCGCACTTTTGTCGAATTATCCAGACAAGCGAACAGCTCAGTTGTCACGTCAAAAATGATATCAGAATCAATTGTGTCGCGCCGGTAACCCTCGCCGATCAGTCGAACCCAGGTCGTATCGCGCAGGTAGGCCGCCGCGGCGTCGTGCACCACGCGCACGAGCGTCTCAAACGGGCCGATGGAGTCGGGCGTAAAAGCGGCTTCCACCACGTGCTGCGCGCCTACACTGAAGCGATCGGCGCGGAAAAAGCGTGCCGCGTCGATGTTAAAATATGTTTGCGACTCATCGTCGAATTTCATCAGATCAACCGTCAGCTCTTCGTTGCCTCCGGCCGTGAAAATCGGGCGCGTCAGCGTGCTCGTGTCGTCGACTTTGACCATGCCGAAGTCGATGTCGATCGGCTCGATATCCGGCATGGTGCCGATACCGCGCAGATAGGCCGTTACCTGCGGCCGCACGGACCAGTCGGTCGTCACCAGAATCGACTCGTTGAAGTCCTGGCGCTGATCGGGCGAGAAGTTGACGGGCAGCACAATGGATTGGTCGGGTTCAAGCGTCAGGCCGATTGCCGCCGTGGCATCCACAGTGAAGTTCGAAGGCTGCGCAATCGCCACGTCCACCAGTTTGATCGAAGCGCTGCCGTCGTTGGTAATCGTAACCGTTGAATCATGGCTGGTGCCGACACGGCGTTCACGCCAGTCGACGCCATCAATAAGAATGCCAGGCTCAATTCCAGTGCCCGTAATCAGGAATTCGTTTTCAAGTGCGCGGTCGTTGGCGGCTTCGTAGTCGCCGCGGAAAAAATCGGTTTTGTCCGGTGAAAAACAGACGCGTACTTCGACGGTGTCGCCCGGGGCCAGCCCAAAGGGAAACGGGTTGTCGGGGAAGCGGAAAACGCCGGGGCAGGGAAAACAATCGAAGCCGTTTACGACGAGCGGCACATTGCCGGGATTCAGAACTTTGACGTCGGCGTAGACTGTATCGCCCACGCGCACTTCGCCGAAGTTATAGCCGATACTGCGAATCAGCGGTTTTTCCACAAACCCTTCCACGTCGACCCAATAGCGTCCCTGGCAGTCGAACTCCACAAAAATGCGGCCTGAAAGCTCGTCGGCTTCGCCGTTTGGCGTGTAGCAGACCAAAAACTCAAGCGTTTCGTTCGGCTGCAGTCGGATGGGAAAACCCGGCAGATCCGGCGTGCTGATACGATCGTCGCCGGACGGTCCGACGCGGCGGATCACCATTTCTTCGCTGCCCGTATTGCGCAGCACGTAGGGCTGGCAGTCGCGATCGCCGAATGCGGAGGCATCGAACACAAAACCCGTCGGCGCGTCAAAGGACGGCGGCGTGTAATCGTATGCGTAGGTCGACGTGTTGCCGCTCAGGTCCGTCACCGTGTACTCGATGCGTCCCGGCAGCATTGGGTCCACCACATTGGCGTTGAAGGTCACATAACGCGTGGAGTCCTCCACCGGGGCAATATTCCAATTGAAGTTGACTGTCGTCTCTTCGTTGATCTCGATAAGGGCGATGCCGGACTGTTCGTGGCCCTGGTCCAGAATCCAGCCGCGCAGGCGACCGCATTTGTAGTCGCTGCCATCGTCGGAAATCACCGGTGGGACTATGTCGGGATTTTTCAGGTCGATCAGTGACGTTCCCAGCGGAAAGGCATAAGAGTCGTGCTGTCCGTTGGCGTAGATGACGCCGGCCAGCTTGCCCTCGGTTTCGAGGATATACTGCACTTCCGCATCGATGTCGACGCTCACCCAGAACAGGTCGGTACCTGGAATGCGCTGGTCGAGCAGTTCCGGATTCGACGTGATCAACGGTTTGCCGTTCAGTCGCACATTGCTGACGCCGGCCATGTTGACCGTTACCAGAACGTGGTAAGCAGTCAGGTTGGTCGTCGGCGGGGCCTGGAAATTGATGGTGTTGACAAACTGCTCGCGCGCAGGTAAAACTACCATGGCCGGATCATAGGCGATTCCGTGCGTCCAGGGATCGGTCGTCATCCGCAGAATAGCCGATGATGTGTACATATGCTGCACGAGCATGATCGGTTTGTCCGCAATCCAGACCGTCGGTTTGTCAATGAGCGCCAGATCGGCGACGCCGTATTGGTTATTGATCGTGATGCTGCGGGAAGTCGTGCCGTCGCTCAGCGTGACGGTTGTGTTCGGCTCGGCCGCGTAGACGCGAAAGTGGTCGCCGAGCGCTATATCCTTGAAAAATGGTACGGAAACGTACTCGCGCCCCCACGACCGAATCGGGTGCAGCATCTCGCACAAGTGGTCCTTGGTGTCCTGCGGCTCGTTGTTGATGATCGGAAATTTGATCCAGTTTGGGATCGACGTGCGCACGTGGCCGGAAATGACGCCGATTTTTTTGTCGGCGCTGACGTGCGAGCCGCTCAGGTCGTTGGTGCCGTTCGGCCCGCCCTGGGACTGCAGAAGGAGGCATTCGCCTTCATCCAACACCATCGAGTATGTCTGACCGGCTACGTGGCCCGAGCTTGTGTTGGCGCTGGGCGTGAACTCCACCCGCGTGCCGTCTTCGGCGGACATTATCAGAAACTGTCCGGGCCGCGGCGTTCCCCAGTGCAATTCGTAGAGCACGCGCTGTTCGGACGGATCCAGCTCGGGCGAGTATTCGTAGCTGTCGCAGGGCATTGAGGCAATAACGTAGTCCTTGCCCCATGTCGACACCGGCAGGATGGCCATGGCGTCCGACGAGGTCGAGCGCGCGTTCATCGCACTGACGACGACCGGTTCTTCAGAAATGATTTCGAACAATTTGTCGAGCGGGACGCCCGGTTGGGTAATTTCACCGGTGGCGTCAAAGAAGTGCGTTTTTACCGAGTTGGCCGGCAGGTTCCAGTTGAATTCACCGGCAAAGAGCGGCGATCTGACGCGCACCTTTGTGGCTTTGCTGGTGGAAATCGAGATTGATATGATCAGCTGTTCGACAAATATCCCGCGGGTCTTGACTTCATTTTGCATGAAACCCACATAAAAATGACGGCCTTCGTACATGGTACGCGCCGTCAAACTTTGGATGCCGAATGTTGCCGCCAGACACAGAAGCAGACAAGAAGTCAACAAGCTTCTTTGCATAGTTTGATCCCATTGTTGAGAGACGCTGGGGCTCAGGATTCCCGAAAACAGTCGCCCAGGACAGGTTCGGGCGTAGTCGGTCGATGCAGAGCGGGCCAACAGCAATCAGGCGCGGAGGCTCTGCAGTCGACGTATCGATCCGGCGGGTCGATCGATACAATAAGTGAAGCGAAAATTCAGCGGACGAGATTTGCGACGGCGTATGCACGCCGCGTTCGATTATGATATCAGCAGATGAATCCGTAGTAATCTATCGATACAAATGTCTCTCGTTTTGTTGTACCGTTGAGGCCCGCTAGTCTTAATGTCTTGCTTGGGCGCGGAACAGCCGGCCGCGCTGTGCTCCAAAAGACTTGAGAAGTTCGCTAAATGAATCGAGAATGTCAATTGTTGCTTGCGAATAATTAACTGCGTGACACAATTTATCTTGATTCATCTCCAACGGCCTTTTCCGGTTCGTCACCGGGAGAGAAACGCGAAGTATCCGCGGCTGGGAACTCAAAAAACTGCAGGACAGGCGAAACTATTCCGTGTTCGGCTTTGAATGGTTCAGGCAAGCGCTCGTAGGGCGTCGCCGGCTCGTTTTCGCGGCGCGGAATGATCGCCGGGCGATCGTCGACCCACTTGAAATCCAGCAGTTTGTATTCTTCAAGCGCCGGCGCTACGATGAATTCCGGCACAAACGACGCGTCGACTTCGCGTATGGCGACGGCGCGTTCGGCCTGCCCGCCTTCAAACCAGATGCGAATCGAATCGGCGGCGTTGCGAATGGCTCCCTCAGCGAAACCGTCCTCGTAGCGAAAAGTTATGCTGAACGCTTCGTCGCCGGCCAGAATGCCGCGCAGCGTGTCGGCGTGAACCAGAATGTCGATGTGATTGCCGGCCAGCTGGTCGTAGCGTTCGGCAAAGGCGGATTCGCCGCGTGTGGCGGCAAAAGCCGCCCCGTCCGCCTCGATGCGCTGCAGCTGGTGATTCGGAATCAGAACAAGGATGCTGTCGCCGGTGAGCTGGGTCGAGTCCATCCAGATAATCGGCGCGTCGTAGAGGCGGATGAGTTCATTCTGACGTTCAAAAATCAGGCGTCCGGCGCGCGCGCTCAGTTCCTCGCGCGTCAGCTCCACGTTGTCGGTGGCCACGTAGCGGTCCAGTTCCGCTTCGCGGAAGGCCTCCAGAACGTCCGCCTTGATGCAGATGGAGTCCAGCGTCGTCGCCGTGCTGTCGTTGCCCGCGCGCAGCGTGTCGACGCGGCAGAGCAGCGGATTGCCGCGCGCCACGGTGTAGTGCTGCTGCGGCACATTCGTCAGCGTGTCGCCCCAGAGCTTGCTGCCGTTGTGCTTTGCCACCGCCAGCACATTGCCGACTGCATAGCTGTTCTGCGAGTCGCGTTCGTATTCAAGCAGGTCGGTGATAATCAGCATGGAGTCGTTTTCAACCATCACGTCATCCACAAATCGCGCTTTGCGGGTTCCGGAGTTGTAGGTGCCGTTGCGCGCCAGCAGAACCGTCTGGCGGTCCACCAGCATAACGGAGTCGTAGCCGCGCAGGTCGCGCGTGTTGCCGTCGTAGAGCGCGCGCGGCGTCATCATCGTCACGCTGCCTTGCTGAAAACGCACATTGCCGTAGAGATTGACCCGGTTGCGGGCGATGTCCTGCACGGCGCGGTCGCAGAGCACAACGACATTACCCTGCGTAAAACTGACGCGTCCGGAGGTGATGCGGAATTCACCGGTCGCACGTGTCTGCAGTTCGAGAGTGTCGGCGTAGCGCAGCACGACGGGCTGGTTGCGGCTGTTGTCAACCGATCGCGCTTCGACCGTGACCTGATCTCTTGTTTGTCCCGGAGACTGCAGGATGTTAAACCCGCCGGTTAACAAGAGAAAAAAAGCCAGGGCCGGCAAGGACCTGAGCGCTCTTCCAAAAAACTGCGGATGTGTATGCATGGTCATGCGGACGTTTCAACCTATGCCGATCGTGGAACGCATCGGCCTGAATCAAACAGCGCCGGGAAAGAAAGACCTACTGCGCCGCGGGCGAATCCGCCTGCTGCGCTGCGCCTTTTTGGCGAACAGAAAGAAACACCAATGCGCCGACGGCGATCAACAAGCTGATAATGCTGATTAAACGGCCGTTGTTAAACGCAGCTGAATCGTATTCAAGACGAACCGTGTTCTCGCCGGCTGGTACTGCCACAGCGCGCTGCGCGTGATTAGCGCGAAACACAGGCCCTGGCTCGCCATTGACATGCGCCGTCCAGGCCGGATACCAGACTTCACTTAAACAAAGGAAGCCGGCTTCCGCCGTGTTAACCTTGAATTCCATCGAGTTGTTTTCGTAGCGGACAGTTTTAATAGAGTGATCTACCGCGGCGGGATTCAGACCGGGCGTGTTTACGGCCGATGAGAGCACGTCGCCGCCTAGGATCACTTTGGCGGAGTAGTCGATGCGATTTGACTTCATGTATTCCTGGACCTCAGCGGGTCTCGAAAGAACTTCCGCATCGTACACCATCCATGCGCGCGGCATGGCATTCGGCCTGGTGGCCCAGTAGCCGCCCTGCTGCGGGTCGAACTTGACCTCGTATTTGATGTTTAACAGGTCAAAACTCACCGAGAGGCTGTCGGCCGGCGGGATGCGATCCTTGAGGAGCAGCGGGTTATAACCTTCGTACAGCATGATCGAGTCGATCAATCCCTGGTTGCGCTTCATGGCAATGACGGGGCCTTCGCGCATTTTAACGCGGAAGAGGGAGTCGGGGTCGTCCGTGCGGAACATCTCCTTCATGTCAGGCTGCAGCGCATATTCCGTTTCCGGGTTGCTGCCGCTGCGGTTAAACGCCGCGCCGAAGTTAAACGCGTCCACAAACACCAGCAATGCAATTGCGCCGAACACCGCCGCGCCGGGAAGTATGCGTTTAACAGCCAGAAAGTACACGGCGAGCGCCGCCAGTAAAAACAGCAGGCCGGGAAGCGCCATCGCAGCCGCGGCGTCGGCTATCACTTCCGTGGGGGCGCCGAACATCTGCGGCAATACGCCGCTTACGGCCGCCAGACAAATGATCAGCAGCAGGCCGCCGCCGACCAGCGCCGAGCGTTTAAGTCCGATTTCCTGTTTAAGCAGCGCGTCGAGTCCCCAGCCCGCAAAAAGCGAGAGGCCGATGACGACAAAAAACATGATGCGCGGCGGGAAACGGAACTGTCCAAAGAAGGGCAGGTGGAACATCAGCGGAAAGAGCGGGCCGTTGCTGCCGAGCGCAAAGAGAATCGCAAAAATTCCCGCAGCCAGCAGGAAAGCCCCTTCGCGTCTGCGCCAGCGGAGGCCTATGCCGATGATGGCAAGGAACAGCACCACGATGCCGCTGTAAAATCCGGTTTCCCAGTAGAAATAATATTGACCGCCTTCCAGAAAGTACGGCGCGGCGTTTTCGGCATCGCGCGGCAGCGACTCGCCGTAGATTTTCGGCGTGGCTGCGCCGAGCAGCTGACCGAACTGCAGCGAACCTTCGCTCGCGGCTTCGTAGGTCATTTCGCTGCGCTCCGAATAGTCCGCCAGTTCGCTGGTGGGCAGATACTGGATGCAGAAGAGCCCGACGGCCAGAGCCAGCGCCGCGCCGAAGCGCAGGATGCCGCCCAACGGCGAAGCCGCAGGCGACGAGTTTTCAGCGCCCGAGCCGCGCATTTGAGCCACGATGATCCAGACGCTCATCGCCGCGAGAAATGTCACGGCGTACAGACTGGTCTGCGGGTGGCCGGCGAGCAACATCATGCCGAGCAGCAAACCGGCCCAAATCGCCTGTTTCCAGTCGGACCGCGTCAGCGCTGCGTGTGTGCAGCGAATTACGAGCGGGAACCAGGCCAGGTGATAGACAATCATCGGATGGAAGGCGTGCAACACCAGCGGCGCCGAGAACCCGTAGGCCAGTCCCGCGACGATCGCCGCCGGAGCGCCGCAACCAAAATGACGAGCCAGCGAGTACATGCCCCACTGCGCCACGAAAAAGTGCATAATCACGACCGCCTGCAGGACGCCGATCGGCAAACCCTCCGCCCCGACAAAGAGCGCGAGTATCCAGTGCGGCGGATAGAAGTAGCCCACCTGCGCGTCGGCCAGGAACGGCATGCCGTTAAAGGCATAGGGGTTCCAGTGCGGCAGAGTGAACCCGGCGGTATGCGAGGCCGCAAAACTCTGCCAGGGGAAAAACTGCTCGACGAAGTCTTCCCAGAAAAATGCCGTGCCGCTCAGTTGCGGCCAGAAAAAGATGAGCGTCGTAAGCAGAAAAAGAGCCGGCGGCAGCCAGCGTTGCAGCGAAGGGGAGAGGTCAAAGGGTCGGGGCCGCGACGTTCGTCCACCGCGGGAGCGCTCCGCCCCCGAGCCGTCGGGACCGTGAGCGCCATGTCCGGCGCCGCGTTGAGACCGGTTCTTACGCTGTCCGGCGCTGTGTTTTGCCATGTTAAGTTGTTCCTGGAATTCAGGCGGCGCAATTGCAGATCGGTGCGCCGCGGCGGCCGTCGGGAAGGGAGGCCGGTTTACGCAAGTCGCGAAATTTTCGTAATTTCGGCGTTAAAGATTTCAGGGCAAAACGAAAGTTTGGAGTGGGATTCTGAGCGCGCATGGGCCGTTTTGCCGTTAAGTCGTCTCTCCGAATCCGAATTCTTTCTGTTGCCGACACAATCGAAAAATTAGCAACACCCGGTGTTATGAGCAAAGGAATCCGGCAGACCGGGGGCCGATTCCGCCAGGCGAGCGCTCCGCGCACAGCCGTTCTCCCAGGAAACAAAAGCACGTACCCTCAGGAGTTTGTGGATGCTGGACTCTAAGATACCAGGCGGCCAGCTGGCCGAAATGTGGGACAAACATCGTTTTAACCTCAAGCTGGTCAACCCCGCCAACAAGCGCAAGTTTGATGTGATTGTTGTCGGCACCGGGCTGGCCGGGGCCTCCGCCTCCGCCACCATGGCCGAGCTGGGCTACAACGTCAAGGCGTTCTGCATCCAGGACAGCCCGCGCCGTGCCCACAGCATCGCCGCGCAGGGAGGCATCAACGCCGCCAAGAACTACCAGAACGACGGCGACAGCGTCTACCGCCTGTTTTACGACACGGTCAAAGGCGGCGACTACCGCTCGCGCGAGGCCAACGTCTACCGCCTGGCGCAGAACAGCAACAATATTATCGACCAGTGCGTGGCGCAGGGCGTGCCTTTTGCCCGCGAATACGGCGGCCTGCTGGCCAACCGCTCCTTCGGCGGCGCGCAGGTGTCGCGTACCTTCTACGCGCGCGGCCAGACCGGACAGCAGCTCCTGCTGGGCGCCTACAACGCGCTGAGCCGCATGATCAACGCCGGCAAGGTGCAGATGTACACGCGTACAGAGATGCTCGACCTGATCGTCATCGACGGCAAGGCGCGCGGCATCGTGACCCGCAACCTGGTGACGGGCAAGTTTGAGACTCATGTGGCGGACGCGGTGGTGCTCTGCACCGGCGGCTACGGCAACGTCTTCTATCTGTCCACCAACGCGATGGCCTGCAACGTGACGGCCTCGTGGCGCGCGCACCGCCGCGGCGCATACTTTGCCAACCCCTGTTTTACGCAGATTCACCCGACCTGCATTCCCGTACACGGTGACTTCCAGTCCAAACTGACGCTGATGAGCGAGAGCCTGCGCAACGACGGCCGCGTCTGGGTGCCCAAGAAAAAACAAGATCCGCGCAAGCCGACGGACATCCCCGAGGACGAACGCGATTATTATCTGGAGCGCCGTTATCCCTCCTTCGGCAACCTGGTGCCGCGCGACGTGGCTTCGCGCGCCGCCAAGGCGGTCTGCGACGACGGTTACGGCGTGGGCCCGACGGGCATGGCGGTGTATCTGGATTTTGCCGACGCGATCCGCCGCGACGGCGAGGATGCCATCCGCGAGCGCTACGGCAACCTCTTCCACATGTACCAGAAAATCACGGATGAAAACCCGTACCAAACGCCGATGAAAATCTTCCCGGCCGTGCACTATACGATGGGCGGTCTGTGGGTCGATTACAATCTGATGAGCACCGTTCCGGGACTCTTTGTGCTGGGCGAAGCCAACTTCTCGGACCACGGCGCCAACCGCCTCGGCGCCAGCGCGCTGATGCAGGGCCTCTCCGACGGCTACTTTGTCATTCCCTACACGATCGGCGGCTACTTTGCGCAGGCCGATCTCGGCAAGGTGACAGTCGATCAGGCCGAGTGCCGCGACGTTGAACGCGAGGCGCGCCAGCGCGTCGAAAAACTGCTCGGCGTCAATGGCAAACGCAGCGTCGACAGCTTCCACAAGGAGCTGGGGCACCTGATGTGGAACAACGTCGGCATGGCGCGCAACCGCCAGGGCCTCGAAGAAGCGCTGCGCCGCATCCCCGAGATCCGCAAGGAATTCTGGGAAAACGTCAACGTCAACGGTTCGACTGTCGGCCTGAATCAGACCCTCGAAAAAGCCGGTCGCGTGGCCGACTTCCTGGAATTTGCCGAGACGATGGCGCTGGACGCCCTGACGCGCGAAGAAAGCTGCGGCGGTCACTTCCGCGAGGAATACCAGACCTCCGAAGGCGAGGCGATGCGCGACGACGAAAATTTTGCGCACGTGGCCGCCTGGGAATACACCGGCGACCCCGCCAAGCCGACCTTGCACAAGGAAGAACTCGAATTTGAATATGTCAAACTGACGCAGCGCAGCTACAAGTAAGCAAGGAGCCAACAGACATGAGTTCGAATACGATCAATATCAAGCTGCGCGTCTGGCGCCAGAACGGACCCGAAGACTCCGGCCGCTTTGAACAATACACGCTCGACAACATTTCGACCGACGCCTCTTTCCTGGAAATGCTCGACGTCCTCAACGACCAGCTGATCGCCGAGGGCAAGGAACCCGTCGCTTTTGATCACGATTGTCGCGAGGGCATCTGCGGAACCTGCGGTGCGGTGGTCAACGGTCAGGCGCACGGCCCCGAAAAAGGCACGACGCTCTGCCAGACGCACATGCGCACGTTCGGCAGCGGCCAGACAATTACGCTCGAACCGTTCCGCGCCAAAGCTTTCCCGGTTATTCGCGATCTGGTGGTGGACCGCACGGCTTTCGATTCGATTACGCAGTCGGGCGGTTATGTGTCGGTTCGCACGGGCAGTGCGCCGGACGCCAACGCCATTCCGATCGGCAAGGAGCACGCGGACAAGGCGTTTGACGCGGCTACCTGCATCGGCTGCGGCGCTTGTGTGGCGGCCTGTCCCAACGCTTCGGCAATGTTGTATGTCGGCGCCAAGGTCAGCTATCTCTCGCTGCTGCCGCAGGGCGAAGTCGAGCGGCACGACCGCGCCAAAAACATGGTCACAACCATGGACAGCCTGGGTTTCGGCAACTGCTCCAATGCCGGCGAATGCGAGGAAGCCTGCCCGAAAAATATTTCGGTCGAGAACATTGCGCGTCTCAATCGCGAGCTGTTAAAAGCAGCGCTTGTTTAAGCTCTGGTTTTAACTGTCTGTTTAACAACCCCGTGGCTTGCGCTGCGGGGTTGTTGTGTTTTAAACTGTGTGGGTCGGAGTTTGTACTCCGGGGATTCCACCTGATTTTCTGAGCGCTTCGCCTCCGCTTTGCGGGCGGCTTGCTTTTTGCTTTTGTTTGTCAGCGAGTCTGAAGCCAGGGGGCGCTGAGTGTGTCTCCGGTCCAGCGTGCGAAACATTGAGTTTGATAAAGTGCAGAATGCCGCGTTCAGTAGTGCGAAGTATTGAGTTTGTTTAAGTGCCGAAGGCCGCTTGTTGTTGGTGCAACAAACTTGTGTTTGTTTAAGCGCAGAAAGCCGCGTTCAGTAGTGCGAAGTATTGAGTTTGTTTAAGTGCCGAAAGCCGCTTTCATTGGCTTTCGCGGCGGTGTGGGAGTGTCTGATTGGATGGAGAGCCTGTTGCCGAAAGTTGTTTAATCGCATGGAATCGCCGCGTCAGGCTGCTTGCGCCGCGGCCCGGATGTCAGAGTTGTGTGCGTCGGACATTACAGGCGCGGGAGCGTATTTCGGGCCGGAATTCTTGCATGTTTCAACGGGTCGTCGTTTGTGTAGTCGGCGTGGAAATGGTCTCGGCCCACAACCGAAAGCCTGCAAGTGTTAAACTGGTTTTTAATTTGAGGCATTTGTGATTGAAGCAGGTTGCCTGATTGAGGATCGGAGACTCAGGGACAAACAAAATGATCAGCGAGCCTGAGGGCAAGCGCAGCGCAGACCTCAAAGCGGTCAGAAAAATGAGGTGAAAATAGTTGCCTAGGCAACAAATGTGCGGCGGAATTCGCCCCTTCAAAGGGGCCCCACCCCCGCCACCGCCTGTCCAATTTTCCCGTTTTCCACACCTCGAAACACCCTCAACCGCCCCGATTTTTCGGGGTATTTTTTCTTCGAGCGTATCCTGCGGTGCGCGTCCCCCTCGGTCAAGGGACGTCCCGGCGCGACGCAGCCAATGCCTCCGGAGGCTTCGACACAAACAACATCCACATTGCACGTCGGCCGTGCAAACAGAAAATACTGAGCGGGAGACCTGGGCAGGCAAGCGTAGCAAATTGCAGTGTAAACGGGCCGGAGCAGGGATGGAGAACTACGGCCAACCGAGCAAAATCCCCGTTGCGAGCAGAAAAAACAACGCCCTGAGCGCCGGAGAAGACCGCACATAATCGGCGTGCGAACAAAGCTTCAATTGATAGCGGAAAGTACAACAGGGAGGAAGGCCGCGCATGTCTAAAATGCAGCGTAGTCGATGTCGAAGTTGCCGGTGACGTGCACAGTCTGGTTGCCGATCGTCGTTTCAAAGTCCGCCTGGACTTCGATGATGCGCGTATTGACGGGATTATTCGGTGCGCCGCGGAAGTCGTTGAGGCGCAGGCTGAAATTGCCCGGCGTTCCGGCGTCCGAAGAGTTGAATGCGATGGATTGGTCGCGGTTCCATTCGCGGAATTCAAAGGTCCAGGGCAACTGTGTTTCGACGCTGTTTTCCACCTGGCTCGTGATCTTACTGTTGTCGGCCGGGAGAAAGTCGGTCGTAAAGCGGAATTCGTCCAGCCAGTAACGCGCCAGCGAGTCGTCGGAGTTGATCAGTGAGTTGGGCGCGCGGCGGTAGCGGATCGAAAGTTTGACCAGCGGCGGTGAGACCGATGTGTCGATCGTGACTTCCTGCTCCAGCTTGAGGTTGAGGTCAAAAAATCGATCGACAGGATCGCCGGGCTGCGATACCTGAAATACGGCCCGGCGGAACGTGACGTTGTCGACGATATAGGGGTCGTCGATGACGCGCGGCGCGTTGACATCCTCTGCAAGTTCACAGGCGGACAGGACCAGCATCAACAGCGGCAGCAGGGCGAACAGCAAGCCGCCGCGCTTCCGCCGGAGCGGCTGGTCCGAGTCAGAACTTGTAGGACATGCCATACGTGAAGCCCGTATTGTAGCTGAATTCCATGGCGCTGACCGCCGTGCTGTAGCTGATGCCGCTGAATTCCAGCGCCGCGCTGAGCGTCAGGCTGCGGAACACCGTGTATTCAGCGCCGAACATCGCGCGGACCATACCGCCCGTGAATGCGCCGGAACCGGCGTTGTGCGCGCCGAGCAGCGTCTGCTCAAACAGTTTCAGGTCGTCGGGAAGTTCGAGGAAAGCGTTCAGATCGTAGCGGTGGTTGACGCCGATCCAGTACAGCGCAGGACGCTGCTGCATCGCCACGCCGGGCAGACCGCGGTATTCCGTCGCAAATTCCTGGCCGTAGATTTCCTGGCCGAATTCGACGCCGAAGGCGTTGTAGTCGTCAAACTGATAGCTGACGCCGATGGCATTGTCCAGCAGGAAAGTATTGCCGCTCGGGTTTTCGGTTACGTCCGTTGCATAGGACGAGTTCGAGGAGATGCGGCGGAAGCTGACGCGGATGCGTTTGTTCTCGAGCATCGAAAGGTCGATGCCGGCGATCGCAAAACCACGCGGTGCGTTGCCGTCCTGCACCGCGGCAGCGCCGGCCGGCAGATTGCCGTCGATTGCCGCTGCGGTGGAAATTGTTTCGAGCAGCGATTTGGCCTGCGTGTCCTGCGACGTTGCCGCTTCAGCGTTGTCCCCAAACGCGGCCGCGGCCGGCATGGAAGCGTCGCCAAGCAAGGGAGACTGCCGCAGCGCGGCGACCGGTGCTGCGCCGTTGTCGATCGCGTTTTCCGCCCCGGGCGTCCGTCCGCGGTCGGCGATGGTCGTTCCTGCCGCCGCCTGCGCATTCTGTCGGCCGGCGTGTTGCGCCGTGCCGTCGGCCACTGATTCTTCGCTGTACGAATACACTACGGGCGGAACATTTTCCGGCGCGTTCGGCATCTCGTCCAGCTGAATTCTGTGATTGCTGCTGAGTTCTTCAGCCGGAACGCCGCCGGCGCTGCTGAACTCATTGGCGTCGTCGGGCTGCATATATAGGAAGGCGGCGGCGGTGAATGCCGAAGCCAGTGCGGCCGTCAGGAGATACGAGGCCATGCGTCGCAGGCCTGCGAAGCGCACAGCCGCCGCGGCTGCCGCAGCGCTCTGATGTGCGGCGGAGGGAATCTGGAATCCCAGTTGCGCAAAAACAGTCGTGGTGCATTCCGAAGGCGTCGTGATGCTCACCATGTCTTCCTGACACAGTGACCGGATTTGCAGCATATCGCGGAAGTCCTGCCGGGCTTCCGGATTGGTGTGGAGTTCATTGAAGAGCGCGGACTCCAGATATTCCTCGCCTTCAAGCTCGCCTTCGAAATAACGATGTATTAAATCTGAGTAGGACATTACTCGGGATCACTCAATTAAAGTTTGGATACTTCGGCCACATAGCGCGAAAGGATCTTTTTGATCTTTTCCTTGGCGCGCCAGACCCGGTTTTTAAGTGCGGAAACGCTGACTCCGGTTACATCGGAGATTTCCGCGTAGGACATGCCTTGATATTCCCGTAGTATAAAGGCTTCCCTGTGGTCTTTGTCCAGAAGCTCTAAAGCGGTCCGTATCAGTTCCAGGTATTCCTTCTTTTCGTAGGACCCGTCGTTCCGATACGATTTATGGTAATCTTCGAATGCCACTGTATCCTTGCGATCGCGCTTGAAATTGAGGCAGAGGTTGCGCGCTATCGTCAGCAGGTATCCGGGCACGTTCGATACCTGGCGGTCACTTTTGGCACTCTTGTAAAATTTCAAGAAGGTGTCCTGAAAGATGTCGCGGGCTTCGTCGGGGTTGCCCGTGACACGCAGACAGTAGGCGTAAATCCTTTGGTTATAGCGCGCGTACAGCTCCCCGAACGCGAGCTCGGAGACATGGGTGTTCTCTTTCAACGTATTGAAGAGTTCCAGGTCCGTATGTTGACTGTATTTGCGCTTCATCCAGCCCTGTCTGTTTCTGACTGAGCGTATCGACACGGTACGCGATTAAAGGTCACCGGGATAAAATCGGCCCCCTTTTACCTTGCGGTAAGGGGCATGACTTTTTTGTTTGTCACTGTTCCGGAAGTTGAAAAAAGAGCTGTGAGCCCTTAGGGCTCACAGCTCATGCGTAGTTTTACGTAGTTGGCTGCGGCCCAGTCTCATGCCCGTAGTCTAACGTCTGACATTCAGCGGCTGCGAAATCACCGCGTCGCCGCTGCGCAACACCAGTCTGTACGCGCCGTTTGCCAGTCCGTCGAGCGGCACCGGAACGATCTGCGCCGTCTCCAGCGATTTGCCGAACCAGATATTCTGCCGCGTTCCGAGTACCGACACAAGTTCGAGCGTCAGGTCTGAGCCGCTGCCGTCGCCGCGCACAATTACCTGGCTGCGCGCATGTGCCGGGTTGGGCCACGGAGCTGAAAGCTCCAGTCGGGTCGTCGCTGCGTCGCTCACATCCGTTGAGACTTCTTCCTTGTCGCGCAGTTCAACGTGGAACCACAATGCCTGCTCGTCGGCCTGGTCGATGCGAATGCGGAAGACGCCGGCCGTATTTTCGATGATGCGCGGCTCACCGCTTTTATTGCCCAGGTTGTCCAACGGCGTCAGCAGAAGTGTGTCGCGCTCGCTGGCCAGCAGGAACTCCATTTCAAGCGCTTCAACGACGGTCGGGGCAGTGCCCCAGCCGCCCGTCAGGTCCACGCCGGCGTCCGGCCTTTCGCGCCAGACTGCATCCGTGTTGGCGGCGCGCGAGGAAATCGTGATCATCGACTCGTCGGCTTCTTCGATCGCGTCTTCGTCCAGACTGATCCACGTAAACGTGCCCACCGGCGCCGCGTCGATGCGGTTCACCGTCAATTCGCCAAGTTCAAGGAACTCGCCGGACCACATGCCGCTGACAGCTTTGTAGCGCTCGGTATTGATCGAGATGTATCCGTCATCGGCGTTCCACAACAATTCTTCAGTGTCGCTCTCCATCGCCGAGGTGTTCACGCCGTCGCCGTTGGAAAGCTCAAAGACGTCGCGCTGCGGAAAGGACGTCTGGAAGTCCGCGTCAAAAGTCGCAAGTCGTGTCTTGCGGAAAAGCGGCAGGCGGTTGTCGGTCGAGCTCTCCAGAAAGTAATTGCTCGCCTGACGCGTGGGCCGCAGCAGGGCGTCCGGCGTCTGTTCCAGCAGAATTTCCTGCTCAGCCGGCTGTACCAGGCCGTTGCGGAATGCGTAACCGGTGGAAGGCAGGAGGGACATGAAGGCCGGGTTGGTCGTAGTCTGATACCAGTTCTTGAACCGAATGCTGTCGGCGTACATCGCGTCGCGATTGTCCGAGTACATGCCCACATACAGGCCGTCGAAGTCCTGATAATTGGCATATGCCGGCCAGATAGTCAGCATTTCGTTCATGTGCATCGTAGGGAAGGGCATCACCATCTGGGAGATGATCATCGGTTTATCCGCTTCGGCATGCCGCGAAGCGTAGGCGATGTTGCCGCCGTTGGTGTTCTGCAGCATGCCTACATTGCTGACGAACCAGTTGTCGTCCGTGCCGGAGTTGCGAACGTAGTCCCAACTCATGATCACAGAGTTGAAGTCCAGATTGCGCTGAGCGTACAGGTCGTTCAGCATGTAGGACGTGTTGTTGCCCGTTACGAGCGCGTCGCAGCCCAGCGTATCGCGGATGTAGAGGTGCAGACTCTCAAAGTGATCCTGCACCAGTTTGTTGAAAAACTCGATGTTTTCGTGCACCCGCGCCTGTGAGAACTGTGCCAGCTCATCGTATGGCACAAAGCCGATCTGATCGTCTCTCAGCGTTTCGCCCTCGACAAGTCCGTCCTCGTCGATCATGCGCACGTCGAAGTCGTCAAACACCAGGTCGCCGGCCTGCTGGCCGCACATGATGCGCAGCAAGGCGCCAAATTCGTTGTCGTCCGTGCTGCGGAATTTGTATGAGAATTTCTGCCACTCGGGCATGACCAGAAAGCGCACATTGTTAATGCCGTAGTTGTTGTAGGGCGTCGCCGGATTGGTCAGATACAGGCTGATCGTCTTGGCCGACTGCGTCATCGTTCGCGCGGCAAACGTGATTTCGTAGAGTCGCTCGGCTTCCAGTACAATGCTGGTGTTGCGCAGCTGCACATTGGTAATCGCTCCGCCCGGCGTGCCGATCCGCACCCGCATCGCCAGCTCACCCTTAAAACTTTCGGATTCGTAGGGGTCGAGCGCCGCCTGCGCACCGCCGTTGACGTTCAGCGTCCAGTCCGTTGAAAACGGATCTTCAAAACCAGGGCTGCTGATCAGATTTTGTGCGCCGGTCGCCTTGCGGCTCCAGGCAGCGTTCAGCGCCTGGTCCGTCTTGTATTTCTTGCGCAGGTAGTCGGCCCACTGCGCATGCAGCAGACGAGAGTGATAGTAGGAGAATCGATCGAAGGAATAAGGCTCAAAGCCATAGGTGCGCCAGACCCAGAAAAAGGAGTTGTTGTCCACCAGGTCCAGAAAAGCCAGCGTCGGGTCGTCCTTGTACTGCAGGCCCGTGTGTGGATTTTTGTGCGTCAGCAGGTTGCGCGTCACGGTGCGCTGCGCCGCTTTCAGTTCCGGGTCGAAGTAAATCACACCGCGCTGCAGCCCCGGGATGGTATCCCAATTGGTCACTGCGTCGTTGCGGCCCGCCGTGCGCCGCGAATGCAGCGCAAAGTGCACGTAAATGCCGTTGAGTTTGAACTGATACATCAGCCAGTCGAAGCGCGCCATCTGGTTTTCGCTCAGCTCAAAGCGCTCGGCGTTGGGGCTCAGAAAAGTGCTGACAGTCCAGGTGGAGTAGTCGTGCAGATTAAAACGCACGGCGTTGATGCCGTAACTGCGCAGCTGCCGCGCCATCAGGACCGCCTCCGCGCTGTCCGGGTACGCGCCCGAATACCACAGGGTCGTGCCGAAGAAGCGCATGCGCGTGCCGTCCGGTTTGACGAAGTGCCCGTCTTTGACACTGATGCGCTCGGTGATTTCCACGTCGGGTTCGGCCAGCACCAGCGGCACGTCGTTCAGCTCGGTCAATGGAGGAACCGAAACTGGAAACGAGGACTGCATCGTCTGGGCCGGCGATACGACCGCACCGGCTGTCAACACCAAAACAAGCAGAAAAGTCAGGCGAACCATCGGCACTCTCCAGGGCATATAAGGGGCAGGAAAAACTGAAGCCAAATGGAAGTCTAGCAAAATTTTTCACACAAGGCAATTGCCCCGCCCCGGAATGTTGCCCGCCGCTTCCCTCCGACGCTTTAAGGTTCAACGATCAGCGTGCGTGTCGCCGTGCCGGAAGCGGTCCGCAGTTGCAGCACATACGCCCCGGAAGCCAGTCCTCGCGTGTCCAGCCGCACTGCATCCGCGCCGCCCGACAAACGCCCTTCGGCTGCCGCGACTTCAACGCCCATCATCGAAACCAGCTTCAAGTTGAACGGACCGTCAAACGGCGCGCGCACTTCAAGCAGGGCGTGCTTGCGTACCGGATGCTCGGACATAATGTGCAGCGTCGGCCCGTTTTCCACGGTGTTGTCTGCGGCGGCGCTCGTGGTTTTGGCGTCGCGCATTTCCACGCTGAACCACATCGCCGGAATCTCGTTCTGGTCAATGGTGATGCGGAAGAATCCGCCGCTGTTGGCTACGGCGAGAGACCCCGGTTCCACCAGCGGCCGCCCGCCCATGTCCAGCGGCGTGACAATCATCGTGTCGCGTTCGCTCTCCAGAATCAGTTCGGCGCGCATGCTTTCCATCATGACGCGGCCGTCACCCCAGTTCATTGCGATGGAGTTCGCTTCGGCGTTCCACACCGCGCCTTCGTTTGCGGTGCGCGTGCAGATCGTCAGGAACGAACGGTCCGCCGCCGTCAGGTCCTGCTCGCGGTCCAGCGTGATCCAGGTGATCGCGCCCGAAAGGCCCTCGTCCTGGCGGATAATCGAGAGCTCGTCCAGTTCGATCAATTCGCCGCTGAACAGGCCGGAGACCGATTTGAATTTCGGCGTGCTGACAGTCAGGTAAGCTTCGTCGGCGTTCCAGCTGATTTCGCGCGTGTCGCTGCGCAGGTCGCTCGTGTTGACGTTGCCGTCCGACAGTTCAAAAATGTCGAGCTGCGGACTGCGCGTCTGGAAGTCGGCGTCAAAATCGGCGATGCCGACGCGCCGGAAAAGCGGCAAGCGCGGATCCGTATCGCTCTCAATCCAGTAGAGGCCGTTCTGCAGCGGCGCATAACGCCGCGCCTCCCGCGTTTGTTCGATGGCGATTTCATCCTCCGCCTCGGCGATCAGGCCGTAGCGAAAAGCCGCCGCGGCCGACGGCATCAGCGCCACCATGTGCGGCAGATTGGCATAGCTGTAGTAGTCGTTGAGCGGAATGTTGGGTGCGTCCCAGTTGTCGCGCGAAGAGATGAAAGTCCAGGTGAAAAACGCGTCCCAGTCCTGGTAGGAGGCGTAGACCGGCCAGGCCGACAGCGCTTCGTGCTGGTGCGCGCTCGGGAAGGGAAACAACAAGCGCGAAACCACGTGCGGTTTATCGAGCATCGATCCGCGCGCAATCAGTGTCGCCAGGCCGCCCCAGGGCACTGCCAGCGAACTGTTGTTGTCGATGTACCAGTTGGGCGTGCCGTTTTCACGCACGCCGTCCCATCCGGCGTTGACGGCCGTGTAGTCCATGCCCGACTGCGCCAATACGTCGTTGAAAACCGTTGAAATCGTCGGCGCGCCCATCATGACCTCGGAGCCCACTTCGTCGTGTACAAAGGTTCGCATGCGCTCGTAGTGGTTTTTCATCAGGTCGGTCAGGTAGTCCATGTAGTCGCCCAGGCGCTCCTGGGGAATCAGCGTGATGCCTGTCGGCGCGGGTTGGGCGATAATTCCTTCCAGCGATTCGCCCTGCGCAAGGCCGGTCTCCGCCAGCATGCGCAATTGCACGTCGTCCAGCAGAACGTCGTTGTCGCTGCCGCCCATCAGGAAAATCAACAGCGCGCCCAGTTCATTGTTGTCCGTGGAGCGGAAAGTGATTGTGTATTCGTCCCAGTCCGTCGTGATTTCCACCGGCACAAAATTGACGCCGTACTGCTGGTAGGGCGGCGCGGGATTCATCAGGTGCACTGCAATCGTCTGCGCGGCATCGGCCGATTTGGCCTGGAATTTCAGTTCGTACAGTTGGTGCCGCTGCAGCGGGATGCTGCTGTTGCGCAGTTGTATCAGACCGATTTGTCCGGCGGTCTGGTTGATGCGGATGCGCATCGCCAGTTCACCCTCGACGCGGTCGGTCGAAAATGGATCTGTCACGGCCTGCGCGCCTTCGCCCACGATCAATTGCCATTCGGGTGAAAAAGCGTCCTCAAATCCGGGATTCGTCACCTGGTTGGCCGTGGTGGCCGGAACGGGCGACCACGCGGCGTTCAGCGACTGGTTGCTGCCGTATTTTGTCAGCAGAAAGTCCTGCCAGCCCTGCTGCAGCATGTCTCTGTAGTGATCGCTCAGAATCGAGCCCGGATTGAACAGCCCGGAGCCCCAGGCGTTGAACAGCGATTTGTCTTCCGTGACGTCCAGCCAGGCCAGCGCCGCCTCGTCTTTGTAGGCCGTTTGCGTAAAAGGATTGACGTGCTCCAGAATGCGCTCCGCCACCAGTTTGTCCAGCTGTTCTATCTGCGGATCGATGAATTTCACCACGCGAAGCTGCCCGGGAAGTTGTTCCCATCCGTCCACGCCGTCGCCCGGCAGCGCCTGCCGATAGCTCTGGAGCACCAGGCTGATATAAATACCGCGCTGTTTCAGCTGGTAGATCAGCCAGTCAAAACGGCGCATGCGTTCTTCGTTCAGCCGGGTTGTCTGCGATTCCTGCGGCCCCTGGAAAATGGATGCGTCCGGAATCCAGGTGAAGTCGTGGCCCGAGATGCGCACGGCGTTGAAGCCAAGCGCGGCGATGCTCTCGGCGATCGCGATGGCATCCGCACTGTCCGGAAACACTGCCGTGCCGAACAGACTCGTGCCGAAAAAGCGGACTTTCTCACCGTTAATCGTAAAGTCGTCGCCGTCTCGTCGTATCCGTTCGTCGGCCGGTTGCCGTTCGTTAAAAAGGGTTTGCCACGGCAAACTCGGTAGCGGTTCCGGCGGGCCGATCACCTGCGGCCGCGCGAACTCTTGCCCCTGGAGCGGGACAAACATAAAAAGCGCCAAAAAGGTCAGCGCCGCCAGAGTGGATTGAGGCGAAATGGTCGATATTTTCATGGCCGTTCTGTGCGATGTACTGTGGACGATGTTTTTTCCTGAAAGGAAGGCCTTCTTGTTTGTCACGCAGCGGGAAACGCCAAATTTTGCGGTACGGCCGCTGCGTATTGGAGACGGATCGTCCGGCGGCGGTCGCAAGTGATCCGAATGTTTGCAGGGCAGGCGAAAACCCGTAAATTGCGCGGCTACATCCTGGACGGAAAATAGAAATTTATGGTTAAACCCTGGCTAACCCACAAGCGGGAGCGCGTACTGGACTGCCGCGTGTTTGCGGTGGAATCGACCGAAAGGGAAAATCCATCGACAAAACAGCGGGGTCGGTTTTTTGTTCTCGACTCACCTGACTGGGTTAATATTATTCCGATCACGCGCGACAACTCCGTTATTCTGGTGCGGCAATACCGCCACGGAATGGACGGAATGACGCTGGAACTGCCTGGGGGCCTCGTCGAAAAAGGCGAAGACCCTCGCATTGCGGCGCAGCGCGAGTGTGAGGAAGAAACGGGGTTCCGCTCACAGGATGAAGCGATCTTACTGGGGAGCTGTCAGCCCAACCCGGCCATCCAGAACAACATTACGTATTCGTACATGTGGTTGGATTGCGATCGGACGGGGCGGCAGTCGTTTGATCAGCATGAAGACATCGAGGTGGTTGAAGTCCCGCTGGATCAGCTGGACGCGCTGGTTGACAGCGGTGACATCAGGCATACCCTGGTTTTGACCACCTTCTACTATTTTCGCAGATACCACAATACCGGGCGCACGGTCCGGACCGGGATCCGTTGAGGTCTATGGCAAGAGTCATCGCGATAGCAAACCAAAAAGGCGGCGTCGGCAAAACGACGACCGCGGTCAATCTGGCGGCTTCGCTGGCGGCGGCGGAGCGCAAGACGCTGCTGATCGACACCGATCCGCAGGCCAACGCCAGCAACGGCGTCGGCGTCGATCCGCGCGAACTGGACAAGACGATCTACGAAGTGCTCGTCAACAACATTCCGGTCAGCGAGGCGGTGGTGTCGACGGAGATGCCGCAGCTGGATCTGATACCCTCGCACATCAATCTGGTGGGCGCGGAGATCGAAATTGTCGACCTGCGCAACCGCGAAAAAATTCTGCGCGAACGATTAATCGAGGCGCGCAAAACCTACGAATACATCATTATCGACTGTCCGCCCAGCCTGGGGCTGCTGACGATCAACGCGCTGACGGCCGCGGATTCGATCCTGGTGCCGGTGCAGTGCGAATACTACGCGCTCGAAGGGCTCGGGCAGTTGCTCAACACGATTTCGATCGTGCGCAAACACCTGAACCCGCAGCTGGAAATCGAAGGGATCCTGCTGACGATGTTCGACTCGCGCCTGCGCCTGAGCAATCAGGTGGTGGACGAAGTGCGGCGGCACCTGGGCGACAAGGTGTGCAAGACGGTTATCACGCGGAACGTGCGCCTCTCCGAAGCGCCCAGTTTCGGCAAACCCGTGATCCTCTACGACGCCGTGTCCGCCGGAGCGCGCAACTACCTGGCCCTGGCCAAGGAAATCCTTGAACACGGCGCGGCCGGCGCCTGAGCGACCGGCTCCGGAGCGATAATCCTGTTTTCTTCCGACTGATACGTGGAGTTTATGGCCAAGCGAAGTAAATCGGCGATAGGTCTGGGCAAGGGGCTGGATGCGCTCCTGCCGTCAAACGTCCTCAAAGACCCGGGCGGTGCGCTCAACAAACCCGCTGCGGACGACGGCGAAAGCGTCGGCGTGATTGCGCTGATCGAACTGGACCGCGTGCGGCCCAACCCGCTGCAGCCCCGCATCGATTTTGAGCCCGGCGCGCTGGAAGACCTGAAAAATTCGATCAAGGAAAAAGGCGTCATCCAGCCGATTACCGTGCGGCGCGTCGATGACGGCTACGAGATCATCGCCGGCGAACGCCGTTTCCGCGCCTGCAAGGAAAACAACTTTGACACGATTCCGGCTTACATCCTGGACGTCGGCAGCGACGCGGAGATGCTGGAGCTGGCAATCATCGAGAACGTGCAGCGCGAGCACCTCAATCCGGTCGAAGTGGCCAAAGGTTATCAGCGCCTGATTGAAGAGTGCGGCCTGACGCAGGAAGAAGTCGCCCAGAAAGTCGGCAAGGAACGCAGCACCGTCACGAATTTCCTGCGCCTCCTGAAGCTGGACGAGGAAATTCTGAACGGCCTGCGCGAAAAACTGCTGTCGATGGGGCAGGCGCGCACGCTGCTGGGCGTCAGCGACCTGGCCACGCAGGCCGAAGTCTATCGTCGCGTGCTGGCCGACGGCCTGTCCGTCCGCAAGACCGAAGAACTGGTGCGCCTGGTCGAAAGCGGCAAACCGGTGGACGTCAGCCTGGACGACAAAAAAGACAAAGCCCCGGCCCCGCCCAAACCCGCGGCGACCGAGCCGGTGGACCCGGAGCTGGACAACACGCTCAAGGACATCGAGTCCAACCTGCGCCAGCTGCTGGCCACGCAGGTGCGAGTAAAGCCGAAGTCCAAGGGCGGCGGATCGATTGAAATCGATTACTACTCGCCCGAGCAGCTCGAAAGCTTGCTGGATCTTTTCGCCAAGATTGAATCGGACGACTATTGAGCGACGCGGCCGACAGGGAAGTGAAAGATGTGCTGGCGTACACGACGGAAATCCGCGTGCGCTACGCCGAAACGGACAAGATGGGAATCGTTTACAACGGCAACTATCTGACCTACTTTGAAATTGGCCGGACGTCCCTGTTGCGATCCATCGGTCTGCCCTATTCGGAGGTGGAGCGCCGCGGCTACGGTCTGCCGCTGCTGGAAGCGCACGTCAAATACATGCTGCCGGCGCGTTTTGACGACCTGCTGCAGCTGACGACGCGCTACGCGGACATCGACGGTCTGCGGCTGCGACTGTCCTACGACTTGCGCCGCGACGCCGACCAGATAGCCGAAGGGCACACCCTGCACATTTTTGCGCGGAACGATTCGTTCCGACCGACGCGCCCCCCGGCGTTTTTTACAGAATGCGTGCGCCGCAGCGCCGCGGACTGAACAACCGCTTTTTTACCTTTTTGAGGCGCAGCCGGTCGTCGTATTTTTGCAGCTATGAATATTCCCAAAATTTCGATTCTCCTGGCCGCGTTGATGTTCTGTTCAACGCCGCTGTTGGCCCAACCGAGGGCGCTGTATTCCTTTTTGCGCAACGACGCCGGCGCGCGCGGCGCGGGACTGGCCGGCGCCGTGGTGGCGCTGACCGGCGATCCGCAGATCGTGGCGTACAATCCGGCGACGCTTTCGACGGTGGACAGCGCTCAGATCTCGGTGACTTTCCTCAAACACGTTCTCGACATCAACTCGGGCGTAATTACCTACGCCAACGACTTGAACGGATTCGGCGACGACGGCCGCTTTGCGGTCAGCGCCAACTACGTCAACTACGGCAGTTTTGACCGGGCGGACCGCAATGGGCAGGTGACGGGCAGCTTCGGCGCTTTTGACCTGGCTTTGAGCGGCGCGTACTCCAACCTGCTGGACTCGAACATTTCCTACGGCGTGGCGCTCAAGTTTATCGCCAATTCGCTGGAGAACGAAAGCTCGCAGGCCGTGGCGGTCGACGCGGGCATCCTGTACAGCATCCCGGAATCGCGTGTGAACATCGGCCTGGCGGTGCTGCATCTGGGCACGCAGCTGTCCAACCTGAGCGGCGTCTCCGAGTCGCTTCCGGTGGATGTGCGCCTCGGTTTTAACCACCGGTTGCGCGGCCTGCCGCTGCTTCTGAACGTCTCGTTCCACCGGCTGGCGGACGACTACGAAGAAGCTGCCGACCGTCTGCAGAACTTTGCCATCGGCGGAGAATTTTACTTCTCCAAGGCGGTACACGTGCGGGTTGGCTACGACAATCAGCGGCGTTCGGACCTGAGCCCGGACTCCGAGAAAAAACTGGCCGGGTTCAACGGCGGCCTGGGAATTCTGTTTGATACCTTTGTGCTCGACTACGCTGTCTCTTCCTTCGGTCAGGCCGGCGAGCAACATCGCTTTTCGCTCAATTTCGGGATTTAGAGCCGGCGGCACTTGAAGCGCCGCGGCTGTGGGGCGCGCGGCATCCGGCCCTGGCGCCAGGCTGCGTCGGCCCCGTCGATTCGTCGCTCCCGCCGGCGGTATTCCACACTCTGTTATGGCAAAAACTCTCCTGATCTGCGGCGGCGCCGGGTTCATCGGCTCGAATTTTATCCGCTGGCTGCTCGCCAATTCCGACGTCAGCGTCGTCAACTACGACGCGCTTACCTACGCCGGCAACCTCGAAAATCTCAGTGACCTGGAATCCGATCCGCGCTACACCTTTGTCCACGGCGACATTCGCGACGCCGCGGCGCTGAGCAAAACGGTCGGTGACCACAACTTCGACGGCATCATCAACTTTGCAGCGGAAACGCACGTGGACCGCTCAATCAGCGGTCCGGCGATTTTTGTCGACACAAATGTTTCCGGCACGCTGGCGCTGCTGGAGTGCGCACGCAGCAACGGCATCCGTCGTTTTTTGCAGATTTCCACCGACGAAGTTTACGGCACGCTCGGCCGAGACGGAACTTTTGCGGAAAGCTCGCCGCTGCAGCCGAATTCGCCGTACGCGGCTTCCAAGACAAGCGCCGACCTGATGGTGCGCGCCTACCACCATACCTACGGTATGGACACGGTGATAACGCGCTGCTCCAACAACTACGGCCCGCGTCAATTCCCCGAAAAACTCATACCTCTGATGATCTTAAACGCGCTGGACGACGAGCCGCTGCCGGTCTATGGCGACGGCCTGAATGTGCGCGACTGGATTCACGTGGACGACCACTGCAGCGCCGTCTGGGCGGTGTATTGCAACGCAAATGCCGGTGAAGTGTATAACATCGGCGCCGACGGCGAACAGGCGAACATCGACGTCGTTCGCGCCATCCTTCAAATTTTAGGCAAATCGGAACGTTTAATCCGCTTTGTTGCGGACAGACCCGGGCACGATTTCCGCTATTCGGTGGATGCGAGCGCTCTGCGGAGCAAACTCGGCTGGCAACCGCGGCACACGTTTGAAGAGGGATTGCGATCTACGATCGACTGGTACCGCGCCAACGCAGATTGGTGCGCTCACGTGCGGTCAGGCGCGTATCGCGAGTATTATCGACAACATTACAAGCTCTGAATAAAGATTATGGCGTCACAACAACTGCATGGTTTACGGGGAGATGCGCCCGACTACGGCGAGCGGAACGCACATCCGGAGGCGACGGCGCTTGCGACGCAACTGCGCGAAAAAATCAGCGCCAAAACGCTTAAAATCGGCATTATCGGGCTCGGCTACGTCGGCCTGCCGCTGGCCGTTGAATTTGGTCAACGCGGCATCCAGGTGCTGGGTTTTGACGTCGATGCCGCCAAAACGCAGGCGATCAATCGCGGCGACAACTACATTCAGGACGTCGACAGCGACGTGCTGCGGCGACTGGTACGTGACAAGCTGCTCGACGCCACCGAGGACTTCAGTCAGATAGCCGGTTGTGACGTGCTCTACATCTGCGTTCCGACGCCGTTCACACCGAACAAAGAGCCGGATATCCAATACATTATGAGCGCCACGGGTAACATTGCGGCACACATGCAGCTCGGCCAGTTGGTGATTCTCAAGAGCACGACTTTTCCGAATACCACCGAGGGACATGTGCTGCCCCAGCTCGAAAACGAGCAGAGAAAAGTCGGTCGCAATTTTTTCCTGGCCTTTTCGCCCGAGCGTATCGATCCAGGCAATCAGCGATTCAACACGGGGAATACGCCTGTTGTGGTCGGCGGCGTGACTCCTCTGTGCACCAAACTGGCGGCCGAAGTCAACGAGTTGATTATCGCCGAGGTTGTGTCGGTGTCCAACCCCAAAGTCGCCGAGATGTCCAAGCTGCTCGAGAACATTTTCCGCAGCGTCAACATCGCGCTCGTAAACGAGCTGGCGCAGCTCTGCGACCGCATGGGCGGCATCAACGTGTGGGAGGCGATTGAAGCCGCCTCCACCAAACCCTTCGGTTTTATGCCCTTTTTTCCCGGGCCGGGTATCGGCGGACACTGCATCCTGATTGATCCTTACTACCTCTCCTGGGCGGCGCGCAAGGACGACTTCGTGACGAATTTTATCACGCTGGCGGCCGAAGTCAACGAGTCGATGCCGTTTTATGTGCGCGACATGATTACGCGTGAGATTGCGCGCCAACCGGTGACGACCATCGAAGCGCGCATCCTGCTGCTTGGCGTCGCCTTCAAACGCGACGTGGACGACCTGCGTCACTCGCCGGCGCTCAAGGTCATTGAGCTGCTGGACGAGGACGACATTCCGAACATCAACTACTTCGATCCTTATGTGCCGTCGATCCGCATTCACGGCCGCACGATCGACTCGCTGCCGGCCATCGATCCGGAAGTGCTGAAAAGCTACGACGTCTGCGTGATCACGACCGATCACAGCAGCTTTGACTACGATATGATCGCCGCCAACAGCAATGTGGTGATTGATACGCGCAACGCCTGCCGCAACGTCCCAGAAGCCGACCGGGCCAAAGTGGTGCTGCTGGGGGACGGTAAATGAAAAAAGTGATTTCGGTCGTCGGCGCGCGACCAAATTTCATGAAAGTCGCGCCGATCCACCGGGCGCTCAAGGCCTTTGCAGATCGTATTCAACATATGATCGTGCACACCGGGCAGCACTACGACGTCAACATGTCGGACGTTTTTTTTCAGGAACATCAGCTGCCCGAACCGGACGTGTTTCTGGGCGTCGGCTCAGGCAGTCATGCCGAGGTTACGGCGCGTGTGATGATGGCGTTCGAGGGCGTCGTGCTGGAGCACAAACCCGACCTTGTCATTGTCGTGGGCGACGTCAATTCCAGCCTGGCCTGCGGCCTGACGGCGCGCAAACTGCACGTTCCGCTCGTGCACATCGAGTCGGGCCTGCGCAGCGGCGACCGCGAAATGCCGGAAGAATTGAATCGCCTGGCGATCGATGCCGTCTGCGACTACGCTTTTGTGACGGAACAGAGCGGCCTGGACAATCTGCTGCGCGAAGGCTGGCCGCGCGAGCGCATCTTTTTCCGCGGCAACACGATGATCGACTCGCTGTTTTTCATCCTCGACGCTGCGCGCGCGTGTACGCTGCGCACCGAACTGGGGCTTACGGCGGGGCAGTACGTCCTGGTGACGCTGCACCGGCCCAGCAATGTCGACGACGAGGGACAGCTGCGCGGTCTGTTGCAACTGCTGCGCGACACGGCCGATGAACGCGAGGTCGTCCTGCCGCTGCATCCGCGCACGCGAGCGCGAATCGAAAAATTCGGAATGCAAGCCATGATCGAGGATCATCCGCGCCTGCACATCCTGGCGCCGCAGTCGCCCGTCCGTTTTACAGCGCTGATGCGTGAAGCGGCGCTCGTTCTGACCGACTCCGGCGGCATCCAGGAAGAAACGACCGCGTTGAAAGTGCCCTGCGTCACCATGCGCACAAGCACGGAACGCCCTTCGACAATTACCCTCGGGAGCAATCGACTGGTTGCGCCGCAGGTGGATCTGTTGCGAACCGCCCTGGCCGAAACCTTTGCGCATCCGCCGCAGGGGACCGAGGTTCCGCCCTTTTGGGACGGGCGTGCGGCGGAACGCATCGCCAACGATCTGGATCAGATTCTCCGTGACTGAACAAACGACTGTCTGTACAAACATGCGCATCTCTGTGATGCAACGCCGACCTATGATGCGAGCCGCGCTTCGACTTCATGCACTCCTTTTGTTAATCGCGATTTGCTGCTGTCCGGCAGTCCACGCCCAAACCGGCGGTCTCGGCGGTGGGAGCGACGATTCCTACGGTATGCCCGGTCCGGGCATGTCGGCGCAGAGTGGCGCCAGTCCGCTCGAATTGCTTGCGAGCGACACCGATGCTTTTCCGACCGATAACGTGGTCGATCCCGAGGTTTACAAGGTCGGTCCCGGCGACGTGCTGTTGCTGCAACTGGTCGGAACGCTGTCCGGTGAGTATCCGCTGATGGTTTCGCCTGAAAGTATGTTGATGCTGCCGCGCATCGGCCGCATTGCCGTGCTGGATAAAAATCTGGCCGAAGTGCGCGATACGGTGGAAGCTCTGTACCGTGAGCGAAATGCCAACTGGGGCGTTGCGGTATCGCTGCTGAAAGCGCGCACCGTTTTTGTCGATATCGGCGGGAACGTCAAATATCCGCGCATGTACGCCCTGCCGGCTTCGATGCGCGTCTCCACGGCCGTCCAGTACGCAAACCAGGATCCGAAGACTACCATCGGCGGTGCAGGCCGGCCGGTCATTCGCACCTTGCGCGACCGCGCCTATGCCAAGGTAGAGGCTGAACTGGGTGAGAATTACCTCTGTGAATGGATGCGTCGCAATACGGTCGTCTACCACAAGGACGGCACCTCGCACATTTCCGACGACATTCGCGCGCGCCTGCTGAACCGCCCCGAAGAAGACCCCACGCTGCGCGAAGGCGATGAAATATTCGTTCCCTTTGAACCGGCCGAAGCGCCGACCGTTTCGATTGCCGGAGCAGTCCGCCGCCCCGCCATTATTCCCTGGCGCCGCGGCGACAGCCTTTCGCTGCTGCTGCGCGCCGGTTACGGTCTGGCGGATCACGCCGACTCGAACGAAGTATACTACCTGGCTCCGGGGACGGCCTCGCGCGAAAATATCGACGTGGCCGCAATTATGTCCGGCCAGGGCGACCGTCCTATCGCCGCCGGTGCGAAAATTGTCGTTGAGCGTTCAGCCCTTGAGCGCTCAAGCGTCGTGACCGCGTCGGTCAGCGGCATGGTTACCAAACCGGGCACCTTTGTCATTCAACCGGGTGAGACGCGCCTGAAAGATCTGGTGGAAATGGCCGGCGGAACCAACGACGAGGCCTACCTGCCGCTGGCATACGTGTTGCGCCGCGACTTCATGGGAGCGGAACACTACACGCCCGAAGAGACCCAGGTGCGCCTGACGCAATTTTACACACTCGGTCTGGGCGACACCGCGCGCTTCCGCATGCACAATATGCTCCGCAGCTCGATGGCCGCCTGCGACGTGGGCGCGGCCCTGCTGGAAAATTCCGAGCAGGACAACATCAAAATGCAGAACGGCGATGTGCTGGTGATTCCGCCCAACCCGATGAACGTCTACGTCTACGGCCATGTGGTAAATCCCGGCTACGTCGGTTTTGTGGAAGGTCGCACGGCGACCTGGTACCTGCAGCAAGCCGGCGGCGCGGCCGAGTCGGCGGACATGGGGCGCGCGGCGGTGATCAAGGGACGCACCAATATCTGGATCGAAGACAACTTTGACGACATCGTGGTCGAGTCCGGCGATATCATCTACATTCCGGCCGATCCACAGTTTGCGCCGGGCGTGGAGGCGCAGGAATACTCGTTCTACGTCAACCTTGTTTCCGCCGCCGTGGTTGTGGCGACTACGCTCATCAACTGGCTGAACCGCTAATGACCCGACTTCGCGTGCTGCTGCCGGTCCTGGCGTTCCTGACCATCGCGTCCGCCGCGGCGCAGGTGGAGTACCTGCCGATTGAACACCCGGTTTATCCCTGGCTGGAGCGCATGCAGGCGCGCGGCCTGCTCGGCAACTTTTCTCTCGCGGAGCTGCCGCTGCCACGCGGGCATGTGAGTACGGCGCTGCTGACGCTGCGTTCCGAAGCCGCCCGACTTGACGCCGCTGAACTCAGTCTGCTCGAACAGTTTGAGCGCGAGTTTGGTCTGAAGGAATCGCGCCGCGCCGCTATCTTCGCCCACGGCGAGCAGCAAGACCTCTTTTTTGACGGTCTTTTCAGCGACAGCGAAAAATCCGTGTACTTCGACAGTACGGATCGCCTGCGCATGTTCCTGCAGCCGCTCGGCGCGGTGGAGCAGCGCATTCAGAGCGCCGATTCCTCGCGCAGCGTTCTGCTGGGGCAGGGCGGCCTGCGTTTCCACGGCACGGTCGACGACATGCTCGGCTTTTACCTGCAGGTCACCAACGGCGCGGCGATTTCAGGCGAGAAGTCCCTCGCGCTCGAAGATCCGCGTCTGTCCGCCAACGTCAAGTTCGGCGATCTGGACAGCGATTTTGACTTCGCCGAGTCGCATATTCGCATAGCGCGCGACTGGTTCGGCGTTTCAATCTCGCGCATGCGGCGACTCAGCGGCGCAGGTTACTTCAACCGCATTTTTATCGGCAATCTGTCGCCGCCGATGGACGCGCTCAGCGTTGAAGCCGACTTCGAAAATTTCGCCTATCGTTTCATGCACGCCTCGCTGGTAGGCAGCCCGCAGACCAGTTTTCAGTTTGGGCCCGAGGCGCTGATTCCGGCCAAGTACATGGCCTATCATCGTTTTGCGTTGCGCGGCGGCTGGGGCCAGGTCTCCTTTACCGAGCAGGTGATGTACAGCGATCGCAACCTCGATCTGGCCTATCTCAACCCGCTCAGCTTTTTCAAATCGATCGAACACTCGCTGCGCGACCGCGACAACAGCGCTCTGGGACTCGACGCCACGATCAGGCCGCTCGACGGCCTGGAGTTGCGCGCCGCTTTTTTTCTGGACGACTTGCAGTTCGGCCGCATCGGCGATGAGTTTTCCGGCAACAAAACCGCCTGGAACGTCGGCCTGATGCTCGCTCCGCGACTGCCGCTCGACGCCGCGCTGGAATACAGCCGCGTGCGGCCCTACACCTACAGCCACTTCAACGTGCAGAATTCGATTACAAACGATCAGGTTCAGCTCGGCGGTTTTCTGCCGCCCAACTCGGACCAGCTCGCGGCGCGAATGCGCTGGTGGTACGGCGGGCGTTATCCCGTCACCGTCGAGGCGTCGTTCCGTCGCCATGGACGCAATATCTACGCGGCCGACGGTGAAACGCTGATCAAAAACGTCGGCGGCGATGTGTTGCAGGCGCGCCGCAGCGAGGACTCGGAAATCAGTCCTTTTCTGGACGGCGACGTCGAACGGCGCTTTGCACTGGGGCTGGCGGCCGGCTGGGAATTTATCCGCGGTTTTAACGTGCACGCGGCCTACCGGCTGGACAACGTCAACGGCGCGGCGGCACACAATTTCAGCCTGGCATTTGCATTTGAAGACTTCTGAGCGCGTCGCCCGCGGGCCAGAAATTCACCGTGTCCGTCTCCCGAAAATTCCGTAATTTAACCGCCCGTTTCGGCGGATTTAGCTGTGGCCTGCGTACAAGTCGGCGCAGAATCGACCGCGTAGTTTAACCTTTAACTGAAAGAGCAATGACCTGTAACGACGTACAACAACAGATTGTGGAAGAGTTTAACGCCCTCGAAAATTTTGAGGCGCGCTTTCGTTACATGGTCAAGCTCGGGCGCAGCCTGCCGCCTTTTCCCGAAGAGAAAAAAACACCCGAACGCACGCTCGTGAGCTGTCAGACGGTTATCTGGCACGATGTTAACTTTATCGACGGCAAGCTCGAATTTGAGTGTTACAGCGACTCGATGCAGATGCGCGGCATTATTGCGATGTTAATGCGCATTTATTCGAGCCGTTCGCCGCAGGAGATTCTGGATTCACCGCCGAATTTTGTGCAGCAGCTCGATATGGATGCGTTTAAGTCGGCCAACCACACGACCGGGCTGGAAGATTTGCTGGCCCAGATTCAACGCTACGCCGAGCAATATCGTCAGGCCGCCTGATTGCCCGTAATTTACACCCTGTTTAATACTCGTTCGGGCCGCTGTTTAAGCGGCCCGGCTGTGCCGTGTGCGGATGTGTTTAAGGCCGGTTTGACTCGCTGGTGATTATCTGATCCCTGAGCGCTTCGCCTCCGCTGTGCGGGCGGCTTGCTTTTTGCTTCTGTTTGTCGGCGGGTTTCAAGTCCCAAACCTGAGAGTCTGTTAACAGTCTCAACGTCTGCCGGTTTGAATCCCGGTGACAAACAAAAAAGGCTGTTTAAAAGGTGCGCAAAAAGAGAAACAGTCCGGGCGTAAGATGTACCGGCGGCTCTGCGGGATCAACTGTGCAGTTCGTTAAAAGAGCGTCAAAGCGTCGTGGTCGTGGATGCCGCCTGAAGCGCTTTTTGCCGGCTCGCCGGCAGCAGCGGAACCACGCGCTCCAGTGTTTTGCCGCCCGTTTCAATTTGATCCACGCGGCGTTCAACGATAGAAATCAGCGCCAGATTGATCGCGTAGAGGAAGACGCCTTCGCGGAAGGCAAACTGATTGCCGAAATAACTGACCATCAATTCGGCGCACAAACAGGCGAAGGACACCATCAAAGCGTAGCGCAGGAGCGGGTCGTGTACCCGCCGGAAGAGTGGAATGGCGCGCCACAGGTGAATAATCAATCCCGCCAGAAAGAGCAAAGCCGTGGGGATGCCCAGTTTGAATGCCAGGTAAAGGTAGCCGTTATGAATGAAGTTGCCGACCGCGTAGGTGTTGAAAATCGGGTCGTAAAACATAAAGGTCGCGCCGAAGCCGAAACCGAGCATCGGCGACTCAGGAATGAGCTTGACCAGCTCCGCCGACTCGCTGCCGCGCGCTTCCAGTGAGACGGATTTGGTGGGCGAAAAGATCGATTCAAAGCGCGTCTGCAGCATCACCAGAAAGAGTTCGGCTTTGTCCTCGCCCACAAAAGTGAGAATCCCGAAAATTGCGATGACCACGCCGATGAGCGACATGACCAGAATTTTGGCCCGCTGACGCGCGCGCGAAAAGAAATACAGCATGCCCAGGCTCATCATGGTGGCCGCCCAGAAACTGCGCGAGAATGTTGCCACGAGGCAGCTGAAGAAAAAGACCGTCAGTCCCAGCGAAAAAATATTGCTGATCAGTCGGCGCGCAAAAAGCAATGCGCCGGCGCAGCCGATGGTCGCGGCAACCAGCGCCATTTCCGTCAGCGCGGACCGCGCCGAGACCAGTTCGTAGGCGTAGACGATGTCCGTTGTGGCGCGAATGTACGCTTGCACCGTCTGCACGCCGACTACGCAGAAGACGCCCAGCAGAATGTAAAAGAGGATTCGCAGGCGTTTGTCTGTGGTGATGTACTCGCGTATCGGGAAGTAGTAGAGGATCATGGCCCAGAGCAGGAACTGCCGGAACCACTCCAGAATGAGAACTTCGCGGTAATATGCCACGCCCAGGTTGAGGACGGCCAGACCGGCGGCTATCAATATCAACAGGTCGCCGGCGTGGCGCACCAGGCGCTTGCGTTTGACGACAAATTGCCACAGGAACCAGAGGCTGAGGCTGCCGAAGAAAAAGCCGACGATGGCAATCTCCACGAGGCTCAGTCCTTTGTCGCTCGTGCGCAGCCAGACGGCGTGCAGCGCGACGACGCTGAAGATCCAGGCCTGCGGGTAGCGCGACATGATCGCCACCAGCGGGAAACCGACGAATGCTCCGGCCGCCAGGTAGAGCACGCGGCTGTTGAAAAACGCGCCGATAAGGATTGCGGCCAGGACGGCTCCGAAAAGAATGCCTACCCACCACTGCAGCGGCGGATTGCGGCGTAATTCGTTCCAGGTGTTTTGCAGGGCGTCGACGTTCATAAGTGCTGCATCAAAACCGCGCGGCGTTTGTCTCCGCCGCTGAAAAATTTTCGAGAGCCTGTTGTTGCTCCACGCGCCCCTTTTCAGTCTGTCGGCAGTTTGCTGCGCCGCCGTGCGCCGAAAAGGGAAGAGATCTTGAGTTTCCAGACCAGGAAGGCGGCTTCGTAGATGATGTTTTTGCTCATCTTGGAGACGCCCGAGCGCCGATCCACAAAAATGATCGGGATTTCGACGATGCGCGCGCCGGCCTGCCAGGCTTTGAAGGTCATTTCTATCTGGAAGGCGTAGCCGTTGGACTTGATATCCGAAAAGTCGATGGCTCGCAGCGTTGCAGCGCGGAAACACTTGAAGCCGCCCGTCGCGTCTTTGACCGGCATGCCCGTCACGATGCGCGTGTACAGATTGGCAAAGTACGAGAGCAGCAGGCGCGACATCGGCCAGTTCACGACGTTGACGCCTTTGATGTAGCGCGAGCCGAGCACCAGGTCCGCGTCTTCGATCTTTTCCAGGAAATTTTTGAGTTCTTTGGGGTCGTGCGAGAAGTCGGCGTCCATCTCAAACACGAAGTCGTAGTCGCGTTCCAGCGCATAGCCGAAGCCGGCCACGTAGGCGGTGCCGAGGCCCATTTTGCCGGCGCGTTCCATCAGGTGCAGGCGCGTTTCACCCGCGGCCTGCATGTCCTTGACGATCTGTCCGGTGCCGTCGGGCGAGCTGTCGTCCACCACCAGTATTTCGAGGCGTTCGTCCACGGCCAGGACCGCGCTGATAATGGCGCGTATGTTGTCTTTTTCATCGTATGTGGGTATGACGACAAGTGCTTTCATCGCTGTTCCAGATAAACGGCCGGCGCGAATGCGCTCAGGCCTGGCCATGCCCCTTCAGCACGCGGAAGACTGTCCGCGCCAGGATTTCCAGGTCGAGTTTAAACGACATGTTTTCGATATAGAAAAAGTCGTAGCGCAGCCGCTCGCGCACGTCCTTCAGCGTTTCGTCGTACGTGACGTACTTGACCTGGTGCCAGCCGGTAATGCCGGGCCGCACCTTCAGACGCCGCGGGTAATACGGAATCGCCTCGGTAAATTTTTCAACGTAGAAGGGGCGCTCCGGGCGCGGTCCCACCATGCTCATTTCGCCGCGCAGCACGTTCCAGAACTGCGGAAATTCGTCGATGTGCGTTTTGCGAATAAATCTGCCTACACGCGAGACGCGTGGATCGTTCATCGTGGCCCACTGCGGGCCGTGTTTTTCCGCATCCGTGTACATCGAACGGAACTTGTGCAGCGTAAAATGGCGGCCGTCGCGTCCCACCCGCGTTTGTGAGTACAGAATCGGTCCCGGCGAATCCAGGCGGATCACGATGGCGACCATCACCCAGAGCGGCAGACCTATGACAAGGACGCCGAGACTTACGAGGATGTCGAGCAGGCGTTTGGCGACTTCCTCCCAGGGTTTCATCAACTGCGGGCTGACCTCGATCAGCGGCGTACCGTAAATTTGCATCGTTCGCGCCTGACCGGAAAAAATTTCGTACAGATCGGGCACAATTTTCACCTGAACGTTTTTGGCGCTGCAGGTGGACGCCAGGTCCAGCAGATCATCGTGACTTATCCGGCCGATTGCCATGAGGACTTCGCGCGGGCGCTTGTCTTCCAGAATTTTTCCAAGGTTAACCGGCGAGCCCAGATCTTCCAGGTCCCGCAGTTCGTCGCGCGCGGCTGCGTCGCGCTCCGCGTTTTCGCCGTTGGGGTCCGAAGCTTGTAACACAACACCCAGCGGCAGGTAACCCAGCGCCGGCGCGGACTTGAGCGAGCGGTATAAATCGGCGACTTTGTCCGCGCAGCCGACCAAAATAGCCGGAATGCGAATAATGCCGCGTTCGCGCAGACGGCGCTGTACCGCCCGCGCCGTCAGCCGGCCGAACATCACCGAGATGGAAACGAGGAGCCAGTACACAAGAATGATCAGCCGCGAGTTCAGCGAGGAGCCGAAGTTGTCATCCCACAGAATCGCCGCGAACAAAATAAAACAGCCCACGATGGTCAGTTTGACGACCGAGAACAGTTCTTCAAACGGCGAGCGCACATACCAGTTTTTGTACAGTCCGGCAAACCAGAACAGCACGATCCAGAAGAGCGAGAGGCCCACAACCGTGAAGGCAATCAGCAGCGGGTTGGAAGCCACGTGCGCCGGCGTTTCCGTTTCAAACCAGCCCGAGAAAAATTTGAGCCAGTAGTAGGGCAGCACCGAGCAGATCATCGCCACGACGTCTGCCAGGAACTGGAACACGCTGGGCGTCCATTCGGCCAGGCGCCGGCCGCGAATGCGGCGGCTGCGTACTTCGGCTTTGTCTGCGGAAAGTGTCGACACCTCGGCTTCTACCGGCCTCCCTTGATTCCCAGTTTGTTCAGCACGCCCTGGAAGATGCTGCGGGCCAGATCGACGTCCTGTTTGTCGACGGCGCGCGTCAGCACGACAAAAAGCACAAAGATAGGCAATGCCGCCAGAACAGCCGCCGCAGTCGGCAGGATTTGCAGTCCGTACCATGTTGCCGCGGCGGAAATCAGCGCCAACGCGCCGACGTTGAGCAGCAGGCCGCGCAGGCGCTCGCCGTTGAAAACGTCGCGCAGCGTGTAAAGCGCCACGCCCGCCGTAATCAGGTTGGCGATGATGCGCGCGACGATGGCGCCGAGCGCTTCAAACTGCGAGGTAAACACGATGTGCGCCGCCGCGCTGGAAATCAGCAGGGCGATGGCAATCCAGTTGTTGCGCCGCTGCGTACCGATCGTGATGTGCATGAACATGACGTAATGCACCACAAAAACGGCGAAGGAGGTCCACGGGAACAACTGGAAATGCACCAGATTGTCCGCGTATTGATCTTTGGTCAGGAAGTGTATGATCCAGGGCGCGGCTGCGCTCGTCAGCATCGAGAGGCCGACAGCCAGAAGCAGCAGCACCTTTAAACCGCGATAAATCATGCGGTTGGCGCGCTCCGGGTCTTCCTTGTGGAAACGCGCCACCGAGGCGTAGAGACCGGTCGTAAACGACACGACAACAACCAGAAATGGCAGGTAAACCTTCGAAGCCGCGCCGTAAATGCCTGTCTCCGTGCTGGTTGAATACAGATCAAAAAAGAAAATCTCGGCTTTTTCGGCCACCTGCATGAAAATGCTGGCCATGAAAATGGGGGCGCATTCGTGCAGGAACTGTCGGGTGATGCCCAGATTGAAATTGCTGAAGATGCGTTTGACGTCGCCCGAGACCAGCACCATCCACACAAAACCTGGCAGGGCGGCAATCAACATCCAGAGCATGACGCGCTCCGGCGTCAGGTTGGGCTGGTCAATTATGACGAGAATCGTGAAGAGCAGCATGTCCAGGACGGACAGCGCGGAAATGAGCGTCAGGTCCGTACGTGACCGTCGGCGCGTTTCAAACACCATGCGCATGACGCCCGTGCGTCCGGCCACCAGATAAAAAAGCAGGGTGAGCAGGGTAAGATCAAAAACGCCCGGTTTGTAGATGAGCATTGCGCCCAGCGTGGCGGCGGACACCAGCAGCCACAACATCGAGCGCAGCTTGATAAAGGTGCCCATGATGTCGTCGGCGCGCTGCGGCTGATGGATGATCATGCGTCCGGCCACCTGCGCCATGCCGAGTTCAACAAACACAACGATGGCCAGGTCGACGAGGCGCTGCACCCAGTAGAAATCGCCGTTGGCGTCCTTGGGCAGAGTCGAGAGAATTGCCCGCTGCGCAAGGATCATCAGCAAAGTGTTGATCATCTGCGCGGCAAACACCACCGCCGAGCCGGCCAGGATTGTTCGTCCCGCGCCTGCACCCGCAGCCGCTTCTTGATTGTCGCTCAACGTAGAACCATGAATATGATGGCCGGGACTCTTTCGAAAGGCAGTACACGCGGAACGCTCAGTCGTTCCACCCTCCGGATTCACGCTGCAAATTTACGATTTTTAGCGCCCGCGGCGCGGTCATGAATTTGGCCCCGTTTGGTCGCATATGGCTTGGGACGGTCAGACAGCGGTTCAGATGACGGTCTGCAGCTGGCGGCGACCGTGCAGGTGGTGTCGCTTGGCGGGTTTGCGGCGCGTGTAGTCGGGCGGATTCTCAAGGTGATAAACGATCGGCGCGCTCTCGCGCAAAGCACCCGGCGGCAGTGCGGCCGAGCGCACGGCCATGACGTAACAGACCATGACCGTCAGAAAAAAGCGGCGCAGGGCGTCGCGCAGATAAATGACTTGCTGGATCATAGGCTCGTGATTGCTGCGGCGATTTACCGCTCAATTGTTCCTGATCGACTCCTCGTCGGCTTCGCGATTCGCGCCGACGAGCTCGCGGATCGGCTCGATGTTTTTGACGACCACCAGCAGCGCGATTGCCGTCCAGGCTACCTTGAACTGCGACACAAATTCGAGCGGTGCAAACTGCATGTACTCGATGATCGGCTGCGGAGTGTTGAACAGCAGCGTGGCCATGCCGAGTGCGCCGATGACCGTCGCGATATGTACGTTGCGGCGAATAATATAAAATCCTGTGAAGTACATCAACAGAAAGAGCACCAGCGGCAGCGGATTCATCGCCAGCGCCGCGCCTGCCGCAGTCGCCAGGCCGCGCCCGCCCGCGCGGATGAAGATGTTGTAGTTGTGGCCGGCTACCGCGAAAAAGGCCGCCACGCCCGCGCCCAGAAAGTCGTCTGGAGAAATGAACATGCCGAACCAGACGGCCGCCGCGCCCTTGAGCGCATCGCCCAGCAGCACTATGACGCTCAGCCATTTGGAGCCGGAAACTTCGTAGAAATTGCGCGTGCCGACATTGTGCGAGCCTTCGCTGCGGATGTCGCGTCCCAGCGCGCGGCGCATCACCAGCCAGGCTGTCGGGATGGCGCCGAGCATATAACCCACCGCCGCACTCGCTATCGAAACCAGAATCGATTCAAAAGTACTCATTCGCCTGTTCCGCGGTCGATGCGCAAAATTTTGATCTGTAGAAGGGAAAACAGCAGAATTATTATGAAGACCACATAGGCCAGCGCCGCCGCATAACCCATCATATCGGCTTTTTCAAAGGCGTTGATAAACACCTGGTAAATCAGCGTTGTCGTGGCGTGCAGCGGACCGCCCTTTGTCATCACGTATATCTCGACGAATACCTGAAACGACTTGATCGTATTGATCACGAGGACAAACAAGAGGGTTGGTCTGAGCAGAGGGATCGTGATGCGCGTCAGTTGCGTCCACAGGCTTGCGCCCGCCAGTTCGGCCGCTTCGTAGTAATCCTTCGGGATTGTCTGCAGCGCCGCCAGGAAAATGACCATGTAGTATCCGGCCGAAATCCAGACTTCCATGCCCATGACGGCAAAGAGCGCCGTCGACGGTTCCAGCAGCCAGCCGCGCTCGGGGTAGTTGAGTCCCAGCATCTGCAGCAGGTAGTTGATGTAGCCGTCCTTGGCGTAGAGATTGGTGAAGATGAGCGAGAGCACCACCAGCGAGCTGACCGAAGGCAGGAAAAAAGCCGAGCGGAAAAAATTGCGGAATTTCTTGACGCGGTGCACCGCCAGCGCCAGACCCAGCGCCAGCGCCGTCGTGAAGGGGATCGTTCCCACGACAAAAATCGACGTGTTGGCCAGCGCCGTCCAGAACAGGTCATCGTTGAAAATGCGTACGTAGTTGTCGAATCCGATCCACTCGGCTTCGTTGCGCAGCGTCAGGTAACGCGTGAAACTCATGTACAGCGCGTAGATAAGCGGAAAAAGCCAGAACACCAGAAAGGTGATCATCCAGGGCGAAAGCAGAATCGCCGTCTGGCCGTGCAGGCGTGTGTTGCGCCCGATGCTGAGTTTCATTCGGCTGCGATTCCCGTAGTAAGGCATTCGCGCAGCCGGCGGTAGAGCAGTTCCAGCGGCAGGCCGACGACATTGTAATAGCAGCCGCGCACCTCGCGCACAAAGACCGCACCGAAATCATCCTGGATGCCGTATGCGCCGGCTTTGTCCAGCGGCGAGCCGCCCGCCACGTAGTCGCGGATCTCGTCTTCATCCAGTTCGCGGAACTCAACGTCCGTGCGGCGGTAGTCCGTCAGGCTCGCGCCCGTGCCGCCGTCGATAATGGCAAATCCGCTGTAGACCTGATGCGTGCGGCCGGAGAGGCGGCGGAGCATCGCACAGGCTTCGTCCGCGTCGGCCGGTTTGTTGATGATGTCATTGTCCAGCACGACGATTGTATCCGCGCCTATGACCCAGGCATCACCCGCGTCGCGCGCGATGGCGGCCGCTTTGGACTGCGCCAGTTTCATGACGTAGTCGCGCGGTTGCAGGCCGCGCGCCAGGTTTTCCTCGTCGATGCGCGCCACGCGCACCTCAAAGTCCAGATTGAGCTGGCCCAGAAGCTGCCGGCGGCGCGGCGAAGCCGAAGCCAGAATGAGCGGTTTGCGGAAGTCCAGAAGTCTGTTCATATGCCTGCCGTGCGACACAGCGATGTGCCGCATTTACTGTATTGTTGCTCGCAATCGACCGCAAAACTAGCAAAATTGGGCGGAGCGGAGCAGGCCGTCGCGGGCCATGCCGCCAATTCCTCGTAAATTGCGGGATTGTTTGTAAAGTCCGACGGCTCCGGCGTCGGGTTCACAGCCTGGGCGGAAATTTCAGTGAAGATTCTTTATCTCTTGCCGCGTATCCCCTGGCCGCTGCACGACGGCGGCGCAGTGGCTACCTATCAGCAAATGCGGTATCTGCGCCGCGCCGGGCACCACATCACGGTGCTGGCGCTCAATCCGGTCAAGTTCAGGCAGGACCCGTCCGTCCTGGCCGAAGTCTGCGACCGCGTTGAAACGGTGGACGTCGACACAACGCCGAGCCGTCCGGCCGCGATACTGCATCTGTTCAGCCGCCCGCCCTATAAATACCGCCGCTTTTATTCAAAGGAGATGGCCGCGCGTCTGCGAACAATTCTCACGCAAGAAGAGTTTGACGTCATCGTTCCGGACCAGACGCCGATGGTGCTCTACGTGCCGGACATCCGCGCCGTCAGCGCCGTGCCGATCGTGCACCGCAACCACAATGTGGAGTACGCGCTGTTGACGCGCATGGCCCGCGGCAGCGAGTCGAGGCTGTTGTCCTGGTACCTGAGCCTGAGCATCGACGGCACGCGCGCCATGGAGCGCGACATGTACGGGCTGTGCGACGGCATTGCGCCGATGACGGAGCAGGACGCCGAGAGAATTCGCGCGCTGGGCTGTTCAACACTGCTGCGTCCCGTGGCGCTTGGCGTGGACGTCGACGCCTTTGACAAAACGCCGGAAGTGCGGGCCTTGCCGCGTTCGCTGCTCTACTTTGGTTCGTTTGACTGGGGGCCCAATGCCGATGCGGTGCATTGGCTGATGCGCGACATCTGGCCGGCGCTCAAAGCGAAGTTCCCGGATCTGGAACTGCATATCGGCGGTAAAAATCCGGGGCCTGATATTTTTGCGTTTAACAAGCAGCCCGGCGTGCACGTGCATGCGAATGTGCCGTCCGCACCGAAGTTTCTGAACTCCTACGATATTCTGCTGGTGCCTCTGCGCATCGGCGGCGGCATGCGTGTTAAAGTCGTGGAAGCCATGGCTGCACACAAGGCGATTGTTTCCACGGGCGTGGGCGCCGAGGGAATTGACTACCGCGACGGACGCGACCTGTTGATCGCCGAAAATCCTGAGGAATTTGTTAAGTCCGTTGCACGTCTGCTGGAAGATGCGGCGTTTAAACAGTCGCTGGAACAGGCCGCACGCAATACAGCCGTGCAGAAGTATTCGTGGGAAACACTGACGCAGGAGTTTGAACGTTTTCTGCAGGAAGCGGCCGGTCAGGCCGAAAATTCTGAGCGGTGAATTCAACTTTTTGGGTTCTCGCGACTCATTAAACATGAGGCCGGAGTCGGCAATGGAAACGCGCACTCTAACAGTTAATTAAAGTATGCCGACCCGGCCCCATTTTTCTCAGCGGACACGGAATGCCGTATTAACAACACCGTCTCATCGCGCAGCCGGCGGCCGGGCGTTCGGGGAATTGTTAACAGCAGTGTCAATGCCGATGCTCACCAGCAGCGGCGTTTTGATTTGATTGGCAAGGGGATGGCTCCGACTGCGGTCGCGCAAGAAGCTGCTACCGGACAGACCAGGGTCCGCCAGGGCAAGGCGGCCGGACTATCTGCGAAAGCCTGTTGTCAGAAAACGTAAAGTGGGTCGTTAAGCAACCGTATTGGTTGAAGGTCTGAGAAGTCGAAAGACACAATTCGTAGAAACAGATTTCATTGGCGCTTTTTCTGTTCGCAAAAATTTTGTGCCTCAAACATACAACGCCGCTTTTTGTTGCGCAAGCAAAATGCTGGTCAAAAATCCGTCCCCCTTTTGCGGGCTGTTGTGCGCGCTTTGCCTGTCTTTGCTCTTGAGTCGCCTGTGGCTCAATTTCCGGCTTCGTGCCCGTCGCCGGAACAACGTCGCACTTGCTCTTGCTTTAAAGCCTCTTTTATTTGTCGCAGTGTTTAACACTTCCAACTGCGTGACAAACAAGAAATTCATGTCAGGGTTTGGGTTTTGTTAAACGCGCCAGCAAAGTGTTAAGTCCCAGTGCGGCAACAGGCGTCATGCAACTCATCATGTAAATGCGGTAGCGCGGTTCCACGTGCGTGAGAGTAAACAGCGCGGTGTACGCCAGCACAAAAGCCAGGAACAGCAGGAAAGGCAACCACTGTCGATTGCGGCGCAGGACATTCATCCCGAGAATAAACAGAATTGTCATCGCAAAGGAAAAGAGCAGGTAGACGGGATTGCGCGCTTTGGGTGCGTACCAGTCGAAGGTCCAGATCATGGCGAATTTTGCGGCAAACAGACTTGCGGCATGCGCGGGTTCGCGGCTGATAAAGTCCATCACAATTTCGCGCTGCAGGCTGTCGGCGGCCAACTCAAAACGCGCGTTGTAGGGGAGTGAGTCCAGGCGTGCGGCGATGTCGGTCCAGGGACCGTGGCCGACCCAGACGGAGTTGCCTTCGGCGTCGTAGGAACTGCCGGAAGCGTAGGGGTTGGTGCCGCGCCAGATTTCGTTCCAGGGATGGCTGGACATGCCGACGGGTTTGTCGTAGAGTTGATAGTTGCGCAGCAGCCAGGGACCCACTAGTACAACAACCGGAAGTGCCGCCACGGCCAGAAGTTTAACAACGACCATTCTCTGCGTGCGAAGCCGAGGCCACAGAGAGAGCAGCAGCAGAACCGGTCCGAAGGCGATGAATTCGGCGCGCAGCAGGATCAGCAGCCCCAATGCCAGTCCGGAAAACAAAGCCGTGGAGATATCCGCGCGCCGGTTAAGTCGCAGGCAGAGCCACAGCACCGTCAGCGCCAGCGTCTGGTACAGCGCCGAGCCGCTGAACGAGGCCACCGCCGTAGCCGCCGGAACAAAAACGGCCGCGATCAGGGCCGCCAGGCGCGCTGTGGATTCGGACGCGAAATACCGACAGATGCCGTAGGCCAGGAGAACCTGGCAGCAGGAAACCAGCGCATAAAACAAGAGCACCAGCAGGTTGGCGGCGGGGCTGTCGCCAAATACGGCAATTGTTCCGGCCAGCAGCCAGGGATTGAGCGGCGGCAGAAAAGCCGTCTCGTGCGTCGGCGGGGCGTTTTTGAGCGCCTGGCGCGCCGGGTCGATGGGTTCGTATGGCCAGTGCATCGCAAATCCGTGACCCTGCACCAGATTGCGTGCAATCTCGCCGTGTTCAAACTGGCCGCTGCCGTCGAGCGGTGCGGCCATGGCAATCAGCAGCAGGCGCAGAGTGAGCGCCAGCATAAAACAGGCCGTCAGAAGGCGCCGCGTGTCGAGACGGTTGAAGCGTTGAAGTAGGTCGGAAACAAAGGATGAAGCCATAATGAGAGTGTGTTTAATGCCTGTTCAAAACCGATGCGTCCATGGGCCCGGACCGCTGTGAATGATGAAATATTCTGCGTGCCGGTGCGATCACCCGAGGGCGTGTTCGATGCAGCGCCACATGGAGTCGGCCGAGTGTTCCCAACTGAAATGCTGCGCGCGAGCGCGGCCCGCGGCAATCAGTTGCTCGCGCAATTCCGCCGAAGACGCGAGCCGCCGCATGCCCTGGGCAATTGCGTCGACGGACTCGGGGTTAACCAGTACGGCGGCGTCGCCGGCGACCTCCGGCATCGAGGTGCAATCCGACGTGAGCACAGGAACGTCTGAAGCAAAGGCCTCGACAATTGGAATGCCGAAGCCTTCAAAGAGCGAGACATAAGTCAGCGCCAGCGCGGCGGCGAGAATGTCGCACAATTCCGCGCTGCTGATGCGCCCGGTCAGGATCACGTCGTCGCGAAATTTCATTGTGTTGTAGGCGGCTTCGATGTCGGGATCGTTCCACATGCGCGCGCCGGCCAGGACGAGTTTAATGTTGGACGGCGCGGCTTCGCGAAAACGATCATAAGCCTGCAGCAGGCGCGCGATGTTCTTGCGCGGATGAATGCTGCCGACGTAGACGAAGTAGGGCGCGCCGCCGCTGACTCTTTGTCTGACTTCGGTCTGTTTAACTTCATCCATCGGCGCGAACTCACTGCGCACGCCGTTGTACACCACGTCGATCTGCTCGTCGGCAAAACCGTAGGTCTGTTTAACATCATCTTTGGTAAACGCGGAGACTGCGGCCAGGCGCGTTGAACGGCGCGCGTAGTCGGGAATGTTGCGGCGGTAGTAGCGCGCCACAAGCGGCGGCAGCACTTCGGGATGATGCTCAAAATTGAGATCGTGAATGACACTGACGGCTTTGCACGCGCCGCGCCTCGTAAACAGTCCGTCGGTTGCAATGAATATGTCTGGTTTGGTCTTGTTTAAGTGGCGCGGCAGCAGCCATTCGTGCCAGATGTGCCACAGGACGGGGTGGCGCGCCTGCACCGGCAGAACGTGCGGCACGATATTGTCCGATGTTAAAAATTCGTCGGCAAAGGGACGATCAAAAAGATAGTGAAATCTGTGCTCGGGATGGCGCGCGGCCAGGCGTCGGAAAATTTCGAAGGTAAACCAGCCGATTCCTTCGAGTCTGCCGGGCATTAACAAACGTGTGTTGACGCTGATATTCATAGTGCTGTGTCGGAGATTGCAAACGGTCGTGCACCGGGCGCGCAGGATTTGCCGTCAGGGGCAATTTACGTAAGTTTGCGCGCCTGCAAAGGGTGAAAAAAATACCGGGATTCCTGCCGCAATGAATGTTTTATTCATTTCACATTCTTCCGTCGTCGATGTTTACCAGGACAAACTGCGCTACCTGGGCAGTCGACCCGACGTCAATCTGAGCGTTTTACTGCCTGCGGTGTACCGCGAAGGCACTCGACTGGTCAAGGCCTGGGAAGGCAGCGGCGAGTACACGGTGATAAAACGACCGACGCTGGCGGGGCGCTATGGACGGCAGAACATGTATCTGTTCATCGGTCTGCCGGGCGTGATTGCGATGACGCAGCCGGACATCATTCACATTGAGGAAGAGCCGTCCAGCCTCGTGACGCGGCAGATAATCCGAACGGCGCGGCGCCAGGCGCCGCAGGCGCGCATTGTACTGTTCACCTGGCAGAATCTGGTCTACGACTACAGCACTTTTTCCCCGCTCAAACCGCAGCGCTACATTCAGCCGCGCGTGGAGCGTTTTGTGCTCAAAAAGCTGGATTTTTTGATCGGCGGCAACAAGGAAGCGCTGGAGATTTTCAGCGACAAAGGCTGCACCGCGCCGCAAGCGCTGATTCCGCAGTACGGCGTAGATCCGCAGCGCTTCGGGCGACGGCCGGCCAACCCGGCTCTGAAGCAAAAACACGATCTGCGCGGCAAAGTGATCGGTTATGTGGGCCGCATGTTAACAATGAAGGGAATCGATACCCTGTTGCATGCGCTGCAGAAAATGGACGACCGCGACGACTGGACGATGCTCTTTCTCGGCTCGGGGCCGGACAAAGAGAGTTTTCAGGCACTGGCCGACAAACTGGGTATTGCTCCGCGCATCCGCTGGGTGCAGTCGGTACCGGCGGCGGACGTGGTGCAATATTTCAACGCAATCGACATGCTGGTGCTGCCCTCGCTGACGACGGATGTCTGGAAGGAGCAGTTCGGGCGTGTTTTAATCGAGGCGATGGCCTGCGGCGTGCCGGCAATCGGCTCGGACTCGGGCGAAATCCCGAACGTCATAGGCGAAGGCGGTCTGGTTTTTCACGAGGGGGATGCGGACCAACTGGCCGGCCGCGTGACTGAATTGCTCGATGACGAACAAAAAAGGCTTGCTCTGGGCGAAGCCGGCGCAAAAAGAGTGGAATCGCACTACACAAATGAGGTCATTGCGGGCAAAATATACGAGGTGTACCGCCGCGTGATGAAAGCAGATTAATGATCTGGGCGCTGGATGTACTGGCGAATGCGCAACCACATGCGCAGGATCAGCGCCCGCGTCGGAATGGAGAGTCCGTTTTTTTTCCAGGCTCCGGCGATCTCGCGGTTGGAGCGCAGCATGTTTAACAGGCTGGGATTGGATGCGCCGCCGAGACGCATTCGCACAAAGATCCGCGGAATGTAGAGGCCCTTGCGACGGTGAATGCGGAAAAGACGCAGCATGAATTCGTGATCGGCCGCCAGACGCATGGAGGGATCGAAAAGTCCGATGTCCTCGTAGACGCTGCGGCGAACAAAAAGACTGGGGTGAGGAGGGACGTTGCCGTCCTCGAAAAAACGCGGATACATGCTGCGCGAGCGCCAGAAGCGAACGACTTTGTCGGGATCGGCCGCATCGACATAAACGAGGTCGCCATAGACCGCGTCGACGTCATTGCCGGCAAATGTGTCCGCCACTGTGCGCAGGACGTCGGGAGATGCGTAAAAATCGTCGGAATTGAGAATGCTCACCAGCTCGCCGCCGGCCAGTCGCAGGCCCTTGTTCATGGCGTCGTAAATGCCTTTGTCGGGCTCGGAGATGAAGGTGTCGACTGCGTCGCCGAAGGAACGGACGACATCCTGTGTACCGTCCGTCGAGCCGCCGTCAATGACGATATATTCTATGTCGTCGTAGTCCTGGGCCTGAACGGACCTGATCGTGTCGGCAATGGTCTGAGCGCCGTTGTACACAACGGTAATAATCGAAATTTTCATGCGCGGGGGCTGGAAGACAACTACATTCCAAGATTCACAAGCAGCCACGTAGAAATGCAATCTAGCTATTTTTCGGCTAAGCGAATCCGCAATTGGCGGTCGGCGGGAACGACGGAGCGCGGCGAGGCGCGCGTCAGGCGGGCGGTGAGTAATTTCGTTCGTAAATTAGCGGCGCCGCGCGGATGCGCTTTTGTTAAACGAGAGGTTGCTGCAGATTGATTTCACGTGAAGCCAAACAGCCCGACGTCAGCGTTGTAATCGTCAACTACAACGTCAAGGATTTCCTGTTCAACTGCCTGCAATCGCTGCGCGATGCATTTGCCACGTTGGAAGGACAGGTCATCGTCGTGGACAACAATTCACAGGACGGCTCCGTGGAATATCTGGCTCCGCTCTTTCCGGAGGTGGAGTTCATCCGGCAGACGGAGAACCTGGGTTTCGGCAAGGCCAACAATATCGGTTTTGAGCGCTGCCGCGGCGAGTTTGTGTTGTGTCTGAATCCCGACACGCTGGTGAGCGAAGACACGATGGACCACATGGTGGACTACATGCGCCGCCATCCAAAGGTGGGCCTGAGCGGTTGCAAGTTGCTCAACCACGACGGCAGTTTCCAGCTGCCATGCCGCCGCGGTTTTCCGACGCCCTGGGTGTCTTTCACCAAGATTTTCGGCCTGCAATCTCTCTTTCCCAAATCCAGGCTGTTCGGGCAGTACAACCAGACGTTCCGCGACGTGAACGAAACCTACCCGGTGGATGCGGTGGCGGGTGCGTTCATGTTTATGCGGCGGGAGGCGCTGGAGCAGACGGGAGGATTCGATCCCGACTACTACATGTACGGCGAGGACCTGGACCTGTGTTACCGGGTGGGACGCGCGGGCTGGCAGATCGTTTACGTGCATTCGACCTCAGTCATTCACTTCAAAGGCGAGAGCACGCGGCGTTCCTCGCTGAACGAGGTGCGCGAGTTTTACCGGGCGATGGAGGTGTTTGTTAACAAACACTTCGGGTCGAGCAAACTTTTCCTGCTGTTTTTGCGGCTTGGCATTACGGTGCGTTCGTTTATCGCTTATGTCTGGCAGTACCGGGCGCAGTGGGGCCTGGCGCTGGCGGATTTTGCGCTGGCGAATGCGGCGCTGATGATGGGGATCAAGATTCGCACGGGTTCGTTCCTGGGTTTTCCGGCGTACGCCTACCCGGAGATTCCGCTGATTCCGGCCGGTTTTTTGCTTGTCTCGCTGTTGTATGCGGGCGAGTACTCGATATACCACCGCTCGTCGATTCGCAATCTTGTGACGGCGCTGATGATCTCGTTTTTCCTGCTCTCGACGGTGCCGTACTTTGTGGAGGACTACGCCATTTCCCGCGGTGTGCTCCTGATGTTCCTGGGGCTGAGTTTTGCTGGACTCGGCGCGCTGCGCCTGGCGATTACGGTCTTTGAGAAATTGCTGGGGCGCGACGCGGACAAGCGCATCGCGATTGTAGGCGTGAACGACGTCTCGCGCCAGCTGATGACGGACCTGCAGACGGCCGAGGCGCGCAACACCGATCTGGTGGGTTTCGTCAACACGCAGCCGGGCGCGGCGCTGCCGGACTGGGCGGACCCGGTGCTCGGTAATATCAGCTACCTGAACAAAATCGTACGCGACTACGGAATCGACGAACTGATCGTGACGGACGGCGAGCTTTCGCGCACGGAGATGCTGCGGCATATGACGGAGCTGGCGGGGCACGCGCGCCACTGGCGTTTTGCGCACAGTTACGACGAGGTGATAACCTCGCGAATAATCGAGAGTCTGACGGGCGTTGCGCCGGCTGCCGCGCAGTATAAAATCACGCGTCCCGGCAACCGTCTGGCCAAGCGTTTGATCGACATTTGCGGCTCGCTTTTTCTTTTGACAATTGGGTTGCCTATCGTATATTTGACATCTGCTGATCCAAAGGTCGCGAGGCACAAGCTGGTACTGGTCCTCAAAGGTGACTACAGCCTATTCGGCATTTATCCCCTGGAAGGCGATTCAGAGTCAAAAATCGGCAAAATCGGATTAACGGGCCTGGCTCACATCAACAAAGCCGAAAAGATATCCATCCAGGCTTTACGCAGTTTAAATGACTATTATTTGCGCCATTACTCACTGGCGCTCGATTTTGAAATTTTTGTAAAATATTTTTTCCGTAGAAACAGTGGCGTCGGGTAAAAAAAATATCAGCCCCATTCTCGAATTTGAAAAACCGATCATCGACCTGGAAGCCAAGGTCGACGAGATGCGGGCGATGGCCGATTCCATGGAGATCAATCTCGAGATTGACAAACTTGAAAGTAAAGTCAAGCGCTTGCGCGAGGAAGTGTATTCCAAACTCACTCGCTGGCAGCGCGTCCAGATAGCACGCCACCCGCAACGTCCGCAGACGCTTGATTACATCGAAAACGTTTTTACCGATTTTGTTGAGCTGCACGGCGACCGTTCGTTTCGCGACGATCCGGCAATTGTAGGCGGTCTGGCCCGGCTGGACGACCGCGGCGTCGTAGTGGTGGGGCATCAAAAGGGGCGCGATACCAAGTCGAACCTGATGCGCAATTTCGGCATGCCGAATCCCGAGGGATACCGCAAGGCGCATCGACTGTTTGAGTTGGCGCAGAAATTTAACAAACCCGTAATCTGCCTGATTGACACTCCGGGCGCGTATCCGGGCATGGAAGCCGAGGAACGCGGACAGGCAGAGGCAATAGCTCGCAACTTGCGTTTAATGGCGCGACTGAGCGTGCCGATTATCATAGCAATCATCGGCGAAGGCGCCTCCGGCGGCGCGCTGGGCATTGGAATCGGGGACAGGGTTCTGATGTTGGAAAACGCCTGGTATTCGGTGATTGCACCCGAGTCTTGCTCCAGCATTTTGTGGCGCAGCTGGGAATACAAAGAGCAGGCGGCCGAGGCACTTAAACTGACGGCGCCGGATCTGCAAAAGTTCGGAATAATTGATCGCATCGTTCCCGAACCCATTGGCGGAGCTCACGCCGACCACGGCGCAATGTTTGCAACGATGCAGCGTATATTGACTGAGGAACTTCGCGGCCTGCTTAAGTTCGACACCACTGACTTGTTGGAACAACGATTGAACAAGTTCAGCGCAATGGGTATCTGGACGGAAGTAAGTGCGGATCCTGTCTGAAGAACGCCGGCGTGACCGAAGCATGCAGTGTTTTCGGGCGGCGATCTTCACGGGGCAAGACACGTTAAGGATCTGAGTGGTGAAAGCGTTTTTTCGCTGGATGCGAAGTCTGAAAGCATGGATGGAAAGTTTTGCGGAAAAACCGTCCGCAATGTATGTTTTGTTCTTTTTGGCATTGGCCGAATCTTCTGTATTTCCGATTCCACCGGACGTACTGCTTATCGCCATCGCTGTCTCAAGGCCTGACAAGGCGCTGCAGGCGGCGTTGTGGTGCACCCTGGGGTCTCTGGTTGGCGGGGTAATCGGTTATCTCATTGGATTCGGACTAATGGATGTCGTAGGAAATCCTGTTATCGCGATGTACGGCCTGGAATCCAAGTGGGAGGAATTCCAGGCGATGTACGACGAGTACGGTAACCTTCTGCTTCTCGGAGCGGCGTTTACGCCCATACCGTACAAAGTGGCTACAATCGCCTCAGGCGCCTTCGAGATGCCGATTCTACCGTTTATTCTGATTTCTACGATCGGTCGTGCGGGGAGATTTTTCCTCGTTGGGGGCTTGATTCGAATCTTCGGAGCACAGATCAAGGTATTTATCGATAAATATTTCGATATTCTTTCTATCGTGTTCATCGTACTTCTGGTGCTTGGATTTTACGTCGTTAAAGTACTACTCTGAAGTCGCCTCAGCCCAACCGGTCCGTCACACCCACAGTCAACACACACATTGGTGATGTGACCGTGCAATTGAAGAATATGATCTTAATACTTGTGTAATAGTTTGAAGGGAGATACCCTCATGAATGGGAAAAACAGAATACCGCGGCGCGATAATTCGCGCTCCGGCAGAGTCTGGAAAAATCAGCAATGGCAACAGGATGATGCCAAGGAACAGGACGCTCCGCGTCAACCGGAGCAACAGCCGCCTTACGATCAGGCGCCCAATCCGCAGGATGCAGCCGGCCGCGTGCCCAAACGCGATTACGACTACGATTACGACTACGAAGAGCCGGACGAGCACCGCTGGAATCGCGAAGGCGCCAACGTCGGCAACCCGAAAATTTACAGCGACCAGAATCCCTCGTACGGCGGCAACTACAACCGCCAGAAATCCGGCGGCTACGGCGGCGGTGGGGGCAACCAGTCCTACCAGCGCCGCTCGTCTTATCAGCCGCGCCAGCAGCAGTACGACAACCGCCCGCCGCGCGACAACTACCGCGACTCGCACAACTATGAAAATCGGCAACCGCGCGACAACTACCGTTCGCGCGGCGGCGATTACGCCGGCGGTCGGGATCGTGACCGCGACCGCGACCGGGATCGCGACAGTTATCAGCAATACGACAATCGCGCGCCGGAACCGCGGCCGCGCCGCATGATCAAACGCCGTCCGCCGGGACCGGGGCCGGCGCAACCCTCACATCGAGGCGGCGGCGGTGGAGGAGGTTATCAGGGCGAAAGCCGTCAGTATCAGCGTCGCGAAGGCGGTTACCAGCAGGACCGTCAACAGGATCGGCGCGGCGGCGGTGATCACCAGGGCGGCGGACAACAGGGACGCCATCCGGGCGGCGGCCAGCAGGCGCGCCACCAGAATCAGCGATTCCAGAAGCCGCGCAAACCGCAGATTACGCGCAAAGAAGCTCAGAAAAACTTCCAGAAAAAGCGTCGCAATCTGCAGATCGTCTCATTGCCGCGCGCCATGGCCAAACTGCAGTTCGGATCGCGCAATATTACGATCGACTTCATCCGCAATTCGCGCGTGTCGGTTAACAATTCTATTGTCTCCGATCCGAACAAACGCGTCATCCTATTTAAGGACCGCGTGGCCGTCGACTACATGCCGCTGAAAGCAAATCGCAGCGGCAACTTCGTGGTGCTGCACAAACCGGCCGGCCTCGTGCCGTCCAAAGAGCCGAACGTACGCACGGTGCACTCGCTGGTGCCGAACTCCGAACACTGGTACTTCCCGGCGGGACGCCTGTCCAAAGCGATGAGCGGTCTGGTGATTACGACCAACGACGAAGCGCATCGCAATTCCGACGCGTCGGAGTTTAACGCGCTGGATAAAGAATATCACGTCAAGGTTAACCGCGTTCCCAAGCGCACGGAAATTACGGCCTTAAACAAGGCCCTGCGCGCGCTGCATGACGACAACGGCAAAGAGACCAAAGCTGCGATTCTGCAGAAGAACAAACGCTCCTGCTGGCTGTCGATTATTGTTAAACGCGGCGGCGTGACCGATATCAACAAAGTGCTCAAGAGCAACGATCTGGAAGTGCTTTCCATGCACCGCTTCCGCATCGGCACACTTACGACCGATACGATCAAGGAAGGTTCGTGGAAACAGATGAACGAAATCGAGCTGGCCGAACTGCTTGGTCACGATACGACGGAGTCATCCTACTTCTATCAGCGTCCGACCAACAGCGATGCGGACGACGAACACGACGAGCACGATGAGGATATGGACGACATGTCCGACGAGATGGACGACGTCGACGATATGGACGACATGGAAGAAGATGTCGAAGAAGAGATGGAAGCTTAAGACTGTTAACATGACGGGCCGCGCAAGCGGCCCGTCTGCTTTTAAACCCGCCCTTGCATTTTCAGCGCATTCAGGATTAACACCCGCCGATACCTACGCATCGTTTTTCCGATTGAACAATTAAACTGCTTTTGTACTTTCCGCCGGTCTGATTCATCAGACCTGTTTCTTTCAGATCTGCCTTAAACTCGTATGCTTTCAAGTAGATTTGGACTGAAGTGATCTAAACTTGCTCTGAGTTTGAATCTTGACGAATTCCGGCTGACGCCGAACGTCTGGTTGCAATCCTGTACTGATTCTTTGTTTAAGACTTAATCTGAATTGATTTTACCGCCGGGTTTAATGTAAATCGCTAAACCAGAAGTCTTCCAGCAAACGTAAAACCCCGCTCGCGCTGACAAACAAGAGCGTCAAGTCACAGAGTAAATCGGAAGTCCCCCAGCAATCGAAAAACCCCGCTCTCGCTGACAAACAAGAGCGTCAAGTCGCAGTGTAAACCAGAAGTCTTCCAGCAAACGTAAAACCCCGCTCTCGCTGACAAACAAGAAAATCAAGCCATGAAGTCAACGAGAAGCCGGAAGTGCCCCAGCAGAATGCGTCGAACGCGAAGTTTAAACAGACGGGTGCATCAGGAGTCGAGCGGAGTGGTGAGCTGTTCCTTGTACTGCAGTTTGTACAGCTTGGCGTACAGACCGTCGGACGCGATCAGTTCCTCGTGGCTGCCCTGCTCGTAAATCTTGCCGCGGTGCATGACGATAATCCGATCCGCGCGGCGGACGGTGGAAAGGCGGTGTGCAATAACGATGGAGGTGCGGCCCGCCAGCAGACGTGAAATGGCAGCCTCGATTATTTGTTCCGTTGCAGTGTCGACGCTCGAAGTCGCCTCGTCCAGAATGAGAATGTCCGGGTCCGCGGCGAGTGCGCGACAAAAGGACAAGAGTTGTCTTTGACCGACCGAGAGTGTGGCCCCGCGTTCGCGGACCTGCGTGTCGTAGCCCTGCGGCAGGCGTTCAATGAAGTCGTGCGCGCCGACGGCTTTGGCGGCCGCCACGGCATCCTCTCGTGTAATGTTTTTGTCGCCGAGCGTGATGTTGTCGAGCACGCTGCGCGAAAACATGAAGACATCCTGCAGCACAATCGCGATGTGACTGCGCAGCGACTGCTGGCGCAGCTCGCGGATGTCGACGCCGTCGACGCAGATGCTGCCGCGCTGGAACTCGTAAAATCGCGTCAGCAGGTTGATGATCGAACTCTTGCCCGCGCCCGTAGCGCCGACAATCGCAATCGTCTCACCTTTGTTGACGGTAAAGGAAATATCGTCGAGCACAAAGTTGACGCCGTCGTAGGCAAAGCCGACCTGGTTGAATTCCACGGCGCGTGCCAGCTTCGGCATTTCCTGCGCCTGCGGCGAATCCGAGATAAATGAGTCTTCGTCGAGCAGCTCAAATATGCGCTCCGACGAGGCCATGGCGTTTTGCAACGCGTTGTATTTGTCCGACAGTTCGCGCAGCGGACGAAAAAAGAGCTCAAAGAGCAGGATAAAAGCAATCAGATCACCCAGTTCCACGCTGCCGCCGGTGATAGCCCAGCCGCCGAATCCAACCGTTATGGCGGTCGACATTGACGTCAGGAAGTCGACAACCGGGAAAAAGAGCGCGTAATAGGTGACGGTGCGGATCTGCTCGTCGGCGTGTTCCTTGTTGATCTTGTCGAACTTGGCGGCCTGTTTGCGCTCCTGTGAAAAGAGCTGCACCACGGAAATACCCGTGATGTACTCGTTCAGGAAAGCGTTCATGCGCGACACCAGACCGCGAATACTGCGGAATGCTTCGCGCACGTGGCGCCGGAAAATCGACGTGGCAATCAGCAACAGCGGCACGATGGCCAGCGTGGCAAAGGCCAGCTGCCAGGAGACGATGAACATGGCGGCGACGATAAACACCAGCTGGAAGACGTTCGAAATGATCATCACCAGGCTGTCGGTGTACATCGTTTGCAGCACTTCCACATCGCTGGTAACCCGCGTAATCAGCCGTCCGATCGGATTTGTGTCGTAAAAACGCAGCGACAGTCGCTGGACGATATCAAACAGCGTCGTCCGCACATCGTTGATCGTATTCTGCCCGATCCAGTTCATCAGGAGCGTAAGGAAATACTGCAGCAGGCCCTGGAGCACCAGGAGGCCAAAAATGCTCAGGCAGTAAAATTGCAGCAGGTCGTATCGTGATTGCGGATCGCTCTGGGCAATTTCTTGTTTGTCATCGGGAGAGATGGCGGGAGTCTGAGATTCTGTCGTTGTGCCGGTGGTGAGCGATGCATCGGCGCTTGCGGGAGTGTCATCTTCGACCGCCGAGATCTTGATGGCGTCGTCCACGGCGTAGTTCACGAGGACTGCGCGGTATGGTCCGAGGCCGGCGGCCAGGACGTTAAAGACAATTGCCAGGATAACCAGGCGTTTATAGGGCTTCAAAAAGACGACCAGTCGTTTCAGCAATTTGCCGTCGAGTTTATTGTCGTCCTTCGTTGCGCGGCCCGGTGCGGATGCGTCGCTCATACGCGCCAAAGACGCGATCCGGCTTGTGAGATTGTCGATTGGCGGCACATCGGAGCCGGAAAAATTGCGGGAACCAAACAGGCTGTCGAAATGGTTTTGCGGGGCTCATCCCGTTTTATTATGACTGGCTAAATCGCTAACTTGCGAAATTCGGTTTGTCGCGACGACGAACCGTTCCCCGGAGGAGTTGACGCATGAAGAGAGTCGATAAATTCCTGATAACCGCGACCGTACTTTTGCTTGTATCGGTTGGTTTCAGTACGCTTTTCGGCGACGACAGCGCCAAGGTGAAGTGGACGCTCAGCGCCGACAACATCAGCGTTGAAGCCGGTTCGCAGGCTGCGGTGAGTCTGAATGCCTCGATCGACGACACCTGGTACATCTACGGCGTCAATCCCAAAACCGATGAGTTCGGCATCGGGCCGACGGCTACTGAAGTTGAACTGGACGGTTTTGCCGACGGCATCAGCCTGGCCGGCGTAAAAGAGTCAAAACCCAAGTCAAAATTCGACAAAGGCTTTGATTTCGACATTGAATACCACGAGCACAGCGCCAAGTTCACCGTCAATGTCCAGGCAGCGGCCGGAATGGCGCCCGGCGACTACTCCGGCAAAGTCAAGGTGTACTTCCAATCCTGCGATCCGACGCGCTGTCTGCCGCCGGACATGAAAGAACTGCCGCTGACGGTAAAAGTGAGCGGTGCGGCTGCATCCACCAGCGAAAGCTCAATCGAAGAAGCCGGGAACGAAGTTGAAAACAGCGACGAAGGAGAGGATTACTCCGAGTCGATGGATTCGACCGTCGATTCATCCGGCGACGATCTGTCGAATGCGAGTTACGACAAACTGGTCAGCATCTCGATTGCCGACACGACCAACCTGGCAATCATTGTAGGCGATACGGTGTATCTGGACGTCACAATGAAAATTGCCGACGGCTGGCACGCTTACAGCCTCAATGCACAGGTTGACGAATACGGACTGGGTCCCCAGGCCACGACCTTTGAAGTCGACGGCGGCGACAAATTTCGCCTGGGAGCTGTGACGGAGTCGCAGCCGACGGTGGAATACGACGAAGCCCAGATGATGGACGTGGGCAAACACAAGAAAGAAGCGACTTTCCGGATTCCCGTCTACGTGCCCGAGGAAGTCAAGCTGGAGCAGGACAATTCGCAGGAGCCGTTCAGCATTTCGATCGACTATCAGATCTGCAAGGAGGGCGCCTGCCTGCCGCCGACGCAGCACAAAATGTACATCACGGCCACGATCAAGGCAACGACGTGGATGTACCTTATTCTGGCGATGGTCGCCGGCGCCGGCGCTCTGTTGACGCCATGTGTGTTCCCGATGATTCCTATCACGGTCTCGTTTTTTACAAAACGCTCCGAGAAAAATCCGGGCCGCGGCGTCATCGACAGCCTGGTCTATTCCTTCGGCATTATTCTGACCTTCGTTGTGCTTGGCGTACTACTGACGCTGTTGTTCGGCGCGACGGGCGTTCGCGACTTCTCGACCAATCCCTGGGTGAATATCGCGATAGCTTCGGTCTTTATCGTTTTTGCGTTTAACCTCTTCGGCGCATTCGAGATTCAGATACCGACTTCAATACTTAACAAATTGAATACGGCCAGCGGCGACGGCAAAGGTTTCACGGGCATTCTGTTGATGGCTTTGACCTTTTCGCTGACCTCGTTTACCTGCACCGTGCCTTTTGTGGGCACGGCTTTCATTTCAACCAGCGGCGCTGAAACGGAGCTGCTGCGACCGGTTCTGGGGATGACGGCATTTGCCACGGTGTTTGCATTGCCCTTCTTTTTGCTGGCCTTGTTTCCGGCTTTGATGCAGAAGCTGCCGCGCGCCGGCGGCTGGATGAACAACATCAAAGTTGTGATGGGATTCATCGAGATTGCAGCGGCGGTGAAGTTCATTTCCAACGCCGACCTGGTGTGGAACTGGCAGATTTTGTCGCGCGACTTATTCCTGGCGACGTGGATCGGCTGCGCGATTTTTATCGTGATTTACATCCTTGGCATTTTCCGCTTTTCACACGATAGCCCGGTCGAGAGCGTCGGCGCTCCGCGCGCGATGTTTGCGCTCTTTTTTGCCAGCATCACCTTTTTCCTGTTTACGGGTTTGATGGGCAAAAACCTGGGCATGATCGACTCCTTCCTGCCGCCGGACGACAAAATCTACTTCCACAATTTTGAGGAAGGCGGCAACTCTGTAACGACTGGAAACAGCTCGACGACTATTGACCTCGAGCAGGCAGGCGAGGGCAAAGCCCCGGCCGGGGAAAACAGTGATGATTTTCTGGTATTGCTCAAGCAGAAACACGCGGGCGAGCAGATATTCCTGGATTACGACGCCGCGCTGGCCGAATCGCAAAAAACGGGCAAACCGCTCTTTGTGGATTTTACCGGCAAAACCTGTACGAACTGCCGTCTGATGGAAAAAACGATGTTCCCGAAGGAAAGCGTTAAATCCCGCATGGAACAGATGATTGTTGTGCAGTTGTATACGGACCTGCGCACACCGGAAAGCGATCGGTACAAGAAGTTGCAGGAAGAGCGCTACGGCGACATCAGCCTGCCGCTCTACGTGATTTTAACGCCGCAGGAACAATTGATTTCCAAGTCCGCCTACACAACGGACGAAGCGGCGTTTGTTAACTTCCTGGACCGCGCACTCTAAACACAGACAATGTACGACCGCACCGGATTAAACGGACGGAGATGCGGCGTGACCCGATTGGGACAAGGCAAAGCTTGATGAAGAAGATTCGCAATTTCTGTATTATCGCGCACATCGACCACGGCAAATCCACGCTGGCGGATCGGCTGCTCGAATTCACTAAAACATTAAACGCCAAGGCATTTAAAACCAAACAGGTCCTGGACGACAACCCGTTGGAGCAGGAGCGCGGCATCACAATTAAACTGCATGCCATTCAGATGCGCTACAAAGCCAAGGACGGTGACGACTACGTGTTGAACCTGATCGACACACCGGGCCACGTTGACTTTTCCTACGAGGTCTCGCGTTCGCTGGCGGCCTGTGAGGGCGCGTTGTTGATCGTGGACGCAACGCAGGGCGTGGAAGCGCAGACGATTTCCAATCTCTATCTTGCGATCGATGCAGGTCTCGAGATTATCCCGGTTGTTAACAAAATTGATTTGCCGAGCGCGGCCACCACGTTGGAAAACGTGCAGAAACAGGTGCGCGAGTTAATCGGTTGCGAAGACGAGGATATGATCCTGGCTTCGGCCAAAGAGGGCATCGGCACGGAAGACATCCTTGAAGCGATTGTTAAAAAGGTTCCGCCACCGACGGGCGACCCCGAAGCGCCGCTGAGGGCTTTGATTTACGATTCGGTATTTGATCCATATCGCGGTGTGGTTGTTAACATTCGCGTGGTGGACGGCGTCATCAAAAAGGGCCAAAAAATTCGCTTTTTTGCCACGCCGCCGCAATACGAAGTTGAAGAAGTCGGCATCATGCGCATGGGGCGCGTGCCGCAGGAAGAACTCAGAGCGGGCGAGGTGGGCTACATGACGGCCGCCATCAAAAACCTGCACGACACGAAGGTCGGCGATACCATCACGACCGTTAAACACGGCGTCGATAAACCGATTGAAGGATTCAAGGAAGTCAAGCCGATGGTCTTCAGCGGGATTTACCCGCAGGACAGCGAGGACTTTGAGAACTTGCGCGAGGCGCTGTCAAAACTGGCGATGAACGACTCGGCGATTACCTTTGAGCCGGAGTCCAGTTCGGCGCTTGGATTTGGTTTCCGCTGCGGCTTCCTTGGACTGCTGCACATGGAGATTGTGCAGGAGCGCCTGGAACGCGAGTTCAAGATGACGATTGTGACGACGGTGCCCAACGTGGCATACACGGTTTACCGCACCAACGGCGAAGTGCTGAAAGTCGACAATCCCGTCGACCTGCCCTCACCGGGCGTCATCAACCGCATTGAAGAGCCGATCATCCGCGCGCAGATCATCTGTCCATCGGAGTACATCGGCGCGGTGATGAAGCTGTGTCTGGAGCGCCGCGGCACGCCGGTCAGCACCAATTACCTGAGCGAAGACCGCGTGGAAATGAACTTTGACCTTCCGCTGGCCGAAGTGATTTTTGACTTTTTCGACAGGCTCAAATCCTCGACGCGCGGTTATGCCTCGCTCGACTACGAGATCCTTGAAGAACGCCCCAGCGAGCTGGTCAAGCTCGACATCCTGCTCAACGGCGACCCGGTGGACGCTCTGTCGTGCATCATTCACCGTTCCAAGGCGCACGAATGGGGCAAAAAACTGTGCGCCAAGTTGAAAGAATTGATTCCGCGCCAGATGTTTGAAGTTGCCATCCAGGCGGCCATCGGAACGCGCATCGTTGCGCGCGACACCATCCGCGCCATGCGCAAGAACGTGCTGGCCAAGTGTTACGGCGGTGATATTTCGCGCAAGCGCAAGCTGCTCGAAAAACAGAAAGCCGGTAAACGCAAGATGAAACAAATCGGCAGCGTGGAGGTGCCGCAGGAAGCCTTCCTGGCCGTACTGCGCATCAACGATTAAACAGCCGACTTGCAGTTTGTGTCCGCGGAAATTTCAGCGGCGGAAACATTTGCCGACAGGGCGCGTAGCTGCATCACTGTGGCTCGCGGAGCGTCGCGATGCGCCGTCCGAAGTACGGGCCTGAAAACTCACTTGCAGACCTTTCTATCACGATACAATACAAGGTAAAACCGTGGCGAGACCAAAGTCGGAGAGCAAACGACCTTCAACTGAAAAAGTCGGTTTTGTGGCCGGCCTGACCTCCTGGATTAAAACAATCATCGGCGCCATTATCATTGTCATGTTCGTCAACGGCGCGCTGGTTGCGTCCTTTGTCGTACCGACCGGCTCCATGGAGGGCACGGTGCTCGCGGGTGATTTTGTCTTTGTAAACAAATTCGTCTACGGTCCCTCCACGCCGCAGATCGTTCCTTTTCTGAACGAGCCCTTGCCGTTCTGGAAAACAGCACCTATCTGGGATGTTGAGCGCAACGACGTGATTGTGTTTATCTTTCCCGGCGATCGCGACATGGTTGAATCCAAGGAATTCACCTATTATCTGAAACGCTGCGTAGCCGTCGGCGGGGATGAAGTGGAAGTGCGCGAGAACAAATTGTATGTGAACGGCAACCTGCAGGAAAACCCCGAGCTGGCGAATTTCAGCGGGGACAAACACTACCGCCCGGGCAGCCTGTTTCCGCGTGGAACCAGCTGGTCGCCGTCGAACTACGGCCCGATTACAGTGCCGAAGGAAGGCGATGTGGTGACGCTTGATGCCGATCCCGACACGTTCAACCGGTGGAATATCTTTATTCAGCGCGAGGGACACGACGTTGACTACGACCAGGCGACGGGGACGTGGCGCATCGACGGGGTGGAAGCGCAGACTTATACCGTGGAGCGCGACTATGTCTTCGGCATGGGCGACAACCGCGACGACAGCCTCGACAGCCGCTTCTGGGGATTTATTCCGGTTGACAATATCGTCGGCACGCCGATGTTTGTGTATTGGTCCTGGGAAGTAAGCCCGAAAAACAGCAACCAGGAATATCCTTTGGCTGAAAAGTGGTCGCGCCTGCGACTGGACCGGATTTTTACCGGCATCGACTGAGGCAAAAATCACAGGCAAAATTGCTGAGCGCGCCGGTCGACTGTTGGCGGGCGCGCCGCCGATAATGCGGCGCTCAACGGCCGGTGTTCCGGCGATCACGCAACGAGAATCGCATGTATGGCCCGAATTGACAAGCCTTCGGTTAATACTCCCAGGCGCTCGCGCGGACTCTATGGTCTGATAGCCGCGTCGTGTATTCTGGGCTTTCTCTTCTTTTGCTCCGTTTCCACTTTTTTCCTCCCGACGGGCTCTATGGAAGGCACCGTGCTTGCAGGCGATTACGTACTCGTCAACAAAGCGCGCTACCGGCTGACCACGCCGCGTACCATTCCCGTTCTTGGCGTGGAAGCGCCCTGGATTCCACTTCTTCCTTCCTGGGATGAGCCCGACCGCGGCGACCTTGTGGTATTCGAATATCCCGGGGATCGCGATCAGATCGAGGCAAGGCAATTCAACTACTACCTTAAGCGCTGTGTGGCTATTGCCGGCGACACGGTGGAAATGCGCCAAAACGATTTGTACATTAACGGTCTCAAAGCCGCGCTGCCGGAACACGCCTTCCGCGAGGACAATCCGTGGATTGCCGCGGGCGTGGGACGGATTTTCCCGAAAGGCAGCGAGTGGTCCGCTGCTGAGTACGGTCCTCTTCGTGTCCCGGCCGCGGGCGACGTCGTGACGCTCGACCTGAATGAGCACACAGTCAACAGATGGCGCGTATTTATCGCGCGCGAGGGACATGCCGTCAATATTGATTATTCCAATGATAACTGGGTGATCGACGGCCGTCCGGTGATGAACTACACGGTCGAGCGCGACTACCTTTTTATGATGGGCGACAACCGCGACAACAGCCTTGACAGCCGCTACTGGGGATTTGTGGCGCTGGACGATGTCGTGGGCAGTCCCTTCCTGGTTTACTACTCGGTCGATCCGGTGTCGGGGCAGACGCGGTCGGATCGCATTTTGACTTCCGTGGAATAGACCGGCAGCAGAAAAATCAGCGAGTGCATGAGCGAATCCAGCCAACATAGCGGCGCCGAAGCACCCGATCCGTCGGAGCGGAAAGATGCGAGCGGGCCGGCGTCGGATTCCGACAAGGCTCCCAGGCGCAAGTCCGATTCCATCGGGCTGCGCGACATCGTTGAGGCGCTGGTCTGGGCACTGGTGGTGGGCCTGATCTTAAAGATTTTTGTGCTTGATATTTTCTCCGTTCCAAGCGGCTCAATGCAGCCGACGCTGCACATCGGCGATTTTGTTGTCGTCAACAAATTGGCGTATTCGGCCGGGCTGCCGCGCACGATACCTTTCACCGACGCCGACAACCCGCTCGACTGGCGTTTTTCAACTTTTGACGTCGAACACGGCGACGTCGTCGTTTTTGACTTTCCGGCTTACGGAAACGAAGACGCACCGCTGGAGCGCTACGTCAAACGCGCCTGGGGGCTGCCGGGCGATTCAATTCATTTCGACGGTTCGCGCCTGACCAACCTCACCACGAATCTGCAAATCAATCTGCCGCAGCTTGGCGGCGCTTTCCTGACGCGCGCGCAGCGCATGCATCTGGCCGTGCCGGAGGGTGCACCGCGTGGACGACTGATAGTGCCGTACCGCGGCCTGACGATCCAGATTGACGATCGGAATATCGATGCGTGGAAAGAATTAATTGTTTCGGCCGGAAATCGCGTGAACCTCAGCGAAAGTAAGGTGTACATCAATGGCGAATACTGCGACAGCTACACATTCGAGCACGACTACGTATTTGTTGTGGGCGACAATCGCGACAACAGCTATGATTCGCGCTATTGGGGGTGCGTGGCATGCGACAGAATTCTCGGCAAGGCCGTCCTGGTGTATTGGTCGCGCGACGACCAGGGCGAAATTGATTTTAGCCGAATCGGAACCATTGTCGAGTAGTCTCTGCTCAGAAAAAGTCGTTAAACGAAAACCCGCCGCCTGCTGGATGCGGGTCGAGTTTGTTTAAGCGTTAACCACGGCGCTGACCCGGTATTCACTTCGGTTCGGCCGTAGCGAGCCGTCCCTCTATCCGTACTTAAACACAGATTGACACTTCACATCGACGGTGAAGCGGAGGCGTACGCCCCTGTACTTCATTGCCGTCGCTGCCATTGTTTGTCCTGAACAAACGGCGGCTGCGAATTCCGGACGGAAGACCATGAACGTAAAATTACTACATCGATCATTTGCATTTCTGACCTTTATTCTGGCGTTCTGCACCTACCTGCTGACGGTACAGGATACTGTTCCGTTCTGGGATTGCGGGGAATTTACCGCTGCGGCCGTGCAGCAGCAGGTGCCGCACCCGCCCGGCGCGCCGCTTTTTCTGATGGTCGGCAAGACATTTGATTTGTTGATTCCCTTCGGCGAGTCGGCCTGGCGTGTTAATCTTGTTTCCGTCTGTGCAAGCGCGGTGATAGCGCTGTTGCTCTATCTGATAATTGTCCTGGTGATTAACAACTTTCGGGGCGGCCTGCCACGTGAATTCACGGAAGCTCTCTCTGTGTACGGCGCGGGTTTTGTCGGCGCATGTTCGTTGACATTCAGCGATACTTTTTGGTTCAATGCCGTGGAGTCGGAAGTGTATGCCGCTTCGACCTTGTTTGTCGCGCTGACGGTCTGGTTGATTTTACGCTGGCATCAGGCTGCCGACGAGGCTGGGCACGAGCGTTATCTGCTGCTCATTGCCTACCTTCTTGGATTGTCGATCGGCGTTCACTTGTTGGCGCTGCTTACGATTTTTCCGATTGCGATGATTGTGTACTTCCGCAAGTACGAGTTTAAACCGTTAACATTTATTATCATGGGCGCTATCGCCGTTGCCGTCTTTTTTGTGATATATCCGGGTATGGTCAAGTGGCTGCCGGGCATGATGGACGGTCACGCGCCGTTCAAGACGGAAGCGAATGAGTGGATGGCGGTGGACAGCTCCCTGCTGCGGCTCTTTGCATATTCAATCTTGAGCGCAGCATTGGTTTTGTTTATCTGGGCGTACCGTCGCCGGTCAGGGCTGTTGACGCTCGTCAGCGCTTGTTTTATCCTGACGGTTCTAGGCTACAGCACCTACGGTCACATTCTGTTGCGTGCAAATGCCAACCCACCGATGAATGAGAATAACCCCGGCGACCTCAGCGGTCTGGCGGACTATCTGGGGCGCGAGCAATATCCTCAGGCTCCTTTCTGGCCGCGTCGCCACGACACGCGCAAACAGATTCAGCGCAACTTTGATGCTTATGGCGAATGGCAGCCGCCGGCGCGCAAACGCGTTGTTCGTCGCGACGGAATGGCGCTGAGCGTGGTCGACTACGAGAACAGCGACATCAACACGCAGGCGGAGTTAAACTACTTGCTCAGCTACCAGGCCGACCATATGTATTGGCGCTATTTTGCCTGGAATTTTATCGGTCGCGTCGGCGATATACAGGATTCTCCCTGGGTGCATCCGGGCGCTGATGTGGACTATTGGAACTATCGCGTCGGACTGTTCGCAGACTATTTTCCGATTAACTTTTTTGCTTTGCCGTTTCTGTTGGGTATGCTCGGTTTGTTTTATCATGCACGGCGCGATCCAAAAGCCGCCGCATCCTTTTTCATTTTGTTTATTCTGGCGGGAATAATCGTTGCCTTGCAACAGAACCAGCAGAACCCGCAGCCTCGTGAGCGCGATTACTTTTACACGGGCTCGTTCATGATCTTTGCCATGTGGATCGGGATCGGCGTTTATTATCTGGCGGAACGCGCACGCAGCATCAATAAACGCATGGCCTTGCCTATGGTGGCCGGCGTCCTGCTGGTGAGTTTTATCGCCGCACCGGCGAGCATGGCATTTCAGGGGTGGAAAGTGCACGATCGCAGCGGCAACTACATGCCCTTTGACTATGCCTATAATATCCTGCAAAGCGTTGACGAAAATGCGATTGTGTTTACCAATGGCGACAACGACACATTTCCGGTCTGGTACATGCAGGACGTTGCCGGCGTGCGGCGCGATGTACGCATTGTTAACCTGAGCCTCGGGAATACCCCCTGGTATGTCAATCAGCTTAAAAACAGCGAACCCTGGGGTGCACCCGCCATTCCGCTGCGTTTCAGCGATGAGTCAATCCAGGTTGACGACCCCAACGCCCGTGAAGCGTTGTCGTACTACATCGACAAGGCGCGTCAGGTTGAAGTGCCGGTGAGGCGCGAAATCATGGCGCAGTACACGGACGATCCGGCTTTGCTGCAGACGCCGAAGATGAGCTGGCTGTTCGAGGGCGAAGAGTTTAATCACGGTGAGAACGAGTACGTTTTCCGTGTTCAGGATCAGTTGATACGTGAAATAATCGAAGTCATTCGTTTTGAGCGTCCCGTGTACTTCTCTCTGTCTGTCGGTCCCGACGCCTACGCCGGCCTGCAGGATCACTTCAGGATGGAGGGCATGGCGATGCGCGTATGTCCGGTTCCGCAGCACAATCGCGGCGATCTGTACGCCTGCAATGAAGAGATGATGGATCGGACGATCATGAATATCATCGAGGGCGATGAGTTTTTCACCGACCCGCATCCCGGCTGGAAACTGCGCAACTTAAACAATCCGGATGTTTATTACGATGAGTCCAACCGTCGTCCGATTTCGAGTTATCGCAATATCTATATGAACTACGCCAACTGGTTGATTGCCCGCGGCAACAACGACAAGGCGCAGCAGGTGCTCAACACAATGAACGACTACATTTCCACGGAGATGTTCCCGATGCCGTTTGCCGTTGAGCTGCAAACAGCCGACATGTACCTGCGCGCGGGCGGCACGGAACACGCCCGCGAATTCGCGGAGATGGCTCTGAATTCCTCGGAACATCTGTTAAACAACCGAGAGCTGTGGGGCACGCGCGAACTGTACACCTATTCGTACAATCCGATGCAGATAGCGGCGGAGGCGGTGACAATACTCGGTCGCTACGACGAGGCGATGCAATACTGGCGCGACTACGGCGCTTCGATCGGCCGCGCCGACGATCCCGGTCTGCGCGCGATCATCGATCAACTGCGCATCGAGCGCCACACGGCTGAGGGCGATGTAATTGCGGCCATCGCGGAGATTCAGAAAATTATCTCGGAGTACCGCGCCTCCGGCTCTGCTTATCTGAACGGTATTGTTTCGCAGTTGGAGCAGCATCTGCGGCAGCTCCAGCTTCAGTTCAAGGCCGGATTGCCGGGAGACTCGGCGGCGGGCATGTCGACTCCTGACGCTTGAGCGGGTGGGATTTCATGGTGAGCGGGAGAAGATGAGGCGACAAAAAGCCAATTTTACGTAAAACTACGTACGAGCTGTGAGCGCTTAGGGCTCACAGCTCTTTTTTCTTTCGTGCCAGAAAACGCAGAATCTTCAGTCTGCCTGAAAAACAGGTGAATCTACGACCACATTGTTCCGCAATCCTGTTTCAAAGACGCTGATCGGCAACTGAACGGCGTCCAGCAAGCTGGAGGTCCCCTGACTTGAAACCCGCCGACAAACAAAACCAAAAAGCAAGCCGCCGAGCCCCGCGAAAGCGGCGAAGCGCTCAAGCCGCAAGCCGCCAATCAACATACCCGCTACACGTTTTGCAGCCCTCAACCGTGTCAGTCCGTCAGGAACATCCGTGTAAGTCGTCGGACAGCAAACCGGCGTGTAGTAAAACAAGGAACAGGCGTGCAACGCGGACTCTATCTGCATATTCCCTTCTGCGATAAAAAGTGCATCTATTGCGACTTCTATTCGATCGAAAATACGTCGATGATCGATGCCTTTGTTAACGCGCTGCTGCGTGAGATCGATCTGCGCTTAAACAAACTGCCCGAAGATCAGCGGACCGTCGATACCGTGTTTTTTGGCGGCGGGACGCCCTCGCTGCTGCGGCCGGAACAGATCGGCAGCATATTAAACAAAGTGCGTGAACATCTTGTCTTGACTCGCGATGTCGAGCTGACAATGGAGTGTAATCCCGGGACGGTCACCGTTGAGAGTTTAAGCGGCTACCGCGCGCACGGCGTTAACAGATTGAGCTTCGGAGTGCAGTCGTTTTACGAAGACGACCTGAGATTCCTCTCGCGCATTCATTCACGTACGGAAGCATTCGACGCGCTGACCACCGCCAGAGCGGCCGGGTTTGACAATGTTAACCTGGACCTGATGTTTGCGCTGCCGCGTCAGAACCGCGACCGCTGGCAGGCCAACATGCGCCATGCGCTGGAACTGGGCCCCGAACATATCTCCGCCTACAGCCTCATCTTTGAAGAGGGTACGCCGCTCAATGCCATGCGCCTGCGCGGTGAAGTGCAGGAAGCCGATGAAGACCTCGATGCGGAAATGTACGACGACGTCATGCAGATCCTGGCGGACGGCGGCTATGAACAATACGAAGTGTCCAATTTTGCGCGCGACGGACTGCGCTGCCGCCACAATCTGAAATACTGGAACGGGGAAGAGTACTTTGCCGTCGGCCCCTCGGCGCACGGCTACCTGGACGATACGCGCTACTGGAACGTGCGCAACATCAAACGCTACCTTGATATGATGGACGAGGGCGTGCTGCCGCTGGCCAACTCCGAACGGCTTTCGCGCAGCGACCGCATGTTTGAACGCGCTTTTCTCGGCCTGCGCTCCACAGGAATCGTGCCGGCCGATTTTCAGCGCGAATTTGATATTGACCTCGTTGCCGCCCTGGGAGATTATGCAAAGCAGCTGCAGGATCGTGGACTGGCGCGTTTTGACGGTGGAGTCATCAGGCTGACGGCGGCCGGTTATATGGTCTGCGATGCCATTTCCGCCGAGGTGATCACACGCCTGGAAGACGCTGCCGGAGCTGAATGGACGCTCGCCGCACAGGAAAGCCGCAAATAAGACCTTGCGGTCTAAGCTCAAAGCGGTAAATTACGGATTTGTGTGTCATAGGCCGGCTGCGCGCAGCGCATTTCTCCGACGGCCAACCATTTCAATCGGATATCGGCAACCGTATGGATACAAAGACTCTGCATCGCGCTTTTGGCATCCTGGTATTTGCTCTGGCGCTCGTCACCTATATGCTCACGGTGCAGCCGTCGGTCCCGTTCTGGGACTGCGGTGAATTTTCGGCCGCGGCCATCCAGCAACAGGTGCCGCACCCGCCGGGCGCGCCGCTGTTTCTGATGGTCGGCAAGGTGTTTCACGTTTTATTGCCCTTCGGCGATGAAGGCTGGCGCATCAACCTGGTCTCCGTGCTTTCCAGCGCATTTTGTGTCCTGCTGCTCTACCTGATTTCCGTCATCGTCATCAACAACTTCCGCGGCGGCAAACCAAAGGACTTCGGCGAGGGCCTGATGGTCTACGGCTCGTCCTTTGTCGGTGCGGCGGCCTTTATATTTTCCGATACGTTCTGGTTCAACGCGGTGGAGTCGGAGGTCTATGCGGCCTCAACGCTCTTTGTGGCGATCATTGTCTGGCTGATCATGCGATGGCATGAGGAGGCGGACAATCCCGGCAACGAGCGCTATCTGCTGATGATCGCATATCTGATCGGCCTTTCGATCGGGGTTCACCTGTTGGCCGTCCTGACGATCTTCCCGATTGCACTCATTATATACTTCCGCAAAAACGAACCGAGTCTGCTGTCCTTTCTGATCATGGGTGTCGCCGCGGTGGCGGCTTTCGGCATGGTTTATCCCGGCATCGTGAAATGGCTGCCGGCCATGATCGACGGCAACTGGACAATTAACGCCGGTAAACTGGACCGCATCGTGGCCGGTTTCCTGGTGCTCTTTACGGCGGCATTCATCTTCTGGTCCTGGCGCAACAACCGCAATCTCCTGGTGGTGGTCGGCACCTGTTTTGTGCTGATTTTTGTCGGTTACAGCACCTACACGCACATCCTGCTCCGCGCCAACGCCCACCCGCCGATGAACGAAAACAACCCGAACGATCTCAGCAGCCTGGTGTCCTACCTGGGCCGCGAACAATACGGCGATGCGCCTATGTGGCCGCGTCGCTACGATACACGCCCGCACATTCAGCGCAATTTTAACGCCTACGGTGAATGGTATCCGCCCGATCGCGAACGCGTCGAGCGCGAAGACGGCGTAGTGCTGGCGGTGCCGGTTTTCAATCAGGTCAACGCAGCCGGTGAGTTCAACTATCTGCTCGACTACCAGGCCAGCCACATGTACGGGCGTTATTTCGCCTGGAACTTTATCGGCCGGGTGAGCGACATTCAGGACGCGCCCTGGACCAAAATCGGGGCGGATGAAGATTACTGGCTCTACGGCGTCGGCTCATTTGCCGAGCACTTTCCGGCGCGCTTCTTTGCTCTGCCTTTGCTCTTTGGATTGTTGGGCCTGTTCTTCCAGGCATTCCGCGATCCGCGCATGGCAATCGCATATTTCGTGCTTTTCCTGCTGACCGGCATTATAGCTGCGCTGCAGCAGAACCAACAGAATCCTCAGCCGCGCGAACGCGACTATTTCTACACCGGTTCATTCATGGTCTTTGCCATGTGGATCGGCCTCGGCGTTTATTTCATCGCCGAGCAACTGCGGCGTCAGCGCGAGTCCGGCTACGCGCCCATGGTCGCCGTCATCCTGATCCTGTCCTTCGTGGCGGTTCCGGCCAACATGGCCTGGCAGGGCTGGGCGATTCACGATCGCAGCGGCAATTACCTGCCCTTCGACTACGCATATAATATTTTGCAGAGTGTCGAGGAGAACGCGATTGTCTTCACCAACGGCGACAACGACACGTTCCCGGTCTGGTACCTGCAGGACGTCGCCGGCGTGCGCCGCGACGTTCGCATCGTCAACCTGAGCCTCGGCAATACCCTCTGGTACGTCGATCAGCTCAAAAACGAACGCCCCTGGACCGCCGAGAAAATTCCCCTGTCGTTCAGCGATGCTTCGATCCAGACGCGCGATGAAAACTCGCCGGTGGCATTGACCTATTACATCGACCGCGCCCGCCAGATGGAAGTCAGCGTTTCGCCCGACATTCTGCGCCAATACACGGACGATCCCGCCATTATCAACAGCGGCAAAATGAGCTGGCAGCTCATCGGCGATCCCTACGGCAGCGGCGAACCGCAGGAATATGTGATTCGCGTGCAGGACCAGCTTGTGACGGACATTCTCAAAACCACCCGGTTTGAACGTCCGGTGTACTATTCGATGTCGGTCGGTCCCGACGCCTATGCGGGTCTGGAAGACTTCTTCCGTCTGGAGGGCATGTGCCTGCGCATTTGTCCGGTTTCGCAGAACAATCAGTCCGGCTTTTTTGCCTGCAACGAAGCCATCATGGACCAGACGCTGTTGAACATCATCCCGGGCAACGACTATCACAAGCAGCAGCACTACGGCTGGAAAATGCGCAACCTGAACAATCCGGACGTCTACTACGACGAATCCAACCGACGCCCGATTCCCAGCTATCGCAATATCTACCTGAACTACGCCACCTGGCAGCTGAATCAGGGCAACAAGGAAAAGGCCGTCGCTGTCATGGACACGCTCGACAAATACATTTCGAGCAAGATGTTCCCGATGCCGTTTGCCACGGAAATGCAGATAGCTGAAATCTACAGCCGCGCCGGCGCGGAGCGTCAGGCGCAACACTTTGCGCAGATGGCGCTGGAATCGTCCGACTTTCTGCTGCAGCCGGAGAATCGCCAACTCTGGAATACACGCGAGCGCTATACCTACTCCTATAATCCGGCCCAGATCGCCGCAGACGCCAGCACGATGCTCGGCAATTACGAGGCTGCAATGGATTACTGGCAGAAGTACGGCGAGTCAATCGGCCGCGGCGACGACCCCAGTCTGCAGGGAATTATCGATCAACTCCGCATCGAGAAATACGAGTCGGAAGGCAAGTACAGCGAGGCAATCGCCGAAGCCGAAAAGGTGATCGAATCCTATCGCAGTTCCGGTCACCAGTACCTCAACGCCCTGATTCCGCAGATTGAGTTCCAGATTATGGACCTTAAACGCAAGGCCGGATTCCCGGTGGGCGACAGTCTGCTGGAAGGCGGCGCGGACGCGGCATCCGGCGGCGCAAACCAGTAATGCAGTTTCCGCAGGAACACGAACTTCAACAAGCGGCGGAGCGCATAGCACCTTACGTGCGGCGCACGCCGCTTTTGTTTTCCGCCGAGTTAAACAAGGTCACTGGTCTCGATCTCCGCTTTAAACCCGAGAATCTGCAGCACTGCGGCGCGTTTAAGTTTCGCGGCGCATGCAATGCAGTATTCGGCCTGGACGAGGAAACTGCCAAACGCGGCGTAACCACTCACTCGTCGGGCAATCACGCGGCGGCGCTGGCGCTGGCGGCGCAGATGCGCGGTATCGACGCAAATATCGTCATGCCGGACAATGCCCCGGAAGTTAAACAACGGCGTGTGCGCAATGCCGGTGCAACAATTCATCACTGTGCGCCGACGCTGCAGGCGCGTGAGGACGGCGTGGCCCGCCTGGTGGACGAGCTGGGCGCGCATGTGGTGCATCCCTACGACGACGAACGCATTATCTGCGGCCAGTCCACGGCGCTCAGAGAAGCGCTGCAGGACGATGAGTTGTTTAATCACGTCATTGCGCCGGTGGGCGGCGGCGGCCTGCTTTCCGGCACGGCTCTGAGTCTGCGCTACAGCGGCAGGAAGGCTCAACTCTGGGGCGCGGAGCCGAGCGGGGCCGACGATGCTCTGCGTTCGCTGCGCGCTGGACACATCATTCCGTCTGTTAAACCCGACACGATTGCCGACGGATTGCTGACTTCTCTCGGTGAGCTCACCTGGCCGATTATTCAACAAAAGGTCGACGACATTATTGCCGTGGACGACGCCGATATTGTGCACGCCATGCGGCTGCTGTGGCAGTACCTTAACATCATTGTTGAGCCGTCCGGCGCGGTCTCGTTGGCGGCGGCGCTTAAACAGGACGAACAACTGCGCGACAAACGCATTCTCATTGTCATCAGCGGCGGCAACGTCGATCTCGATACGGCTTTTGAACTCTTTCGCCGGTATGATTGAGCGCTTTTCACCGCGTCGTTTCGAACACCTCATTTAACTTTTTGCTGTCAGCTCACCCGACTTGAGGGCGCCTCACTCGCTGCTTTGCATGCTCATGGGCTTTTTGATTCTTTTGTTAATCACCGTGTTTGAAGACTTCGAGCTGCGGGACGGGCTGCAATCTTGCAGACTCAGGGTTTGAAGGCTGTCCCGCAGCCTCCCGGCACGACCATCTTCGACAAACAAAAATTCATAAAAGCCACCGCAGGTGAGCGTCGGATTTGCCGGCGGGCGTCGGAAGAACACTGTAGCACTATCATTGAAGGAAGTATGGGTTGTCGCGGTAAGTATGTTGTGAGCAGATATTAAACGGGCGATATTTGTGGAGTGTTAAACCAGTAATATCCTGATTTGAAACTGGAGGTTCCGATGTATCCGCGCACAAAGTCACTGTTTGTCACAATGCTTTTATTGCTGCTGTCCGCCGCACCGGGAATGAGCGGTGAAGTTAACGAGGTGAACTACTACGTGCACGCTCACGGCATGCCGAGCAAAGGTAAAATACTAATGATTGCGAGCAGCCCCGCCGTGTCCGAGCAGACCGGGTGGCCGATTGGGTTCTGGGCGGCGGAGTTAACACATCCGCTGCACGTGTTTCAGGAGGCCGGCTACGAAGTTGAACTGGCGTCGACGAAGGGCGGTAAAATTGAGATGGATTCCTATTCCAATCCGCTCGACAAAAGCGGGTATTCCGCACACGACATTATCACGCTGGGTTATATGCAGCAGGCGTGGTTTAACAAGATGCTGGCGAATACCAAAAGCTTAAGCAGCGTGAATGCGTCCGACTACGACGCTATATTTCTCGTCGGCGGACAGGCGCCGATGTATACCTTCCGCGGAAATGCCGAGCTGGAAGAGCTCTTTGTAAAGTTTTACGAATCCGGTAAACCGAGCGCGGCCGTCTGCCATTCCACAACGCTGCTGCTGGAAGCGCGCACGTCCGACGGCGAGTTGTTGGTGAAGAATAAAACGTGGACCGGCTTTTGCGATGCGGAGGAAGACTATGCCGACAATGCGGTCGGCATGAAAATTCAGCCATATAGAATAGAAGAGGAGGCGCGGAAGTTGCAGGGCACGACGTTTAAAACGGCGGCGCCTTTCTCAGCCTATGCCATTGAGGATGGCAATCTGATCACCGGGCAGCAGCAGAACTCTGGAGCCGCTGCGGCGCACCTGCTGATTAAACAACTGGAAGACGCCTGATATCGCGGCCGAGTTAATCACACCTTTTGTACAAATGATTCAGTGGATTGAACATGCGGCGACAAATGTACATCGGCGCACTATGGCTGTCCTTGCTGTCGGTCGTGAGGCCGGCATTGTTTGCGCAGAGTTTTGAAGTGATGGCGGGAACCGAACGCATGTTCATCGACGCGCAGTGGCTGAAGGCGTTCGACGACGGCTATCGTTGGACCTTGTTCAGCCGCTCGCGCGCCACCGCGGACTACGAAGACAATACCAGCCTGTTCAGCGGTGTTTACATGAACTACACTGTCAAAAGCGGCCTCGGGTTAACACTGCTCGGAAAAATTGCGGACAACGGCGGCGGCGGTGATGCGGGGGTGCACTACTTCAACAAGTCGGATGATTTCATGCTGTACGCTCTGGCCTCCGTCGGGGGCGGTAAACAGCGCTCGTACAACTGGTTTTCCATCATGCGTTATACGCCTGCGCTTGCCGCGGAGTGGAAGCTGTTCGCGGGACTGGAATTGTTTACGGCTTTTGTGAATACCGGCCACGCGGCCAGTGTGCAGCGCGCGCGATTAGGGCTCGAGTATCAATACTTTCAGTTTGGACTGGCCCTTAACACGGCGGGTTACGGGGCGAATTACACAAATGTGGATGTCAATCCCGGCTTGTTTGTGCGGCGTGAATTTTAACACGTATTTTGTTGAAAAATGTCCAGTCAGGCGGTCGACTTGCGTTGGCGCAGGCCGGCCAGGAGCAGGACGCCGCCAGCCATTCCGGTCAGTATCCAGAGTTGCTGCGCGATGTCACGCGCGGCGGCGCCTTTCAGCAAAACGCGGCGAATGATTTCGATGAGATAGGCCACGGGATTGCCGCGGCTGATCGACTGTGCCCAATCAGGCATGCTCTCGATCGGAGTAAACATGCCGCTCATGAGAATAAAGATCACCATGATAAACCAGGCGATAAACATGGCCTGCTGCTGCGTCTCGGTCACCGTGGAGATTAAAAGGCCGAGCGAGAGAATTACCACCAGGTAGATGGCCGCCGCCGCAAAGACCAGGGCGATACTGCCCAGGAACGGAACGTCGAAGACTAGTTTAACAAACACCATGCCGAAACACAGTTCGCCCAGGGCAAGCAGCCAGAAGGGCAGCAGCTTGCCGGCGATAAACTGGACTTTGTTGATCGGTGTGACGTTTAACTGCTCGATTGTGCCGTTTTCTTTTTCCTTGACGATGTTCATGCCTGCCAGGAACAGGCCGATCATGGTGATCAGGACAACCAGAATGCCCGGAGCCATGAAGATGTCGTATTCCATCGTGCTGTTGTACCAGAACGACGAGCTAATATCAATTGCCGCGGGTTGAGCGTCGCCAACGGAGGCGGCTGCGAGCGCTTGCAAATATTCCGCGTTAAAATCCTGCACAAGCGCTGCGATATAGGACTGGCTGACGCCCGCCGCAAATCCGTTTAAGGCGTCGACCGAAACCTGCACGACGGGAATTTTACCTTCGCGCATTTCCTGTTCAAAATTGTGGGGGATAACGAGGGCGACGTCTGCGCGGGCTTCCGCCAGACTGCGACGTCCCTCGGCCGCCGTGGCTGAAGTATTGACAATGCGAAAGAGGTCTCCCGCGACGAGTTTTTGCTGCAGCAGCTGTGAAGCCTGGCTGCGATCCATGTCGTTGACGTCGAGCCGGATGCTGCGGATCTCGAAGTTGGCGGCGTGTACCAGCACAAAGAGCTGGACAATCGGCATGACAAAGATGATCGGCAACATTTGTTTGTTGCGGAAAATCTGCAGGAATTCTTTCTGGATGATAAAGAGGATCGTGCGCATGTGTCCGTGCCGATTGTGTTTAATTACTGCAATCGAATGTTGAATTTGCGGATGCTCAGCCCCGTGAACAGCAGCAGCATGAAAACAATCACCGTCGTTTGTGTCCACAGTTGTTGGAAGCCCAGTCCCTTGATCATGACGCCTTTGAGTATCTCGAGAAACCAGCGCGCCGGAATGATATTGGCAATCACCTGCAGCGGCAACGGCATGTTTTCAATGGGGAAAATGAAGCCGGAAAGCAGAATTGTCGGCATCAATAATCCCGCCAGCGAAACCATCATGGCCACCTGCTGCGTACGCGCCACCGTTGAAATGAAAATGCCCAATGCCAGTGACGTGAAAATGAACAGCAGGCACTCGACCCAGAACAGCAGCATGCTGCCGTTGAAGGGCAGTGCAAAAACCGTCTGCGACAGCACGAGTATCAGCGCGGCGATTAAACAGGAGAGCAGCAGGTAGGGCAGTACCTTGCCGAGGATAATCTGGAAGGGGCGCAATGGAGACACCAGCAGGACTTCCATTGTGCCCATCTCTTTTTCACGTGTTATGGCAATGGACGTCATCAGTGCCGAGACGAGCATGAGCACAACCACGATCAATCCAGGCACAAACATGTAAACGGATTGCAACAGCGGATTAAACAGGAGAGCGGTGCGGATGCGCATGCCCGGCGCTTCCAGCGCGTTTAACTTTTCCTGCTGGAACTGGCGCACAATCGCCGCGGCATAACTCTGCAACAGGCGCGCCGTATTCGGGTCGGCGGCGTCGGTGACGATGCGCAGAGCCGCGCCTTCGCCGGAGCTGAAACGCCCGGCGAATCCCGGACCAAAGATCAGACCGAGTTTGATGCGCCCGGCCTGCATTGCCGCGTTAATTTCTTCTTCACTCCTGACATCTTCGACGATATTGAAATACTCGGAGGCGCGCATTCTGTCGAGAATGGCGCTACTGACTTCATCGCGGGACATGTCGAGGACTGCGAGGTTGGACGTGCGCAGTTCGGTGCTGATGGCAAATCCGAAGAGGACGAGCTGGATGACGGGCATGCCGAAGAGGATCAGCAGTGTGCGCGGATCGCGGATGATATGCCTGAATTCCTTGCGAATAAAACCTGCAAAAGCGCGCATGAGTTTTACCCTCCCGCCGCAACAGCAGTTTTGGGGCCGCGCACCAGCTGGACAAAGACGTCGTCCATCGTTTCGGCCTGAAAAGTCTGTTTAAGTCCGCGCGGAGTGTCCAGTGCTGCGATCCGTCCGTCGACCATGATTGAGACACGGTCGCAGTATTCCGCTTCGTCCATGTAGTGTGTCGTCACAAAGATTGTCGTGCCGCGTTCGGCCTGTTCGTAGATCATTTCCCAGAACTGACGGCGCGTTATCGGATCGACGCCGCCGGTTGGTTCATCCAGAAATACGATGGCCGGATCGTGGATCAAGGCGGTGGAGAAGGCCAGGCGCTGTTTCCAGCCCAGCGGCAGTTCGGCAAGCAGGGTGTTGCGGGCGTGTGTTAAGTCCAGCTCCTCCAGCACGGCCTTGATTTTGGCTTGCAGCGTCTCCGAACGCAGGCCGTAGACCGCGCCGTAGAAGCGCACATTTTCGTAGACCGTAAGATCTTCGTACAGGGAAAATTTCTGCGACATATAACCGATGCGTCGTTTAATATTTTCACTCTGCGTGAACACGTCATATCCTGCAACGGCGGCGCGGCCCGACGTCGGTTTGAGCAGGCCGGTCAGCATGCGCATGGCCGTTGTTTTACCTGCGCCGTTGGCGCCCAGAAAGCCAAAAATTTCACCTGCGTTGACCTCGAAGCTGATAGCGTCGACGGCGGTAAATGTACCGAAGCGTTTGGTCAGTTTATCCGCCGAGATGACTTTGGCATTTTCAGCCATCGTTGCGCTCCGTGGAGAGTTCCATGAAACTGTCCTCTATGGTCGGTTCGATCGGCTGCAGTGCTTCCACGTCGATGGCGCGGCCGCTCAGGTAGTCCCGCAGTTCGCTGATGTCTTTTCCGGACAGCGTTGTGCGTGCGTCGCTGTAGTGCAAGGCATCGCCGAAGCTGTAAACGCTGTGGGCGTGTTTAAACTCGCGCAGCGCCCGCAGGGCGGCAAAATTCTGTTTAACGCGCACACTCAGCAGAGGCCGGCGATAGGAGCGCGTCAGAGCTTGCGGACTGTCGGTGCTCAGGATGCGGCCATCCTGGATGAGTGCAATGCGGTCGCAGCGGCGTGCCTCGTCCATGTAGGGCGTGCTCACGACAATGCTGATGCCGTGTTCCCGCAGGCGGCCGAGCATATCCCAGAATTCACGGCGAGAGACGGCGTCCACGCCGGTTGTTGGTTCGTCGAGCACGAGCAATTGCGGTTTGTGAATCAGGGCGCAGCAGAGCGCAAGTTTTTGTTTCATACCGCCCGAAAGTTTGCCGGCACGTCTGTCTTTGAACGGCGCCAGTTGTTCATACAGGTCGCGTATGAGTTCGTAATTCTGTTTAACATCCGCGTCGAAAATACCTGCAAAAAAGGTCAGGTTTTCCTCGACGCTCAGGTCGTGATAGAGCGAGAAACGACCGGGCATGTAGCCTAGTTGCGGGCGAATGCGGCGGTAGTCGTTGACGACGTCGAGTCCAAGGACTTCGGCGCGGCCTTCATCCGGCGTTAGCAGTGTCGTCAGGATTCGGAACAGCGTTGTTTTACCCGCGCCGTCCGGGCCGATGAACCCGAAGATTTCTCCCTGACGGACCTCGGCGTTGCAGTCGTCCAGGGCCTGAACATCGCCGAAGCGTTTAACCAGTTGTTCGATGCGGACCACGGTGGATTGCATGTTTACTGCCCCGTTCCAAAGTTGACTTCACCGGGCATGCCGATTTTCAGTGTGCCGTCGTTCGGCGTGCGTACCTTCACCGCATACACCAGATTAACGCGTTCCTCGCGCGTCTGTACCGTGGTCGGCGTGAATTCGGCTTTGGCGTTCACCCAGCTGACGACGCCCGGAAGCGACCGTAGGGAACCCTTGCCGTCGTCGACTATAACCTCTGCTTGTTCACCGAGCTTAACATTCGGCAAGTCGGCGCCGGAGACAAATACCCGCAGGTCGAGTTCATCCAGCGCGGCGATTGTGTAGAGCGGTCGTCCCGGCGATGCCAGTTCGTGTTCTTCAGCGTGTTTAATCAGCACGGTGCCGCCGACGGGATTTACAATGGTGGACTTGTTAAACATGTCGTTCAGGCGTGCTTCCTGGGCATCGATGAGGCCAAGTTCGGCCAGCAGCGGTTCGTGCTGCGTACGGATGGATCTGATGCGTTCTTCAAGCACATCGAGTCTGCCGTTAACTCCATCGAGTTCCTGCTGTGTGGCGGCGCTGTCCGCCACGAGCGCTTCCAGGCGAGATTTATCGCGTTCAAGTACGGCGCGCTCGGCTTTGATGATGTCGATCTGGGCCGTCAACTGCGGATAACGCGCGCGGACGGCACCGCGCTGTGCATCCAGCGTCAGACGCTGCAAGTGCAGATCGCTGGTGTCGATTTGCGCCACGGTGTCGCCCGCCTGCAGTATCTCGCCTTCCTGTACGTTCAGGCGCAGAATTTTACCGGGCGTTTCTGCCGAGATCAGAATTTCATCGGCCTCAAAGTTGCCGTATGCGTTCGACGTGCGCGTGTTGTCTTCACACGCGGCGGTTAACAAAAGTGTTCCCGCCAGAAGAAATACCAGACTCTTGTGTACCACGATCATTCTCCTGCCAGAAAGTGAAGTGTCGCCAGCAGGCGTTCGCGTTCCACGCGGCGACGGTTAAACTCCAGTTGTGCGGTTTCCAGTGCCCGGATGTCGGCCAGATAGTCGTGTGCGTTGACAACTCCCTGGTCCAGTCTGCGGGCGCTCCGCGCTGTGATGTTGCTCCGCAGCTCAATGATGCTTTTGTCGAGCTCCATCTGTTCGTCAACGGCAGCGATGCCCGTCAGGACATCGCGCATCGCCTGGCTGCGCTCACGTTCAAACTCCAGTCTCTGTGAGGCGACCATTTCCCGCTGGAGCTGCAAAGCGCCGCGTTCGCGGTCGGCGCGTCCCCAGTCCCAGAGATTCCACTGCAGCTGTATACCAAAGAGGGCGTAGAGGTGCGGGTCTTCGGCAAACACGTTGTAGCCCGGCCGTCCGAATGCCGCGTCGCCGAAGACCTCGACAGTTGGGTGGAGATTGGCGGCGTGGATGGTTTCGGCCTCGCGCAGGCGTTGTGTTTGAGCGGCAAAGAGGCGTTGCTCCGGCCGCAGTTTGTTTAAGGTGTCCAATGCCAGACCGGCGCTCAAACGCGTATTGGTGTCGACGTTCTCACCCAGATAGACCGACAACCGTTGCAGTGCGATCCGGCGCTGATGGCGCAGGCCGATGCGCCGCGTCTGCAGGCGCAGGACGTCGGCGTTTAACTGGTCGATCAGATCAGGTGTGACGACGCCCTGCTCGAGGCGGGCGCGCATCTCGCGTAATTTGTCTTTTAACAGTCCAAGCTGCGCGTTCAGGATGGCGGCGTCTTCCTGCAGACTTAAACACTGGAAAAATGACGTGTTGACGTCCGCGCGAATGCGATAAATAGCCTGGGCAATTTTCAGTTCTTCAACCTCGGCTTCGGCTGTGTTGATTTCGCCGAGCGCGCTGCTGCGTCCGCCGTCGTACAGCGTCTGGCGCACCTGCAGGCCGACGGAGTAATTGGTCTGCGGCGGGGAGGGAATATCAACTCCCGGCAGCGGAACGTCAATCTCGGCCGTTTCCGACTGCCACGTTGCGCGCGCATTGAGCAGCAGGAGCGGCAACCAGACGGTTTCGATGTTTTCCGCCTTGAGGGCGTAAACGGAGTCCGACAAGTCAAACTCGACCGCGCGCGGGTGATGCTGTTCGGCCAGAGTCCATGCGCCGCGAATGTCCAGGTCGCGGGCTTGCACGACGCCGGCCGCCAGCACCAGGCACAGGCAGGTGAAGGTTTTCATGTTGTTTTGATGGCTTGTTGAAAAAATGCGGGCAGATGCGTTTTGCGTTCCTCCAGGAAGGCTGCAAAATCTGCGTCGTCCATGTTCAGCACGCGTTTTATCAGGGGCGCGGCAAGGAAGGGAAACAGTACCAGGCTCAGCATGTTGACCATCAGATGTTCGGGGCGCGGGCACTGCAGGCCCGGCTGCTGATAGATTTCGGCAAACTGCTGCAGGATTTTCTGCGGCTTGTGAACACCGTGTGTTTTGAACATTTGCGGCAGCCAGTTTCCATTCTGATTGACTTCATTGACAACAAAAGCGGGCACGTGCGGATGCTGTTGCAGGATGCCGATGTATTCGTTGAAAAAGCGCGGAATCTTGGTATCCAGCGGCGCATCGGATTCCACGATGGTGAAAACGACATGCAGGATTTTGCCAAGCGCTTCGGTAAATACCGCGTCGAACAGCTTCTGTTTGTTGCGGTAGTAGTAGTGCAGCATGGCTTTGTTGATGCCGGCTTTGTCGGCGATAGCCTGCATGCGCGCGCCGGAAAACCCGTTCAGGATGAACACCTGACGCGCTGCGTCGAGGATGCGCTGCTCGGTTTCGGACTCGCGGTTCGATTGCCTGCTCTGGTCGGAGGATTCGCGACCGTCCTGCGGCTTTGTTGATTCATTGCTGTTCACTGGCGGACCTCCGGGATGCTCTTTGACTTCGGACAAATTCGGCGACGCGGGATTGACTACCCGTCGACTAACCAAAAGGGTAAATCAAAAGGTTTAACCATTTGGTTGACGCCTGCAAATCTATGCGAGCGGAGATCGGTATGCAAATTATTTTTTGCCGGAGCGCCGGTTTTCCGGTCGTGCTGAGTGTCGACAGTGAGCCGAATGGGCGAAATTGCGGCTCAGGGACTATTTTTGCAGGCGGATCGGCTGCGGCTCACGATATGGCGTCGGCGAGCATTATTACATGTGAGACCGTCGGTATGGCACGGTGTACAATCGGACAAAAGGGCGGTGTATGCGGCGAATTGATCGCTCAAGGGCAGCAGGCCGGAAGTGTTGTACACGGAGGGCGGAACGCTCCGCGGACTTTCAGGGACTCAGTTGGGACGGGCACGCAGCGGTGACCGGGGAATGAAACTATGGGCAGTAAACAGGAAGATAGACGCGCATTTCTGCGAATGGGCGGCGCGGCGACAATGGCTTTGGGATTTGGCGGCTTTGCGGGTGCGTTGCATGGCGCTCCACAGCAGGCCGCCGACGGCATTTTGACGGAACCGACGACCGAAGTCAAGCCTTTTACGGAACTGATAACGGACGTCGCAGACGAGCGGGCGTGGACCTCACTTCGCAGTCTGTTCCCGTTGCGCGACGACAGGATTTACCTGAACAGCGGTGGATTCGGGCCGGCGTCCTGGCCGGTGTTGCAGGCCAGGCAGCGCGCCGAACTGGAAGTTGCCGAGGCGGGGGAAGAGCAGCGCAAACGCATGAAGACGGCGCGCGAGCGAATTGCGACTTTTCTGGGCTGCGACGACGATGAGCTGGCGTTTACGGCCGGCACTACTTCGGCGATGAACATGATTGCCGGCGGACTGACGTTAAAAGCCGACGATGAAATTATCATGAGCACGCATGAACATCCGGGCGGCGCCATGATCTGGGTTAAACGGGCCCAGGAGATCGGATGCCGCATTCGTCTGTTTGAACCGGGCGATACGGCCGAGGCGACGTTGAACGCCGTGCAGGCGCTGTTGACGCCGCAAACGCGCCTTGTCATGGTTTCGCATGTGACCTGCACAACCGGCACTCGCATGCCGATAAAAGCGATCAGTGCTCTGTGTCGTACGCACGGTTGTTTAAGTGTCATCGACGGGGCGCATCCGCCGGGAATGTTTCCTGTTAACCTTCGCGATCTTGGATGTGATTTTTACGCGAGTTCAGGGCACAAGTGGCTGTACGGTCCCACCGGAACGGGCATCCTCTATGTACGCCGTGAATTGCTGGAAGTGTGGTCGACGCCGGTGGCCGGCGCGTACGCGGACGCCGGCTATTCTCTGGAAGAGGCAAGTTTTTCACCGCTTAAAAAGGCGCGTGCGGTAGAGGTCGGCACCTATAACAGCGCGGCGTTCGAAGCGTTGGCGGCCGCAGTAGATCTGGCGGAATCCGTCGGCCTTGAAAACATTGCCAGGCGCGGCGCCTTCCTGGCGGAATTCCTTAAACAAAAGCTCCTGCAGGTAACCGGCCTGAAACTGTTAACGCCGCTGAACGAAGCGGACAGCGCTTCAATTGTTACCTTCCAGGTTCTGAATGATGCGATAGATCCGCGCGAATTGCTGCGCGTATTGCTGGAGCGCGACGGAATACGCTTGCGATTTGTCGGCGAGCACGGACTGAATGCCATCCGCATTGCGCCGATGTATTGTACTTCAATAGCCGATTTGCAGTTGCTTGTCGATGCTTTGCGCCGAGAAGTTCGTTAACCGTCGTAGTTTTATCCTGGCCCAGTCTCTGTTTTTATCGGCCGGGGCAGTCTGCCGGCCGGCCACCCGGACTTGATGTTTGCTGGTTAAGCGCACGTCTGAGTGTAACCATGTTGCCCGCTTTTTCATCTCTTGGTCAATCAAATCACGGGACGATTCTCCGACGTCGCGTGACGGATTCTGTTGATGTCAGGAGCAGTCGGCACAAAGTTCGGAGCGGTGCGTTGTTACGCCGGTGGCGGCGTGCCGATTCACTCGGGCGGGAGGCGGGGAAACTGTATTCTCCGCCCTCCGCCATTGTGGTTGTTTAATCTCTTGCACTTTGTTAATCTTGTTTCACTCGCCTGAATACCAGCTCATCCATGATCAACTGGTTGGCCACGCGCCAGGTTAAGTCGTCCAGATAATTGTCTTTGTTGCTTGTATAGTGACCAACCCAGGCCACGGCGCCGTTGCGAACATCAACCAGGCGCGCGTTAACTTTGTAGTGCCGCGTTATTTCCGTTTTCATGTAACCGCCTTTTTTCTCGACGACGGTCCACTCCTCGCGCACACCTTTCTCGCTGTTGCGTTGCGGTTTTGCGCCGGTTGAATCCTGTTGTGTGCTGTTCTGGGTGCGCTTGTTTTCTTCCCGTGTTTTAGAACTGGTTGTTAAGGGAACAAATACTTCCGTGGCGGTCGAATCGACTTCAACGTCGAAAAGGAGAACGGCATTCACTCCCGCCAGTCGCAGAATGCTGTCGCCTTCCGTTCGCGTCCATTGTCGCGTGGGTGGAACCAGTTGTGAACCGGAGACCGCACGCACGCCGTTTTTATGCAACGTCTCCAGCGTTTTAGTCTCAATCTTGCGTCGCCAGTTTAAGTCGCTGCTGTCGCTGTACACCGCTATTCCATCGAAGGTCTGCGAATAGTAGGCCGGATCGACGTAAGCCGTGATGCCGTAGCGCTCGCTGTTTTTTGATTCAAGGTAGTTAAAATGACAGGATTGCATACCCGCTGCAAGTGCGAGCAGCACAAGGATGTACTTGAATGAGCGCATATGTTTGCCTCCGCGTATTAACACGCCGACAGGCCGGGAACTCTGGCGCAGATTTGAATTGGTGTTTGCCGGAAGACCGCCGGGTCATTGGAAACGCCAACGGACAAAAGTACAAATGGTTGCGATGTAAAACAATCGCCTGCAGGAGTGGGAATTGTTGCATGCCGGACTTCCGGGATTGTTTTGCAACTGTCTGATTGAAGCCGGCCCCGGCGGCGTGCAGAAGTGCTTGGTACGTCTATCAGTTTATGTTCGTCAGGCGTAGATCGAAACCTGTCATTGATACATTGTTGGTTGCAGGCGGTTCAGCCCGGCGCTATTATTGCGACGTTCCGAAGAACGCACTTTTGTTAACAAAGTTCCGCTGCGTATTGAGATCCGTCGGAGCAAAAAAAATGTCGCCCAGGTTGAATTTTTCTTTTTTACCTGACCAGGCGCTGCTCGCATCGCCTTTTTCAATCCATTTTTGTTCGTTGTGCAGAGACCGGTTCAAGGACATGGAGATGGGTTTGAGTTGCACAAACGCGGAACAACCGAGTCGCATTCGGACGGCGGGACGGGTCGCGGTACAAAGTTCGCAGGCGAACGAGTCCAATGGACTCAAATTGCCAAATGTTCGAGTCCCGAGGCTGCAGAATCTGTGAATCAAGTGACTCAGGCCTGAGAGCTCAAGTACTGAAGTGTCCGGGAACTTGAGAATTCAAAAGCTCAAACACTCGAGAGCTCCGTATCTCGGAAACTCAAAAACTCGAGCACTCAAGTACTCTGGATTTCAGACTTCAGATTGAGCGTACTTTTGCGTTGAATCTTTGGGCCCACCCGTTACCCGCCACCACCACACATGAGCTATTTCCGTGCACAGGCTCTCCGTCCGCTTTTCCCTCTCAGGGTTCCCGGATTCGGCTGCTCAGCGCCGTCGCGCCTGGCAGCATGTCGGCGGGCCGAATGCACGTGCCTGCCCGCTCCTGGTCAATACTAATGTCCATCGACCGAATATCCATGCCGAAAAAGGTAAGCGTTGGGAGAAATCTGCTTGAACGGCCGCAGAGGATGGATAAACGGGAAGTATCGAAACTTTTACCGCCTCGTGCTGGTCGACCCGGCGTGGACTCGAAGCTGCAAACACCGTGACAAACAAGAAAATCTGGCAGAAATTTCAGAGAGGAAGTCGTTTGTGAGTATGTCCGCCGGAAATCGCTGCGCCCTGGCGATTGACAGGTTGTTGGGCGGCTATCGGGATTGTCGTATTTTCCGAAGGCCGCTCCGCGGCCTGCAACACCGAACCAAGAGGGAACAGGATTATGCCGACCCCGCGATCAATTGCGGTCAGCCGTTTGACAAGCTTGCCGCTCTGTTTAATCGCTATGTTAACATGTGCGGCTACGTTGCTGCATGCCCAGGTGAAGTTCGAAAGAATTTCGTGGGATCAGGGGATTTCCCAAAGCCAGATAAACTGCATTGTGCAGGACAACCGCAGGTTTATCTGGATCGGGACAAATAATGGTTTAAATCTGTACAACGGCTACGAATTCCGCGAGTTTAATCACGATCCGAAAGATCCCGCCAGTCTGAGTAACAGCAGGGTGTGGGCCGTCTACGAAACCAGTGACAGCGTGCTGTATATTGCCACCTGGGGCGGCGGATTAAACAAGCTGGACCGAGGCTCGGGTCGTTTTACCGCATACCGCCACAATGCCGAAAATGTCACCAGTATCAGTTCCGACGATGTGCGGACGATTTGTGAAGATCGCAAGGGAAATCTGTGGGTAGGAACGTGGGGCGGCGGCGTGTGCAAGCTCGATCGTTCAACGGAACAATTTACACGCTATCAGTTGACGGACTCCAATTCCGTTGTCAGCGAAGACAATGTCTGGGTTGTCTATGAAGATGTTGACGGCGACATCCTGGTGGGGACGAACGGGAACGGACTGATGCGGTATGATGCCGATACAGACGCCTTTGAGCCTGTGGTTCTGATGGAAGGCGCGGAGACCGTTGAACACTTTAACGATATATCAGCACTCCATGCCGTTGGCGACTCACTGTGGGTAGGCACCTGGGGCGCAGGCGTGTCCCTGCTGGATCGCGTCAACGGAAATTCGAGACGTTTTATTCACCGTCCGGAAAAGCCGAGCTCGCTGTCGAACGACTACGTCCGCAGCATAGTAAACGATGCTGAAGGCAGTCTCTGGATTGGCACCTGGGGCGGCGGTGTTTCAATTCTCAATCGCGGAGCAGCTGAATTCAGGCTGTATTCGAATGATCCCGAGGAGCGCCAGAGTTTAAGTGATGATCTTGTCAGTTCGATCTGCCGCGGAGCGTCCGACATCATGTGGGTTGGCACCTGGGGCGGGTTGAATGTATATGATAAACTTAAACAGAAATTTGCGCACTTCAGGGCGCGCGGTACAGGGCAGGTCGGTATCAACCGCAATGAGGTGCATGCGATAGCGCAGGCGGACAAAACGACGCTGTGGGTCGGAGCCTGGAGTGGCTTGAATCGGTTTAAACTTCAGCGCGGAGAGTGGACGTACAGCGGCAGCGTCTCGTTTGAGAACTCTAACCTGTCCGCTTACGACACGGATATTCGTGTGATACGCCCGCGTAAAGACGGTAAATTGTGGGTGGGTTCCGTCGGCGGGGGATTGATGGTATTCGACCCGTCGACCAATAATTTCAAGCAGTTTAAACACAATCCGGGCGACAGCACGAGTATCAGCCACAATGATGTTCGGGCTGTAATCGAACGGCCCGACGGCAAGCTTTGGGTCGGGACATCCGGCGGAGGATTCAACCTTTTTGATCCGGCGTCGGGGACGTTTAAGCGTTTCCTCAATCGGCCGGGGGTTGAGAATTCGCTGGTTAACAACTTTGTTTCCGCAATGGTTGTCGACAGCGCCGGAAGATTGTGGATCGGTACACTCGACGGCGGCGTCAGCCTGTTTCAGCCGGAAACCGAGCGATTTGTTAACTTCCGTCAGGAGCCCGACAATCCGCGTGGTTTGAGCAGTAACTCCATCAACCACATGTTTGTGGATGCCGGCGGTGCACTATGGATAGGGACTGATAGAGGCGGTGTTAACTGTCTGCGAAGTGCGGGCAGCGTTGCAGGAGCTTCGGCTCAATTCGAGCGTTATACGGTAGCGGATGGGCTGGTTAACAACCGCGTGTACGCAATATGTGCGGACTCTTCCGGTGCATATTGGATAAGCGCTGATCAGGGATTGTCGCGCCTGATCTATGATGAGGCGCTTGACGGCGGCGAACGGCGTCCCCAATTTCGCAGTTTTGATATCAACGACGGCCTGCAGGGGCACGAGTTTAATGAGGGCGCCTGTTTTGTATCGGCCGACGGCGAAGTGTTTTTTGGCGGGCCGAATGGATTTAATGCTTTCAGGCCGGATCGCATTGTCGACAACCCATGGATACCGCCGGTCGAGTTGACAAATTTCACTGTGTTTGGAGAGCCCTATCTGCAGGGCGCGGATCCGGCCGAGATCGACGAAGTCGAGTTAAACTACGACCAGAATTTTTTCTCGTTTGAGTTTGTGGCGCTTAACTATACAAATTCGCAGAAAAACCGCTACGAATTCATGCTGGAGGGATTCGACCGCGACTGGGTCCAGGCCGGGACGCGCCGCTACACCAACTACACCAACCTTGACGGCGGCAGTTATACTTTCCACGTTCGCGGTTCCAATAACGACGGGGCCTGGAATAATACCGGGACCAGCCTGCGCGTACGCGTGATACCGCCTTTTTGGGAGACTCTGTGGTTTAAGATTTCTGCCGCGGCCGTTGCAATTGCAATCATAGCGCTGATATTTACTCTGCGTATGCGCGGCCTTAAACAACAGAAGTTGATGCTCGAGCGGGAAGTAAAAAGCCAGACGGCTGAAATCCGCGCGCAGCACGATCAGCTGGCGTCCGCTCATGCGGAAGTGGAAGAACAACGCGACAGCCTGAAGTCCGCCAATGCCAGACTGGAGTCTGCGCTCACAGATCTGCGCATGACACAGGATCAATTGGTGCACGCCGAAAAGATGGCGTCTCTCGGCGAGCTGACCGCCGGTATTGCCCACGAAATTCAGAATCCACTCAATTTTGTTAATAACTTTGCCGACATCTCCTCGGAGCTCTGCGACGATCTGGATGATCAGTTGCGGACGGCGCAGCTGGCCAATGAGACCGATCGCGTTGAACTTGAGCAGGTCCTGAATGACATGCGCGGCAATATGGCGCGTATTAAACAACACGGCAGTCGCGCCACAAATATCGTCAGCGGCATGCTGGAGCACTCACGCGGTCACTCCAGTGCGCAAGTCCCGACGGATGTTAATCCTCTTGTCAATCAGGCGGTTAATCTTGCGATTCACGGATTGCGCGCTCAGGATCCTGATTTTGACTGTGACGTCGACATGGACCTTGCGCAGGATCTGCCGCAGGTTAACATGAGTTCGGCCGATATTCAGCGCGTCCTTATCAACCTGGTGAACAACGCCTGCTACGCCGCCGTGCAGCGTGCACGGCAGCCCGGCAGTAAAACCACGCCGCGTGTTGAAGTGTCGTCGGCCCGCAAAGGCGACATGCTCGAAATTCGCGTGCGCGACAACGGAGCGGGAATTCCGCATGAGATTCGCGACAAGATTTTTACCCCCTTTTTTACAACAAAACCGAGCGGCAAGGGAACAGGTCTGGGGCTTTCAATTGCATTCGACGTTGTTACCAACGGACACGGCGGCGCACTTGACCTGGATTCCAAACAGGGTGAATTCACCGAATTCAGGATGCGCTTGCCTCTGGAACGCAAGTCTTGAATGCAGGTCCGTCGTGTGGCGAAAAACTCGTATTTTCGTTGCTGCGGATTCGATAACATGGAACGAAACCTGATTGCGGCGGTCGACCGCCTGCGGAGCTGAAGCAGATATGAGTGTGCAGATTCTGGTTGTCGATGATGAAGAGGACTTCGAAGTTCTGATTCGTCAGAAATTCCGGCGCGCCATCCGCCAGGGGGACATGACCTTTCGGTTTGCCCGCAACGGCGCAGAGGCACTGGTGGTGCTGCACGAGCAACCCAACGTCGACCTGGTGCTGACCGATATTAATATGCCCGTTATGGACGGTCTGACGCTCCTCAAACACCTCAGCCAGGTCAATCCCTGGCTGCGTTCCGTCGTTGTCTCGGCCTACGGCGATATGGCCAATATCCGCACGGCCATGAATCGCGGCGCATTTGACTTTGTCACCAAGCCGATCGATTTCAACGATTTGCAGGTGACGATTGAAAAAACGCTGCGCCAGGTGGAAGAGCGCAAACGCGCCGATCAGCAACGGCGCGAATTGGGGGCGATAGAGCGCGATCTGTCAGTCGCCGGACAGCTGCAGCAGGACATACTGCCGGAGGCGTCGCCGCAGTTCGACGACTGGCCGCATGTTAAACTGCGCGCTTTCCTGAAGCCTGCCCGAATGGTTGGCGGCGATTTTTACGACTATTTCCAACTGGACGATGAACACCTCGGAATTGTCATAGGCGATGTATCCGGCAAGGGAATTGCCTCGGCCTTTTTTATGGCTGTTGCGCGTACGATGATTCGTTCCATCGCTCTGACCAACAGCGACCCGGGCGTCTGCCTGAAAAATGTTAATGAAATTTTAACGCGCGGCAATGACTCCGCCATGTTTGTCACTGTGTTTTACGGCAGAGTGAATGTTAAAACCGGCCTGATGCACTATTGCAACGGTGGTCATCCTTCGCCGCTCGTTATCAGTAACAACGGTGACATCCAATCACTGTCGTCCGACGGCAACCCGGCGCTGGGATTCATGGAAGACGCCGAGTACAGAGGCGATAGCCTCAGCCTCGGCGCTGATGATCAATTTCTGGCTTATACCGACGGGATTACCGAAGCGTTTGACGGCGAAGACAAGATGTTCGGATATGACGGGCTATTGCATGCCGTTCGCGACAGACAGGCCGCCTCGGTGGATGAACTGTGCAATAACCTGGTTGCGGCTGTTAACGAGTTCCAGTCCACGAATGGACAAACGGACGACATTGCTCTTCTTGCCCTGCACTGTGCCCGTTGATGTCTGGTTTGTCATTCTGTGGTTAACAAAAGAAACTGCCGCCGGGACGTGAAGGAACGTCCTGCAGTTTGATTAAGCGTCGGCAGCCTCGGCCGTTTTCTGCTGCATGTGTTCAAGCGTTTCTTTAAGACCTTTATCCAGCGGCCTGTTGTTGAAGTCCGGTAATGCCGTCGATCCCGCATCACCGCCCGTTAACTGCATGCCGGCGAGTTCCGCTGCGTCTGCCGCCGTATAAAGATTGGGCAACGGCAATACCGAGCCGACCAACTCCATTGTTCCTGACAGCGCTCTCAGACCGTTGGGGCTCATAGTCCAGCCTTTCACTTCAATGCCGGCAAGGCTGCAGATCTGTTCAATGGTTGTCTCCAGTTCTTCGGCCGGTCCGGACAAATCATAGGTTGCGTTCGGCTGATTCTGCTGCATCGCCTGCACGTGGCCGTCGGCCGCATCGTCAATGTGCGTCCAACTGATGCGAGTCGAACTGGGGATGTAGACGCGCTGTTTGTTTGTAATTCGAGCGAATAGATCTTCGGCAAATCCTTCCTTGCCGGGACCGTACAGAATTCCCGGCACCACGATTGCAATGTCAAGCCTGGTTTCGCTGCGCAGTAGTTTAACAAGTGAAAGAGCCGTCCGCATCGTTTCCTGGACAAATCCGGCGTGGTCGTTCAATGCGGCCTGCAGGTGCTCTTTGGCATTGTCCGGTGTGTGCGCGGCCAGAATTGACGATGTGTAAACAGCTTTGGGAATGTGCAACTCGTGCATCGTTTCCAGAACGGCGCGAGTGCCTTCAATCTGCGTCAGTTTAAGCATGCCTCTGTCCGTTGCCGACATGGAAAAGCCGGAGTCCTCCCAGGTGTAGGGATCGGGGCAGTGAAATACGCCCGCGCAATCGGTCATTGCCAGTCGCAGCAATTCACGATCGGTGATTGTGCCGTTGTGTCTGTTCAGATTGTTATGCTCCAGTTCCGGTGCGGTGCGCTCGGGGTCAACGATGCCGTTAACTGCGTGTCCGCCGTCCAACAGTCTGGTCGCAATGCGCTGTCCAAGAGCTCCGTTTAAGTCACTGATGAAGTATCTCATATTATTTCTCCCAATTAGTTTCAGTTCTACCGATTGTATGTCTTCAGCCGAGGGCAAAAGGAATCAGACGGACGCAGTACATGCGACCGGAGTCGATAAGAGTTTTGATTTTTGGATTACCGTGCCGGCGGGATTCGCCGTAAAAGGGGACGCCGGCTATTGCATCGGCTATGTGGATGTTCCCCGGTATGAACGTGTCATGCGGGTGAGTATTGCATTTGTTCTGATTCCATTTGTTTAATTAAACAGAATCGCAGCCCGGAGTCTGGTGGTTTTCAGGGCAAAACTTTGCGTTGAGATTTCTGATCATGTGAAGACAACCAAAGCAGAAAAAGAGTGCGGCCAGAACGTCAATTGCGTAGTGCACATGTTGAACGATAACCAGTATTCCCACGAGCGCTGTCATGATACCTATGGCCGCTTTGCGCCAGGGAGTCGTGGTCATTAAGAATACAAGGAAAGCCGTGTAAGTGTGGCCCGAGAAAAACAGGTCCCGCATCAGGACTGTATCGCTCTCCACAAAAAAGTCGACCACCGGATCAATCAGCGGAATGGTCGCTGAAGGCGGATCCAGCGGAACCAGCCAGAGCGTCACGATACGAACCAGCATTATCAGGAAATAGGCCTGTGCGCCGATCAGAAAGCGGTAGGGCCGGCGCAGCAGTTCGTAACCTCCCAGGAGCACGGCGGTGTACAGCATTGCAAAGGTTATCCACGTGACGTCGTAGGGGCCGATCATGTCCAGGATTGGATCGGCCAGAATCACGCCTTCCCGCAGCTCGTTGGCGCGCAGGAACGAGGATTTCAGGGGGACCGTGAGAAATCCGCCGATGGTAGTAATAAGTACCATGATGCGGAAGCGCGAATCGCGCACTGCCAGCCCCCAGGCCCGTAGAATTGATAGTTTTTTAGGTTGTGTTGATTTGTTTTCCTGTCCGCTTTCCACGTTTGTCCGTTTAATAAGGTTGTGTGCCGTTATTACCAGATTGCCAGGTTGACAGATATCTCCGATTCTCTGCGAGCACGGAATGATCTCCACCGCCGCACCAGCTGGAGCGGAGCGGATTGTTTGAATTGTGTAGTATATAAAAGGTCCACCGGCTGTACAGGACCGGATGTACCTGAAGCGGAATGCCGCGCCCGGCGCTCGTGACGCAGGTTGGGCGCGATTCCTGGCTCCGTGCTTCCCTCGTGTATTATAAGGAATGCGCTCCCGCATCGACTGTCATCGGGCGCTGTGCGCTCTCGCCGCTGGATAGGTACGGCAATGACGGTCGGCTCGCATTCACAATGGCTCGTATATTAACAGGAAGAAGCGTGCCCGGGCAAACTTCAATATACGTTATGTTTGCCGGATTGCGGAACACTCCGACGCATTTGTACGGGGCATTGCGACAGGGCAATGTGGAAAAATAGTTGGGCTCCGGTGAAAAGTACCGCATGGTAAGAGCAATTTCGGGCCAATTATGTGGCACAATTATTCATGCAGAATTGCTTCCCGGCTTGCTCATTGAAAAAATTCCTGTATTTTCGCCGTCGCAAATCGTCGTCTTTCTTTGTTGGGCGGACTGCCTGTACGGAACCCGCGGAAATCCGTGCAAGTGAATGTGGGAAGGGCCGGCCGACGACGACATCGCGCAGCACATGCCGGAATGGAATGCCGGCGCTGCACATGCGATGCGGTGAAAAGACGAGTACGTAAATGATCGCCTGAGCAATCAGGCGGCAGCAAGCCGGGCAGCGTGGTGTTTGCAGCTTTGCGCAGTAGCAGACAGACTAAAGAGGGTAACAAGGGTGCGACTTCTTCGCGCCCCAGTTTGTTTGTTGCGTCAAAGGCCAATCAACCCGTATCCTACCAGATTCTCACAGCTTGCTTCTCTTGTTTGTCTTAAAGCGCGGTGCTCGGAATTTGTTCTTGAGGCGTTGCGCTTTTTTACGTCGTACGATTTTGCAGAAATACAGCGCCGTTCGGTTGGGTGCCAAGTGCTGAGGCGCTTGGTGTACCGGAGCTTCCGACGGTAAAAAGTCTTTGTGATTTGGACATCGAGGTCTGTCACGCTTAGGTCCTGTTTTTTCTTTGGAGCTGGTAGTAATATGGCTACTCTATACTCTTTGAACCGTTCGGCACAAAAATCCACGTGCGCGACGAAGCAATCTTCTTTGACTATCGACTCTGACCTGACGCCGGTAGCCTCCGGAAGGGGCGGTTGGTCGGCAGCAGTGCCGGGCATGGCCCGCCTGTCCGGGGTCGGTCGTGCAGCGGGTGTGCTGGCAACTCTGTTGCTGGCCCTGTTTGCATTTACCACACCCGACGTCGCCCAGGCGCAAACCTGTCAGGCGGTGTACGGTTCGATCAACGGGGAGGTCGGCACGCAAGGTGCGTTTGATCCGACGCCTCGTGTCGGGAACGGTATCCCGTTCACGGCAATCATGACCTCCATGCAGGTGAACGACTACTCGGTCTCCTGTTTTAACGGAGGCGTACAGAAAATCCAGTACCAGTTGGAAGGTACCAACGCGCAGTACGTTTCGTTCATCGGCTCGACGCAGGCGACCTACAACTCGGGCGCCGGTGCGTTTACGAGTTCGACGTCGCTGACAATCATCTCGACGTCGACCGAGTCGATCACGGTGACGATGCGCATCCGCCAGATCACGGGAGCCAACAACCCCGTGCTCACAACGACGGCGGAAATCATTGTAGGTCCTCCGGCATCGCGCCTGGCGTATTCGACGTCGGCTATCTCGGATGAGAACCCCTACAACACGAGCGGCTGGGAAACGCTTACACCGATCTCACAGGATCTGGTTGATGTAGCGTACCAGACGATCAACGAAGAATTCTTCCCCGCCGGCATTAATACGGATGCGGATCTGGAATTCCAGATTACGACGTCCAGCGGTGTGTCGTTCAACGCCAATACGGGTGTTGGAACGACAAGCGCAAGCATGGCGGCTTTTGACCTCGATGCCTATTCAACTGCGACACTGCAATTCTTTTATCGCGGCGAAGCTCCCGTAACCATTCCGGTTACGCTGGCTTCGGTCACCGGCGCGGTGCTGACCTCAACGGTCGCCAACGTGACGGTTTCGCCGATTCCGCCGGATCGCGTTGCGTTCAGCGCAACCAACGCCAACGGCCGTGACGGCCTCCGCGGTTTCGTCGATGTCATTACCTCGGCGAACTTTGCCGGACCGCTGTCCTGCGTCGGCTCGAACGCTCGTCGCTACTTCCTCAGTGTAACGACGGCGACGTTCAACCCGCTGGGTGACCGCGCGGCGACGACGTCGAATGTCACTGCGAACTTTGAAATCACCGGCGCAGACATCTCGAACCAAAGTCCTTCACAGACTCAGGCAACCTATACCACGACCTCGGCGGGCATGCTGATCCCGGCTCCCTCGATTTTTGGTACTGCGATTGTCGGTCTGGACTACGGTGGAGAGCGCACGACGATTATTACTGTTTCGGTCAATCCTGCCGGCATGGCCGGCACCTCGGCCACGATGCAGCTTCTTGTCCCGGCTGTCGAAGCCGTTGCGTTCAGCACGACCTCGACGACGGGCACGAACAACCTGTTCGAAGGTTCGCCGGTTGCGCAGCTTACCAGCTGTACGGTTCCGACGGTTCTGGACTTCACGCTGGGTCTGTTCGACAATTGCGGCGTGCTGACGGCCACGGACGGTAACGTCACGGCTCTGACGAACACGACGTTCACCGTAACCCTGACGGGTGGCGGCGGCCAGGGGCCGACGCTGACGCAGGGTACGACGCTGACGATCTCGAACATGAGCGCGACAACGCAACATTCCATCGGCATCCTTTACACCGGCTCGGTCGCCACGACGGCGGTGCTGACGGTGACCCCTGACGGCCCTGGTATGGCAACCACGACGATTACGATCGACGTGCTGCCTGTTGCTCCGACTCTTGTCGCCTTCTCGACGAACTCGTCGACGGGTAACGAGGGACTGACGCCGAGTTCGATCGACTTCGTGACGAAGACGGCGAACATGACGGTGACCTTCGCAACCTGGGCCTTTGACGGCGCGAACGACTGTCTGAGCTCGGTGACGAGCAACACGCAGGCGATCATCAGCTACGACTTCGGCGACGGAGTGTCGGTGGCGAGCGTGGTGGATGTCACGCCGAGCGGTGCGATTTACTCAACGACTATTACGGTGGTCTATAAAGGCGACGCTCCGTCGATCGGCAGCGTGATTGTCAGCTTCGCGAATGCGGGCATCGCGGCGACGACGTCGACGGTGGCTCTGACGCAACCTCCGGCGAAGTGGCTGGCCTGGTCGACCGAGTCGATCACGAACGGCAACGGCTTCAACGGCGGCGATCTGACGATCAACAGCCAGCAGATCATCAACCTGAACTTTGCAAGCTTCAGCTTCCCCGACTGCAAAAGCGCGACGAGCGCCGACGTGTGGGTGACGAACGTCGCCCGCTACGGTCAGGCGACGATGCGCATCGTGGGCAGCCCCTTTCCGTCGAATCCGTCGATCAAACCGACGATCACGGGTGTGGGCGGCGTCTGGTCGGGCGGTACTGCTGTTACCTCGACGCACGCGACGGTGTACCTGAGCTCGACGAACTCGGTGCGCCTCGGCACGATCCAGTTCGGCTGGCTGGGTTCGGCTCCGACGACGATCACGCTGAGCCTGACGGCCGGCGGCGGCGCGGAAGAGGGCAACGGCACGCTGATCACGACCACGTTGACGGTGACGGTCTGTCCGCTGCCGCCGAATCACATCGCGATGAGCACGACGAACGGCACGGGCAACGATACGTTCAACGCCAACGACGGCTCGAACAGCGGTAACCGCTTCCGTGTCGGTCCCGGCGGTTACACCGGCGCGCGCGAATCGGCGCTGCTGACGGTGACCTCGGGTTCGTTCAACATTATTAACAGCTTGTCGGTAACGAAAGCGTCGCTGTCGTCGGTGCAAATGCGCATCTTCACGGGCTTCGACGACATGTATATCTCGACGGGCGCCACGGGTTCGCCGACGTTCTCGCCGACGAATCCGACGACGACGAGCACGTTCCGCATCAACAACAACTCACATGTTGCCCGCGGCGCGAACTTCATCATTGAAACAACGGACAACAGCCTTTCGGCGACGACGATCACGATCACGGTGTTGACGCCGACGACGGCCCAGCTGGGTCTGAGTACGCGCAACGGTGTGATCGGCGGCAACTTCGGCGAAGGCATCGGCCTCGACGGTTTCAACGGCGGCGACACGATTCTTGAAGTCAACCCGACGACGAGCATCTCGGTGAGCGTCGGTACTTACGACCGTTTCAACCACTTCACGGCGACGGGGAACAACACCTTCCCGATCTTCTTCTTCACGACGACGATTTCGGTGACGGCGGATATCCCGGAACTGCTGATCACGGGCGGCTCGACCTTTACGGTCAGCCCGCTGTCGGCGACGGGAAGCTCGGTCATGAACATGACCTACACGGGTCTGGGCCAGACGATTGCAACGCTGACCTTCACGCATGACGGCAGCGGCGATATGGGCTCGACCTCGGTGACGGTGTCGATCGTGCCTCCTCCGGCCGAATACCTTGCACTGAGCACGACGAGCACGACGAGCTTTGCCGGCTTCAACGGCGGCAGCACGACGGTGACTCTGACGGCAAACGGCGGTACGCAGGCCAACGTGGTAGTGACCTCGGCGACGTTCAACCGCTTTGGCGCGTTGGCGACGACGAGCGCTGACTTTACGGCGACGTACTTCATGGACGTGATCGGCGATCCGTTCCAGGAGATCTTCGACCCGATCGAGTTCACGACGACGACGGCGATCGTTTCGACGAACCTGACGGTGAGCTGGGAAGGTGCGGTCTCGGTGAACGCCGACTTCGACCTGAACGACGACTTCGGCAATCTGTTCGGCACGAGCATCACGATTCGCCTTGTCCCGCCTGCTGCGGTGACGACGGCGTTCAGTGGTGTGCAGAGCGACAGCCGCGGCACGATCGGCTTCAACGGCGGCGACCTGGTTGTCACTGCCGGTGAGCCGGTTCAGGTGACGGTCGGTACGTTCAACGCCTTCAACCGTCTGCGCCGTCCGGAAGTCTCTTCGACGCTTCAGATTCAGGTGCGTAATACTGATCTCGGATTTGCGCCGGACGCTTTTGCCGGTCCAATCTTCCAGAATGGGTTTAACGCCGTCAATATTACTATTCCTGGCGAAGACAATACAAACCTTCCGAACGACGAAGCAGCAACGACCAACACACTGACATTCAACTGGCGCGGTCCGCTTCCGACGACGGCTATTGTTCAGGTCAATGGCGCACCGGGATACGTAGATGGTACAGTCATTACCATCACTGTGAATCCTCGTCCGGCGCGCTACCTGGCATTCAGCAGCACGGCGACGACGAACCGCAC
>CAYULF010000010.1:0-172868 GCA_964445695.1 uncultured Hyphomicrobiales bacterium | reverse complement strand
AGCTCTAACTGTCATTCAAATTTCCGCCCCCTCTCTGGACTCAGCGATCGTAATCGACTTCGACGTCGTGGACTACGCCAGCAGCCAGTTTGGCGTCGATTGTTGGGCGACGATCAAAGCGCTGGTCAGCGGCGGCGTGGAACCCTACACTTACGAGTGGTCGCATTACTCATCAACCAGTTATGACTGGTTCACAAATGTTCCGCGACCCAGCGGTCCGATTACCGTCACGGTGATTGATGCGCGCGGCTGCACGATGCAGGCGACCATCGACCTGGGCGCATGCCCGATCGAGGATGATGGGGACCACGATCGACCTGACGTCTTCATCCTTCCGAATCCCTCCGGCGGCGCGTTTACCCTGCGGCTCGATCTGAGCGCGCCCAAAGATGTTTCCTACAACATCAGCGATCTTTACGGGTTTGAGATTCTGAACGTTGATCTGGGGTCGCTCGGTACGGGTGTGTTTGACTTTCCCGTCGACATCGCCTCCGAACCGAACGGGCAGTACTACCTGCAGGTCCTGAGCACGGATAACACACCCAACACGGTCCTGGTGATGATAGAATAAGGTCAATAGCCGGGCGCTCCCAACAGTCCGGACCGGCCGACAGTGTGTATGGCGCTGTACGGCAAGCGGTCCGCACTGACAGGCCCGGCGTCGGTCCGCGGACCAGGGCTGTGTTCGCGGACCGTCTTGTCTGATCTTTATCCCGGCACGAAATGTGCTTGGTATAAGTCAAGGGGAATCGCCTTTTGCCGAATATTGATAATATTGATTGGTAGTGCTTCCCGAACATGTGTCATGAAATACACACTCTCACACATACTGACAGTTTTTCTTCTTGCCGCTCTGCTCTGCGCCGAAACCAGTGCGCAATCCTGGGTTGACCGGCTGGGCCATCCTGTCCCGCACGCCGCAAAACACCTGCCCGATCGCACGCTTGGTGCGTCCGACTGCCAAGCCGGTTTTTTTGAAGTACAATTTGTCGATGAAGTGGGCCTGTTCAGTGCGCCCGGCGGGCTGGGCGAAGCGCGCTGCGCCGTGGTCTGCGCCGTGCTCTCCGATTTGTCGCAGTTATTTGCTCGTCCGGCAAATGCCGGCGCGGCGCTTATTCGCGTGGAAGCATACGCCGATCCGTCCGACGCTGCGGCGGCCTTTGCTTCGGCCGTCTACCGTGTTGACGGCGCATCCAGCTCCGGACTGCTCGACGGCGCACTCTGGCAGGCGATTAACGCAACCGGCGATCCCTACGCGGGTTGGAGCGACGCGCCCGACCATCATGCGCGCATCGTGATCAACTTTGCGCACGCCTTTAACCTCGATCCCGACGCCGTCGGTTTCACCGACGTCGACCTTTACTCGGTCGTCCTCCACGAGATGCTACACGCACTCGGTCTGGCCTCCTTCCTCGGTGCGGACGGCAACTCGGTACTCGCCGAAACCACCTGGTTCACGCGTTACGACTCTTTTTTGCAGGTAAACACCAATGCGGGTCTGAGGCCGCTGGTAGTGCAGAACAAGGCTTGTTACGAGCTGATGCCGTCGTCGTACGACCGCGTGCTGTTGCAGACGCCCTGTTCACAATCCAGCATGCCGGTCGTTTTTGCCGGTGCAAGTTTGCAGAACGCGGCCGTTTACACGCCTCAACCCTGGCGCGCGGGCGGCAGCCTGAGTCACTTTGATGAAGACTGCGCGGCCGATGGAATAGGGCGGGTTCTGCATCATGAGATCAGGCCCGGTGAAGTTAAACGCCTGCCGCATGCCGACGAGGTCGACGCCCTTTGTGACCTGGGATATGCCGTCAGCGGCGTCTACGGCGCGACGGTGAATGCAACGCGTTTTCGCGACGACTATGCCGCCTGCGGCGGATTACCTGCGGGTGTCAACGACCGGCCGTCAGGGCCTTTTGTATCGACAGAATCGATTGTGCTGGAGTTCAACGATCTCGCCGCCAATGATGTTAACACCGAGAACATTACCTGTCTTGAAGTGCTCGGAAGCAGCGGTGCAATACTCTCTCAAACAGACTTAAACAGCGGAGAACAACTGGTCATCGATCCCGATCCGGGTTTTCGCGGTACGATTGTGCTGCGTTACCTGCCGCAACGCGGCGGATTTAGCGGCAACATCACCTATGTGTTTATTGATGTGGAGTTTCCGACCTTGCCGCCCTGCACCTGGCCAACGGCAAACCTCTTGTGCAATGGGGATTTTGAACAGTCTGTTGGTAGCGGATATCTAATCGAGACATTTAAGTTTGAATGTAGTGATGTATCAATTCTAACGAGCACTTGGGGAGGAATTGAAAGCCCTGATATTCTGGAGAGAAAAGCCAACGGTGTATTGTTTGAAGGGATGTTGCGAGCTGCAAGTGGCGAGATCGTTCTCACATTTAACGGTCCAGACTCTTGGGATAAAAAAGCAAACAACAGATTCTATGTGAACTGTGTCAATCCATATGAAGGGATTTTTCAGAAGATTCGAAATCTTCAAACAAACAATGGTATGTATGTTGTTCGAGCGAAGATTCATCCATACAATCTGTTTGGCAATGACTCCATCCTTTCCGATCTCTTTATATACTTGGATTCAAACTCATTCTGCGATGTGAGCAGTAAGTTTCGGGACCAGGTATTAGCTAACCCTAGGACGAAGATTACCGTCGAGTCTGAAGAGTATGAATGGTCTACTGTTGTTAGTCAACCATTTATTGTCACAGCCAATGAAAGCTGGATATTATTCTTGCCTCGAACCCCAAGTCCGGAACATCAAGAATCAATGGACATGCTCCTCGACGACCTCGAACTCATCCCCCTGGCCGCCTACGTTCCGGCTCAGGTAAAAACCTTTGTCGAGCAGGTGAACGACTGCGCCGGCGCGCCGATTGACGTGCAAGTGCGCGTCTGCAAGGATTTTGAGGACAGCGATCTGAATTTTGAGCTGAAAGTTCTGCTGCCGCCGGGCGTGCAGTACTTGAGCGGCGACTTTGACTTAAACAACGGCGAGCTGCTGGCGCGACCGGCCGACCTGCAATACGACAGTATCGGCTGCGGCTTTTTCAACATGCGAGTCACCGTCGATCCTGCTTTGGCCGACGGTCTTCCACATTATGTTAACATCGTGCGGCGCGGTGCGGAGGAATTTGTTCTGGCCGCCGCCGAACTGCGGCCGCGCCGTTCCGGGCTCCGATTGCGACAGGACATTAACGCCTGTCGCAACAACGGGCTGTTATATTCGCTCGACTTGTCGAATACCAGCCTTGCACCGCTGCCAAACTTTGAAATGCGCATTACCTGCACGCCGCCGCTGGCCGCTCCGCCGACGGAAGTATTCGTGAACGACGCGGTCTGGAGCGAATTCAGTGCGGATGCATCCGGCATCGTGTTAAACAACCTTTCGCTGGAAGGCGCTTCGCCGACCGGTGATCCGCCGCGGCCGCGCCTCGATGTGCGCTTTACTGCGCCGATCCTGTCGTCGGTACAGTCGATGGAAGTAAGCGCCGAAGTTGTACCGCCTACCGGCTGCGCCCGCAGTTCGACCAACAACGTATCGGTCGTGGAAAACAGCGTCGATCTGGGCGGCGATGTCCTGCTCTGCGATGCGCCGCTCCAGCTCGGCGTTAACGATGTGTATAATTCCTACCAATGGTCGAGCGGAGCGGCGACGCCGACGATCGAGTTAAACAACACCACGCCTGAAGGTATCCTGACACTTGTTGCCGTTGATGCCGGCGGATGTGAACACCGCGACGCCGTGCTCGTCGAACAAGCCGAACGCATTCAATTGTTAATTGAACCAGCAGCCGTGTCCGCCGATCCGGGCGAAACCTTCCGTGTGTTTGTTAAACAACAGACACCTGCGCCGTCCGGTGATGCGCGCAGTTTCAGCGCCGTGCTCCGCTACGACCAGACCATGCTGGAACTGCTGAGTCCGGCCGCACCGCGGACGGTGGTCGCCGGTGCACGCCGATTCGCCGAACACGAGCTGCGCGGCGTACGTCCCGCCGGATATGACGGCGAGATATTGCTGGAGCTGGAGTTCATGGCGCTGCTGGGGGACACCGCCCAAAGCAGGGTCGAAGTGTTCGACTTCAAGCTAGATGAGTGCTTAACAGCGGGACGTACCGCCCTCGAATTCACGGTCTCGGAGGTCTGCGCTGCCGATCACAGACAGATTGTTTTGGGCGGGCAGTTGACGTTCGGAGTTGTTAATGTAAATGGCGGCGATCTGCGCATTTCAGTCAATGCGCCGTACCAAATGCAGGCACGCATCGTATTCAGCGACTTACTGGGCCGCCAAGTGGCGACGCTGTTCAACGGTGAACTTGAATCCGGAACGCGAGAATTCAACTTCAATGGCACAATGCTGACGCCGGGTCTGTATTTCTGCAGCATGCACAGCGTATTTGGCACGAGGACGGCAATCCTGAGAGTGGATTAATCTTGCCGATGTTAAACCTATCGGGCGGCCACGACCATACTGACTGTTCTTCTCCTTGCCCCCGTGTTGTGCGCTGAGTCGAGCGCGCAACACGGGGTCGATCGGCTGGGTAATCCAGTGCAGGTTGTAGCCACAACTTGTTCCAACCCTACGCGAGCATCAACGCAAACAAGCGGCAACTCTTACACACTCAATACCCATACCCGCCGCTGCGCATCGACGCATAAGCCTCCAGAAACTCCGCAATGTCCGCGTCCGGAACATACGGCTCGTTGTTTAACAGAGGCGTTGGTGGTTCATAGTCAAAAGGCGTTAAACGAGAAGCCCGCCGGCAGGCCTCGTGCAGCAGAAGTTCAAGATTGATCACATCCGCGCGGTTGTATGCCAACAGTGCCTCAAGCCAGCGACGATCCCCGCTCTGCTCGTAGCGACGCCACAGCAGCACGGCCGCATATCCGTCAACGCCGTCCAGCTCGTCGCGGTCGATTTCCAGCTGCTTTTCGATCGACTTCAGCCCGCCGCGCAGCTTCAGCCCGCGCCAGACAAAACGAAGGTCGATGTGCGCGTGCGGCAGCTCCGTCAAAAAGTGCGACTCGATCCAGGGTGCGTCGAAACAGCGCCCGTTGAAACTCACGAGCGCGCGGTAAGGCTGAATGTCGTCGATGAAATCGCGCAGGTTCTCGCCGTAAATATACTCGCGCACGCGGCGGCCGTCGAAGGTGACAATTGTCGTGATATGCGCCCCTAAGTCCGGGCTCGTCCCCGTCGTCTCGATGTCGAAGTAGAGCAGTTCGTCGCGGAATTCTTCGTAGAGTCGCCAGTGCTCGCTCAGCGGCAGCCTTTCAGCAAACCAGGCGGCGTCGCGCGCGTCAAGCCGCTCGCGGCTCAATTCCAGTTCGTCCGTCCACAGCTCACGCCGTTTGTCGCTGATGCGCAACAGATCCGCCGCGGCGAAATCCCGCCAGCTGCGGACGCCCGATTCCCAGAAACGCCGCTCGGCGACGGGACCGACCTGCGGCAGGTGACGAAAGGTGTTGACCAGCATCAGTCGGCCTCTTTGTGTCCCGCGTCGCGCCAGGCGCGCATGCCGCCGTCCATCGAGATGACATTTGTGTAGCCCATCCGCTGCAGGTTGTCCGCGGCAAGAGCCGAACGAAAACCGCCGCCGCAATAAAGAATCAGCTCCTGGCTCCGATCCGGAAATCGCGTCTCAATGTCCCGCTCGATAATCCCTTTGCTCAGGTGCAGCGCGCCGGGGATGTGACCCGCGGCGAACTCGCTCTCCTCGCGCACATCAAGGATTGTTAACTCCTCGCCGTTTTGCATGCGCGCGTAGACCGTCGCAACGTCGGTTTCGCTGATACGCAAACGGGCCTCCCGCACAATGCGCAGGAAGCCCTCGGAATGCTGTTTCATCGTGTTGTTCTTACCAAAATTCCCGCCGGATCAGCGCGTCAGTTTTTTGTATTTGATGCGCTCGGGCAGGATGGTTTTGACGCCTTTGCGTCGTTTGTAGTCCTCTTCGTACTGCGTGTAGTTGCCGTCGTACCAGACGACCTGGCTCTCGCCTTCAAACGCCAGAATGTGCGTCGCCACGCGGTCCAGGAACCAGCGATCGTGCGTGATAATCACGGCGCAGCCCGCAAAGTTGGCCAGGGCCTCCTCCAGCGCGCGCAAGGTGTTCACGTCCAGGTCGTTCGTCGGTTCGTCAAGCAGCAGGACGTTGGCGCCCTCGCGCAGCGTCTTGGCCAGGTGCACGCGGTTGCGCTCTCCGCCCGAAAGATCGCCGATGCGTTTCTGCTGGTCCGATCCGCTGAAGTTGAACCACGAGACGTAAGCGCGCGAGTTAACTTCGCGCGGGCCGACCTGCAGCACGTCCGCGCCCTCGCTGATTTCTTCCCAGATTGACTTGGCCGGATCCAGTGGACGGTCCTGGCGCACATAACCGAGTTTGACCGTCTCGCCCAGCTCGATGTCGCCGCTGTCGGGCGTTTCCATGCCGACGATCATTTTGAACAAGGTCGACTTACCTGCGCCGTTCGGCCCGACCACGCCGATAATACCGCCCGGCGGCAGCGAAAACTCCACCGACTCCATCAGGAGTTTTTCCTCAAAACCCTTGGTCAGACTGTGCGCTTCGATGACTTTGTCGCCCAGGCGCGGTCCCGGCGGAATCGAAAGTTCGATGTCCTCGGGTGCCTTGTCCTGCTGCTCCTCCACCATGCGCTCGTACGCGCTGATGCGCGCCTTGCTCTTGTCGTGCCGTCCCTTGGGACTGGCGCGCACCCAGTCCAGCTCGCGTTCCAGCGCCTTGCGCCGTTTTGTCGCGGTTTTTTCTTCCTGTGCCAGGCGTTTGCTCTTCTGGTCCAGCCACGAACTGTAATTGCCTTCAAAGGGAATGCCGTGGCCGCGGTCCAGTTCCAGAATCCAGCCGGCCACATTGTCCAGAAAGTAACGATCGTGCGTCACGGCAATGACCGTGCCTTCGTAGCGGCTCAGGTGGTGCTCCAGCCAGGCCACCGACTCGGCGTCCAGGTGGTTGGTAGGCTCGTCGAGCAGCAGGACGTCGGGTTCGCGCAGCAGCAGACGGCACAACGCTACACGGCGGCGTTCACCGCCGGAGAGGTGTTTGACCAAAGCGTCGGGCGGAGGACAGCGCAGCGCGTCCATCGCCATTTGCAGTTTGCTTTCCAGATCCCAGGCGCCCAGGTGGTCGATTTTTTCCTGCAACTTGCCCTGACGCTCGATCAGCGCCTCAAAGTCAGCATCGGGGTCGGTAAATTTTTCGTTGATCGATTCGTATTCGCGCACCAGATCCACGGTTTCCTGCACGCCTTCCTCGACGATCTGCATCACCGTCTTGCTTTCGTCCAGCTCGGGTTCCTGCGCCAGATAACCAAAGGTGATGTCTTTGTTGGCGCTGATTTCGCCGATGTAATCCTGATCTTCGCCTGCGATGATGCGCAGCAGCGTACTCTTACCGGCGCCGTTGAGACCCAGAACGCCGATCTTCGCACCGTAAAAAAAGGACAGGTAAATATCGCGGAGAACCTGTTTGTTCGGCTTGTGGACTTTGCCGACGCCCACCATCGAAAAAATAATCTTGTTGTCGCTCAAATTCAGCTCCGGCTCTATAGAATGTCACGTGAGTGTGAATGCGGCCGCAGCTGTTGCACAGCGGCGCATCGCCGGCAAAAATACGCATTTCCGCCTGAACCGCAGCACCGACGACGCACTCTCTCAAAGCCTCGACGCTCTGCAACATTTGCGCCGGAGTCGCGTCATGTCCGGCAATCCCGGCTACGACACTCACACCGACGGCTCTCCTGGCCGTCCCGTCACTTTTCTGCGTATTTTTGTCCTGCTTTCCGGCCGTAGAACACGAATTCCAATCCATCTTTGGGTACCGATTATGTCAAGATTCGCTCTGCTCCTGTGCGGCTGTCTCGCCGCCGTCCTGACAATTCAAAGCTGTAAAACGACGCCTTCCTCCGTTACGCGTATTGAGGAAACTTCAGTGACCGACCTGAGCGGACGCTGGAACGACACCGACGCACGCCTCGTCGCCAAAGCCATGGTCGATCAGGTGCTCAGCCAGAATTGGCTCAACAACTTTGTCGGCGCCAATGACCGCAAACCAGTTGTTATCGTCGGCATGGTGCGCAACAAAACGCATGAGCACATCGACCCCGAGGTGTTCACCAAGGAAGTTGAACGTTCCTTCATCAATGCGCAGACAGTGCGCGTGGTCCAGGGCGGCGAGAAACGCGCCGAGATTCGCGCCGAGCGCGCCGATCAGCAGGAATACGCCTCCACCTCGACCATGAAAAAGTGGGGCCTGGAAGTCGGTGCGGACTACATGATGCAGGGCTCCATCAACTCCATCGTCGACTCCAACAACAAACAGAAAGTGGTGTACTACAAGGTTAACCTGGAGCTGACGGATATTCAGACCAATGAAATCGTCTGGATCGGCGACAAAGAAATCAAAAAACTCGTGGACAAATAAGCCGCGTTTTTCGGCTCTGAACTGCGGGTTAACTTTAACATGTTGCGATCCATTTTTCTGCCGCTGCTCCTGCTGATTCTGGCTTGCGGCGCCGGCGCCTGTTCGACCTACTACGAGGACAATATCGAACTGGAGCGGCGTCTGCGCGAGGGCGATATCCGTGCCGCTCGCGATTTTGTGATACAGAGCGAGGAAGCGCGTTCCGACAAAAACTACATTCTTTACCTGTTGAACCGCGGCAGCATCGAGTGGATGCTGGGCGACTACGACAGCAGTTTTGTCATGTTTGAACGCGCCAACCGTTTAATCGAGTCGCGGCGCACCACGCTCGGCCAGGAAATCCTCTCCTATCTCGTTAACCCCGGCGTCCTGCCCTACCGCACCGAAGACCACGAATCCGTACTGGTGCACTACTACCAGGCGCTTAACTTTCTGATGCAAAACCGCCTGGACGAAGCGCTGGTGGAAGCGCGCCGCATCAATATCAAACTCAATGAAATCAACGATCAATACGAATCTGAAAATCGCTACAAACGCGACGCATTTGCGCTGACGCTCACCGGGCTGATTTACGACGCCGCGGGCGACTACAACAACGCTTTTATCGCCTATCGCAATGCCTGGGAAACCTACCGCGACGAATACGGCGAGCTTTTTAATCTGCACGCCCCGACACAACTTAAACACGACCTGATCCGCGCCGCCGAACGCACCGGATTCCGTCAGGAAGCCGAGCGCTACCGCCGCGAGTTTAACATCTCAACTTCACCTGCGGCCGACTCGCTGGGCGAAGTGGTCTTTTTCTGGAACAACGGCCTCGGCCCGGTTAAAAATCAGTTTGCGGTTAACTTTGTATCAGTTGCCGGCGAAGGCGGCGCGCTGATTTTCCAGAGCGATTACCGGGGCTATTCCTTCCCCTTTTATCCCGATCGCGAGCGGGTTAAACAGGACGACAAAAACGCGCTTGAGAAGTTGGAGACCTTTCGCGTGGCGTTTCCGACATACACTGAGCGCCCGCTGGTCTACCGCCGCGCTGCACTGATCGGCCGCGACACGACGAAGCTGGAATTGGCGGAGGACATCAATGCGATTGCGCATCAATCGCTGGAAGACCGGATGCTGCGTGAATTTGGAACGGCCCTGCTGCGTGTGGCCATCAAAAAGGCGGCGGAATACGGTGTTAAACAGAAAAATGAGACGCTTGGCGCCCTTCTCGGTCTGGCCGGTGCGTTAACGGAGAATGCCGACACGCGCAACTGGCAGGTGCTGCCGCACTCAATTTACTACGCCCGTTTAGTGCTCCCGCCCGGCGAACAAACCATCCGTTTTGTGGCGCAGACAGCGCGCGGTGAACGCTACGAGGAAGAATTCACCTTTAACGTCAGGCCGGGCAGTACGCAGTTTCACGCATTTCACACGCTGGCTTCGGGCCGCCCGGAGGAATACGAGTGGTACGAAGCGCGGCCGGGCCCGCGCGGAAGGTAAATCACTTAACACCTTCAGACGCGACTCATGATCGCTTCGCCTCCGCTCCGGAGAGCGGGCGGCTTGCTTTTTCCTCTTGCTCGTCGGCGCGCCACAAGTCTCAAATCACTGAGTTTGCTTTCAGCTCACGTGTTTAACACCGCTCAACGACAGCAGACGACTCACGCAGTGGCAAACAAAGAAATCAGAAAGCCTGAGACCGCCGCGTCAGCAAGGGCTCAAAGCGGTCAGAAATCGCCTTAAACAAGACACTTAATTGTCTTCTGCAAGTCGCGCTCGGCGCGCCGCAATAAACGATCGCACGGCCGCTACCAGAAAAACCAGGTTCAGAATGAACGTCAGCCCCTTGGAAATCGTCGCCAGCGGCATGCTGTCCGCGCCGCCCGTATTAAACGTGACGAGGTCAAAAAATCCGCGCGCCGTACCGAGCATTCCCAGCAAAGCAATAATCGATAGAATGTGCATGGCGTGTTTGCGGAATTCCTCTTTGTGGCCTAGGGCGGCCAGCACGTAGTAAATTAATCCGAATGCCGCCGGAATCAGCGCCGTCAGGCTGGTGACCTCAGCCATTACATAACCGACGAGTCCGATGACAATCAGTAAAACACCGACAATCCTGGCAAGACGCAGCATATCAGCCTCCATTTGTTTAAGCGGCCCTCGCGACCGACCTTCGGCGCAACAGGCGGCAATCAATACGTTTCATTGGCCGGCGAATTGTCCGCCGCCCGAAGCATCCCGGTAAAACGAACGACCCGCACTAAAACACAGAAGCACGACCGTCGTACAACGATCGTGCTTGCTGAGGATTCGGACAGGCATGCGGAATGCCGCTGCGACTTAACCGACTTTGCGGTCCGCCGCGGCCAGTTTGTATTCCGCGACCATTTCTTTCTCGTGTTTAAGCGTTTCGAGTATCCAGCTCCACAGTTCTTCGTAGGGCACGATTTCCGTGGGATCCACCAGATGTTTGTAGCGCTTCAGTTTGCTGACCCACTGCCGGCCGAGGCGTTCAACACGGCGATAGTTCAGATCTTCTTTGGCGACAACCATGAGCATGCGGATAAACACCTGCGTGCGATAGGTCTCGTTTTTATAGAGATAACGATGACAATAGTTGGAGAGCGAGTCGAGGCGCTCCATTATTTTGTCTATTTCGCCGCGCCGCACATAGGTGATCAGCTGCAGGATCATGAGGCTGGTATTCCACCCGGCCTTGTCCGTTTGCATAATCGGCGTTTCGTTTAACAGGCGCTCCACGCGCAGGCTGATGACTTTCTCCGGCGTGAATTCATTGCGGAACGCCGCCAGAGCGTAGTATCCTTCGAACAATTTCCAGCGCTCTTTCAGGTGATCGGGCTGCTGGTTAAACTTAGAGTTTTTGCGCACGACCTGTAAACAGTTGCCGGCTTCCTGGTAGTCGCCGGAATGCATGCACATCACAAAGCGGTGATGCTGGAACTGGAACCACATGAGATTGCCCTCGCGGCAGTAGCGCGCGGCGATCTGAGCGTTAAACTTGGCGTTGACGTAGTCGTGCATTTCGCGGTAGGCGTCGAATTTATCGCCGTAAAAGACGACGTACAGACTGGGGAAGGCCAGGTGCGGCCGGCCGCGCAGATATTCGATTGCTTCGTCGCAATTCTTGATGACTTCCTCTTTATCGCCTTCCATTTGCAGGATAACGGATTTGGCGCGGAAGTAGGAGACGGCGACGTTAAGCGTGTCGTATTTGCTGTAGAGGTCGGTGAGTTTCTTAAACAGCGCCTTGATCTTGCGCTGTTCGGTTTTGGAGACGCTGGTTGACTTAACATAGTTAATCGCAATCTGCTGCCAGAAGGACATGGCTTCGTCTTCGGCCACGAGCAGTTCGCGTTGTTCGGTTGCGGCGGCGGCAGCTTCCTCAAACTGGCGGCGTTCGCCGAGGATGTGATAGAGTTCGCGCAGGATCTGAGCGGCTTCCAGCGCGACGGTGGGCATGGAGTGGTAGACGGCTTTCTCCAGCACGTGACGACCGAGTTGCTCGGCGCTTTTCTTGGCGTTGAGACGAAGCAACAGCTTAACGAGGAACAATTTGCGGTTGCACTCGACCATGGCCGTAAACATTTCCGAGTGGGTCTCTTTCGTCGGACTGATCAGCAGAAGTTTGGTATAGAGCGTCTCCTTGAGCTGCCATTTCAACCGGCGATACTTTTCGCTGATGTTCGCCTCACCATACACTTTTTCGGCAGCCTGAATATCGGTACTGAACTCATCGTTTTTGATACCCTGGTACATCTGGTACGGAAGGAACTGCTGATTTTCATCACTCTCGAAGTCAATACTGGACTCCGGAATGAACTTCTCCTCCGTAACGATATTCACTAATTCCTTAAGCTTTTTCATGCGGAATGCTCCAGAAATTCAAAAAAATCGATGTAATGGTCATTATTGGCCAAGCATACGACGTAACAAAAAAATCGTGTGTGTGGGTGCCTACCCTGCCGAAACACTAGCTTTGTCACAACGACTAACTGTGTTTCCCTTTTACGTCAAACCGGAGAACGTGTCATGCACGAGTTGCTGTGTGTCCTGCTGTACCTTTCACTGATTTCAAGTCCGAACGAGTATTACGATACTGAGATTTACGATATCGAATCCGATAATCAAACTCTCGTGGACAACGTTGAATCCAATCCGACTCTGTATAATTATGTACTTACTGAGTTCGATGACGAGGCCGATTGGATTGAAATCTGGGATGCCAGCAACTATTGACATTCTGCAGACTGCAAAACAACCGAAACGAAACCTTCATTTACACAAATGAAGGTTTCGGAGTTTTTGTTGGCTTCTATGAGTAGTTGAAGTTTCCACCATTCAGCCGATCGCCGGCTCAGTGCAGCACCGCTTCACCCTTCCGAGATCGGTATCCCGGACACCGGTGAGGGCGTTAAACAGTTCAATGGTGACAAACCAATGTTTGACGACTGCCGAGTGCCGTCCACCAGCCGGGTATTTCCCAAAATTCCAGCCCGGATAAACCGTTAAACAGACTGCAATTTCAGGGCGCGCCATACACCGTTGGCAGATTGGCTGCCGGATCAGATGACCTGACCGGTTAGTGCGGAATTGTGCAAGACACACTTGCCGCCACGTTTTCCGCATTAGTTGGCAGCAAATGTAACAACATTATCAAATCGTTACAAGAGTTTTCTTAATTCCAACATATTTTTTTTAGGTTTTTCGCGCGGAACAGCATGCCGTCCATACCGTAATCCCACCAGTGCCGAGCCGTGAATTACGCCCTCCCTAATTGCTTCCACAGCAACATTTTACGGATATTCCAACCGTTGAATGTTTGATGCTTTGACATTGAATATCGCAAGTATATTGCGGCAAATGTATCTGGGGCAACGCAGGCCAAGTCCCAACATCTATTACAATTTCGTAACATGGCGGTGGTAGTTTGTGACCGCCGGAGCGATGCAAAAATGGCTTGTATCTCCGGCGGTCACGTGTCTCAAATCAGACTTCCGTTTCGGCCGGGGCGTGTCCTGTCAAGGCATACACGGCATCGTTTAACAATTCCAGCGCCAGGTTGATCTGGCTCTCATGTGTGCGGAATGAGAGCACCGCCAGTCTCAGCGTAAAACAGCCGTCCAGGTTGGTGGAGCTGATAAAGATCCGCCCATCGTTGCGCAGTTGTTCCAGCACGGATCTGTTTAATTCATCGGCGTCAAATCCCGGTGTGACAAAGCGGAACGCAACAATGCTGAGGTCGGGCTCTCCCAACAGGTCCATATGACGCCAGCGCGACAGTCGGCGGTAGGCGTACCGGGCCAGCAGGAGTTTTTCCTCCAGCGAAGCGCGAAACGCCGCCACACCGATCAGCTGGAACGCCAGCCACAGGCGGGGACCGCGAAAGTGCCGCGTCAGTTCGGGCGAAATTTCCGCGGGTGAGATTTCATCCGCGGACGCGTCCTGCATGTAGTGTGCGTTGTAGCGGTGGGCGCGCAGCATAGTCTCTCTGTCGCGCACGAGCACGGCGCCGGTGCCGTAAGGCAGGAACAATCCCTTGTGAGGATCGAGCACCAGTGAATCCGCACGTTCGATGCCGCGCAGGCGTTCACGCGCCTGCGGACTCAGCATGAAAAATCCGCCGTAGGCCGCGTCGATGTGATACCAAACGCCGGCGTCGGCGGCAACATCGGCGATGGCGTCAAGCGGATCGACGGCGCCGGTATTGGTCGTGCCCGCCGAAGCGATAATCAACCATGGTTTCAGTTGTCCGGATGCGGCATCCTCGCGAATCGCTTCGCGCAGCAGATCGACGCGCATACGGCGCTGTCCGTCCACCGGAATGATACGCCGCTGCACCTCGGCCATTCCCGCGTACTGAAGCGCTTTGTCGACGCAGTGGTGCACTTCCGCCGTGCTGTAAACGACGGCGTGTTCCACGTCGCGTGCTTTAAGCCCGGCGGCATCGCGCGCCGTGACGATCGCAGTGAGGTTTGCAAGGCTGCCGCCCGAGAGCAAGGTGCCCGCAGTCGTTGCCGGAAAACCGACCAGATCAGCCATCCAGCGTATCAGTCCGTTTTCCATCGCCACCGCCCCGGGTGAAGCGTAGGCCACGCCGGCATAGCGATTGCCTATCGCCGCCAGCATGTCGCCCAGTGCCGATGGGTAAATCCCTCCGCCCGGAATGTAAGCCAGGTGACCGCCGGACGCCGGGTTCAGGCCCGAACCGTCAACTTCGGCGGCATAGGTTTTCAGCAGTGCGTCGATGTCGCCGTTCCCCTCTTCCGGGACGGCGGACCAGTCGTGCTGCGTAGACGAGCCGGGCAGCCGATAGGCCGGCGCAACGTCGTCCATCGATTCCAGAAACTGTTCACAATAGTCATTGACTGCGCTGCTCCACTTTGCGCGACGCGGCGCAGGAGGTTCAAGCCCCGCACTCAGTTCCGCGCAGGCGTTAATGTCCCGGCGCAGCTGCTCCAGCTCTTGCTCAAATTGAGATTCCATGGAATGTTTAATGAGAAAAGTCGACAGGGAAAATCACGTGATGTCGTCGGCATCACGCCGCCACGCCGCCCTGCACGACGTGCGATTAAACAACCGTGCGGCGAGAGTATGGTTGGAACGTCCCGCGGCCGGTCGATTTGGCCAGATACAAATGTACGAGTTTCAGGCCGGAAGTGTGCAAAGGCAGTTCACAAACCAAAAAACTCATAAACAATGCACGGTTTGACGACTAAAGCACCTGTTTACTTGTACGATGTACCCGGGTGCCCCAGCGCCTTGCGCAGTGCGCCCAACTGACCGATGTGGTAGGCCTCGTGTTGAACCAGAAACGCAATCATATTTAGTACCGTCGGCGGCGAAACCGGAAAGTGCGCTTCCATTTCGCGCGACATCTCCTCATCGCTCATCGCCGCCAGGGCTGGAGCCACTTCGTCGGCAATTTCGTCCCAGATACGCAGCATGTCCGCCGGTGCGCCGTAGTCCTTGCCTTCTTCATACTTCAGGAAAGTATCCTGCAGCGGCCTTTTTGCGACAAGGCCGGCCAGTTTGGCGTAGTAATAGCGCGCATTTATCAGGTGACCTGAAATAAATATCATCGGAGCAAAGTTGTCGATGGCGCGTCGGTGCGCCTCTTCCTTTGTGATGTCTTTGAGGCTGTTGCGAAACAGCGTGTTGTTCAACTGGATGGTCGTACCCAGGATCTGGTTGTGATGGGACATTGGTCACCTGCTCAGGTAGAAAGAAGTCCCGCGCCGTTACGCGGGCAGCTTGTGTTTACAGCAATTGAATTTCGGTTTGATATTCGTCCATCGTGAATTGCGGTACACGCTCCACCAGTTCCGGCAGATCGATCTTGCGCAGAAAGTGCGGAGGAAAGGCGCGGAACAATACGCGCACCGCCAGCGTGATGCGATCGACGCCTTCCAGCTGCTGCGCCGGAATGTTGTAAATGGACGTGCGACCTTCCAACGCCGGGATAAGCCGGAAAACAATTTCGTGCGCCTCCCAGAAGAAGGACGTCGTCTCGCCATTTTTTTTGGGAATGCCGTTGAACAGCGCCAGCTCCAGATCAGGCTGCATGTCGCCCGATTTGACAAACTCGCTGTTTTCGTCCAACAGATCGCCGTTGGGATCCAGCGTTCCGCTGGAGTAAAGCTCTTCATCCGTGTCGGCATCGCGTGCGATGACTTCCACCCACATCTGCCGTTCGAAGACCGAGCCGCTGGGAATACTGTGGCCCACGTTTGTATTGAACACGTCGACCAGAATGCGGAGGTTTTCGCTGCGTGTCGCTTCCGTCGGTGCGTTGACAGTCAGGGTTATCGACCGCGTCAGCTGATGTTCCACCAACTCGATCATTTTGTCGCGTCCCGGAAAGTCGGTCAGCGGAACGTCGACACCGGCCATCGTATGGCGATGCAGATTTCCGCGTTCAGGCGCGCCGATAGCGGCCTGCCCCGTGTAGGTCAGCATGTGACAGGTCTGACAGAAAATGCCCTGCCCTGGATAGAGCGAGGCGTCGTGCTCGGTCGAGGTACGTTCCACGCGCACTCCGAGCGGGTTGACGATATCGTGACAGCCCTCACAGACGCCGCTGCGCGAGAAGTCAGCATCGTAGCGCGAGCTGTGAAATCCATTGGGCATCGGGTCCTGGATGGTGCCGATCTGCGCATCGTCCAGCCGAAAACCGTCAATGGCATGCCCGGGCCTCCACGACTCCGCTTTGTGACAGACATCACAGGAGACGCCGGCGCGTGCCAATTTGGACAATGACGCTTCCGGCGTGTTCGGTGGAACCTCGCCCAGCCGCGAAGCAATCGGGCTGTGACAGTCTGTGCAGAAGCTGCCCAGCTGTCCGTTCGAGCGCTCCTGACCGATTTCGTTCAAACGGAAAAACACGGGATCGACAAAGGAATAGGCGTGCATTGAGATCGACCACTCTTCGTAGTGCGTCGGGTGGCAGCCCTTGCAGGCGGTCTCGGGATCTGAGAAGACTTCGCTGTAAATACCGGAGGAATCGGGCAGCGGCTGAACGATCGGCGGGCCCGTCGCCGCGTCGTCGGAACAGGCGCCCAACAAAACACCGGTCGCCAACAAGGCTGCCAGTAAAACAATCAAATGCAAAGTTGCAAGAGGCGACCGATTGTCGGCAACAGACTGAGCGGATCCTGCGGCAATGTTCATTGGAGTGTTGTCGACTTTCGATGATAAAGACATCAGTTCAGGCTGCGCGCCAGACGCAGGCCGTACGAAGCGCTGTTGACCAGGGGATCGAGAATCTGCCGTGCCGCGCTGCGCGCACGCACGACGCCGAAGGAATACGCGCCGCCGCGAGCGATGCGCGGTCCTCCGCCTGCCGGCCCGGGCGGGTCAAAACGCGGACTTTCGGCGTAGTATTCGCCTTTGAATGGATCCCAGACAAATTCGGCTACGTTGCCGATCATGTCGTAAAGTTCAAATGCGTTGGGCTCTTTCTGCCCGACCGGATGTGTCTTGTAATCCGAGTTAAAACACAGCCAACCAATGCGGTCCAGATTTGGTTCAATCGAACCGTCGGCAATACACTGCGTCCGCGGATTCGTCAGCCCGCCGCTGTAAATTTCAGTAGAGGTGCCCGCACGGCAGGCGTACTCCCACTCGGCTTCCGTCGGCAGCCGGTAGCCTCTTGCATTGAACCGGAAAGTCACGTCCTCGCCGTCGATGATATAGCACGGTTGCAGACCGGCACGCACGGACAGGCGATTACAGTATTCAAGCGCTTCGTACCAGTTGAGGTTCTCGACCGGAAGATCTCCGGCGCCTTCAAACCAGGAAGGGTTGTCGCCCATCAGCGAGACGTATTCGTCCTGCGTGACTTCATAAATGCCGATCTCAAAAAGTCTTGTGATTACCACCTGGTGCGGCGGTTGCTCGGGCGTGGTGATGTCGCCGCCCATTGTAAAACTACCGGTCGAGATGCGACGCATCGCGGGAATCTGTACATCCGACCTGATATTGGCTTCGTAGAGAAAGCGGGCTATTTCGTAGCCGCCGTCACGCGCCACCAGGCGCAGCTGCACGTAGTATCGCCCATCGGCGGCAAATGCCTGCGTCTGCCGGCTGTCGTCGGAAACCACGCGCTCGGCGCTGCCGTCGTCAAATGACCAGTGATAGTTGATTCCGGCGGGAATATTGTCGCCCTCGAACTCGAAGGTGTAGTTTTCACCCGCACGCCCTTCGGCCGCTCCGTCGGAGCTGATCGCCCCGCGTGCCGGCGGCATCCACGACTGCGGTTCGTCGTCGTCGCAGGCGGTCGGCGCCAGCATCAGCGCCAGCGCCGAGCAGACGGTCAGGAAAGTTCGAAGGGTGTTTTTCATGCGACTGTAGTCATTCAAATTGTTGCCGAAACACCGCAAATTCCTCGCGCAGACGGTGTAGCTCCTGATCCAGCCGTTCCACCTCGCCTTCCAGCGCGCGGATGCGTTCGTCCTCCATCTGGAGCGAGATTCGCGCGGCCTCGGGCCGCTCATGCTCAGCGCTTTCGGCAGATTCCTCTACTTCCGGCGCTCCTGCCAAAAGGTGAATATAACGGGATTCCTTGCGTCCGGCCTGTCGCGGCAGCTGAACTACCAGCGCGCCCGCCTCGCGATCGCACAACCCGTCCACAACATCCTGGCACTCCTGCAGATCGGCAAATTCGTGGATACGCGTCGTCCGCCCGCGGATTTCACCCACGGTTTGCGGACCGCGGAGCATAAGGACACACAAAACCGCAATCTGTAATTTTTCCAGCTCCAGCACGTCCGTCAGCCGCTGTTTGTATTTATTGGCCCGGCTTCCCGCCGATTGCACCAGGCTGATCAGACTGCGACTGCGCAGGGCGTCCAACGCCCGCAGGACGACTGCTTCGTCAAGCGCCAGCACCGGATCGCGGTTGGATTTCTGGTTGCATGCCGCCGTCAGACCATTCAGAGTCATGGGGTAATAGTCCGGCGTTGTCCACTCTTTTTCGATCAATGCGCCAAGGACGCGCACTTCCACATCGTTTAACTCGACGACCTGCGGGCCGTCCTCCTGCTCAAAATCCTGATCCATCGTACCGTGCCCCTGAAATTCATGCTGCAAAAGCGCCGGCTTCACTGCCGGGCCGGGAATTTAATGCCGCCGGTCCAACTGCTCCAAATTGCGGCGGGAGAAAGTCGCTCGTCAAGGCCGTTCAGGACATGCACACCCGAAGCTTGCGTTCGCAGATTATCCGACCTGTTTGCCCGGCACATAGTTCTGACCGATTCGAGCAGGACCTTACGAGCCGCCTGCTCCGACCTGGCTCTCAACGTACGCGCGCCCGGAATTCACACACTCCGCCTGTATCAGCCTGCGGCTCGCTGCGCGGCCTTTTCAATCCGCTTTTGTTAACCTTTGTGTTAACAACTCTCTGCCCGGGAGTCAACAAACTGTTTTGTCACGGGTCCTTGTTTGCCGAGCGCAAAGTCGGTCGACGGTTCCGGTTGACATACACTGAGCAACACTCCACGAGACAATCATCTGCAAGAATTGGAACGAGTCGGGATGCAGATAGATTTCAGGCTCCGAGACAAATTCCGGGACAGACTCCTCCGTTGAATCTTTGGGCCCACCCATTACCCGCCACCGCCGCCAATAATTTCCAGCCCAGCACAGCACAGACTTGCCGGCCGCACCTGCACAGATTTTTCACTAAGACACTTCGTTCAAAGTCCGGGACGCCGGAACCGATCCTTCCCCGACATCTGAACAAGTCTACAAAGACCCGCTCGAATTTCAATGCCCAAAAAGTTAAACGGCCACGACCACGTGGTTGAACGGGCGTAATCGGCCGGCGAGCGGGCAATGTTTAAGCTGGAGGGTGTCAATGCAATGCCACAAGAAAAGTGCAAGATCCGACACAGCTCACATGCGCTACACGGTCCGGCAATGCACCGTGATTTGTGAACCGCCACACCTATCTGCTTTGTTTAACAACCAGGCAACTGAATGCCGTTCAACTTCGCGTTCGTTTATGGAGAACAGGCTCGAAACTTCTATCCCCGTGACAATCAAAAATCAGGCAATGAGTTAACATCGGGTGAAAAGGCGTGCACAAGCAGCACAGTTTGTTTAACTGCATGGCGAGTTTGCCGGCGGCGCAGTGGCAAAACCTTGCAACAGCAAACACAGGAACAAACAGAAAAGTCAGGTAAAAACAGCTGCGTCGAGTCAAAATGCGCACGCCTCCAGGCAGGAAACATCGCAGTCGAAAGTGAGAGTTTTCAAGTGCGGCGGAAGTCGAATCGGCCGGCAAGCAGTTGAATGCCCGGGGTGAGTTTCAAGTTCGAAGTCTGTGGCCAAAGACACAGAGCCCTCCGTTGATCTTGGGCCCACCCGGTTCCCGCCGCCGCCGCCAAAAATTTTCAGCAGAGCACAGCAATCCCGTCCGCTTGCTCGCAGATTTTTTTCACCCCCCAGGCCGCTCCCGGCCGCCGCCGCCCCGGGATCGATCGCCCCCCGACGCTTGCCCAGTCTACAAAGACGCCGCCGCTCTTCCATGCCCAAAAAATTAAACGGCGCGCTCAACGTGGTCGAACGCGCCACAACAGCCGCTGAACGGGAGAATTAATGCCGCCGGTTGATAATCTCGCCGCCAGAGTCTAATTTTCGGGCTTGCGCCGACACTGACGCAGCCCGACTATGTGTTCAGCGGACCAAACCACGGACAAGTATGCAGCAGTTTTCCATCATCGCCGGATCCATGCTCGGCATTATTCTCGTCGCGTCGCTCGCTCAACACCTGCGCATGCGGCTCCGCATCCGGCGCGCCATTCGCTCGGCCTACGAATTGATTCAGGTCGACAAAGCCGCCGGCGCCAAGACCGCACTGCCCGCCTGCGTCCGGCGCTACCTGGACCGCGCCATTCCCGCCGATGCCGGAACAATGTCCAGTGCCGAGCTTCACATCGACGGTGAAATCCGGCCCACGCCCAAAGCAGACTGGCGCGAGCTGAGCGCAAGAGAAGTGGTCGTTATCAACAAACCCGCGCTTATCTGGGACGCCGTCATCAAAACCCGCAAAACGCGGCGCAGCGCACAGCTGATCTACGTCGACGAAACCGGGCTCGGCTCCATCAAACTCTTCGGCGTCATTCCCTTCATGGAGTCGCATGGCGACGAGGCGGACATTTCGCTGCTGTCCAGATTCCTGACGGAGGCCGTCTGGTTCCCCGCCGCACTTGCTTCCGGCGGTCCCGTTACCTGGAAATCAATGGATGAAAACAGCGCCCGCGCCGTGATTCGCGACGGCGCGCTGCAGGCCTCGGCGACCTTCCGCTTTGATGAAAACGGCGATGTGGCGGACGTCAGCAGCGACGACCGCTACCGCGACTATCGCGGCAGTTTTGTGCATGAGCACTTTGTGATGCGCTGCACGGCCTACAAGGAATTCGATGGATTCCGCCTGCCCTCGCAGGTCAGCTTTGCATGGCAGAACCACATGGGCAGCGGTCAGGAATTTGAGTACGCGCGTTTTACCCTGCGCGACATCGACATGACGTTCAGGTCGTAAGGGCCTCAATCGCCGCCGCCGCCATCAGGTCGTAGGCCTGATCCGTGGGGTGAATCCCGTCCGGCAACAGTTCGTCCAACGGAATCCCGGAAAGTCGCAGAGCTGCGTCAAAATCGATCGTTCGCGCGGCCCAGCGTCGCAGCCAGTTGCTGAAAGCACTCAGCTCTTCGCGCGTTTCCTCAATTTTGTGCACCGGCGCGTCGTTCCAGTAGCGTCCCACCAGCTCCGACACATAGGTCGGAGGAATACCCCACACGACTTTCAAACGATGCCGTTCCAGTTCCTCGCTCAGCCCGAGCGCACGACGCTGAATCTGTCCGCTGTGCAGTCCGTGAGCCACGTCATTCGACCCGCCGGTAACAATCACCGTGTCCGCTCCGTGCGCAAACACATCTCTTCGCAGTCGTTGCATCATGCTACCGAATGTATCGCCGTTGACACCGACATTCACGACTTCAACTCCGACCTCACGTGCCAGTTGCGACGGCCAGTTGTGTTCAGAACGCCGCAGGATTCCCTGCCCACCTGCTACCTTAAACGCGCCCGGATATCCCCATGTGAGCGAATCGCCCAGAGCGACGATTCTTTTGTACGACTCTTTTTGGCTGGTTTTCACAAGCCCAATCCCCTCTTGTTTGTCTTGCAGATTGCAGCGGCGGGTACGATCAAAGCCCGCAAAAATTGCGTGTGAGCTCAGCTATGGCGCAATCGGAGAACAATGCGCCGCGGCACGTCGCGTCTCCCGGCAATTTACTGCCGCTGTTCGCCTGCCATGAAATTCTTCCAGCCGAATTTCCCCTTTGCACCCGCCAGATCCCCCGTGGGCTACGGTCTTGTTATCATGCTGATCGGCAGCGTCGGCGCCGTATTGAGCGTGCCGGGGCAGACGGTCGGCATCGGCGTGTTCACGGACTACCTGATGGAGACACTGCAACTCGATCGCACCGCTCTGTCTCTCACCTACTTGTTCGGCACAATCGGCAGCAGCCTGTTGCTGCCCTGGGGCGGACGACTGTTTGATCGCTTCGGCGCGCGCCGCATGGTCTTTTTTGTCTGCCTCGGATTCGGAGCGGCCTTGAGCCTGACGGGATCACTCGACATTCTGAGCATTGAAATCACGCAGAACTTCGGCGGCGATGGCGCGTATTGGGCGCTGTTTGCCCTCGCCATTTTCACGTTCCTGCTGCTGCGACAATTTGGTCAGGGGCTCCTGACAATGGTCAGCCGCACGATGGTGAGCAAGTGGTTTGTGCGCAGCCGCGGTCTGGCGATCGGCATCTCCGGCGTACTTGTTTCGCTGGGATTCAACGCCGGCCCCAAAGTCCTCAACGACATGATCGACGCCTGGGGATGGCAAACCACCTGTTACGTCCTGAGCGGCGGCATTGGAATCGGCATGACGCTGCTGGGATGGCTGTTGTATCGCGACAACCCCGAAGAAAGCGGGCTGCAACCCGACATGTTTACACGCAGCCCGGAAAAACGCGGTTTTCTGACGCGGCTGTCGGAACGCGTGCAACCTGCGGGCGAACGTATCGAACACTCGGTTGATACCCGCACGGCGCTGCGGTCTTATGCCTTCCGCGTCTTCAACGCCGGTATGGGAATGCAGGCTTTGCTTGTGACGGCCGTTATGTTTCACCTGGCGGACATCGGAGCGGCGGGCGGACTGGAACGCAGCGAGGTGTTTGCCCTGCTGGTGCCGATGAGTCTGGTGAGCGCACCTCTGGTGCTGCTGGGCGGCATGTTGAGCGACCGCATGGAGCTCAAGCATCTGTTGATGGTGCAGATGCTGTCGCTGGGCGGATTTGTCCTGTCGATTCTGCTGCTGGACTTCTTGCTGGGGCGCGTGTTGTTCGTGGTTTCGGCGGGTGTATCGGGCGGGCTGTTCAGCGTGCTGTCATCGGTAACCTGGCCGCGCTTTTTCGGGCGCGCGCACTTGGGTGGGATTGCGGGATTTAATATGTCGACGATGGTATTTTGCAGCGCCGTGGGCCCCGCACTCTTTGCGCTGGCGGAATCCTGGGCCGATTCCTATGTGCCCGTGACGCTGGCATCGCTGGTGCTGCCGATCGCCGTTCTGCTGGCGGCTATTCGGGCGGACAATCCGCAGGAGCAGTTGCGTGCGGTGGAATGAAAGCATTGCAACCGGTTTTACAATCCGTATCTTCAACACGCGTCACGTCCACGGATTATCAGACAGTAAAGATGTTACCGTCATTTTACATTCGGGTAACAGCCAAAATATAATTTCCCCGTAGCTTTGAGGTTGTACTCAGGGCTTGTCCGGGCAGCGCCAGCCGGCGCATCGTCTTTTTGATCCTCAATTTTTGCAAACAAAGCCTGGTGGCTTATGCAACGACGCAAAATTCTGTTGTTGGGCGGTTCAATGAACCAAACGACAATGATGCATCAGATTTCCCGGCACCTGCCTGAACACGAGTGCGTCTTTACGCAGATTTACAGTGACGGCCTGCTCGATCACCTCCGCCGGCACGGCTATCTGGAATTCACCGTCCTCGGCAATCAGTTTCGCAAACAAACCGAAGAGTATTGCCGCGAACACAATCTGCGCACACCGCGCGAGGGCGAGAAAGATTTCGATCTGGTGATTACCTGTTCGGACCTGGTCATTCAGAAAGGCATGCGGGACAAACCCTACGTGCTGGTCCAGGAGGGAATGACCGATCCCGAAAATCTGCTCTACTATCTGGTCAAATACCTGCGCCTGCCGCGCTGGATGGCCAGCACGTCTACGACGGGACTTTCACATGCCTATGACATGTTTTGCGTCGCGTCCGAAGGCTATAAAGAACATTTCATGAAGAAGGGCGTGGCCCCGGAGAAGCTGGTCGTTACCGGCATTCCCAATTTCGACAACGTGGCGCAGCACATGAACAACTCCTTTGAACACAAAGGATACGTGCTTGTGGCAACGTCGGACACACGCGAAACCTTCAAGATCGACAGTCGCAAAAAGTTCCTGCGGAAGGCCAAAGCTATTGCGGGCGACCGCCAGATCATCGTCAAACTGCACCCGAACGAGAACGTGGAGCGCAACACGGCCGAGATCAAGGAAGTGATGCCGAACGCGCTGGTGTATTCGAGGGGCAATACCAATGAGATGATCGCCAATTGCGAGGAACTTATCACGCAGTATTCCTCAGTCGTGTACGTCGGCCTGGCGCTTGGCAAAAAGTGCCATTCCTACTTCGACATGGACGAACTCAAACGAATGACTCCCGTGCAGAACGGCGGCAAATCAGCGGGCAATATCGCCCAGAGATGCCGTGAAGTCCTGCAACGCCAAACCAGTAAAAAGCCGGATATGAGTTACGCCTGATCGTCAGCATTCCGCCTGCGTCGCTTCGCCGCAGCGTTGGAAACGCCGGACGTCCTGAACAGGCGACTTTCTCGTTCATGGAACACTCGATCGTAACAGTGATTCAGGCGCGAACAGGGTCTTCGCGCCTTCCCCGCAAAGTATTGATGCCTTTGGCAGGCAAAGCCAGCCTGATCCGCCAGGTGGAACGCGTCCAACAGTCGCGTCTGGCCGGGTTGGTCGTCGTCGCCACCACCGATGATCCAAGCGACGACGTCGTTGTGGACCTCTGCCGCGAACACGGCGTGGAGTGTTTCCGCGGCGACCAGCTGGACCTGCTTGACCGCCATTACCAGGCCGGCAGACACTTCGCCGCGCGGGATGTGGTCAAAATTCCCTCCGACTGCCAGCTCATCTCCCCGGCCGTCATCGACCGCGTGCTCGGTTTTTATCTGGAGCGACGCGACGATTTCGACTTTGTGTCCAACCTGCATCCGGCGACCTATCCCGACGGCAACGACGTGGAAGTGATGCCCTTCAACCTGCTGGAACAAGCATGGCAGGAGGCGGACAAAGCGCACGAACGCGAGCACACTACGCCCTTTTTCTGGGATCAACCCGATCGTTTCCGCATCGGCAACGTGGCGTGGGAGACGGGCCTGGACTATTCCATGACCCACCGCTGGACACTCGACTACAAAGAAGACTACGACTTTATGTCCGCCATCTTCGACGAATTGTATCCCGCCAATCCGGCGTTCGACATAAACGACATCCTGGCGCTGCTGGAGCGCCGGCCGGACATCATGGCAATCAACAGCAAATTTGCGGGCGTCAACTGGTATCGTCATCATCTGGACGATTTGAAGACCGTGACGTCCGATCAAACCAACGTAAACGAGTCCTGACCGTATGGCACACGATTCCAACGGCGCGTCCCCGCTTGGCGACGACGCCATAAAAGATCTGCAGGAAACCGCGCTGCGCGTGCGCGAGCACATCATCCGCATGTCTACCGACGGCGGCTGTTTTACCGGCGCCTCGCTTTCCTGTGCGGACCAGATTGTCTATCTCTACAAACAATCGCTCAACGTCAGCCCCGGCAATCTCAACGATCCGACGCGCGACTATCTGTTCCTGTCCAAAGGCCACGACGTGCCTGCGCTGTACGGCACCTTTGCGGAGCTGGGCTGGATCGAACGCGACCGCCTGAAGAATCACCTGAAAACCAACGACGACATCTACTGGCACCCGAACCGCAACATTCCGGGCATCGAGTACTACTCGGGTTCGCTCGGGCACCTGCTGCCGGTAGCAGTCGGCGTGGCGCTGGACTGCAAAATGCGCGGCCAGACCAACAAAATTGTCGTGATCACGGGCGACGGCGAGCTGGACGAGGGCTCCAACTGGGAAGCGCTGCTGGTGGCGCAGGCCTACAAACTGGACAACCTGCTGGTTGTGGTGGACCGCAACGAGTTTCAGGCAAACATCCGCACGGAAGACCTGATTCCGCTGGAACCGCTGGACAAGAAACTGGAAGCCTTCGGCTGCGTGGTCAAGAGCGTGGACGGTCACGATTTCAACGCACTGCACACGGCATTCAGCGCTTATCCCTTCAGCCAGGAGCAACCGTCGGCAATCATTGCGCGCACGGTGCGCGGCCGCGGCCTGCCCAGCATTGAAGCGCGCGCAGACCGCTGGTTCTGCAACTTTACGCATGAGGAAGTTGAGCAACTGCTGCAGGAACTGCACGGCCAGGGCTCAACGACGCTGACATCCGAAACACTGACGGTCCGCTAATCTTCCACTCTACATTTCGGCGAATACTTTCATGACATACGAACAATTCCTGAAGAACCTGGCGGACCGCGATGAGCGCCTGGTTGTGATGACGGCTGAAAACCGCGCTGCTATCCGCGGCTTGCCGCCGCTGCTCGGCAATCGATTCATCGATACGGGCATTACGGAACAAACGATGGTCGGCGCTGCCGCCGGACTGGCGCTGCGCGGCCGCATTCCCGTGGCGCACGCCCTGGCCTGCTTCCTGACGATGCGCGCCTACGAATTCATCCGCACCGACGTGGGCATCAGCGGCCTGCCGGTTAAACTGGTCGGCTACGTGCCGGGCCTGCTGTCGGAAGCCAACGGCCCGACGCACCAGGCGATCGAAGACGTGGCGATCATGCGCGGCGTTCCGCCGCTCAATGTCTTCTGCCCGGCCGACTTCAACGACCTGATGATCGGCATCGAGAAAATCATTCTTGACCCGCGCCCCTGGTACATCCGCTACACGGACAAACCGCATGCGGTGGAACACACGACCGACTTCGAAATCGGCAAAGCCGAGCAGTTCGGCAACGGCACGGACGTGGCGCTGCTGACCTACGGCGAGATGTTCCGCCACGCCTTCCAGGCGCGCGAGATGCTGGAAGCCCAGGGCAAATCCGTGCGCCTGATCAACCTGCGCACGCTCAAGCCGCTGGACGAAGTAGCCGTGCTGAACGCGCTGCGCAACTGCGCGCTGACGGTGACGATCGAAGATCACTTCCGCGTCGGAGGCCTGTACTCGATCATTGCCGAACTGGCGCTTGAGAACCGCGTGACCGCCAACGTCGAAGCAATCGGCCTCGACAACAAGTGGTTCAAACCGGCCCTGATGGCCGACGTGCTCGAATACGAAAAACTGCGCGCCGTCGACCTGGTCGAACGCATCATGACTCGATTCAACGCACTCGGCTGAGTACCCGGGCTCCGCTCCGGGTTTTCCGAACAACGCATTAGAAATTTTCTCGCATCGAGGTATATCGCATGAGCAATATCGTTGGACCCAACGAAAACTATCCCGACATCACGCGTTCGCAGGAACTGTATGAGCGGGCTCTGAAGCTGATTCCTTCCGTCACGCAGACTCTGGCCAAAGGGCCGGGGCAGCATACGCGCGGCGTTGCGCCGATTTACCTGCAGCGCGGCCACGGCTCGCACGTGTGGGACGTGGACGGCAATGAGTACGTCGACTTCACGATGGGCGTCGGCCCGCTCTCACTTGGGTACTGCAATCCGGTGGTGGACGCGGCTATCCGCGCGCAGCTCGACGACGGCATCACTTTTTCACTGATGCATCCGCTGGAAGTGGAAGTGGCCGAATTGATGCGCGACGTGATTCCGGGCGCTGAAGCCGTGCGTTTCAGCAAGACCGGCGCGGATGTTACCAGCGCAGCCGTGCGCGCGGCACGCGCCTTTACGGGTAAAAACAAAGTGCTGTGCTGCGGATATCACGGCTGGCACGACTGGTATGTGGGCGTTACCGATCGCATCTCTGGCATCCCCCAGAAAATCCAGGATCTGAGTTTTACGATTCCCTACAACGACATTGAGGGCGTCGAGGCTTCGCTCAAAAAAGACAGCGACATCGCCTGCATCATCCTGGAACCGATCGTCTTTGAAGCGCCGCAGGACAACTTCCTGCACAAGCTGCGCGAACTGTGCACGAAATACGGCGTTCTGCTGATTTTCGACGAAATGTGGACCGGTTTCCGCCTGGCCCTCGGCGGCGCACAGGAGTACTTCGGCGTGCAGGCCGACCTGGCCTGTTTCTCCAAGGCGGTGGCCAACGGCATGCCCATTTCGATGCTGACCGGCCGCGCCGACGTCATGCAGGTCTTTGAGCAGAAGGTCTTTTTCTACACGACCTTCGGCGGCGAAGCGCTGTCGCTGGCAGCCGCAAAAGCGACGATCAACGAACTGCGCGACAAGGATGTGGCGAAGTACCTGGCGTCGCAGGGCAAAAAACTGCGCGAGGGCTACAACAACATAGCCGGCGATCTGGGACTGGACTACACACGCTGCTTCGGTTTTGACTGCCGCTCCATTGTTGTCTTCGACGCCGAAGCCGGCAACCCGCTGGAAGTCAAAGCGTTTGTACAGCAGGAAATGATCAAAAACGGCATCCTGTGGGGTGGTTTCCACAACATGAGCTACGCACACAGCGACGCCGATGTGGAATACACGCTCAACGTGTACCGCCGCGTCCTGCCGATGCTCAAAGAAGCCGTCGCCGCCGGCGACCTGCCTTCCCGCATGCGCGGCGAAGCGCTGGAAGCCGTGTTCCGCAAGACCTCGAAATTCCACACAAAACCGAATTAAACACGCGGGGACTTAAACACCCCGACTTAAACACTTCACATGCAGAATACTCCTTTTTCCCTCGAAGGACGTACGGCGGTCGTCACCGGCGCCAACGGACTGATTGGCAAAGAGCACTGCCGCGCTCTGGCGGAAGCCGGCGCGAATGTGGTTGCCACCGACTTAAACAGCGAAGCCGTCAAAAAACTGGCGGCCTCGCTGCCCGGCAAAGCGATCGGCGTCGGCGCCAACGTGACGCAGCAGGACAGCCTGGAGCAATTGCGCGACGCGGCGCTGGAAGCCTTCGGGTCGATCGACGTGCTGGTTAACAACGCGGCAGTTAACGATATGTTCGAAAACCCCGCCATGGCGGCCGAACAGTCGAAATTCGAAAACTACCCGGTGGAGATGTTCCGCACCTCGCTGGAAGTTAACGTCACGGGCATGTTCCTGTGTTCACAGGTGCTCGGAACCGTCATGGCGAACAAAGGCAAAGGCAGCATTATCAACGTTGCCTCGACCTACGGCATGGTCGGTCCGGACCAGTCGCTCTACGTTAACAACGAGGGCGAGCAGACCTTCTACAAGTCGGCCGCTTACCCGGCCACCAAGGGCGCGGTGATCAACTTTACGCGATTTCTCGCAGCTTACTGGGGCGAGAAAGGCGTGCGCGTCAACACGCTTTCGCCGGGCGGCGTTGAAAACGGCCAGGACGATTGGTTTATCGCCAATTACAGCAAACGCACGCCGCTTGGACGCATGGCAGCGCCGACCGATTACAAAGGCGCGGTCGTCTTCCTGGCTTCGGATGCCAGCGCGTACATGAGCGGTGCAAACCTGGTGGTGGACGGCGGCTGGACGGCCTGGTAAAACATCAACCGGCCTGCAGCTTCGGGCTGCACGACAAACAAGAGAATAACACAAAGAACGGCGCAATCAACGCGTCGCATATCGACCCGTCGTGCAAACGCGGGGGAGGAATAAGTGAACGAGAGAGTTCAACGGATCAAGTTTGTCCTGACGGACTGCGACGGCGTGCTGACGGACGCGGGCGTGTATTATTCCAGTCAGGGTGAAGAGATGAAACGCTTTTCGATCCGCGACGGGATGGGCGTGGAGCGGCTGCTCAAGCTGATCGACGTGCCGACGGGCATTATTACCGGCGAGACCTCGGGTTCGGTGGTACGCCGCGCCGAGAAGTTGAAGATCAAAGAGTTGCACCTGGGCATCAAGGACAAACCGCCGGTGTTTGAAGACATCCTGCAGCGCCACAATCTGAGGGCGGAGGAAGTGGCTTATATCGGCGACGACGTCAACGACCTGGAGGTGCTGCGCATGGCGGGTTTTGCGGCTTGTCCGGCGGATGCGCTGCCGGCGGTGCGCAACTGCGTGCACTACGTATGCAAATCTCCCGGCGGTCACGGCGCTTTCCGCGAACTGGCCGAGTTGATAATTGACTCGCGCAGCGGCGAATGAGGCTTCCGGAGCCGAGCGCCGCGCATGCCCTTTGTGAAAAATTAACAACGTAAATTGTGTATTACTTCAACTGCTTTCCGGCAGTTACATTCCCAAGCGCTGGAGTTTATCCGCATGAGTAATCCTGGTACAAGAACCGTTGATGTTGGCGGCCGCCCTATCGGCGACGGCCATCCGGTGTACATTATCGGTGAAATCGGCATCAATCACAACGGCTCGCTCGAAATCGCCAAAAAGATGATCGACGGCGCTGTGTTCGCCGGCTGTGACGCCGTAAAGTTTCAGAAACGCACGCCGGAACTGTGCGTTCCCAAGGACCAGTGGGAAATCGAACGCGATACGCCCTGGGGTCGCATGACCTACATCAAATACCGCCACAAGGTGGAATTCAGCGCCGAAGAGTACGGCGAAATCGACCGCTACTGCAAAGACCGCGGCATCCAGTGGACGGCGTCCTGCTGGGATGAAGAAGCCGTGGACTTCATGGAGCAATTCAACCCGCCGTTTTACAAAGCCGCTTCGGCCAGCCTGACTGACCACGCGCTGCTGCAGAAGAAAATCTCGACGGGCCGTCCGCTGATGATTTCAACCGGCATGTCGACGCAGGAAGAAATCGATACGGCAGTTGAAGCAATCGGCACGGACAAGCTGATGATTGCTCACTCCACGTCGTCGTATCCGGCTCCGACGGAAGAACTGAACCTGAAAATGATTTACACGCTGCGGAACATGTACCCCGGCTGTCCGATCGGTTATTCCGGTCACGAAGTCGGTCTGGCGCCCACCTGGGCCGCCGTTGCGATGGGCGCAAACTTTGTCGAGCGTCACATTACAATCGACCGCGCCATGTGGGGATCGGATCAGGCCGCTTCGGTGGAAGTCATGGGTCTGCACCAGCTGGTGCGCAATATCCGCGACATTGAGAAGGCTCTTGGCGACGGCGTCAAGAAAGTGTACGAGAGTGAGATGGGCGCGCGCAAGAAACTGCGCCGCGTCAAGTAATCGCTTCGGTGCAAGGCTTAATTCTCCCTGGACATTAGCAAGGAATTATCCGCATGGGTGATTTCACTTTCAATACTGAAATGCTTGGTTTTGCGCTGATCGTGGGCGGTTCCCTGATCCTGATCGGGCTGGAGCGGCTGTTTCCGTACAACAAAAATCAGCCGTTCTTCCGCGAGGGCTTCTGGAACGACCTGCTCTGGTACACTTTCATCCAGAGCTATTTCCTGCAGATCGTCATTTTCGCGGGCATCATCCACTGGATCGACAGCAGCACGGATATTTCCCGTCTGAAGTTGATCTCAGACTGGCCGATCTGGCTGCAGGTGGCGTTTTTTACGGTGACGCACGACCTGTACATCTACTGGGCGCACCGATTTCAGCACAAGAACAAGGTGCTGTGGCGGACGCACGAGGCGCATCACTCGCCGATTCACGTGGACTGGATTGCCGGCTCGCGCTCACATGCGGGCGAGATCCTGGTGAACCAGACGATAGAATTTGCACCGATCGTTCTGCTGGGCGCGCCGCCGGAAGTGGTGGTGTGGAAAGGCGTCGTCAGTGCCATCTGGGGCATGTACATCCACGCGAACATCGACGTGCGCAGCGGTTGGCTGCAGTACATAATCAACGGCCCGGAGATGCACCGCTGGCATCACGCGGACTGGCCGCCGGAGGCTCTGGACAAGAACTTCGGCACCAAACTGGCGATCTGGGACTGGATATTCGGCACGGCATACCTGCCGGACGGCAAGGCGCAGGAGTTCGGCCTGGCGCACTCGCGTTTTCCGCTTTCCGAAGTTGAGGGCAAAAAACACGCGCGTCTGCAGCAGCTTCTCGGCTGGGAGTGGCTGCGCCAGAACGCTTTTGCGTTCCGCAGCTTCAAGTTCAGCCGCGAGGAACAGGAGAAGCTGGCCGCCGAGCGACGTCTGCGCGAGCAGCAGTATCGTCAGCGCGAAGCCGAACGCAAGCTCGGCGGGAACGGCGTGCATGCCGCACACAAAGCCGGCGGCAACGGTGCGGCACAGAACGGCGCGCATCACGCAACCAACGAGCCGGAAGAGCATCTGGGCTAGATTGAGACTTGAGTTGCAGGGCGATATAAACAATCAAAGGCGGGCATTTGTCCGCCTTTTTTGTTTTAGAGTGCTCAAATGAGGACGAGTCTGAGCACACCCCTCCGATGAATCTTTGGGCCCACCCGAGTTCCCGCCACCACCGCCAAAATTTTCTACCGCGCACAGTCAGGCTCTCCGCTCACCCGGCGGATTTGCGCCTACCTGACGCCCATTTTTTCGCGGCGCGCAGACCGATCACACCCGCACGCAGAACAAGTCTACAAACGACGTGTGTTAAAACCTCCCGCAAAAAACTGAACGGCGGGCGCAACGTGGTTAAACGCGCGGTCTGAGCTGATGAGCGGACATGTTAACAACAGACTGAGAAATCAACACGGCGCTTTTCGACTGCTTTTTCGGCACCGGCTGACTCTTTTGTTTGTCACCGGGACTTGGGTGATGCGACGCACAACGGTTTCTCACTAACCGGGGACTCGGAGACTTCAGGCTCGATGACGAGCAAAAAGAAAAAACAAGCCGCTTCAGCGGCGAAGTGATCAGGAAGCAGCAACATTCATTCTCAGCCGGAACTCGAAACTCAAATCGTCGTGGAAATGAGTCCGCAACTGGAATTCATAGATGTATTCGATGATGATGCCGTGGACTGAGACCGCTACAATGACAACTCAGGAGGTTCGGAACTTATCCTCTGCTTTCCGAACCTCCGGTAAACTTTAGCGAACAACCACACTTTGCGAACGGAGCACCGCGCCATCGTGTTCCAGAACTGCAACAATAATTCCCGAAACGCTCAGAATATCTGTTACCGTAACCGTATGCGTTCCCGCACCGCGAAAGCCGGACAGAACTTCGACCAAATGGCGACCGTGCAAATCGTACAGGTTCAACTGTACCTGTCCACTTTTTGTTAACACGTAGCGAATGTGAATTGGCTCGTTGTCAACGATTGGCGTCGGACGAATTTCAAGAGTATTGTTTTCATCCAGTGATGCATCAGCTTGTTCCTGGATTTTAACGCCGTCAATCAGATTACAGGAAGACATAAGCACAATATCGCCGCTTTCGGTTTTGCGGGTTCGAAAATTAACCGGCGGTTCGCCGATTTCCTCCGGGCTGTAAAGACGTCTGACGCCATCCGCATCGCATTGGGTAAAGGCAACTTGAACATAATTCCACGGCAATCCCCAACCTGTCATCAGATCATCCTGATGCATGGAATGCCCAAGTCCAAGATAGTGCCCCAGTTCGTGATGAAAGACTGAGCGAAAGTCAATGCATTTGTTGTTGCCGCAGCCGAAAGGCCCCTGACCATGCGGCGCACTGGTCGTCCACTTTATTCCCAGATTCTCTTCGTAAAACTGGTCTGTATTGTTAAACATAATGGTAGTGTTCTGCCCTAGCGCAGGATTGCCACAAATAGTCGAATCCTTGATCTGGGTGAAAGCTTCACCCTGCGGAGAGTCGACGCTGGCGAGAAAGGTAATGCCGGCCAAAGTTCTGGACACCTCTTCACCACCGAATTGCTGCGGATCAGTTTCGAAATGTATTCGGCCGCCGGTCGTGGTTGCTGCCCACTGAAATTTGTTATAGGTTTGCGCTTGCCATACGCAGCGGCAGTCATCGCCGATAAACTTCAATTCGTCCTTGTCAAACAGGTGAATTCGTTTTGCATCTGTGGGCGTTTTGTCGTTGTCAAAATCATACTGAAAACGCACCACAGACTGCCCCATTGACAATTCTTCGGGAAACCAACGTCCAGCTCCAAAAGAAATAGGATCAGGGGTATACCAGGTATCAACTTCGCGACAGGTATTGAACCGAAAATATGGATAATTGCAATGGGCAATTATCTGAGGACCATCCTGAATGCCGTAAAACCAACTGAGTTGATCATTTCCACCAAAATTCAATTTGGTTTGTCCATTGAATATCTGCGTGCTGATGTCATCTGATTTGATATCAATTCCGTCATCTTCCAATCCCTGCAACTGAAGATCCACGGGATTCTCGCCTTTCAGACTGAGTCTCACCCTTGCCAGCCATTCACGTGAATTCGCAGGCATACGCACGTAGGGTGCCTGAAACTTTAACACGTTTAACCGAAACCATGCAGGCGTTTGATTTTGATTCGGCGTCACTGTTACAGAATAGCTATCGTCCAACAAATCCTCATTGACCTGAAGCAATTGCGCATCATACATGACCTCGCCATTGTATTCAACGGCAACATTGAGCGAACTGATATCCCACTCAAATTCGGTCGTTTCTGCCCATATAGTCAGAACATACACTGAACGGTCAACAAAATTGCTCTGCGGTAAACGCTCAACATCAAACTCGACCCGACTTGCGGCAGATGAATCGTAAATACTCAGCAGAATTGTGATAGCAGACACAATTAGCCAGTTCGCAATGCTTCGCGACTGTTTATACATTGTAGATTCCTGATTTCTGTGTGGCAATATTGAATGTGGTTTACTGGTGTATCCACCAGCTTTTTATCTCAGTGATTTTGGTCTGAATATTCTGTAAAAACTCGGCTTCGTCCGGTTCATAACCCAAACCCCAGAAATTTCCGCTGTCCAGCACCTTTCCATCCTTTACCAGGAATACTCCTCCGGTTTTATCGTATTCGTTGAGCGGACGAATCGAAAGTGTGTTGAAGTCTTGCCCAACTGTTAAAAATACATAAGCGACGTCACCAACCTCTGGTTCAACAATATTGCCAGACTCCTGTTCAGGCCATGACGAAAGTTGACCGCTGTACTGCGGCGACTTGTGCCCAAAAATCAAACAGTGCCCTGGCGGCGGGGCTGGAGTTTGGTCGGTCGATTCATTTTTTCTGGCTGCCGGAAGATAGAAAGCTGGATCGCAAGAATTCGGCAGGTGCATACCCTTGATCGAGTCCAGGACTTCGCAGGCGTAATTTACCCAGGGTAGTGGCGACGGGTACGTTGTGTCAATACCGCGAACTATTTCAAAAACCCTCACTTTCACAATGTAGTCGGCCAGGAGCAACAGTTTTAGGTCATAGGATTCGTAGGTGGGCGGAACATGGCGATTTGCGCGAATCGCCTTTCTGACCGCATTGTACAGCTCCCGTGGATGAGTGAGATAGTCATCTTTGCTGCCTTCCTCAATCGCCTGGCCTGAGTGTGTAAAATATCGTGAGAGCAGGAGCGGATCGTAGTCTACTGCTGCATAATAAAATCGTGACAACACCTGCAATGAGTCCAATGATGTCGTTTGCGGATAGCTCTCCACTAACTCGGGATCGTCAAAGGTTCGCGCTACCGAATCCATGACGATATACGCAACCATACAATCAAGCGGCATATCGGAATGCAATTCGGGCAGAGTCACAAGTGGTTCATATGGCACGCCGGCTTCCGTGCGTTGTGTTCCGTCGCCTTTCCACTGCGCATTGGCGGTTGCGTATGTGAACACCAGCCCCATGCAGGCACAAAGCACTAATCTGTAGATGAAATTCATGTATTGATTCCTGCGAAAAAGGTGTAGAAATGTTGGTCGATGGCAACTTGTAGAAAATTTCTTTTCACTGAAAACACCTGAGGCAACCCTGTTTGCGAATGAGGGAGCATTTTTCGAGCCGGCACCATTTCTTTCCGATCAAGTGGTTCGCCAATTGATCCATTTTTCCCGTTTTTCGGTGAAATTCGTTGGACACCGTTACTTTCTCACGGGAGATAAAAAAATTACACGGCTCACAGATTTTTTGACTTTTCTTGATTTCTTTGTGATATTGGGCAGCCCCCTGCTCTCCAAACAGAATTCTCTCCTACTACCTGCTTTGTGTATTGAACCCGCACATTCTACAGGTGTCTGTTTTTGTTAGCTACTTGTATCGCCCGGGAACCAAACCAGTACTTCCCACAATACTGGAGAAGTTCGGATATGAATCAATCCTTCAAGACTACAATCTCTACTCGAAAACTCCAGAACAATGACTTTCGAAACATTCGAATATAGAAGTACTCAACGTGAGCAATTTTTTAATGCAGCGCCCAATCCGCTTTTGCAAAATGACGGCATACTACAACAACTCAGCTTGTCAGTTGTAAATATTATGAGCACACCCCTCCGATGAATCTTTGGGCCCACCCGAGTTCCCGCCACCTCCGCCAAAATTTTCTACCGCGCACAGTCAGGCTCTCCGCTCACCCGGCGGATTTGCGCCTACCTGACGCCCATTTTTTCGCGGCGCGCAGACCGATCACACCCGCACGCAGAACAAGTCTACAAACGACGTGTGTTAAAACCTCCCGCAAAAAACTGAACGGCGGGCGCAACGTGGTTAAACGCGCGGTCTGAGCTGATGAGCGGACATGTTAACAACAGACTGAGAAATCAACACGGCGCTTTTCGACTGCTTTTTCGGCACCGGCTGACTCTTTTGTTTGTCACCGGGACTTGGGTGATGCGACGCACAACGGTTTCTCACTAACCGGGGACTCGGAGACTTCAGGCTCGATGACGAGCAAAAAGAAAAAACAAGCCGCATCAGCGGCGAAGTGATCAGGAGTTGGACTGCATAAACGATCAGTCCGCGCGGCGGAAACGAAAGTCAATCGTGCGGGTGCCGCCCTTGCCGTCCGGGCCGATGACCTGAACGTGCAGCGAAGTGCCGTCCTCCGACGGGGCGTAGCTAATGAGCTGCGGAAAATCGTGGTCCGGATTGCTGAACAGCCAGATGCCGTCCTGCTCGCCCGCGCAGATAAATTCCACCGCGCCCTCATTGTGGTCCACGTCCGCCGCATACACTAGCCGGTTGCCGTCGTCGGTACTGCGCTGAATAATGCTCAGCGTCTCAAACACCGTGGTGTCGCCCGCGGGAGTAATGCTGTAGCCGCGGCCCTTAAACGCGTCGTCGGAGCTGCGCTCCCAATCTTCATAGGATGGCGGCTTCCCCTCGCGCATACGCTCCCAGGAGCCCTCCAGCCAGCTTAACTGATCGAGCATCAAGGATTTTGGTTCGCGGCTGTTCATGGTTGAAAATCCGCTGATTAAACACATACAACAGATTAAAAGACCCAGACTGAGTTTCACGGTTTCACTCCCGCAAGCAGATTAACATCCGCGGCGCTGTTTAACAATTCGTCGGCATCGTGCCAACGATTGATCGCCGGGTCGATCAAACTGCGACGAAAACCGTCGGGCCACTGCACCGTCAGTGAATCGACGCGATCGGATCGGCCGAGCCCGAAGTGAACGTGAGGCGGCGCCTGCGTTAAAAATGAATCGCCGTTTACTACGACCGCGTCGCGTTCCTGACCGTCGTAGTACAGATGCACGTCGACGCCCTGCAGCGGATGCTCCGCCGTTTCCCGCAGCCGCAGACCGATCCAGTTGTTGGCGACGCACTCGGCATCGCCCAGATTGTGATAAATGCGCAGCCGATCGTTGCCGCGGTACACCAGGCTGCCGACCAGCAAGTCCATGCGGCCGTCGTTGTCAAAATCGACGGCGGCGACGGAACGACTGTCTTCTTCCAGCGCAACGCCGGCCGGCCAGGCGATGTTAACAAATTCGCGGCCGTCGCGATTGAGGAACAGATGATTTTTTTCGAAGGGATTCCAGGAAATGCCTTCCTTGCGACGCCCGCGGATAATATTGCTGTACACCGAACTCATAACCGAGTCGGGATGCGAGTCGGCGCGGTAAATGTCGTCGCGCCAGAAATGCGTGCAGTAATCGCGCGCAGTGGTTTTGGAGTCGTGGCCGTTGGCGATATAAACATCGGGATCGCCGTCGTTGTCGAAATCCAGATCGGCGCAGCCCCAGGACCAACCCGTGCGTGCAGTGGAAACGCCGGCATCCGACTGGGCATAGGAATTGTCCGCCTGGTGAAAATACATGCGATTGCCCCAGGCCATGCCGAGGCGCGCAGAATCCAGCGCGGCATAACCCGGCAAACCGGCTTCCATGGCGTGCAGCCGTTTGGCCGTCGTGGAACTCATGCCGATGGCCAGAATGTCCACCGCACCGTCGATGTTAAAATCCGCCAGGCAATGCGCCATGCCGAAGAGACGCGGATTGTCCAGCATCTGCGCTGTGGCGTCGCTGAAGTGACCGGCGCCGTTGTTAATAAAAACATCCACGCCGGCAAAGTCGCTGGTGACAATCAGGTCGAGGCCGGGACGATTATCCAGCTCGACAAATGTGGCGGCGTAGGTGCGCCGAAACCGCTTGGCGGCCAGCCCGCCATCCTGCGTGTGATCGTCAAACACACGTCCGCCGCCGCCTTCCCTGTTTAACAAAAGAAAAGACGGATGTCCGTCGTTGGCGTCGTAATACGGGTCAGGCATCTGACCGCCTTCGTAGGGCGGCTTGTACTGGCTTAACCACAGATCGGCAAAGCCGTCTCCGTCGACGTCGCCGGACGTTAAACCGGAAACGAGGTGCAGATCCGGCGATGAAAACACCAGGCGCGGATCACCTGAAAACTGACCGAGCGAATCGGGACTGTACATGACGAGCAAGGGCTGCATTGTTCCCGGCGTTCCGTTTAACTGCCCGGCGTCCAGAAAACCGCCGCAAAGCAGTTCCGGGCGACCGTCGCCACTGAAGTCGGCGTACAAGGCCGACGTCACGAGGTCGATCGGCCCCTTGCAAAGGCGGCCGCGCTCAAAGGACAGACCTTCCCTGTTTAACAGAACCGTATTGAGATTGGGCAACAGAATGTCGACATAGTCATCGTGGTTGAAGTCGGCACAGATAACCGGGCCGATAGAGCGATTGGCGTCAAGCCCAAGGAGTTCGGGCAGCGGCATTTCGGCAAAAAGCGGCGGAGCGTCGCGTTCGACGACGCGCAGCTCAAGCACGTCGATGTGATCGGCCTTGCCCAGATCCTCCCAGGCGATACCGAGTTTGCCTTTAACAATCAGTCGTTTGTCGGAATTCGTGTTAAACACGTGAATTTCCATGGAAACGGTGGAACCGTATCTGCCGTCGGCAAGGCGCTCAAATGTCTGGTGGTGCCACTCGCCCTGTTGAATGCGCCAGCCGGCATCGCTGAGCGAATCGAGCCAGGCGCGCCAGTCTGCTGCGGCCAGGCGCGCGCCGCCGCCTTCGAAGTCGACGAGGACAATGTCGTGCTCGATGTCGCTTGCAGCCGTGCGGCGCGGCAGCGAAATGCTGTTTAAGGGAAAGTCCCGCAGACTCCGATACTTGTCCCCCGCGCGCGCGCGCAGGTCGTCCCACATTTTAATGATAACTGTTTCGTAGTCCTGGGCGAGCACTTCCATCTCCCAGTAGTGCTCATCGAGTTCGGCGCGGTTGCGCTTGTATTCTTCCAGCGAGTGGACGGCTTCGACTCCGGGCGAAGCCAGTGAAACAATCAAAAAGTAGAACAATGCGCCGCCAAGGGCGGCTCCGCCGAGCGCAAAAGCAAGGCGGCGGAAATCGGCGGCAGTTGGTTTGCGACGGCCTTTCCGACGGGAACGACGCGCAGAGCCGCTGCTCTTGCGACCGTGTTTGTTTTGAGCGGGCATGATCGGCAGCAGTTTGTGTTAATAGGATGCTGAATGAGTGTCACCTGTTTCGCACGGCAGAAACGACTTGTCTGTGCGAATGAATTCTCCGACGCATGACGCGACATCACACCGACACTCTCAGCGAGGACATGCGCTTTTCCGCACGTCGCCGGTTAAAGAAGCGCCCCGACGCGCGGTTTACGACTGAACAATCAAGGCCAAACAAAAGCGGATTGAAGAAGATGCAAAATTCCGGGCCAATATCCGAACACTGCGGCGAGCGGGAGTGAGCCGGTCAAGTCGGAAATGCGGTCGGACGTGGCTTGATTCAGTGTGCGCCGCAGCGGATGTGAACGATATCCTCGGCGATTTTGAGGTGATGACGCGTGTGAATAGCCGCAAAACGCGTCCATTCGGCAGCGGAAAGCAGGCCAAAAATCTGGTGTTTGAATCGCACCGCGGCACGTGATATTTCATCTGTCCGCCCGGCCAGAGCCCTGAGGTGGTCAATCGACTCCGCCCAGATCTTGCGCGCCTGATCGCGGTCCAGCTGCGACGGCGGATGAATGGCCGGATCCGCCTGGGCGCGCCTGCGGGGAATGCCGCCCGCCAAGAGTAAAAACGACCCCAGACGCGTGGGTTGGCCGTCGCTGCCACGACCCTCCAGCAATTGATTGACGGAGCGAATGATCTGCGTGTTTGTGCGCGCCAGATGCACGAGATGATCGGCCGCGGACCAGGCCGAGAAATCGGGTACGGAACGAAAAACGACATCTGCGGGCAGGTTAAACATCGCACCTGCGCGCTCATAGTACTGATCTATCATTCCGAGTTCGTGGGCGGGATCGTAAGTGGTCATGTGTTTAAGTCCGGATGTGTTAACAGCGCGGCGGCGGCGCAGTTGACGTATGGGCGGCAGTCAAAACGGCAACCGCCATCCCGAAGGACGGCGGCTGTGGGTTGTTTAAGCGGCAGTGTGAAGGCGGTGCTCAGGAAAGGACGATGTCTTTCAGAATGGCAATCGCCTCCTGCAGGTAGATGTCCTTGCTGAGTTTTTTGTGCCACTTTTCAGCGGCTTCCTTTTTGGTCTCGTCGCTTAACATGTCGCGTTTGTCATCGCTGAGCGATTCGATCTGCAGATTGGGGTCGACGCGATCCATGTCCTTGAAACGCTCATTAAACTCTTTGAACTGTGCGTTTTCGGCGCGCATGATGTCCGCATTCAGGCTTTCGGCCGTCTGCTCGCGGCGCTCGCGCATGACGGCGACGCGTTCCTGCAGCGCATCAAACGCCTCGCTGGCTTCCACGCGGCTGCGGCTTTTTTCGCGCAGGTTGTCGATGGCCCAGGTTTGTGCACTGTGCTGGAATTCGACAGGATTGATCGAACGCCAGGGCAAAGCGTGATCGAGTGAGCGCTCGCCGACCTCGTCGATGAATCCCGAGGGATTCGGCAGCAGAATATCCGGCGTAACGCCTTCAAACTGCGTCGAGTGGCCGTTGACGCGATAGAACTGCTGAATGGTCAATTTAAGCGAGCCAAATTCCTTGCGGTCGGCTTCGCCCGCACCGCGCTGCGCGTAGCGGTTCAGATCGGCGAAGGTCTGGACGGTGCCTTTGCCGAAGGTCTGCGAGGTGCCGACGATGATCGCGCGGCCGTAGTCCTGCAGCGCACCCGAGAGAATCTCCGAGGCCGACGCGCTGTAAGAGTTGACCAGAACGATCAGCGGGCCGTCGTAGACGGTGCTGGGATCTTCATCGCTCAGGACGCGGGCGCGGCGGCCGCGGCCCTTGACCTGCACCACCGGGCCGTTGTCAAAAAAGAGGCCGGACATGTCGACGGCGTCCTGCAGAGCGCCGCCGCCGTTGTCGCGCAGATCGAGGATAATGCCCTCGACGCCGTCGCGCTGCAGCTTGACCAACTCCTTGCGGACGTCGCCGGACGACGTGCGCGAGCCGTCGTTGCGGAAGTCGGTGTAAAACTTGGGAAGGTAGATATAACCGAAGGACTTGTCGGCGTTGTCGTCGCGGATGAGCGCAGACTTGGCATAGGTTTCTTCCAGTTCAACGACGTCGCGAATGATCGGAATGATCTTGACTTCGCCCGTCGGTTTTTTGACGGTCAGTCGCACCTCGGTGCCCTTGGCCCCGCGGATGAGCTTGACGGCCTCGTCGATTTTAACATCGACGACGTCGACGGCGGGACCGTCGGCCTGAGCGACTTTGAGGATGACATCTTCGGCTTCGAGTTCGCCCTGACGCCAGGAGGCGCTGCCGGGCACGATATTCGTGACTTTGATGAAGCCGTTGTCGTCCTGCAGTTGCGCGCCGATACCTTCGAGCTTGCCGGTCATGGCGATGTCGAAGTTGTCTTTGTCGGCGGGCGGAAAATATTGCGTATGCGGGCCGTAGACGCTCATGATGGAGTTGAGGTAGAGCGCCATGTAGTCGTCGTGGTCTTCAATATCGATGTTGTGGAAAAAGCGCTCCATGTTTTCAGCCACTTTTTCACGCGAATCGATTTCGATTTCCGCCGGCGTTTTGATCTCGACCTCGTCGTCGCCTTCGTCCTCACCGTCGTCCGCGTCGTCGTCGTCGTCCGCTTTGTCGGCGGTACCGTTGGCCAGGCTTTCCTGGGTTTCGAGGCGGCTGACGTAGCGCGTGAGCGCGCTGTACTTGAGCAGGCGACGCCAGCGTTCGCGCAGGGCCGGCAGGTCGGCGGAATACTCGACTTTTTCGGGATCGGTTTCGATGCGTTCGTCGACGGTGAAATCGAAGGGTTCGGACAGGATTTCGCTCACGAAGTCTTTAACCTGTTCGCGGCGTTCCAGCAGAATGCTGGTCGTCATGTCAAGCAGGCCGAATTGCCCGGTCAGCACTTCGTCGTCGATGGAATTGCGGAATTGGCGCAGCTTCTCCACGTCGCTTTTAAGCAGAAAACGCTTGAGGTAGTCGATGCGCTCCAGGTAGAGATCAAAGGCTTTTTGTGAGAGCTCGTCGTCGATGGTCTGCGGCGAGTAATGTCCGCTCTCGAGCACGGCCAGTGCCGACTGAACCAGAGCGGCATCCCAGGTCGGGTCGCTCTCCATCCGGGTGTTGTCCGGAGCGCCGAGGATGCTGAAGCCGGCGACGACCAGAAGGAGCGCCGGCGCGAAGATAAATGCGATTCGTTTTTTCATCATGAATGACAGCAGGTTAAATTTTTCGTCAGGTTTCGTTGGGCCCTCTGCATTGAGCGTCGGACCTTCAACAGAGCGGACGTTGAGCGGTTCGTCCACTTGCGTCGCTACGGCGCGGAAACGCGAAAGTTCGCAAATGTTGCAGATCATTCAAAACGCCGCGCTTCCGCACCATATTGTGCACTGGAGCCAAGGTCGGCAAAAAAGCCCGATCGGAGCCGAATAAAAACATGATGTAGATCATAGCCTGCAAAATCCGGCATGAGTAGTTTGCATCCTCGCAATAATGCAGTCGCTGGTACGGACTGTGATTCTCCAGAGCCATTCAATTCCCTCCTAATTTTTCAGGTACGATGCGATGACACGTTTTTACCGGATTCTTTTGTTTGCCACTGTGTGTTCGGTTGCAGGCACGACGGCCTTTGCAGCCAATGAAGACCTTTCGATGGGCGCAGAATACGCCGACGACGTCTACTTCAGCGTGATTCACGGCGTGACCGGCACGGCCGACGCGGACGACTGGGACATCGCTTTCCAGGTTAACAGCATCGAAGGCGGTCTGATTTGCAATGAAGCCGCCGGCGTGGAAGTGTACTACGTGGACGGTTCCAACGGCGAGACCTACAACAGCCCGATCGACACGTCGAACTTCCGCCAGAAATGGACGCGTTGGTTCAACGGCCCGGACAGCTGGCGCAACGGCGCGTTCAACATGGAAGTGGACTACAACAGCGGCAGCTACGGCTGGGGCGAATACAATCCGGTGACACACGGCGTAACGGGCATCGCCACCTACATCATCGTCGACCGTTCCGGCAAAGTATGCAAGATGGTCGTCGAGAGCCTGAGCGGCGGCGTGCTGAAATTCAAATACTCGCAGCCGGACGGCTCGAACGAAAAAATCGGCGAGATCGACAAAAACGCCTATCCCGATCGCCTCTTCGGCTACTACGACATGCTGGAGCACAAGGCGCTCAACCGCGAACCGGCCATGCAGGAGTGGGAACTGCTGTTCAGCCGTTATATCGAACTGCTGGGCCCGAACCAGGATCTGCCCTACCCGGTCGTCGGGGTGCAGGTCAACGACGGCGTGACTGTCGCTATGGTCAACAGCGACTCGCCGGAGACGGTGGCCGAACCGGACGCCGGTGATTTCCGCACGTACAAACGCAGCATCGGCTCGGACTGGAAAGTCTGGGAAAACAACGCGTACACGATCGATGAATCGCGCGTGTTTTTTGTGAAGCGCCTCGATGAGAAAGTCTACCGCATCGTGTTCCGCGGCTTCAGCGGCGCTTCCGCCGGCGACGTAGAATTCGACCTCTACCCGGCGCGTCAGACCGTCGGCGTGGACGGCGACGTCGACAATCACGGCGCCTTGCTCTACCCGAGCGTGGCGACGCGCGGCGAAAATGTGCAGCTGGCGTTCACGGCTACGTCCGCCGACGCCGAACTGGCCGTCTACGACCTGCAGGGTCGTCTGCTGCAGGCTCAACATGTCGCCGCAACGGGTGAACTGACGGTTGCTGAAATCGCAACGGACAAACTGCCGGCGGGTTCCTATCTGATCGAACTGCGCCAGGGCGAGACGCGCATGACGCGTCGCCTGGTGGTGCGCTGAGGATCGGTCGTTCCTCCTTGATCCGGTAAAAAGGTGCTAATTTTGCGGAGCGTCGTACGGCGCTCCGCCGCCGTTGCTCCGAACGGTCGGTGGAAAGTGAATTTGCAGCTTGTGTTTTTGGCGCTTCTAATGGGAAATCCAGATCGTATGATATCGCGGCACAGTTACAGTGTTCTGGTATTTCTGTGTGCACTTCTGGGCGCTCCGGCTCTTTCGCCGGCGCAGCAACAGGCGCAGCTTTCGATTGTCGACGCCGGCAACGGCCGGGCGGTTTCCGCCGCGACGGTGGTGTTCCGCTGCCTGGAGTCCGACTGCCTCGACTCGAGCATCACGCGTTTGAGCAATCCGCTCGGATTCGTGGACTGTCCGTTTACGGCGGCAAGCGAGGTGAAAATCTCCTGCGTCGGTTACGCCACGCGCATCGACACGATCCTGCCGAGCGGGACAAACAAGATGGCCTTGTCTGCAGCGGAAGTAACGTCGGATGAAATTGTCGTCACGGCGCAGTTTCGTCCGGGATCGGGCGACCGTTCCCTCTACGATGTGGAAGTGCTGCGGGCGGAGCAAATTGAAGCGCAGGGGGCGAATTCGCTTGCGGGGCTGCTGGCCAACCGCGCGGGCGTGAGAATGTCCCAGGACAACCTGCTGGGCGCGTCGCTGGGAATCCAGGGCGTGTCCGGACGCAACGTGAAAATTCTGATCGACGGCGTGCCGGTGATCGGACGAGTGAACGGCAATGTGGACCTGAACCAGATCAACCTGAGCAATGCCGAACGCGTGGAAATTGTGGACGATCCGCTGTCGGTGGTTTACGGTACGGACGCCCTGGGCGGCGTGATCAACGTGATTACCAAGGACAATGCCGCGACGGAATGGCGGGCGCAGGCGGGCAGTTATCTGGAGAGTTCGGGGCACTACAATGCCGACGGCATGCTGGCCTACACGATGGGCGACCTGAATATGTCGCTGGCGGGCGGACGCAACTTTTTCGCCGGTTTCGACGATCCGGACACGAGCCGCTCCCAGCAGTGGAAACCCAAGGAACAGTACTTCGGCGATTTTAATGCAGTCCTGCGCAGCGACGACATGCGCCTGCGATTGTCGTCGCGCTATTTCAACGAGTTCATTCTGAACCGCGGCGAACCGCGCGCGCCCTACCGCGAAACGGCTTTTGACGACGAATACCACACGGCGCGCCTGACGAATTCACTCTTCCTGACACAGACCTACGGCGCAGCCGACATTCTGGACGTGACGCTGGCCAACTCCTGGTATCGTCGCCGTAAAAACAGCTATTTCAAGGACTTAGTGACGCTGGATCGTCGCCTGACGAACAACGACGGCGATCAGGACACGAGTTCTTTCGGCTCGTGGCTGCTGCGCGCCTCGTGGAGTCACGATCCGGTGGTGGAAGCGATCGCCTGGCAGGCTGGCGTGGACATCAATCTGGAAGACGCCGAGGGCGGACGCATTGAAGAAGGATTGCAGGATGTCGGCGACTACGCTTTGTTCGCCAGCCTGCGTTATCAGCCCGTCGACATGTTGACGGTACAGCCGGGCCTGCGCTACGCGTATAATACGCGCTTCGACGCGCCGCTGCTGCCTTCGCTCAACGCCAAAGTCAAATTCGGCGACGCGCTTTCGATGCGCGCCTCTTATGCCGAGGGTTTCCGGGCTCCCTCGCTGCGCGAGCTGTACTTCCTGTTTGTGGACATCAATCACAACGTGCGCGGCAATACGGACCTGGACGCGGAGCGCTCGCGCCACTACAACCTGGACCTGCGCTGGGTGCACGACATGAATCAGAATGTCGTGACGCTGGAGCCGGGCCTGTTTTACAACGACATTCGCAATCTGATCAGCCTGGCCTTTGTGGAGAACGACCTGTATTCGTACGTGAATATCGGGACCTACCGCACGGTTGGCGGCAATGTGACGATGAATTACTACCGCCCGAACGCGACGGCGGAAATCAGCTTTGCTTACATCGGGCGCTACAATCGCGTGAGCGACGACACTTCGGTCGACGAGGTGATCGACGAGTACGCCTTTGCGCCGGAGCTTTCAGCCAACGTGATGTACACGTTGTTCGACGACGTGGACCTGAACGTGTTCTACAAGTACACCGGCGAGCTGCCGCAGTACGGCCTGGCGAGCGACGGCACGATCACGGAAGGCCGCATCGCAGATTATCACATGCTGGACTTGTCGTTCGGCACGCGCCTTTTTGATGACGCGCTCGCGCTGACGGCGGGCATGAAGAACGTGTTTGACGTGGTGAACATCGAAAACAGCGTTTCGGGCGGCGGCGTACATGCCGACGGCGGCGGCCAGGTGTCGATCGGCACGGGGCGCTCGTTGTTCCTGAGCCTGCAGGTGCAGGCGCCGTTCAGCGGAGAGTGAGGCGTTGAAGTAGACTGCCAGATGCTGTTCTCAAGTCTGAAACGGCGGGTTATGAATCGGGTTGAAAGATTGAAAATGTGGGGTTGAACACCCCCGAAAACGGCTCACAGGCCTTAGGGCTCACAGCTACTTTTTCGTAACATAACAATTCACTGTCTTCGGGCTCAAAAACCATGACTCTGCTCCGCACGACTCAACTCCCGGCGCTTGCGGCTCTTCTGTTTGCCGCCGTGGCCTGCATGCCCGAAGATACGCCCGTACAGCCTTTCGATCGCGGCGACGCTCAGTCCGCACTCGTAAGCATGGGCACCGACTACGCCGATCGAATTTACTTTGACCTCTCGTCCAACAAGGCAGTCAGTGCCATCGACTTTACGGCCTGGGACCTGGAGTTTGCCTGCGAAGCCGATTCCTACGAGATCCGTGCCAACTCGGCCCAGTTTGTTTCGGTCGCCAACCTCGGCGCCGTCGATCTGGCATCGGTTGACGCCAAAGCAGCCGAAGGAGCGGAATTCAAATTCGACGTGTACAGCGGCGACAGCGACTCCCTGGCGATCGGTCAGTGGTGGTCGGCCGGCGACGGAGCGCTGCCGCTCTCGCGAGGCAGCGTCTACGTGGCCGAGCTGGGCTACGACGCGGCCGGTAAAACACAGGGCAGCTACAAATTTGTGATTGAATCGGCCGACGAATCCGGCTATTCGATCACCTATGCCGACATGAAAGGCGGCGAGACAAAGTCGGCGCGCATCGAACGCGACGATCGTTTCAATTTTGTCGGTTTTGAGTTCAGCAGCGGCGAGACGATCCTGCACGAGCCGCCGCGCGGCACATGGGACTTTGTCTTCACCAAATACACCTACATCTTCTTTCTGCCCGAGCGCCTGCCCTACTCCGTCACCGGCGTGTTGACCAATCCCAACGGCGCAGGCGCAATCCTGGAAACCGAGACGCCCTACCAAGACATCGACCGCGCGCTGGCCACAACGCTGGTCTTCGGCACGCGAGAGGACGTCGTCGGCTACGAATGGAAAACCTTCGACTTCAGCGGCTCCAATTTCCAGATTGACCCGACGCGCAGTTACATACTGCGCGACACGGACGGTTTCCTCTACAAACTGCGTTTCACCGATTTCTACGATCCGATCAGCGGCGACAAAGGCACGCCGCAGTTTGAGTTTCAATTGCTCTGAGCCCGGCCTGTCACGCCGATAAACACAGACTCCCAACCAACCTGATTATACGGCCATGCCACCGCTTTACCTGTGGTGCGGCATGCGATTGCTCTCACTCTGCGACGCGGTGACTTTGCCCGGTGACCTGGCGTTTACGGCTGTGGGACAAACAAAATTTTTCAGGGGAAACGGCAGCCGAAGCCGGCTCCACCCGAAACCACCATTCAGCACCGATACCGCAAAACCGCCGATTTAACCGCAAATTCGGCACTTTCCAAAAATCCCGGGCAGAGTGATTTCTCTCACAATTTCAATCCATTCGACTGCCGGCCTCTGCTCCACAAAAATTTCATTTGTATCGCCGCTTGCAATCCCTTAATTTAGACTTAGTCTAAATAAGGTTAGCGGAGTCGAGCCATTCTCCGCGTTCCTGCTTCCGTGTTTCCGATTATCCGTCCGAATGTCTAGTTTGGGCTTTCCAAATACGCTATGCGACGGATCAAAACAGACTGCTCCCGGAGTCCTGCCGGTGGGGCGACAATACAGACGCCCGCCGCTGTTAACTGAACTGCACTACCAGACATGCGCATACATTCGGCACATCGTTTGCACTTGATCATTCTCGTCCTGCTGGCGGTCGTACTCGGCCAGGTCTCGTTGACGGCGTCCGACCGCGTGTTAACAATTGTCACCGGTAAATCGAACGCACCGCTGCCGGCGGTGACGGTCAGGATTCGCTGTCTGGATGCTCCCTGCCGGGATTCGGTGGTTACGCTGTTAAGCGGAGCGGACGGCACCTTTGTCGTCCCGTTTAACACCCGCGTTGAATTAAACATCAGCTGTGCGGGATTTGAAAGCCGACTTGACACGATGTCCGCGGACGATGCGTACAACTTTTACCTTGCTCCGGTGGAGTTTGCCACGGACGAGATTGTGGTAACAGGCCAATTCCTGCCGACCAAACGCAGCGAATCTCTGTACGACGTGGATATCATCCCGGCGCAGCAGATCAAGGCGCAGGGCGCAACGACGCTGGCGCAACTGCTCTCCAATCGCGCAGGCATGCGGCTTGCGCAGGACAACCTGCTGGGCTCTTCGCTCAGTATTCAGGGGCTCGGCGGCAACAATGTTAAAATTCTGATCGACGGCGTGCCGGTGATCGGGCGCACAAACGGCAATATCGACCTCAGCCAGATCAACCTTAACAATGCCGAGCGCGTTGAAATTGTGGACGACCCGCTCTCGGTGCGCTACGGCACCAATGCACTCGGCGGCGTTATTAACATTATCACGCGCGACAACAACACTCCGCGCTTGCATCTGGAGGCCGGCAGCTATCTGGAAAGCGTCGGCCACTACAACAATGACGCGCTGCTGTCCTGGGGCCTTAACGACTTCTCGCTCTCGCTGGCGGGGGGCCGCAACCTGTTTGACGGGTTTAACAATCCGGACACGAGCCGTTTCCAGCAGTGGAAACCGAAGGAACAGTATTTTGCGGATGTGAATGCCGCACTTAAACTCGACGACACGCGACTGCGGGCTTCCACGCGCTTTTTCAACGAGTTTATCTGGAATCGCGGCGAGCCGCGTGCACCCTACCGCGAGACGGCATTTGACGACGAATATCACACACGCCGCCTGACAAATTCCCTTTTTGTTAATCACGCGGTTTCCAGCGACGCGTCACTGGACCTGACGCTTTCCCATTCCTGGTATCGCCGTCGCAAGAACAGCTACTTCAAGGACTTAACAACAGGCAAAACACAATTGACGGGCGGCGACACCGAACAGGACACGAGTGTGTTCAAGGCGATTCTGGCACGACTGACGTACAGCGCCGACGCTCTGGACGGCGACATCGCCTGGCAGGCCGGGCTGGACTTCAATCTGGAAGACGTCGAGGGCGGCCGCATCGAAGAAGGTGTACAGACAATTGACGACTATGCGGTATTCGGCGCGGCGCGCATGCAACCGGTCGAATCGTTTGAATTTCAGCCCGGGCTGCGCTACGCCTACAATACGCGCTTCGACGCGCCGCTGCTGCCCAGCATCAACACGCGATTTAACCTCGCCGACGGAATTGTCCTGCGCGCCTCCTGGGCCGAGGGATTCCGCGCTCCGTCCCTGCGCGAATTGTACTTCCTGTTTGTCGACATCAATCACAATATTCGCGGTAACGGCGAACTCGAAGCCGAAAAGTCGCGCCACTACAAACTCGACCTGCAGTGGACGACGGACTCACAGCAGCACTCGCTCAAAATGCAGCCGGGTCTGTTTTACAACGATGTTAACAATCTGATCAGCCTGGCGCAGGTGGAAGGCGACCTGTTTTCCTACGTCAACATCGGTGAAGTGCGGACGTTGGGCCTTGACCTGGATGTGACTTACCGGCGCAGCAACGCCTCGGCCGAAATCAGTTTCAGCTACCTCGGGCGCTCGACCGGGCTGGACGCACAGACAGATAATTCAGACGTCGGCGAGTACTCGTTTGCGCCCGAGTTTTCCGCCGGTGTGATGTACACGCTGACGGAGCACGTCGACCTTAACCTCTTCTACAAGTACAGCGGCGAGCTGCCGCAGTACACGGTCGACGCCGACGGGTCGGTCCGCGAAGGCTCAATTGACGACTACCAACTGCTGGACTGCTCGGCGAGCGTCAAACTGTTTGACAGCAGACTGACAATGACCGGCGGTGTGAAAAATATTTTCGACGTTGTGAATATCAGCAACAGCCTGAACAGCAATGATGTGCACTCGGATGCGGGCGGCAGCGTGTCGATCGGCACCGGGAGATCGCTGTTTCTGCGCCTGGATCTGAACACGCTCTGACACTCGGAATGACAACAAGATGTTTAACACACACTCCATCATATTCAGATTTGCGCTGGCCGCCGTGTTTGTCGGTCTGAGCGGCTGCCTGCCCGAGGACGAACTGGTGGCTCCCATCGATCGCGGCGACGTTCGCGCCGCCACGGTTACAATGGGCGGCGACTACGCGCAGCGCGTGTACTTCGACCTTGGCAGCAACAGGAGCGTTAAGTCTGTTGACTTTGCACTCTGGGACCTGGAGTTTAACTGCCGGCCCGGCCGCTACGACGTGCGTCTGAACAGTGCAAAATTTGCTTCCGTCGCCGATCTTGGAGCGATTGAATTCAGCGACGTCAATGCAGCGATGATCAAGAACGCCGAATTCCGGTACGATGTACAGAGCGGCGATGTGGACTCCAGCGGCATCGGCGCGTGGTGGCGATCGGATGAAGAACCCGGCGCTGCATCGCGCAAACACGTCTACCTGCTTGATCGCGGCTACAGCGCCGCGGGCGAGAAAAACGGCCTCGTGCTGTTCCGGATTGAATCCGCCAACGACAAGTTCTATTCCGTCAGCCTTGCGAATATCGATGGAACAGGCGCTGCGACCTACGCGGTTAATCGCGACGACAGCTTCAACTATATCGGCTTTGATTTTGACAGCAAAGCAGAATTTGAGCACGAGCCGCCGCGCGAAAGCTGGGACCTGGTTTTCACAAAGTACGTCTATGTGTTCTACCAGCCGGAGCCGCTGCCCTATTCGGTTAACGGCGCATTGTCCAATCCCGGCCTGGTAAGCGCGGCGGAGTTTAACGAACTTCCCTACGAACTGATCGACCGCGAGACTGCGGCGGCGGTGGAGTTAAACACACGCCCCGACGCAATCGGCTACGACTGGAAGACATTCATCTTGCAGGAGTCGCTCTACATCGTCGACATCAGCCGCAGTTATATCGTACGCGATGCGGCCGGCTTTCTGTACAAGCTGCGTTTCACGGATTTTTACGATCCTGAAAGCGGCGACAAAGGCAGTCCCGCGTTTGAATTCCAGCGGCTCTGAGACTGACTTGTCGTTCTTCGCCTTCTACCGGCGAGGTTAACAAAAACATTCAAGGGGCTTTCAAGAGAGAGCGGCGAAATCGCATCGAACAAGAATGCCTCAGTTATCTGGACTTAATCCAGATTTAAATACAGATAAGGTGAAGACTGCCGGCAACTGCGGCCGACACCGACGAGCACGATTCTTTTAACTGCAATTATATCATAGGTTTAGCGATGAAACTTTGCGGCACTTTTTTATCATTCGTTTGTGTATTTGCGCTCCTGGCCTCTCCCGTTCTGGCAGGCGAACGGAGCATCGCGATGGGAGCGGACTACGCCAACGACGTGTTTTTCAGTCTTACTGATGACGGCGTTGAAAGCCGGAGCGCAAGCGATTGGGATCTGGCTTTTGAGATTTCGGGATTTGCCGCCTCGGTGCTGGTTAACCACAGCAAGGGCATTCTTGTGTGGCACGCATTCGGCGTTAACATCGACAACTTTGACCTGCTGGACACCAACGGCATGACGGCGAATTGGGAACTGACATACAATTCGGAAACGTCATGGAGCTCGGGTGCGCTTAACCTCGGCATTGACCCGAACAGCGGCTCGCTGGGCTGGGGTGAATACAATCCGATTACTCACCACGTGGACGGCACGGAAATTTTTGTCCTGCAGCTGGACGCGACGACTTATGTTAAACTGATGGTCGAGAGTCTGAAGTCGGGTGTGTACACGATCAAATACGCCAACCTGGACGGCAGCAACGCGCACAGCGCCGAAATCGCCAAGAGTGAGTTCAGCGGTAAAAACTTCGCGTATTATTCGCTCGGTTCACATACGACGCTTGACCGCGAACCGCTCAGCGCCGAGTGGGACATCGTGTTTGGACGTTACATCGCCTACGTCGGCGAAAATGGCGATGTTCCCTACGTCGTCTCCGGCGTGCGCAGCAATGTCGGCGTGCTTTGCGCCCAGGCCGACGACGTCGACCCGCTGACGGTCAGCTACAGCCAGGACATGACGCTGAGCGAGGATATTAACATTATCGGTCACGACTGGAAAGAATTCTCATTCTCAACCAACTCATACGTGATGAATGAGAGCGTGGCCTACTTTGTACAGGCGCACGACGGCAGTATTTACAAAGTCTACTTCACGGAATTCGGCGGCGGTGCGGACGGCAAGGTCGGCTTTGAAGTCGGTGAACCACTGTCGACGGACGTTGCAGAAACGAACGGCGAACTTGTCGGCAGCATGGCGCTCTTCCCCGCACCGGTAACGGACGGCGCATGCACGCTGAGTTATGCGATTAACAAGCACATCAAGAGCGCGCAACTGCGCATCGTGGACCTGAACGGTCACATTGTGTTGCGGGAAAATGTTAAGGCCGGAACGGGCATGCATCAGCTTCCGCTGAATGTAAACGGTCTGGCTGCGGGACAGTATGCAGTTCAACTGCAGTTGGATGGAAAAACGCTTATGGCAACTCTTCAAATCCACTAACTCATCAACGCGACGGCGGTGATCACACGGCGGCAGGAGAGCGAAAGCATCGAGAGACCCGTTCTCCTGCCGCCAACTTTTTTTCATGCGAATGATGCTGCGGCTTCGGACGCTGAACAACAAACATTTCATTAAACATCGGACAGGCAAACCAATGACTTCCGTAGATTCTATCCGCGAACAATGGCAGGAAATGCGCGCCGGCGCCAATCCGCCGCGTATCCGCGACGCCGCCGACCAACTTGGCGTGAGCGAGGAAGCTCTGCTGACGACCGACTGCGGCGACAATGTTAAACGCCTCAAAGCCGACTGGAAAACGTTTATTCCGCGCCTGGGCGAACTGGGGCGCGTGATGGCATTGACGCGCAATGACGACGTTGTGCACGAGGTGCGCGGCGAGTACAAAAACATCCACCTGAACGCCGATCACGGGCTGGTACTCGGCAGCGAAATCGACCTGCGCCTCTTCCCTTCCGCCTGGCACAGCCTCTACACCGAACGCCGCTCTACGGCACGCGGCGAGTTGATCAGCTTCCAGATCTTTGACGAACATGGAAAAGCAATCCACAAGGTGTATATCGGCGCGGAATCCAATCGCGAAGCCTTTGAGCAGCTGGAGAAGGACCTGATGTCGGACGACCAGAGTGCGGTCAATCCAACGCCGCAGGAAGTTAAACGCGCGGACGACAACAACGATGTCGATGTAGAATTGTTCCGGCAAGACTGGGCCGCTCTGCAGGACACACACGAGTTTTTCGGGATGTTAAAAAAGCATGGTCTGCCGCGCACACAGGCCTTGCGCATTGCCGGACCGGACTGGGCGCGCCGCGTACCGCTCAATTCATTTACTGAAGTCATAACCGCCGCAGCCGAAACACAAACGCCGATCATGGCATTTGTAGGCAACGGCGGCATCCTGCAAATTTTTTCCGGCACGGTAAACAAAACAGCCGAATTCAACGGCTGGTTCAACGTGATGGATCCCGGATTCAACCTGCACATTAACGGCGCAAATCTGCACGAAACCTGGTACGTGCGCAAACCGAGTCGCGACGGCATGATTCATTCGCTGGAAATATTTAATGACAAAGGCGAAATGGTGTTGCAACTCTTTGGCAAACGCAAACCCGGCATTCCCGAACTGAACGAGTGGCGCGAGGTCCTGGCGAGCAAATACGGCGCCTGGGAGGAGTACGTTCATGTTTAAATCTGTTAACATCACACCGCTGCTTCTCTCAATCCTGTTCTTCTGTTTGCCGACGGGAGCGGAGCTGCGGGCCCAATCAGACGACGCCGTGACGGTGGTTGATGCGGACGGTCACAAAGTTCACATTGCGGATCGCTCGCGGATTGTATCGCTGGGCGGCCCGGTGACGGAAATCGTCTGCGCGCTGGGTTATGCCGACAATATCGTGGCGACGGACATTTCGAGCACCTGGCCCGAATCGCTGGAGAACCTGCCCAAAGTAGGTTACTGGCGCGCGCTGGCGACGGAAGGAATTCTGTCGTTTAACCCCACGCTCATTATCATTTCCGATCTGGCCGGTCCCGAGTACATTTTTGACCAGTTGCGCGCAACGGGAATCCCGGTGCTGCGCGTGCCGGAAGAGTTCAGCATTCCGGGCGCGAAACACAAAATCACGCTGTTGGCCGCCGCACTCAACCGCAAAGAACGCGGCGAAGCGCTGATCAGTACGCTGGATCGCGATCTGGCACATGCGCGCGAACTGTTAAAAGATGCAACAACGCGCCGGAAAGCACTGATGCTTTACCTGCGCGGCGCCAAAGTACTCAACGCCGGCGGCGCGGACACGCCGATCGACTTCATGTTGAACTGGTGCATGTCCGACAACGTGGTGCATGACATCGACGGATGGAAACCCGTCGGCGCCGAAGCGATTATCGGACGTTCGCCCGACGTGCTGGTGCTGACGACTTCCGGACTTGCCAGTGTCGGTGGAACCGAGGGGCTGTTAAACATCCCCGGTATTGCGCAGACTCCCGCCGGCAGAAACGCCAACTTTGTCGTCATCGACGATCTGCTCCTGCTCGGTTTCGGTCCGCGCCTCGGCAAAGCCATGATCGAACTCGTACGCGGCCTGCACTTCGGCGATGCGGAGGCAGGTCGATGAACAGCCTGGCCGCCGCCATATTAAACAAACGCAAAAGTCGCAGTACATCGCAGTCACAATTGGTTGCGGTGCTGCTGTTTGCGCTTGTTGCACTGGCGCTGGCTTCGGTTTCCTTCGGCGCTGTCGGACTCTCGCCGCAGGAGCTGTTATCCATACTGGCGGCACAGATCGGACTTAAACTCCCCTGGGAATTCACCGCCACGCAGGAATCAATTGTCGTATTTATCCGCCTGCCGCGCACGCTGTTCTGCATTCTGCTCGGAGCGGGACTGGCGGCTTCCGGCGCGGCAATTCAGGGATTGTTCCGCAATCCGCTGGCGGACCCGGCGCTGATCGGCATCAGCAACGGCGCGGCTTGCGGCGCGGTATTTTTTATTGTGATCGGCGGCGGACTCTTCGGAGCAACAGCCGGAGCTCTGACGCTGTTTCTGACGCCGGCGGCGGCCTTCCTGGGCGGCCTGGCGGCAACCTGGCTGGTGTTCCGCATTTCTACGCGCAACAATGAAACATCCGTCACAATCATGATTCTGGGCGGTATTGCGATCAACGCCATGGCCGCGGCATTTATCGGTTTAATGATGTTCGTGGCGGACGACGACGAACTGCGCACGGTAACGTTCTGGCTGCTCGGCAATATCGCCGGAGCGGGCTGGAAGTCGATCGGCATCGCGGCACTGTTTATCCTGCCCGCTCTTTTAGCTTTAACGCGCTATTCGAGTGTGCTGGACGCCATGATGCTGGGCGAACGCGAGGCGCGGCACCTCGGCTTTGACGTGGAACGCGGCAAATTTCACATCACATTTTTAACGGCAATTATTGTAGGCGCGGCTGTCTCGCTGGCGGGTGTGATCGGATTCATCGGCCTGGTGGTGCCGCATATTGTGAGACTGCTTGTGGGCTCGCATCACCAACGCGTCATTCCGCTCTCGATATTGAGCGGTGGAATATTGTTGTTACTCTCGGACCTGGCGGCGCGTCTCGTGGCTGCGCCGGCGGAGATGCCGGTGGGAATATTAACATCCGCCATCGGCGGTCCCTTTTTCCTGTGGCTGCTTTTACGCTTCAAACGCAACCGGAGCCTGATGTGATAAGCGTTAAACACCTGAATTTCGCTCACGGCAAACACTCAATTCTGGACGACGTCTCGCTCGACATCGTCCCGGGCGAAGTCTGTGCGCTGATGGGCTGCAACGGCGCAGGTAAAACAACGCTGATGCGGTTGGTCTGCGGCGACCTTGCGCCCGACTCCGGCGAGATACTGTTTAACAATCGTCCATTGCGCGACTGGAAGGCGGACGAATTGGCTCAACTGCGCGCAGTCATGACGCAAAATCCAAAGCTCGGTTTTTCCTTCGCCGCCGTCGACGTTGTCATGCTTGGACGGCTGCCGCTGCACGCGGGCCGCGCCGGTCAGGACGATGCGGAAGCGGCTTACAATCTATTGAAGCTTGTGGACGCGGCACACCTGGCGGAACGCGACTTTTTAACGCTGTCCGGCGGCGAACAACAGCGCATTCACCTTGCGCGCGCCCTGGCGCAATTGCGCTGCGACAATACATGCGATATGCGCGGTCGTTTCCTCCTGCTCGACGAGCCGACGTCAAATCTCGACATTAAACAACAGCACCTGATGCTGCAGCTCGTTCGCGGGCTGGCTGACTCACAGGGACTGGGCGTGGTTATTATCATGCACGATCTCAACATGGCGGCGCAATGTGCGGACCGCGTCTGCCTGTTAAACAGCGGCAGAATTCTTGCGAGCGGCAGCCCGGCCCGGGTCCTCACGCAAGAGCACATAGGCGCAGCCTTCGGTCTGGAGGTTGATGTCCGCACGCATCCGCAGAGCAACACACCGCTGATTGTCCCGACGGCGCATCACCTGCAGTTCCGCCCGCTTGGATCTCCTGCACTCGCAGCTGGTTAACAACCGCCACTTTGTACTTCTTGAGTTTTAACACTCCAGCGCCGTGGCACGGTCAATCCACGACTTCTATCTTCGACCAGTCGTTGCCGACGGACTGCAGCAACTTGCGCATTGCCTTGCTTTTTTTGCGGTAGCCCTGTGTGTCGGCATCCCAGCGCTGTTTAACGGAGCTGTGCAGCGGTCCCTGGATTGTGCGCACATTTTCCGGCCGCAAGTGAAACATGCCCGTGCGCGCTTTGTGGATCTTGTCGTGCGGATTGGGTTTGATCAGCTTGGACAGGTAATCCGAAAACTTGAACTCAAATTTCTCGGCTTCCTTCATCATCCAGTCGGCCGCGCAGGCGCACAGCCCGGCTTCCGGGTACCCACCGCCGATGTCCGAATGCACGCCGGCAAACCAGACCTGTTTAACATCGAGACCGGGTTTGTGGTCCCAGGATGTCTCGGCAAAGTCTTCCCTGTCTTCATCTATCGACAACGCATGACGCGCGTGTTTAACAATCCGACTCGGCTGTGTATCGTGAAACAGAAATTCTTCCGCTCCCAGCGTACCCCAGAACGGCACGGGAATTCCCAGTGAACCGACCGTGTCCCAGACGCCGATAAATTCGATCGGTGTGATGTCGGCAACGGCGTACTTTGCACGCAGCGCTTTGCCTTTTACGGAATCCGGGTGGTAATTTTTACCGCGCTTGCGGTAGAACTCATATGCACGCTGAATTTCACCGGCGGACTCGCGTTTTAACAAACCACAGTTGCGGATAAAACCGCCCAACGAACGCACGGTGTACGCACCGCGGCTGAAACCAAAAAAGTAGAGTTTATCGCCCGGCTCGTAGTTGTGCACCAGGAAGCGATAACAGTCCATAATATTCTTGTCGATGCCTTCCCCCGTCAAACCGCCGACCACGCGTTTACCGTCGCTGCCGACGCCCCAATCGTAAAAAGCAACCTGATTAACACCTGCTTTATTTTCGGGCGCCACGGCACGGGCGGTCATCAGGACATTGGTCGGCCGCTCGGTCTCCGGCGAATTCCACGTCCCGTCGGCAAAGATAGCTATGTGTTTCATCTTCTGATCCTTGAACTTAACACAAAAGGATAATCTCACTCACGTTGCTGCGCCGAAATTATCGCGTCAAACGAAACTCTACAAGGCAATTTTTGGCGACACACAATTCACGCGCTCAACGTTTCGCATTCGGCATCGGCACTTCCGCTCAGTCCTGTACTGCTGCGATCTGCGAAATTTTTCGGCCTGCGAACAGACTCCCATCCGGCTTTACACCGCCTCACTCTGATTGGGCGGCTTGAGCACTTCGCCGTGCGGCTTCTCGCTGTTCCGCCTGCGGCTTGTTTTTCCTCTTGTTTGTCACTGGGTGATCAGCCCTGAATACACGGCCTGTTTTGCGGCAGACGAACTGCATAGTTCCACAGCAATACCACTGTTCGGGTCTTGCAGGTCGTCGGGTTTGAGGAAGCTACATGGTTCAGGCCCGACCAACACAGGCGCCGCAGGCTCACTTCAGATCCGAGCCACTATGAACAGACGTTTAAAAGGAAAGAGCACGCTCCCATCACCGCGTCGTGGATAGGCGGCGGACAAACGCTGCTTGTACTCATTGAGAAATTGATTACTCTGGTCGGGCGACAGGCAGTTAAACACGGGGCGCAGAGCCGAGGCGCGCACCCAGTTCAGTACGGGATCTTCGCCCTGCAAGCACTGCATGTATTCGGTTTGCCAGATATCCAGCGAGCCGGTGTGCGGCGCAAGAATGTCGTAGTAGTCCGCCGCGTCGAGAATACCCACCGAGCCAAGTGCGCGACGCAGTTCTTCATTCCACAGTTGCAAGTCATCGAGTACGTCGCGAATCAGCGTGTGCGATGGCGCCTTGAAGTTGGCGGGCATCTGCACGGCCAGGCAGCCGCCGGCTTTCAGCTGTTTAACCAGGCGCGGAAACAAGCTGCGGTGATCCGGCAGCCAGTGCAGTGCGGCATTGGAGTAAATGATGTCTGCGGGTGTCGACGCCTTCCACGCTCCGGCATCGGCTTCCTGGAAGTCGAACTGCGGATACTCGCGCCGCGCACGCTCCAGCATCTCGGCCGAGTGATCAATTCCGATAATCTGCGCCTGCGGCCAGCGCTGCGCGAGAAAAGACATGACGTTGCCGGCGCCGCAGCCGAGGTCGCAGACCAGATCGGCGTTTTGCAGTGGAATGCGGTTCAGCAGATCGAGGGCCGGCCGCAGACGATGATCTTCAAACTGCAGGTACAGGGCCGGGTTCCAGGACGTCGAGCTTGTCATTAAACAACGAACAAAATTGGTTTGAAAGGGATTGCTCAGGTGGATTTGACGAAGAGCCGCCCAAAGGTATTTTTAACACGTTTGGAAATACCGAGGTAAAAGGTCAAAACGATTGCCGCCGACAATTCGAGCAGGAGGAGCACAATTTCAGGTTCCAGTTGCCGCGCAAGTACCGTGGCAGACATCGTGCCCCCGCTGCCAAATACCATCCAAAGGCGAAGCAACAAAGTGACGAAGTGGAACATGACGTAGAGAAAAAAGAGGGCAGACAGCAATGGAGGAAAAAAACGACTGCGTTTAACAAACAGATTAAGAGTCTGAGCGCCGATTGCCAGCATGACAAAGTTGCAAGCCTGAATGATCAGCGTGGAAAAAAGCGCATCGGCGAATACCGATCGCAACCCGGAGTTCTCCGGCTCCTGCGGCCAGCCGTGGACAACCAGCTTAAACAGAAATGCACCAATGTTGAAGAGAGGATCAAGCAGGACGACTGCAAGATACAGCAGCGGCAACCACATCAACCCGCCGATACCGTGCGGACCCCGGGCAGGAGCGGGCGGAACAGCGGCAGGCGATGGCTGGTTGTTAGCGTCATTAGTTTCCATCTGAACCTTCCTGCGATTGTTGAACATCCATCTGCCTGAACACGCGCGCGTACGCCGCAGACCTGGATGTGAATATCGTAAAGATAGCCGCTGCTACCACCGCCAGCCAGAAATTTACGTTTAACACCGACTCGCCGCCGAAGACATTAATCGGCAATCCCGCCAGCAGCCAAACGAGGGCGTACAGCCAGACATAATACATGGCCAGGCGATGAAACGAGCGTTTTCCGCGAACAAACAAGAGCAATAGAACAACACTCGCCAGGATATTAAACAACTCCCACATGGCCTTCGAGATAAACAGCAGATAGGGCAAAAAGTAGGGATCAATGCCATACAACAGCATCGAGAGCAGTTTTTTATACAAAAAGAAGATTTTATCAAAAGATGTATCCACAAATTGCAGCAAGTTTCCAACTCCATACAACAAGAGCAACAAAGCGGGGACGTAGAACGTTATTCCCGGCCGACTTGTTGAACTGTCTGTTTGTTGTTCCCGCATAGTTCTCACTCGGATCTATTGAGGCGACGCGCCAAGGCATCGAGATCAGTGTGTTTAAACACCTCTACTCCTTTGCTGCAGTGGGGGCATTGAATTACAAGTCATTCAGTTAATTTTCGGCATTGCCGGTTGTGCTTCCCCGTTGTCAATGTCTTGCTGTTCGTCGTCGGAGTCGACCTTGCGCGGGAAGGTGTTTTTAACGCGTTTGGATAATCGCAGGTAGAGTGCCAGCAGAATTGCGACAGATATTTCGACCGGGAGAGGATTAAATCCGACTAGCGATTGAGGTGCTCCCGCCACATCTTCAAGTGTAAGGACCAGGTCAAAAATCAACATATCATACCAGGATATGCTAATCCAGTGGCTCAGGACACCGACAAAAAAGTACAGCGCTAAAACACCGGGGAACCACCGATTGCGCCTAACGAACAGAGCCGTCGCAATAACACCAACGACTAAGGGCACAAAGCCCGCAAGGCTCAGTCCAGGCAGGAAGACGCCAATTTGGTTAACTATTTCAAACGGCCCTATGAAAGCAGGAAGGGAAATAATAAAGTAGACACATTCAAAGGCAAGTGTTAAAACAAACAACAGGAGCGGCACAATCAACCATCCGCCGATGCCGACCGGACCACCTGAAGCAGGCCGTGGTGCCCGGCTCTGTTCGATCGGCGCGCCTTCTGCATGTGAAACTTCAACCGGCGCGCAGCAGAATTTATACGCATACCCGGGTCTGAAAAGTTGGACATAGTATTGGGATGCGGCAGCATACAACACAAAGGCAAGCAAAGCGACGGTTGAAAGCTGGAAATGCCAAATCGCAAACGAATCGCCACCTAATTGAAAAAAGTAGAGTTCGAGAAAACAGACGACGCCGTTACCCAGCAAAACAGACCACAGAAACGTCATAAATAAGCGATGAAACCTCCGGCTGCGCCGGATTAACAACAACAGCAGAAATATACTGCACAGTAAAGTCGCGAGTACGCCGGACATAATTGCCATGAGATAGAAAATCAGGTGATTGCTTACATTGCCCAGATCGTCTGAGAGCGCACCCACAAGGTCGGGAAGGCTGAAAATATCGATCTGGACGCCGAGCACCAGCGAATACAACATGTATACAATGAGAATTGCGGCGGGCGGCCAAAGGGCCGTCATGTTGAATTCAAATTGATTTTCATCATGTGTGTTGCTCATGATTTTTTAACTCCCCGAAGCAGGTGTTTCCAGTCTGGCCGACCCGTTAAAACGTTTTAACCGGCGATGTCGGATGTCGCTGGTTGCCTTCACGGTTCTTTAATCTGGTCTTCAGCACCGGATTTACGCAGAAAGGTGTTGTATACGCGGCGGGACAAGAGAACGTAACTACCCCAAACGACAGTAACATATATTGAACTGTAAAATTCTCCTTCAGTAATTCCGATTTCATCCGGATACTGGATGTCCGCCGTTACAGCATCGAAGATCAGAGCAATCGCTGTCAGCAATATTAAATGACTGAGCATTGTAAAGACAAAGAGTCTGGGGAAGTACCGACTTCTCTTGAACAGTAAAATGAGAAGAAAGGCGAGCGCAACGGAAAAGAGAAAACTTAGCGCAAGCTCCGCGAACAACAGACCTGAAATGTACGGAACAAAGTACTCTGAAGCTGGAAGCGTGTAAACGTTGAGATTTTCGGGTTGAAAGACAGGCAGATATTCCGTCCAAATTCTGGACAGAGAATGTGCAAAAACAAAGATCAAACCCAGGCTGAGCATGATCATCCATCCGCCAAAACCACGTGGATTAGGCGGCAAGTCATCGTTATACAACATGCTAATTCCGACCGCCGAATTGCCAACGAGAATCTCAATGCCGGACAAAGATAGGCAGAAAGAAATGGCAACACAGAAGAAAATTGCACCGCGCCTCATCTTCCCGGCTCGGTTGTCAACGGACGACTACATGCGGAGTACCGTTGTCTCTGCTGCACACGGGTGATAAACAACTCTCTGCTGTCAAAGGCCAATCCCTGCACAAAGTTCGAGTCGCTGACGGTGAATTGCGTCGTGGCTGACGGCGTTTCAACAGCTTTTCCCAGGGCTTGATTGGACGAATTCAGTGCTTAATCGTAGGTTCTCGTGGCCTGAACGGGCGGGGTTCGGGTCTGAACGCATTTTGGTGTGAAATCAAGTGGGCCCGCCCCCGCCGCCGCCTCCAGTCAGGTTTTCCACCACCAACCCACCAGCAGGCCGTCCGCTCGACAACCCGAAGGTTGCGCGGATTCCCGGCCTGACGACGCGATCTCCTTCCTGCTCTTGTCTGCGCAGTTCTCTCCTTTCACTTCACAAGCATACAACGACATTGCGTGATTTCAAGCCCGAAAGAAACAAGCGGGCGGTAAAACGCAGGTGAACGGCGAGATTACGCCGCTGAACGGGAAGCGCGTGTGCGTCGGCCGACATGCCGGGCCGCGAAAACAAGAACTCAAACATCGCCGGAAAATCGACTGCGGCACATGTCCACGCGGAACTGATCGGACGGCAAGAGCAAACTCTTCTCTTCTGATTCGTGAAATTAAACACTGGAAACCGGCTTTGGAGCCGGCGCTCTTCACGGCCTGGGACAGGTTTTCGACTGAGGACTTTGAGGCTGGAAACTGGTTTTCGGCTGAGGACTCTGAGGCTGGAGACTGACTGTGGGCTGAACACTCTGAGGCTGGGGACTGACTGTGGGCTCGGAAGTTGTGCGGTTTGTGGCCAACTCTTCTGTTTGTTGTTTCTCTCTCGTTGACAAACAAAAGCAAAAAGCAAGCCGACATCCCATGGCGGCGAAGCGCTCAGAAATGCCGGCTGCGGTTTGAACAGATTTTCAGAGTCGGATTCGGCTGAAAGACCGGTTTACAAGAGGTAGAGGCAGAGCGCCGCCACCACCGTAAATGGAATGGCGAACAGCGCCAGTTTGAGCGGGTTTACGCCCTCATCGCCAAAGTAGGGTTTGAGGATTGAGTTGCCCGCCGGGTTCGGCGCGTTGGCGATAATTGTTAAACCGCCGCCACCGACAGCTCCCGCCACAATGGCGTATTTCTTGAGCGCTTCCTCCGATCCGACCTCCGCCAGGCCCGGTTCCAGCGCCAGCGACGACAAATAGGTAATCGCCGCGTTGTCGTTAAACGCCGTCAGCACCATCGATGAAATAAAGAGCGGAAGCGCGCTGAGCTGTTGAATAATCGGCGTGATCCACCACTCCTGCAGATTGCCGTGAATGACAAGCCCCGCCAGGAAAAATCCAACCAGCAGCGCCGGTTTGACATTGACGCCGTCCTGATACTTCTGCGTGATAACCACAAAACCCAGGAAGAACATAAACCCAAGAACCAGCAGTACCGCCTGATGCGCCATCAGCACCGCCCAGCCGAGCGACAGTAAATGCACCAGCGTAACCCAGGCCGGAATCGGGTCCGCGGCCTCGGCTTTAACTTTTACCGCGTCGAGTTCGCGGAACTGACGGCGGAAAATTATTACGACTGCCAGAGTGCAAAGCACAATCGACACAACCGATTTCCAGCCGAAATTGGTCAGCATGAACATGATGTCCGTATTCCAGCCCCACTTTGCTGCGACCATCAATACCGGCGGCGCGGCAAAATGCGTCAGCGTGCCGCCGATCGAGATGTTAACAAACAACAATGCAATCGTGGCGTACTTGAGCACGGGCGACGGATTTTTCTCGTAAAACAACTGCGCAAGCAAAAGTGCGGCTATCGTCATCGCCGCCGGTTCGGTGATAAACGAACCGATAATCGGCGCAATGATCAAGATCGTGGCGTAGTAACGCGCCGTCTCACTCGGCAGCGGCACGATGCGCGAAAGCGAGAGGATCGCACCGCGCGTGGCGTCCAGCACCGGTTTGGTCGCGGCCTTGACCATGACCACCACCACAAAGAGCGGCTCGATCATTTTGGGCGCAACGGAGTTGAAATAGTCCAGCGTGGCGTCCCAGGAATTGTAGGCCCAGTAAGCGTAAAAAAGCGGTATCAGCCAGATGCCGAAGACCACCTCTATTTCGCCGAGAAAGTGATACACGCTCTCGCGTATGGATCCCCTGGGGTATTTGGACGCCAGGCTGTTGAATTTGCCGGCCATGAAGGTGTGCAGCACGGCCAGTGCAAACAGCACCGTTGCAACATGATCAAAAGTCATGTAAGTCACTCGCTTTCGGTTTCAGATTACAATGGAAGGTACGCAGAGCAAACATACGTGAAAAGACGCAAGGCGTCCGCCCACAATCAGGCCAATACAACGCAGGCATGCAGCCGATGTTGAGCCGAATGGCGAAATACCGGGATGAAACCGACCCGAATCGGGATGGAAAGGCACAGCAGCGGTTTGAAATGAAAAGGCCGTCGGAACGCGCAGTCTGTGCGCAGACCTCCCGACGGCCTTGAAAATTTTTCAATCGCGCCGCTCAAAGCAGCATGAAACAGAGCGCAGCGATGATGGTAAAAGGCAAGGCAAACAGAAAAAGTTTGCCGGGGTTGACGCTGCCGCCGGGGAAGTACTTCGACAGGATGGCGTTCCCGGCCGGGTTGGGCGCGTTGGCGATAATCGTCAAACCGCCGCCCGTCACGGCGCCGGCCACGATGGCGTATTTCTTGAGTCCCATCTCCGTAAACGGTCCGGAGAATCCCTGGTCGAGCGCCAGCGTCGAGAGATACGTAATCGCGGCATTGTCGTTGAAGGCCGTCAGAATCGTCGAGCCGATAAAGAGCGGCACGCTCTCCAGCTGGGCAATGATCGGGCTGATCCACCAGTCCTGCAGGCTGCCGTGCGTCACCAGGCCGGCCAGGAAAAATCCGACCAACAGCGCCGGTTTGAGCTGCAGCTCGCTCTGGTACTCATTTGTGATGATGCACCAGCCGAAGAAAAACATGAATCCGAGGATCAGCAGCAGCGGATGGTGCGCCATCACGACGGACCACGCCAGCGCAATCACGTGCACACCCGTCACCCAGAACGGAATCGGCCTCATGTCCTCCACCTGTTTCGGCATGCCGTCCAGACGTTTGAACTCGCGGAAAAACATCGTTGTCACGACGCTGGTACAAACAAAGATCGACACCGCCGCCTTCCAGCCGAAATGCGTCGCCATGTAGGTGAAGTTGATGTCCCAGTGCCACTTGTTCGCGACCATAAGCACCGGCGGAGCCGCAAAGTGCGTCAGCGTGCCGCCGATCGAGACGTTCACGAACAGCAGGGCGATCGTGGTGTACATCAACTGCGGGCTGGGTTTGTTTTCGTAGAGAAACTTGCTGAGCAGTAAAGCCGAAATCGTCATGGCCGCCGGTTCGGTGATAAACGAACCGAGTAGCGGCGTTATAGCCAGCACAGTCGCGTAGTAACGCGCCGTAGCGCTGGGGATCGGCACCAGCTTCGACGCCATGGCCACCAGATTCTGCGTGGCTTTGAGGATTGGCCGCGTGGCCGCCATCACCATTATGACAATGACAAACAGCGGTTCCATCAGTTTTGGCGTGACGGAGTCAAAGTAATCCAGCGTCTCCGTCAAGCCGAAGGATGCCCAGTAGGCGTAAAAAAGCGGAATGAGCCACAAACCGAAAACCGCTTCGATTTCCCCGAGGAAGTGGAAGAGATTTTCGAGCGGCGAACCTTCCGGATACTTCGACGCCAGTTTGTTGAAATAGCTTGAAACGAAGGTGTGCAGGACAGCCAGGGCAAATATCGCCGTGGCTATGTACTTGAAGTTTTCAGGACTCATAGCGCGGGTTTTTCAGCGTAAGTCGGATTACGACTTGAAAACATGGCAGGCCGAATGGAAAGGCCCGGACGGCGTCACAGCGCCGCCGCTCGTCGGATTTGGGCCGCAGCGGCTTTGACAGGGGCATCAACAATTTCGGTGACTACGCGTCCGGTCGACGCCCGCTTGTCAGTCGTCCGCCAAAACGTCCAATAGTCGTTTCATATTGTCGCCGCCAACGCTTTTGACCATCACGATCCGCGTTTTTTGCGGATCAAAAGGCAACTGCCAGAGCAGTCGCTGCGCAGCGACGTCGTAGACCGCCAGCCCCTTTTCGTGCACAAACAGCGCCAGGCTGCCGTCCGCACTGAGCGCCGCATCCACGATTCCCGCGGCAAGCAGATCGGCCGGGTCAAAAGGCATGCTGCGCGCATCGGATTCATCGCCCACCGCGCCCACGAGCGTTTCAAATCGATACGGAATTCCGCCGGTGCAGAGGTAGTTGCCCCAGCAGTTCGTCCCGGCAATTGCGTACATCCGCCCCAGCCAACGCACCACGCGGCATGACACAGTCTGAATGTCCTCCGTACAGGGATCCATGCAGTTCAGCGTCTGCTGGCGTTCCACCGTCGGCAGCAGGGACGCATCGAATGCCACGGCGATGCGATCAAACTCCGCCAGATCACCCGAGGCCACGCCGTTTTTGCGGCGGTACTCCAGATCGGCAACGACGCGTGCGCGCACCTGCGCCAGCTCGGTTGAGTCGACAAAATCTTCCAGCCGCAGCGGCGCGGTGGAGGCGACAGCAAGGTTCTCCGGCTTCAGATATTCATCGCAACCCGAGATTGTGCTGTTCATCACCTGGCCGATCGGCAGGCTGTATTCTTCTATCTCGCGATACGTCTGGTTGCCGCCCGTATCGCCGGTATATCGCGCGGTGACGGTCAGGACGTTGGCGCCGCAATATTCCAGTTGGGTGCTGCAATCGTTGTACCACGCGATTTTGTTTTCGCCGAACCGCATTTGATATTCCCGGACCTCCCGGATCAGTGAGCTGTCGGCGCCCGCATGGTCGATCGTAAGATTGCCCCGTTTGCGCGCCGTGGAAACGTCGTTCGTCAGGAATACGCTGCTGAGGCTGCTGCAATCCAGCAGGGTGTCGACGCCGGCTTTCATGCGCACTTCCGCCCCGACCTCCCGTGTGATGTCCATTTCGGTGTATTTGTAGACATACTGCAAACTGTCGCCGTACGGCAGCGGCAGAAAATCCAGCGGCCCGTTTATCTCGATACCCGCTCCGTTTACCCGTAAAACATACCCCTTGAGATTCTCTTGTTCGTCACGCAGACCCAAAATGAAAGCCGCCGGGTTGTTTGGATCCGGCGCGCCGTCGAGCGTTCGCAGCAGACCGCGCATCGCCGCGGTGACTTCCCTGTCGCTCTGAGCATTCGCTCCCGTTGACAAACAAAAAAATAGCAGGCCGATACAGGAGGCGGCAAACAGAAAAAAGCCGCTGCGTCTGGATGGAAACATGGAGTCCTGAAGTCAATGATTCTGAGTTATAAAAACATCCGACCGGGAAGACGGCGTCACCGGCGATCCTGCGGAGCACGCAGACGAACAATCTCGCGCCACATGAGCAGGCCGATAGCCAGAGCCATCAAGAGAAATAGCAGGCCGCCGCCGCCCAGGATAAACAGCGCCGCACACATGCCCATGAGAGCCGCGTTGACGGCCAGGCGCAGGCCGGCCGACTCGCGCGCGCCGAGGCGGGTGGAGATCAGGGCCAACAGTCCCTGTACGACGATGACTATGAGCAGAAGCCAGAAGATGCCCATGGGGTTCTCTCGGGAATTGGGTTCTGAAGGAATCGGAACGCAGGAAAAGAGCTGTGAGCCCTTAGGGCTCACAGCTCTTACGTAGTTTCACGTAGTCGGCCGGGAATCTTGATCCTGGCTGTCCGCTTCCGACCGACGCAATGTAAGCAGAATTTCAGCCCCGCAGTTTATGGTCCCCGCGTTGAGCGCCCGCGCGTACATACCGAATTCCACCGCGCCGCCGCGATTGCGGTAGGACGCCAGCGTGCGCAGCGGCTCGTCCGATTTCTGCGCATTGCGCTGATCGATCGTCGTCACGACGCAGCGCGGGCATGGCTTGATGGTTTCAAACTCGACGTCGCCGATGGAAAAGCGGTCCCAGCCGTCTTCAGCAAACGCCTCGCAGCCGGAAATGATCATGTTTGCGCGAAAGCGGTCGTGAGGCAGAGGCGTGGCAAGCCGACTGTTCAGATCGGCCAGCGAGGCGTCCGAGAGCAGCAAAATCGGATAACCGTCGACAAAACGAATCGGAGTAATCGAGCGCGTGTTGCGCGGATTGGCGATGCGTTTGCCGTCGTCCGGCATTGCAGTTAAATGACATTCGACACCGAGGAACTGCGTGAACCACTCGTCCACCGCGGCCGGATATGTCCAGGCCCGCAGGCGGCTGCTCCAGACCTGCACCATACGGCGGTCGCTCATCGGCAGGTCGTGGGCTATAAACAGCGGTGGCATGGACGGCGCTTCAATCACAAATCCGCCGTCGGCCGGGCGCATGTTTAACAACGCCATGCGCGCGTATTCGCGCTGCGAGATAAACATTCCCTCCGCGTCGACCAACATCCAGCGCCGATCGAATTCCAGACCGCGCATATCGACCGCGGCGCGATCAACTGCAATTCCGCCGGCCGATTTGAGCGGATACACATGCAGTTCGCGAACAACGGGATTGAAATCACTCATTTAAACTTCCGCCCTTGTTGCCGGCGTGATTGCTGATTGCACGGGCGATGGCGTGCACGCCGGAATTGAGTTGTTTAATCTGCCTGATTGTTTCCTGCAGCGGATCGCCGTCGCCCGCTCCGCCGAACAATTGATTGTCGCCGAAGCGGCGTTTGATATCTTCGTAGCGCTTGCGTTCAGGTTCCGTCATGACGCCGACAATTTCGCGCCATTTCAACAGATTGGCTTCGCTGTCGCCCGCCAATGTCTGCGCTTCGTTGACGTAGTGATTTTCAACGAGTTTATCCAGCTCTTCCTCGGTCATCGCGGCCAGCACGTTGGCGGCGATTTTATTCATGTCGCGATAGGAACCCTGCAACTGAAAAGGCGGCTCGGTGCGGTAGGCTTCGGCCGTTGCCGCCGAGCGGATGTAGGCGTTGTTGACGGCCAGGACGGTATCGCGCACGCGCATCAGTTTGCCGATCACATTCACGATGTCCTGCATCTCGGCGGATGAATACGAGCCTTTGAACTCGAGGCCTTCGCGCGACTTGCTGCGCGCCCAGCGCACAAAGGCAGGCACGTCCTCGCGATGCGTCAATGCCATGCGCCGCGTCGTGGCATTGGAGGTTAAACAGTTTTCAACAAAGGAGAGCTCAAAGGCTTCCTGCTCGGCCGTGGAGATGTCGCCCAGGTTAAACACGTCGGCGCGGTTGGCCAGCATGTCGGGGATCACAAATGCCGAGCCGCTTTCCGTGTAGGGATTGCCGGCCATAACCACGGCAAAACGCCGACCGCGCAGGTCAAAGCTGTGCGCCTCCCCGTTAAACACGCCTTCTATGCGGCGCTGTGCGTCGCAGAGCGGAATAAACTTCTGCAGGAACTCCGGGTTGCAGTGTTGAATGTCATCTATGTACAACATGACGTTGTCGCCCAGGGCAAAAGCCTGGTTTAACTTCATCAATTCGGAGCGCGCGGCGGAGTTAGGCGCGGTCGCCGGATCGAGCGAGGTCACGTCGTGTCCCAGCGCCGGCCCGTCGACCTTGACGTAGAGCATGCCGAGGCGTTTGGCGACGTATTCGATCAAACTCGTTTTGCCGTAGCCCGGCGGCGAGATTAACAACAGCAAGCCGCTGCGGTCGCTGCGCGTGTCGCGCCCGGAGGTTCCGATCTGACGTGCAAAGTTTTCGCCGATCATCGGCAGGTAGACGCGCGTCAGCAATCGGTTACGCACAAAGTAGGACGGCACGCCGGGCTGCAGTTTTTCGAGACGCAGTACACGGCGGTGCTCTTCCAGCAGATGCTGTTTGCGCGCCTGCAACTGTTGAAAACGCAGCGCTGCATTTGTTGCAAACCGGCCAACGCATGTTAAAAAACCGTGATAATCCAGTTGCAGCGCGCCCTTTTCCACGCGCACGTGCCGGCCGTGCAGACCGTCAACGGTTACCCGTGTTTCCAGCTCGCCGAAGGTGAACGCCGATTCCATTCCTTCCGGCACACTTAACAAAAGCGCCGCGTCAACGGCATTCGCCGCCGAGTTCGGACCTTCACGACGGGCATTCAACCAGATCAGCGCGATGCGCAGACGCAGCGCGGCGGACTCGCGGCCCTGAAGCGATTCTTCAAAGGCGCGCGGTTTGGGACTGACGCGCATCGCTTCGCGGAACGCAGCGGCCATGTCGCGCGCGCGCGCGTTCAACACAAAACCTTCGACGCCTTCACGCGCCTGATTGCGCGTCAAAACATTAAACAGATATTCCGCCGCAGCGTGTGTGTCGGCGTCGAGAGCAAAATCGCTGTCGTCGCAGTAACGCGCGATTTCGCGCTCCAGGCGGTCCACAACATATCTGGACTCGTACGGCAGTTCGTAGAGCGTCCGCACAACGCGCATCGCTTCAATCTGTTCGTTGAGCGATTGCAATGATTCGTCCCGGCCGCGGTCCACATGATAACACCAGGCCAAAGCGCGGTCGGCGTCGCGCCAGGCCAGCAGCCCCGCCTGCGACTCAATGGTTAACAGGGCGGCCAGAATCTTGGCGGCATCGTGGTCGTGCACGCCCTTGACGTACGCATCCGAGGGTTTCTTGTTAAGGTGGTGCTGCACAAATGAAAGCGACGCCTCGTCCAGAGCCCGGCCGTCGACCGCCTCAAGCAGCCCGGGCGCACCGTAGCCGTCCCAGATTTCAAAAGCCAGGTACTCGGCACGGTAGACATGGTTGTTCTCAAAGGCGATCTCCTGATCGCGGACGTCGCGCAGAGCGTTTAACTCCTCGTCGTGCACGGGTAGAAAGTACTGCGTGCCGCCGACGTGAAAATAGTCTTCGTCATCGCGAACAACCAGGCTGAGATGCGGTTTGTCGTTGACAACGGAAAAAATCTGGCGGCCGAATTTTACGCGGTCGGGACCATCGACGAAGAGTTCATCGGCGTCCTTGAGATTGCGCAGAGCATCTTCGCGCAATGTGTTTAAACGCGTCCAGAGATCGTCGGCGCGGGTGCTGTCGCCCAGTTCCTCGCGCAGGGACTGCGAGATGTCGCGTACCTTGGCGACCATCTGATCGGTCGAAAACCAGGCGAAAATTTCATCGGCTTTGCCGAAGCGGGACAGGCGTTCGCGGATGCCGCCCAGAATGCGCTCGGCCGAACGCGTCAAGGCCAGCGCGCGTTTGTTTAACTTTTCCGTCAGCGCGACTTTTTTCTGTTCAAAAGCGTTGTAAACGTCGTCGCGTTTAAGACCCAGTTCATCCAGGAAACCGTCAAAGTCGGCAAAGCGCGCTTCGAGTTCTTCGATCTGGATCAGCAGCTTGGTGGTGAATTCGTCGCAACGGACGGGCGTATCGGCCAGTTCCAGGTAGTTTAACAGACTCTGCTGTATAAGATTCAGCTGCGCGCGGAACTCGGCTTCGCCTTCGCCGCGCGCCAGATCCGAACGCCGCGAGCGCATGCCCGCACGCACGCGGTTGATGTCGGTGAACTGCGCGGAAATCGATTCTACAATCCGCGTGCTCTGCGTGCTGTCTTCGATGTCCAGGTTGACAACCACGTCGATTAACATTTCGAGGTCGGTCGAGAGCTGGTCCAGCGACGCCAGCGGTTCGATCAGGTCCGCAGCTTTCCGCGCCTGTGCAGTTTCACCGTCCAGCACTTCGATGCGCGCGCGATAACCGTCCAACGCGTCGTCGCGCAGCAGAAACTCAACACAGCCGTGCGCCAGTTCCTCGCCATGTGCGCGGATGGCGGCGTCCAGTTGTTCAACGGCTTCGACGTCGCAGTGCGGCAACTCCGCCACGGCGGCGGCCCGCCCACGCAGAGCGCGCACCTGAGCCAGCGCGGCTACAAACTCTTCGATCGACCCCGGGCGCTGCGCCGCCGAAGTCGTTAAAAATTCCTCCACCTCGCTGCGGAACTCGTTAAACTTCTGGCTTGTGTCGGCCTTGACCGCGCGCAGTTTGTCGTATTCGTCGATCGCGGCTTCGGCAGCGGAGCGGATTCCGTCGATGTGTTTAATAATCGCGCCGGCTTCAACCTGCTCCAGCCAGAAATAGGCGTCGCGTATGTCTCCGCCTTTGCGCGTGATGTCGAGGTAAAGATCGGCGTAGATTTCTTCTTTCTGCGTCAGGCCGTAGAGTTCGTGACACTCTGCCATGCAGCGCACGATTTCGCGGTTGCCGATTTTCAGCAGTGGCGAATCGCTTTGTTCTGTTGCGACCGGCATGTCCACCATGAACGGCGTGCGCCAGATCTGAACCATGTGGTGTTTCTGTGCCAGTTCTTCAACGCGAAAACACAGCAGACGCCCGTCGTCGAAAATTGAAAACCCGTTGCAGACCAGGGGCGGCGCCAGCACCTGCTCGATCAGATTGTACTGCAGAAGCACGTAGACGCCGTCGGCGCGGTTGTAAAACACAAAGAGGAAATCCTCGCCGTTAGGCGCGGGATAACGACGCTCGAACAACATGTCCGCCTGGCGCGTGTCCAGCTCCTGCAATGTGCCGTCGTTTAAGTAACTGCCGCGCGGAAAAATCAGCCCGTGGTTCTCCGGCAACAGGATAGCCGCCTCCGCCAGGCCGTCCACGCGTTTAAGTTCCTGCGTCTTGCCGTTGAACACGAAGTAGCGCAGTTTCTCTTCGCGATAAGGCCGGATTCGCAGAATTATCAAATGCTCGAGCTCGGCAAATTCAATGGACATGTCGTCCAGCTTTTGCTCGGCTTCGGCCACCGGCTCGCCGGCAATTGTAGCGCCTTGCTCGGTATTGTCCTCAACGCGGAACGTTAACACCGCATTTTCGATCGAGATAAACAGCTTCTCGCTGACCGAGAGGTAGTCAGTGCCGGCAGTTCGCTGTGCGTCGCGTCCGAGCCTTTTCCACTCAAATTCATGTTGCGGCGGATAGTGCAACTCCAGGTCGCCGCGGTTATTGATATAGGTCAACGTGCCGTCGTCGTTGATCTGCCACTTAAACGCCTTGAAGTCGTCGACGCTGGAGCCGATGCGAAACTTCATGTAGAGGTAGACGCCGCGACGCGCAAACTTGGCAAAGGCCGTGTTTTTGTAGTATTTGTACAGTTCGGCGAATTCGCGTTTAAACTGCGGGTCGTCGATGCTGTCGAGCGTTGAACTCACCAGATGACCGTCGCGCCACTCGTACATGGCAAAGACGTCTTCCAGCCGCGTCTCCGAGCGCAGGCCGATATGTACGTTGTAGCCGAAGAGAAAACGCGAACCGATCGGCGTCATGTCGCGCGGAACGCAGTTGTTTATCGTGCTGATGCGTTCGCTGCCGAGCAGTTCGGTTGAGACTGCGCCATAGACGGCGCGGCGCTCTTTGTTAAGGTGATCCAGATCCCGCAGCAGTTCGCCGGCGGCGGCCCGCATGCGCCCGCGTATCAGGCCGTAAGCGCCTTCGTCAAGACGATTTGATCCCGCCTCTTTTTCCGCACTCGATTTTGCCTGTTCCTGTTGTATTTCCGTATCCGCCATATCCAGGCACGCTCAGCTTGTTAAGTTTATTCGGTGTTCGAGTTGAATCGACGCCGCCCGTCTGCTGTTTAAGGCGTGGCCGTGACGGCGTCCGTCGGTCTGTTTACTGGCGGATCAGGAGCGCAGCCGCGACATGACGCTGGAGACCTGCTGGTCGGCCAGCGGCGTACCCTTGACGGTGTTAAACCAGTCGCTGAGCATGGCGTGTGTGTCGCTGTCGGCGCGCGTCATCAACTGCGTCAGCAGAGCGGAAACGCTGATGTTTTTAACATCTTCCCAGTTGACGCCCAGGCGATCCATGATGCCGCGGATTCCGGAGGCGATGTTGCCGCCGCCCTCGCCCAGAATGCCTTTGCGCAGATCCTGCAGCACGCTGCTGTTGTCGACCATGCGGTCGAGCGCTTTGCCGCGTGATACGGCGTTGACGATGTTTTCAAAGAACATCGTTTCACCGCCGATGATGTCGATCTTGGCGGAGCTGAGCGCATCGCGGATGATTTCGGCCTGCGCCAGGGCGATGTCTTTGTTAATATTGATGCCGGCCAGTTCGACCTCTTTTTCTTTGTTGAGGCGCAGTTTAAACTCTTCGTGTTCGCGACCGACGCCGTCGAATTCCTTCATGGCTTCGGCTTTCTCGCGTATACCTTTGGCTTCCGAACCGGCTTTGAGTTCGATGACGCGCGCCTCGGCGCCGCCTTCTTTTTCGATTGCCAGCGCGCGCGCTTCCATCACGCGAACCTCGGAGAGGCCGAGCACGGCTTCTTCTTCGGCGCGGGCGTCGGCAATGGTTTTCATCGCTTCGGCGCGTTTTTCGGCGGTTGTTCTGTCGGCGTCCGCGTCGATGACTTTGCGTTCGGCGTTCAGTCGCGCGGCTTCACGCGCGGCTTCGGCGGCGACGACTTCGCTGATTTTGGCTTCTTCGGCGACTTCCTGCGCTTTGGTGACGGCCACGAGTTTTTCGCGGTCGGCAGCGGCTTTGGCGCGCGTGTCTTTGATGCGCTCTTCTTCCTCGACCACGGCTTTTTCTACCATCACGCGCTGGCGGATGACTTCCTGAATGTTTTTGCGCTCTTCTTCAACGGCGCGTTGTTTTTCGATTTCGGCCAGGCTGACGATCTTTTCCTTCTCGGTTTTTTCGAGCAGGCGATCTTTTTCGACGCGTTCGGACTCGACGGCGTCGGTGCGTTGTTTGGCGCGCTCGGCGACAATCACCTGGCGGTCGCGGTTTTGTTCTGCGACGCGCACTTCTTCTTCCGTGCGGATGCGGGCCTGTTCGGCTTTTAACATTTCCTGATACTCGACCTGGTGCGCTTCGGACTGTTCACGCGCGGTAATCGCGGCAATTTCCTTTTGCTGGCGCTGTTCGGTTTCGGCCAGTTGACGCTCCATCTGCAGGATGGCTTCGCGCGCTTCGACGTCCTGTTTCTTGATGACTTTTTCTTCTTCACGCCGAATATTGTTCGTCAACATGTTTTCGGCGGCGGTGCGATCGGTGATCTTCTTGATACCGTCCGCATCCAGAATGTTGTCGGGCGAAAGCTCCATTAAAGGCGTCTGTTCGAGGTAATCGATCGCCGCATCTTCCAGAACGTAACCGTTGAGGTCTCTGCCGATTACTTCAAGCATTTCACGTTTGAATTCAACGCGCGCTTCGTAGAGTTCTTCGAAGTTAAACTTCTTACCGACTGTTTTAAGCGCTTCGGAGAACTTGGCGTCAAAGAGTTCGACCAATGCGTCCTGCAAAGATGCGCGTTCACAGCCGAGCGAACCGGCCACCTGACTAACAGACTCGACTGTCTGATTGACCCGCACAAAAAAAGCGACCTTAATGTCAGCACGAATGTTGTCTTTACACACAAGGCCGGCTTTGCCGAGGCGCGAGATTTCAATGCGTTTAACAGAGATGTCCATCAGCTCCATTCTGTGAATGGCGGGAACAACCATGATTCCATTAAATGCAACTTTAACTCCGCCCAAGCCGGTTCTTACTAACGCTTTCCCCTGTTCAACCTTTCGGTACATCTTGACGATGAACACGGCAATACCAAAGACAAACAGTGCAGTCGCAACTATGCCTACAAGCCCTAAACTTTCCAGCATATTTCCTCTCACTCAAAGATGATTAAATGTTGTATTTCAAGTTCGAAATTTTCAGTTCTCACCCGCTCGCACGCGGGCGTTTAAGGACTTAAACACGTGCTTTGAGCACGACGCTATTGGGTTCGCTGCTACTCAAAATCTCGACGTTTCTGACTCCGTGCCAAACAAGAAGGCCTTCCCGGTATTCCAGGTCAAGCCCATGCTCGGCAAAGATCGACGAGTTTTTGCGGCACTGCAGGACGGAAATGTCTTCGAGGACGTAACCGTTCATATCCATGCCAATCATCGTCAGGATCATGTCCTTGGCTTCCAGGGAGTCCGCTTCGGAAAATTCAAGCATGCTGAAAACATGACGCACAGCCGCGGCAAACCGCCCAGTCCAGGAGTTCTGAAATTGCGATTCGGCAAAGTGGTCGCCTGCGCCGAAAACGCCGTGCACCTGCATAACCGATTCAGCAGTGTGGTTAACTCGCAGTTGCATCCGAAGTAGAACGTCGGCGCGTACGCCGTCCTTAAACACCACAGCGTCGGGACCGGAGAGATCGACATCCACGGTTTTCATGCGCATATCCACCAGCTCCGCGCGGTGCAGCAGGGGGAAAACAAACATTCCCGCAAAACCGACGCGCATGCCGCCAAAGCCGCTGCGCACCAGGGCAAATCCCGCCGGCGGCTTGCGAAAGGCAAACATGGATATGATGAAAAAGTTAATCGGCACGAGTGCAAGACCCAACAGTACCAGGACGCCGGAGAACATAGGCATTCCTTTAATGCCGCACGATGGCAGCGTTAACTCTTCCGCCGCGATGCGCGCAGATTAAACACAAATTCAGTTGTCTTGCTGGGGGGAATCAGTCCACGGGTTGGACGAGGTACACGCTCTGATCTTCAATGTAGGATACAACCACGGCCTTGCTGCCGCGCAGAATCGTGTCGTCGCCAACCGGGCGGACGTTTAACAAATGCGGAACGCCGCGACGCGCCACCGTGGCCTGGGAAAGGCGCTCCGGGCTGGCGTCCATCGTGAGCACGCAAATGCGGCCCACAACGGATTCGATCTCGCGCTCTTCGCGGCGCATGTGATAAAACAGTTTTTTGAGGGGCCAGGTTATTAACTTCATCGCGGTAAAACTGACGGCGAAGTTCGGCACAAACAGCAGCGCAGCCATGCCGAGGCCCAGGTCGGGGTTAAAGTAATAGTTTAACAATATGGCGCCCGTCCAGAGGAACAGTACCATAAAGGAAAAGACAATCATGAAAGGGATATAACCGAGGTTGGCAAAGAGCAGCAGCGAGTTTAACATTCCGCCGTGATCGACGCCGATGTCCGTCACCGCGCCGTCGGCATGCGCGCCGACGATTTCCGCGTTGCCGACATCAACATGTGTATCGGCGTCCAGATGGAGGTCCGCGTCGACGTCGATATCGGCATCGACGTCCAGATCTGCGTCAAAATCGAAGTCCGCATCGGCGTGCACGTCCACATCGAGCGAGTCGATGTCGAGCAGACCAATAATGACGGTGATCCAATATAACAGCACCAGAACAAACAATACCGTAAAAGGTATGTTAACTGCGCTGAGTGCGGCATCCAGCAACTGGTCCATTGAAGAACCTCGGAATTGAGAGTTTTTTTTCGCGCCCGGAGGCGCCGCTGTCCGTCTTTTGTCGAAGCCCGATCAACGGGTAAATATGACAAAAGATTCACGAAACGACCGGGCAAATGCGGGCGCGGCCGTTTGACGCGAGCGGACGTCGGGCGCGCACGAAGATACACAATCGCGCGATTCCGACCGCCGGCGGACGCGGCACAGGGAGTCGCGACGGGCTACAGGCCGGCATGGCACGCGCGACGGCGGAGCGCTTCGCCTCCTCACCTGTTCGGCGGCTTGCTTTTCTCTTGTTTGTCACTGAGTGTCGCGTTGAAAGACTGGCAGTTCGTTTGCATGGCGCTGAGCGACAACATCAAGCTTGAAGTCTGAAAACCCGGTGACAAGCAAAAAAGTCATAAGAGCCTGAGACGAAGCTGCAAGCGAGGCTCAAAGCGATCAGTGAAAAATCGTTGCTTAGGCAACAAGTTTTATTCCCGCCTCACAGCTCCGTCGCATCCTCCGGAAGATCCAACGCAGACAATATGCCACGTCCGAACCGACAGCACAACTGCAAAAACGCAAACGGGCGACCTTTGCCTCTGAACGGTCGCAAAAACGGGTATAAACGCGTCGGGAATAAAGAGCTAGAGCGAAAGCAGCCAGTAGATCAGCACGCCGAGACAGGCAAGCCATAAATTGGTGATGTTGCTGACCAGAATATTCAGAAAAGCCGCCAGCGGCATGTCCTTGCGCAGCAGCGACAGCGTCGATTTGAACTCGGGCCAGGACGTCATCGTCGAGAGCACGATAAAACCGATCACGCCTTTGGGCGCCATCGAAACGTCGGAAGCCATCGAAACGACAAAGTCCAGCAGCACACCAGCACCGACCAGCACCGCCAGCGCAGGCAGCATCCAGATGCGGCTCAACGCCACGTCCTCCTCCGGCAGCTCCTCGGCGGGACGCGTCGCAAAGATAAGGCCCGAAATCGCCAGCACGCCGATCAGCCAGTAAATCAGCCAGGAGCTGTACATGGCGACCGGAATCAGATAAAAACTCAGCGCTATGGCTATCGTGGCGATAAAAACGAGATAGCGGTACACAACCTTGCGCGCCCAGACCACCGCCATCGTCCCCGTCAGCGTCGTGGCCAGGAAAAACAGCAGGACGTTCATCGGGTTGGAGCCCAAGGGCGTCGACGAGGCAAAAATAATGTCGTTGTCCAGCAGGCCGATCAGCAGCACCAGCGCTTCCGGGCCGTTTGTGATAAAGCCGATCAGCGTGCCGATGCCCGGCATGTTGCGCAGCGTGCCGATCAACACCTCGATTGAAGTGCTGATCAGCAGCATAGCCGCGATGATGCCCAGCGCCGCCAGAAGCGACATGGGCCCGTCGCCGCCGTTGACCGCCGCCGATACCTGGAAAAAGACTATGACGAGTCCCCAGACGACAAAGTCAATGCGGTCGACCGAGTCCCGTAAGTAGGTGCGAATATTGTTCACAGAACTGTGAAATGCGTGAGGAAGAATCGACGCCGGCAGGCGTCCGCCGCGCCGCGACGGTGCATCCGCCAGGCGCAGGGCACAGTAACGGTTGATGTGGCCGTCAAGTGTACCGCAATTTCGACGAGGGCCGGCCCGAAAAATAACACGCCGCGCATCAAGCATGATACGCGGCGTGTCTGTCCGGTGGTGGATCAGGTGATAGCGTCGAGCGCCATATTGTCCGGGGAATGTGTTCCTCCGCATTCCCGTCGGGTAGACGCCTCCGCCCGCGGTCGGTAAACCGGGCCGGGTTTGCGCCCGCACGAATCGACGTTCAGGTCGACCTCGTCACTACCTCCTTCAACTCCATGGTTGTCCTGATGTGATCGCTCTGGCGTCGTACATCAATTATCCCTGCATACGGCTTCCGGGTCCGCATGTGGCCGACAATTGAATAAGTGGATCCAGTCTGTTCCGGGTTCTGGTAGAATGTGAGATTTTCATCTGTTCCGGCCGCATCGATGGATGCCGCGGACGCAATTTGTTTAAACCGATCGCTGTACGGCGCTTTTTCACCGTGGATCGCAGCAAACGCCTCAATCCGGCCTGATTTAAAAACAGCCTTCTTGTTTGTTAATGCGTGCGATATGTGGAGCGAGTTTTCAGTCATGGTCTTGTTATGATCAGGTCCTGTCTCAGGGACTGTGACCGGAGCAATCCGGCTTCCGATGAATAGTTACCGGGCTTTTCAAAAAAATGTTAAACGCTGCCGGACCTTGTTTCGTCCGCGTGATACCGCGGTCGCCGGGAGCCGTTTCAGCGCTCTGAAAGAGCCGAAAAAGCGCCCCTGGCGGCTACGAGCAGGCGGTCTGTAACATTCCATTGTTGACAGGATTGTTTCGAGCAAATGAGCAAAACAAATCGTGAGTCACTCGAAGCGCTCAGCGATGATGATGTTTTCGCGATGGTGCGGAACAACGACGAGCGGGCCTTCGAAGAGATTTACCGGCGGTACGACAGGCGAATTTTTGCGTACTGCCTCACGGTCCTGAAAGACCGCGAGGCGGCGGAAGACGCATACCAAACCACGATGATGACGGCCTACAAAAGCCGCGATTCATACCGGGGCGGAAACTTTGCGGCGTGGATCTTTACGATAGCCCGCAACTTTTGCCTGAAGGCCAAACGCTCCAGCGCGCATACTACTCCCGTTGATGAACTGGCCGAATCCATCCCGAACGCGGCCGACAAAACCGGAGATGATTTTTTGCTGCGGGAAGCTTTCGATCAGGCGGTACTCAACTTGCCGGATGAGTTCCGGCTCCCGATCGAATACAAGTACCTGAGCGGCTTTTCCTACGACGAAATAGCCGAAATGATGAACATCAGCCTCTCATTGGTCAAGGTGCGCATCTTCAGGGCCAAAAAGCTCCTCCGCAAAACATTGCAACCATATATGCAAGAAACAACATGAGCCAGAGCGAAGAACTACTTGTACAACTGCTGGACGGCACCCTCAGCGAAGCTGACCGCCTGCGACTCGAACAACTGCTGGCGCAGGATTCGAGCCTGGCCGAGGAAATTCGCGAGCTGCAACAGGTTGAAAACCTGTTGACCGAACGCGCCGAACTGTCGCACAGCGCCAGCGCGGAATTCCGCACGCGCGTCCTGCAGAACATCCAGAGCCAGTCCGGCGCCGCCGCCGGCACGGCCGCGGGCGCCAAAACGGCGTGGATAGCCGGCGGAGCCGTCATCCTGCTGACCGTCGCGGCGCTCCTGTGGTTCGCCGGCGACAACTCAGCTGCCGTCGACGCTTCACTCGCGCCGGAAGCCTCACTCACCGCCGAACCAACACCGACACTGGAACTCAACTTCCCGCCGGACGAAGCACACAACGAACACGCACAGGACTACACCACGATCGAACGCGACGTGGACAGGCCCGGCACGATCGACGGATTTAATCCCGGTCCGCCGCGCGGGTCCGACAGGGCCATGCCGCAGTCCGGCAATTCGGCCGACGTCGTGGACAGTCAGTCGGCCGAAATCCGCACGGACAGCGAGACGCCGAACAGCAATACGGTGGAAGGTCGTACGCGCGTCACCGAACGACTGGAAAAACAGCTGCGCATGGCTGCGGCCAGCCTGCGCGAAGAATTGCAGCGCCATCACCAGCAGGGCGACGCCGCGCGCGAAGCCACGACGGCGCACCGCCTTGGCGGCGTCTACGCACACCTTGGCGACGTCGGCGCGGCCGCGACACAATACGAACGCGCACACGATCTGGCGGTGGAACACGGCCTGCGCGCGCTCGAAGTCCAATGCACGGCCGATCTGGCGCTGCTGAACGCCACAAGCGCCAACCGCGACAAAACAGAGGACATCCTGCGCAGCAGCATCGAGCAACTGCGCAAACTGGGACGCGACACAAAATCCTACGAGAAAGCATTGGAAGAGCTGCCGCACTAAAGCGGCACGATCGGGCGCCGCGCCGGCTGTTCACCCGGCCGAGCGGCAAGACCGACCGACTGAAAATGGGAGTACTTACGCGCTGATTCGAGGCCATCGTCGTTTGCGACGGTGGCCTCGATCGTTTTAAACACTCCAGTGCCGGGACAGCGAAAACACAAAGCTGCGAGGCGCATTAAACTGCAATGTTGTTTAACAGTGCCGGACGCGGCACGCGCTGTATTTACTTAAACAGGAAGACATGCGGCGGACATGAGACTTCGCGCTTGAAGTCTGTTAACAACCTCCGTGACTTCGGACTTGAATCTGCGCGACCAACAAAAGAAAAAGCAAGCCGCAGGCCAACAAAGTGCAGCCGCACGGCGCAGTGCTCATGCGGGTTGCGGCCGGCAGGCGAGTTAAACAAAACCGAATAACAAGTATCGAACTCCAGGTGAAATCAACGCGACTCCGGCTGCAGCAGAATCTCCACGCGGCGGTTGTACATGCGGCCCTCGGGCAGCGCATTGTCGTAAACAGTCATCCCGGCGGCATCGTCGTGATCGGCCACGCGTGCACGCGGCCCCAGCAGCCGCACCGCGCCCTGCGCACGCTGACGCGAAAGCACCCGATTGTAGTCGACGCTGCCCGTATTGTCCGTCGCGCCGAACACCGTGATGTTGTTTAAGTTGTGCCCCGACTCCGCCACCGATTGCAGCTCGCGAACGTGATGCGGCAGCAGCGTGGTGTCGTTGTGTGCATACCAGGCCAACATGCGTCGCTCCTCCAGCGTGTCGATACGCGAAGGCGGTGCAGTACGGCGGAAGTCGATTGAACCGCGCTCCGTCGATTTGATCTGCCCGTCCCCGTCGGTGACCGTCAGCCGGTGATCCAGGCGCAACTGATCCAGTGCGATACCGAGCGCTTCCTGCGTTTCGCGCAGGTTCCAGTCGAGCGAGACGGGCGGCTCGCCCCGGCCCTGCATCACGGCGGCCACGCTGTCGCGCCACAGAATTTCCAGACGCCAGTCGCGGATGCCGGCCTCGGCGAATACTTCGGGATAAAAACGCACAGTCGGCGGATCGGCGCGGCGGCGCACCAGGCTGCGCGCGGCGGGCTCCAGCAGGCGCGGATCGTCGGACGAACACTCCACGCGGCGCAGTTCGTCACGCAGCTCCGGACGGTTGAACGCCACGGCGTCCGATACAGCTCCCTCCACCACTATCCGCTGCGGGTCGACGGCGGCATTGCGCCGGACAATCGCCTGTTTAATCACCTGTGCACGCGCAAGACCAAGGTCCCTCTCGTCGTCCAGCGATTGACCGCGGAGCGTCAGCGTCGCGACGGGAAAGCGTAGCAGGCGCGCGGCCAACGTGTCTATCAGCCCCCAGTAAGTCGCCAGATCGCCCGCGGATTCGGAAGGTGAAGCGCCGCGATAACGCGCCGCCAACTCGACCGATTCGCGTTCAAAAAAGATATAAGGCAGCAGCGGAAAACGCTCCAGCGCGACAAATTCTTCCAGATCGATTGTGATATTGCCGGATTCGCTGCCGTCGCGTTTGACAAAACTGACCTGCATTCCGAGCAGCAGCAGGCTGCGGATCTCCGGCACCATGCGGCGGTAGCGCTCGCGCACGATCAGCGTGTTGTAAATGGCGTCGGGCAATTCCTGGCGCTGCCAGGTGCTCGTGGAGGCGGCCAGTTCCACGCGCTCTTCCTCGATATCCGGCGAGGTGAAGTCCACCGTGTCCCGCAGCCAGGTTGTATCGGTCAGCACGGGGCGCGGCGGCGTGGCCATCTGGTAGATGCCCAGCCCGGCGGTAAGCGTCTGTGTGTTCCAGTCGATGTCCGCGTCGATTGACTGGAGCGAGCTGCGCCAACCCGCCAGGATGCGCGGCTCCCAGCCGCCGAAACTCAGACGCGAAAGCGCAAACTGCATGCCGATTTCGCCGCTCACCAGAGGTGAAGCGACGCTGGTCCACTCCTCGTCCAGGCTGCGCACGCGCGTCTGTCCGCCGGCAAACGTCAAACCCTCGGGCGAGACAATGCTCTGTTCCTGAATCAGACGCGAGCTGAGCGGCCAGGCGAACCAGGCCCCCGCCGCGATGCGCAGATCGGGTAAAAACGGCAGGTGAAATCCGGCCACCGGGCCGGCGCCGACAACAGTCAGATCGGCGTCGAGCGTGTGCTGGAACAGCAGCTCGCGCACAACCAGGTTGTCGTCCGTGTACAGTTGGGTTTCGGTGGCGGTAAAACGCGCGGCGGTCTGAATTTCCAGGCCGGCCTGCAGGCCGACGAACCAGGCGGGCGTCGGGTAATAATCCCATTCGGCCAGCAGGCCGAAGTGCGGAGCATCGGCGGCGGAAAAACCGGTGGCGTCCGGCGGCAGCTCAATGCCGTTGAACGGCACCGCCGGGGCATCCAGGCTCGTCACCCCGCCCCACATAGCCGCGCCGAAGCGCACCTCGGAGTCGCTTTCTTCAGCGCCCCTTATCGGTGCAATTGCTGCAAACACACAAACAAGGCCGCAGAAAAACCGCCTGAAATGCAAAAACATGCGGCAATTTATTCAAGCAGGATCAATCTCCATAAGGAATTTCGCCCGTCGGACAGCTCGACGGCGTAGACGCCCGCGCCCAGCGCGCTGATATCCGCTTCAAAGTCTTTCAGTCCTGCGCCGGCAATCAACTGCGGCGTCAGGTCCAGCACCGGCATCATGTTGAGGTCGCTGATACTCAGCGTCGCCACGCCGCCTTCAGGCAGCGCAATCACCGCGCGAAGAACGCCGTCGCTGATGACGCTCGGCAGAATCTCCAGATAGAAGTTGTCGTCGGCCGATTGAATCAGACGCGGAGAGCCGTCGGGAAAAAACCACAGGTCTTCCGTCGTGAACAGTCCCGGGCTGACGGCCGTCGCGATGTCCTCGTTCTCCGCCGCGCCGGTGAACCAGCGAATATCGTAGACGTTGATCACCGTCTGGCGGCTGTCGCCCAGCGTCGCGATCATCGGAATTTCGACCAGAGTCATGCCGGCGCGGAACTCGTCTTCATCGAAAGCAATGTCGAGCGGAATTTCATGGCGGTTGTCGTTCTCCAGGCCGCGCGCATTTTCGTCGGCCGTGGTAAAACTGCGCGCATTGAAACTCAGGTTCATCGTCAGGCGCGTCGGCCGCGCGGCCGGCATGAGGTCAAAACGCGCAGCGTCCAGAAAAATCGGCAGCGCAAACTCCTCGCCCGGCGCGGCCGCCAGATTGCGCGGAATGCGCAGCAGCACCTGCGCCGCGGCCTCTTCCGGCGTTGTGCTGACCGCGTGGAAGACGTAGCGCTTTTCGCCCGCGTCGCTGCCGACAATCAATTCGGTGCTGTGATGGCGTTGCGTCACCGGCGCGATGCTGACGTTGATTTTGTACGAACCGCAGGGCGGAATGGTGATCGGCCCGACCCAGCTCAACTCCAGCTCGCCCAGGCGAGCGCCCTCTTCCAGTGTGATCGTCAGATCGCTGTTGCGCAGGTTGTGGATCGTTACTTCGACCGACTTGAAAAATCCGGCCTCGACGTAGCCAAGGTCCAGTTGTCCGCTGACGCGAAATTCTTCGTTCTGCTCCAGATCCAGTTGCGCCAGAAAACCATTGGAGACATCCGAGGGCGCGTCGGACTTCATCGACTGCAAAGCGCCGATGTCGACCGGGAAATCGTCTGAAAATGTCGTGCCGCCCAGCAGGATGCGCGTGTCGCTGCGCCACTGAACCGCCGTGGCGCGGTCGGCCTGCGTGCCGCCGTGCTGCGCGGCAAAACTGACGTCGTTGTTGTTCAGATCGTAAACCACCGCAAACAGGTCTTCAACGCCGCGCGTGCCGCTGCAACCCTCAATATTAAATCCAAACTGCGACGACGCGCTGTTCCCCGCCAGGGCCAGGTAACGCTGCTCGCGTATGTCCAGCGCCGCCAGCTCGTCGTTGAAATTGCCGCCGACAAAACCGCTGGTTTCCAGCTCTCCGTCGCCGTTGAGAACCGTCAGGAATCCGTCGCTGAAAGTCGGGCCGCCGACCAGTTCTGTCTGCGGCGCATCGGCGGTCCAGGGAAAGTCGGGTGAAAATGTCGTGCCGACAATGGCCACCAGCGCACCGTCGATGCGCTGAATGTCCGCCGCAGCGTCGTAATATTCGCCGCCGAGAAAACGCAGGTAGCGCAGGCCGCCGTTGGGCGTGAAGCGCGCGGCAAAAGCGTCGCGCCCGCCTTCATTGGTGTTTTTGGCTTCGCGCAACTCCCGTGAGTCCGTATAACCGCACACATAAGCCGCGCCGTCCAGATCTGTTGCGATACCAAGCGCCGCATCCTCGCCGTTGCCGCCCAGATAGGTGGCGTATTGCAGCTCACTCTCGCTCTGGTTCAGGTAGACCACCACGGCGTCGCGCGTCAATTTGCCGTCGGTCGACGGTTTCAGCTCCACCTGATAGGGCGTTTCCCCACTTATCGGAAAATCCTGCGAAGACGTCCAGCCGCAGAGCAGCATCAGGCGCTTGCCGCCGTGCCAGACCACGTCCGTCATCGCGTCGTCGGCTTCACCGCCGATCAACCTGAAATAGTCCACATTTTCGCCGTCCGGCAGCAGCACGAGGACAAAACCGTCGGTCGTGCCGCGCGTCTTGCCTTCAAACGTGAATCCCGGCATGTCAAAGTCATCCGAGCCGGTCTGCCCGCAGACAATAATTCGGCCGTCGTTGCCTATGCTCATGCCGCCGACCAGATCGTCCGAACTGCCGCCCAGAATGCGCGACCAAAGCAGGTCCGTGCCGTTCGGCGCAAAGGCGCTGATAAAAATGTCGTGCCCATCCATGTCCGCGCGCACCGCATCGCCCAGCGTGATCGGGAAATCGACCGATTTCGTTTCTCCCACCACCACGATGCTGCCGTCGTCACGCCGACGCATATCACAGATTTTTTCTGCGCCGAGGCCGCCCCAATAGGTCGCGTCCACCAGCGGATCGATTACCAATGGCAGAGCGGGATCATGTGCGCCGACGCGGAAGGCCGCCGTCCATTCACCGTCAACTTCACCTGCGTCGATAAATTGACAGTCAACTGCAATTCGGCCATTGTTTGTTTCCTGATAGGTAAACAAGCCGCCGTGATCCAGGCGGTGCTCACCGCTGAAGAGCGTCAATTCTTCGCCACGAACTGTCAGGCTGTCAACCCCGCTGAAGGCCAGGCGCAGGCGATGAGGATCCAGCCCGGGACGCAGCACAAAGTCATAGCGCGGCAGGCCGCCCTGCGCGTGTACGAGCATATCGACGCCGGCACAAACCTGCGTCACTTCCAGCGAAGTCGTCCGCATGCCGTTCAAATGTTCCGGAAATTCCACCTCGCCCGATCGCGGCACAATTGTCCCCGCCGCCTCGTCGGCCAGCCCGACGCGCATTCGCACGCATGTTTCGCGTATGACTTCCGCATCGACGACGTAGTGATGAAACAGAATGCCGTCGTCCAGCACGCGCGCCTGCATGCCCGGTTTCAGCCCGCCGAGATCCACCGGCGACGCGGCTATCGCAGCAGCAGCAGCACCGAACTGCACACACAGGCAAATGAGAAAGAGTTTTCGGAATATCATGGGAGCCGGATGTTGCTCTGAGTGGAATGTGAACATCGTAAAAAAACAGCGCGCAGGCCGGGAACAATCGCAGCGCACTGCGTTCCATTTCAATCCGGCGGACGAACGAATGTTACAGCCCCGCCGGCTGCTCGCGGACACAATATAATGGTAAACAGACGAACGGACCGACTACGGACTCACCACGGGAATAACGCACAGGAACCCTCCACAACGAACGCTTCCCAAAGCTCAGGACGTTCGCCGGTCCGGCCGTCAGTACGAACGTCGGCACGACGGCACAAGGCGCGTCGCATCAAACGTCAGACCAATCACTCCCCTCGACAATCCGAGGCGGCGGGATGTCACACAATTCCGACCGCTTTGAGCTGCCTGCGGCATCTCAGGCTCTATGATTTTCTTGTTGGTTGTCGGGTTTTCAGCGTGGATGCTCTCGGCCGGTTCGGAGACTTCTGGTTTGACGCTCCTTGACGAACAAGATGGTTTTGTCGGAAGCTCAGAAAAAAGTCAAGGTGTTAATACGCCGGAAGCGAGCAGCAGTTAACAATCCGGCAAGTGAAAAACGCCGGCAAACATGTTTAACAATCGTGAGAATAAGCCGGGCGCTGCACAGGCAGCGCAAATTAAACAACGCCCGGTGAAGTCGGGGCAGTCAGTCGAGGCGGCAGTGCCCAATGGTGATTACCGTTTCGGTCAGGGCGTGGTTGTAATACGCCAGTTGCAGCAGTCGGCCGTTACCGGGCAGAGGTAACGCACAACGGTCAGCGGACAGGAACCGGAACCGATCTGCGGGCATTTGGTCGCGGCGCAGGCGTCGTCCGCGTCAATCGACACGCCGTTAATCGTAAACTGCTGCAGCGTTTCCGCCGCCGACGAAAATGTCACCAGCAGCGTCGTCCCCGGCAGGACGTTAAACGGACCGTAGTCCGTGCTTTGGGAACTGACAATGACCCGCTCGGTACAAGTCCCTTCATTGCGAACCGTAACCGTGTGGCAATCAAGGGCATAGGCCGACTGGCCCAGACCGCAAACAAACACCACGAGCAGTGCGAATGTTAAACCAAGAGTACGTTGCATAAAAAAACCATCCTTAAAGATTTGAACAAACAGTGAGTTAAGCAAAAAGATTAAGGCGACTCAAAATAGAAAAGTATCATTGGTGGATGCAAGCCGGAACGAGAGACGCGCCAATATTAACGCTGCGGGTTTTCCATGTGTACACCGGGATACTGCCATTCTGCTGACAGGCACAAAAAAAACAGGCGCCACGAGGGCGCCTGCAGTAAGAGTAAAATCCGTCAATCAATCAGATGCATCAGTTGCGGCTGCCGCCGGCAAAAGCCATCAGGATGCGCAGCACGGACTGAAAGATCATGAACACACCGCTGAACAGCAACACGGCGCCGGTAATCGGGCTTGTGATGTCGCGGTTGTGCAGCAGGTTCGAGGTCGAGTAAAACAGCGAGATAACGCCGAAAATACCGATGCCGATGCTGATCAGGAAACCGAGCAGGCTGGAGCCCAACATCAGGTTTACCAGCACGGCGCCCGTGAGTCCCACGAACATTCCTACCATCATTCCCTTCGGCGCGGAGTAACTCTTGCCGGAGGTAAACACGTAGAATGTGACCGCGCCGAAGACCGCCGCGGTAATCACCCCTGCGCTGAACAGCAATTCAGGCTGTTCAAGAATAAAGGCCACCACGTAGATCATCGGTCCAAGCACGAGGCCGGCCACAAATCCGTAGCCGAGCAGCGAGAGCAGACCGGTCGTCGGATTGTGCGCCGTGCGCAGCGCCATAATCGGTAAAAAGTTGATGAGCAGCATGGCCATGATCCAGCCGCCCCAACCCGTGAACAGATTAATGAAAAACGGCACCGTAGAGCCGACCCATCCGCCGAACATGGCGGCAACCACCGCCAGGCTCAACATCAGGTATGATTGTTTGACGAGCGCTGCGCGATCCGCGCCGAGTTCCACTTTCTCGGTCATGCGCTCGGCAAAACTCATCTCTCTGACTTCCATTGTCTCAAGTCCTTGAATTGTCAGTGTGTATGTACAGTAGTTATTTGCTGAGTTTCAGGCCCCTGCGCGGCCCCTGCGCGGCCCCTGCGCGCCATTGGCACAGGCGTATAACACAATTTCCATCCTACGAATTCCACCGCTGAAAGTTGGGCTCAGATGATGCCCCGCGACTTCAGCCGCAGATAGGAATTAATCGTATCGACCGTCAGGTTTTCCGGGGCGCTTAAAACGGCGTGAATGCCGTGGCGCTCCAGTTCCGCCACAATTTCACGTTTTTCAAACGCAAACTGCTCCGCAATTATTTTGGTGTAGGCTTCCGCCACTGTTTCCGTCTCGCCTTCAAGTACGTCGAGCAGCTCGGTGTTGTCGAAGAAAATGACCACCAGAACGTGATTGCGGGCGATGGCCCGCAGTTTGTCCAGGCTGCGGCGCATTGAGGACACCGTATCAAAGTTTGTGAACAGCAGGATCAGGCTCCGTTGGTGGATTGATCTGCGTGTCATTGTGAACAGCAACTCAAAGTTGGACTCGCGGAAGGTGGTCGTCTGGTTGTAGAGCACCTCCAGGATGCGGTTGAGGTGTTTGCCGCCGCGGTCCGGCTTCAAAAAAGCATCCGTCCCGTCGTTGAAGGTCAGCAAACCCGCCTTGTCGTATTTGAGCATGGCGATATTGGAGATCACCAGCGAGGCGTTGATGGCGTAGTCCAGCAGCGTCATGCCGCGAAACGGGCTTTTCATCGTGCGCCCCTTGTCGATCACGGCATAAACGTGCTGCGAGCGCTCGTCCTGAAAGTGGTTGACCATCAGTTCCGTGGCGCGCGCCGTGGCCTTCCAGTTGATCGTGCGGTAGTCGTCGCCCGGCACGTACTGGCGGATCTGGTCGAACTCCATGCTGTGTCCCAGACGGCGCACTTTTTTGACGCCGACCTCCGAGAGGCGGTTCGAGATGGCCAGCAGCTCATAGCGCCGCATTTGCAGAAAGGACGGATAGGTCACCACGTTCTGTTCTGACGCACCAATATATCGGCGCTGCACCAAGCCGATCGGCGAGGTGACGTAGATCATCGAGCGGCCGAAGCCGTAGTCGCCGCGTTTGGTCGGTCGCAGTTCGTAGCGAATGGTGCGCATGGCGCCGGTCGAAAGTGAGAAGTGGTGTTTGCTGTCGCGAATCTGGAATTGCTCCGGCAGTTCGTCAATCAGCGTGGCCCGCACGGGAAAACGGTAGTTGTTTTCAACGCTGACGTTGACGGGATTAATATCGCCGTTGGAAAAGCGCTCAGCCACAATCCGCGTAGCCTGGATGCCCTCGCGCGCACCGTAGAGCAGCAGCAGATCGATCAGCGTCAGCGCGGCCGTGCCCCAGACCAGCAGCACGGCCAATTCGTAGAGAAAGGGCAGCAGATAGCCGGCCACCATCATCGCCACGATGACAATCAGCACAACCAACAGACGCGCCGGCAGGAAAACGCCGCCCATGAACTCTTTCAACTTGTCCACTAGCGCGGCACCTCGACGCGTTTGATCAGCTCCTTGATGACGTCGTCCGGGCGCGTGCCCTCCATTTCGCGTTCCGGCGTCAGGATGAGGCGATGGCGCAGTACCGGGAAAGCGGCCAGCTGGATGTCCTCGGGAATCACGAAGTCGCGCGCGCTCATCACGGCAAATGCCTTGGAGGCCGCCAGAATTGCGAGCGAAGCGCGCGGCGAGCCGCCCAGGAAAATCGAAGGCGAGCTGCGCGTCTGCTGCACCAGTTTGGCAACGTATTCCATCAGTTTGGCGTCCACGTGCACCTGATGCACGGTTTCGCGCAGCGCCAGCAGGTCCGCGCCGCTCAGCACGGGCCGTACTTCGGCGGTCTGCGGCCGTCCGCGGCGTTCGTGGCCGGCCGTCAGAATGCGCGTCTCTTCCGCCAGATCGGGGTAACCGACTTCAATCTTGAACATAAAACGGTCCAGTTGCGCCTCGGGCAGACGGTAGGTGCCTTCGTGCTCCACCGGGTTCTGCGTAGCCAGGACGGTGAAGGGCGGCGCAAAGGCGTAGGTCGTTCCGTCGACGGTCGCCTGGCGTTCTTCCATCGCCTCGAACAGCGCGGCCTGCGTTTTGGCGGGAGCGCGGTTGATCTCGTCGATCAGCACGACGTTGGCAAAAATCGGACCGCGGTGGAATTCAAAACGGGACTCGCGCGGGTTAAACACATTCGTCCCGATGACGTCCGAAGGCATCAGGTCGGGCGTGAACTGAATTCGCGCAAAATCGACGTCCAGCGTCTGCGCCAGCAGGCGCGCCGCCAGCGTTTTGGCCACGCCCGGCACGCCTTCAATCAGCACGTGCCCGTCCACGAGCATTGCCGCTATCAACTGGTCGATCATCGAAGCCTGGCCGACGATCACCTTGGCGATTTCCCGGCGCACGCTCTCCAGTTTGTCGCTCAGTACATCCAGTGACGTTCGTTGCGCCGTGCTCACCGCCGGCGCGTCGGGCGCATCGTGGGCAGGCGTGGCGGCCGCATCGGCCGGACGTTCCTGCTCCGGGTTGGTCGCCGTGCGACCGTCTTGCTGTTCGTTTTCCATCACACTTTGCAGTCGGAATAAAACGCATCGATCAATCGACAGATATCGGCCAGCTCTTCCGCTGTGATGTCGGGCTGTTTTTGCACCGCATCAATAGCGTCAAAGAGCGCGTCGATATCGCTGCGCGGCACGCCTGATTTGGCTTCGAGCGCATCGCGAAACTCGTGATCGATCACGTTGGTTCGTAAAAAGTAACGCCGGCGTATATACTCCAGCAGGAAGCGAATTTTCTTGTGCGCCGCCACCACGTGGTCAGCGCGCTGGTAATACAGATTGCCGACCATGCCGACAAATCCCAGCGTGGCATTGGACGGCGGTGTAATGACCGGAATGATTCTCTGGCGGCGTTTAACACTGAACACCAGAAAGAGCAGCAGCGTCGCCGCCCCCGTCCAGATGGCCGCCATTAACGCCGGCGACTGTCGCAACAGACGCATGGAATCCAGCTCGCCAATGTTTTTACCGGTGTAGTTGTCCCAGTACAAATCGCGATTCGGCAAATAGGACAAAGAACGCGCCGCGTACTCAGCGCAACCGTCCTGCAACATGTTGAAATTCGAATAGGCAAACGGCACGGTACTGATGTAAAAGTCGCCCTCGCCCCAGCGGAAATGCATGAAATTGGCCTCGCCGAATTGATTGCGTCCCAGGACGGTACAGGTGCTTGTGCCTACCATTTCCGTAAAACAGCGATAACCTTCAAAACGCTGGTACCAGACGCCGGAATCCAGGCGCAGATCTTCGTTTAACAGGTTGATGTCGGTCGAATAACTCAGAATCCAGTCCGCCGCCGACATGGGCGAATCCCTCTCCTGCTGCACGATCTCGCTGCTGTCGGTGCTTTCCCCTGATTTTTTGTTAATCGCCGAGTCGGGAACCTGCGCATCGACAATCGCAGAGTCGTTTGCCGTCGCGTCTGAAGCCGATGCGGCGGAAATCGTAGCCTCCGTACTTGCAGCCTCGGTCTCCGCGGCTGGAATGCCCGCGCCGGTCTCAAAATAATCGCCGGCTTTAAACGCGACCTGGTAGGGATGTCGCATCCCGACCCTGAATCCCAGGCGCTTGGAGATAAGCCCGTCGATCTGCGCCGCAGCGATAAAAGCCGTGTTGCCCTCCTCCACAAAGTTTAACAGTTCGTAGGTGCTGTAGTCGTCCGGAGCAAAACTGTAACCAACGGAAAAATAGGTTTTCCCCTCCATCATGCCGGCATTGCGCGAATCTTCAAAAGCGGTGACGTCCGACTTAAACACACGTGCACCGGGAATCAGCTCGGGCAGAAGGTCGTACAGAATTTTGCCGCCGTACGGTTTGGTACTGGACGACCGGAAGTCTGGGCTCCAGTCAGGCGCCTGCGGTACACTGCTCTGCACTACGAGGAATACGACAATCAGGGCGATAACAAGAACGATCCAGATTTTCTTCATTTCTGCATCGCCTCCCGCACGCCCAGGCGCGCCATGCAATCTCTGAACACCTGGGCTATCTGCGCTTCGTCGGCCGCCGTGAGGCTCCATTCGCCGTACCAGGCCAGGTCAAACCACCAGGCCGCCTTCCTGAACATCTGTTTAAGTTCGGGGTCCTGAATCTCGGCCATGTAACGCGAATTGGTCTTTTCGCGGCGCCAGGAAATTTTGTTCTGCCGCGCCAGTTCGCGCAGCAGCATCAGGAAGCGATAGCGCACGGCGGATCGATAGTTCTCCTGCGCCAGCGCTTCACTTAACAGATCTTCCAGACTCATGCTGTGGATGTCTTCTTCGGCGCCTGTCGTGTAATCAATCCCCGTCGACTTGTCGCGCCGCCCCAGCAAACCAAAGAAGGCGCCGCCCATCAGCACGCGAACCAGCAAAACCAGCGCCAGAAGAATCAGGCCGTAGCTGATCAACTTAAACGGCGTAACTTGCCCTTCATCGTCGATCGGAGAAAACAGGTTGCGCACCAGCCAGTACCATAATTCATCCCAGAGCGACGGCTCTTCAGGCTTGACGACATTGTATTGGTACTCGGGTTTGTCGCGCAGGGCATCAATGGTTTGTTGATCGATACCGCGGGCTTCTATCGACTGATTGTCCTGCGGCAGGTCGATTGTCGATGTGGTGCTTTCAACTTTGACGCCGGCCGTCTTTTCCGGCTCTTTCTCTTTGAAGATGACGTTGCCGTCTTCATCAATGGATATGGTGGAGTTGGACGTCCACTCGTAGGTCGCCTGTTCGTTCTCCTGCGCCGTCAGCGGCGTGACGACGCAACTTAAACAACAGCACAGCCAGAGAAACAGCAATCGACGAGCGCCGGTTAACCATTTTTCCTCCGGGAGCGACTCCCCCGTTCTCCGAATTCCGCGATATGTCGTTTTTGTTAACATTTATCTTTCTGATTCATCATCAGATGTTTCGGCGGCGGCTGACGCCTTTACTTCCGCCCGAATCCGGAAAAGTGCGCGATAGATATTGACGGTAAAGATCCCCATCGCTGCCTGAAGCACGCTGAAGCCCGCGCCGGTGAACAACAAGATGCAAAATGCTCGCATCAGCCTCCCGTCGTCCAGCATCAGTCCCAGGCCGTGCCCGAGATAGATTCCCGGGACGACCAGAATAAAGCCAACACCGATCGCGACAAGATCGAAGAGCGCAACTGCCTTGAAGACAAACCACCAGCGCCTGGCAATCAATTTAAATGTTTCGTTCAGTGCCTGCTGCAGCGTTTGATCAGCGCGCAGCAGTACGGCAGCCGGCAGCACGGCCATGGGAACCATGAGGTAGACACCCGGCAGCACACAAATTTCAAATCCGATCTGCACTGCCAGCCAGGCCGGAACGGTCGCCAACAGACGGCGCGGCCAGGCAGCCGGCCTTGACGACACAATTCCCTCGGACTGATACGCACCGGGCGCCTGCGCAAGACGCGCGGCATAAAACTCGATTGCCGCGGCGCGCGCCAACATAGTGGCGCAAAAGATTATTGCCAGACCGGCCGCAAGGAGCAAGGTTGGCCCCCACCCCGTCTGGGTAAATTGCCCCCCCATCCACAGCACGACCGTGCAAACCAGGGTACCGGACAACAGTCCCGGCGCGGCCGCGCGCAGAGAGAGCATGGTCAGCTCACGCGCATCACGCCGTGCAGTGCTCCACGAGGCGGCGGCTATCTTCCAGGCGGAACGAGGCAGGGCGTATTCCGTGGGATCCGACATCTTCATCCTCTGAATTCACGATCGTCGCCGCCGGCCGTGTCGCCCGGACCGTCTTCACTGGAATTTTTCTCGTCGGGATTGTCGCGCGGCGCGCGGCTCCAACGGATCGGATCATCGGCGGCGGGTTCATCGTCTTCCCGTGAACGATAGTTCGCGTCGCGCCGCAATTCTTCGTCGAATTCGTCAAACTCGGCGCCGTCAATATTGTCGATCTCTTCGGCTATCGAATCGCCGAAATGGTACTCGCGGTTGGAGTAGTAGATGAACACGTTGCAGATCTGGTACATGGAAAACAAGATCGCTCCCGCCGCGACCAGAATGGCCAGAAAGAGAACGCCCTGCACAAAAGTCACTATGTTGATAGACTCGTGGGGATCCGCGGCGTCCGGCGCCAAGAAGGGAGAAAACACAACAACTACAGCGGCCGCAACCAGTATGATGCTGATCGTAAAGGACGATAAAAACGACACCCACCAGCGATCTTTGCTGAGCGTAAATCCTTCGCTGAATGCCCCGCTGATAGTCGTGTCGCGCTCCAGAATGTATTCGACCATCATCAGGTTCATCGGAACGCTCAGGTATAAACCCGGGAAAAAACACAGGTTGGATGCGATGGACGTTACGACGTTACTGATCAGAGCGCCCAGGAAAGTGCGGCCGCCGTCTTTTTTCACCGCCTCCCGGATATCCTGCACGTCAAAATTGCCGGCGCCCATACGCACGTAAACGCCGCAGTAATTGATGCTCGTGGCGATCAGGAAGTACATTCCGACCGCCCCGGAAATCATTCCCAGGATAAACAGCAAACCAAAAAAGGAACCGGATCCGCCGGAGCTGTCCACGTAGGTATCGGTAGCGGGATCGTAGTGTGACCCCGTGCTTCCCGAAGCCAGTCCGCCCGGGCTTACAATTGCTCCGACCAGAACAAAAACAAATGCCGCCAGCAGCCACGGTCCTGCAGTCCTTGCGAATGACCTTAACATCAGTTTGTATTCCTGACGCATAAAGCCAAAGGTATCGCCAAGAATCTGGCCGACGTTGCGAACCCGGCGGAACTCAATGAAATCGGAACTGAACAGCTCGTCGTTTGGCATGGCAGCAATGGTCTCCGGCAATTGAGATCACGTGATCAAAGTATATGATGCGGTCTGAAGTCTCCGGGAGTACAACGTGACTGGATACTGAACAGGGCAACCGGGATTTGGGGGGGAGGGATAATAAAACATCACAGGCCGACTGCCGCAGCATATCGGCCCGTGTTAAATGCGATCGTCAGGAATTTCGGTCATCATCGTCGCTGCCCGACCTGTCGGGGCCTTTCCAGCGGTCGGCGTCATCGTCGGATGAATCATCGCCGGACGACGGCGACTGCCAACGCGCATCGTCGTCGGAATCATTGTTGCCGGACTCGTCGTTGCCGTAGCCGCCGTAGGAATCGGCGCTTGAAGCACCATAGCCATCGTCGTCCTGCTCCATGTCCATGCCCTCTACTTCGTCGTAGAGCGAGTCGGCGCGGTGGTATTCGCGCGCGCCCACATAGATCACAACGCCTGCAATCGCGGGCAGAACACCCAACAGATTTGTAAAGTTGTGCACCAGCGCCAACAACAGGGCATGCACCTTGTCAAATGCATCCACGCCGACAAAAGTCATTTCCGCGGTATAGTTCGACAGCGGCAGTGACAGTCCATAACTCACTACAATCTGTATCAGAATCACGACAATAATCGTGAACAGCGACACCCAGTAGCGTTCCTTGGTAAACTCAAATGCCTGGCTGAAACTATCGCCGATGCTGCTGTCGCGCTGCATGATTCGACCAATGATGAGAAAACTCATCGGCACCAACAGGTAGATTCCCGGCAGGATGCAGAACATAAAACCGATTACCAACAGAATGTACGCAACGATCGAAGTGCCCAGCAGAACGCCGAAGTCATTGCCGATAGCGCGCGCAACGTCGCCGACTGAAATATTGCCTTCGCCACGCTCCATGTAGAGTCGCACGTATTCATAGCCGGTCCAGGCAATCGAAAAACTGGTTGCCGTTCCGATCGCGAATGCCAGCATGGTCAGGCCGATGCCCGCGCCCGCCGCACCCATCATTGCCTTGAACATCATCATCGGATCTTCCTGCGGCAAGGTCAGCATCGCCTGTGCGGCTTCGATCGCGGCTATCTGAACAAATACGCTGATGATTGCGCCGGCAATAATAAACGGACCGGCCAACACGAGCAGAGCCTTGATGAGGGGGACGAATTCCCTGCGCACAATGCCGAAAGTGGCCGACAGCATCTGGCCGAAATCGCGCTGTTGTCGCAGGTCAATGTAGTCCTCACGATAGTCCATTCGGGATGTCTCCTGATAATTTCAGTTGCGACCGGGCTACGGTCATTGGGTAGAGTATAAAGTACCAAATAATGAACGCAAACGAGCCGCCGATGATGATCAGACTGAGGAGCAGCGGCATTTCCGTATGTCGCGTCACAAAACCTTCGAGCAGTGCGGCCATCCCGAAAACAGGTACCAGGCCCAGCATGATGCGCAAACCGTCTAGGACGGCCTGTCCAAAAGAACGCAGGCGACCGTGCGTCCCCGGAAACAAAAAACCGAAAAGCAGCGATATGCCCGCTCCGCCGGCGATCACGATGGCGCTCAATTCCAGCGCACCGTGTATATACACAACCCGGAACATCTCAAAACCGAGGTCCCGGTTGATAAACATCTGATGAAAACTGCCGACCATCACGCCGGTACTGAAAATCATTTCGGCGCAGTACGGGTCCCAATACAAGCCGTGAACAAATGTGATGAAGGCATAAAAGGTGTTGTTGAACCCGATGCCGGTCGCCATCGCCGTCAACTCTTCGTCCTTGTATATTGCCAGCGGGTCGCCCTTCTCGATATTCTCAATCGTCAGGTTCACATACCCGTCCCCCATGATCATGCGGACAAATGAATCGTCCACCGCGCTGGAGTACATGCCGACGGCAAAGGCAAAGAGGTAGATAGCCAGCGACGCGAATAACTCGCGACGGCGCCGCGTCAAGGCCATGGGCAGGTCGTAGACCCAGAATCTTTTGATCGTGCTCAGATTCTGCTTGCGCGTGCGATAAATATTGCGGTGCACATCCGCCGCCAGCTGGTTGAGATATTGCGTCGTTTTGCTTTTCGGGTAGTACGTGCGCGCGTACGACAGATCGTCGGTCAGCTCCACGAACAACTGGGCCAGCGTATCCGCATCCGTGTGGCGGGCGTTCGCGAGAATTTCCTCGTACTTCTCCCATTTCTCGCGGTTGCGTTTCAGAAAGGTGATTTCACGCATGCGTTTTTGTCTTAGTCACCAGAGAATTAACTATTTTTCCGGTAAATTGCTTCGGCGCTGAAGTTACACAAAAAGCTGACGATATGGAAAGAATCTCGATAGACACCGCACAGAATGTCACCATCGACTATGAAGTCGCCAACGTCGGCACGCGCATGATGGCTTACGGCATCGATTTCATGATTCAATTGGCCTACGTCCTCGCCATGCTGTTTTTCGTCGTGCCGGCATTTGGTTTGGACCACGGCAACTGGACACTCGTTACGCTCCAGTTTGTGCTCTCGCTTCCGGTTGTTCTGTACGACGCGGTGACAGAATCGCTCATGGACGGCCAGACGATCGGCAAACGCATCATGAAAATCCGCGTGGTGCGCATCGACGGCACACAGGCAACCATTGAAAGCTACCTGATCCGCTGGATAATCGGCTTCGTTGAAAAGTTCGCCTGCAACATTTTTGCACTGATCGTTGTGCTCATCAACGGGCGCGGTCAACGCCTGGGCGATCTGGCCGCCGGTACAACCGTCGTACAGGTTTCTCGCCGTTTGAGTCTGGACGACACTATTCTCATGAATCAGATCGAAGGCTACAAAATCCACTATCCGCAGGTGGAGTATCTGCGCGAAAGCGACATCTCACTCATTCGCGACATTCTGGAACGCTACCACCGCGGACCGCGCAACAAAGCTCTCAAACACCTGGTCAGCAGCGCCGCTCAGAAAATCAAGAATCGCACGGGAATTGTTTCCGCCGAAGAGCCATTCGATTTTCTGCGCACAATCATGCGCGACTACAACCACATGGAATTGTGATTCAGGATATTCACTCGTACGACTTCAACCGACACCTCACATTCTCTTCCCGGAATCATCAAACACAAAAATATCGGTCGACCTCACATAAAACCGCTGATTCTCGCTTGCCGTCGCGGCTTCGTCTGCTCCGGCGCTTCTGGCTGTTTTTTGTTTGTCACCGGTCCGGAAGTGCAGCAGCAACTCGTGTCCCAGGTATTCCTGTAGTTCAATCTTCGCATCAAAAACGCGCAGGTCTCCAGCCGCTTCGACCGACATAAACTCCGCTTCGCGTCGATGCAAGGCTTCGGGTCGAATGCCGACGGCTACCTTGCATCGGCCGCTTGGCGGCGCGCCCGTGAAGGACCGCGCATCCAGCTCCAGTTGAATTCCGTCGCCGTCTTCGCTGAAAAAACGACCGTCGCGCAGCTCGCCCTCAAAAAAATTCATGCTTGGGCTGCCGAGAAAACCGGCCACAAAACGATCCGCCGGATTGTCGTAGACCTCGCGCGGCGTGCCCAGCTGCACCAGTTCCCCGCCGTTCATGATGGCGATGCGGTCGCCCATCGTCATTGCCTCGGTCTGGTCGTGCGTCACATACACAGCCGCTACGCCGATGCTGCGATGCAGCTGAATAATCTCGCTGCGCATGCGCATGCGCAGTTTGGCGTCCAGATTGGACAGCGGTTCGTCAAACAGGAATACGCGCGGTTTGCGAACGATGGCGCGTCCCAGTGCCACGCGCTGCCGCTGGCCGCCGCTGAGCTGTTTGGGTTTGCGCTCCAGCAGTTCGTCCAGACCCAGCATGGTTGAGGTGGCCTGCACACGCGCCGCCACGTCCGTTTTTGCCAGCTTCTGGATGCGCAGCGGAAAAGCGATATTCTCAAACACCGTCAGGTGTGGATAGAGCGCGTAATTCTGGAAAACCATTCCGACGTCGCGTTCGCGCGCGGCGCGGTGTGTGACGTCCTCGCCGTCGAACAACAACTTCCCGCTGCTGATCTCCTCCAGGCCGGCTATCATCCGCAGCGTGGTGGATTTGCCGCAGCCGGACGGGCCGAGCAGCACCAGAAATTCACCTTCGGCGACGTCCAGGGAGACGTCGCGCACGGCGTTAAAACCATTGTCGTAAACTTTGTTGAGCCCGTCGAGCGTGATTTCGGCCATGCCTCGGTCCGACCTTTGTTTTAGAGTGCTTCCGGTCGCGCGCCGCGCTCAGGACTGCGTTTTATTGACAATTGTGGACGAAGCCTGGTCGGCCGGAAAAATCAGCATGTCGGCAATGACGACGTGTTTCGGACGCGTAACCGCAAAGAGAACGGCTTCGGCCACATCCTCGCCGCGCAGCGGCGTATAACCCTCGTAGACTTTGCGGGCGCGCTCCTGATCGCCGTGAAAACGCACGCCGGCAAACTCGGTTTCGACCAGACCGGGGTCGATGTTGACCACCCGCACGCCGGAACCATTGGTGTCGATGCGCATGCCGTCGGAAATCGCCTTGACGGCGTGTTTGGTGGCGCAGTAGACATTGCCGCCCGGGTACACTTCGCGCCCGGCGATCGAACCGATATTCACGATGATCCCGTCGTTGCGCGCCAGCAGGCCGGGCATGACCGCGCGCGACATATAAAGCAGCCCTTTGACGTTGGTGTCGATCATCTCTTCCCAGTTGTCGATCAGACCTTCCTGCAGCGGCTCCAGTCCACGCGAGAGACCGGCATTGTTGACGAGGATGTCGATATTCCGCCACTCGGCCGGCAGGTTTTTGATCTGTTTTTCGACGTCCGATTGCACCCGCACGTCGAGCGGAATGAGGAACGATTCGGTTCCGAATTCGTTTTTCAGCTCGGCCGCCAGCTCTTCGAGGCGTTCGCGGCGGCGCGCGGTGAGGATGAGGCGAGCGCCTTCCGCCGCCAGGCTGCGGGCCGTGGCTCGGCCGATACCCGCAGATGCGCCGCTGATCAGGGCAATCTTGTTGTTCAAACGCATAGAGTCATTCCGTTCAAATGCTGGTCAACAGGAACTGAAGCGGCAAAACTACAAAAGTTCCTCGCTCGTCGTTTGCAGCCCGGCAAATCACCCCTGCCGCAATCCCGGACGCCAAAATCGAAAATGGAGAAATTTCCGTAGATTGCGGGGTGATTGTTGTTCGTTGGTCCAGCAATCATTGCTCTATCCGGAAGGCCACAGACATGGCAAAAGCAAAGTTCATATCGAACAAAGACGAGACAATTCCGCTCTTCAAGAATCCGATTCTCGAGTACTTCTCGCACATTCATCCGGCCACGCCGGTCGTTGTGTTTGTGCCTGTTATCGGAGTGATGTTGTGGTTGAGTTTCGATCAAATTGCGGTCTGGCAGATCGCACTCGCGTTTCTGGGCGGGACGGCGCTGTGGACATTTACGGAATACGCGATTCATCGCTGGGCTTTTCACTATGAGCCCAGGTCGGACCTCGCAAAAAAATTGCACTTTCTGGTGCACGGCATTCACCATGATTATCCGCGCGACAGCACGCGCCTGGTGATGCCTCTTTTGGTCAGCCTGCCGCTGGCCGTTGCGTTTTACGGACTGTTTGACCTGCTGTTCGCAGCTGCCGCCGAGGCCATTTTTGCCGGCTTCCTGTTCGGCTACGTGTCATACGACAGCATTCATTACGCAACGCATCACATGCGCCTGAACGGGCGGGTTGGACATTTCCTGAAGGAATATCACATGAAACACCATTTCGTCGATGATTCAACGGCGTATGGTGTGAGCAACCCGCTGTGGGACTACGTTTTCGGCACGGTGCCGGAATACGTGCGCGCGCGGCGCAAATCAATCAAAACGCGGGTGGAAACTCCGCTCAACAAGGACTAAGGGGGAAATCGTCGTGGCTGGTACGAAAGAAACAGTTCTGGGTGTGCTTGCACCGATTTGCGGATCCGTGGACGTATATGAGCACCGCGGCGACCTGACCTTTACCGTTGACGCCGACGATCTGGTTGAGGCGGCGCGTGAACTGCGCGACAATCCCGACACGCGTTTTGAGCAACTGCGCGACGTTACGGCCATCGACTGGTACGACCGCCGGCCGCTGCGCTACGACGTGATTTACACGCTGTATTCGCTGACGCACAAACACCGCATCCGCCTGCGCGTATCCTTGGCCGAAAAAGACCCGTCGGTGGCCTCGCTGGTTGAAGTCTGGGAGAGCGCCAACTGGTACGAGCGCGAAACCTACGACATGTACGGCATCTACTTTGAGAACCACCCGGATCTGCGCCGCTTCTACATGCCGGAAGACTACGTCGACCCCGAGTCGGGCGAGCCGATTTATCCGCTGCGCAAGGACTTCCCCGTGATGGGCGTGCCCGGCTCCCTGCCGCTGCCCTCGATGAATCCGGATGAAAACTGATATTGCGGCTGCAAACACTCCGCGTTCAATTCTGCTGATCCGCCTTTCCTCCTTCGGCGATATTATTCTCTGTTCAGCGCTGCCGCGCCTCCTGCGGCGGCGCTTTCCCGACAGCACCATTCACATGCTCGTCGGCGCGGCCGGCGTCGACCTCTACCGCTATTCCCCCTACGTCGACGGCGTCATCGCCTACGACCGCGCACGCGATGCGGCATCCACGGCCGACGATATCAGAGCCGCGATGAACGGAAACGCGCCGCAAATCATCCTCGACCTGCAGAACAACCGCCGATCCAAAAAAGTCCGCAAACAGTTGGGCGGTGAGATTTACACGATCGACAAACACCGCATTGGCAAACTGGCGCTGGTCTGGCGCGGCGCACGGCGGGCAAAGAGCCTGCCACCGGTGCCGCAGCGCTATCTGGACGCAGCGGCGCAGCTCGACGTGCCGGACGACGGCGAAGGGCTCGAAATCTGGCTGCCGGAAGACAGAGCAAATGGCGTGTACCGGCCGGCAATACCGGAATTCCACGCGGGCAGAAACAGTATCGGCCTGGCGCCGGGCGCGCGGCACCTGACCAAACGCTGGCCTGCGCAACGCTTTGCCGAACTGGGCAACGAACTGATTAAACGCGGAAGTACCGAAAGAATCGTGCTGATCGGCGGACCGGAAGACGCCGAAACAATGGCTGAATTCCGACGGCATTTCAAGTACGGTGAAAAACTGACGGACGTGGGCGCGGCGGGTTCCGCGGCGGAGAGCATCGCGGCCATCGACACCTGCCGCGCGGTGGTGAGCAATGACTCTGCGGCGGCGCACCTGGCGGCGGCGCGGCGCGTGCCGGTTGTGTCGATTTTTGGTTCGACGTCGCCGGCACTGGGTTTTGCGCCTTTCCGCACGCCGCTGAAGATTGTGGAGCGCGACCTGAGCTGCCGGCCGTGCACGCATATCGGACGTAAAAACTGTCCGCGCGGACATTTTGACTGCATGCTGGGCATGGAGGTTGCCGAGGTTGTGCGCGCAGTGACGGAGCTGACGACCTGACACAAAGGGGCTGATCACAACCCGGCGACTGACGACTTCTCTCCCGAGGACAAACAAAAGCGGATTTAAAAGTCAGGGAAACCACTGGGAAGAAAGAAGACGAAAAGCGCCAGAATGGGAACGCAGGGGGCGATTCCAGTGTAAAAGAACGCGCAATTTTACTAATTTTGTGCGCGTGCACCGAGGTGCACCCATGCCGCAAATCGTGATCCAAATTCCTGTCGCGTTATGAACCAACTCGGCGTCGCTCTCATCGGGGCGGGGAACATCGCCCAAAATTTTCACATCCCATTCCTGAGCACGCTCAAGAATGTGGAGCTGCGCGTTGTGTGCGACCGGAACCGTTCCAAAGCCAAGATTCTGGCGGAGCGCTATTCGATTCCGCATTACTGCCGCAGCCTGGAAGAGATGCTGGCCTACGACAATATCGATGCGGTGCTGGTGTGCACGAGCACGGACGGCCACCAGGAGATTGCCGAAGCGTGCATGGAACGCGGTCTTGACGTCTTCATCGAAAAGCCGATTTCGCGTTCGGCGCGCGAAGCCAAATCAATTGTGGAGACAGCGGAACGGCTGGGGCGCAAGTTGATGGTCGGCATGAATCACCGCTTCCGTTCGGACATCGTGCTGTTAAAAGACAAAGTGATGCGAGGCGAGCTGGGCGAGTTGTTTTACATGAAATCCGGCTGGCTCTCACAGCGCTCCAACCAACGGCGCTGGCTGGAGGAAGCCGACCGCGCGGGCGGCGGCGTGCTGCTGGACCTGGGCATCGTGCTCCTGGACATTATGTTGTGGATGTTTAACTACGCGGAAGTGCACTCGGTGCGCGCGGCCACACACTACCACGAAACCAAAAATGTCGAAGACTTTGTAACGGCGTTTATTAACTTCCGCGACGATCGCGTGGCAACCATGGAAGCCAGCTGGTCTTTGATGCGCCCGGACGAAGTTTACTACTGCAACATCTTCGGGACAAAAGGCAGCGCATACGCCAACCCGTTAAAAGTTATTAAACGCGTCGGTTCGGAATTTTCGGTGGAGATGAATCCGCTGCAGGGACTGACGCGCAAGAACGTCATCCGCAAGTCCTATCACACGGAGCTTCAGCATTTTCTGAACGCCGTGCGCGGGCTGGTGCCGACAGTTTCGACAGGCCGTGAGGCTTATGAGCGCATGCGCATTATCGAGGCGATGTACGTTTCGGCTCGCGAGCGCACGGAAGTCATTCTGATCGATTAACACTTTATGCGTGTTTAATCGACCGCATGAAACCGAACAAATAATTAACACATACAAACTATCACGTTTATCCACGTCGCTGCAAATTGCAAGGACTACGCATGAAAACTATCGGATTGTTATTCGGGATGGAGCAATCCTTCCCGCCTGCCCTGGTCGAACGCATCAACAGCATGGACGTGGACGACGTCTGTGCAGAATTTGTTAAAGTCGGTGCGGTCAAGATGGCCGAGCTGAGCAAGTACGACGTCATCCTGGACCGCATCTCCCACGACATTCCCTTTTACCGTTCGCTCCTGAAAAACGCGGCGCTGACGGGCACGCGCGTTGTTAACAATCCGTTCTGGTGGAGCGCCGACGACAAGTTTTTCAACTACGCGCTTGCGTCGCAGATCGGCGTACCGGTGCCGCGCACGGCGCTGCTGCCGTCGAAGGAACACCCCGAGGGTACGAGCAGCGAGTCCTTCCGCAACCTCATGTTCCCGCTCAACTGGGACGAAGTCTTCGACTACGTCGGTTTTCCGGCTTTCCTGAAGCCGCACGACGGCGGCGGCTGGAAGCAGGTCTACAAGGTCGACAACGCGCAGGAGCTGTTTGAGGCGTACAACGAGTCGGGCGACACTACGATGGTGCTGCAGGCCAATGTTAACTTCACGGAGTACTACCGCTGCTACGTGATCGGCCGCAAACACGTGCACATCATGCCCTACGACCCGCGCAATCCGCACCACCTGCGCTACGTGGCGGACTTTGAGTTAACGGAGAAACGCCGCAAACAGATCGAAGAATACTGCATCAAGATCTGCGAAGCGCTGGGTTACGACTTCAACACGGTGGAATTTGCGGTGGAAGACGACGTGCCTTACGCCATCGATTACATGAACCCCGCGCCGGACGCCGAGGCTTCGTCGGTACAAGACGAGAACTTCGAGTGGGTCGTACAGACCACGGCGCAGTTCCTGATCGACCTGGCCAAAGAAGGCCGCAAGGTTCCGCAGGAATACGCGTGGAGTTCGTTTTTGAATTCGAAGTAAGACGTTAAGTCTTTGATTTGTTAAGCTTGAAGACTTGTTGTTGAGTCGAAAGACTGGTAGCTGAATAAACACAACGGGCCCTGAAAAGGGCCCGTTGTGTTTTAAACTTGTCGTAGAGTAAAGACCGCGGCAGCGGTCTTTACTCCATCGCTGCAGAGATTGCTGCTTCTTATCCCACTCACTCACCAGCCAGCAGCGACTCCAGCTTCCCCGTCAATTCCCCCACGGCCTTCTCCAGGTCGTCGTTAACAACCACGATGTCAAAACGGGAGCGGTAGTCCATCTCCTCGCGCGCGCGCTCCATGCGGCGCGCCAGCTGCGCCGCGTCTTCGGTCTTGCGGCCGGCCAGACGGTCGTGCAGAACCTCAAGACTCGGCGGCGCTATGAAAACCAGCAGACATTGATCGGGGAATTGTTGTTTAAGCGAGAGCGCGCCTTTGACGTCGACGTCGAAAATCAGGGTGCGGCCTGCGTCCATCGAGGACTGGATTTCGCTGCGCAGCGTGCCGTAGTAGTTGCCGTAAATCTCTTCGTATTCAACCAGATCGCCGGCGGCGATGCGCTGTTTAAACTCGTCGTGTGTGAGGAAGTAGTAGTGCTTGCCGTCGACCTCGCCGGGGCGGCGCGACCGGGTGGTGGCGGAAACGGAAAATCTCAGCTGCGGAAAGGCGGACATGAGGCGGCCGGCAATTGTCGTTTTGCCGGCCCCGCTCGGCGCCGAAATAATCAGGAGTCGTTTTTGCATCTCATCGGAATGCGTCGCGGCCTGCGACGCAGTTTATTCGACGTTCTGAACCTGCTCGCGGATTTTCTCCAGGTCTTCCTTCACGGCCACAACGGTGTGCGAGATCTTGGCGTCGTTGCTCTTGGATCCCATCGTGTTGACTTCGCGGTTCATTTCCTGCAGCAGGAAGTTAATCTTGCGGCCGGGTTTGTCCTTGGCGTTGAGCGCTTCGTTGAAGAACTTGATGTGGCTGCGCATGCGCACGCACTCTTCGGAAATGTCGAGTTTGTCCGCCAGAATGACGATCTCCATCTCCAGGCGCTGCTCGTCGATTTCATCGCTCTCGAACAGTTTGCCGATGCGCTCGCGCAGGCGCTGACGCTCGGCCGGAATGCGGTCCACCGTCATCTTCTCGATGCTGTCGACGTTTTTCTCGATCTCCTTGATGCGCTTGATCATGTCGTCGCGCAGCTCGCGGCCTTCTTTGCCGCGCATGTTGTTGAGTTCGTCCAGCGCAACTTCAATCGCTTCGGCGACCTGCTCGAACTCGGCTTCGACGACGTCGTTGTCGCCTTCAACGGGACGGAAAATGTCCTGGTTCTGCAGCAGGTGCTCCAGTTTGACAGTTTCCTTAATTTTCAGTTCTTTGCGGATCGACTGCAGTGCGTTCAGGTAGGCTTTGGCCGCCGGAATGTTGACGAGCCCTTCCGCCGCGGCATCGCTGTTGTTGTCGACGGTGACGCTGAGATTCAGCTTGCCACGCGACAGTTTGCTTTTGATCATGTCGCGAACTTCATTCTCAAAGGCGGCAAAACGCCGCGGCAGTCCGCCGGTCGAAATTTCGAGGAAACGGCTGTTGACACTGCGAATCTCGGCGGTGACGGTTACACCGTTTTTGGAAACCTGACCGCGGCCGAAACCTGTCATGCTGATGATCATGCGTCTTCTTGTCCTTTACGTTCCAAAACTATTGGGCTCCTGCACCATATCGTCGACATACCGGGCGCAGGTTCCGCAAATTTTTTCAGGCCGGCGCGTTCCCAATGTTCATGCGGGGACCCGTCCGGCAAAAGCGGCAAACATCTAAAATACGAATCTTCCGCATGAAAACGTCCCTTGCCGCAATTATTCATGTGCGCAGGGACTCCCTGGCCGACCTCTGAATTTCAGCTCGAAGGCCCGGCACAGCTTGAATTCCCGACGTTTCTACATCGGTGAAAAGCAAAATGGCCTTTGCTGGAAAGAGCCCGAAAAAAGCCCGTCCCCACGCCGCACAATGCACCGGAGTGAATGCACCATGACCAACTACCTCGTCGATGCCCACAACGTCCTGCACGCCAATCCCGACTGGGAGCAACTGCTGCGCCAGTCCCTCAACGATGCGCGCGAGCTGCTGATCGAACGCGCCAAATCCTATGCCCTGGCCCGCCGCGATGTCCGCTGTACACTGGTTTTTGACGGGCGCGACGTCAAATCCCGCACGATTGACGACGTGATTTTTGTGCGTGGAACACGCGTCAATCAAAATGCCGATGCCGTGATAAAAAAGATCGTTCGCGGCTCCAGAATGGCCGGTGAGTGGATTGTCGTTTCCAATGATCACGAGGTGGCGGCGTTTGCGCGGCGCTTTGAATGCGAGACGCTGCGGGCGGAGCAATTCCTGGCGCGGCTGGCCAAGGGCAATAAAAAAACGGTAAAAAAGGCGGCGAATTCGCTGCGCGGCGCGATGGAGGACGCCGGCGAAAAACCGCGCAAAGTCAGTCAAAAGGAGATTGACGAATACAAAAAACTGTTCGGGCTTTCCTGACCCCGGCGCTCAGCCGCGGCGCTTCATAAACCGGATTTCGGGCGCATTTTGGTCCTGCTCGCCGCCCTGCCTGGCAAACTTCGGCTTCCTTGATTCCGCACCTTCGGTGGCGGTTTCCGAATTCTTGTTAGTCGTGCGGTTGTCGGCGTCGCGTCCACGATCGCCGTCAGTATTGTTGTTGTGATCCTCCGCGTTTTCATCCGCGGGCTCGTCGTCGAATTGCTCGTAGTCGGGATCTTCGTCGCTCAGATCTTCCCCGTCGCCGCTCCCATCGGCGTAAAACTCATCACCGGACGCCAGGTCGTCAAACTGCTCATCGTCATCTGATTCGTCATCATCATCGTCGTCATCGTCATCTGATTCATCGTCGTCATCTGATTCATCATCGTCGTCATCGTCGTCATCATCGTCGTCATCGTCGTCATCATCGTCGTCATCTGATTCATCATCGTCGTCATCGTCGTCATCGTCGTCATCATCGTCGTCGTCGTCATCTGATTCATCATCGTCGGCGTCGTCGGCGTCGTCGGCGTCGGTATTTTCATCACCGTCCGCGGAATCAAGGTCGGCATCTTCATCGTCGGAATCGGCGTCACGGATTTCCTCTTCGGAGTCGTCCGTCTCTTCATCGTCATCGGAATCGCCGTCGCGCTGAGAAATATACTTGCCTTCAACGAGCGGCGACTCGCCGGTGATCGACTGAATGCGCTCTTCGATGACTTCGATGTTGTCGTCCTCATCGATGATGATCGTTTGATACTGGCTCATTTCTTCCTGGCTGTCGCGCAGGATTTCCTTGAGCTCGCGCGGACGCGGCAGGTCGGTCAGGTCGTGCAAACCAAAGGTTTTAAGGAACTCGCGGGTCGTACCATAAAGCAGCGGTTTGCCGACGCTGTCGGAGCGACCGACGATGGAGACGAGCCCTTTTTCCATCAGCTTTTTGATGACCTCGCCGGAGTTGACGCCGCGGATCGCCTCGACATCGGACTTGGACAGCGGCTGGCGATAGGCAATGATTGCCAGCGATTCGACCGCTGCGCGCGAGAGGCGACGGCGGGTACGCGAGCCTTGCAGGCGCACGATCATTTCACCGTGTTCGGGGCGCGTGGCGAACTGGTAGCCACCTGCGATGCGCACGACGTGGAAAGGCCGTCCGGTCTCGTCCAGATCGGCGTTGATTTCCTCGATCAGTTCATCGAACAGACTGCGGATTTCACGCCGTTTTTCACGGTGCAATTTTTTTAGGGTATCCTGCTGTTCGCGCAGTTTTGTCAGCACGCCGGCCGGATCGCCTTCGATGTGGCGTGCCTGAACGGCTTTTTTGTCCTCGCTTTTAGCAGCGTCGGTGTCTGCCTGCTGAGTGGCGTCAGCCTCTGGCTCTACTTCGCTTGCAGCGTCAGGCTCGGAGCTTTCCGCGTCGCTGTCCTCGTCTTCGTCGTCCGCTTCATCATCTGATTCGCCATCTGTCTCGTCGTCTGCTTCACTGTCCATTTCATCGGCCGGTTCTTCGCCTGATTCATCGTCCGTTTCTTCACCAGATTCTTCGTCTGATTCTTCGTCCGATTCATTGTCTGATTCGGCGTCCGATTCTTCACCAGATTCTTCGACTGATTCTTCGTCCGATTCTTCGCCTGATTCCTGGTCCGATTCTTCGGCGGTGGACTCGTCGGCAGCGGTTTCCGGATCGATGACCTGACTGTTGGGTTCTATATTTTCGAGCGCGTCTTCTTCCTCGATTGCGCGCACGTCGGCGTCGGGCTCAACGAGTAACCGGTACAGCGCGGCGGTAGACAGGGGTTCATCAGAAGCAAAGATGATTGCTTCGAGAGCGAGACGTTGGTCTTCGCGTTCCAGGTCGAGAAAAGGGCTGACGAGTTTTTGCATAATGACTGTCGGCAATGGAAGCTGCGCCGGATCAATCCGGACGGTACAGCAGAATGTCCTCGAACGCGGCGCTTTGTCGTATGGCCAGTCTGCCCGCCCGCATCAGTTCGAGGATAGCCAGAAACGTGACGATTACGGCGCCGATGTGCAGCGCGTTCGTCGCGGTAAAGAAAGAAATCTGCTTTTTTTCCTGCAGTTCACCCATGATAAAGTCGGCCTGCTCTTCAATCGTGACCGGCTCAAACTCGATCCGGTGTTTGGGCGCTTCACGCGGCGCGCGTTCCATAGCGCGCTTGAAAGCCGCAATCAGATCAAACAGCGTCACATTGCTGAGCAGGTCTTCCTCGTCGTCCGCACTCACCGCATCGGCTTTGAAGAACTGGCGGTAGTAGGCGTAGCGTTCGACTTCGGCGCGCTGCGCCAGTTGTTCGGCGCTTTCCTTGTAGCGTTTGTATTCGAGCAGGCGGCGCACCAGTTCGGAGCGCGGATCTTCTTCTTCGGCCTCCTCGTTTTCGCCGCGTTCCTCACGCGGCAGCAGCATGCGCACCTTGATCTGCATGAGCATCGACGCCATCACGAGGAACTCGCCCGCCAACTCCAGATCGAGCAATTCCATCAGGCGCACATAGTCCAGAAACTCGCTGGTAATGCGCGCTATCGGAATGTCGTAGATGTCCAGTTCGTCCCGCTTGATGAAAAAGAGAAGCAGGTCGAGCGGGCCTTCAAAATTGGGCAGTTCGACTTTGTACATGCGTAAATTGCTCACTCGGGGAATGAACGACGGCAGGTCGGCCGGCGTCGCCGATGTCGGGCCGTAGCTCGACGAGAACCGCAAAGATATTAAAATGTTCAGGAAAATTTACGCGCCATGTGAAGAATGTTCACGGGGCTGCGGAGGGCGTATCAAAAAATAAATCCGGCCATTCGACGACACAGCAACTGCATTCCCTTGATTCCAACAGCAGAGTCCCTATGTACATTTTTGGACGCAATCCAGTCCTGGAAGCCCTGCGCGGCGACCGCGAGATTGAGAAGATATTTATCCGCCATGGCGCGGAAGACAGCGGCACGGCCCAGATCCGCAGCGAGGCGCAAAGGCGCTCCGTCGCCTGCGTCATAGCCGACACGCGCAAGTTCGGCGCAATGGAACGCGAACTGAAGGCGGGCATGCACGCCGCCCAGGGCGTCATCGCTCTGGTGAGTCCGGTGCCGCGTCGCAGCCTGGTCGAGCTGATCGACCTGGCCTACGAGCGCAGCGACAATCCCGTGCTGGCCGCCCTGGACGGCATCAGCGATCCGCACAACCTGGGAGCAATCGCGCGCTCGGCCGAGTGCGCCGGCATTCACGGGCTGATTATTCCGGAGCGCGGCGGCGCGCCGATCACCAATGTGGCGCTCAAGACGGCCGCCGGCGCGTTTGAGCACCTGCCCGTGGCAAAGGTGGGACCGCTGGAAAAGGCGCTGATCGACTGCCGCAATGCCGATTTCCGCATTGTCGGCTGCGCCGACGCCGGTGCGGAAGACTACGACGCGGTCGACTACGACGGTCCGCAGGTGATTGTCATCGGCAGCGAGGGAGCGGGCATCAGCGCGCCGATCCTGAAGATGTGCGACGTGCAGGTGCGCGTTCCGATGGCAGGTAAAATCTCCTCGCTGAACGCCTCCGTGGCCGCCGGGGTCATGTTCTTCGAGATTCTGCGCCGCCGCCGCCATGCGGAGAAACCGGCATGAAGCGCTTTCCGATTTTCATCGCGGCGGCACTGCTCAGCGCCTTTGCTCTCACCGGCGGCTGGTGCGAGCGCTACGAAGCCAAACAGCGTCGCTTTGAGTACAAAAAACACTACCTGGATTCGATGCGCGTAAAGGCCAACCGGCAGCGGGATTCGGCGCGCGCGGCGGAGGCGGAGATGCAGCACGCGGGGGCGGACAGTGTGGAGCAGGCCGGCGACAATTGATGTGTTGTTTAAGCTGCAATGACTATGCAGCGGCCAGTCGGCACAGTTCGATCCCCGTTTAACGGAAAATTCGGTACGTTCAACCAGGTATTTAATACCAGTAAGTTTTATCCGCTGGTGTAGAATGACCAACTTGTTTAATCTTGACATGATGAAACGCGCAGCATGCGGCGCGTGAATCCGCGACGGCCTTCACTCAAAAAATCTGCACACAATGCAGGGTGGGAGGAGTGTGTCTGGTGCGCGGAGGACTCGACCGTGGAGGCGGCGGGGCGGTCCCCTGATCTAGCCGAGAGTTCGGCCGTTTTAAACAAACCCGAAGTCTTTAAACTTCCTCGACGCCTCTGATCCTGTGGCGGCGAGACTTGCAGCGGCACCAAATTGAGTAGCGTAGGTTTGACGCACACCAGCTCATCACCCCGGACGGAACCAGCTGCCGAATTCCAGGTTAACAATCGGCGCATCGCTCCCACTTGGCGGACTATTCAGCACGATCAAACAGAAATTCAATACCGTTCAGTGTTATCCGCTGGTGTAGAATGACCAACTTGTTTAATCTTGACATGATGAAACGCGCAGCATGCGGCGCGTGAATCCGCGACGGCCTTCACTCAAAAAATCTGCACACAATGCAGGGTGGGAGGAGTGTGTCTGGTGCGCGGAGGACTCGACCGTGGAGGCGGCGGGGCGGTCCCCTGATCTAGCCGAGAGTTCGGCCGGTTTAAACAAACCCGAAGTCTTCAAACTACATCGCCCACATGAAAACCCATCACTTAAAAACTCCCGCACTAAAAACTCCATCACTCAAAAACTCCCGCACCAAAAACTCCATCACTCAAGAAATACAAACATCAATTAAACAACAAAAGCCGGATTCTCCCGAACCCGGCCTTTAATCTCACGAAGCTCTGTTTAACTCTTCACTCACCCGCGCTACGACTCCCCCAACTCCCTTAACAAAGCCTGCTTCTCGATCTCCAGCGTGCGGATGCGACGCTCCAGCGAGTCCAGCTCCTCCGGCATCGAGTCGATCTCGATGCGCAGCTTGCTCGCCGCCTCGTCCACAAGGTCGATAGCTTTGTCCGGCAGAAAGCGGTCCGTGATGTACCTGTCCGAAAGCTGTGCCGCCGCCACCAACGCCGCGTCCGTAATCCGCACGCCGTGGTGTACCTCGTACTTCTCGCGCAGGCCGCGCAGGATAGAAATTGCGTCCTCAACCGACGGCTCCTCGATCAGGACGCGCTGGAAACGACGCTCCAGCGCGGCGTCTTTTTCGATGTACTTGTGGTACTCGTCCAGCGTCGTCGCACCAATCGTGCGCAGTTCGCCGCGCGCCAGCGCGGGTTTGAGAATGTTCGCAGCGTCCATACTGCCGCTCGTAGCGCCCGCGCCCACCAGCGTGTGCAGCTCGTCGATAAACAGAATGATTTCGCCGTTGGACTCGGTGACTTCCTCCACCACGGCTTTGAGACGCTCCTCAAACTGACCGCGGAACTGAGCGCCCGCCACCAGCGACGCCATGTCCAGCGCAACGATCTGCTTGGACTTGAGCGAGTCGGGAACGTCGCCCTCAACGATGCGCTGGGCGATGCCTTCCGCTATCGCCGTTTTACCCACGCCGGGCTCGCCGATGAGCACCGGGTTGTTTTTGGTGCGGCGCGCCAGCACCTGCAGCACGCGCCGTATCTCGTCCTCGCGGCCGATAATCGGGTCGACCTTGCCCTTGCGCACCTCGTCGTTCAGCACGCGGCCGTACTTCTTGAGCGCCTGGTATTTGTCTTCCGGATTCTGATCCGTCACGCGCCGCGAACCGCGGAAGTCCTTCAGAATGCGCATGATCGTTTCTTTGGTCACGCCCTGCGCCTTCAGCATGCGTCCCGTGTCGCTGCGCTGCTCCGCCAGCGCGATCAGCAGGTGCTCGGTGCTGACGTATTCGTCTTTGAGCGACTGCGCTTCGGCCAGCGCGATGTCCAGCACCTTGGCCATGTCCGACGACACAAACTGGTTGCCCAGCGCCGCGCCGCTCACCTTCGGCAGTTTTTCGATTTCGGCGTCGATGCCGCTTTTCAGGTTGTCTACATTCACGCCCAGCTTCATCAGCATCGGTGCAATGATGCCGCCCTTGTCGTCCAGCAGCACGCTGAGGACGTGCGCCGGTTCTATCGCCTGGTTGGAACTGGTCGACGCCAGCTCCTGAGCGGACTGCATCGCTTCCTGGGCTTTCAGTGTCAGCTTCTGGAAATTCATATTCTCACCGTGTTTTTACTTCGAACAGTCTCAGTGATTCAGTCGATCAGATTGTTATTGACGCAATAACCGCCCAACTCTTGCACGCGCGGACCGCCCCGAAAACCTGGGGCCTGATTCTGCGCGACGAACAAAAGCGGATTTAAAACAAGCCGGCAACGGCGCAGTTCAGGATTGGATAAGGCCCTTTTCGCGCGGATCAATCACGGCCATGGTGGTGGTGGCCCGCGCAATCAGTTTGCGGCCCGCGTCGCCGACCACAAAAACGTCCGCCTCGCAAAAATGCATGCGACGACCCGGCTTGACGACGCGCCCCTCGGCCACGAGCGTTTGCCCGCGTCCCGGCGAAAAATAGCTGATTTTAATCTCGGCCGTCACCGTGTGTTCCTGCGGCCCGACCAGCGTAAAACCGGCAAAACCGGCCGCAACGTCCGCTATCGTGGCAATCACGCCGCCGTGCACCAGACCGATCTGCTGTTGGTGTTCGCGCTCGAGCGGAATCTCGGCCGTCACCCGCCCCACCTCGATCGACGTCAGCACGCAGCCGATATGTTTCATAAATTCCTGCCGCTCCAGGTGCCGCAGAATCGTCTCGCGAAAGTCCGGATTTGCCGTTTTCAGCGCAATTGACACGCCCTACCTCGTTTTTCCTGAATAAAAAGGCCGCTTTTGTTTGTCCCGTGCGGGCTTGCTCGCGCCTTCCCGCACGGAAGGAGCGAAGACGAAAAATGGACGTAACTTGTTGGCCATGGAAGAGTATATTGCCCGCATGGTGAACTCGTGGATTCGACATACAATCTGGAGAAAGATAATGGGCTCGGATAAAAAGCGCTCCGTGGAATCGGTGTTTCGGGATATGTACGATCAGACCAAACCGGAAGTAGAGAAGTTTTTCAAGTCGGTCGAATCGATGTTTGACATTTCGTTCAAAGCGTCGGATAAAGAAGCTGAAAATACGGATGGCAATCAGCAGGGCGCTCCCGCCCAGTCGCCGCAGCAGCCCGCCGACGGCGAGTTCAACGGCGCAGGCTACCGCTGGAATCCGGTCGAAACCTACGTGATCGACGCGTCGGACCGACTGGTCGTCACCGGCACCGTGGTGTTTGACGACAAACTGTCCTTTACCAAGTCTTACAACTTCACGACCGGCGAGCTGAAGGTGCAGGACAACCGACCGCTGGCCGCCATCCATTCGGCGCGTCCGGCTACCAGCGAAGAACGCGAACTGCTGCTGCCGAAACCCAATCTCGAAGAGGCGCTGGCCATTCTGCGCGGCTGCATCTCCTCGCCGCAGGAACGCAAAGCCTTTGACGTCGTCAAGTCCGCCCTGGGCGCCAACAGCGCTGCAGCCGGAAGCGGCGAAGCGCCGCAGACAGAGAATTAATCCGGCGCAGATTAAACGCACCTTGTTCAAGCGCTCATCAGAAAACACAAACGCCGCCTTTCTGTTAAACAGAAGGGCGGCGTTTGTTTTAGGGTCAACGGCGTGTTACCGCCGTGCGAGGTATTGTTAACGCACCACCACAAATTGCTCGGCAGCGTTGAACTGACCGGCTTCAAGGCGATAGCTGTACACGCCCGGCGCCAGCGCCGTCGTGCTGAAGTTAACACTGTGTTCGCCGGCCGACTGGTATTCGTCCACCAGCGTCAGGATGCGGTTGCCGAGCGCGTCGAAGACGCTCAGTCGCGTCTGTCCGGGACGACCCAGCGCGTAGCGCAGCGCCACGGCGCCGTCGCCGCCGCTCACAACCGGATTGGGCGTAGCGCTGAAGAGCACGTAACCCGGCAGCGCAGGATCGCGAACGTCGTCCACGATGCCTTCGGCCGTGCCGGTCCAGCGCGAGGCGTAGGGTTGCTCACCGCCTCCGTCGTCGATAATGAATCGCGCAACGACTTCGTGCTCGCCTTCTTCCGTCGGAGCAAAACACATGCCGCGGATGCTGAGGCCGGAGTTCGGATTGACTTTGGCCGGCAACGTCACGCTCAGATTGTCGATGTTAAACTGATCGGAGTCGACTTCGATTGCCGTGATCGTCAGCGTCGCGGTGCCGTCGTTGTTCACGCGGATGCCGGCAAGATCGTTGCAGGACTCGTCCAGCACCGCTGTTGTCTCCGCTTCCCAGAGCTCCGTCACGGTGATTTCCGACTGTACGCCGCTGCCGAAGAGTTTGCCCATGTCAAAGACATTGCACGCCGTCGTGGCGCGCACGCCCACGCTGTCGGGGCGGTCGCCGATGTCTTCGCGTTTCGGAATGTAGCGCACTTCCAGCGGCAGGTCGCCGCCGGACTCGATGGTCAGCGGCAACTCGGGCATGTCGATGATTTCAAAGGGCGTCACGACGTTGTACACCAGCTCGATGCCGGTGACGACGAGGTCTTCGGGCGTCGGGTTTTCAATCGCAATTGTTTTGCGCGCTTCCACGCCGATGCGCACGTCACCGAAGTCGTCGCGGCTGCGGCTCAGTTCGAGCAACTCGGACGACGCCTCGATTTCAATCGTTTCAAACGCCAGGTTGCCGGCGCGGTCCAACACCTGAATGCGGGCCGTCACCGCCTCCGTCGGGTCGATGGCGCGGATGCGGAATTCAAACTGCGTCACACCTTCAAATCCCAGCACATTGACGGGCGTAATGTATTCGATGCGCGCATTCATGCTTTCCTCGGCGACGATGCCGACGTCGGCAATACCGGAGTCTTCCTGTCGCGGATCGTCGCCCGGCTGACCGTTGCGCAGTTCCGTCGTAGTAATGATCACGGACGAACACTCGCGCTCGAAGCTGATTTCCGGAGGCAGCTCGTCAAACCCTTCCAGATCGTTAAAGCCCATGGCAATCGGATGGCTGTACGAACCCCATTGGAACTGACCGTAGAGGATGCCGTTGAACTTCACGTCACCGTCCATCGTGTAGGTCTCTCCCGGCTCCACGTTAAAGGTTGCCCACCAATAGTCCGTGCCCGGCACTTTCGTGGCAAACAGCGTCGGCTGCGCGTCCGTCAGCACCTGACCGTTGATGCGAATAGCGGTAAACGGCGAGAGCTCGGCGTTCTCCGGCAGCGATTCCGCGATCATGTGTACGCGGTTGCGTTTGGACGAGTAGGTTTCCGACGGCGTAATAAACATCGTGCTGTTGACCATCTGATCCGTGGAGGGAACCGACGACATGTGCGGACGCGCTTCCTGCCAGACGTTGCCGCCCGAGTACTGCATCAGATAGAACGGCTTGTCGGAAGTCCAGAGAGTCAGGTCGCGCAGGTACGCACCCGGGTTGGCCCAGGGGTCGATGTCTTCAAACGCGCGGAAATCGCCCGCTTCAATAAGATTGGCGTTTTTCTGTTCGATCAACTGATCGTTGGTCGAGTTGTAGGAACGCACCAGAATTTCCGTGAATTTCTGATCGGCGGTCACGCGGTAGTGCGACACCTGCGCCTGTGAGACTTCCTGCCAGGCCAGGGCGATGTAGGTTTTGCCCCAGGTGTTGGTCGGCGGCAGCATCTCGCTCAGGCCGCCGGTCGCGGCGTTGGCAGCGGCGGCGGGGACGTTGATCTGCTGGTGGAACGCGATGACGGCTACGGGGTGCGACGCTTCAATCAGCGTGCCGCTGATGTCGTAGCTGCCCTGGACCGCCTCGCCTTCGCCGCGCACCATGTACACGTCACCGCGGTTCATCGACACTTCGAATTCGGGGTCGATGAAGTCATGACCGCCTTCGGTTTGTCCCTCGCCGATGCCGTCGAGTTCAATATTCACTTCCGTGCCGTTGCGCGTGGCGACAATGATAAAACCGCCGGCGCGCTTTTGCTGGGGTCCGAAGTTGCGATCGTAGTAGCCCATGTGACGATAGCGGTAGCCGAGTTTGTTGGCGGGCAGCGCCTGGAAGGCTTCGCCGGCGCGGTTGCGGCCGTTGAACATCGTCACGGCCATCGGCTCGTCTGACGTAACGTGGATACCCTGCGGCAGCGCTACTTCGCTCTCATTTACCTGCCAGTCGTTGCGCAGGCCGCTGTTCGTCAGCGTAAAAATTTCGGTCTCTTTGGCCAGAACGTTGCGTTCCTGCTCCACACCGTTGACTTCGATGCGAACGCGGGTATCGCGGATCGGCGTGACCATCAGCATAAGGTCTTCAGGATTGACGTCGGAAGGATCGCCGATCATCGGTGGAATAGCAAGCCAGAATTCGCGACCGAGCAGCGAGTTGCTCAGGAGGTCCTGCTGGGCCTGTACCGTTCCGGACATGCCGGACCAGCACAGAAGCGCCAGGGCCGAGAGTATCAGTAAATTTCCAGGTCTGCGTTGGTAAAAACTGCGCATACGTGTTCCCGTTGAAAACAAAGGTTATGATTTGGCGCGCCGTGCCGGAAGAAGTTGCTGTATCCGGGATGGAATCGGCCTGGCGCCTGCTGCGTGTGCGACCGCTGTCGGGGGGACGACAACTGCCGTTGAGGACCGGTTGCACTCAGAACCGGGTCTCGTATCGGCTTTGTAGCCGTTGCGTAGAAGGTAAGAGGTCAAGGACCGCCAAGATTCAATTTCGTCACAACCGACGCCGGAGCACGAATCCTGAGAAGTGTTGTATAGCTTGTACGTGCGGCTCCGGTCCTGTCCGGACCACGGTATAATACAGTTGTGATGAATTAGTCACATCCGCACTTCAAATTTGAACGATCTGTTGCTGCGGTCCCCTGCGGCGCCTCATGGGCCTGCCGCGTCGCATCCACCGACGAACAAAAAAGAGCCGGAACTGACGATTCTTGCTGAGGCAAAAACCGACTTGTTTGCGATTACACCCTGGTGCGGATATCGTTCACACCGGCCTGCAAATTGCCGCGATGCCCTTTCCGACGGCATGTCCCGCCGCCCCGGCAATAGACTTCAAAACACAAAAAAGGCGGTCCTTCCCGTCGGAAGAAACCGCCTGTGATATTCATCTACCACTGCTCGAATGCGCTGTTGGAACCACTAATTGAGCAGCAACAAACACACTCCGTCAGTCATCAGCCCGCGCCGCCGCGAGCGGCAATCAGGTTCAGCGCCGAACCGGCGTGGAACCACTTGAGCTGCTGCTCATTCATCGTGTGACGCGTTTCGATCGTGTCGGTGCTGCCGTCCGCGTGTTTCAGCGTCAGCATCACAGGTTGACCGACGGCGATGTTGTTGATGTCCAGCGCAACGCGGTCCTCTTCGCGGACTTTATCGTAGTCGGCCGGGTTGACGAAGGTCAGCGGCAGCATGCCCTGTTTCTTCAGGTTGGTCTCGTGGATGCGCGCAAAACTCTTGACGACCACAACCTTGCCGCCCAGGAAGCGCGGTTCCATCGCGGCGTGCTCGCGCGACGAACCTTCACCGTAGTTTTCATCGCCGAAAACAATCCAGGGTTGACCGGCGGCTTTATAGCCGCGCGCCACGGCCGGAATCTCACCATATTCGCCGGTGAGCTGGTTTTTGACGCTGTTGGCCATGCCGTTGTAAAAGTTGATCGCGCCAGTGAACATGTTGTCGGAAATGTTGTCCAGGTGACCGCGGAAGCGCAACCAGGGACCGGCCGGCGAGATGTGGTCGGTCGTGCACTTGCCTGCGGCCTTCAGCAGCACCAGCATGTCCGTGTATTCAGCGGCCTGCGGCGGGTTGAACGGCTCGAGAACCTGCAGGCGATTCGAGTCGGGCGCAACGGAAACGTTGACGTTGGAGCCGTCGGCCGCGGGAGCGATGAAACCGTCCGGATCGGGCACAAATCCCTTTGCCGGCAGTTCGTCGCCCGCCGGCGGATCCAGTTTGACGCCGTCGATCGATTCCGTGCGGAAGTCAAAATCCAGACGGCCCGCCAGCGCAAAAGCCGTCACCGTCTCCGGCGAAGCCACAAAAGCATGCGTGTCCGGGTTGCCGTCGTTGCGGCGCGCGAAGTTGCGGTTAAACGAGGTAATAATCGAGTTTTTGTCGCCTTTTTGCACGTCGTGACGACGCCACTGGCCGATGCAGGGACCGCAGGCGTTGGCCAGCACCATGCCGCCGATCGCTTCCATCGGTTCGAGCAGTCCGTCGCGTTGAATCGTCGCGCGCACCTGCTCGCTGCCGGGCGTGATCGTGAATTCGGATTTGGCTTTAAGGCCTTTTTCGGCGGCCATACGGGCGATGTTCGCCACGCGCGTCATGTCTTCGTAGCTGGAGTTCGTGCAGGAACCGATCAGCGCCACGCGCAGATCGCTCGGCCAGTCGTTGTCGCGGATCGCCGCGGCAAACTCGGAGAGCGGCCAGGCGCGGTCCGGGCTGAACGGCCCGTTGATGTGCGGCTCCAGCGTCGAGAGGTCGATCTCGATGACTTCGTCGAAGTAATTTTGCGGGTTCGCAGCCACGTCGTCGTCGGCGCGCAGGTGTTCGGCCACGCCGTCTGCCAGGTCGGCCACAGCGCCGCGCTCGGTCGCTTTCAGGTAGCGCGCCATGCTGGCGTCATAGGGAAAGAGCGAGGTCGTGGCGCCGATTTCCGCGCCCATGTTGCAGATCGTTCCTTTACCTGTGCAGGAGATCGACTCGCAGCCTTCGCCGAAGTATTCCACGATCGCGCCGGTGCCGCCTTTCACTGTCAGGATGCCCGCCAGCTTCAGGATCACGTCCTTGGGCGAGGTCCAGCCAGACATTTTACCCGTCAGCTTGACGCCGATCAATTTGGGGAAGGCCAGTTCCCAGGGCATGCCCGTCATCACGTCCACGGCATCTGCGCCGCCGACGCCGATGGCAACCATGCCGAGGCCGCCTGCATTCGGCGTGTGGGAGTCGGTTCCGATCATCATGCCGCCAGGGAAGGCGTAATTTTCAAGCACCACCTGGTGGATGATGCCGGCGCCCGGTTTCCAGAATCCCACGCCGTATTTTTCGGAGACGGACTGCAGGAAGCCAAAAACCTCGGCATTTTCGTCCAGCGACTGACTCAGGTCGGCCGCGGCGCCGTGTTCGGCGCGGATAAGGTGGTCGCAGTGCACGGTGGACGGCACGGCAACTTTGGGAGTTTTTGCCAGCATGAACTGCAGAAGAGCCATCTGGGCGGTGGCGTCCTGCATGGCCACTCGATCGGGGCGGAAGTCGACGTAGCTTGATTTGCGTTGCGGTACGGCGTCGAGGGAACCCGGGCCGCCGTCGATATGCGCAAAGAGGATTTTCTCGGTCAGCGTCAGGGGGCGCTGCACGAGGGCGCGCGTTTTTTCTATCCGGTCCGCCAACTGCTGATACACGGATTTGATCATGTCGAGATCATGGATCATCTGGCAACTCCTTCGGGAAGGCTATTTTTGATAAAGGACATTCATCGTTCCGGCTTGCAGCACCTGACACACGCCCACGCGGGGCGGGCAACGCACACCAGCAGCCACGCAATCTTATTGCGCCGCTATTGACGAAAAGCTCAAAAATATCTTTTAGCTCCAAAAAATCCCATCTTTTCCTCCGGCTGGGACCGGCGCGGCGAATCTCTTGCGGGCTTCCCCTCCGGATGATTGTTAAACAGAATACCTGGCTCGCGGCCTGTTTAATTCAGAGCGCTTCGCCTTCTCGTTTCACTCGGAGGCTTGCTTTTTCCTTTTGTTTGTCAGCGGGAGCGGGGCTTCAGGCTTTTGAGTCCGCCGGAAGCGCTCGATCTTGTTTAACAGTCCGCAGTTCATGAGTTGCGATTGTCGATCGGCTGGCAACAGGCATCGGGCAACTATCAACAGGCTACAGGCAACAAGCGACAAGCAACAGGCTACAAGCAACGGGCTACAAGCAATGGACTACAATCAACAGGCGTCAATCATCAGGCGTCAATCATCAGGCGTCAATCATTAGGCGACAATCAACAGCCGACAGTCAACAGCCGACAATCAACAGCCGACAATCAACAGCCAACAATCAACAGGCAACAATCATCAGGCGACAATCATCAGGCGACAATCAATAAGCGACAATCAACGGGCAAAAAGAAAGTTTCAACCTGCGCTATTCAAGGAATGATCTTAAACGCGAGAACTTTACCGATTCGAAAACAACCCTGATCGGCATCAGGCAGAAGAAGCGCAAAGCGAAAACGTCGGCCGGATTGTGAATTTTTAAACACACCCCTAAGTTGAATCTTTGGGCCCACCCGTGTTCCCGCCACCACCGCCAATATTTCCAGATGCGCACACGGCCGCCGTCCGCCCGCGTGCAGATTTTTTTGATTTCCCAGTTTATAGAGTCCGCCGGGACCGATCCCTCCCCGACATCTGATCAAGTCTACAACTCCAGCGCTGCAATTCCTCACTGAAAAAGTTAAACGGCGAGCCGGACGAGGTTAAACGGGAAGTATTCCGTGACAAACGTCAAGCACAACAGCCTGAAGCACAGAACAACGTCCCGGGCTTTAGAGCAAAACTCCGTCGACATCCTCAATCACATTGAGTCTCGAGTGAAGGCGGAGACGTTGTCGAAATAACGGAGAGCTTAAACCTGGCCGAACTTAAACATCACAACAACAAACCGACGCCAAACCGTACCAGTGACTTCGGACAGACACGAGACATCAACCCCGGTGCAAAACAAGAAAATCAGGCAAGGGAAAGATCTCAGGCGAAGTTATTCCACGACTATAAAGTTGTGTTGGCAGGAAGTATTTGAGCAATTGAATCAGGTTTCAAGTTTAAAGTCTGCGGGCGCAAAAACGGACTCCTCCGTTGAATCTTTGGGCCCACCCAGTACCCGCCACCACCGCCAAATTTTTCTGACGCGCACAGCCCCTCCGTCCGCCTCCCGATCTCTCGATCGGCCGGATTGGGGCGGGCTGCACGCCCAAAGATCAATCGCTGCTTCGAAGCTTTTGCGCTGACCATAAGTCTACACATTGCCGCGCCCAATTCCAGCCGGAATAAACTGAACGTAGTGAAAATTCAAGTTAAACGGCACTTCCACAATGTTAAACGTCGTGTAATCTTGCGTCGAAGCTGTTGCCGGTGTATGCAATCAGGAAAAACTCTGAGCCGCCTCGTACCCTGAACCCGCCGCACTGCGTCCGAGCAGATTCAGAGAACTCCCTCAATTCTCGGTCCGCTTCCGCATTTCTGCAAAAACTGCTTGCAAACAGAAGATCACTCCATTATCTTTGCGGCTAAGATAATTAGCAGGTGAGGTAACAGGTGAATCAAGATCAGATTGTTCGACTCAGGAAACTTACGCAACAGCACGCCTACACCTCGCTGCAGATGCATGAGAGCATTGCCCGCAAGGCTGGATTTGCGGGGACCGACCACAAATACCTTGGGCTGTTCCTCCAAAAAGGCACGGTTACGGCGGGAGAGCTGGCCGAAATGACGGGCCTGACAACCGGCGCCGTCACCGGATTGATCGACAGGTTCGAGAAAAAGAATCTGGTAAAAAGATCGCCGGACAAACACGACAGACGCAAGGTCCTGATCGTGCCCAATCCAACAAAGATAAAAGCGCTGTTGGAACCGCTTTACCGGAAATTTCAGGCTGAAACAGATAAACTGATCGCAGGCTTCTCGGACGAGGAACTGGCGGCGATTGAAACCTATTTGTCGAAATCAATAACATTGATGACCGCAACAAGAAACGACATCATGGACTTATGAAAAACGACCAACACTCGGTTGAATCCGAGACAGCTCACACGCCCTTTTCACAAACCTATTTCCACGGTACAAAAGCTGATTTAAACATTGGCGATTTCATCACAACCGGAGTACAATCCAATTTTGGAAGTCGACGACCCGCTAAATACATCTATCTGTCCGCGACATTGGATGCTGCCGTCTGGGGTGCCGAGCTCGCTTTGGGTGACGGGCGGAAGAGAATCTATCTGGTCGAGCCTGAAGGACCGCTTGAAGATGATCCCAATTTGACGGACAAAAAATATCCGGGCAACCCGACAAAATCATATCGCTCCAGCCATGCCTTCAAAGTGGTGGGAGAAGTGACGGTCTGGCAGGGCCATTCGCCGGCCAGAATCCAGGCAATGAAAGAGGGGCTGGCCAGACTGGCGGCGCAAGGCATAGAGGCAATAGAAGACTGAGTGACATTCTCAACCAACCAGCCGCGCTGCAAGATCGACTTAACAAATCGAATAGTAATTCTGCGGCGCTTGCAGCCCTCGCAAGATTTTCCCCGAAGACGAGTTGAGGACGCTGTGAACATCGCCGTTAAACACAGCGAGCCTTTTAAACAACAAAACCCCGGGCCAAAAGACCCGGGGTTCTCATCTGCATCTTTGCTGTCGGGGTGGCAGGATTCGAACCTGCGGCTTCCTGCTCCCAAAGCAGGCGCGCTAACCGGACTACGCTACACCCCGAACCAGACAGACCGACAAAATTACAAATTCCACGCCAGATAGCGAAACAATATGTGCTCGGCAGGCTCCGGACGCCACTTCCGCTGCCAATGAGTCGCTCTCTACGCCTCGGGCGGCGCGGGAAATTTCTCGCGCAGTTTCCGCGCCACGGTGGCCGGAACCAGGTCGCTGATGTCGCGTTGAAAACGCGCCACCTCGCGCACAATGGTTGAACTGAGGAAGGTATATTTTTCGTGCGGCATCAGGAAAACCGTCGAGATTTCCGGCTCCAGCTTGCGATTCATCAGCGCTATCTGGAATTCGTACTCAAAGTCCGTCACCGCCCGCAGACCGCGCACCAGCGCCGTGGCTTTGCGTTCCTCGGCGAACTCGACCAACAGACCGCGGCAGACTTCGACCTCCACGTTCGGGAACGGTCTGACCGCATCGCGAATCATCTCGATGCGCTCCTGTTCGGTGAACATGGGCTTTTTGCGACTGTTGATGGCTATAGCGACAATGATGCGATCGAACAGACGCGAGGCCCGCTCAATCACGTCCAGATGCCCGTTGGTCATCGGATCAAAGGTACCGGGATAAATTGCCAGTTTGTCGCCGCTCATAACCGCCGTCCTTATCTTGCTTCTCAGTGTTCAAGTGCCGAAGCGCCAGATGTCCACGTGTGTTTCGCCGAACGTGCGCCGGTCTTCCAGCGCCCAGCCCGCACCGCCGGTCGTAATTTCGTTGCGACCGTGTTCAGCCACAAACAGACCATTCGGACGTAAAATTCTCGCCTGCGCCAGCGCGCTCATCACCTGATTGGTCAGGCCGAGCGCGTAGGGCGGATCGCAGAACGCCAGATCGATCGTGCCGGGCTCCAGGCGCCGCAGCGCCCGCAGTACGTCCATGGTCAGCACGTCCGTCACGTCGCTCAGATCGAGTTCGGCCAGGTTCTTGCGCAGGATGTCCGCATTGCCGCGCCGGCGTTCGACAAAGGTGGCGCACGCCGCACCGCGGCTCAGCGCTTCAATGCCCAGTGCGCCTGAGCCGGCAAAGAGGTCCAGCACCGCCGCTCCGTCGATGCAGCCGAGGTTTTCCAGTATGGCAAACAGCGATTCGCGCGTGCGATCGCTGCTCGGACGCGCGTCCTTCAGCCCCGCCGTATTCAGCCTGCGCCGCCCCAGCGCTCCGCCGATTATGCGCATCAGATCAGGATCCCCGTCTCGGTTCGCGGCAGAGCGCAGCCCACGCAGGGCGCAATAATATGCGCTATGCGTCCGCAGTACTCTCTCTCGCGCGCATCCAGGGTCGTCGACATCATCCGCACCGCGTTGAAGCGCTTGACCGGAATCGACAGACGCGCCTGCATCTGCGCCAGGATGCCAGCCGTCAGGCTGGAACCAAAAATGTACGCGCCGTCCAGATACGCCACGTAGTCTTCCAGGATGTTCTTGAATTCCGCTTCGCAGCCGTCGATCAACTCATCTTCGTCATTGTAGGGCAGCGTGTGCAGGTAAGCCGCCTGACCGTTTTTCAGTACGCTGATATCCAGATAGCGGCCCTGTACTCCCATGATCGCCACGGTCTGTTCGGCCTGTTCCGGATAGTTGTACAAAAAAGCTTCGTGCACCGCCAACTGCGCAACGGCTATGTGATCAACTATACCGAAGTCGCCCAACAGCGAGTTGACGCTCTCCGCGATTTTGCGGTCCATAATTACGGCCAGCATCATGCGCGTGTCGTCCAGGCGTGCGGCCAGCGGAAAAGCCTGCGAACGGAATTGCTCGTAGTTCTTGTCAGGAAAATGCTGCGAAATCTCAAAGCGCACCAGCTTGCGCACTTCCTCGCCCGCCAGTGAGACAGGCGCCGGAAACTGGTGCACAAACACACTTTCCATCGGGAGACAGACCGTGATGCGGTCCGGACGTTCCCCGATTGTGTCCAGAATGGCGCGAATCTGGTCGCGTCCTTTTTCATTCCCGTGCCCGTCGAAAGAGTCCGAGATGTTGAACGGCGTGTCGGTCGCCTTGATATACTGCAGGGCAAATCCGCGCTCTTCGTCGCGCATCAGCAGACAATAAGTCCGATCCTCATCGAAGTACATCGACAACGTGGTTTTCTCGTCGTACATGCGCATTTGCTCCGCAAAATCAATCTGAATCGCCGTCCGCTCCCGCACCGGACACAAGGACGAAAGGCCGCAATTTCGCAAAAGTTTTTTTACCGATACCCTTTACCCGCATTAAATCCTCCGCGCGGACAAAAGGATGTGCCGTCCGATATTCAATTATCTTCTGCGCCGTTTTGGGTCCTACGCCGGGCAGACGCTGCAATTCCTGCGCCGATGCCGTATTGATGTCCACCTTGTTTGTCAGCGTGTCTGCAGCGGCAGGTTCGGGAAAGCCGTCTTCGTGCTGCACGATTGTATCGCCGGCCGCGAGCTGTTCAACGGGCTCGCCGTCGGGATCAACGCCCGTGTACATGCTGATGCGCGCTTCGGCCGCGCTGTCGAACAGAGCATACAATGCCGGTCGGTCGAGGGCGTAGTCGTCGTCGGACGCCAGAAACCTGAGCAGTGAACCAATCAGCAGTCCGCTGAGAATAAGCAGTACGGCATACACTTCCAGGCGCGTGGCGCCCAGCAGGGACTGACAGGCAGAAATAATCGGGTTTGTGGTCGGGGTTTGCATTGACAGCACTCCTCATGTGGAGGGGCCGCCGTCAGGAAAATGCCTCGCGCACTTTGTCGAAAAAATCGCGCGAGCTTTTCTCGTCGGGCTTCCCATCCGGTGAAAACGTGTTGTTGCGCGCCATGTCCTTCAGGAGCTGTTTCTCCTTGGAATTGACCGCGCGCGGAACGTACACGTTGATGTGGATTATCTGGTCGCCCCGACCATGAGATTGAAGTTTCGGCACGCCTTTGTCGCGCATGCGCAGGCGTGTTCCCGGCTGTGTGCCGGGTTCGATTTTTACGGTGGATTCGCCCGCCAGCGTCGGTACATCTACCTCGGCGCCGAGCACTGCCTGTGGATAGGAAATCTGCAGGTTGTAGTGAATGTCGCTGTTGTCGCGCACGAAGTACTCGTGCTCTTTTTCGTGGATGGCGACGATCAGATCGCCCGCCGGTCCGCCCCTTCGCCCGGCATGCCCCTTGCCGCGAAACGGAATGTAATTGCTCTCGGCCACCCCGGCCGGAACCTTGACCTTGATCGTTTTTTCTTCCTGCACGCGGCCGTCGCCCTTGCAGGTCTCGCAGTTCTCCGTGATCGTCTGTCCGGATCCCTGGCAGGCCGGACAGGTCGCCACGTTGACGAACTGTCCAAAGACGGTACGGCGCACGTTCTGCACCTGGCCGTTGCCGCCGCAGGTGCGGCAGACCGCGGTTTTACCGGATTTTGCGCCGGTGCCGCTGCAGGTGTCGCAGGCCGCCCAACGTTTGTACTTGAGCGTTTTTTCCACGCCGGAGGCGACTTCCTCCAGCGAAAGAGTCAGATCTATCTTCAGATCCGCGCCCGGCTGGCCCTGCGCCTGGCGCGCACCACCGCGACCCTGGCCGCCGAAAAAGTCGTCAAAAATGGAGCCGCCGCCGCCACCGCCGCCGAAGAACTGCTCAAAAATGTCGCCGACATTGGAATACTGGTGGAAATCCTGACCGCCGCGCATGCCGTCATGGCCAAACTGGTTGTAGCGCTGGCGTTTGGCGTCGTCACTCAGGACTTCGTAGGCTTCAGTAGCTTCTTTGAAAGACGCTTCGGCTTCTTTGTTGTCGGGATTGCGGTCGGGGTGGAACTTCAATGCCAGGCGGCGATAGGCCGCCTTGATTTCTTTGGCATCGGCGCTGCGCTCCACGCCCAGGATTTCATAGTAGTCGCGTTTTGACATTTAGTCAGTCACCAAACGGGTTTGTATACAGACACGGATTTTTATACGGATTCGGCTCAATCCTGCACTGCGGCGCGGCCGCCTCAGGCTTTGATATCGATCGACGCGCCCGGTTGCTCCGCTTCGCCGGAGGCCTGCGGGGCTTCCGGTGCACCGGTGGACGTCACCACTTTTGCGTGGCGCAGCACCTTGTCGTGATAGAGGTAACCGCGTTCCACTTCGTTTACGACGTGGCCTTCCGGGTGCTCGGCGGACGGCGCGGCCATCAGCGCTTCGTGATGATTGACGTCAAAGGGTTTGCCGACGACTTCCATCGGCGTCACGCCGGCATCCTCAAAACTTGTGCGCGCTTTGCCGTACACGAGCTCCACCCCCTTGCGCAGCGACTCAAAATCGCCGCCGGCATTGGCGGCCTGCACGGCGCGGCCAAGATCATCCAGCACGGGCAGGAGTTTGCGCAACAGGTCCATGTTGGCGTAGCGCATGGTGTCCTTGCGTTCAACTTCCGTCCGACGTCGAAAATTTTCCAGCTCGGCCACTTTGCGGCCGGCGTGCTCGCGGAACTCATCGCGTTCGGCTTCGAGCGCCGCAATGCGTTCCTTCAGTTCAGCAACTTCTTTTTTACGCGATGCCAACGCCTCATCCTCCGTATCGTCATTCTCAAATGCAGCTTGTTGATCGTTCGAGCCGTCCGCGGCCGCAGCGGCTCCAATGCCTTCCACCGGAATTTCAACGCCGTCGGCATTGTCGTTGCGGTCGGCGTCGCCGGATTGAGCGGTTGCGCTTTCGTGTTCGTTCATTGTATCCCTCGAAACTTGGCATGGTAAAGGCGTCGGGACGCTCTGTGCCGCCATTCATGCCTGTCGGCGGCCCGTCCCAGGCGCTTTTGACAACACGAATTAACGTCTGTGGTTGTTAAATATTTGACGGAATTATTTAACCGAAAGAGCCTGGGCGACGTTGTTGAGAATCGCGATCATTTTGGAGTAGTTCATGCGTTTGGGGCCGATCAGCGCGATGGCGCCGGAGCCGGAGTCGATGCGATAACGCGTGGTAAGCAGACTGTAATCCTGCATGATGGTTTCGCTCATTTCTTCGCCGATATACACTTTTACCTGGCCTTCCACCGAACTGGTGCTGTCGAGCAGGTGCACCACGATTTCCTCGCTCTCGATCATTTCTATAATGCCACGGATCCGGTTCGTGTTTTCGAACTCCGGCAGCTCCAGCAGGTTGCCCGCACCGGCGATGTGCACCTTGTCGCCCGAAGCCAGGTGACGAGAGAACAGCGTGTCGGCCGAATCGACAAAGAGGCGCAGAATGTCTTTGTTGTCGGTCTGCACCTCGTTGATGACCGCCTCGATATTCTCGCGAATGAAGCTGAGTTTGCGGCCGCTCAGCCGCTCGTTCAGCTGCTGCGTCACAGCGTCCAGTTCGCGCGAATCAATCTCAAAATTGACTTCCAGTGTGATTGTCCGCACCAGATCGGATTCCAGCGTCACAATTACCAGCAGGCGCGCCGAGGAGATCGAAATTATCTCAATGCGCCCGATCGTCGCGTCCGACAACTCCGGAATCGACACGACACCCAGATTGTGGGACAGCGCGCCGATTATGCGCGAAGCCTGACGCAGAACCGCGTCGGTCGGCGCTTCGTCCAGCTGGCGGCGTATCGAATCAGCTTCAGTCAGGCTCAGTCGTTCAATGCCGCGCAGTGTATCGACGTAGTAGCGATAGCCGCGGTCCGTCGGTATGCGCCCCGCCGAAGTGTGCGGATGTGTGATGTAGCCCTTGTCCTCCAGATCCGACATGACATTGCGGATGGAAGCCGCGCTGAGCTTGAGTTGGTCCTCCAGGTATCTGGACAGCACGCGCGAGCCGACCGGCGTTGCCGAAAGGATATAGTAGTGAACAATAGCCTGGAGAATCGTGATCTCGCGATCCTCCAGGACGCCTCCGTCCGGACCAAACTGTTCAAATCGAGAGCGTCCGGCCCCGCCTTTTAACATATTTCTGTTCTCCAATTGACCGCCGCGGCACACGCGGCCCTGCTAGTGCGATGCCAGGTCGGGCGACGCAAGTTCGCGCTGCAGCCCTTCCCGGTTGAAAACGCGCACCGATTTCATATCGCTGGTCATGTAAAAGGTGCGCGAAGAGGCGGAAAGATACGCGCTTCCAAAATGAAATTCGCGTCTTTGTCGCCTGCCGTCGGTAAATTCCACCACGGCGTAATCGTCATCCGGCTGAATCACCACCGGGCGCATCGCCGCTTTGATGTCGTTGAAACTGAAAACGTCAAAGGCGTCGTTGTTGTTGGCCGCCACCAGCACCGGGCCCTTTTCGGGGTGGTGAATTCGAACCAGCGACCGCGCGTCTCCGCGAGCAAGAAAACCACTGTTCAGCACGCTCACCGCCGTAAATCCACAGTCGCCGTTGCCGTGCAGCACCAGGCCGATACCGGCGTCGTACCGCTGCGTTTCAACTTCCGCCTGGTGATTATTCCCGACTGCTACGATGTCCAGAAAACCGTCCGTGTCCAGGTCCATCACCAGCATGCCGTTGATCGGCGCTATCTGAGCCTGTACAGGCAGAGACTGCGGCACAAATTCGCCGTTTTCGTTGCGCAGCACCATGCTCTCAAAAGTGTAGACCCGCGCCGAGTAGGAGTTGCGCAGCGCCTCGCGGCCGTACACATCGTCCAGATCGGCCTTCGCAAAGTCGGCATAGGTCGGGAATTTGCGCTCAATCGATGGAATCTGCTCGCTGGAACACTCGCGCCCGCGCACCGGATAGTTGACGTCGCCGCTGTACGCCGCCAGCACGATGTCCGCCTTGCCGTTGTCGTCAAAATCGTTGTGATACACCTGGAAGGGTTTTTCCTCCGAGGTCTTGAACTTGGAGTTTTTGCCGAGGTTGCCGACCACGTAGTCCAGATCGCCGTCGTTGTCGAAATCGCCCGAAACCACGCTGTTCCACCAGCCGTTGGTTTTCATCGCCAGGCGTTTGGACGTGACGTCTTCAAAACCGGAGCCGGTATTGTGCATGAAGGTGATCGGCATCCACTCGCCCACGATAATCAGATCGCGGCGGCCGTTGCCGTCAAAGTCGGTCCACAGCGCCGAGGTCACCATGCCGATGCGTTTGAGCTGCGGCGCGCGCTCCTCCGTCACATCCGCAAACGTTCCTCCGTTATTTTCCAGCAGGTAGGAGCGGCCCGGCAGCGGATAGTCGCCCGGTACCTGCCGCCCGCCGACAAACAGATCCAGATCGCCGTCGCCGTCGAAGTCGCCCGCCGTCACGCAGGAGCCGCTGCCGACCATCTGCGGCAACGCCGCCTTTGCGTAGCTGAAGCGCCCGCGGCCGTCGTTCAGATACAAACGGTCCTGCAATCTGTCGGCCTTCGCCTCGCACTCATTGCCGCCCGAGACCACGTAGAGGTCCAGATCGCCGTCGCCGTCGCTGTCGAACAACAGCGCCCCCATATCTTCGGAATCGGCATGCGCTGCGAACACACTGCTCGCCGAAGACAGAACGTAGTTTCCGTTGCGGTACTCGTAGAGTTTGCCCGCGAATCCGCTTGCGCCGCCGATATACATGTCTTCCACGCCGTCGCCGTTCACGTCGCCTACGGCCATGCCGGGGCCGAGCTGCGACATTTTGTTCGGCAGCAGCACCTCGCGCAGGAAGTCGTCATAAGGCGTTTCCTGGTGCGCCGCCGGCGGACTGAACAGCGCGTTGTCACCGCGCATCAGCGGATCGCCGGCAATCGCCGCGCGCGAAGGCCGTGCGGCGTCGGCCGCACCGGCATTTTTGACGTCGATCACATGGCGCTGATTCAGCGCCGGATTGACGATTGTCTCCACGCTGCCGTCGGGCCAGACCACGATGGCGCGTTCGATCTGTTTGACCGCCGTGCCGAGACCAAAGTGCGCGATCGGCTGCGGCGTACAGTGGAAACCGCGCGCAGACGAAATCTCCTGGTACTGCAGGCCGCCCTCGTACTCAATCGTCACGCGAGCGCCTATGCCGCGCGGATTTTTGGCCGGCCCGCGGAACTCAAACTGCACCCAGCCGTTGTCCGCGCCGCGCTCAATCGAGTTGTTGCGGTACACAAAAGTTGTGTCGTTGGAATTGTTGATCACCAGGTCCAGATCGCCGTCGGCGTCCAGGTCGGCATAAATGCCGCCGTTGGAAAAACTCGGACGCCCAAGTCCCCATTCTTTGGCTTTGTCGCTGAAATGCCAGTTGCCGTCGTTGTGATAGGCGTAGTTCGGCAGTTTGGTCGAAGGCATCGCCTCCATCAGTTTCATCACGTGATCGTCCACCCGGCCCGACATCGTATGCGCCATCGTTGTCTTGCGGCTGAAGTCGTTGTGCCTGATGTCGCGGATAATACCGTTCGTGATGTAGAGGTCCTTGAATCCGTCGTTGTCCAGATCGGCAAAAAACGGCGCCCAGCTCCAGTCCGTTTTGGAGATGCCGGCCATCTGGCCAATCTCGCTGAATGCGCCGGCTCCGTTGTTCACCTGCAGTGTGTTGAACATGTACTGGTAGTGGAATCCCGAGTCGATCGTGGTCCAGAACTCTTCGTTGCTCATCGCGCCCATCAGGACTTTGTTGCGGTAGCGGTCCTCCGCCACCATGTCCACCACCACCACGTCCAGCAGACCGTCGTTGTTGAAGTCCGACACGTCGGAACCCATGCCGAAGTTGCTCAGATGGCGCGTGTAGTCCGTGATTCTGTCCGTAAATGTGCCGTCGCCGTTGTTGATGTACAGGTAGTCCTGCTCGTAGAAATCGTTCGCGACGTAAATATCAAACCAGCCGTCGTCGTTGATGTCGCCCACCGAGCCGCTCAGACCGTGACCGTAGTTCCAGATGCCCGCTTCGGCGCTGACGTCCGTAAACGTGCCGTCCGAGTTGTTGCGGTACATTTTGTCGCGCACGTCCGGATCTTCGTCCATCCAGATTTTGCGCTGGGTGCGGCTCAGCTCCAGGGCGCGCCCGCCGCTCGGCTGGTTGACCAGGTACATGTCCAGGTCGCCGTCGCGGTCGTAGTCAAAAAAGGCTGCGTGCGTGGAATAACCGCTGTCGTCCAGGCCGTAGGCCGCGGCCTGTTCCGTGAAGGTGGCGTCGCCGTTGTTGATGTACAGCAGGTTGCGCCGCTCTTCTTTGGTGCGGTGCCGCAGCGCGCGGCAGACGTAAATGTCGTCGTGCCCGTCGGCGTTGATGTCCACCACCGTGACGCCCATGCGCCAGCCGCCCGGGTCGACGATGCCGGCCGCCGCCGTCACATCTTCAAACTGCATTCCGCCGCGGTTCAGGTAGAGTTTGTCCGGCGTGACGTTGCCCGACAGATATACGTCCGGCATGCCGTCGGAGTTAAAATCACCGATGCCCACGCCGCCGCCGTTGAAGCAGTTGTAACACTCGATGTAGTTGACAATCGAGTCCTCGACGATCACATTCTCAAAATCCACACCGGTCCAGGAGGGCGGCAGCAGCGTAAAAAGCGGTTCAGTGCTGTAATCCGTGGGGTAGCCGGTCTGTGCCGTTTCTTCACTGCCGCAGGCAAAAATTCCTGTGAGGAGCAGGGCATACAGGCAGGCTACGATAATGCGAAGCCGCCTGCCGGGGTAGCAGGTAGAAGTACTCATAGTGTCCGCTGGTTCTGGTTTGAATAGCTCGTATAGTACCGGCGCGAGCCGGCGTGGGCGCGCCGGTTCCAGAATTCCGACGTTCCCCTGACAAATTTTCTGCGCCCTGCCTTATCTGATCTCCTCTGACAACAGCCTTCTTTTGTTAGTTATTGAACCTCAGGGCAGAATCACCCGGGCAAAATAGTTCACGTAGTCGATGGACGACCAGACGGCGTCCATATAAACGACGACTGCAATCCCGATGACAAGCAAAAGGGCAATCCCCGTAACGTAAACGTTCGGCGCCCAGACGTCGTAAATAACGGCCGTCCCGCGCAACACGCGATAGAGTATCCAGCCGCCCAGAAGTAACAGAAGCAATATCACCGGCGGCACAAAACCGCCCAGTTCCAGCAGCTGGTAGATGCCCATCGCCGGCAACAACAAAAAGAGCGCCGGTAGTCCCGCCCAGACGGCTATCACAAACGCATCGTTGAAAAAGATGCGCGAGCGCACGAACATCGAACCGAGTCGAATGGCCAGCGCCACGCCGAAAAAGAGCGAGAGGAAAATCAGCGTGCCCGCCAGAATCGAAAGCTCCGGCGACCAGACCGCGAGATCGACGATCTCCTTGAGGCGGTCCGACACGATGACGACGTTGAGCAGGTAGTCCAGCTCAAAACTGCCGCGCAAGTGGTACAGCAATGCCGACACCACGATTCCCAGCCCGCTCGAAAGCAAAAGAGACAAGAGAACCGTTCTGGCATTTGAAAGGATACGCTGATCGCGAATATCGGCGTAGAAATTGTACGGCCGCACGAGAGCACGCATGACGTTTTCGCGGAAACGGCGCGAACTGTTGATGATCACAAAAAACACGATGATCATAACCACGCACACGATGGTGTAGATGAAAGGCGTGGTCATCCGGTACGTTCCGGCGGTGATAAAAGGCTCTTCCTCGTCGTTGAACAGCGCCCGCACCACGTCGTAGGCCAGGCCGGACTCGCGCCCGGCGTCCATCAGTCCGCTGGTGGCCGCATAGGGGTCGGAGTAGTTGTTCGTCAGGATCGGCCGCGCGGTCTGGTAGGAGTTGAAAGACCAGACCATGACGCCGTCGTCGGGACGGCTCTCGCGCACCGCACGGACGCGGTCGCGCAGAAATTTTGCCTTGGCTTCTTCGGAGAGAGGATCGGAATAACCGTTGTGGTTGCCGGCCTGCACCACCGTCCCGAATCCGACGATGAGCGGTTTGCCGTTTGACAGGCCGCGCAGGCGCTCCAGCTCGGCGCGGAACACGGCCAGGTCTTCGGTGTGCATCGAGAGCATCAACAGGTCGACATTGTCCGGATCCAGCTGCGTCATATTCTGGCGCACGGATTTGTAGGCGATATTCTGTGAGCCGTCGCGCACGATGCGCATGATCGCCTCTTCGTAGCGCTGTGTGCCGGGCGCGCCCGACTCCAGGCCGTCGGAGACGCCCCAGCCGAGCACCGAAGGATTGAGGTCGTAAAACTCGAGGTATTCGCGCATCAGGTTTTCCGACGTCGCGATAAAATTATCCGAGCCGATGATGCCGTCGGGCACGTCCTGCACCGGCAGGTCGATCAGCACAAACAGGCCGTAGGCGTCGCAGAGATTCACAAAATGCGGGTGCGGCGCGGCGTGGCGCGCGCGCACGACGTTGGCGCCCAGCGTCTTCATGGCGCGCACGTCGGCTTCCATTTCGGCGGCGTTGAGCGTGCGGCCGCGGCCGGCGATATGCTCCACGTATTCCACCGCGTTGATCACGAGTGCTTTGCCGTTGAGGCGCAAAGCCGCGCCGTCGGATTTGTCCAGATCGTAGAGTCCGATGCGCCGTTCATAGGTGTCCACCACCCCGCCGTTGACGCGCAGGCGCACGCGCAGGGTGTGCAGCCCCGGCGACTGCGGCGACCAGAGCTGAGGCTGGTCGACGTTGATCGAGAGCTTGGCCGGCAGATTGCGCTCCGGTTCCAGGTCGACGGTCAGCGGCAGGTCGGCGCTGAAAACCTGGCCGCCGGGGCCGACAAGTTCGGCTTCCACGCTGACCGAGATGCTGGAGATGGCACTGCGCGCCGCCACGTCGGCCGAATCGCCGCCGAGCGTATCGACCGGAATCACCAGGTGATCCAGCATGCCGGACGAAACCAGCGCATTGACGTCGACGCGCGCCGAGCCGTAGCCGGACGCAAAAGCGGTCTGCACGGAGACGCCGCCGACCCAGACATGCGGCGATCCGACCAGATAAATCTCGCGGTAAATCCCGCCGAAGTTGATCGAACCGAGTGGACCGCGGCGCGGCGGCACCGTCGAGGAAGGATCCAGCACATTGTTGATCACAATTTCAATCGTGTTAAGTCCGGAGCGCAGCGCGCCGTTGGGAATCCGCAGGTTGAACGGCGCCGAGCCGCCGATGTGACTGCCCAGATACTGGTTGTTGATGCGGATGTCCGTGCGATAACCGGCGCCGAGCGCCAGCAGCTGCCAGCTCATGTCCTGCACCATCGATTCCTCAATGGTAAAGGTGCGCGAGTAGGTCGTCTCCACCTCGTGCATCACCGAGCGCGGAATGGCCACCGTCGTGACTTCATCATCGGAACGACGCTCCCACTGCCCCGCCAGAGACACAATCACGCGGTCGGGCGCGCCGACGATGCGAGCTATCTGCTGGCGCGAGAGCGGTTCATAGGGACCGGCCGTCTGTGCCCGCAGCGTTTGGAGTTGCAGTGCAAGACAGATACAAAACACGATCACACCAAAGGTGGAAATTCGGCGCATAGAGGTCGAAGCTGTATATCGATTGGGGAAGGACCGGGATGCGAGCCGGCAGGCGCGGTCGCATCCGGGCGAATTTGCAAAGATAGAGCCGGCAAACGGGATTTTCAAGCCGGTGCGCGCGCGACGCCTATCGTCCGTCCGCCGAGGGCAGGGCCAGCAGACTCCAGCGCTGCGCCGCCAGACGCCACAGCGCGTAAACCAGAATGGCGATCAGGCTGCCTTCAAGCGCGCCCGCCAGCACGTCCAGCGGATAGTGCACGCCGCAGTACACACGTGAAAGCGCCACCAAAGCGGCGTAGATAAACACCCAGATTCGCGCCCGCGGATAAAAAAAGTGCGTCATCGTCGCCGCGGCAAACATATTGACGGCATGTGAGGAAGGAAAGGACTTGCCGGCGCCGCAGTGCACGAGCGTGCGCACGTCTTCCAGACTGCGGCATGGACGCAGACGCCCGACCCATTCCTTCAAAAACTCACTGTTGAACTGGTCGCCGGCGGCGATGGCCAGCACGAGCAGCGGCACAAAAATCCAGGCCCGTTTGCCGCCGCGCACCACGAGGACCAACAAAAGAGGTATTAAAATGGCAAGGGTGGCGATGCGATCCGTGATCAGCCTAAAGAACCAATCCGCCGGCGTGTTGGCCAGCGTGCTGTTAATGAAATAAAAGAGTTCGCGGTCGAGAGCGAGCAGTGTGTCCATGCGCGGCCCGGGTATCAGCAGCCATATCGGGAAGAAAATCCAAGTTATCAATTCTGCGCGGATATTCGTCGCGCCATGTTAGATTGGCCCCAAAGCACACAAGAGCGTCCTGAATTCTATGCTGAAACTTCCCCTCCGCTGGCGACTGACGATGTGGTACACGGCCATCCTGGCCCTGACCATGGGGTTTTTCGGCTACCTGAACTACGAAACCGTCTCGCGCGACCTGCAGGCCAATCTCGACACGTCGATCCTGAAAGTCGCCGAGTCGCTGGAATACTACATCGTCCAGCAGCTCAAAGCGACCAATACCACGCTGACGACGGCGCAGCCCAGCGGCGACGCCGGCAGTCCTCTCAGCTTCCTGAATCTGCAGCCGCTGCGCGATTTTGAAGGTCCGCTGCTGCCCGTGCAGGACTCCGCCGCGGCCAACCAGACGCCGGGCCTGGTGTGGTCCGCCGTCTACGAACACATCCTGCTGAACCAGCAGAATTACTTTATCCAGGTGGCCGACACGGCGGGCAAGATCGTGTGGCGCTCGGAAAACCTGGAGCGCGATTCGCTGCCGCGCCCGCTCGATCTGATTGCCTCGATCGACACCAATTCCTACTGGGAAGTGCGCTCGCAGTACGACATCGGCGGCAAGACGCTGCGCATCCTGCTCTACTACACCTCGCAGGCGCAGATTACGGTGGCCTATCCGGTGGAGGAAATCGCCGCGACGCTGAACGACCTGTTTTCGTCCCTGCTGATCGCCGCGCCGGCCGTGCTGCTGATTTCGACCTTCGGCGGCTGGTTCCTGGCCAAGTATTCGCTCCTGCCGATTGAAGACATCAACCGATCAGCCAAAGAGATAACCGCCAGCAATTTGAGTCAGCGATTGCCGGTGCCGCCGGTCAACGACGAGATCGCGCGGCTGACGGAGACGCTGAACGAGATGATCTCGCGCCTGGAAGCCTCCTTCCAGCAGATTCGCCAGTTTACGGGCGACGCCTCGCACGAGCTGCGCACGCCGCTGGCGATCCTGATGGGCGAGCTGGAGATAGCGCTGCGCTCCAAACGAACGGCCGGCGAGTACGAGGAAATCCTGATCTCCGCGCAGGAAGAAGTCATGCGCCTGTCCAAAGTCGTGCAGAACCTGCTTCAGCTTTCGCGCGCCGACTCCGGCGAGATCCAGCTGCAGCTGGAAACCGTCGACCTGACGGCGCTGCTAAGCGACATCTGCGAGGATGCGATGATCCTGGCCGAGGACAAGTCGATCACCGTGCGCTTTGACGCCGGCGAGGCCATCCACACGCGCGGCGACCGCGTGCGCCTGCACCAGGCTCTGCTGAACGTGATCGACAACGCCATCAAATACACGCCCGCCGACGGCGAGATTTTTGTGACGCTGGCGCGGCGCGACGACCTGGCGGATATTCACGTGCGCGACACGGGCATAGGCATCCCGCCGGAGGACCTGCAGAAAATTTTCAACCGTTTCTACCGCGTCGACAAGGCGCGCTCGCAGAATATCCGCGGTCACGGCCTGGGGCTCTCGATCGTAAAATCCATCGTGGAGGCGCACAACGGGCGCATCGATATTCAGAGCGCGGTGAACCGCGGCACCACTTTTGTGATTACGCTGCCGATCAGCACCGCGCCGGAGGCGCGCAGCATGGCGGACCGCGTTGAGCTGGACAACGAGGTGGACGGCGATTCCGACTTGTCGGACAATGTTAAACGAATCGGTTCTCCACGCGCGGACAAATAAGTCGCCGCCACCCCGCTCCTGTTTTTGGCCTGAGAACATTTTGCGTATCTTTGGCCGGCGGTTCAACCGCTGCAGCAAGAGCGAAACGAGCGACTCCAGACTTCCGAATGTTTACAAACCACGCGACTTTTTCCCGGGACGCCCTGAGCGCGGCCCTGGGCGATGTTGAATTGCGCAACTGCCCCGCGGACCTGCACCTGCGCGGCGTCTGCAGCGACACACGCACTCTGAGCCCCGGCGCACTGTTTACGGCCCTGCGCGGCGAACACTTTGACGCCCACGACTTCCTCGATCAGGCACTGGCCGCCGGCGCGGCCGCCCTGCTGGTGCGGCGCGATGCGCGCGACAAGTGGGATCAACTGCCCGACAACACCCCGCTGATTCTTGTTAACGACACACTCACAGCGCTGGGCGATCTGGCCGCGGCGCATCGACGTCGATTTAACATTCCCGTTCTGGCCGTCGCCGGTTCGGCCGGTAAAACAACCACAAAAGATCTCTGCGCGGCCGTGCTGGGCACGCAGTTCAACACACTCAGGACCAGCGCGAATTACAACAACCGCGTCGGCGTGCCGCTGACGCTGTTGCAGCTGGACGACAAACACGAAGCCGCGGTGATTGAAATCGGCACAAACGAGCCGGGGGAAATCGCCGAACTGGCGCGCATCTGCGGCCCGACGCACGGCCTGATCACGATGATCGCCAAGGAACACCTCGAAAAATTGATCGATCTGGACGGCGTCGAGCGCGAAGAACTCGCGCTCTTCGACTATCTGGAGTCACATGGTGGTGTGCCTCTGGTCAACCTGGACGACGAGCGCCTGGCGCGGCAGCGCGGCCGCCCGCGCGCGTTGACATTCGGAGAAAAGAACGACGCCGATGTCGCGGTCAGACTTAAACTCGACATGCAGGTGAGGCCGCAGTTGCAGTTCAGCGACGACGGCGCACAGGCGCACATGCGCATGATCGGACGCGCCGCGGGACTGAACGCCGTCGCCGCCGCCGCCGCGGGACGGGCGCTGGGTGTTCCGCTTAAACAGATCTGCGAGGCCCTGAGTGCATACGAAGCGTCGCAGGACGGCGACTACGCGCGCATGCGACTGGAGGAAATCGGCGGCGTGACGGTTCTGAACGACAGCTACAACGCCCACCCTGCTTCGATGCGCGCGGCGCTGGCCACGCTGGACGCCATGCCGCATCCCGGGCGCGTCTATGCCGCACTGGGCGACATGCGCGAGCTGGGCGCGGACGAACCGATTGAACACGAAATGTTAATAGCGGAAATCCGCGCGCAATATCCCGGCGTCAACGTCCTGCTCGTCGGCCCGGCCTTTAAACGCGCACTGAGCGCGCAGACGGCGGCGGACATTAGATCCTTCGACACATCGGAGGAAGCCGCGGCGGAGTTAAACACGCTGCTGCACGCGGGCGACCTTTTATTGGTGAAGGGGTCGCGCGGCATCCGCATGGAAGTTATCATCTCGCGTCTGCGCGCGGCGCAGGCGGATTCAGGCTCACACTAAACCGGCGGTAGTATGCTGTATTATTTCGGCCTTTTCCTCGAAGAGCAGTTTGCACTTCCGGGTGTGAGCGTTTTCCAGTTCGTCACCTTCCGGGTGGCGGCGGCGGCCGTGACGGCCCTGATCATCGGTCTGTTTATCGGCCCGCGCATTATTAACAGGCTGCGCAATCAACAGATCGGCGAGCTGGCCAAACCCGAGCTGGCGCAGACGGGCACGCATATCAGCAAAGCCGGCACGCCGACGATGGGCGGTTTGATTATTCTGGCGGCCCTGCTGATTCCGACGATTCTGTGGGCGGACATCGCCAACCCCTACGTCATTCTGATTGTTCTCGTAACCGCCTGGATGGGCGTCGTCGGTTTTGTGGACGACTACAGGAAAGTCATACTTAAACTGCCCAAGGGTTTAATCGCGCGCTATAAACTTATCGGCCAGGTGATCATCGGTTTAATCCTGGGCTGTACGATTTATTTCCTGCCGGAGTGGTTCAGCGCCGGTTACGACGCGATCAACACGGTCACGACGATACCATTTGAAAAAGACCTCAACTTCGACTTCGGCGTGTTCTACATTCCGGTGGTGGTATTTGTCATCACGGCCACGTCCAACGCGGTTAACCTGACGGACGGACTGGACGGCCTCTCGATCGGCACGGTGGGCATCTCCACGTTTGCGCTGGGTTTAATCTGCTACGTCTCGGGCAACGCCAAATTCTCGGATTACCTGAATATCATTTTCCTGCCGGGCAGCGACGAGTTAAGCATTTTCTGTGCGGCGCTCTGCGGCGCGGCGCTGGGTTTCCTGTGGTTCAACGCCTATCCGGCGCAGATATTCATGGGCGACACGGGTTCGATGGCGCTGGGCGGCGCAATCGGCGGATTGAGCGTTTTGGTTAAAAAGGAATTCCTGCTGCCTATCCTGGGCGGCATCTTTTTTGCGGAGACGCTGAGCGTCATTCTGCAGGTTTTGTACTTCAAATACACCAAACGCAAATACGGCGAGGGGCGACGCATCTTCCGCATGACGCCGGTGCATCATCACTTTGAAAAGTGCGGCATTCCCGAATCCAAAATCGTGACGCGTTTTTACATCATCGCGGCCTTGCTGGCGATCATCACGATGGCGACCTTCAAAGTTCGTTAAGGTGTGCGTTTCGCTTGGTACCGGCGGGAAATCGGCCTTGGTGTTCCGGCGGGAAGTCGGCCTTGGTGATTTGGCGGGAAATCGGCGTCCGTGATCCAGCGGGAAATCGACGTTCGTGATTTGGCGGGAAGTCGGCGTTCGTGTTCCGGCGGAACACTCCGGCTTGAGCGCTTCGCCCTGCGGTGCATGGCTTGCTTTGTGCTTTTGCTGGTCAGCGGGAGCGGAGTTGGGCGTCGCCGCGGCCGTTCCCGGGTGCAGATTTATTGAACGCGACGCGGCCCGCCGCGCCAAACGGTTGATTCGATTGAACTTACAGTCGCCAAAGCGAGCGCACAAGCTCCGAATTTGGCACAAATTGTTGATTATGAGCCACATAAAACGTAGATTCGACCAACAGTTTGAAATCGCCAGTTCCTTGAAAACACAAGACTTAGGGCAAATGACGGGGCCGAGACCGAACATCCGATTAACAAGGATTGAAACACATCATCTACAGACGGTGCGGCGCGCAGCATGCGGGGCCGAGACCGAACATCCGATTAACAAGGATTGAAACGGTTGCCGTCCGCCGTTTCTGAAATCTTAAACAATTGGCCGAGACCGAACATCCGATTAACAAGGATTGAAACACAAACCCGCCCTCGTTCTCAAGTATAAATGCATACGGGCCGAGACCGAACATCCGATTAACAAGGATTGAAACCACATGTACCGCGCCCCAGCGTTCGCGGATAGCTTCCGTCCGAGACCGAACATCCGATTAACAAGGATTGAAACTGCATGCATCCGCCGACGCCTGAAAGAAGTGAACGTGTCCGAGACCGAACATCCGATTAACAAGGATTGAAACACTTATGGTCCGTCGTATAAATGTCAACGAACCGTATGGTCCGAGACCGAACATCCGATTAACAAGGATTGAAACACACATTTCAAGTATCGTTTCAGAACACCGCGCAGCAGTCCGAGACCGAACATCCGATTAACAAGGATTGAAACCCATGTTTTCGGGCGATATGTTGGGCATTAACTTAACAGTCCGAGACCGAACATCCGATTAACAAGGATTGAAACTCCTTTCCGATTTCAATAGGGAAGCCAAGATCGCAACGTCCGAGACCGAACATCCGATTAACAAGGATTGAAACTTGTCCTGCTCAGCGCAACGATAGCTCACGACGTCATGTCCGAGACCGAACATCCGAGTAACAAGGATTGAAACCACGCGGCTGTGAACTGGAGGGTTCGAACGTGTCGGGTCCGAGACCAAACATCCGAGTAACATGGATTGAAACCATAGAAATCTACCAAGCTGTCGGCGGATACAGTTTTGTCCGAGACCAAACATCCGAGTAACAAGGATTGGAACTGCTCTTCGAACACAATTTCATCGCCGGACAGCGGAGTCCGAGACCGAACATCCGATTAACATGGATTGAAACCTGTTCGCTCTGGGCTTTTGCGCCCAGTGCACTTGCAGTCCGAGACCGAACTTCCGATTAACATGGATTGAAACGATGTTGAATAGTTCGCCGGTTAGTCGGCCAATGAGGTCCGAGACCGAACTTCCGAGTAACAAGGATTGAAACTCCAAAAGAGACACGACTGTCTGATTAAACAGCCGAAGTCCGAGACCGAACATCCGAGTAACAAGGATTGAAACCATCCGTGAGGGTGTACATCGTCACTGTGAGTGACTGTCCGAGACCGAACATCCGAGTAACAAGGATTGAAACTGGAATGGTAAATCGCCGCACAGCGTGTATCCGACTAGTCCGAGACCGAACATCCGAGTAACAAGGATTGAAACAACGTAGTCGGTGTGCCGTTGACCGTAATATCCACGGTCCGAGACCGAACATCCGAGTAACAAGGATTGAAACTCGCGGTCGTAGCCGTACCCGGTCGACTCCCAATATGTCCGAGACCGAACATCCGAGTAACAAGGATTGAAACCCGGCCAGTACATCCAACTTCAAGAGTCTCCATCCGGTCCGAGACCGAACATCCGATTAACATAGATTGAAACTGCGTGGACGAAATAGAGCCAATTGTTGCGGCTATCTGGTCCGAGACCGAACATCCGAGTAACATGGATTGAAACACGGATTCCCAATCTGTTGAGTCGCTGATTAATTCAGTCCGAGACCGAACTTCCGATTAACAAGGATTGAAACCTACCTGTCTCTTCCTCTGCCGTCGCCCACCGACGCGTCCGAGACTAAACATCCGATTAACAAGGATTGAAACCTCAGATGTAAGAGTGTAGAATGCATATGGCTATGCAGTCCGAGACCGAACATCCGAGCAACAAGGATTGAAACATGAAGTCAGGAACGGTTCCCTCAAGTATTACCGTCGGGTCCGAGACCAAACTTCCGATTGACATGGATTGAAACGTCTAATTGATGGCATTGTCAGATGGGGTTAATGTTGTCCGAGACCGTACATCCGATTAACATGGATTGAAACTTCCTTCGACAATGATATCAAATAACTTTCAAAGTCCGGGACCGAACTTCCGATTAACTAGGATTGAAACATCTATTGGCGACAGTTTGTTGGCAAGTTTTTGTATGAGTCCGAGACCGAACATCCGATTAACAAGGATTGAAACAAAATGCACCAAGTGCCGCAGCCAAGGCCTGCACTTGTCCGAGACCGAACATCCGATTAACAAGGATTGAAACAGACCGGCGCACACGTGATAATGAATGCGCACGAGAGTCCGAGACCGAACATCCGAATAGCAAGGATTGAAACCAAAAGTAAATCGTAGATCGTTCTCCTGGGTGGTTGGTCCGAGACCGAACATCCGATTAACAAGGATTGAAACTACAGTTCGCGGGCCCAGAGGCCCAACAGTAAAGCCGGTCCGAGACCGAACATCCGATTAACAAGGATTGAAACCCGTTCTGGTCGATCTCTTCGTCGATCAGTTCGGAAGTCCGAGACCGAACATCCGAGTAACAAGGATTGAAACTGACATTGAGAAAGAAGAGATGCAAGCAAAGCGCAAGTCCGAGACCGAACATCCGAGTAACAAGGATTGAAACTCATCAATGCACAGAAAACGCCGAAGTTCCGGGACGGTCCGAGACCGAACATCCGATTAACAAGGATTGAAACCCAACATTGCAGCAGTCGGGTTGCGACGGCCGTTCAGGTCCGAGACCGAACATCCGATTAACAAGGATTGAAACCTCTCTCTCCACCTCAACTTGTTCCACGGAATGCGCTGTCCGAGACCGAACATCCGATTAACAAGGATTGAAACTTTATCTTGTCACGTCTCGACAAAGACCTTTTCGAACAGGTCCGAGACCGAACATCCGATTAACAAGGATTGAAACCATTATACTGAACGCCATCAACGTCAACCGTCATGTGTCCGAGACCGAACATCCGATTAACAAGGATTGAAACTCGTTTTTTTGAACCTGAACCCGTTCGCCCATTTGAGGTCCGAGACCGAACATCCGATTAACAAGGATTGAAACTTTTCTTGGCCAATTGTGCGCAACTCTTCGCGAAGAGGTCCGAGACCGAACATCCGATTAACAAGGATTGAAACTATTCGCAAATGGCACGGACCGTAACTTTCAGATCGGTCCGAGACCGAACATCCGATTAACATGGATTGAAACAACAACGGTGACGTATTCACAATTCCCGCCAGAACTGTCCGAGACCGAACATCCGATTAACAAGGATTGAAACCGGATTCAGAAAACTCAACAGCACTAGGAGGTGTCGGGTCCGAGACCGAACATCCGATCAACAAGGATTGAAATTCCCTCAGTACAGGGCACGTTCTAATGTATTACTCGCTCCTGACATGCAAATCCGATTAACAAGGATTGAGGCACGGGAATGCGGATACCGTCATATAAACCGAAACGAAAAGTCCAGGACCGAAAATCCGATTAACAAGGATTGAAACGCGAGATTCGACTCTGCCTGGATGATTTTCCGGCGCGTCCGAGACCGAACATCTGAGTAACAAGGATTGAAACGTTCCGATACATGGGTGCTCTTGTTTACATAAATTATCCGAGACCGAACATCCGAGTAACATGGATTGAAACGATAGAAGATGTATTGCAACGTCCAATCCACAGACATGTCCGAGACCGAACATCCGATTAACAAGGATTGAAACTTCGTATAAGATACATCCCCAGTATCAGTAGAACAGTCCGAGATCAAACATCCGATTAACAAGGATTGAAACGCCTCGCTTTCGCGTGTCTTTTGCAGCGCCTGCGAAAGTCCGAGACCGAACATCCGATTAACAAGGATTGAAACTGATTGCAAAGCGCCGGCGTTTAAGTTGGGGTTAAGCTGTCCGAGACCGGACATCCGATTAACAAGGATTGAAACTATTTGCGGACTTCCTTTACAGCCGGTCGGAAAAGAGGTCCGAGACCGAACATCCGATTAACAAGGATTGAAACTCACACCAACGAACCAAATACGATTCCAAGCTATACTGTCCGAGACCGAACATCCGAGTAACAAGGATTGAAACTTTGCGATTTGTGATCGATCAGGAAGTTTGTTCCCTTGTCCGAGTCCGAACATCCGATTAACATGGATTGAAACATGTTCCGGAAATTCTGGATCGTCGCGCCGATCGTTGTCCGAGACCGAACATCCGAGCAACAAGGATTGAAACCTCAGTACTCCCCCATCGGAAATGAGGGACCTGAAAGTCCGAGACCGAACATCCGATTAACATGGATTGAAACCACCCGCATTTTCGGGAAACATCCGACACCGGCCGGTCCGAGACCGAACATCCGATTAACATGGATTGAAACACAATGGGGCGCTTCGTGCGCCCTTCTTAGATTCAAGTCCGAGACCGAACTTCCGATTAACATGGATTGAAACATCCGGAACTTGGGTTTTCTTGCTAAATAAATACTGCATCCGAGACCGAACATCCGAGCAACAAGGATTGAAACAACGTTATCTTAAACCATGGGTTTCGTGCTAGGTGCTTGTCCGAGACCGAACATCCGAGTAACAAGGATTGAAACGAAGGTGCCAGTGCTACTTTTTGAGCTTGTGCCGAAAGTCCGAGACCGAACATCCGAGCAACAAGGATTGAAACCGCGGAACCCGCATTTCTCCAGCCCCGTTTCCACGCGTCCGAGACCAAACATCCGATTAACATGGATTGAAACAGAGGTATAATACTAATATAATCGCCGTGGACCCTAGTCCGAGACCGACCTTCCGAGTAACATGGATTGAAACATGAGCACGTCAGTAAATCGGGATCATTCCGAAAAGGTCCGAGACCGAACATCCGATTAACAAGGATTGAAACGTTCCGATACATTGGTGCTCTTGTTTACATAAATTATCCGAGACCGAACATCCGAGTAACATGGATTGAAACGATAGAAGATGTATTGCAACGTCCAATCCACAGACATGTCCGAGACCGAACATCCGATTAACAAGGATTGAAACTTCGTATAAGATACATCCCCAGTATCAGTAGAACAGTCCGAGATCAAACATCCGATTAACAAGGATTGAAACGCCTCGCTTTCGCGTGTCTTTTGCAGCGCCTGCGAAAGTCCGAGACCGAACATCCGATTAACAAGGATTGAAACTGATTGCAAAGCGCCGGCGTTTAAGTTGGGGTTAAGCTGTCCGAGACCGGACATCCGATTAACAAGGATTGAAACTATTTGCGGACTTCCTTTACAGCCGGTCGGAAAAGAGGTCCGAGACCGAACAGCCGATTAACAAGGATTGAAACAATCAAAAACCCTTGTCTGACCTTCTCCTAGAAGGAGTCCGAGACCGAACATCCGATTAACAAGGTTTGAAACCTAGAATCATTCCCAGATAGATTTTGAATATTAACAGTCCGAGACCAAACATCCGAGCAACAAGGATTGAAACGTCGTCTTCCGCCGAATCCGCCCCCACAATAATTGGAAGTCCGAGACCAAACATCCGAGTAACATGGATTGAAACACATCTTTCAGGCGGCACACCGACGCCGTCAGTTCGGTCCGAGACCGAACATCCGATTAACAAGGATTGAAACCCGGTTCGAACCGGCAAGGCAGCAGCACGGCCGATTGTCCGAGACCAAACATCCGAGTAACAAGGATTGAAACATGAAGGAATTCGATTTAACTGCGCAAGACGCGTTGGGTCCGAGACCAAACATCCGAGTAACAAGGATTGAAACGAAAGCTGCATGCCGGCTTTGTACTGACCAACTAATGAGTCCGAGACCAAACATCCGAGTAACAAGGATTGAAACGTTTTCTGAAGAATGTGACTTCAACGCGTTCGGGGAGTCCGAGACCGAACATCCGATTAACAAGGATTGAAACAATGCGCGCCATCACCAAAATCCCCCCAGGTGTACGGTCCGAGACCGAACATCCGATTAACAAGGATTGAAACTTTCTGCCAGTAGTCGGGATCATGCACCACGGTCCCGGTCCGAGACCGAACATCCGATTAACAAGGATTGAAACCCGGTTCGAACCGGCAAGGCAGCAGCACGGCCGATTGTCCGAGACCGAACTTCCGAGCAACAAGGATTGAAACTCGGGAAATGAGTGGGTAATTAATTCTCAAATCGTTGGTCCGAGACCGAACATCCGATTAACAAGGATTGAAACTATCAGGGTAGGTATCATACACTTGGTCATAGTTGAGTCCGAGACCGAACATCCGATTAACAAGGATTGAAACACATTGTAAAGATCTGAGAAGTCCAAATCATCCTTGTGTCCGAGACCGAGCATCCGAGTAACAAGGATTGAAACTTTTGGTGCAAGTAGTTTATGCCTTTTGAAAACTCAAGCAAGTCCGAGACCAAACATCCGATTTACAAGAATTGAAACTTGGGAGAGGAACACACCCAAAAGCTGTTCTTTCACCTGTCCGAGACCGAACATCCGATTTACAAGGATTGAAACAGAGTATTCCATTTCTGCTTCTACCACAGTTCGGTGGTCCGAGACCGAACATCCGATTTACAAGGATTGAAACTTGGGAGAGGAATACACCCAAAAGCTGTTCTTTCACCTGTCCGAGACCGAACATCCGATTTACAAGGATTGAAACGGTATCCAGCAATCACACTTAACGTTTCGCGAAAGGTCCGAGACCGAACAGCCGAGTAACAAGGATTGAAACACCGCCTCTCCCCACCGGAAGAATTGTGGAAAATCCAGTCCGAGATTGAACATCCGAGTAACAAGGATTGAAACGAAGTATCATGATCGCATTGTCCATGCCCTTTTGAAGTCCGAGACCGATCATCCGAGTAACAAGGATTGAAACGCGAGGTTCGGGTCGCACCACGCTACGCCCTTCGCGGTCCGAGACCAACTATCCGATTAACAAGGATTGAAACGCGAGGTTCGGGTCGCACCACGCTACGCCCTTCGCGGTCCGAGACCAACTATCCGATTAACAAGGATTGAAACGATCAATGTCAAGAGCACTTACACATTGCTTCATTCCGGTCCGAGACCGTACTTCCGAGCAACAAGGATTGAAACGATCAATGTCAAGAGCACTTACACATTGCTTCATTCCGGTCCGAGACCGTACTTCCGAGCAACAAGGATTGAAACAGCGGCCGCGCGTGCCACAGAATTGTTGTGCAACGTGTCCGAGACCGAACTTCCGAGTAACAAGGATTGAAACTCGTCTTCCTCTGGGTTCCAGTAGATCTCTGGATTCCGTCCAAGACCGAACACCCGATTAACAAGGATTGAAACATCTCAATGCCTTCGGCCAGCGATTCGGTGAGTTCTTGTCCGAGACCGAACATCCGATTAACAAGGATTGAAACATGTATCGGCCCGAATTCAGGTGCGCCAACGAGTAGGTCCGAGACCGAACATCCGAGCAACTAGGATTGAAACGTGTCGAAAACTTGATACAACTCGTTTGGTTGAATCGGTCCGAGACCGAACATCCGAGCAACTAGGATTGAAACCCCGGCTTAACTGCGACAGTAAAATGATTACAACAGTCCGAGACCGAACATCCGATCAACAAGGATTGAAACGGCTTGCAATTGCTATTTCAAATAGCAAGGAAGTCCGGTCCGAGACCGAACATCCGAGCAACTAGGATTGAAACCTTTTACTGCTATGCCTTTCAGGTCATACACAATGTTGTCCGAGACCGAACATCCGAGTAACAAGGATTGAAACGCGCTATCGACCACAGCGCCGCACTGGAGTTTGAAGGTCCGAGACCGAACATCCGAGTAACAAGGATTGAAACCAGTCGCCGGCATAGGAGCCGGTTCGTTCCATCCAGGGTCCGAGACCGAACATCCGATTAACATGGATTGAAACCAGCATGCACGGCGAAAGAGGAAACGCCGGCATTTTGTCCGAGACCGAACGTCCGATTAACAAGGATTGAAACGGCGTAGCGTGGCGCAAGAACAAGACGTCACCGAAGGTCCGAGACCGAACATCCGATTAACATGGATTGAAACCCTACAAAAACAATCTGCCTTGCTGCGACATTCTGGGTCCGAGACCGAACATCCGATTAACATGGATTGAAACTCGTCATCTCTGAGAACATCTACCAGTTTTAAACCAGCCCGAGACCGAACATCCGATTAACATGGATTGAAACCCGGGAGAAAACATTTACATACCGAACAGATGTTTAAGGTCCGAGACCGAACATCCGATTAACATGGATTGGAACTGAGAACATTGGCACTTACCATACTGGTGATTGAACCGTCCGAGACCGAACATCCGATTAACAAGGATTGAAACGCATGCCGAATACCATTCCATTGGCGTCCCTCCCGTCACTGCTCACACGACGCACTGCAACTCCAATGTTAAAATACTCCTCACGATTAAACGCCGCGCTCCTCGCCGCATGACTAACCAGAAATGGCTGTTTAAAAGCGCAGAGCCAGGCAGAACCTGGCTCCAGCTTGCCATGACTTTAAATATTAAACATTTCGGCTGCGGGACTTAAGGGACCATGAGGGAGTCCTGAACCTCGCCGCAGTGCAGCATCGTGGCGCCGAAGTAGGGGTTTAACACCTTGTCCTCGCGGCTGAGCCAGTGGCCGCCGCTGTCGTTCTCCACCATCGGACAGTACTGCACGTAAACAACTTCCTGCATTGGGCGCAATACCGACACAAGCGTGATCAGTCTGTTGGACAGCGGTTTTAAATGCTGCCGGAGAGCGTCGATGTCCCCTGACTTGCTCAGGTCCGAGGCCAGCGACTGCAAGGCCGGGCCGTGCTCCATCCAGGCGTCGTGTGAACGGCCCTTAAACATCGACATCTCAAGTGCGCCGAACTGCCGGTTAAATTTAACAGCCGCGCCTTTGGCAGATGTGAAGTCGTCGGCGACGAGTGCGTCCTTTAATACAAAGTACGTCTCCAGTGCAGCCGCCAGTTTGTCGCGTGCGGCGGCTGAAACGGCGACGGGCTCGTGGATGACGGGATCGTCCGAAACGGAAATATCTGCGGCCTTAAAAAATGTCCTGCCGGGATTCATCATGCTGCGCCCGCCCGCCAATTGCGCCGCGGCATCGACGGCAAAGACGCCGCGCGAGACAACTCTCTCTCCGGCGTCCAGACCGCCGCGGATCACGATCATGTCGCCTGTTGAAGGACCGGTCGTCACCTCCCGCATTGTATAGACGGGTGCGTCGGACGAGCCGGACTCGACGTAGACCAGCGAGCGTTCGCCCGTCCAGAGTACCGCCGTCGACGGCAGCAGAAAGTCCGCCGCGGCGTCCCGCACCGACGTCATGATCGCTCCCTCCACCAGCATGCCGGGTTTTAACAAACGTTCGCGATTGTTAACAGTGCAGCGCGCCCGCGCCACACGACCGCCGCGCTCGAGCTGCGGATCGATGTAGTCGATGACCGCGCGACGATCCACACCCGGCAAAGCGCGAACCTTAAACAGCACGCTGTCGCCCACCTTAACGCGGTCCATGTCTGATTCGTAAAGATCAAATTCAATCCAGAGTCTGTCCAGGTTTACAAGCGTCAGCAGGCGCTGCCCGGCTTTAACGTAGTCGCCCTCGCGGATGTCGAGGCGCTGCACCAGACCGCCGCGTTCCGTCGTCAGCGCGGCGATGCCGTCGCTGCGGCCTTGTTTAACAAAAGCGTCGATCCCGGCTTCGCTGAATTTCCAGTTGCGCAGGCGGTCGCGCGCGGCGGCGTACAATTCCGCTTGTTCCGCGCGCATCGCATATGCGGTGAGCAATTCCTGCTGCGCCACCTGCAACGCGGACGAATACAATTCCAATAAAGGCGCACCGGCGCGAAATTCCTGCCCTTCATAGTTAACCATCAGGCGATCCACGCGCGCATCGATGTGCGCAGTGAGGGCCGAGAACGTCTGCTCGTCATAAGCGACTTCGCCGCTGACCGCCAGAGGCGAGGTCCGCGCATCGACAGCTTGCACTTCCACCGTTTCCAGTCCGGCCAGACGGCGGGCGCGATCGGACAGAGCGACTTCATCGAGATTGTTTTCGGCGCTCTGCGCGGCGGCCGGAATCAGCTCCATGCCGCAGATGGGACAGTCGCCCGGCTCGGGCTGCCTGATGGACGGGTGCATGGAGCAGGTCCAGATCGTCGCCTCCGCCGCTGAAGTCGCCGCCGCCGCATGTTCGTGATCAGCGTGATCGCTACTGCCGGCAAAGAGCATCCAGCCAAGCGTGAGGCCCGCCGCCAGACAGGCCGCCGCCACCAGATAGGTTCGCTTCCCAGTGTTTTTTGTATGTGTCATTGTTGTTCTCCCTTGATAAAGCGCTTCAGGCGATGTATTCCCCTGGCAAGCGCGGGCGCGCATGTGCGGACCATTGCGGCGCGCCGGATACGTATTTCCGGTTGTTATTCGGCGTCCTGCGCCAACAGGTAAAAGAGTTCTTCCTGCGCCGCGTAAAAGCGACGCTGCATATCGATGCGCCGCAACTCGAGGTCGAGCATTTGCAGCCGCGTGTCCAGCAGTTCGTCAAAGTCGCCGGCGGCGGCGCGGAACGCGGCCGTCTGCAGGTCGCAAATCCGCTCGTATTTGTCCAGCTGGGCGCTGAACAGCGCAAAACTGCGCGCGGCTTCCGTCAGGCGATAACGCGCATCGTCGTACTGCGCGCGCAGCGCCAGACGCGCGTCGTCCCGTTCAAGGGCGTGCATGCGTCCGAGCAGCTCGGCCTCGTCGATGCCGGCGTCGGTCCTGGATCTGAAGAGCGGAATCTGCATGTTGAGCATCGGCATGATCGCGTCCGCGCCGTTGTCGACCGGTGCGGCGTCGCGGCGCTCCGCAATCAGGGAGTAGTCGATTCCCAGGCTGATGGCGGGCATGCCCTCGCGACGCCGCTGATCGGCCAGCGATTCCGCCGCCGCGCCACGTTCGTCGTAGCTGCGCAGCAGCGGGTGACGCGCCAGGCGCGTGTCCACGTCGATCTCCGTCAGCCGGGCGGCGAACAACAGACTGTCCAGTCCCGACGGCATACGCGCGGGCAGCGCCGCGGCGCTCTCGTCGTTGAGCAGGCGCCGCATCTCGCGCTCCACGGCGGGGCGGTTTTCCGCCAGAAGATCGAGTGCAAGGCTACTCTGTTCCAGCGCCAGATCGATGCGCAGCGTATTGACCAGATGATTGTCGCCCGCGGCAAAACGCGCCAGCACAAGTACGCGCAGGTCTTCCAGCAGTTGTATCTGACGACGCTGCACCCCAAGGCGCAGATCGAGCGCCGCCAGACGGTAGTACACGCGCGCCACGCGCAGTCGCAGTCCGCGGCGCAGGTCTTCGTGGCGGCGCTGCAGCGCCCGCGCGGCATGCACGGCCGTCTGTTCGCGCGCCTCCGTCAGACCGAACCAGGGAATCGGCTGGCGCAGCGAAAAACGGGCGGTCTGCGCGCCGAGGCGCGTCTCAATCGGGACCGCACCCCAGGCGAGCCCCAGCTGCGGATCGGGATACGCACCCATGGCGCGACTGCGCGCCAGTTCCGCCTCGCTGTGCACCTGCACGGACCGCAGCTCCTGGTTCTGCTCCAGCGCGATCCTGACGTACTCAGCCAATGTCTGCGCCGCACCCGGCGACGACCATAAAAAAGCGCAGAGCGCGATCGGGATCAGGGTGTATTTCATGATTGCACCTCCGGCAGGCGTCGTTTTTCAATCTGGTAAATCACCAGCGGCGTAAAAATCCAGGCGACGGCCGCAGCCAGCATGCCGCCCACCGCAGGAATCGCCATGGGAATCATAATGTCGGAACCGCGCCCGTCGGACGTCAGAATCGGCAGCAGTGCAATCAGCGTCGTCGCTGTCGTCATCGCAGCCGGTCTGATGCGCCGTCCTCCGGCCAGCAGCACCGCCTCGCGCAGTTCCTGTACATTCGTCGGCCGCAGCTTTTTCAGGCTCTGGTCGATATAGGTGGCCATCAAAACGCCGTCGTCGGTGGCGATCCCGAACAGCGCGATAAATCCGACCCAGACGGCCACGCTCAGGTTGATGTCCGCGATGTTGAACATGGCGCGCAGCGACTGATCCAGCAGGTCCACGTTCAGAAACCAGTCCTGGCCGTAACACCAGAGCATGATGAACCCACCGCTGAACGCCAGGGCCGCACCGCCGAAAATCACCAGCGCACGCGGAACCGAACGGAACTGCAGGTAAAGCAGCAGGAAAATCACGACCAGGACCAGCGGAATGATGATCGCCAGACGCTGTTCGGCGCGCACCTGATTTTCGTAGCTGCCGGAAAAGCGGTACGACACCCCGGCGGGCATGGCCAGGTCGCCTTCGGCAAGGGCCTGATCGATGAAACGACCGGCTTCCTCCACGACTTCGACTTCAGCAAATCCCTCTTGTTTGTCAAAGAGAACGTAGCCGACGAGGAATGTGTCTTCGCTCTTGATAACCTGCGGACCGCGTTCGTACTCGATCGAAGCGACTTCGCCGAGCGGCACCTGCGCGCCGTTCATGGACGTCACGAGAACGCGCGCCAGATCGTCGGGCGAGTCGCGCAATTCGCGCGGATAACGCACGGTCACGGCGTAGCGCTCGCGCCCCTCCACCGTGCTGGTGACGCGTTGTCCGCCGACGGCGGCCTGAATGACCTGCTGGATGTCGTCGACGGACAATCCGTAGTCGGCCGCCGCATCGCGATCGATGGCGATGTTGATATAGGGTTTACCGACGATGCGCTCGGCAAAGACCGAGGCGGCTTTAACGGCGGGCACGGTTTTGAGCACGCGCTCCAGCTCCACGCCGAATTGTTCGATGCTCGGCAGGTCGGGGCCGAAGACCTTGATGCCCATCGGCGCGCGCATGCCCGTCTGCAGCATCACCAGGCGCGTTTCGATCGGCTGCAGCCGCGGCGCGGATGTGACGCCGGGCAGCGAAGCCGCGGAGATGATTTCCTGCCAGATGTCGTCCGGCGATGTGATATGCGGCCGCCACTGCCGATAGTAACTGCCGCCCTCGTCGGGCGTCAGTTCCGCAACGTCGATGCGCGCCTCAACCGCCGCGGCGTTGGCCACCGTGTCGCCGCTGCGCAGAATGAACGCGCCGCGGTCGTCGGTGCGGAAACGCATGGGGCGTCCGCGCGCGTCGGCGGCGTATTCGGATTTGTAGTCGATCAGATTTTCGTACATCGAGGTCGGCGCGGGGTCGAGCGCCGACTCAACGCGGCCGAGTTTGCCGACGACGTGATCGACTTCGGGGATGGCGGCCGTCAGAATATCGAGCTGCTGCAGGTAGAGGGTATTCTGTTGCACGCCGGCATGCGGCATGGTGGTGGGCATCAGCAGGAAACTGCCTTCGTCCAGCGCCGGCATGAATTCCTTGCCGATGCCCGGAAAGGCGTGCACAGCGCCGCTCCAGACCGCCGTCGTGCGGATGTTGACGCCGAGCAGATCAAAGGACGCGGCCGCCCAGCCGAAGACGCCGGCAAAACCGATCCAGGCAGTCAGCCCCCAGACCAGCACCGCGGCGGGAAGACTAAAAAACGCCAGGGGATGACGCAGGCAATACTCCAGTATGCGGCGGTAACCGCGCACCACGAGATAAACCGCAGCCAGGATGACTCCGACCACCAGCGCAACCAGCAGCGTATTGGCAAGATCCGAGTACTGCGGGCCGAGTGGCAGCCAGCGCGAACCCAGAAGCCAGAGTACACACAACACAGCCACAACAGTCGACAGATGTTGAGTCCATGGTGCTTTTTCCGCCGCCGCACGGCGAATGAGACCGGCCGCGCCGAATGCGGCCAGCGCAACGCCGGTGAGCGCATCGACCCAAAGCGCCGCCGCCGTCCCGCCCGCCAGCAAGAGAACGTCGAACAGCAGTCCCGGAAGTCCCGCGCGCATACCGCGCCGCCGGAAGATGAGGTGCGCAACCGCCGGCATGACAAACAAAGCCGTCAACACGGCCGCCGCAAGCGCAAAAGTCTTGGTCCAGGCCAGCGGATGAAAGAGTTTGCCCTCCGCCGCCTCCAACGCAAACACAGGAATGAAACTGATAATCGTGGTGGACACGGCCGTCAGGATGGCCGGGCGCACTTCCTGCGTGGCGGTCACGATGACTTCGCTCAGTGGCCGGTCGTCGCCGGCGTCGTCCAGGTGCCGCAGGATATTCTCCGACACAATAATGCCGAGGTCGACCATGGTGCCGATGGCAATCGCGATGCCGGAGAGCGCAACGATGTTCGCCTCGATGTCGAACTGGCGCATGACCACAAACACCATGATAACGGCGACCGGCAGCAGACCGGCAATCAGCAGTGAGGCGCGCAGATTCATTACCAGCACGAGCACCACCAGAACGGTGATGATCATTTCAAGCGTGAGTGCGTCCTCCAGCGTGGCTATGGTCTCGCCGATCAGCTCGCTGCGGTCGTAAAATGGTACGATCGTGAGTTTGCTTTCGACGCCGTTGTTGAGGGTTTTGCGCGGCAAGCCGGGCGCAAGTTCATCGATGGCGGCTTTGATATTGCCGATGACCGCCATGGGATTGGCGCCGTAGCGCGCCACCGCCACGCCGCCTACGACTTCGGCGCCTTCCTTGTCGAGCACGCCGCGGCGCGGCGCGGGGCCGAGGCTGACGCGCGCCAGGTCGCGCACCTGAACGGCGACGCCGTCGCGCGTGGTAACAACGGCTTTCCCCAGGTCAGCGCTGGAGTCGGCGTAGCCGAGGCCGCGCACGAAGTACTCGACCTGATTGATTTCCAGCGTTTTTGCGCCGACGTCGCGGTTGGCGCGGCGCACGGCGGCGGCCACCGCCTGGAGGGAAATACCGTAGCGCTGCAGCGCGCGCGGATCGACGTCGACCTGGTATTCGCGCACAAAACCGCCGATCGAAGCAACCTCGGCGACGCCGTCGGCCGCGGCCAGTCCGTAGCGCACGGTGAAGTCCTGGATGCTGCGCAGTTCGTCCAGGCTCCAGCCGCCGGTGGGATTGCCGTCGGGATCGCGGCCTTCCAGCGTATACCAGAAGACCTGACCTAGCGCGGTGGCGTCGGGCCCCAGCCGCGGGCTGACGTCTTCCGGCAACAGATTGGGCGGCAATGAATTAAGTTTTTCGATGATGCGCGATCGCGACCAGTAGAAATCCACATCATCCTTGAAAATGACGTAGATGCTGGAAAAACCGAAGGCCGACGAGCTGCGAATGGTCTTGACGCCGGGAATGCCCAACAGGGCCGTGCTGAGCGGAAAGGACAGCTGATCCTCGACGTCGCGCGGCGAACGTCCCTCCCAGGGCGTGTAAACTATCTGCTGGTTCTCGCCGATGTCGGGAATTGCGTCGACCGCAACCGGGTCGAGCAAGTGTTGCGCCGGCCGCCAGTCGAAAGGAGCGGCAAACACGCCCCAGCCGCAGAGTACGGCCAGCAGAACAAACGTGACGAGTTTGTTCTCCAGAAAAAAGCGAATCATATGTACACTTGAATGCTCACGCCGCCGCAGTCAGGGCGACGCAATGAGGAATGCCGATTGGCGTAGTGTTGCCGGTTGATTATGTGTGGAAACTGTCAGGCAGGGGGCGCGTGGCCCGCGGTGGAAGAGGCTATAAAAGGAAGGTGCAAAGGCGGACGTGAACCCGCTCGGGCGGCCCGCGGCGATGGGAATCTGCTGTTACGCGCTGCGGCGACGGCGCGGCGGCCGGCAGACTGAAAACTTCAGGAGCAAGTGCTGTCGGAAGCAACAGCGCAGGCTGCACAAAGTCGGACGCCAGGGTCTGGTCCGTATCGATTGACAGGTTGAGGTCGGCGCAGCAGCGCTGCGACATCGCCGGGTCCTCGCGTTCTTCGCCCGGAGCGGGACAGGATGTTTCTCCCTCGCAGCCGCGCGCGTCGGCGGAATCCATCACAATGCGGCTGTCGACGGCTTTGCCGCAGCAGAAATGCGTCGACACCGCCCAGCCCGTATTGGCGCTGAGGATCAGGAATGACAGCAGTATGGCGAAGAATCGCGGCATGGGCGGAATATACGAGAATTTTCGAATGGACGTACAAACGCGCCGGGCGCGCCAACAGTTCCCGGCGATCTGGTGTTTGCGTAGCGGCAGGCCGACGGGCGCGAGGCCGAAAACAAGCGCGATGGTATTTGTTGCACGCGACGACGCGTCGATGGTTGAGAGTCGAGGCCGGGACGCGAGGTTCAAAACCCGACAACGCAGCGGACGGGAACCGGCGTTCTGCGCGACGCGTGTTAACTTCGGCGTTTGCGACTCGGCACGGGACGACTTGACGCAGCCTTGTCACTCGGGGCTCCGCTGCTCGAGGTTAAAAAACTTCGCGCGTGTTAACTCGACACGTGCAGCTGCGCGACTAACAAGAAGAGGCTGTTTAAGTAGCGGGAATTAACGTGCGCTCAGGTCGCGGCCCAGGGAATGCAGTTCCATTTCGCCGGCGAGTTTAAGTGCGGCGCGGCGATATTCGTCGGATTTGGCGGGTTCGCTGTTGCGCAAAAAAGCGGCGAGATTGGCGCTGGTGACGAGTTGAATTTCGCGGCCAAGTGAAAGCGAAAGTTCGCCGACCTGGCGCAGGATTTCCTCGGCTTTGCCGCGACGCCCCTGACGGCGATATAAAACAGCCAGAGCGTTTAAAGAGAGACAACGCCAGACGGGTTGATTGTGCGTCTCCGCCGCGGCTATAGCGCCGAGTGCGCAGGCTTCGGCCTGGTCGTAGTCGTGCAGCTCTGTTAAACAACGGGCGCGCAGCGACTCGAGTTCGAGGACGACATCCGTCGCCAGTTCCTCGCCCGGATGACGGGAACGGAAACGGTCCAGCAGATACGAAGCGCCGCGGAAGTCGCCGCGCAGAAACTTGGCGATTATCTCCTGGCGTTCCGCCACCCACTGCACGGCCGCGTCCACCTCCGGCAGATTGTTTAACTCTTCGGCAATCGATCCATTGTTTTCGATGCCGCGACGCCCCATCAGTGAAGCAAAAGCCTGAAGTTCAAACACGTCGCGTTCGTCGGCGGTAACCGGCTCGTGATCCAGAAAGTTGGCAAAGAGCGAACGCGTGACGTCCTCGCTGTTGTATTTATCCGTTAACTGCGCCGACTCCAGCAACATGGTGCGCAATTGCCTGTCGTCGCCCGCGCCGTCGCTGTGCGCCGCCAGGTAGGGCACGATCTGCTCGCGCTCTTCTTCCGTGCGCGCCGCGTCGAGGTCCTGCCGCAGAATCTCGGCTATCTGCGCGTGAATGGTCGTTTTTTCCTCGTGTTCCAGCGAGCGCATAAACAAACCGTGATAGAGCGCCTGCGTAAATTCGTAGACCGTTGTTTTACGGCCGTACTGCATGCGCGCGCCGATACTGCGAATAATGCCGGTGCGGCGCTGCACCGAGCGCATGCGCCGAACAGCTGTTAACACATCCGTGTTTAACAAACGCGCGACGACATAGACCGTGCATTCGCGACCTTCCACGGCGCAGAGCGAAAGCAGAGTGCGATCCTCCTCGGAAAGCCGTTCCAGCGTCGAAGCAAACAGCGCGTTAACAGTTGTGGGTATAAAGGCTTCGTCGTGCAGGTGATCCGAGAGCCGGCCTTCCTCGTCGACCGGGCTGTGCGTGTTAAAGTAGCGAATATACTCGGCCAGCACGCCCGGAACGCCGGCGGAGCGCTCCAGCAGCCACTCCACGAGCTGATCGTAACTTTGTAAGTCGGGCGCCAGCGCCTCGAGCATCGTGCGAATGTTTTCCTCGTCGAACACGCGCAGTTTCATCAGCGCGCCGATGCGTCCCTTGCTTTTGGCGTCGGCAACGACATTGGTGACGGCGTGCAGGCTGCCCGCGGTTTCGGAGGCGCGATAGGAAACGATGATCATGGCCTGGATGTCGCCGATATTGCGCGCCAGCTGATCGAGCAATTGAACGGATTGCGCGTCGGCCCACTGGAAATCGTCCAGGAACAAGACCAGAAAATTATCTGCGGCAATTTTGCGGAGACCTTCGGCAAACTGCTGAATTAAACGCTTGCCGTCACGCGATTTGACCTCCTTGCCTTCGCTGCTGTCTTTCTGGTACTCGCGGATGTCGCGGCGAAATTCCTTGATCCCGTAAAACACGTCGCCGATGATCGGAATAACCGAAAGGACGGTCATGCCCATGTTCATGAGCAGTTTTTTGCGGGCCGCGCCTTCGGTTTTGGCGCTGAGCGTTTCGAGGATTTTGCGGAAGGGAAAAAGCGGTTGAATCTCACCGACGCGCATATCGCCCACGGGGGCCTGGCAGTGCGCCTCGGCGGTCAGTGTGGTGTCGCGTTCATCGCGCACGTGCTCCAGAAATCGCTCGGCCAGCAGAGTTTTACCGAAGCCGGATTCGGCCTCAAACGCCACCATGACGCCGCGGCCGGTTTTGCGCGCACCGTGGTAAAAATCGAGCAGGAGTTTAAGCTCTTTGTCGCGACCGACGAGTACATTTTTTTCGAGCATGTGCCTCAGCCCTCATCGCGCTTGACGGCATCGGACTGCCGGTCGACAAAGACACGCAGGAGGTTTTCCATCTCGCGCGCCGCAGCCGAGTCGACTTTGCCGTTCTGTGAATCGGATTGACTGTTGGACACCGCCTTGGGATTAATCGATTCGAGGTGGTCGGCTATGCGCGACAGCAGGGCTGTTGACGTCGGCAGCTGATCGTTGGCCAGATTTTCAGCGCGGCGGTCCGGCGCTTCCTCATCCTTGGTGTAGATAACCGTCAGCGCGTAAATAATCAGGAGCACAAATTCCAGGTTAAGCGCGGACACGACGATTGAAGGCGCGGTGGCGGGAATAAACTTGAGGCCGCGCAACCCAATGACAATAATGAGAATAGCGGCTCCGATGTACACAATGCCGAGCATTCCGTTGCCGTATTCCAGCGTGAAATAGTGGCGCATATAGAGGCCGATGCCGTCCTGCACGCTCAGGACTTTACGCCATCCGCTGAGCCTGCGCCAGCGCAATGCGCGTTTAAGCGTGTGAAGTTCATCGTAGTGAATCTGGTGGTCGGCGGCCAGCTGATGCAACTGGCGATTGTCCATCTGCAGCAGCTCCTGTTCGAGCTGGCTGTGGTCGCTCTCCACCCTCTCGTGATAAATGATGCGCGCCACTTTGTCGAGCTGATTAACAATTTCGCGTTGAATTTTCTGGAACACCAGTCCGTAGCGGTGTGAAATGAGGGCGCTGGCGTAAAAGGCGATAAAGAGGCCGAATGTGACGCAGATCGGAAAAAAACAGAGGAGCGGATTGAGTTCGTAGTTGGACTCAATCCCCTGCCCGGTCGAGACCAGCACATTCCAGGAGACGTAGTCCGACCAGTCGTTTGCACGTACGATGGTGCCTTTGAGGAAGACCTCAAAGAACCACTCCAGCACGGGCATGGCCACAAAGAGGAAAAAAGCCGTAGCGCCGAGGGCGCCGAACAGAATGAATATGACGAGCTGAAGGCGATTGTGCTCCTTCAGGCGCACATATTCTTCACGGGTCGACGTTCCCGTGGATTGCATACGCAACTCGGCTATTGGTAGGCAAACACGAAGCGCCGCGGGCGCGGCGTTCGGGCAAATATAGCAGAAATCGCTGGTCCTCAAAACCACGGAGCCGAGCCGGCGGCGACTCAGGGCAGGTGAAATGCCGGCGCCGGAGAGGATGTTTGCGGGCGGATGGATGTGTCCCGGTAAACGATGGGTAAAAAATGGGCGTACTTATGGCTTGATCAAGGGGCCCGCCCCGCCGCCGCCACGGGATACTCCTCCACGTTCCGATGCACTCCTCCCACCCTGCTTTTGTACAAGTCTTTTTTGAGTGAATCCGTCGCGGATGTCGCGCGCCGCATGCTGCACGCTCGTCACCCCAAGCTTACTGCGCCGCTGCCGCTTTTCCGCGCGCAAAAAATTGAGCGTCGCCCGAAACGTGGGTAAACGGGCGACTTTTGCCTCCAAGCGGTGCAAACTTTACGCCAGAACGCTCGCGTCACGGACGCGTTGAATATTGCGGAGCGCCGTTGTGATCGCATTTTTCCGGCAGCTCTCCGATCGCTTTGAGCCTGCGGCTCAGGCTCTCCTGACTTTTTTGTTTGTCCCGCGGATTCAAGCCGCAAGCCGGCAGGCCTGCCGCGCAGCGACGAGATTTCAAGCCGACAGTACAGCGATCAGCCGGAAATCGCCCGCAGACACAAATAGATCTAACTGCAAGATTGTTGCCTAGGCAACAATCTTGCGTGCTACACAAATCCGCACATCAGGCAGCCGACAGCCGCACAACGCTCTCACCAGGCAGGTAAGGAGCGACGACCAACGCTGAACCATTTCTCTCTGCGCGGTTAACAAAAATGGCCTTTTAAAAGGCGGAGCCGCTCAGTCACAAGCCCTGAGAAACACAGTAAAAACAATCAATTGGAGCGATAAAAAGGACTAAACGCCGCGCATCTCGGGGTCCCAGATGAATTTGTGCATCTGAAGCTGGAAGCGCACGGGCAGGTGATCCGCCAGAATCCAGCCGACCATTTCCTGGTAGTCGACGGCGCCGAAAACGGGTGAAAACAAAACCGCGGAGCATTTTTCGTCGAGGGCCGTCTCGCGCAGGAGCGTGCGCGCCCATTCGTAGTCGCGGCGCGAATTGATGACAAACTTGACTTCGTCGTGCGGCTGCAGATGATCGAGGTTCTCGTAATTGTTGAGCGACTCCATGCGCGAGTCGGGACACTTCATATCGACAATTTTGATGACCCGCGGATCGACGCGGCTGACGTCGACGTGACCGCCCGTCTCCACCGCCACAGTGAAACCCTCGTCGCAGTACCACTCCATGAGGGGCAGGACGTCCTCCTGTTCGAGCGGTTCGCCGCCGGTGAATTCTATGAAGGAACAGTCGAAGGGCGCAAGCTCGCGGTAGATGGCCGCGGCCGACATCATGTTGCCGCCGGAGCGCCGGTCGATGGCATAGGTTGTGTCGCACCAACTGCAGCGCAGTTTGCATCCGTGCAGGCGAACGAACACACAGGGCATGCCCGCGCGCGTACCTTCGCCCTGGATCGAGTAGAAGATTTCGTTGACGCGCAGGGCCACATCCGGCATCGCAATGTGGCGTCCCGCACCGAAATGGGGTTCCAGCGGCCGCTCAGACGTCGATTCTTTATCCGTTTGATGCATGATTTGACGCGCCCTGAGAGTAGGGGGAGAGAAGAAGTCCTGAAAAATCTGCCTGCGAAATCGTAATTTTGACGTTTTATCGTCAAAGACGCAAACAGAATGCCCGAATGTGCGGGCACAGACGATCCGAAGCGTGCTTCCATTATTTATTTTTTGATCGGGAATCGGGAATGGCGAATCAGATAGGTGTAATCGGCACCGGCTATGTGGGCCTCGTTACGGGAACGTGTTTTGCCGAATCGGGCAACAAGGTATTATGTGTTGACATCGACGAAGCCAAGGTCGAAAAGCTGCGCAACGGCAAGGTACCGATCTACGAACCCGGCCTGGAAGTGCTTTTTGAGCGCAATATCCGCGAGAACCGCCTCCACTTTACCACCGACCTGCGCCAGGCGGTCGTCAATTGCAAGATGCTCTTCCTCTGCCTGCCCACCCCGCCGGACGAAGACGGCTCGGCCGACCTGCAAACCGTGCTCAAGGTAGCCGGCGATATAGGCGCCATCCTGAAAGAAGAAAATATCAGCGATCTGCGCATCCTGGTCGACAAAAGCACCGTGCCCGTCGGCACCTCCGTGCGTGTCCGCAAAGCCGTGACCGACGTCTGGGCCGACGCCAATATCGACGTGGTCAGCAATCCCGAGTTTCTGCGCGAAGGATTTGCGGTTGAAGACTTCATGAAGCCGGACCGCGTGGTTGTCGGCACGCAAAACGAGGAGTCGGCGCACCTGATGCGCGAGCTGTACCGTCCTTTCACGCTCAGCGGCAACCCGATCTACGTGCTGGACGAAAAGAGCGCGGAAGCCTGCAAATACGCCGCCAATTCCTACCTGGCGATGCGCATCACTTTTATGAATGAAATGGCCGAGTTCTGCGAGAGCGTCGGCGCGGACATCGAGAGTGTGCGCCGCGCCATCGGATCGGACACGCGCATCGGCAAGCGTTTTCTCTTTCCCGGCATCGGCTACGGCGGCAGCTGTTTTCCCAAGGACGTACGCGCGCTGGCGCACTCGGCCCGCGAGGCAAATGTTAACCTCACGCTCATCGAAGCGGCGGAGGCGGCCAACAAACGCCAGTCGCAGCGTTTTGTGGAACGCATTGTTAAACGCTTCGGCGGCGACATTTCAGGTAAAAACTTCGCACTGTGGGGCCTGGCGTTTAAACCCAACACGGACGACACGCGCGAGGCGCCGGCCTTCCGCATCATCGATCAACTGCTGGAACTGGGCGCATCGGTCCGCGCTTACGACCCCGAAGCGCACGAAGGCGCGCAGCGTCGTTTCGGCGACAAAATCGCCTATGCCGAGGACATGTACGACGCGCTCAAAGGCGGTGCGGCCTTGATTCTCGCGACGGAGTGGAACGAGTTCCGCAATCCCGATTTTGAGCAGGTTAAACAGACGCTGGGCAGCAACATCATCTTTGACGGCCGCAACTGTTACGAGCCGGACAAGATGGACAAACTCGGCTTTGAATACCACAGCATCGGCCGCGGGACGGTCGGCGCTTAATACGCGGACACAGTTAATTTTACGCGGCGCACGGGCGAGCTACATCGTTCGTGCGCTGTGCGTTTAAAGCGGAGGCAATGACCGCTTACTACGTTTATTGCGCCGCTTGACGGAGAATATGTGCCGTTTGATTTTATCCGTTTTTTTCGTGCCGGGATCGTGCGCATGTTGTGTGCGTCGGCTGACGAGTCGGCGGAGTGACACAGGCGCAAAACCGGGCGGAATCTGCTGATTCGGGCCGGTAGGGAGGCCTGTGTGGTGGAGGATAACAACTCATCGGAGGTGGTGGCGGGGGCGGGCCCAACTTGATTTCACGGAGGAGTCTGCCCCGACCCAAACGCACCTACGCTAAACACTTAAACACGCCCGTTCATCTGCTCAAAACGTCCGCTCAGAACTTCTGCACTCTAACCGCAACTCAACACGGTCGTCTGTCCCAACGTTGTTTCGCGAATTTGCACACGGCATTCTCCACTTTTACACCTGCCGATCACAACACGCACATCAATCAATCCCATCCTCTTGATTGCAGCGCCCTGCCGGGCTCGCCTTTTTATAATCTTGTTCGTCGCGCAGCCCCGGGCTTCCAGTTCCCGAACCGGTCAGAAGTCGCCAAGTCCGCATGCCTCAAACCAGTCTTCCGTTTTAACGGCGCACAGGCAGCTCCCGGCAATATGACGCCCAGCATGTCATGCTCGCACCCCGGATGCCTAACGCCCTAACGTTGCAACCGCAGCAACATTCGAATGCGTATGTGCGCGCGGGACGCCGCCCCGCGTGCCGAATTCCACGCAGCCGCACATCGCTGCGCCCGCCCCTCAACTTTCGGTTGCAAGTCTGCCTTCAGTTCGCCATTTTCAGCGGTCTCGACAAAGTGCGTATTCCAGATCATCCTAACGACCCGGAAAACCAATCACGCCTTCACACGATCGCTTCGTCGGCCCGCACCCGGAAACCGACATTCAACCGGTGTACATCGCGAACAAAACCGGCCCAATTGCTCTACGTCCCGGTTCGCACATGACGCCGCGAGCTTCAACGGAACCAGAATATGGCGTCAGTTAAACAATTGTTCGCGTACGTCCCGACGGCAGTCCTGCTGTGCTGCGCGTTTGTCGTCCAGGCTGCCGGCCGGCAGATCGCCTTCCGCCAGTTCACCAGCAGGGATGGCCTGCCCTCCGATGAAATTCACGACATCGTCCAGGATCGCGACGGCCGCCTGTGGCTGGCGACAGACCACGGCGTATGTGTCTACGACGGCTACGCCTTCAACAGCCTGACGACCAGGGACGGTCTGGTCGGAAACACCATCTTCCGCATCATTCCCGACGCCCGCGGACGCCTGTGGTTTACGAGTTTTGACGGCGGCATCGCCTATCACGAAAAAGGAGAGATTCATCCTGCGCCCTGCAATCGCGAGATCCTGCGGGCCATGGAAGGCGACTTCGTTACGCAGCTTGTGGTGGACAATAACGACGTGCTGTGGCTGGCCGGATCACGTCCGGGTCGGTACTTTCGGGTGGACCTGAAGAATTCCGCGTTCAGTGAACACAGCGTCACGGCGGCGCCGGAGCCGGGCGCGGCCCTTCTGCTCCCGATTCAGCCGGGCAAATACCTTGGGATTCCAAACGGCGAAGTTTTGCCGTATCCCTCCGAACATACTCCCCTGCCGTACGTGCATGCAGGCACCTGGTTTATTCGGCATTGGAACGGCGCCAGCTACGGCTGCGGCGATCATCTGTTCTGCCGCAACGGCGACATCCTGTGGATCAATCAGGAACAAATGGTCAGGCTCGGCGGCGACGGCGGGCACAGGTTGATCCGTTTTGATTCGCGCGTTACCGACTGCCTGGAAATCGCGGACGATACGCTCTGGGCGGCAACCTTCGACGGTCTGGTGGAGATTGTCGGCGACAGCGTGCATGCGTCGTCGGCGCGGTACTTCGAGGACAAAATGCTCACCAGTCTGTTCCGCGACCACGAAAGCAACATCTGGGTCGGCACGCTGCGCAACGGGCTGCTTATGCTCGCGGCCAATCGCGTTCTGGTCATTGATTCGCTTGCGCCCTCCAGCCAGATTGTCGCGATGGCCGGCAGCAGCGACAGCCTCGTGCTCGTTGACGAGAATAAAAGGATTTCCCTGTACACCGTGGACGAGGGCGGTCCGCACATTCGCAGATCATACATTCTCGATACGCTGTATGAATATAAAAACAACATCCCTTCATTTGCGGAGCTGATCGGCGACAGTTTGTATGCGGGTTATCGCAATCTCAGCATGCGCAGCGGCGAATCCAGGCTCAACGCGATGCCGTTAAAATTCGGTTCAAATCTCAATGTGCGGCGCACGCCCGACGGCGGCATCCTGCATTGCGGACAGGGATTCTACAAAAGCCGCGACGGGGTGATTGTGTTTAACTCCGGCGAGCACAATTTCTACGGCCGGACCCTGTGCGCCGAACAGGACAGCAGCGGCACGATCTGGGTCGGCACTTTGCGGGGTTTGTGCATGCTGCGCAACGACTCACTGCACTTTCTCGGCCACGAAGAACCGCTCCTGGGCGTGCGCATCAATGACATGTTGTTAACGCCCGACGGTGCGCTGTGGCTGGCGACCAAGGGCGACGGCGTCATTGTTAAACGCGGCGACAAGCTACGCCAGGTTAAACAAACGGACGGCCTGGCCAGCGACCTGTGTTCACACATTTGTCGCGATCCGCACAGCGGCTCGCTGTGGGTGGCGAGCAATGCGGGTCTGAGCCGACTTAAACTGCGCGAATCGGACAGCATCGACGTTCAGGGATTCAGCAGCGTTGACGGGCTGCCGCGCGGGCAGATCAATGACATCCGGATAATCGGCGACTACATGTTCGTTGCCGGCCGCTCGCGCGTGTGTTATTTCAGGCCCAATGAACTGCGAACAAATGCCGTTGCGCCGATCAATTCCATCACCGCCGTACGCCAGGCGGAACACCTGCTGCCCTTCCGAAACTCCTTAGAGTTTGAGCACGACCATCAATTTGTTGAAATTCACTTTAACGCCTGCACTTTCCGGCGGACACGGGATCCCCTGTTCCGCTACCGATTGACCGGCTACGATCGCCAGGATGTTTACACGCGCAACCGATCCGTGCGCTACGCGGATCTGCCGGCGGGCGACTACACTTTTGAATTAAACGCGGCCAATGAGCAGGGCGTCTGGGGCGCGCAGGCGCTGCGCATGCACATTACGATTAACCGGCACTTCACGGAAGAAATCTGGTTCAGGACGCTTGTGTTTGTGCTGGCGCTGGGCCTGCTTGTTTACCTGATCTTTTTGCTCGTCAAACGGCGCGAACGCATTGAGGTTGCCAAACGGCACATGATTGACGTCGAGTACCGTTCCCTGCGTCTGCAGATGAATCCGCACTTTATTTTCAACGCCCTGAACTCGGTCCAGCATCTGGTGGCCACGCGCAATACGCGCGCCGCCAATTCCTACCTGGTTCATTTTTCGCGATTGATCCGCACCATTCTCGAGCACTCAAAACGGCGCACCGTTCAGTTGAGCGATGAGTTAAAGGCGGTGCAGGACTACCTGAGTCTGGAGCAACTGCGTTTTACCGATAAACTGCAGTATACCATTGAGGTGCAGGAAGACCTGGATACGGAGCATCTCTACATCGCGCCCATGCTGCTGCAACCGCTGTTGGAGAATGCCATCCTGCACGGCATTTTCCCCAAGGAAGGCGTCGGCACGGTTAAACTCGCCATTCGCGCCATCCCCGGCGGCTACGAGTGTTCGATTGCCGACGACGGCGTGGGTCGCGCGCGCGCCGATCAACTGCGCGCTGAACGCCGCCTGGAGCAGCCGTCGATGGCGCTTAACAACATCAGAGAACGAATTACCCTGATAAATGAATTTGACAACGCCCGCTACAGCCTGAGCATCGAAGATTTGTACACCGCAGTTGGAAGCCCCGCCGGTACCAGAGTGACCGTTCAGATCGAATACTAACCAGAAGTGGATTTGCAATGCAAGAGTTACGCGCAATTCTGATTGACGATGAGCAGGGAGCGCTCGACCTGCTTAAACTGATGATTGAAGAGAATTTTAACACTGTTAAGGTCGTGGCTGTCGCGCGCTCCGTCGCCGACGGAATTCGTTTGATCGAAGAGCATGCGCCCGACGTGATCTTCCTCGACATCATGATGCCGGACGGCACCGGCTTTCACCTGCTTGAAAAAATCGACCATTCCAACGTTCAGATTGTCTTCACGACCGCCTACGAACAGTACGGCGTCAAGGCATTTGAATACGCCGCCATTCACTATTTGTTAAAACCGCTGTGCATCGATGAGCTCGGCCAGGCCATCGGACGATTGCAACAGCGCAATCCCGCGGATCGCATCTCGGATGTACAAATTGAAACGCTGCGTCACAATGTAAATACACAGGCGCAAAAACTGGCACTGCCCAACCAGCATGGTTTCGACATGATTTTGATTGACGATCTTATCCGCTGCGAGGCCGACCACGGCTACACGCGTTTCATTCTGATTAACCGCCCGGAGTTGATCGTGTCCAAACCGATTCACGTGTACGAACGAATGCTGGCGGATCGATACTTTTTCCGTGCACACCGCAAACACCTGATTAACCTGCGTTATGTCAGCGCCTTTGTCAAAGGCAAACCCGGCTACGTGGTCATGCAGGACGGCTCCACCCTGGAGGTGTCCGTGCGCCGGCGCGAGGAACTTCTGCTGGAGCTGGAGCAGATTGTGCGTTTCTGAAGCGCGCACGGGCAACGCGGCGGGAACACCGACTGCCGCCTGCAGGACCGCACAGGTAAATTCAGCGGTTCAAAGGTCACGTTCGAACACTCGCAGGTCACTTTCATCGCCTGCGCCTTTCGCGGCATACCCAGTCGTTTCATCTTGCGCGGAGTTCACGTGTTTCATTCTATCCGCGCCGCACCTTAACCGACGACTGCCACGTCCTGACAAGGCCGGCGCCAATTCAGGGAGATTATATGTTCAACTTCAAGAACCTGTTGAAGTGCTGTCTGGGCGTCCTGATCATTGCACTCTATGCTGCACCGGAGGCCAAAGCCCAGGATTGTTGGGGTGCGCCGAGCACCGTAGTTGAAGGAGATTTTGAAAACTGCGTGTTTACGGCAAATCCCTGCGGCACGCTGCAGAATCTTTCAAGCGGCGGGTGGAACGTCTGCCCCGGCTCGCCCGGTCCTGCCGGTGGTTCGCAGGGTACCGCGCAGGGCATGCTGCTGATTTGCGATTCCGGCGACAACACCGAGGGCGCGTACACCTGCGTTCGACTGCGTCCGAACAATCAGTACACGCTGAAATTTGACCTGGCCACCCTGGCTCCGTACAACCCCGGCGAAATTCACATCGAGGCGACCACGGGTCTCTCGCCGACCAGTCGCGCCCCTTCCCAGTGCCAGGATCCTCTGCCCACGCCGACCACGCGTTTCCCCATCACGGTGCAAACCGCCACCTTGTCCAGTTACCAGAGTTTTACCGTGTGTTTTACCACGGACGACAACTACTACGATCAGCTCTGGATCTATGCCGGCTACGTCTCCGGCGTGCAAAGCGTTGTAACAATTGACAACATCGAGTTGATCGACGAGAATTTTGACCTGTTAATCGAAAACAGCTCCGAGCCCTCCGTGGTTATCTGCGACGGCGAGGAGTCCGACGAAATCACGCTGCAGATTCTGGAGTACAGCAACGACTGCGAGGAATCGGACTACACGGTTACCATTTATGAGAACATGTCCTATCTCGATTCCAAACTCCTCGACGCAACCGAAGTGGATGATTTGCGCCATGGCCGCCTGGATATTAAACAACTGTATTACAATTCCGGACCGATCTTTTTTGAAGTTGGCAAGTGTTATCTGGTTCAGGTTAACAAGTCATCAGGCTGCGGATGCGACTTCTCGCGCGCCAACGGCGTGTGCATAGAAAGCTGCGGTTGCGACTTCAGCGGAATCATCGACTTTTCGCCAGCCATTGGTGAATTCGGCGAATGGTACCTGAGCATCTTCTCGAGCTTCCAGACCGACACGAAGTTTTATGATGCGCGTTGGGACTTCGGCGACGGATCGACCGGCAACGGCCTGTACGTTACGCACAAATTCCCCGACGGCACCTTTACTGTCTGCGCCACGATCAAGGCGGTTGACGAGCGCACGGGCGAGTGCTGCGAGGAAACCATCTGCCAGGAAATCACCCAGATTTACTGGGACTTTTTCAAGAACATGGACGGCAGTAACGGCGAAGCCAGTTCCAGCTATAACGCCGGCGGATCGGTTAATCACTTTGAGTCCGCGGCGCTTCAACTGCATCCCAATCCCAGTGCGGGTTCCGCCATTCTCGATTACGAGGTGCGCACTCAGGATGACCACGTCCAGATTGATCTCTACGACGCGCAGGGGCGCCTGCTACAGTCGCTGCTTGACGAGCGCGGTCGTACTTTCGGCATGCATCATCTGGACATCGACACTGCCGCGCTGCCGAACGGCATCTACTATGTTAAAATGAATCGCGGTAACGATATCGTCGCGACCCGTCTGATCGTTAACAGGTAGAACCGTACCGACACTGCCGGGTGTGATTGACCCAGCGGCTGTCCCGTCGACTTCGCTGCGGCAATCTACATTCACGTTATGCGGCCGGAGGGATACTCGGATTCCTTCGGCCGTTTAATATTCGCGTTCCGCTTATAATACCGTTTACAACGAAAATTGTCCCGCTTGGAGGTGTAAATGCATCGCTTACTTTTTTCCGCTTTCAGATCGAGTGTTTACTGCGCATGTTGCGTGCGTCGGCTGACGAGTCGGCGGAGTGACACAGGCGCAAAACCGGGCGGAATCT
>CAYULF010000009.1:0-181471 GCA_964445695.1 uncultured Hyphomicrobiales bacterium | reverse complement strand
CTGCCAGTGCGTATTTGTTCCACATCTGTTGATTACAAATTCCCGGCCGGGTTTCTCCACAAGCATACATCGACGCTGCGGCGTGCACAACCGCAAACAACTGAGCGGGCGGGTTTCGCCGCTGAGCGTAGCCGAGTTCGTGGGTAATCGGATGGAGAGCCGCGATTCGTCGACCGACTGTGCACCTGAAGCATGGCCGCGCTTTGTGTTCAGTACAGCGATCGCGTAGGTGTGTACAACAAACCGATTGGTCCGGATGGTAGATTTGTGTCCTGGATTTCAGAGGCGGGCAGAAATTAGGGTTCTTAGTGTGAAGATCAAAGGGCCCACCCGTACCCGCCTGCCAGACCTGCCTGGGCCCTTCGACCTTCAGCACCTCCCACGCCGCGGCCTGCCTCGTCCCGGGGGGGCGAAGCTGCCAGTGCGTATTTGTTCCACATCTGTTGATTACAAATTCCCGGCCGGGTTTCCCCACAAGCATACGTCGGCGCTGCGGTCGGCACAACCGCAAACAACTGAGCGGGCGGGTTTCGCCGCCAACCGTCCCGAATTTCGTGGTTCAACGGTTGTATGACTCAGTCGCCAGGACCGGCGCAGGATGCATCGTGCGAGCCGAAATCCAGCTCAGATTCGGCCATAAAAAAACTGTACTGCCCGGGACTAATCCGGAGATTCAGTCCTTCGCTCACGCTGACAAACAAAAAGAGCAAGCAAGCCGCCGAGACACTGCGAGGAGGCGAAGCGCTCAAGCTGCTGCCGGGGATGTTCTGTTTTGGGAATGTTGTGGACATGCCGTCATTGCGGCTTACATCGACGCGGAAAACCGATTCTGTCCGTGCGATTTATCCCGAATTGTGTATTTTGGCGGCGGTATCAGTCGATCGCAGTTTTGATTGTCGTTGTGCAATGCCCCTCCCGCATGTGTCCCCCCATTTCTACCGCATGTAGTTGCAGCGAGATTCTGCGTTCCCCCAGCGAAAGTGTCGGTAGGCGTTATTGTGAGTTAAGGGCAAACACAATGTTCCTGTTCAGCAGGCGCCGAAACACGTGCGCTCGCGGCCGCGCGGAAATTGTGAACGTCCCGACGCGATGGTCACGTCCGTTAAAATGAGGCAAGTCTTTGTTGCGTGCCGGAAAGCTGTGAGAGATGGGATTTCGTTTCAATGCAAATTTTATCGAGAAGAGATTCAACATATAAAAGGCATGCAACCACTGTGTTGCGTGGTCATTTCAGGAGAAAAGCTGCGATGAGTTTTGCTACCAAAAGAGCCTTGCGATCACTGATCTTTGTCTGGATCGTTGCACCTTTTACAGTTGCGGCACTGCACAGTCAGACTGAATTGAATTACAGTGAAAGCCGTAGTTATATCGTTGGAGCCCAGACCCGGTACATCGAGACTGCGGACCTGGATTCCGACGGCGATCAGGATGTCATCTTGATATCGGAAGCGGACGAAACCCTCGTGATCCTGAAGAACGATGGCGTCGGTAATTTGACGGTGACGCAATCCATCGACGTAGGCGCTGCGCCCAGTTTTATCGGGTCAAACTTCATTAAAACGTATGACCTGGACACAGATGGCGATACGGACATAATGATCACGGTCTCAGATCAGAATGACGGCTGGATTGGTGTATTTCACAATGATGGGACAGGAACTTTCACAGAAGTTCAGCGATCGAGCCACGGCGTGGTACCGATTTCAATACTCGTTGCGGACTACAATCTGGACGGCACGCAGGAAATTGCCGTAGCCAACTATCGCGACTCCAAAGTCACCTTCTGCGACATTCTGCCGGACGGGACGCTCGGGCAGACTTATTCCAGGATTGAAACATACGGTGATGCCCAACGAATGGTGCAGACCGACTTCGACGGCAACGGCACAATGGACCTGGCTCTGACAACTCGTCAGGATCCATACATCGTCTTGCACTTCAACAAAGGGTCCAAGGGATTTTCAGGTCCGGTTACCATCTCTCTCAACAGCTACAGCCATGATCTGATTGCAAGCGACATAGACGGGGATCAGGATGAAGATCTGGTTGTCATTGAACAGGTCACGGGAATGCTGAGGGTTTTTCGCAATGAAAATGGTGAGTTCAGTCAATCGATCGAAGCAGCGTGCGGCCCGCAGCCGCGATTTTTTACCGTCGGAGATGCAGATGGCGACGGCGATTCCGACTTTGCCGTTTCAAATGCCGGGGAGACCACGGTTCACGTGATTCTGAACGAGGGATCCGGTACCTCATTGAGTTCACACTCCTTCACAACCGCTTACCATCCGTTTGCGGTCAAATTTGCCAACCTCGACGGCGGTTCACTTCCGCATCTCTTGGTGGGATTCAAACCGTCCGACCTGTTGCGGATCTACGTCCCCGGTCAAAACAAAGCGCGCATCAGCGGGCGCGTGTTCTACGATCTGAACAATTCCTGTGAGAAAGATGCCGCCGATGAAGTCATGGCCCACCAGATCATTGAAGTCAATCCCGGACCGCACTACTTTATCTCGAATGCAAACGGCGAATACGATGCCTTTGTCGATCCCGGCAACTGGGAAGTCAGCGTGGTAAATAATCGACTCTGGGAGGACAATTGCAGCACGGGGCCTGTCCCGGTTTTGATTGCCGACAACAACGAACAGGTAGACGGCATCGACTTTGCACTGGAAGCTGTTACGTCCGAACGCGACCTGGCTGTTTCAATTGTCTGCGGGAGGGCGCGTCCCGGACGCGAGATGGCGCATGTCCTGACATACCGCAATACGGGCACAATTCCGTTTAACGGCACACTGACGTTGACTACAGACTTTGACTTAACAAATGTTGATTTTTCAGTTGAGCCGGACTTCCGCAATGAAAACGAGGCGCGTTGGTTCCTGACGCAGGTGCCGATTGGTTTTGAAGGCACCATTGTGCTCTTTCAGGAGCTGCCGCGCAGTCTGGAAGTCGGCAGTTTTCTGTGTGCGCAGGCCGCGGCCGATGTTAAACGCAACGACCAGCTTCTGGTTGATCACAACGACGAAGTTTGTACCGAGGTGACCGCGGGTTACGACCCGAACGACATTCAGGTGTGGCCGCGCGGCGAGGGCGCCGAGGGGCGCATCTCGACGGATGTGCAGACGCTGTCCTATATGATTCGCTTTCAGAATACCGGCAACGATACGACGTTCAATGTCACGGTGCGCGACACGTTGCCGACGGGTCTTGACATTCGTCGTCTGCGCTTTGGAGCTTCCAGCCACAACTATAAAGTCAGTCTGTTGGACAACAATATCCTCGAGTTTTACTTTGAAAACATCATGCTGCCGGACAGCACGACGGACCAGCTCGGCAGTCAGGGATTTGTCAAGTACCGCGTTGATCTGATCAAAAACCTGGCGATCGGCACGAGCGTGAAAAATCGCGCCGGCATCTATTTTGACTACAACGAAGTTGTGTTGACCAACAAAGCCGTTTCAACTATTGGCGGCGGATCAACCGGCGTCGGCGGTAAAACGTCCGTCGATGAATTAACATCTGCACCAAACCCGATTGACGGCGAAGTGTCGATAAGCAACATCCAGGCCGGCGTTGAGTCGCTCATTCTCAGCGATATTGGCGGCCGCGTGTTAATGCGTATTCGGACCCGTGGGCTCGGCAAAGTCACGTTTAACACGGATAGTCTCGCGCCGGGTGCGTACATCGTCCGCACCGAAGGCAGCGGAGAAATACGCGAAGTGCAGATTTCCGTGGTTCGTTAAAACAGGCGGTTTCCTCTGATGGATCAACCGTGATACGAATTAAACGGCTTAAACATCATTGGTACTATTATGATGACTTCTTTGTTTGTCTCAAAGTGTCCGGCCGCAACGCTGTTTGCGGTCGGATTTTTTTGCGTAGTGGCGCATTTGGAGTTGCAGGCATTTGAGTTTGAGGCCGTGCAGAACATTCCCGTCGACGAGCAGGTGTTTGACCTTGCGGCGGGCGATCTTACCGGCGACGGGATTCCCGATGTGGCAATCGTCAGTCTGGTTGACAACACACTTGCGCTGTTTGCGGCCAATGCCGATGGTTTTGTCTCCAAACACGCCTCAATTGACCTCGACCTTTTTCAGGCCTGGCGGGTTAACATCGCGGATGTGGACGGCGATGACGACAACGACGTGCTGACGTTGACCACGACCATCAAAGGCGATGAGACGCATATTCAGGTGTTTAAAAACGACGGCTCAGGCAATTTCAGCGCCGGTGAAGTAGTGACGCTGGACGGCTATTCAATCGAATTTGAACTGGCCGACATTAATGGCGACTCACATCCGGATATCATTACGTCCGTCTTAAAAGGCACGGAAGAGAGTACGTTGCTGCTGCTCAATTCAGGTGCGGGCTCATTTGTCGAAATGAACCTTGTTAATCACACAATTCGCGTGCAGCAGATTATCACCGGCGATTTTGACGCCAACGGGTATCGCGATATCGCGCTCAGTTATGTATCCGGTCGCGGATTGCGCGTGATCTATTTTGCTCAGGGTTTGTCCTTTGACGACGTCATGCTGCCGCGTGACAACTTTGACTATGCAATGGAGCCAATTGATTTTGACGGCGATGAGTTAACGGATATCATATCCCTGAGCGTGCCTGCCGAGAATATTCTGACAATGACCAGGCAGGATGAACAAAACGAATTGCGTCCCTTTCGAACTTTGCCCGTGCCGGGTGAATACACTGATCTGGCGGTTGCCGATTTTGATCTTGACGGCGACCAGGACTTTGTCACGGCTCGGCGGCGTGAACGGCGATTGATTCGCATTTTTAACAATCCGGGAGATGGTGAGTTTGACGACGGCCAATTGCTGGATGACTATGAATACACCAAAGTTTACCAGGGCAGCTATTTCTCGCGCAGTCTCGCAACGGCCGATTTCAATCTTGATGGTTATCCCGATCTGGCTTGTCTGGACGACTCGGATCGCCTGGTTATCTATCACCAGATTGTTCGGGAGATTCCGCTGGAAGGCCGCGTTTTTGTTAATGATGATTTCGGCTGCGACTACGATGCCGAATCCATTGATCTGAGCGGCCTGCTGGTGCAGATTGAGCCGGGGCCGCATTACATTTACACGCGCTCCGACGGCAGCTTTCGGACCTGGCTGGCCGATGGCGAGTATACCGTAAATGTTAATCCCGGTCTGCGTTGGGAGCTTTCCTGTGATTCGGAGAATCAGACTGTGAAAATTGCGGACGGCCGCAATATCGAGGGCGATCCGCACTTTCCCGTTTTGCCCAGGATCAATCTACGCGATGTGAAGGTCAGTCTGGTGTCCGGTCGCGCTCGTCCGGGACGCGACCTGGCATATGTTGTTGAAGTTTGCAACACGGGTACTCTGCCGTTTTCCGGTCGTCTTCGTTTGCAGATGGACGAACGTCTTGAACCGCGCTGGTTTAGTGCCGTCCCCGACCTGGCCGAGGACAACGAAGTGATCTGGAGTCTGCCCATGCTCTCGATCAACGGCTGTGCAACATTTGCCGTGCGTTGTGAAATTCCCAAGGATATGACCGTCGGCGAAGTCCTGTGCGCCAATGCGGACGCAGACGCCGAAGCCGACGATGAAACACCTGAGTCGCACCTGGACGAACTCTGCACCGAAGTCACCTCCGGTTTTGATCCCAACGACATTCGGGTCTGGCCGCGCGGCGAAGGCGGGCAAGGCGAAATTGCGAGCGATGTTAAAACGCTGTCGTATATGATTCGCTTTCAGAATACGGGTAATGACACGACGTTTAACGTTGTCGTGCGCGATACCTTGCCGGCCGAACTCGACGTGCGTCGCATTCGCTTCGGTGCGTCGAGCCACGAGTATTCTGTTGATCTGTTAAACAACAATATTCTCGAATTTACGTTCGCGGACATCATGCTGCCTGACAGCTCCGAGGACTTGCTGGGCTCGCAGGGATTTCTGAAGTATCGCATCGATCTTGTCGAAGGACTTGAAGCCGGCACGCAGTTGCGCAACCGCGCGGGTATTTACTTTGACTTTAACGAAGTGGTATTGACAAATCACGCGGTGACGACGATCGCGGAAGAGGCGACAAGCGTCGATCTCGCGTGGGATCAGCAGCCTCTGAGTCTCAAGCCCAATCCGGCGAATGAGGTACTTAACATTTTCGATCTGGAAACAGATACGAAGTCCGTGTCGATTCTCGATGTGCACGGACGCGAGATTGTGCGGATTGAAACTGAAGGACAGACTTCGGTCGCGCTGGATTGCAGCGGACTGACGGCCGGCACGTATTTCGTTCGCACGTTCGGTTCCTCGCTGTCTCGTTCGGGGCGTTTTGTCGTGGTGCGCTGACTTCTTGTTTGTCTCTGCGGGATAAACAAGAAATTCATGAGAAGCTACAAGCGACCGAAGGGAGCGCGTAAAGCGCTGCTGAAAATCGGCGAATTCAACGAAAATAACGGGCCGTATGTACGCGATGTGCATGCGGCCTGTGCATGTACGGCCACGGCGTCCGCCACCCATTGCGAGTCCCGCGCGGGCCATCTCGGAAAAAAGGCGTAATTTATGCGTTTTCATTCTTTCACGACGGCGGCTGCGGGCTGTCCGCCCATGAATTCAGGTGAAGTATATGGCAGAAACGGTCAAGGCGACAAATGTCGTGTGGCACGAAGGTTATGTGGCTTACGAAGATTTCAAAAAACGCAATGCGCATGAAGGCGCGGTTATCTGGTTCACCGGTCTGAGCGGCTCGGGAAAGTCGACCGTAGCACGCGAAGTGGAGTGGCGCCTGCACCAGATGGGTAAACAGGTTTACGTGCTGGACGGCGACAACATCCGTCACGGCCTGAACAAGGATCTGGGTTTTACGCCGGAAGATCGCGTGGAAAATATCCGTCGCATCGGCGAAGTGGCCAAGCTGTTCCGCGAGAGCGGCACGATTGTGCTGACGGCTTTTATCTCGCCCTACCGCGAGGACCGCGACATTGCGCGCCAGTTGCTGCCGGAAGGCGCTTTCCACGAAGTGTTTGTGGACTGCCCGCTGGACGAATGCATCAACCGCGACCCGAAAGGCCTGTACCAGAAGGCGATTGACGGCGTGATTCCGAATTTTACCGGAATCTCCGCGCCCTACGAAGCGCCGGAGGATCCGAGCCTGACCCTGCAGACGGGCGACAATTCGCTGGAAGAATGCGTGGAGCAGGTAGTGGCGATGCTGGAGCAGCAAGGCATCATCTGATTCCGCCGAGCCGATTTGACATTGCATAACAGACCTGTTGGTTAAAAGCGCAGACCGCATGGATTTTGCCTTTTGGTATACGCTGGTTGTTTTAGTGCTGATGTCGATTGCGCTGATGCGCGAAATTGCCGGCGCAGACGTGGTCGTATTCGGCGCACTCGTGCTGCTTACGATCCCGGAAGTCATCACGATCCAGGAGGCATTCCACGGCTTTGCCAACACCGGGATGCTGACGGTGGCTTTATTGTTCATCGTCGGCGCGGCGCTGAAGTCAACGGGCGTGGTGTTTAACTTTGCGCCGCTGGTATTCGGCCGCGGAAAGCTGCCGATGCCCCTGCAATTGCTGCGCTTTACCACGCCGCTGGCCGCGCTTTCGGCCTTCACGAACAACACGACGATCGTCTCCTCCCTCATCCCGATGGTGCAACGCTGGGCGCGCGACAACAACCGCGCGCTCTCGCGTTTTCTGATTCCGCTCTCCTACGCGACCATACTGGGCGGCACCTGCACGCTGATCGGAACAAGCACAAATCTGGTGGTGCACGGTTTCCTGCTGGAAGGCGGCTGGGAGGGATTTGAATTCTTCGAGCTGGCGAAAGTTGGGATTCCGGTGGCCGTGGCCGGGCTGTTGTACATCGCCTTCATTGCCTGGCGCATGTTGCCGGACCGGCGCGACCCGATCGACGAGCTGGGCGAACACATCCGCGAGTTTGTGTTTGAGATGAAGGTCGACACCAACTACGCCGGCATCGGCAAGTCGATTGAAGAGGCCGGCCTGCGCAACCTGCGCGGCCTGTTTCTTTTCCAGATTGAACGCGGCGACAAGGTTATGACCGCGGTTCATCCCACGGAAAAAATTCTCTTTGGCGACCGGCTCTTTTTTACCGGTCTGCCTGAAGTGATTCTGCGCCTGCAGAAGACGCCCGGCCTGATTACGGTGCGCGACTCCGAATTTGACCTGAAAGACTACGACGCCGACGTTTTCCGGCCTTTTGAAGTTGTGATTTCCGCCAGTTCGCCGCTGATCGGCAAAAGCGTGCGGGAGAGCAGTTTCCGTGCGCGCTACGACTCGGTCATCCTGGCGATTCACCGCAACGGCGAGCGCATCAACAAAAAAGCGGGGGACATCGTCCTGCGCGCTGGCGACACGCTTTTGATTCTTGCACGCAAGGAATTTGCGCGCAAGTGGTACAATTCGCGCGACTTCTACCTGGTGACGACGAGCGGCGCGATACCCAGCAAACCGCGCGCCAAGGGATATCTGGCGCTGGCGGTGCTGACGGGTTTTGTGCTGACGGCGACGCTCAATCTCCTGCCGATTGTGCTTGCCGCCGCGATAGCAGCCATCGCACTGGTGCTGACCGGCTGCATCTCAACCGAAGACGGCAAACAATCCGTCGACTGGAGCGTGCTGGTGGTGATTGCCTGTGCGTTCGGCATCGGCAAGGCGGTGAGCAACGCGGGCATCGCGACTTTCATGGCGGAGGTCATCATTTCCGGACTCGGTTCGTTCGGCACGATCGGCGTGTTGTTCGGCGTGTTTTTCGCAACGAGTTTTTACACGGAAGTGATTACAAACAATGCGGCGGCGGCACTGGTATTTCCCATTTCGGTGCCGATAGCCGAGTCGCTCGGTCTGGCGAGTCCGCTGCCGCTGGCGGTCTTGATCGCCATTGCGGCTTCAGCAAGTTTTGCAACGCCCATCGGCTATCAGACCAACCTGATGGTCTACGGCCCGGGCGGTTATCGCTTCAGGGACTATCTGACGGCCGGCGTCCCGTTAAACATCCTGGTCGGTACGGTGGCAGTAGTGCTGGTGTACATATGGTATTTTTGACGTTTAACTTTGAATATTAAAACACAGGGATCCGAACATGTCTATCAATCCGCACGGTGGAACACTTGTCGATCGACGTTTAAACGCCGAACAGGCGCAGCATCTTCTTGGACAGTTAACAGACGCACGCCGCATCACGGTCAGCAACCGCGTCCTCTCTGATATATACATGATCGCGATCGGCGGCTTCAGCCCTCTGCGCGGATTCATGAACCAGGCGGATTACGAATCTGTTGTTGAAAACATGCACCTGACGAGCGGCGAGGCATTTTCGATTCCCATCAATTTGCCCGTCAGCCAGGAAGAATACAACGCCGCCGGCGAAGGCGAAAAGATTGTGCTCGTCGACGATAACGGCAAAGAGCAGGCCGTGATCACGGTTTCCGGCAAGTACGAGCGCAACATGGAAAATGAAGCGCAGAAAGTCTACGGCACGACCGAAGACGCGCACCCCGGCGTCGCCAAAATGTACGAACACGGTCCGTACACGCTGGCCGGCGACATCGACTTCGTCAACCTGACGCCGGAACTGGACTTTCCCGAGCACAACCTGACGCCGGCGCAAACGCGCGCGCTGTTTGCCGAGCGCGGCTGGGAAACGGTGGTGGCTTTTCAGACGCGAAATCCAATCCACCGCGCTCACGAGTACATCATCAAATGTGCGCTTGAAATCGTCGACGGCCTGCTGATTCATCCGCTCGTCGGCGAAACAAAAGCGGACGACATTCCGGCGGACGTGCGCATGGATTGTTATCACATTCTGATGGACAAGTACTTCCCGGACAATCGCGTGGCTCTTTCGGTTCTGCCGGCCGCCATGCGCTACGCTGGTCCGCGCGAGGCAATTTTCCACGCGATCATGCGCAAGAACTACGGCTGTACGCACTTTATCGTCGGCCGCGACCACGCCGGTGTGGGCAATTACTACGGCACTTACGACGCCCAAAAAATCTTCGACAAAATCGATCTGGAAAAATTCGAACTCAAGCCGCTGATGTTTGAACACAGCTTCTGGTGCAAACTGACGGGTGGCATGGCGACAGCCAAGACCTCGCCGAGCAGCCCGGACCAGCGCATTTTCCTCTCGGGTACGAAGGTGCGCGAGATGCTGAAAAACGGCGAAATGCCGCCGGTTGAGTTTTCGCGTCCGGAAGTAGCGCAGCGCCTGATCGACTGGGCCACGCAATCCTGAGCCAGTTCTGTTTAACATGTTAATCGTCTCCGGTCCCACGGCCGGAGACGATGTGTTTTAAGGGAAACCAATGATCGATATAGACAAACTCAGCGACCTGTCGCGCCGCGCCGGAGCAGCGATTCTGGAGATTTACAACTCCGATGATTTCGGCGTAGAACACAAGGACGACAATTCACCGTTGACCAAAGCCGACAAGGCGTCGCACGAAATCATCAAGGCGGCGCTGACGGAGTGGTACCCGGAGATTAAACTGATTTCCGAGGAAGGCAAGGACGTCACGTTTGAAGAACGCAAGGACTGGGATGAATTCTGGCTGGTCGATCCGCTGGACGGCACGAAGGAATTCATTAAACGCAACGGCGAGTTTACGGTTAACATCGCGCTGATCCGTGACCGCAAGCCGGTACTTGGTGTGATTTACGCTCCTGTACTCGACACCTTGTACGCCGGCATCGTCGCCGACAAGACGGCGTGGAAGATCGGGCCGGACGGCGAGCGCGTTGTAATCAAGACCAATACGGATTTTGCCGGCGGTCTGACGGCGGTGCAGAGCCGTTCACATTCCTCGGCTGCGGAGACGGAGTTCTTCGGCGAACACAAGGTTGTGGACTCGCTGGCTGTCGGATCTTCGTTAAAGTTCTGCATGGTGGCGGAAGGCAAGGCGCATATGTACTATCGCAGCGGTCCCACCTGGGAGTGGGATTCGGCGGCGGGCCAGGCGATTCTGGAAGGCGCCGGCGGACTGGTGTTAAACGGTCCTGCGCCGCTGAACTACAACAAACCGACGCTCAAGAACGACGACGGTTTCCTGTGCCTGGCGAGCGAGGCGTTAAAACCCTGAGGCCGGACCGGGACTAAAGCTGTTAATACTGAAAAAGCCGCTTCGATAGAAGCGGCTTTGTTGTTTTGTGGCTGAGCATCGCACTGGATTGGTCGTGCGATGTTGACAGATTCGCTTGTCGGTCAGGCGGTTTCTTTGCCGGCGCCGCCGAGTTTGCCGCCGATGAAGGCCATGGGAATGTATGCAGCAACGATGTCCAGTACGTTGAACCACATCGGCGACGGAAGCATCAGCACGTTTGTGATACCGCCAATTAAAAAGAATGCACCAACGACAATTGCGAAGACCATTTTGTGACTCGCGGCAATTTTGGCAGCCAACAGCGCTCCAATAAGAGTTCCAATCGCATGAGCCAGAAAGGGAAGAATGAAGTGATGTGCTTCGTACAATCCTGCTTCCATGGCGGCTTTTATGCTTTCCATGTCGCCAGGGTTGACGCCTTCGGGCGGCGCGATGATAAGACCACTTACCATTATTATGGCAAAGTTTACAAGGCCGCCGAGCAGCAGGCCAACTACTACGGCCAGGATGTTTTTAACCACGGGATTCACGGTAGATTCCTCCGGAAAGTTAAGGAAGAGCAGAACTGCGGAACAGGCGTGTAGTTTGTGTCAGAGGTGCCTGGCGGAAGTTATCAATTTTGGTGGAAATCAAGTGGTAATTCTACAAACGGTTTAGCCGAAGCTCTAACACTCACAGGTTCCTGCCTACTGATGACTGCGTTGTAGCATGTTGCTGCGGACTCCGAATCCACTCAAAAAGCCCATCAGTCCAAAGATGAGATTAAGGAGTAAAGGCTGGTTCTGTTGTAAAGCTCCGATTAATCCGGCCACGAAAAGCAGGACGGTAAAAGTATGAATAAGCTTGTAGCGCTGCTGATCGCGTATTTCCGTGCGATCGCGTTTGTCTCGTTCATCGGCATTGCTGATCAGACTTGCTATGTGTTCGGCGGTAATCTTGTCCGTCAGCGAACTCACCGAGCGCTTGTGCATGTTGTCGCTAATACTGTGCAGGTGACCGAATACTCTCGTGCGTTCCTGCGGCGTCAATGTTTCGAAGAGTCGAATAAAGGCTGCATCGGAAGAATTTATTGAGGATGCCGAATGTCCGGTTTCCTGTGGGTTGGAGCTTTGCTTGTCAGGCGATGTCATGTATTTCCTCCTGCCGGTTCATTGGTCGCACATTGTCTTGTGTCAGTTTTGATAGGTGGTTCCAGCTTCCCAGCTCAAGATTCAGATCGCAAGAGTTGCTCCTGCGGCAGTTTTGGTCTGTCTGCCGCCCAGAAGTAGTCCCATTGAAAACAATCCGGAAACTCTGGCAACCAGGATAGTGCTGAAAATATCTGCCCGTGGTAATGTATGTTTTGCTTCAGGCTGGAAGAGACGCCACGTCGAGTATCAGTCTGCGTTCGAGGTACTCTCCAAGGATCGCCGCAAACAGTTTGTTCACAATAGCATGATCTTTGCTCGGGACGCGGCGATAGATAGAAGCGAGCATATTCATGTCGCGATAGAATTCATCCTCAATCTGTTGCGATTGTTCTTTGAAATTCAGTGCATTTTTTACTGCGGGCCTGTAGAGGGCATTGCTGCATTCATTCAGGACATAGTCTTCGATAGGTTTGTTTGCCGTCATGCCTGTTGGTTCCTCTTTTGTTAGAGTGCATAAGTAGATACTTCTCATTTCATACTCACGCTTGTAATTTTGCGGCTTCCGGTGAGCAATGCTTTACTCAGAAAAGCCGTTGAAGGGGTTCTGAAGTATCTCTTCAACATTCAATTTGTGTTGGAACATATGTTTTTAGCTCCGATAAGTAAAAAGTTATTTCCGCTGTCAAGTTTTAGCTCGCGAGCGGGTCGTTTTTCCGTCTGACCGGACAATTTTCACCGGGTTATTCCTCAAAATGACTGCTGACCGACTCGCCTCCTTTTGTTTGTCGTAATGTGCGGCGCGAACGAGCGCTGATCAAGCGGAATCAACTGATCGTAGCCGGTTCGCCGCTGAGCGTAGCGGATTTTGTGGTTGAACGGTCATGTTGCTCCGAACGAACCCGCGGGGCGGCGACTTCAATCCGGATGACGAGCAAGAAAATCAGGAGAGCCTGAGACGCGAATGCGGCTCAAAGCGATCAGAATAAATTTGGAGGGAATGTCAATGACGAGTAATTTTGCTACTCGTTATAGCTGAGTTTTCCGCACACATCAAGCGGTATAAATTTTGCTCGATTCGCTGATTACATCCAAGACCCGGATAAAACTTCTGCTGAAGTTTTTCTCGAACGCGGAAACGCAGGCATACCTGCGCGGACTGGCGGACGAGCTGGGCGAATCGACAAACGCCGTGCGGGTGGAACTCAACCGTCTCTCGCAGGCGGGCCTGCTGGACAGCGCCAGCAACGGACGCACCAAACTGTACCGCGCCAATACCAGCCACAATCTTTTCCCCGAATTGCAAAGCCTGGTTCAGAAGTATCTCGGTATCGACAAAGTGATCGAAATCGTGCGCAAGCTCGGTTCGGTTGAGTTGGCGTTGATTACCGGCGACTACGCGGCGGGCAAGGATACGGGGATAATCGACCTTGTGATTGTGGGCACGATCGAGCAAAAATACTTGCTGCATCTGGTGAAGCGCACGGAAAAAATTATCAAGCGCAAGTTGCGCGTGCTGGTGCTGAGCCGGGCCGAGTTTGAAGATCTGAAAGACAATTTTAATACTGAACAGGCTTTGGTGGTGTGGAAGAGCGACGCCGAAGCCGGGAACGCGGTGAACGAGCCGGAAGCGACGCCGACGGAAACGCCGGAGAGCTGACCAGGAGTCGCGGGAACTACGATGGCCAAACGACATCTGCCGATAATATCGACGCTGCTGAATTACTACAAGGTCTACGAGCCCTTTGTAGGCCGGCGCATTTACATCGTGCTGGCGCTTGCGGTAGTGGCGGCGCAGCTCGAAGGCTTCGGCCTGGCGTTTTTTCTGCCGCTGATGTCGGCGGATACCATGTCGCCGGATTCCGGAGGACTGGCGGGGCTGCTGGCCAAGGTCTACGGATTCTTCGGCCTGGAACTGTCGCACATGACCTCGGCGATTTTTATCGTGATCATCTTCACGTTCAAAGGCATCGTGAAGTATGTGGAGGGTTACTACAACGCGCACCTGACGACGCATGTGGTGTACAGCGGGATGCGCAAGGACCTGATATCGCGCTTCTTCGGCATGAGTTATCTGTATTACACGGCGCAGAATACGGGCACGCTGACAAATGTGATCACGCATGAAGTCGACCGCAGCATCAAGAGTTTCCGCTTCTTTTCAATGACGATGGTGCAGATAGCCACCGTCCTTTCACTGCTCGTGTATTCCTTCCTGATCAACTGGCAGATAACGGGATTGGCGCTGATATACGGCGTATTGATTCTGTATCTGTTCAAGCCGCTGTCGGCGCGGTCCAAGAAATTCTCGATTCGTTACTCGCGTGAACACGGGGTATTCAACGCCCTGCTGATTCAGGCGTTTCAGGCCTTTAAATACCTGCGTTCAACGCGCAGTCTGGGCAAGTTTACCACCAAGACGTCGCACAATGTGGACGAACTGTCGGAATTCACGTTTGAGATTCACAAAGCGGGTGCGACGATCAAGGCGATCGCCGAGCCGCTGGTGATTTACTTCATCGTGTTGCTGATCGGAATTTATGTGGGCGTGCTGGGCCATCCGATCGGCGAAATTACGGTTAACATTTTGCTGCTGTTCAGGCTGATGATGAACGTGATGGGCTTCCAGACGACCTGGCAGCAGTTCTCAGGTCTGCTCGGCGGCGTGGATTCGGTTAACCGCACGATTGCCGCGGTGGCGCGCGAACCGGAAGTGCACGGCGAACAACAGATCGGCGAACTTAAACAGGGTATACGGCTGGACAATGTCTGCTTCAGTTACGACGACAAGGAAGTGCTGAGCGATGTGTCGCTGTTCATTCCCAAAAACCGCACGATTGCGCTGGTAGGCGAATCCGGATCGGGCAAATCAACAATCATCGATCTGCTGACGGGTGTATTGCGGCCGACGAAGGGCGCGATCGACGTCGACGGTATCGACAGCAGTGCGATCGACTACAATTCGTTCCGCGAGAAGATTGGTTATGTGGCGCAGGAAAACGTGGTGTTTGACGACAGCGTGGCCAACAATATCAGCCTTTGGGGCTGTGCGGAAGATTCGCAGGAGTGCCGCCGTCGCGTAGTAGACGCGGCGCGCCAGGCATTTGCGGACGAGTACATTCGCGCTCTGGACGAAGCTTACGACACGCCGATCGGCGACCGGGGCGTTAAACTTTCCGGCGGACAGCGTCAAAGGCTTGCGATTGCGCGCGAGCTGTTCCGCCATCCGGAGTTGTTGCTGCTCGACGAAGCCACGAGCGCGCTCGACACGGAGTCGGAAAAGAAAATTCAGAAAAGCATTGACGACCTGAAGGGTAAAACAACGGTGGTAATAATTGCGCACCGGTTAAGCACGATTCGCAACAGCGACTACATCTACGTGCTGGACCGCGGCCGTATCGCCGAGCACGGGACCTTCCAGGAACTGGTTAATGTGGATGATTCCAAGTTCCGCAAGATGGTGGAGCTGCAGAACATCGCCTGAACGATTCGGCGGGGTTAACAGGTGCGATTGATATCGCATAAGATCAAACCGGGAGTTGTTGCATGAAAGTAGTGATTTTTGCAGGCGGACTGGGGACGCGGATTTCCGAGGAATCGCATCTGCGACCCAAACCGATGATTGAAATCGGCTCCAAACCGATTTTGTGGCACATCATGAAAATCTACGAGAGCCAGGGATTTAACGAGTTTGTCATCTGCCTGGGCTATAAGGGCTATCAGATCAAGGAATACTTCATGAATTATTTCATGCACAATTCCGACGTGACGATCGATATCCGCAGCAACGAAATCGAAGTGCACGAGACCAATACCGAGGCGTTTAAGGTGACGCTGGTGGACACCGGGCTGCACACCAAAACCGCCGGGCGACTGCGCCGCGTCCAACCCTACCTGGAGGACCAGGAACACTTTATGTTAACCTACGGGGACGGTGTTGCAAACGTCAACGTTAAGGAACTGCTCCAATTCCATCATTCACACGGCAAGATTGCCAGCATGACGTCGGTACAGCCGGGCGGTCGCTACGGCGTGGCGTCGATTGACGAAGAGACAAGTCAGGTGGTGGAGTTTATTGAGAAACCCAAAGAAGACGGCGGCTGGATTAACGGCGGTTTCTTTGTGCTGCGCAACGAGGTGTTTAACTACCTGCCCGACGACGCGGACGACGTGATGTGGGAAGATCAGCCGATGACGGATCTGGCTGACGAAGGGCACCTGATGGCGTATAAACACGACGGCTTCTGGAAGGCGATGGACGCGATGCGCGACAAGAAAGTTCTGGAAGACATGTGGAAGAGCGGCACCGCTCGCTGGAAAATCTGGGACTGATAATGACGGGACTGGAAGCATACGGCGGCAAGCGGGTTCTCGTAACCGGGCACACGGGTTTTAAAGGCTCGTGGCTGAGCACGTGGCTGGAAAAACTCGGTGCGGAGGTGACGGGCATAGCGCTGGCGCCGAACACGGAGCCGAGTCACTTTGCATTGCTGAATACGGGCATGAAATCGCGTTTGCTGGACATACGCGATCGCGACGCGCTGTTTAATGCTGTTAAACAGGCCGACCCCGAAATTGTTTTTCACCTGGCGGCACAGCCGCTGGTGCGTGCGTCGTATGCCGACCCGTATGAAACCTACACCAGCAACGTCACCGGTACTTTAAACGTACTCGACGCCTGCCGCGCCTGCGAAAACCTGCGCGCCATTGTTGTGATAACGACCGACAAGGTGTACGACAACCGCGAATGGGAATGGGCTTATCGCGAGAACGACGCACTCGGCGGCCACGATCCGTATTCTTCGTCGAAAGCCTGCGTGGAATTGCTCTGCAATTCCTGGCGCATGTCCTTTTTCAACCCGGATGGCTACGGGACTGATCACAATGTTTTACTGGCGACCACGCGCGCGGGCAATGTCGTCGGCGGCGGCGATTGGGCTCTCGATCGTTTGATTCCGGATATTGTTAAAGCGACGGTCGGCGGCGAGGAAGTTGAAATCCGCAATCCGCGGGCAACGCGTCCCTGGCAGCACGTGCTGGAGCCGCTGGCGGGTTACCTTCAGCTCGGCGTGCGCTTGTTAAACGGAGAAAAGGAATTTGCATCGGCCTGGAACTTCTCGCCGGACAATCTGGAAGGCTGCGATGTATTGAGCGTGGTGCATTCCATGCAGTCGATCTGGCCTGCCGTGCAATACAGAATTAAACAGGACGAACATGCGCCGCACGAGGCGATGCTGCTGCGCCTCGACAACGCAAAAGCGCGCACGCGTCTGGGCTGGCGTCCACAGTGGAATGCCGACGCCACTTTCAGGGAAACAATTCGCTGGTATCGCGCCTGGTATGAAGATCAGAATGTGTTAACAACGCAGCAGATTGAAGAATACGAGCGTTTGATCATGCAGACGGCGGAGGTCGACTGATGGGACTCGGCGACAACCTGCGGCACCCCGCGCGCGCTACTCTGGCCGTTTGGCAGCGACTCGCACGAAGTCGTTCAGCGTCGACGACCAATATTTTTATCGCCTGTTTTCCCAAAAGCGGTTCGACCTTCCTGTCCAGAACTCTTCATTCGGTGACGGGATTTGACGTTGAGAGCATGACCTTTCGTCGCAAGCGCAACGAACAGGATATGTACCTGCCAACTGCCGCCGATGCAGCACGCAAAAACTCGGTGACGCAACAGCACGTGCGCGCCACGCAGCCGAACCTGGAGATGTTAAACGAGTTTAACATCCGGCCGGTGATCCTGACTCGCAATATTTTCGACATCGTGATTTCGCTGCGCGATCATTTCTACAAACAGGGGCAGAACTCGCCGATGTTGTTTGTCGACGATCGATTCTACGAACTGGAAGAATCCGACCAGTACGATATGATCATCGACATGGCGCTGCCCTGGTACTTTAACTTTTACGTTTCGTGGTTTGAAGCGCAGCGCACACAGGCGATCGAGCTGCTCTGGACCAGCTACGAAGAAGTAATGGCCGACAAAGCCGCGGCTATTCATCGCATTCTTACTTTTTACTCTTTGCCTGTCGACGAGGCAAAAGTTGAAAACATTCTGGCGGAAGCCGAAGAAAAACGCAAGGCCTCGCGCTTCAACAAAGGCGTGTCAGGTCGCGGCACAGCCTTGTTAACAGAGGAACAGCGCGATCGCGTGCGGGCGATGACGCGATTTTATCCCTGGGTGGACTTCAGCCTGATGGGACTGGCGCCGCGGGAAAGCAAGGAGCAAATCCGATGAATTTCAGTGAGACAAAACTGGCCGGCGCATTTGTTGTCGAACCGGAGCCACACGGCGACCACCGCGGCTTTTTTGCGCGCATGTACTGCGCCAATGAATTTGCCGCGCATGGCCTGGCGACGCACATGGTGCAGAGCAACCTTTCGCGTTCGGCGCTTAAACACACGCTGCGCGGCATGCACTATCAGGTGGACGGCGCTGAAGAGGCCAAACTGGTGCGCTGCACGCAGGGCGCCATCCTCGACACAATCGTGGACGTGCGTCCTGACTCGGCGACATTTAAACAGTACGTGCAGGTGGAGCTGACCGAAGACAATATGCGGATGTTGTATGTGCCGCCCGGATTTGCGCACGGTTTTATTACCCTGCGCGACAACTGCGACATCTTTTACCAGGTGTCGAACTTTTACGCTCCGGGTCGTGAACGCGGCATCCGCTGGAACGATCCCGCCATTGGTATTGACTGGCCGACGGATGCGCCGGTCATGTCCGACAAGGACAAAGCCTATCCGGATTTTGGACATTAAACACAGAGATAAACCATTCAGGAACGCAGTTGAAAATGAATGTACGACTGTTCAGACCCAGCGTCGGTGAAGAAGAACTGGCCAACATTCGCGCCGCATTTGAGCGCTCGTGGATCGGGCTCGGTCCCAACGTCGGTGAATTCGAAACGCGTTGGAGCGAATTCATCGGCTGCAGGAGTTCCATCGGTTTGAACTCGGCGACGGCGGCGCTGCACATAGCGCTGGCTTTGTTTAATTTTCCCGAAGGGAAAAAAGTCCTCGTTCCGGCACTGACATTTGTTTCTTCGGCCACGGCGGCGTTGTACAACCGCCTCGAACCTGTGTTCGTCGACTGCAATCCGGAGACACTGGGACTCGATCTCGACGACCTGGAGCGCAAATACACCGATGACTGCGTAGCCATCGTGCCGGTGCACCTGGCCGGGCACCCGGTTGAAATGGATCGACTGATGGACTTTGCGCGGGCAAAAGGTTTAAAGGTTGTCGAGGACTGTGCGCACACCGCCGGCGGTGCGTTCAAGGGCCGCAAACTGGGCACCTGGGGCGACATCGGTTGTTTCTCCTTCGAGGAAAAAAAATGCATGACCACGGGCGACGGCGGAATGCTGTGTTCGGACGATGAAGAACTGGTCCATCCGGCGCGCGCCATGCGCTGGATCGGCATTGACAAGGACACCTGGAAGCGCAACGCGGCCTATACGGACGCAAAATTAAACGCACGGCACTGGTACTACGAAGTGGCCTTGTTGGGCTACAAGTACAATATGAACGATCTGGCGGCGGGCATTGGTCTGGCGCAATTGCAAAAACTGCCGACGTTTAACGAGCAGCGTTTAAGTGCAATTAAACGCTATCTGGACGGTATGTCCGAGCTGCGTCATATTACACCTCTGCTGCCCTACGATCTGAGCGGCGAGTCGACCTATCACGTGTTCGGGGCGCGTTGTGAGCAGCGCGACGAGTTGATGATTTTCCTGAAGGAGCGAGGCATTGCGACGGGACTGCACTACATGCCGCTGACTCTGCATCCTTTGTTTAGTCCCTGGGTGACGGACGTTCCGCAGGCGATGCACGTGTACGACCGCATCATGACCTTGCCGCTGTTCAGCGCCATTTCAAACGACGAGGTCGACTACGTGGTTTCCGCCCTGCGTGAATTTGATGCAAACATGTGAGAAGGTTTAAAACGCTGAAAGATGACGGACAAGAACAACATACGGCTTGCGATTTTTGCAGAGGGTGAAATTGGATTTCGCGCGGTCGAATACGTCGCGACGGAGCATCCGCAACACCTGAAACAAGTTGTCCTGGCCAGGAACTCAAAGATTGTCGAGCGTATTGCGGCGCTCGGGGTTAAACACGAGGACCTGCTGTTCAGCGATGAGATGTACGGTGATGCGGCGCTGGAGCGAATGCGAGGCATGGAACTGGATCATCTGCTTCTGGCGTGGTGGCCGTTTATTATCAAGGAACCGTTGATCTCGCTGCCGTCCCGCGGTGTGTTAAACTTCCATCCGAGCTACCTGCCTTACAATCGCGGCAAGGGGTACAGCTTCTGGACAATAGTGGAGGACACGCCTTTTGGCGTGACGATTCACTTTGTAAATGAAGGCATTGACGCGGGGGATATTGCGTTCCAGCAAAGGATTGACAAGAGCTGGGAGGACAACGGCGGGACGTTGTATTACAAGGCTCAGGACGCCATGATTGACTTGTTTAAGTCAGTCTATCCGCGCATCGTAGCAGGCGATATTCCGCGCATCCCGCAGGAAGCCGACAAGGGAAGCTTCCACTACGGCAGGGAGCTCGATCCTGCTTCCAGAATTGATCTGGACAAACAATACACGGCACGCGAGTTGTTGAATCTGCTGCGTGCGCGAACCTTTTCCGGTTACCCGGCCTGTCGCTTTGAAGATGAAGGTCGGGTGTACGAAGCACGTATAGAAATCAAGGAGTTGAAGTAATGGGCGTCGATCCCGTTGAAGAGTTCAAGCAGCGCAATGCGGAGTACATCGCCAAAATGGGCGAAGACAGCGAAGTGCGCGATCTGACGTGGCAGTGGTTCAACAAAGTGTCGGAATACGAGTATTCCTACCACTTTCGCTGGATGGGTCGCCCCATCATTCAATTCCCGCAGGATATGGTCGCCATGCAGGAGATCATATGGAAAGTAAAACCCGACCTGATTATCGAGACGGGAATAGCACACGGCGGCTCGATCATATTCAGCGCCTCCATGTTGGAGTTGATCGGCGGCGAAGGTGAAGTCATCGGTATTGACATCGACATTCGCGAGCACAATCGTCAGGCGCTGGAATCACATCCCATGTCCAAACGCATCACGATGATAGAAGATTCTTCCGTTGCTGAAAATGTAGTTGAACGCGTCCGCACAATTGCAGCCGGTAAAAAAAGAGTCATGGTTTTTCTGGATTCCAACCACACTCACGAACATGTAGCCGCCGAACTTCAGGCATATGCAGACATGGTAACCGTGGGCTCATACCTGGTTGTGTTTGACACCTGCGTGGAATACATGCCGGCAGACTTTTTCCCCAACCGTCCCTGGGGACACGGTGACAATCCCTATACGGCTGTGAAAGACTTCCTGAAGAGCAATGACAATTTTGAGATCGACCAGGAATTAAACAACAAATTGCTGATCACTGTTGCACCCGACGGTTATCTGCGGAGGGTTAAATGACGCGATTTGACGATCTTACGCTCGTGATACCCACGCACTTTCGGCATGGGTATCTCAAGCGTTTGCTCGATTATTTTCGCGATTCCGGTCTGAGGACCCTGGTGGCGGATTCTTCGGACGATCCGTTCAACCAGGCGGATGAGTATGCAGATTTGCAGTACCATCACTATCCAAAAGTCGGTTTGCCGCAAAAGGTAAGCGACGTCCTGTCAAAAGTGACGACGCCGTATACCGTCATGTGCGCCGATGACGATTTTATTACTCTGTCCGGACTCCAAACCTGTCTGGCCTTTCTGAGGGACAATCCTGATTATGCTGCGGCGCAGGGACACATAATACAGTTCAGACCGGAACAATCCGACATTGAATACAGCCCAATGTATCTGCATGCAGTTGAGCGGGATGTCGACGGTGCAACCGCCGCGCAAAGGGTTAAACAGCATTTTGCCAACAACGTGGCAATATACTACGCCATTCGCAGGACGGAAACATATCTCGACGGTTACCGCGAAGCCGTCGACAACGGTCTGAGCAATGTTAACTTCTTTCCGAAGTTGGACGCGATGCTCACGGTCATACACGGCAAGCACAAAGTACTGCCCGTGTTTTACTCGGCCCGTGAGTTCATACCCGGCAGCGGTTCTTCTACGACGCGCAAATTCTCCGAGTTCATTGACGATCCGGAGTACGCGAAGGAAATTGAGGCATTTCGCGATGTTTCAAGCCGTTATATTGCCGAGAAAGACCACATTACGTACGATCAGGCACGCGTGCATGTTGACGAGACGGTGGAGTTAATGCGCGCCTGGTACAACCGGCGTGCTCCGCGACTGGCCAACAGCGCACTGGCCGGCGGGGCGCTGCACAAGGTGGCACGAAAAATCAGCATCAAAGTCGACCAGCTTAAACGTCGCAAGGAAATCCGCGAAAGTCTTAACAAGGCCGGATTTCCGTATCACGACGATGCCGGCCGCAGCGAACTTGAACGCATTGAATCTTTTATCCGATCGTATGACGTTTCCCATTCATCAACGTGAACAATTACTTTTCACATCTGACAGTTCATCATTTTAACCGACTTTTGGAGTTGAACAATGCGAACTGAATATGAATTTACACTGTCGCGCGATGCAGGCATCGACAAAACTCTGGCGGTTCTGCGCGAGTACGGCATGGTTCACATCCCCAATTTTATTCCTGCCGAGGATATCGCCGCCCTGCGTGAAGAATTTGAAGAGCTGTTTAAACAATCTGCCGGCTGGATCAGAACGGTGAATTACGAGCACGGCCGCGCGCTGTCGGTTCACCGCGAAGGAATTGATACGAGCAAATTCCCGGTTTTTGCACGGACGTTTGACGACGACATGATGAAGGTGCTGACCGATCAATATCTCGGCAAACCGAATCTGGTTAACAACGACATCTATATTACGCACGACAAGCCGAACCCCGAACCGATTAATCCATTGCACTTTGACAAGATTCTCTCGCTGAAGTTTTTTCTCTATCTGCTCGACACAACGGAAGAGAGCGGTGCATTCCAGTTCATTCCCAGGTCGCATCTGATTGGCCGCGAGTTGGCCAATGAACATCTGCGATATGGTGGGCGTATGGAGACGATCGGCAACCGCACGACAGAGCAGAATATGATTGACCAGGCAATGCCTATTGAAGGGCCGGCCGGCACCATGATAATTTTTGATACGGATGGTTATCATCGCGGCGGCGTTGTGCAGCCGGGCCGTGAGCGCATGGTGATGCGCGGACACAGTCATACCGACCCGATGCCGGTGTACAAACCCAAGCCGTTTACTCAACAGTGGTGGCACGAGTCGCCCCTGAATCCCGCGCGTTTCTCGGGTAAAGTTCCCGCCAAACGCATCTGGAACGAACAATCCGTTTAACGACGAGTCGCGATCAACAGCAACCGACATCGAGCCGTAATCTATCATGCAGCAACGCATCGTTTTTCATATCGGATACCCCAAGACAGCCACTTCATGGCTGCAGCGCGGCGTTTATCCGGAGCTCGATGGAGTTAACTACCTCGGCCGCTCTTACTACAAAAAGAGTCGGTCAGAGAAGTTGTTTAACCGCGTGTTGCATCGCCTGCCGTGGAAACCGGCGCCGGTCACGAAGCTGATTAAATCGCCGACGCCGCACAGCCAGTGGATTCAGGAAATCGGCTATGCCGCCGACGGGGAGTACAAGCGCGATGATATTCGCACTACGCTTGATGCCGTCATGCAGGGCGACAAGCTGAATGTTATCTCGCATGAAGGATTGTGCAAACCCTATCTGGAAGAAATGGTTGCGAATCGCATTCAGGACCTGGCCGACGGCCTGGACGTGAAGATCGTGATTTCAATCAGGCGTCAGCCTGAATTGATATTGTCGCGCTACACACATGACTTCCATATTAAACGCTGGCAGTACAAACTGGCGGATGTTCTGGACCGCGAGGGTTCGCTGTTCTGCAATTACCCGGCCTGTCAGCACGGCCGGATACGCTGCCTGTGCGAACAACGCGGCGGCAAAGTCATTTTTCTGGAGCACTATAACTTCCTGCGCGTGTACAACATGTACGCCGAGCGCTTCGGCGCCGACAGGGTGTTTGTGCTGGTTTTTGAGCGGCTATTTGAGGACGGCGCGCAGGAGTTTCAGCGCTATTTTAACTTCCTGGGATTGAATCCCGGCTCGGCGGAAATACAGCGTTTCATGACGCGTCCGCCGCAGGGGAAAAACTCGCAGGCGGACAAGGAAGTCGTCCGGAAATTTAACGGCCCGGCATTGAACGAGCTGCTTGATGAGTTTCGCAGCTATTACTCGTCGTCCAACGCCGAACTCAGCCGGAGTTGCAATTTACAGCTGGAAGACTACGGTTACGTGACAGGTGAGCGGACAACAAACGGGCAATGACAATTATTCGGCGGTCCGGAGTCAGCCGGAGCTCGCCCATCGACGATAGAAGGTGAAACTATGGGTTCAACAGTGTGTATTATCCCGGCCCGCGGCGGTTCCAAGCGCATTCCGCGGAAAAATGTCCTTCCTCTTGCGGGCACGCCATTGCTGGCGTATTCAATACGTGCTGCCAAAGACGCCGGCGTGTTTGACCACATCGTTGTGTCGACGGAAGACAAGGAAATCGCCGAGGTGGCCGCCGCCGAGGGCGTTGCCGTCGACAACCGGCCCGCGCACATGAGTGGCGACAAAGTGCGCAAAGTTGAAGTGGTGGACGAGTATCTGCGACGCACAAACGGCGCGGAGAAGTTTGACAATGTTGCGGCCCTGCTGCCTACCTGTCCGTTCCGTTCGGCCGAGGATGTGCGCAAAGCCCACCAGACCTTTGAAGAGAATCCGGACAACGATTTTCTGATCGGCGTGGTCGCGTACGAGTTCCCGCCGCAACTTGCCCTTTTTGAAGAAGGGCAGGGCATGCGCATGATGTATCCGGACGAGTACGCCAAAACTACACGCAGTCAGGACATCCGCACCATGTACCATCCGAATGGGGCTATTTACATGGCCACCGTTGAGTCATTTCTGAAAGTCGGGACGTTTTTCCAGGAAAACATGCTGACCTATGTGATGCCGCCGGAGCGTTCCTTCGACATCGATTACCCGTATCAGTTTGCAATTGCCGAAGGTATGATGAAACATCTGTTTAATAAGGAGGAATCGAAATGAGCGCCAGGTACGAAGAGTTAACAGGAAGTTTCAGCGGGCCGGTAATTCCCCTGCCCACGCCGTTTGACCAGGATTACAACGTCGACTACGCGTCGCTTGATTCTTATGTCCGCTTTCTGGTGGACGGCGGTATTCCCGCGGTCATGACTACCGTCGGTACCAGCCGGTTTAACCTTTTGACCGTCGATGAGATGTTAAAGATCAACGAGACGGTGGTGGCGGCAGCTGAAGGAAAAACCAAAACAATCGTGTCTACGCCGATGACAGGCTCCACGCGGCAGTGCATCGAATTCGGTAAACACGCGGAAAAAATTGGCGCTGACATTCTTCTCGTCTATCATCCCGAGCGGCACTACGGTGAAGAAGCGCTGTTCGAGTTCTTTAACGCCATAGCCGCAGAGTTGGACATTGCGCTGATGATCCACGAGATGCCGATGCGCAACGGCGTCGGCGGCGGATCCGTGCAGTATTCTATTCCGCTGTTGCAGCGTCTGCTGGATATTCCCAGCCTGGTCGGAATGAAAGAAGAAGCGCTGGACCCGCCTTACAGCGATGCTATTGTTAAAGCCACGTCTGACCGCGCAATCATCATCGGAGCCGGCGGCGGCATGAGCCGTTACCTGCGCGACTACTGGAACGGCGCACGCGCTTTTCTGGGCGGCATCGGAAACTTCTATCCGAAGCTGGAACTGGACTTTTTTACGGCCATGCAGAACCAGGACTTTAAACAGGCGCACGAAATTGTGTACAACATTGAGAAACCCTATTTCTCGCACGTTGTACCGATGGGCTGGCACATCGCATTAAAAGAGGCTTTGCACATCAAAGGCTTTTTGCCGCCTTATGAACGTCCGCCGCTGCGCCGCGTCTTTCCCGAGCAGCGCGAGCTTATCAAATCACTTCTGCAGTCCAACGGCTGGCTTTAACAAAACGGAATGAAATCATGCACGCGTTCAATCAGACAATCCAGATAAACGGCAGGGATGCGATTGGTCCGAACTTGCGACCATATGTCATCGCTGAGATGGCCTGTGCCCACGACGGCAGCCTGGAAAAGGCGAAGGCCATTACCAAAGCGGCGGCGCAGGCCGGGGCGGATGCAGTTCAACTGCAGTTTCTTTCGGCCCGCGATCTGGTCGTGCCGGGTCACAGCGTAGCCGACGTGTTAAACAAAATCGAGTTTACAGCGGAGCAGTGGCGCGAAGTTTTTGACTACGGTCGCTCGCTTGACATCGACGTCTGGGCCTGCACCTACGACGTGCCAAGTGTTAAACTGGCGATTGAGCTGGGCGTCGACGGCATCAAGCTGAATTCCAGTGATCTGTCCAACCCCGAAGTGCTGCGCGGCGTCGCCGCTTCCGGCATTCCGTTTACACTGGGCACCGGCGCTTCCACGATGGAAGAGATTGCGCGTGCATTGCGTATTTGTGCCGAGGAGAACGCGCGCGACATTGTACTGATGTACGGCGTGCAGAATTTTCCGACGCTGATTTCGAACCTGAATATCGCCAGGCTGGGGCTGCTGAGCGATGTATTCGGCATGCCCGTCGGTTACGCCGACCACACCGATGCCGATTTGCCCTTTGCCGGGATGGTTGATCTGCTGGCCGTCGGGCAGGGAGCCTGCCTGCTCGAAAAGCACATCTGCATGGATCGCGTGACGACGGAAACCGACTTCCAGGCGGCGCTGGAACCGCATGAGTATGAACAATACGTCGACACCGTAAAAACGGGTTGGCAAGCCTTCGGCAGCCGTGAAATCCGCGAGTTTAGCGAGAGTGACATCAACTACCGCAGGTTTCAGAAAAAAAGCGTCGTTGCCGCCCGCAATCTGACCGCGGGCACGACGATCGACCGCAACAGCGTGCTGTTTATCCGGGCGGTGGAAGAAGGCATAGCACCCGCGCAGTTCAATCTGGTGGACGGCAAAACACTTAAACAGGATGTGCAGCAGTTTGACGTGATCCTGCCGGGCTATACGGCCTGACGGATTGCACAGTACATTTGGAGTATCAACAATGAAGTTTGCATCTGAGATACATGTCGGCGATCGTAGAATTTCAGCCGAAAATCCCACCTTTGTCATTGCCGAAGCGGGCGTCAACCACGGCGGCGACATGGACCTGGCCTACACTCTTATTGACATCGCCTGCGATGCCGGTGCGGACGCCGTGAAATTCCAGACATTCAAGGCGGAACATCTGATTCTGCCCGAAGTTGAAAAAGCGCCGTATCAATTGAAAACTACCGACTCGGCCGAAAGTCAGTTCTCCATGTTAAAACGACTGGAAGTAACGCGCGATCAAAATCTGGCGTTGAAAGAATACTGCAGCGACAAAGGCATTATCTTTCTGACGACACCTTTTGACGAGCAGAGTCTGAACGACCTGGACGAGCTCGATCTCCCGGCATATAAAATCGCATCGACGGACATTACCAATCTGCCGTTTCTGCGCGAAATTGCCCGCCGTGAAAAGCCGATGTTCCTCTCGACCGGCATGGCCTACCTGAGCGAAGTTGAAATGGCTCTGCGCGAAATTTATCGCTACAACAAAGAAGTAGTCCTGATGCAGTGCACGGCCAACTATCCGATTACCGACAAAGAAGCGAACCTGAATGTGATCAATACATATCGGGATAACTTCGATGTTATTCTCGGTTATTCGGATCACTCCGTCGGCGTAGGCGCAGCGCCCTTTGCCGTGCCGATGGGGGCTCGTGTGCTGGAGAAACACTTTACGACGGACAAGTCACTCGAAGGGCCGGATCACAAAGCCTCGCTTGATCCGGTCGAGTTGCGCGACTTTATAGCGCTCGTTCGCAAGGTGGAGGAGTACATGGGTACGGATGTTAAAGCGCCGACGCTGTCGGAACGCAATACGCGCGCGTCCCTGCAGAAAAGTTTCGTCGCCCGCCGCGCCATTGCCAAGGGCGAAAAACTCGGGTGGGATAATGTTACCGCCAAACGCAGCGGCGGCCGCGGCATTTCCCCGCTGTACTATCGCGTGGTGTTCGGCACGCCGGCCCTGCGCGATTTTGCGCCCAATGAACTGATTGAAGTGTAGGATTCGACGGGACCTGGAATGAAAGCAGTACTGTGCGGATTCGGCCGCGCCGGCCAGGAAATACTCTCGCAGTTGAGTCTGCACCCCGAATTTGATCGCAATCAGATTCTGGTGTATACACACGAGGGCGCGCAGAATGAGCAGTTTTTAACATTTCTGCGCCACGGCCGGTTTAACTTTGCGACGACGAGCATTAACAAGGACTTTGACCGCGTGGCGGCTTTCGGGCCGGACGTGCTGGTCTCTGCCTACTACCGCAATATTATTCGCGATCGGGTGCTCGAACTCGTCGACTTTCGCGCCGTGAATATGCACCCCTCGCTGCTGCCGGATTACCGGGGGACGTTTTCGAGCGTCTGGGCGCTTTTGAACGGTGAAGCCGAAACAGGCGTTTCCTATCACTTTATGACGAGCGAGGTCGACGGCGGCAATATCCTGCTGCAGAAGCGATTAAACATTGCCGCCGACGATACCGCATGGTCGCTGTACAACAAACTTGTCGCGCTGTTTGTCGCCAATTTTGGCGAGGCGTTCAGGCGTCTGTTAAACGGCGATGCGGGGCAGGCGCAGGACCCGGATGCACAGCGGCGTTATTACTCGCGTTCGCTGCCGCACGACGGACGGCTGGTGGCCGCCGAGACGGAGTACAGTTACGCCGAACGATTCGTGCGGGCCATGTACTATCCGCCCTTTGCGCCGGCTGTTTTTGAGGTGGACGGTCGCGACGTGTCGATTACTTCAACAGATGAATTAAACACAATCCGGTCAGCGTTCCGCGGTGAGTCATGATCTACATCTCTTCCTCCTGCGTTCGCGCGGCGAATATTCGCGATGCTGTTTTGCAACTGGCCGAGGCGGGTTTCCGCTATATCGAGCTGTCCGGAGGGACGGAGTGGTACGACGCGCTGCCGGATGATCTGCTTGAACTTAAACAGCGCTTTCAACTCGAATACCTGTGCCACAATTACTTTCCGCCGCCGCTTAAACATTTTGTCTTGAATCTGGCTTCGCTCAATGACGAGACGTTTAACGCCAGCCGCGAACAGATACGCCGCGCCGTGGAATTGTCAAAACTGCTGGGTGCGCAGCGCTACGGTTTTCACGCCGGCTTTTTGATCGATATTCCGCTGCACCAGATCGGCAAAAAGATTGACCGCATGTCTCTCTTTGACAAACAAGAGGGATTTAAAAGGTTTTGTCAGGCAGTCAGGGAAGTGTATGCGGAAACGGAGGACGTGAAACTCTATATTGAGAACAACGTTTTTTCGGCCCCGAACGCGGCCAGCTACGGCGGAGCAAACCCATTCTTTTTAACCGATCGGTCCGGTTTCGAAGAACTGCGAGCCGAGGTGGATTTTAATTTGCTGCTGGACCTGGCGCATCTGAAGGTGAGTTGTGCTACGCTGGGGTTGGATCCGGCGGAAGAGGTGCAATTCCTGCTGCCGCAATCCGACTACGTGCACATCAGCGACAACGACGGCACGGTGGACAGCAACGGCGCTTTTGAACGCGATTCCGATCTGTTCCGCCTGCTGGAGCGCGCCGACCTGGGCGGCAAAATATTTACCCTGGAAATCTACCGCGACCTGCAAACGGTGCGGCATTCTCATGATGTTCTGGCCACGCTGCTGGAGGATTAGTGCAAGATTCCATTACAACCCTGAACCATTCCCTGCGCCAGGCGCTGGCGGCTATCAATGCCGAACCGGCCGGGATAGCCTTTGTGAATGACAAAAACGGCAAGCTCTGCGGCGTTTTGACGGACGGCGACGTCCGGCGTCAACTGCTGGACGGCGGCTCGCTGGACGACATGCTGCGCGACATGCCGCGCGGCGACTACGTGTACGGCAAGGTGGGCGAAGACATCAACGATCTGATGGCCAAAACCAACCGCAAGATTCGCGTCATTCCGCTGGTGAATGACGATGGCGTGGTGGTGGACTATTTCCGCTACGACCACCGCGTGCATATTCCGGTGGCGATGCCGGATCTGGGCGGCAACGAACTGCGCTACGTCACCGACGCCGTGCTCTCGACCTGGATCTCCAGCTCGGGCAAGTACCTGACGCAATTTGAAGAAGATTTTGCGGCGTTCTGCGAATGCAAACACGGCGTGGCGGTGAGCAATGGAACGGTGGCGCTGCACCTGGCGCTGGCGGCACTGCGCATCGGCCCGGGCGACGAAGTGATCGTGCCGGACTTTACGTTTGCGGCCTCCGTCAATGCGGTGCTGCACGCCGGTGCAACGCCGGTGATAGTCGATGTGGAACGCGAATCCTGGTGCATCGATCCGGACGAAATCCGCAAGCACATTTCTCCGCGCACCAAGGCCATTATGCCGGTGCACATCTACGGCCAGCCGGCCAATATGGACGCAATCATGGCGCTGGCGGAAGAACACGGTCTCTTCGTGGTGGAGGACGCCGCCGAGGCGCACGGTGCGCGCTACCGCGGCAAACGCGTCGGATCGATCGGGCACATCGGTTGTTTTTCCTTTTTCGGCAACAAAGTCATCACCACGGGCGAAGGCGGCATGTGCGTGACAAATTCACCGGAGCTGGACGACCGCATGCGCGTGCTGCGCGACCACGGCATGAACAAGGAGAGACGCTACTGGCACGACGAAATCGGCTACAACTACCGCATGACTAACCTGCAGGCGGCGATCGGCTGCGCTCAGCTGGAGCGCATCGAATCGATTATTCAGCAGCGCCGGGACATTGAAAGCGCCTACCAGCGCGCCCTGGCCGACACGGGCCTGTTTGAGTTTCAGCGCGGCGACCTCGAACATCGCGAGAAGGTGGTCTGGCTCGTCAGTGCGCTGGTGACGGGCAACAATCGTGCGGATGTGATCGAACGGCTTAAAAATGCGGGCATCGACGCGCGACCTTCCTTCTACTCGCTCAGCGACATGCCGGTGTACAAAGACTACAGCCGCTCGGCCGAGGTGAGTCGTTATATCTCCGAACGCGGACTCTCCCTGCCTACGCACAAGGATATCGATCTTAACAAAATCGACGCCGTCGCGGCCGCGCTGCAGCATGAGCGAACATCATAAAACCATCCTTGCGCGCCTGAACGAGCTGGAGCGCGAATTCGATGTGACCGCGCTGCGGTATAAGTCGATTCGACTCTGGCCGCTGCTGCGTTTAATGCTGACGCGCGCGCTGTGGCAGGAGATCGTGCCGCCGCGCTCCTACGGCAAACTCGTGGGTTTTGCCAAGAAACTGGAGCGGCGCTATCCGGCGGTTAACAACCTGATGCCGCTACCCGGCGTGGCGTTCCGCTGGGGCGAGTACATGCGCCGCCGGCGCCTGGTCGAACGCGTGGAACAGGAAGACCCGGGCGGCATAGCGCACATGCACGGCCCGGTTGACGCGCTTTTCCTCGCCAAGAACAATCAGCGGCGCGACCGCGTCGACGGCAAGTTGTTTAACCCCTTTTTCAACAGTCTGCCGTTTAACAATGAGTCCGGCCGCAGCGCGCTGATGCTGGAGTACTCGGATGACGCGAACTACCTGACGCCGCGCTACGGCACGTCGCAACTCCTCGATTCCAGGCTGGCGGGTGCGGCGCTTAAACAGAGCCTTCGCAGCGTCGGCTCTCTGCTGAGCGGCGGCATGACTAGCTCGAAGATTGAGGGCTGGGCGGACTTCAGGCGCGCTTTAAACAAACTCAATCTGCCTTTTGCCGCCACGCATGTAGCGGTGATCGACAAAGTTGAGCGCATTCTGGCCTACAAAAAAGTCTTCAGCGACTGTCTGCGCGAGTACCGTCCGCGCGCATTGTTTTTCACCTGTTTTTACGACGAGATTTCCTTTGCCGCAATTCTGGCCTGTAACGACGCCGGCGTTGACACGGTAGAGTTGCAGCACGGCCAGCAGGGCGATCACCACCTGATGTACACACACTGGGCGCGTGTTCCGCGCGAAGGCTATGAATTGATTCCGACGCATTTCTGGATGTGGGGCGAGCCGAGTAAAGCGCGACTGGACGCCTGGTGCGGCGGTACGACGCGGCACAAGGTGATTATGGGCGGCAGTTCCTGGCTGGCGCTCTGGCGCGACCGGGATTTTGAAACGGACGAAGCGCGCGAGCCCGCATTCCGCGATGTGTTTAAGGCTGATGTTAACGTTATGGTCGCGCTGCAACCTGTCGACCAGCCGCTGCCGGATCATTTGTTGCGTGCGATTAAACTGTCGCCGGACCACGTCAAGTGGTTCCTGCGTCCGCATCCGCGCATGCGCAATCGTCTGCCGGAGTTGAAGGAGCGCCTGGGCGCTCTGGCCGCGCGCTGCGAGGTTGAGCGAGCGGGTTCTATGCCGCTCTACGGCATGCTGCGTCACGTCAAGGTCTGCATTACCTTGTGGTCCACGGTGGCGTACGAGGCGCTTGCTTTTGGCGCCCGCCCCGTGATTATTCACCCGAACGGCCGCACGTTGATGCGCGAGTTCTGTGAGAACGGTTCATTTGTTTACACGGAAAGCGCCGAGGGAATTCTGGACGCCATTAATGCGGACGACGCGGCGCCGGCACAGGACCGCCAGTACATCGTGGCGGACTACAATCTGGTGGAGCGCACGGTTGACGACCTGCTCGCGGCGCACAAGAATTGAGCGTTTAGAATAGCATTTAAACATTGGTGTTTAAGTGCCCCTGGCCGGCTTGAGGCTCTGAGCGCTTCGCCTGCCTTGCAGGCTTGCTTTGTTCTCTTGTTTGTCACCGGGTTTGAAGTTGGAAGACTCTGCTTCTGTCGGCAGGCCGGGTTGTTTGCAGTTTGAAGTTCGTGTGTTAACAAAAGAGTCAAAAGAGCCTGAGCGACGAGCAAAGGGAGGCGCTCAAAGCGATCAGAAAATAACCTGGAGATTGTTGCTTAGGCAACTAATCTGCAGCTTCGGATTCACCGATTCGCAGCTCAGAGCCGCGTGTGAAGCGACAGGTCAGAACGTTTAAAGTACTGCAGCGCAGTCCAGAGTTTGCGGGTGCGGAATCGGTATAAGAGTGGAGTGCTTTTTTAGTCTTCAGGTTCAACTTCAGGTGCTTGAGCGAAGTGAGAAGCATTTGGTCGATCCATACAAATCGTCAAGCTCGTTGAAATTCAATGGGCTGTTGTTTAAACAGCCGGTTTTATGGTCTCTGGAATTGCCGTTGGATTCCTGATTCACTCAAAAACCTTGCAATTCCGATGTTGTGAAGATCACCGTCACAAGACCAGGGCAACTTGGTTGCCTACCTGTTGAAAGATTTCATAAACATGGCTTACCCTCCGGTGCAGCCGGCAGACAGTAAACCTGCCTCGAACCGGAACGCTCCTTTTCCCGGTAATATTCTCAACGTGGGCAGCCGTCAAAACCGGCACGAGTGATGGCCGGACTTCGGGTACCCGCAGATGTAGAAGCTCGGTGATGAAATTCTCATACCGTATTGGGTCTTGAATCCCTGTTTTATGTATTTCTGTGCTGCGGCGAGCTTCCAGCACCGGTTCATCTGCGATCGTGTGAGCTGGTGCACTTCCGCATGCCGCAAGTCAAAGAAACTCGCGGGTCGCCAGGCTGACACCCCCTTGTTTGCACAAGCTCATTGAAGATAGCACTGATTTCTTCGGCATTCGAAAACGACACAAATCGGTTTCTCTCTGAAAAGCAACGGCCACCTCCGAAGGGCACCGCGAAACTCCATTCACGTTTCAGCGCGGATCGGGATGTAATTATGGCGGAGAATTGACCTGGACAGTCGGCACACATCCGTTAACAGGATTAACGGTCTACCATGGGGAGTGCACTCTATGCTGTTTCCAAGGCGGCTGATCGGAGTGTGTGGTATTTCTACAAACAACTCTTGCCTGCGGTCTCGTGACCACAGACAAGAGTTGAAAATGCTATTAAACAGTGCTTACTTCACTACTACCATTTTGCGTGTTAGAACACTCTCGTTAATGTACAAGCGCAGAAAATAGACACCCGCGGTGAGTTCATCAGTACTGACCTGAGTGTTGTATGTTCCGGCAACTTGTTGCCCAAATGTGAGCATTTTGAGTGATTCTCCATTCGAGTTAACCAGTTCCAGTTTAACAGTGGCCGGAGTCGTAACATTGTATGAAATGCTTCCGATGTCCTGGACGGGATTTGGCGAATGCGTGAACTGAGTTAGCGCTGCCAACTCCTCACCGGCACTTGTGACCGACTCTTCTGAGACTTCGTAGTCACTGTGAACATCAGTAACATCATTGCCATGCATGTCATCACCATCATCGCTCAACCAGGATTCACCGCGGTGATCAACGATAACGCCATCATTGTGCCACGTGTACACAATATCAAACACGGCGGAACTTTCGCCAACCATGGAAGCAATGGCTTCAGTCGAAATGAAGCCATGCCATCCGTATTCGGGATCGCTACCGTACAGAAGTTCAGCCTCATCAGCGGCAGCTTGATCGGTTTCAAATACAATATCTGTACCGTTCAAATTGAGCAGGTTGCCGTTTTCATCAAATACTTCGATTGATGTCGGTGCACCCCAGGTATTATGGCTCAGTACGGCAGCTTTAAGTTTGGTATCCTTATCCGATTCGCCTGACGTTGTTTTACATTCGTACGTTGTGACCCATCTATAATCATCAGGGTGCCCCCATTTGTCTACTCCTCCGTTACATTCTTTCCCCGTCTCCTTATACGTCGTTACCGGGGCTGCCTGAACCGAGTTGACACTGAAGGTTAAAGCAACTGCCAATGCGCATGCCATTTGAAGCAAACCCTTGATGGAAGTGTTTGCTGCTGATTTGTGAATAGAAAAGGAATCAAGCACTATCATGACGTCTCCAAAAAGTGTTGGGTATTGGGTATCCGTGCACTGTCAAGTAACAGCACAGTATTCTGGTACAATCAAAATTGAATCGGCGACTAGTGGGCTCTTGATTAGTCGGTCTGCTGAAAACTGTAGTTCGACTTGAGATATAAGATCTATCACCTGTGTACGGTGGAGCTCTTCAACTGTATCAGTCAGGTGTATATCTCTATAACAACTACGACCACAACATATGAATAAATGGACTAAGTGCCAAAGTCAAATGATAAAAAAAACAATCGGTCTTGTCCTGAAATAGCTTTACAGTAATCGGAGAAAAGCGATGAAAAAAACAGTCGGGTTCCACAAGCCCCTCTTCCCCTCAGCCGTACTGCGGTGAAGTGTCTAATCGTCACGTTGTTTCCGAGGGGCAGTCCGGGACGATCAGCATGACCAATGCCAGACTCAAGTACGGTGTCGGTGGTAAAATGACCGTCAGACGATGGTGCCGGAGATATGCGAGGTTGTTGCGTCCACAACATTGCGAGAACGCCATAAAAGCTCCAGAATCATCCCGGAATGACACAGCCCTGGAACCACGTGTCCGGGAGCCGGCACGGTCGTTGTCAACGGCCTGTTTGAAAGTCGAAAGCCTCGAAGCCCCGCTGGAGGCCGCCTGAGAGCAGTTGGGAGTTGAGATCCAGGAAATTATAGGACCACGCCGCCGACCGCCTCAAAGAAAGCCGATTGCGGCGCTCGCCAGGTCTGTTGTGCCCCTTGGATAACTACCGTCGACAGGCCTGCTATGACCGACGGAAGCGCCGCAACGAGACATCGGTGAACGAGGCCGTGGTCATACGCCTGGCGCCGGTACAGCGCACGATGCTGCATGCAGCGGGTGGTAAAAAGCTTTGCGTCCTGTTGAAGGCGACACTGCAGGCGCACGGCATCAAGAAGGGGCGCGACAAGTTTATTGCGGTCCTCGGCAAGCACGGTCTGCTGCAGCCGCGGTTGAAGCGCCGTGACCAGGTAACGACTGACTCCTCGCACTGGATTTGCACATATAACAATCTGATCAAAGAGGTCGAGATCAAGCGGCCGGAACAGGTGTGGGGCAGCGATATGACCCAGCTGCGGTGTGAGAAGAAGTTTTACTATTTGAGGCAGATCAGCGACGCGTATCCAAAACGCATAATGGGCTAGAGCCTGGACACGACGCAGTAGGCATCCGGTGAGGAAGATCATGCCGGCGAGAATGCGATCGCAGAGCGGAACAAAAGCACACTGAAGCAGGAGTTTTCGTTGAGGAACGTCCCGGGAAGTCTTGCACTGGCACGGCGTCTTGCCGGCAAGGCAGTACAGGTATACAACGACGTTCAGCCGGATGTAAATTGCGGAATGTTAACATCGGAACGGGCGCACAGACAATCAACAACGGAGCGGAAGAAGTGGCCCGGGAGAAACGGACTTATCCAGTCCTTTGCTGTTCAATTAAACAAAATTGTTCTGCCTTATCCCGGAGTTGTCCGCAGTTTGAGTGTGAAGCAGTTTCAGGCTTTTCCCATCCGTTTGCCATTTTGTTAACCACCCGGACACAGCTCACCGCCCCCGAATCTTGCGGTTAATTTTTTGAATGACACAAGCCCACTGCAGCGCAGTCGAACCTTCCGGATGTTTCGATAAACACAACGTGTCGCCGCAGGCGGCCAATTACAAGTGTTAAATGGTCAACGGTGTGCAGGACGTAGTCAAGTGGTCATGTTTTGCGCGTGAACGGTCGGAACACTAAAGGGGTAGTAATAATGCGTAGCGCCGAAAGGCTCGAAAGTCGCCTACAGATCCTCGGGGAAAAAGCGCTCCATGATCTCGCGGCACTCGCGGCGGATCATGTTCTGCTCTTCCGTTGAAAGCAGCTTGCGCAGCTTGCGGTCGCGCGCCGGGTCGATATCCGCGCCGACGTAAGTCTGTTTGATGTAGTCCGCCGTCGGGCGTGGAACGTCGCCGTCGGCCTCCGCCGGCTCAACGCCGAGATAGCGATAGATGCGTTCCATCGTCGCCTGCGGATTGTTGATCAGCTGCTCGTAGCGGACCGGCAGGGAAGAAGAGCCGTCGTAGAGAAAGTAAAACTGCGGATGATATGTGCTCTTGTACAGGTCGATGGCCGCGCTCAGGTTCTTGCCGGCGCGTTTGTAGATGGCGGCGATATTGGAAAGCGGGCTGCGCATCAAAACAATGAATTTGTCCTGCGGATAGAGGTGGCGAATCCACGAAGAGTAGTAGATGTGCGCCGGAGTTTTTTCGCCGACAATCGAGTCGCCGCGGTGCTCGTACGGAATGCATTGCGCAAAACAGGCGTCGAGCAGGGGGCGTGTGTTCCAGCCGCCCGCGGCGCAGGTACGCAGTATACCGTCGCGGTCAAAACGCTCGGCGTATTCGGCCAGCCAGGTCGGCTCCTTCTGGCCGGGCAGCGGCTGCAGATAGTGCCCCAGCAAGTTTTTGATGTAGTTCGTGCAGAGCAATTTTTCGACGCTAAAGTCCGGTCCGGGCAGGTCGTCCGTCGGCGGAATGTAGGCCGTCGGTTTGCTGTGCCGCAGCTTGGCGCGTGTATTCATGGCCAGGTTGTACAGCCAGGTGCTGCGGTTGGCCAGAGTATTGCGGAAGTAGCGCACAAAGCGGCGTCGCAGGCGGTCCGCTCCGTCGGAAGACTGCTCCAGATACGATTTGGCGAAGATCTGATAGACAAAACTGTCGTTGACGGTGTAGATGTTTGGGTGGGACGAAAGGAGGTTCGCCAGCAGGGTGCTGCCGCTGCGTTCGCAGCCGAACAGGAAGAAATCGGGAGAGCGGGAGGATTCTAAGTCCATTTTATACTATTTTTGGCGTGCCGGAATGTTTGCTGGGAGTTCAAATTACGAAAAAATGCGACGTTCGTCCGGTCGATTTTGCTCCGGCGAAATCAGGAAGAACGCACGCAGGGAACCGGGGGCGGCTCAATGAAACGACAATTGTACGATCTTTGGCTGCGGTCGCGTTCGATCAGTCAGACACGCGAATGCCGCAATCTGCTCAAAGATGCGCATTACGGTGATAACTATCGCCGCATCTACTTTTATCACATCCGCAAAACAGCCGGGTCCAGCATCATCCAGGCTTTCCTGGCGGCCGGCGGCGAAGAGTCGAAGAACGTGTATCGGCGTCTGGTGCAGCAGCCGCAACACCGCGCAATCAGCGACAAATACGTTTACGTCGGCTGGCGCAAATACCTCATTGAAGGCGGTTTGTACACCTTTGCTTTTTCGCACATTCCCTATTGGGAGCTGGAGCTGCCGCGCGACACTTTTCGTTTTACGATCATTCGCGATCCGTTTAAGCGCGCCTTTTCGCACTACAAAATTCTGGTTAACTTTTCGCGCCAGGAAGGGCCGATGCGTCCGAACATCGTGCCGGAGTTGAGCTGGCTGGGCAAATCGATGAACGATTTCCTTGACAAAATTCCACCGGACGCCCTCCTCAACCAGCTTTTTATGTTTTCCAAAGAGTTTAATGTCGACGAGGCCTACGAACGCATTTGTTCCTGTGAACACGTGATGTTTACCGAGGATTTCGACAACGGCCTGGCGCAGCTTTCGGCTAAAACGGGATTTGCGCTGGAGCCGAACCGCACGCGCACATCGCGTATCGAGGAAGACGTCGACACCTCGGCAATCGATCGCATGCGCGAAATGGTCGAACCGGAAATGCGCCTGTATCAACGCCTGCGCGAACGTTTTGCGCCCACGTCCGGCGAGTCCTGAATTCACGCCCCTCCGCGAGCTGCCGCGCCAATGGACATCCTGATTTTTCAGCGAATTTTGCCTCCCTATCGCCTGGCGGTGTTCCGCGAACTGTACCGCCGTTTTGCGGCGCGCGTCTGCTTCAGCGAGGCGCACGCGGCGGCGAGCCTGAAGTCTGTGGATGAAACGCCGGACTTTCCGACGGAGCGCATCGGGCGGCGCTATATCGGCGCTAAAGAGACGGCGGCGCTGCAGAACCCGCTGCCGCTGCTGCGTCGATTTAAACCGCGCATTGTCGTGAGCGAGTTTGCGGCTGCGTATCTGACAATGTGGGTTTTGCTCTGCCTGCGTCCTTTTTTTGGCTTTAAACTTTTGCTGTGGACGCACGCGGTCGACAACCACGACATTCATCTTCCCTTTGCTTCGCGTCGTGGACGTCTGGCTCTATGGCTGTTTAAGCGAGTGGACGGGATTGTCTGTTACAGTCGCAGCCGCTGTGAAATGGTGCGCCGCGCGCTCGGTGAAAAAGCGCCGCAATTATTTGTAGCGCCGAATACAATCGACACGCGCGTGCAGCACGAATTATACGATGAATTTGAGACGCGCGGCAGATATGCGCTGCGTGCGGAGCTTGGGATGCGGCGTCGTTTCCAGCTCGTGTACATCGGCCGTTTAATTGCCGAAAAACGAATTGATTTGCTTCTCGAGAGTTTTAACAAATTGTCCGCCGTGCTGGATGTTGAACTGCACGTGATCGGAGACGGCCCCGAGCGCGCAAGCGTCGAGTCCGCGGCCGCACGGAACGACGCGATCATCTGTCACGGTGCAATCTGGGACGAGCGACGCAGCGGCGCGTTTCTATACGCGGCGGATGTTTGTTTAAATCCCGGTTACCTGGGACTCTCGTTGGTGCACTGTTTCTGTTTCGGCACGCCGATTGTTTCCTGCTTGTCGACGGAGGCGGGCCCTTTTCACAGTCCCGAAGTTGACTACCTGCAGCCGGGAGTTAACGGTTTGTTGTTGGCTTCGGATGCCGACGCGCTGGCCGGCGCTCTGCAGCAACTTCTGACGGACGATGCGGCGCTGAGCAGCATGTCGGCGGCGGCGCGGCGCACCTCGTTGGAAGAAGTGTCGCTGGACAGAATGATGGATGGATTTGCGGAAGCCTTTGAAGCGATGGAGGAGAACAGTCGTGCCTGAAAACAAACGCAGCACCGTATTGGTCGTGGCGCCGGTGCCGCCGCCGATGCACGGCGCGGCATACGCGACGCAGCTGCTGCTCAACTCCGGTTTCTGCGGCGAATTCGACGTGTTGCACATCGACGCGCGTTATGTTAACAAAGTGAGCGAACTGAGCGGTTTCAGCGCCGGCAAGGTGTTTAAGATGCTCGCGTATCTGTGGAAGACATGTACGACGATTTTAACGCGCCGCGTTGACGTCGTTATTCTCGAGCCCGCGTTCTACGCCGGACCATTTGTTAAAGACGCCTTTTTTATTCTGCTCTGCCGTCTGCTTCCGGTTAAAAGCATCGCCTGGTTTCACATGAATTTTACGGCGATGGGATTTGACAAACTCTCCGGTCTGCAGCGCTGGTTTATTGTGCGCATGTTAAAAATGCTGGACCGCGGCGTCTGCGTGGGCCGCAAACTGATCGACGGATTGCCGGAGCAGTTGGACCGCCGTAAACTGGCGTTTATTCACAACGGCATTCCGCCGCTGGAGCAGTTGCACCCGGAGACAAACAAAAAGGACAAGTCAAAGGTCCGCGTAATGTATTTGTCCAATATGGGGCGTACCAAGGGCTGGCACGTGCTGCTGCAGGCGGCGCGCCAGGTGCGACGCGTTAACAATAATGTCGAATTTCATTTCTACGGCAATCCGATGGCGGATAGCCCGATTGAGGAAATCCGTGAGGAATTTGCGGCGTCCGGCGGCGGCGATGCGATTGTCTACCATGGACCGGTCTACGGCCCCGACAAAAACGACGCTTTTCTGGCGGCCGATATCTTTTGTTTTCCCTCGATGTATCCGCCGGAAGCTTTTCCTTTGACCATTCTGGAAGCCATGAATGCGGGGCTGTCGATCGTGACGACGGACGTGGGCGCGGTGGCCGAAGCGCTGGACGGCGAGCAGGGTGGAGCGGTCGTACCCCAAAATGACCCAAGCGCCCTGGCCGCGGCGATTCTGGCGCTGGCGGACGACCCGGAGAGAAGGCAGAATCAGGGTCGGTACAATCGCGCCCGTTTTTTCGAACATTTCACCAGTGAAGCATTCGCCCGACGCTGGACCGAATTTGTGCGCGGCGTCGTGGATTAATGCGCTCTCGTTTGTAAATTAGCGCCATGCACATCGCATTTGTCATTCATAACCGGGCCGGCACCGGCCCATACTTCAAGGTCCTCGAACAGTGTGCGGCCTTGACGGACTTCGGGCACCGCGTGACCCTGTTCTGTACTTCACGCACGCGCCGTATGCGCGAGTTGGTTGAAGAACGCGACGGAGTGACCGTATACGAAGCTCCGGACCTGCTCTGGGGCGACCTGCGCCAGGGGCCGGACCTGTGGAACTGCCTGCGCCGCTGTATGTATTCGCAGTCGCAACGATTTGATCTTGTGCACGCCATCGACTGCCGTCCCAACGTTATCTTTACCGCGCTTCACATCAAATACTGGCAGAAGATTCCGCTGGTCCTGAGTTGGTGGGACCTTTTTGGCGGCGGCGGCCTGGTACAGGAACGCAGCAGCAAACTGTATGCGGCGACGCTGGGGCACGTGGAAACCTGGTTTGAAGAATATTTCCGCCGGCACGCCGATGCGGCCACGACCATCACCAGTTATCTGGCTGAACGCCTTGCGTCGATGAATTATCCGACCGAAAATATCATGGTGCAGCACGTCGGCGTCGACACGCAGGTGGCTGTTCCCGAGCGCGATCACGCCCGCGCGCAACTGGGCCTCGAATCGGATGTGCCGACCTTCTGTTTTATCGGCACGATCTACAAAACCGACCTGGAGATGCTGCTGCGCGCGCTGGACATCGTTAAACAGCAGGCCGCCTACCGCATCATCTGGATCGGCAATGCGGCCATTCCGGAAGAAGTCTGCCGCGAGTACAACATTCATCGCACGGGCTATATCAGCTCCGAAGAAGTGCGACTCTATCTGGGCGCCAGCGATATTTGCCTGCTGCCGATGAAGGTGAATATCACCAACAAGGCGCGCTGGCATTCCAAAGTCTCCGACTATTTCAACGCGGCCAAACCCGTCGTCAGTACGCCGGTCAGCGACTTTCCCGACATTTTTGCACGTCGCGACGTCGGCTGGATGTCCGCTTCGGACGGCGCCCAGGATTTTGCGCAAATTCTGCTGCGGGCCATCGACGAGCGCGACCAGTGGGAAGCCAAGGGCCGCAATGCGCGCGCGCTGGTGATGGACGAGCTGGACGTACACGTGCTGGCGCGCCAATTGCTCGAATTTTACGGCAAACTGTTGCCGGCCGGGAAGACGGAGGCGCTGGCCTCGTAGGGCCGCGGCGCACAGAACATTTTATCGCAGCGGCCGCCCACACACGTCGCCGCGAAGCTGAACACACAATCCATGAGCACAAAAAACACCTGGTCGCGCCTGGTAATCGTCCTGCTGGATCTTCTGGCAATTGCCGGTGCGGTGAGTTTTATCTTTTTCCTGCGGCAGACGGACTTCGTCAAGAGTCTGTCCGTCAGCGCCGGTGCGCGCTTTCAGGTCGAAAACTTCGTGTTTTTCCTGGTGGCCAGCCTGATGCTGATTCCGCTGTTCTGGTGGAATTCGCTTTATCGTCACAAGGTGATCGTCAACTGGGCCGAACAGACGACGCGCGTCATCAAGTCGTACGTGACTTTCAGCCTGGTGCTGATCGTAGTCTTGTTTTTCATGCAGGACTCGCAGTTGATCAACTCGACGCGTGGTTTCTTGCTCGGCGTCACCGCATTCGGTATCGTGTTTGTCTCGCTGGTGCGCACGCCGATTCACACGCTGGTGCGCAGAGGCGTGCTGCAGATAGGCAGCAACACGCAGCGCCGCGTTCTGGTGGTTGGCGCGGGCCGCGCAGGTGAAAAGTTTGCGTTGCGGGTGCTCAACGACCCCGCGTTTAATATTGAAGACGCCACCTTTGTCGACGACGACGAGAAAAAAGAAGGCAAGCGCATCCTCGGTTTTCCTGTGATGAAAGGCGTCAATAATATCGTCAACCACGCCATCACCAGCGCGGCGGACGAGATCTACGTGGTGATCAACTCGATCGCGCCGGACCGCCTGCTTGAGATCATCGAAACCTGCAAAAAAACCAACCTGCCCGTCAAGGTGCTGTCGCGTCATTTCCGCATTGTCAACAGCGACAACGGAGCGACGGCGCAGTCGATCAACGCGCTGGAGATGCCGTCGCAGCTGGCTATTCGGCCCGGCCTGGCGGCCAAGCGTCTGTTCGACATTGTGTTCGCGAGCTTGTTTCTGCTGATAGCACTGATTCCGGCGCTGATAGCGGCGGCGTTGATTAAAATTTCCTCGCGCGGACCGATCTTTTATTTGTCGGACCGCATCGGCCGCGGCGGCAAAACCTTCAAGATGTTCAAGTTTCGCACGATGCACGTCAACGACGCGACGGAGCACCAGGCCGCCGCGCGCGAGCGGTTGAAGGAGGGCAAACACATGGGGAAGGTCGCCAACGACCCGCGCATCTTTGCCGTCGGCGCTTTCCTGCGCAAGTACAGCATCGACGAGATTCCGCAGTTCATCAATGTCTTGATCGGCGATATGAGCGTCATCGGCCCGCGGCCCTGCCTGGCGTATGAGATGGAGTTTTTTGACGACTGGCACATGCGGCGATTTCACGTGCTGCCGGGCATCACCGGTTTGTGGCAGGTCACCGGCCGGCAGATGGAGGGCCTCTCACTGCACGACGCCATGACGCTGGATGTCTATTATGCTGAGAACTTCACGATCTGGCTGGACGTTAAAATCCTGATCAAAACCATCCCCGTCGTCATTTTTGGCCGCGGCGGCAAATAACCCGCCGACAAACAAAAGCGGATTTAAAAAAAGACACAATAAAAAAGCCCTGCCGAATTGAATCGACAGGGCTTTGTCATTTTACCGTCAGAGTATTACTTCGCAGCGCATTCAGGCGCGTTTAATCCGTGCAAAGCGGCGTTTACCGACGCGCAACACCCGTTCGGCGCTCAGGTCCAGCATTGCTTCGATGTCCCCGACTTTTTCTCCGTCGACGCTGACGGCGTTCTGCTGAATCATGCGGCGCGCCTCGCTGCGCGACTTCACCAGTCCGGCCGTGCTGATGGCCTCGACCACGCTAATGTCGTTGCTTTCGAGTTCCAGCGCAAATTCGGGCATCTCGTCCGGCACGTCCTTTTTAACGAACATGCGTTCAAATTCAGCGAGGGCGTCGGCGGCGGCCTGAGCGTCATGGTAGCGTTCCACGATTGCCTGAGCCACGCGGACTTTTGCGTTGCGCGGGTGGACGGAGCCGTCGGCCAGTCCGTTTTCCATGGCGCTTACGTCGGCGTCGGCGGCAAATGCGCCGTAGCGGAAGTAGCGCGCGATCATCGTGTCGGGGATGGACATCGTACGACCGAAAATCTCGGTGGGCGTGTCCGTCAGCGCGATGTAATTATCGAGCGACTTGCTCATTTTTTCGACGCCGTCGGTGCCTTCCAGCAGCGGCGTGGTCACGATGGCCTGAGGTTCGAGGCCGTGCGCTTTCTGAATCTCGCGCCCCAGCAGCAGGTTGAAAGTCTGGTCGGTGCCGCCCAGCTCTACGTCGGCCCGGATTGCGACGGAGTCGTAGGCCTGCGCCAGCGGGTAGAGGAATTCGTGCAGGCTGATCGGCTGGCCGCCGCGGAAGCGTTTGGTAAAGTCGTCGCGTTCGAGCAGTTGGGCCACGGTAGCGTTGGCGGCCAGGCGCACGACGTCCTGAAAACCGAGTTTATCCAGCCATTCGGAGTTATTGCGAATCTGCACTTTGTCGGCGTCGAGGATGCGGCCGGCCTGGTCAAAGTAGGTCTGGCCGTTGATGCGCGTTTCTTCGATCGTCAGCGGCGGGCGTGTTTTGGAGCGTCCGCTGGGGTCGCCGATCATGGCGGTAAAATCGCCGACGATCAGGATGGCGTTGTGGCCCAGGTCCTGGAACTGCCGCAGTTTGTGCAGCACGACGGCGTGGCCGATGTGCAGGTCGGGGCGGCTGGGGTCCGCGCCGAGTTTGGCGTTGAGCGGCTTTTTGGCGGCAATCGACTGTTCAATTTTTTTGACCAGTTCCTCTTCCGGCAGCACGTCGACGGCGCCGGAGCGGATGAGGTCCATTTGTTCGTTCAGCGAAGGAAAATTCATTGTGCACTCGTTTGGGACGTACGTTTCACTTTCGGCTGCAAAACTACGCAATCCCCTGGATTCTGGCGCTGTTGGACTGCGATGTGCGCCGTGCGACTGCTGATCCGGCGTCTCTGCCGCCGTCTTTTCAATCCGGTTTTGTTTGTCGTGCAGCTTGGCGGTTCGGGCGGATGCGCGAGCAGTATTTTTGTGAGGAGCGCTGCGGTGATGGGTTGCGGGTGTGTTGGGAGTCGTTGGCGAGGAAGGTGCAGTTGATTGCGAGGAAGGTGCAGTTGATTGCGAGGAAGGTGCGGTTAATTGCGAGGAAGGTGCAGTTGTTGGAGATGAGATAACGGCCATTGGCGAGGAAAAGACGCACTTTTTGGTGATCAAGGGGCCCGCCTGCCCCACTGCCCGCCCCGCCGCCACCGCGAGTTTCGATGATATTCAGACGCACTCCTCCCACCCTGCATCAGTGCAGATTTTTTCGAGGCAAACGCGTATCTGAAGCGCTCGCAGTGCGGCCTTGCATGCCCGGTCGTTCCGCGAACAGAACAAGTCTACGACAGCTGACAGAGAATTCCCGGCACAAAAAATTAAACGCTGTGTATTCGAAGGTGAACGGTCGATCAGACCACTTTAACGCTCGCCGGCATGCCTTTTTTCGTCATCCGACGCGCCGGCTCGCACGCATGTGCTTGCGGACTGCTCGAAATCTCGGGCAGTGCAACCAGGTGACGAACAAGATGGATTTGTCGGGAGATCGGAATCAGTCGTAGCGGCCCTGGCGCAGTTTGCGATCTTCGTCGCGCTTTTTAAGCACCTCGCGTTTGTCCGCCTGTTTTTTACCGCGCACCAGTCCGAGTTCGACCTTGGCGTAGGGACCGGAGAAGTAAATGGACAGCGGCACCAGCGTGAGGCCTTTTTCTTCTACGCGGCGTTTGATTTTTGCCAGTTCGCGTTTGTTCAGCAGCAGTTTGCGGCGGCGCTTGGCTTCGTGGTTCTCGTGTGTGCCGTGTTCGTAGGGGGAGATGTGCAGGCCAAAAAGCCACAGCTCTTCTTCGTCGCGCGCACCCTGGAATGCGGCATAACTGTCCAGCATCTGGACCTTGCCGTCGCGCAGGGACTTGACCTCGGTGCCTTGCAGGACGATGCCGGCCTCAAGCGATTCCACCACGTGGAAATCGTGGCGTGCCTTGCGGTTGTTGGCAATCGTTTTGTGTTTGCGCTCGCTGCGCTCGAGATGATCACTCATGACGGGAAGAAGATAGATGACGATTTATGGCATTGCGACAACAAGGTGTGGTCTGAGACGTCCCCGCTGAACGAGCCGAGACCCGACCAGTGTACCTGACCGCCGCCCCCCAGCCGCATCGGATGTTTTTCAGTCGGCCGACGTTCGTACTACCGGCCTTCCGCCCAGCGTAAAAACGGCCGCATAAAGACGGACGTTACCCAAACAGATTGCCTTCTCAATTACTACCTCATTGACTTTCAAGTGGGGTACTGTTATATTTGCGGTTCTGTTCTCTTTACTATTATCAGAGCCTGTAGCTCATTTTTTTCAGGAGTGAATTCGTTGAAACAGGGTTCCTTATCCAAGTGGCTCGTGCTGATAATCCCCGTCCTGCTGGCGGTGTGGCAATTGTATCCCACGTACATTTTCCGCACAATGAAAGCCGAACGCGACGCAATTATCACCGAGCATGGCAGCGACAGCGAAGAACTTGCACGTTGGGATGAAAACAACGGCGAGGATTTTGCGGGATACAAATCCGGTGCGCTGAAATTCGGTTTGGACCTCGAAGGCGGCATGTACATTACGATGGAAGTGGACCTCGTAAAAATGATCGAGCAGAACGCTGCTCCCGATGCCGTCGATGAAGTCTTTGAACAAGTTATCGCAGCTACCAAAGCGGAAGTCGAAGAAACCAAACGCGACGCCGTTGAAGTATTTGTAGAAAAATTTCGTGAAATCGCAGTCCCGCAGCAGCGCGAACTCTTCGACTACTTTGAGTTCGGCGATCTGGACCTGACCCAGGAATCCCAGATTGCCGACAAGTTGTCCGAAGCGTCCAGCGAAGCGATCGAGCAGGCCATCCAGATCCTCGGCCAGCGGATCAACCGCTACGCGGTCAGCGAAACCACTATTGCCCAGCAGGGCGCCGACCGGATCGTTATTGAGATTCCCGGCGTAACCAACGAGTCGGAAGTGCGCGATCTGGTCGACAGGCCCGCCAACCTCTCGTTTAATCTGGTGCGCAATAACGCCGACGTCGTCTCCGCTTTCTACGACATCAACCAGCTGCTGCTGAAGCAGAATGGCGCCGATGTCGAGCCGGAAAGCGAACCGATGGCGGATGTCGTCGAGCCGGAAATGACCGACTCGACCCAGGTGGAGCCGGATTCGACGTCTGTGGATAACAGCGCCGAAACCGTTGCCGAAGCGCAGCCGGAAGACTCCAACGCCGTGCAAGGCGAAACGGTCGAGACCGAAGAAGCTGTGGCTGAAGGCGAGCCGGAAGTCGAAGAGAACCCTTACGAGGGACTCTCCGACGAGCAGGCGCGCGCGCAGTATTCCAAAGACTTTCCCTTTACGTCGCTCTTTACGACCTATTTCATCGCCCCGGGCTCCGGCCAATATCAGCCGGTCGGATTTTCCACTCGTCAGTTCCCGCAGGGCGAATACTACTTCCAGATCCCGGGCGACAGCCTGGCGCGTTTTCGTGAGTTGATGGACCGCGATGACATTCGCGCCCTGATTCCGCCCGAATACGACGTGCTCCTGAGCGCCAACCCCGACCAGCGCATCCTGCGCCAGGAAAACGAGGAAGTCTATGAAATCTGGTCCGTCAAAGGCGATCCCGAACTGAAGGGCGACGTCGTTGTCGACGCGCAGCAGGACTGGGATCCGCTGACGAACCAGCCTGAAGTGGCGATGAGCATGGACGCCGAAGGCGCCGAGCGCTGGGCCAAAATCACCCAGGCAAACGTCGGCAAACGCGTCGCGATCGTGCTGGATAGCGCTGTCTACTCCGCGCCGAACGTCAACGAGCCGATCTTCGGCGGTCGTTCGAGCATCTCCGGCAGCGCCGACCGCGCCGAAGCGAAAATTCTGGCCATCATTCTGAAGGCGGGTGCGCTCAAAGCGCCGATCGAAATCGTGCAGGAGCGCGTCGTCGGTCCGTCGCTCGGTGAAGACTCGATCTCCGCCGGTGTGAACGCCAGTCTGGCCGCTCTGGTCCTTGTGCTGATCTTTATGGTGTTGTACTATGCCATGGCGGGCGCTGTGGCGGACATCGCCGTATTTTTCAACTTGCTGTTGATTCTCACGCTGCTGGCCGGTTTCGGCGGCACGCTGACATTGCCCGGTATCGCCGGTCTGATCCTGACGATCGGTATGGCCGTGGACGCCAACGTTCTGATATTCGAACGGATCCGCGAGGAACTCGCTGCGGGTCGCGCTCTCCGCTCCGCGGTGGACGTCGGCTACAGCAAATCCTACAGCGCCATCCTCGACTCGAACATCACGACCTTTATCACCGGCGTTATCCTGTTCTACATGGGTAGCGGCCCGATTCAGGGTTTTGCCGTCACACTGATGATCGGTATCGGTATGACGCTGTTTACGGCGATCTTCGTCACGCGTGCAATAATCGAACTGTCCCTCCTTCGCGGAGCCAATTCCTTCAATTTTGGCCAACCTAAAATCGCGGCAAGCTGATAAGCTGGAGCATCGAAACGAATGCAGTTTTTCAAGAATACACATATCGACTTCCTGAGCCAGAGGAAGACTTTTTTCTTTGTTTCCTTTGTCATGGTCGTCGGCGGGCTGATAGCCAGCCTGCTCGTCGGTGTCGATCTCGGTATCGACTTTACCGGCGGTACCGAAGTTGTGGTGCGTTTTGAGAATCCGGTAGAGGTCGACGATCTGCGCTCAAACATCGCCAATTCCGGCGTGGAAGGTTTTGAGCTCAAATCGTTTGAGGCCGACAACGAATTCCTGATTCGCCTGCAACAGTCGCGCACCGAAGATGAAGGACAGAACAAACTGGTGTCGGAAGTGGTCGTAGAGGAGTTGCGCTCCGTCTACGGCGGTTCCAGCCCGGAAACGGCGGTGGAAGTCCGCAGCGTTCAGACAATCGGCCCGACGGTCGGTGAAGAACTTAAAGTCGACGCCTCAATCGCCGTGTTTCTCTCGGTGCTGGCCATTTTGGCCTATGTGGCTTTCCGCTTTGAGTTTGTCTTTGCACTCGGAGCCATCGTGGCCCTGGTGCACGACATCTGTATCGCCTTCGCACTTGCCGTGCTGATGAACAAAGCCAATATCATCAACCTGGAAATCAACCAGGGTCTGATTGCGGCCTTCCTGACGGTACTCGGTTTCTCGATCAACAACACGGTGATTATTTTTGACCGGATTCGCGAGAACCGCGAAATCCACAAAAATCAGTCGTTCGTGCCGCTCGTGAACCTGAGTATCAACGACACGCTCAGCCGGACGGTGAACACCTTCCTGACGACGGCCCTGGCTCTGCTCACGATCGTCCTGTTCGGCGGTCCTGTGCTGCAGGGTTTTGCCTTCACAATGCTCGTCGGTTTCGTTGCCGGTACCTACTCCTCGATTTACATTTCGAGCAGCTTCGTGGTCTGGTATCTCGAAAACGTCAAGAAGCAGGACGTCTACGGCAGCTCGGATAAAATCAGAACCAAGTCGACAAAACTGGCGCGCGCCTGACGCGCGGCGGAACGCTGCTTATCTATCAGAGGTCAGATCGTGCAATTTCACATTGACGACGGCAATTCCGCAAATGCAATGGTCCGCCTGGATGCCCAGATTTTCGGTGGTGTTCAGGCGATCGATTTCGGCAGGCAGGTTTCCGAATTCTGCGAAAACGGCGGCCGTTGCCTGGTTGTCGACCTCGGTGAAGTTCGCCTGATGAACAGCTCCGGCCTCGGAATGCTCGTCAGCGCGATGACCGCCATGCGCAAGTACGGTGGTTCCATGCGTCTTGCGCGTCTCCCGGAGAAAGTGTCCGAGCTGCTCGAAATGACGCGGCTGGACACCATCTTCGATGTCTACCAGTCGGTGGAAGAGGCACGCCAGGCCTGCGCATAGGTTCGGACAAATATTGAAGCAAACCACGAATGGCGTGAACACAGTGTGTTCGCGCCCTTCTTTTGTTTAGACTCTCCAGCGCCGCTGTCGCGGCCGGATCGGATCTTATGGGCGTTACCATTCTTATCGGATCGCAGTGGGGCGATGAAGGTAAAGGCAAAGTTGTCGACCTGCTCAGTCAGCAAGTCGACATCGTGGCGCGCTACCAGGGCGGCGCCAACGCCGGACATACTATCGTCATCGAAGGCAAACAGCACATCCTCCACCTGATTCCCTCCGGCATTTTTACGCCGGGCGTCAAATGTGTCATCGGCAACGGCACCGTCGTTGACCCCGAGTCCCTGCTCGCGGAAATCGACATGCTGCAAAAGGTGGGCATCGACCTCGAAGGCCGCCTCTTTGTCAGCCACAGGGCGCATCTCATTATGCCCTATCACAAGCTGCTGGACGCCGCCAGCGAAAAACGCCGTAACAATTCGGGCAAATCCATCGGCACAACCGGCCGTGGCATCGGCCCGGCCTACATCGACAAATACAACCGTCGCGGCATTCGTATCGTCGACCTGCTCGACCGCGATGTGTTCGAGGAGAAACTGCGCGCCAACCTGGCCGTGCACAATGACACGTTGCAGAAAATCTACGGCATGGAGGCTCTCCGCGCCGAAGATATCATGGAGCAGTACCTCAACTACGACGCGCTCATCGATCCCTATGTGACCGAGACGTCCGCGCTCCTGAACGAAGCTCTCAGGGAAGGAAAACGCATTCTGGCCGAAGGCGCTCAGGGCGTGTTGCTCGACGTCGACCACGGCACCTACCCCTTCGTTACCAGCAGCAGTCCCACCAGCGGCGGCGCCTGCTCCGGTCTCGGCATTCCGCCCACGGCCGTCGATTCCATCTGGGGCGTCGTCAAAGCCTATGCCACGCGCGTTGGAAATGGTCCTTTTCCGACGGAACTCACGGACGCAGTCGGCGAGCAACTGCAGCGCGAGGGCAATGAATTTGGTACAACGACGGGGCGTTCGCGGCGCTGTGGCTGGCTGGATCTCGTAGCTCTGCGTTACTCCGTGCAACTCAACGGCATCGATTCCATCGCGCTGACCAAACTCGACGTGTTAAACTCTCTGCCGGAAATCCGCCTGTGCACCAGCTATGTGCGCGACGGCAGGCCGCTTAAACACTTTCCGGCGGAAGTGAGCTACTTAAACAATCCGCAGTGCGAATACGAGACCTTTCCCGGGTGGCAGCAGTCACTGGCCGGCATCGAGCGCTTTGAGGATTTGCCGCCCGCTACGATCAATTACATTCAGCGCATTGAGGAATTCTGCGGCGTGCCGGTTAAACTTATCTCGGTCGGTCCCGACAGACGCCAGACGCTTACGCGCTTTTAAATCCCTTTAAAGGCCGCTTTTGTTTGTCGGCGGGCTGGAAGCGTCCAGCCTCGCAAACTGGCGAGAAAGCATTAAACACAGAGCGCCGTGTGAGTTAATATCACACGGCGCTCTGTGTTTAAAACCAGTCGATCAACTTTTGACCTGAGGACTGCAATTGCGTCAATCGGCAATCACATTCCGGGCTATCACCAGACGCTGAATTTCACTCGTGCCTTCGCCGATTGTCAGCAGTTTTGCGTCGCGGTACAACTTCTCAACCGGGTAGTCCTTGGTGTAGCCGTAGCCGCCGTGGATCTGCACGGCTTCCTCGGCGCAGCGCACCGCTGTCTCGCTTGCGAACATCTTGGCCTGCGCGGCCGCTTTGTTGATGTCCAGCCCCTGATCCTTGCGCCAGGCGGCGTGGAAGGTCAGGATGCGCGCAGCTTCAATGTCCATGCTCATTTTGGCCAGCTTGAACTGGATGGCCTGGATCGCCGCCAGCGGTTTGCCGAATTGATGGCGTTCTTTGGCGTACTTGATACTGTGCGCCAGTGCGGCTTCCGCCAGGCCCAGGCTCAAAGCGGCAATCGAAATTCGGCCGCCGTCGAGGATCTGCAGCGCCTGGATAAAACCTTCGCCTTCATTGCCGATCAGATTCGAGCCCGGCACGCGCACGTTGTCCAGCATCAGGCTTGAAGTGTCGCTGGAGCGCATGCCAAGTTTGTTCTCTTTCTTGGAAGCGCTGAAGCCTTCCATCGACTTGTCGACGGCAAAGGCGGAAATGCCGCGTTTACCTGCTTCCGCATTCGTGACGGCCATAATAACTGTCGTATCGCCGACGGTCCCGTGCGTGATGAAGTTTTTTGAGCCGTTCAGGATCCAGTCGTCGCCGTCGCGCACGCCCGTGGTCAGCATGCCGCCGGCATCCGATCCGGAGCCCGGCTCCGTCAGTCCCCAGGCGGAGAGCACCTCGCCGGAGGCGCAGGCCGGAACATACTTGAGTTTGAGTTCCTCGGAGCCGAAGCGATAAATGTGGTTCATCCCGAGGCCGTTGTGGGCCGCGACGCTCAGAGCGATGGACGGACAGCCTTTGGCGATCTCTTCAATGATCAGCGCGTACTCGGTGTAGCCCATTCCGGCGCCGCCGTACTCGGGGTCGGGCAGAATTCCCAGCAGTCCCAATTCGCCGAGCTTGCGGAAAATCTCGCGTGGAAACTCCTGCGATTCGTCGAACTGGAGCGCTACCGGCTCGATCTCGTTTTGTGTGAAATTGCGCGCCAGATCGCGGATGGCCTCCTGATCTTCCGTCAGCGTCACATTAAAGGACGCACCTTCAGCCACATCTGCCTGCATGTCAACTCCAAAGTTTTAAGTCGTAAACCAGAACGTCGGGATTCCAGCCGTACCGATCTGAACCTGTCAACGCCGTTTTAACCTTCGTATTGGACCAATATTATTATTGCCGGCGTGTAAAATTGTCAGCCCGGAATCTAGCAATTATCGCCAAAACTACCAATCGAATCCGACGCCCGGAGGCAAAACGAAACATGCGCAGCCCTCATTCGTTAGTGAGGACTATTCGCGGCCTCAGCGAACCGCGAACAACTGAATGACTGAACCGCGTACCACGGAGCGATACATGCAAGCCCTCAAAACCATTCTCTCGGCGGTGATAGCCGTTGCAGTCGTGATCATAGCTCTGAAGCTGGTGTTCTGGCTGCTGAACTTTACGATCTCAATTCTGTTCTGGATTATAATCGGCCTGTTCGCCCTGCCGGTCTTTTTCTACGTTCGCAACAAATTGCTCTGATGCCCCGATTTGAACTTATCCACAAATGTGGATAATGTCCCTGGTGAAAACTACTAATGAAAATCGCCGATTTCGTTCTGGAATCGGCGATTTTTATTTTGTCAGCCAATTTATCCACGATTTGTGCACAGAGCGATGTGGAAAAGTCACAGCGCTTCGATGTACTCCAGCGCCAGGCTGCGGCTGATGTGATCCGCGTTATTGAAATTCGTCAGCAGATCGCGGGCCTGAAATTCCAGGGTAAATCCCTTGCCGATGGAACAGCGCACGGAGGCGTTCAGCAGACCGCGGTGGCGCATCGTTTGACCCAGGTTTTCCATGAAGGTGGCATTGTATTCGATTGCCGCTGAAAAGATGTTGCCGACTGACTTTTCGAGGCCGATATAGATGTTGGGCGCGCGGTCGCCGGATGCGCCTTCAAATGCGTAGTTGACGCCGCCGTGCAGATCCAGGCGGCCCAGAAACTCAAAACTCTTGCTGGCGACGGCAAAGAGGCCGGGTGACTGCGTCTCAAACTTGTCGAGCTCGTCCAGGTGCGCGCCGCGTCCCTGCGAGCTGAATCCCACCGTGATTGCGGGGAAGTCGAGCGTCTCCGAGAGTATGCGGTACTTGGCGTGCAGGCCGGGCCAGGGCTGCCAATCGGGGATGCCCGCACCGATTACGCCGCTGCCGCCGTACGAGATTCCGACGTTAAACTCATTAAAGGGGGCGATGCTCCATTCCATCATGACGCCGCCGTCGGGAAAAGCATACACGCCGACTGAATGGTGGAGACGGCTCAGGACTCCGGCGGTCGGCATATCCACGACAAAACGCGGTTCGGCTGTGGCTTCTTCGCCTGCGGTTCCCTGCGCCAAAACGGATTGCGCAATACAGCACAAAAACACCGCCGCACTGAATGCGAGTGCTCTCATTTCTACCTTCCTCTTCAAAATGCTGCTGATCCTCCGCCCGCCAATATACGGCCTTTCGTTCGAAAATCTGGGTGATTTTTCGCATATTGCGAGTCTGTATTGACAGTTTTAATGCAGTGTGGCCCGGTGCTGTGACTGCGTATAAACCTCAATGATCGGTCGGAAAACGAGCGGGAGAGCAAACTCATGATGTCCTTTGAATTTACCGAAACCCAGGAAATGATTCGCCAAACCGCGCGCGATTTTGCGCGCGAACAGATAGCGCCCAGCGCCTCTGAACGCGACAAAAACGGCGTGTTTCCGGCGGAAATTGTCGCTCAACTCGGCGAACTCGGTTTCATGGGCATGATGGTCGATCCCGAATGGGGTGGCTCCGGTCTCGATGCCGTATCCTATGTCATCGCCATGGAGGAAATCTCCAAGGTGGACGCCAGCGTCGGCGTCATCATGTCGGTCAATAACTCTCTTGTCTGCTGGGCCATCGAAAAATTCGGGACGGAAGATCAGAAAGATCGCATCCTCAGGCAGCTCGCTACCGGTCAAAAACTCGGCGCATATTGTCTGAGCGAGCCCGAAGTAGGATCCGATGCTCGCAACCAGCACACGACCGCCACAAAACAGGACGACGGTTCCTTCCTGATCAACGGCACCAAAAACTGGATCACCAACGGCACCAGCGCCAATATCTTCCTGGTATTCGCCCAGACTGACCGTTCCCTCGGCCACAAAGGCATTACCTGTTTTATCGTTGATGGCGACGCCGAAGGGTTTGAGCGAGGTCAGAAAGAAGACAAGCTTGGCATCCGCTCCAGCGACACCTGCTCCCTCGGATTTACCAATGTGCGCGTGACGCCGGAAAACATTCTCGGTGAAGTGGGCCGTGGTTTTAACATCGCCATGGAAACGCTCAATGGCGGTCGTATCGGAATTGCCTCTCAGGCTCTGGGTATTGCGCAGGGCGCATTTGAAGCCGCCGTGCAATACTCCAAAGAGCGGAAAGTTCGCGAAAAGCCGATCAATGCCTTGCAGGCGATTCAGTTCAAACTGGCGGAAATGTCCGTCAAAGTAGATGCGGCGCGTCTCCTGACTTTGCGTGCCGCTGCGCTGAAAGATCGCGGTGAGCGTTTTGTCCTCGAAGCGTCGCAGGCGAAACTGTTCGCCTCAACCGCCGCGCGTGAAATTGCGAACGAGGCGATTCAGGTGCACGGCGGGTACGGTTACGTGCGCGAATACAACGTGGAGCGTTTCTTCCGCGATGCAAAGATTACCGAAATCTACGAGGGTACCTCGGAGATTCAGCACATTGTGATCGCCCGCGAGATTCTGCGGGACTGATAGCGACCGAATGGTTGCGGCTCGTCAACTCACCTTTCCGGTTCGGCGTCTACCAACGTACGAACCCCAAACGGAAAACCCCTCGCTCGATAGCAGTATCGTCCGAGGGGTTGACGCTTTAAAGCTGAGCGGTTTTACCCACTTAATCACTCTTGGCTGATCCGCTCGAAGCGGTCGAATCGCCGCCGCTCGATTTGGCTGCGCTGCCGCTTCCGGCGTCGGATGTCCCGCCGTTGCCGCCGGACGAAGTTGATTCGCTTTTTGCCGAAGCGGAATCGCCCTGCTTGCGGGAACGGACGTAATCCGTTTCGTAGAAACCCTCACCGGTCAGGATGAAGCCGGCGCCTTTGCTGATCAGGCGCGTCACCTGGCCGTGTCCCTTCAGGGCCGGATCAGCTTGTTCACAGATGTCGGCAGGGCATTCAGTGAATGCATCGTCCTTGATCGACTGAAAATACTCAAAGCGTTTGCCGCAGGTCTTGCAGGCGTAATCGTAGGTAGGCATAACACGCTCTGCGATTGTCCCGGAAATAGGCCCTGACTTGGGCCGATATTGAAAAACCGGTCAGTGCGACGAACTTTCCACCGTATTAGTGCGCAGCTTGTATTCCGCGCCGGGAACGGATCGCAGCAAACCGGCTTGCGCCAGACTGAAATACCTGTTCCCGGCTATGATGATGTGATCCACCAGCGGTATTCCCAAAATTGCCCCGCTGTCTTCCAGTTGAGTCGTTGCTTCCAGGTCGTTGCGGGACGGCCTCCATGATCCGGACGGATGATTGTGCACCACTATGACCGCCGCGGCGGACTCGCTGATGGCGGAGCGGAAAACCTCCCGCGGATGCACGAGGCTCTGATTGAGAATGCCTTCCGTCACCAGAACTTCGCGTATGAACTGCCCGGCGGAGTTCAACAGCACGGCGTACAATCGCTCGTGATTGAGCCGGCGCATCAATGGGATAAAACGCCGCGCAATGTCGTCCGGGCTCCTGATGCACAAGCCTTGACCGAATTCGTCCTGCTCCAGTCGTGCAGTCAGTTCAAACGCCGCCGCGATCCTTGAAGCTTTGGCAGCGCCGATGCCGTGAAAATTCTGCAAGTCGCGCGGGCTGCGCCGCAGCACCTGCGCCAGCGAGCCGAAGCGCCGGATGATCGAGCGCGCCAGCTCCAGGGCCGTCAGCCCGCGAGCCCCGGAGCCGAGCAGGACGGCCAGCAACTCCGCATCGCCCAGTGCTTCCGTGCCTTTTTCCAGCAGGCGTTCGCGCGGTTGGTCCGCCGCACGCCAGAAGCGCATCGAACCGTCGCCGCAGGGCTCAGTATTCCGCGGGTCAGCGGATTTACCGCGCTGCTCCTCCAGTTTCTCCGCAGCAACGCGGTCCACTGGGAGCGCAAAGTCGGACTCGCTTACCAACCACCCGCGACCGGCAAGGCCGTGTTGTTCCGCGGGGGACAATTGCCGCTCCGGAGCAAGCAGACGCCGCTCGGCGCGCTGCCCTCTGCGTGCAAGGCGCGGCTGCCCGACATAACGCTGCAGTAACCGGCCAAAAATCGCCTGCCGCCGCCGGCTTCCGACCGCAACATCATCTGCAATTCCCCTGCACACAGCTACCGTCCCCGTCATCACATTGTTGAATTTCCGACTCATTCAATTCTCAAATTCCGTTTAATATGGTGCTCTCCGGCCGGGCGAGGAAACAAACAAAACTGACAGGTCCGTTTTCCCGCCTGAACGGGCAATTCTTTGTATATTTTTGCACTCTTGAAGCATCAGCCTCCAATCATCAAAACCGGCACACATGATCGAGTTGATCATTTTTCATTTGCATCTGCTGGCTGCTCTGTACGCCTTCTCATATCGATGGCGCACGACGTCCGTTCGGGAAGCGTTGCTCGGTCCGGTCGTTGTTGGTCTGGTGTTTGCCATCGGCTGGTCGCTCACAAGTGCATTGAGTTATCTAATCACGCCCGACGGTGGGTTTGCCTCCTGGTTGACGGCGGATACGGTGTCACTTTTACTGTTGCTGGTACCGGAAATAGTAGTTTTTCGCATGTTGTTCTGGGGACGGGAGCGGCAGCCGGCAAAGTCGCTGCCCACTGCGGAATAACACAATGGAGAATCGTACAAAATGAAATTCAGAATTCTGATTCCTCAGCTTCTGGCGGCTTTGTTCCTCTGTGTGCAGGCGATGCCCGCCGCCGACCATTTTGAAGGCATGGTGGCATACAGCATGGGCTCAGGTGATGACGTTGCCCAGATGGTTTTTTACGTCAGCGGCAACAAGACCAAGTTTGTGATTGCCGATGACGAGCAAAACTCGGTGCAATTTGTCATGGATTTCGACGCACGCAAACAAATGACCATCATGGCCGAGCAGAAAATGGCGATGATTCAGCCCATGTCAGAAGACACCTACAACGACTGGATGAAAGACGGCGAAGACGCCGAGACAGAATATGCCGAATCGCTCGACGAAGCCGCCATCAGCAAAACCGGCCGGACCAAAACGATCCTCGGCTACACCTGTCACGAGTACGAGTTCAAAGATGACAAAGGCGTGCACGGCTCCCTCTGGAACGCCGAAGGCCTCGGAACTTTTGTATTCGGCAGCGGCCCAAGACAGAAAGCCCAGCAGAGCCAGAACCTCGAGAAGTTTCGCCGGCACCTGGGGACGGATGAGTTCTTCCCCATGCTGCTGGAATTTGTCGGCGACAATGGTGAGTCGTTCAAAATGGAAGTTACGGCCCTTAACAAAGGTGAAGTCGCTGCTTCCGAGTTCGAAGTGCCCGCCGGCTATAATACTCTGGACATGGGATCGGACAACATGATGATGCAGATGCAGCAAATGCAGGAGCAGATGCAGAACCAGAATCGTTGATCCGCCGCCGGCTTCAAGCCTGGCCGCCGCCCGCGAGAGTCAAAATGTTGGAGGCGTCCGATGCATCGGCATCGGCGCCTTCGTGCTTTTCAGGCCCGGCGGTGTCATCTTCATCAAGCCCGACCAGCATCAGGCGCAAGGCCTGTCGATTCTCCGGCTCAAAATAGTGCGCCTGCAGAGTGTTCCACTCACCCCAGACCCGCAGCCGCTCCTGCCTGATGTATTGCTCCAGGGTAGGCAGATCGCGCTCCCATTCTTCGCCGTAGTGGGAGCCGAGGAAGCTGCGCAGAACATCTATGTCCTGAAACCAGCCGAGGATGTCCTGTGCCCGCTTGAGGTCGAGTATCCACGAGCGGAAGCGCGGGCCGTACATTGAGCTGAACATTTCAGCCTGGTAGCGCACTTTTTTGATCACTTTCCGCAGCTCGTGCATCGGCTTGGCGTGGTGCTCCAACAGATGGCGGATGGAGCGATGACCGATTTGCGAGCGAATCACCACGGTATCGCCGTCGAAGCGCGCCCCAAAGAACCAGCCGGGATGAAGCAGAAATTCGCCGAGCAGCGGCAGGAGAATATCCGGCGCTACTTCCTCGCCGGGAAGGTGGCTCATGTCCTGGTAGACCGGTGCCTGCAGCCATGATTCGTAGGTGTCGCAGAACTTGCGGAAGAGCGCGCTGTCGAACATGGCCTGCATAGCGGCGACGTTCTCTTTGCGGCCGCTGTCGAGCCGGCTCAGAATTTTCCCCAGTCTGCGGCGTTCGTCGGAACCGAGCATCGGCGCGATCGTTTCGCGCAGTTCCATGCCCATGACGTCGTGGTCGCGCACGTCGCCCAGGACGCGCATGATTTTTCCAATTCTGCTTGCATCTCCCTGTTTGTCGATCCGGATTGCAGGCTCAAAAACGGCAATTGCAGTTCGCAGCCTTCGCAGGCCGACGCGAAACTGGTGCAGCGCTTCAACATCGCGATCTGCGCGTGTGTCGTCCAGGTGTTGCAGGGCATAACTGAAGTGTTGGTCTATCGCCGAATATGCCGCGGATCCAAAGCTGGCAGACCCGCTGATTCCACTGGACGCATTCATATAGTGATCATTCCGATTGTTGACCTTAGGCCTCGGCGCTTGCCGACAGGTATTCGACTTTGGACGCGTCGACAAACAAAATATTAGCACAGAGTTGGCGGAAATGCGCGAGCAATCGGCTGCGGCGACAGAGCAACCGAAAGGCTCGTCGCTGAATGTACCCGGCTTTTCAAATGCGACAAAAATAGTCGTATATTTGCATCGTCATTTGCTGGGATTTGTCAAAGCGTTCAAAATACGACTAAAAAAGTCGGGTATCTATCGTGTTACGCCTCTCCAAAAAAGTCGAGTATGGTTTGCTGGCCCTGCAGCACATGTCCGCGCGTCCGGAAACGACCGTGTCGGCCAAGGAGGTGGCTGAACACTTCGACATTTCCTATGAGTTTCTGGCGAAAACAATGCAAGGGCTTGCACGTCAGGGGTTCATCAGGTCGATACAGGGAGTGCGCGGCGGTTATGTCCTGGCGCGCAGACCGGCCAGCTTCTCCGTGGGCGACGTCATCAAGGCTTTGCAAGGGCGTCCGCAGATAGTCGAGTGCATCGATTCCGGCACTGAATGTGAATGCGGCGTAAGCGACAAATGCACGCTCAAATCTCCAATGTCCATCATTCAGCAAAAAATCGATGACATCCTGGCTTCGACGAGCATCGCGGATCTCGTCGCTCCTGTTCATACAATTTCTTTGCCGGTCGCGCAGTGAACGGCCGTCAAACACCAGATTCAGTCGACAACAATTCAACCATACGCGTTCGAGGTACTAACAATGGAAGTCATTGAAACCGGCATCGTCGGCGCTGAAGCAACCGACAACATTCAGATCACCCAACGTGCAATCGATGAAGTCAAGAAAATCAAGTCGGAAAACGAGGTCGGCGAGGGTTTCGGCCTGCGCGTCGGCGTCAAGGGCGGCGGCTGTTCCGGCCTGATGTACAACCTCGGCTTCGACTCCGAACCGCGCGACAACGATCGAATCGTCGAAGTGCAGGGAGTCCGGATTTTTATCGATCCCAAAAGCCTGTTTTACCTGATGGGCGTTGAGCTTGATTTTACGGACGGACTCAACGGACGGGGCTTCACGTTCAACAACCCGAATGCCACGCGCACCTGCGGCTGCGGCAGTTCCTTCGGTGTTTGACGCGATCCCGCGACTGCGCTTCAATTCGTCAGCAATGTGAAAATCTTGAGTAGAAAGGCAGGCTGGATATGAGCCAGGAAACAGACATCCTCGAAGAAGTCACCTCAGGTGAATACAAGTACGGTTGGGTCTCGGACATCGAGCAGGAAATCATTCCGATAGGTTTGAACGAGGACGTCGTGCGCCTGATTTCGGCCAAGAAAAACGAGCCGGAATTCATGCTCGAATGGCGTCTGAAAGCATTTCGGCAGTGGGAAAAAATGAAAGAGCCCACCTGGGCCAACGTCCACTATCCGCCCGTTGACTTCCAGGCGATTTCCTACTACGCCGCGCCCAAGAAAAAGAAAGAATTGCAGAGCCTCGACGAAGTCGACCCCGAGCTGCTGCGCACCTTTGAACGCCTCGGAATTTCCCTGGACGAACAGAAGCGCCTGTCGGGCGTTGCCGTCGACGCGGTCATTGACTCCGTCTCCGTCGCCACGACCTTTCGCGATAAACTCGCCGAGCTCGGCGTGATCTTCTGCTCCATGAGCGAAGCCCTGCAGGAACATCCGGAACTCGTGCGCAAGTACCTCGGCTCCGTCGTTCCCGCGGCCGACAACTTCTACGCGGCGCTCAACTCGGCCGTGTTCAGCGACGGATCCTTCTGTTATATCCCGAAGGGCGTGCGCTGCCCGATGGAACTCTCGACCTATTTCCGCATCAATGCGGCGAATACGGGCCAGTTTGAGCGCACGCTGATCGTGGCGGAAGAGGGAAGCTACGTCTCCTACCTGGAAGGTTGTACCGCGCCGATGCGCGACGAAAATCAGTTGCACGCCGCCGTGGTTGAGATCCTGGCGCTGGACAACGCCGAAGTCAAATATTCAACAGTTCAGAACTGGTATCCGGGCGACAAAAACGGCAAGGGCGGCATCTACAACTTCGTTACGAAGCGCGGTCTCTGTGCCGGCCGCAAGTCCAAAATCTCCTGGACGCAGGTTGAAACCGGCTCGGCAATCACCTGGAAGTACCCGAGCGTGGTGCTTAAGGGCGATGATTCAGTCGGCGAGTTTTATTCCGTCGCCGTGACCAACAACTTTCAGCAGGCCGATACGGGCACGAAGATGATGCACATCGGCAAAAACACGCGCAGCCTGATTGTGTCCAAAGGGATCTCCGCCGGCAAGAGCCAGAACTCCTATCGCGGCCTGGTGCGCATTAACAAAACGGCCAAAAACGCGCGCAACTTCTCGCAGTGCGACTCGCTTCTGCTCGGAGATAAATGCGGTGCGCATACCTTCCCCTATCTGGAAATCAGCCAGAAAGACAGCGTGGTGGAACACGAAGCCACGACGTCCAAGATCGGTGAAGACATCTTGTTTTACTGCAATCAGCGCGGCATCGACACGGAAGAAGCCGTCAGCCTGATTGTTAACGGTTTCTCGCGTGAAGTCCTCAATCAGTTGCCGATGGAGTTCGCCGTTGAAGCGCAGAAGTTGCTTGCCATAAGCCTTGAAGGCAGCGTTGGTTAATGCCGGTTTTTGTTCCGGCAGAGCGGTGGAAAAGATTTTTGTTAACAAGTGATGGAAAGGCAGTACCAATGCTGCAGATCAATAATTTGCACGCGTCCGTAGACGGCAATGAGATTCTGAAAGGCGTAGACCTCGAGATAAAAGCCGGCGAAGTGCATGCCATTATGGGGCCGAACGGCTCGGGTAAAAGTACGCTGGCCTCGGTGCTGGCCGGCCGCGAAGACTACGACGTGACCGAAGGCTCGATTACCTTCGACGGACAGGACCTGCTGGAGCTCGCCGCCGAAGAGCGCGCACGCGAAGGCATTTTCCTGGCGTTTCAATATCCCGTGGAAATTCCGGGCGTCAGCACGGTTAACTTTCTGAAAACCGCGCTGAATGAAATCCGCAAACACCACGGCCAGGATCCTATCGACGCAATCGACTTTCTCCAGATGATGCGCCAGAAAATGTCGCTCGTGGAGATAGACGAAAAGCTGATTAAACGCTCGCTGAACGAAGGTTTTTCCGGCGGCGAGAAAAAGCGCAATGAAATTTTCCAGATGGCGATGCTCGAACCGAAATTCGCCGTGCTGGACGAAACGGATTCGGGACTGGATATCGACGCGCTGCGCATCGTTGCCGGCGGCGTCAATAAACTGCGCAGCCTGAACAATTCCTTCCTCGTTATTACGCACTACCAGCGCCTGCTGGAGTACATTGTGCCGGACTACGTTCACGTGCTGTCCGGCGGAAGAATTGTTAAGTCGGGCGGCAAGGAACTGGCGCTTGAGCTTGAGGAAAAAGGTTACGATTGGGTCAGAACGGAATTGACGGCCGACGCCGAGGCCTGAACAAGCAGAGTGAAAGGATTAACAGCATGAGTGCAAGCGCACCGCAGACGGATCTGACTGCCAAAGTTGTCGCGGCGTTTAATCAATACGAGCAGACGCTGAACGGCGCGGCGGACTCCCCGCTGCACGCTCTTCGTCGTTCCGCCCTGGATCAGTTTGTGCAGCTCGGTTTTCCGACGCCGCGCAACGAGGAGTGGAAGTATACAAACGTTGCGTCGATAACCCGTCGCGACTATCGCCTGGCAGCGCAGCCGCAGGTGACGGACGTCAACGCCGAGTTTGTTAACTCCGTCGTCCCGGCCGGGCTGGACGCCGACCTACTGGTGTTTGTCGACGGCTGGTACAAGGCCGACCTGTCGTCAGTCTCCGCTCAGGCGGGACTGGAGATACACAGCCTGGGCGCGTCCGCACAGGAAAGCGCGCAGCCGGCTCAACAACTCGCTGCGGACACGGATGGATTTGTCGCATTAAACACGGCGCTCGCGCTCGACGGCGCGATTATTACCGTGAAATCCGGCGTTGAGCTGGCGCGGCCGATTCTGCTCTTAAACATCAGCGACGTGCAGGCCGGCGATGCGATGAGCGCGTTGCGCTGCGTCGTTCATCTTGAGGCCAACGCCAAAGCGCAGTTTGTCGAAATTAACGTGGCGCGCGGCGACGGACACAGTCTGCAGTCGCGTGTGGCCGAAATGCGCGTGGCGCAGGGAGCGCGCCTGGATCACATCATGTTGCAGGATCAGGCGGCGCAGAATTACCAGCACAATCACACGCGGGTGGATCAGGAGCGCGACAGTCTGTACCGCAATGTGGTGGCGGCTCTTGGCGGCGGTTTTGTGCGCAATGATCTTTCGATTGCGCTGAACGGCGAAGGCGCGCATGCCGACATGTTCGGTCTCAGCCTGCTGAATGATCGCGAGTTTGTCGACAACCACACGCTTGTTGATCATCGCGTTCCAAATTGCACCAGCAACGAACTGTACAAGGGCATCTACGACGATCGGTCTGTCGGGGTGTTCAACGGAAAAATTATCGTGCGGCCGGACGCACAAAAGACAAATGCTTTCCAGTCGAACCGCAATGTCCTGCTGTCGGACGGCGCAACGATTAACACAAAACCGCAGCTTGAAATCTTTGCGGACGATGTTAAGTGCAGTCACGGCGCCACGTCGGGCCAGTTTGACGCCGACGCTCTGTTTTATCTGCGCTCGCGCGGATTGAGCACGCAAGCCGCCCGCACAATCCTGATGCACGCCTTTGCGGTTGAAGTCCTCGACCAGGTTCCGGTGGAAGCCCTGCGCCTCTATCTGGAACGTCAACTGTCCAGCTCAACGTCTCTTGAAGTTTAAGTATTCCGGATCCCAGAGTGCATATGAGTGATTCAACTATGACTTCCAGCGCGGCGGCCGACAACGGCACACCCGGCGGTACGCAGATTTCCGGTGGATTTGATATCGACGCAGTGCGTGCCGATTTTCCGATTCTCTCGCGTCATGTCCACGGCAAACCGCTGGTGTACCTGGACAACGCCGCCACGGCCCAGAAACCGCGGGCGGTCATCGACGCAATCAGCGAATACTACCGCGAGTACAACAGCAATATTCACCGCGGTGTGCACCACCTGAGTGAAAAAGCGACGAGCCTGTACGAAGGCGCCCGCAAACGCGCGGCCCGCTTTATCAATGCGGCCGACAGCTGTGAAATTGTGTTCCTGCGCGGCACAACCGAAGCGGTCAACCTCGTGTGCAGCTCCGTGGGACAGTCGATCAAAGCAGGCGATGAGATTATCATCTCGCACATGGAGCACCACTCCAACATCGTGCCCTGGCAGATGCTTTGCAATCGCACCGGCGCTGTGCTGCGCGTCATTCCCATCAATGACGACGCCGAAATGGATGTAGCCGATTTTGAGGCCCTGCTCGGCCCCAAAACGCGTTTTGTCTCGCTGGTGCACGTTTCCAACTCACTCGGCACAATCAATCCGGTTAAACAGGTGATTGATCTGGCGCATGCCCAGGGCGTGCCCGTTCTGATTGACGGCGCGCAGGCCCTGCCGCACATGCAGGTGGACGTTCAGGCGCTCGATTGCGACTTCTACACCTGCTCCGGCCACAAGACATTCGGGCCCATGGGCATCGGTTTTCTCTACGGCAAAAAACAACGGCTGGAAGAACTGCCGCCCTACCACGGCGGCGGGGACATGATCAAATACGTGTCCTTCGACAAAACCGAATACAACGACCCGCCCTTCAAATTTGAAGCCGGCACGCCCAATGTCTCCGGCGTTATCGGTCTGGCGGCTGCAATGGACTACATGGAAAAAATCGGGCACGACAACATCCAGGCGCACGAGCACGATCTGCTCGTCTACGCCACGGAACAGTTGAGTGCCATCAAAGGTCTGCGAATTATCGGAACTGCGCGCAACAAAGCCTCGGTCGTTTCATTTGTGCTGGACGATGTGCACTCGCACGACATCGGCACTTTTGTCGATCACGAAGGTGTGGCCATCCGCGTGGGGCACCACTGCACGCAGCCGGTGATGCAGCGTTTCGGCGTGCCCGCCACCTCGCGTGCTTCCTTTGCTTTTTACAACACAAAACAGGAAGTCGATGCACTTGCGCAGGCGCTGCACAAGGTTATCGACATCTTTGGCGCCTGATGACGGAACTACAGGAACTATACCAGCAGGTTATTCTCGACCACAACAAAAGTCCGCGCAACTTCGGCGAACTGCCGGACGCGCCCGCCGTGGAAGGGCACAATCCGCTCTGCGGCGACAATGTGACGGTTTTTGTCAAGGTGGTTGACGGTGTAATAGAAGACGTGAAGTTTAAAGGCGCGGGCTGCGCCATCTCCAAAGCTTCCGCTTCGATCATGACGACGCTTGTTAAAGGCAAAACGGTGCTGGAAGCGCGCGAGTTGTTTGCGCGTTTCCACGAACTCGTCACGGAAGATGGCGACGTCGATCCGCTTGTGCTGGGCAAGATGGCCGTTTTTGCCGGTGTGCGCGATTATCCGTCGCGCGTTAAATGCGCCAGCCTCGCCTGGCACACGCTCAAGAATGCCCTCGAAGATAATACCGACACGGTGGTAACGACAGAGTAAACAGACAGGTCGCAACATTAACATTTGATTCGGTTGAAAATGAGTACAATGACTGACGTTACACTTCGCGACAAAATCGTTTCCGTCATCAAAACCGTGTACGACCCCGAAATTCCGGTGGATGTTTACGAGCTCGGCTTGATCTACGATATTAAAATCGACGACGACAACCAGGTCGAGATTCTGATGACGCTGACCGCACCGAACTGTCCGGCCGCCGGTACGCTGCCCGTCGAGGTGGAGGAGCGCGTGGCTTCCATTCCGGAGGTGAATAAAGCGCAGGTGGAAATCACTTTTGATCCGCCCTGGGACAAGGACCGCATGTCTGAGGCTGCGCGCCTGGAACTCGGTTTTTTCTGAATTTCCCCAAAGCAATTTTTGTTTGTCCCCGTGTTTAACTGCCCGGGTGCTGTGAAGCCGTTTAACATTCGGCGTTCTGTGTAAGAGGATTTAGAGGTATCGAGTCCACATGGCAATTGAATTTCACGCTTTGCGCGTCTCAGCTATTTCACGCGAAACAACGGATGCCGTTGCGGTAGCATTTGATCTGCCGTCCAACCTGCGCGAAACGTTTAAATACAAACCAGGTCAATACCTGACGCTGCGTCTGTTTATCGACGGCAAAGACGTGCGGCGCTCCTATTCGCTCTGCTCCGCTCCCACGCGCGACGGCGACCCGACCATAGCTGTTAAACAGGTCGAAGGCGGCCTGGCGTCCACCTACATCAACACGAAGTTGAAAGTTGGCGACACGATCGACGTGATGCCGCCGCTGGGCAACTTCGCGGTGGATCTGAAACCCTACCACGCCAAACACTACGTGTTGATCGGCGCGGGCAGCGGTATTACGCCGCTTATGTCGATCCTCCTGGGCGTGCTCGACTCCGAACCGGATAGTCGCGTGACGCTGCTTTACGGCAACCGCGACAAAGACAGCATTATTTTTAACGACCAGCTGCAGGACCTGGCGCAGCGACAGCCGCAGCGATTCAAGCTCGTGTCCATTCTGAGCCGCCCCGGCGACGGCTGGCAAGGGCTGCGCGGCCGCATCGAAAAAGACAGCTGCGGCGACATGGTCCGCAGTTGCATCGCCGCGCCGGATATCGCGAACTGCTGGTACTACCTCTGCGGTCCTTCGGGCATGATGGTTGCCGCCCAGGCCGCCCTGCGCGGACTCGGCGTGCCCGACGACCGCGTGTTCCGCGAATACTTTACGACGCCGCTCGGCGGCGCCGGATCCGCCGACGTGTCGGCTGCCGTCGACGAAGAGGATGACGACCCGGCGACAAACAAAAGCGGATTTGAAAAAAGTATTGTGAAGGTGCGTTTGTACGGCATCGAACACGAATTAGAGGTTGCGCCCGGAGAGACAATTCTGGACGTAGCCGTGCGCGAAGAAGTCGATCCGCCCTTTGCCTGCCAGATAGGCGCTTGCTGTACCTGCCGCGCCAAACTGCTTGAAGGCAAGGTGGAAATGGACGAACGCGAAGCCCTGACGGACGAAGAGATTGAGGAAGGGTTTATCCTGACCTGCCAATCGCACCCACGTTCGGCGCGCCTCGTGGTCGACTACGACCAGTAAAACATCAAACGCGACAGTGCACGACTCAGATAATATCTACACTGCAATATTCTATCAACCCTATCCGGAGAGCTAACATGGCTTACGAGTGGAAATTTAACCCGCGCCCGTACTCCGACGCCGAAGCGGCCGACCTGTTGAAAGACGTGGTCTCCCCGCAAACGGCCGACTGGCATTACAACAAACATCACAAAGGTTATGTAGCCGCGCTCAACACGATTGAGGGCGAGCTGCAGGAAGCCGATCGTTCCAAAGCCAACGGCAATTATTCGCACGTGGGCGAGCTCAAGCGTCGCACGACGTGGAACCACGCCGGCGCGCTGCTGCACGACGTATACTGGGCCAACATGGGCGGCCACGGCGATATTTCCGCCGCGCCGAAGCTCAGCGCCGCGCTGACGGCCGAGTACGGCAGCATCGAAAACTGGAAAGAAGACTTTAAAGCCGCCGCCTTTGCGGCAAAACTGTCGGGCTGGGGCGTTCTCTGCCTGGATCAGCTCTACAGCGGTCGCCTGCTGAACGTGCTGGTTGACGAGCACCACTACGGCGCAATCTGGGGCGGCATCCCCCTGATTGCCTGCGACGTGTTTGAGCACGCCTACTATCACAAGGACGGTCCCGGCCGTGCCTCCTACATCGATAACTTCCTCAACAACCTGCACTGGGGACGGATCGAAGCGCGCTACAACCAGTTCGCCAAATAATAAGCCGACGGATCAACCGTAGATGTGAAAGGAGGAAAGCCGCCGTGTTTTCCTCCTTTCCTGTTTTTACCCCGAAATGTTGGACCCCGAAAATTTGGATAATGCGGCGTGAGCACAGTGACGAAAATCGGTCTGTTTCCTCTCAACCTCATCCTGTTCCCGGGGTCACAGCTGCCGCTGCACATTTTTGAGTCTCGCTACAAACGCCTGATTGCCGACGTAATGACCGACGACACGGTTTTCGGCATGAACAACATCGACTCGCTGCACATCAACCCGGTCGGCTGCACGGCGCGCGTAGAGCGCATTTTGCGGCGTTACGAGGACGGGCGGCTGGACATTGTGGTGCGCGGCGAGCAGCGCTACCGGATCAGCGCCACGTTTGAGGATCGCAAATCCTACCTGACCGCCGAGGTGGAGTTTTTTGACGACGTCGACGAAGACATCGATCTGGAGCTGCGCAACGCCACGATTGAGATGTTCAACACCATGGTCAAGATCGTCTACGCCAGCGGGGTGGGGCCGATCGACCCGGCCGCGCCGGAGGACGCCATCGTCTCGTTTCACATCGGCGAAAAGGCGGGGCTGGCCAAAGAAAAAAAACAGGAGTTGCTGGAGATGCGCTCCGAGAACGAACGCCTTAAATTTCTGCACGATTTTATCTCTTCCTACCTGCCCGAGTTGGAACACAAGAAGCGCATCACCGAGATTGTGCGCAACGACGGCTACCTGCCGCGCGGATAGTGTATTTATCGGTTGATTAATGCGATTACCCACGTTTTCGACTACGTTCAGTGGTCTCAGGCGACCGTTGACCGTTTTCTGATTGCAGGGGAGACTGTGCGTTCCGACATTGACTGTGCCGAACCATCCGGAAGGTTTGGCCGCGCCGCGCCGGGGTTCCCGTTGGGAGGGAGTTGAGCCCGCGTAAAAAAAGACCGCGAAATTCGGGGCGGGAGAGCTGTGCCCGGATATCGGAAAAAATGGGGAAAATCTGGACTGGCGGCGGCGGGGGTTGGGGCCCCATTTTTTATTTATAAGAGTTTCTTTTAAACTCAAGTAATTGAATCTGGACTGGAGTACTTGAATCTGCAACGCTCACCCGTTGTCCGGCGCGCCCACTTTTAGCAGTCCGGAGAATTGCATTCCGCCGCATGATCGCTTTGAGCCCTCGCCTGCGCTTCGGTCTCAGGCTCCCTTGCAGTTTTGTTCATCACCGAGCCTCAAGTCTCCGCGTCCGGAGTCTGCGAGCAGCCGCCCAATCCCACAGTGTAAATGCCCGTGCCGGGTTGCACACAGATAAACGACAGTCAAACAACAAGCCGACGGAAGCGCAGCCGGAGAGGGCGTGTTTAAGTTCGCAGTGTAATGTTAAGTTGCCCGTTCTGAGTTCGGCGCAATCAATAAGGTTGCGCTGCAACCGCGTGTTGCCGTTCCGTCGCTCAATGACAAGCAAGAAGAAAGAAGCAAGCCGCAAGCAGATGTGTCAGCGGCGAAGCGCTCAAGCTTCAAGTGTGAATCCGATCGGGAAATACTGATCGCTCCGGCCGGGCGTCCAGTCGGAGTAGTTGTCGTTAAGTTGAGTATTACGCGTTGAATCGCGGTTGTTTAAACGCCGACTTCCGCTTCAGTCTGGCGTTTATACGCGGCGTAGGCGTGTTCAATGCCTTCGCGTAGCGAATACTTGTGGCGCCAGCCGAGGGCGTGCAGGCGGTCCACACTCATCAGCTTGCGTGGCGTGCCGTCGGGTTTGCTGCTGTCCCACGAAATTTCCCCTTCAAAGCCGGTGATCGACTTCATCAGCTCGGCCAGCTCGCGAATGCTGATATCCTCGCCCGTGCCGATGTTAACAAAGTCGCGGCCTTCGTAGTGTTCCATCAGGAAGATCATGGCCGCCGCAGCGTCGTCCACGTGCAGGAATTCGCGTTTGGGCGTTCCGCTGCCCCAAAGTGTGATGTTTGCATCGCCGCGTTCGCGCGCTTCGTGGAAACGGCGGATCAGCGCCGGTAAAACATGCGAAGTTTCCAGGTCGTAATTGTCGTTCGGGCCGTACAGATTTGTCGGCATGCAGGAAATAAAGTTAACGCCGTATTGGTCGCGCAGGGCTTCGCAGAGTTTAATGCCCGCTATCTTGGCGACGGCGTAGGGTTCGTTGGTCGGCTCCAGAGGTCCGGTTAACAGGTAGTCCTCTTTGAGCGGCTGCGGCGCAAGTTTGGGGTAAATGCAGGAAGAGCCCAGGAAGAGCAGTTTGTTAACATTGCTGCGAAAAGCCGCGTCAATGACGTTGTTCTGTAACTGCAGGTTTTCGTAGATGAAGTCGTAGCGATAGGTGTTGTTCGCGCCGATGCCGCCGACTTTGGCTGCGGCCAGGAAAACGTAGTCGGGCTGCTCCGTCGCGAAAAATTCGTCGACGTCGCGGCGGTTTAACAGGTCCAGTTCGTCGCGCGTGCGCGTGATCACATTGTTAAACCCGCGTGCGAGCAGAGCGCGCACGATAGCGGAACCGACGAGCCCGCGGTGTCCCGCCACGTAAATCCGACTGTGCAGTTCCATGCCGTTGCCTGACTTATTCATAATCGTTGTCAAAATAGGGGTTGGCGCGTTCGCTCTCGCCGGCGTCGCCGCGTGATTTACGCGCAATTTCCGCCTGAAGGCGATTCGAGAATTCCTGTGCCGCGTCGTAGCCGTAAGCGCGCAACAAATAGTTTAATGCAATCGACTCGGCAATGACCGTCACGTTTTTACCCGGGAAGATCGGGAGTTTAACCGCCGAGACGTCGACGCCGAGGACTTTGTGTTTACCCAGATCGAGACCGGTGCGCGTGTATTCGGCCGCCGGATCCCATTCTTCCAGTTCCACGATAATTTCAAGCCGTTTCTGGAAGCGGATGGCGCGCATGCCGAACATCTGGCGCACATCTATTATTCCCAGGCCGCGAATTTCCATGAAGTGTTTGGCCGGTCCGCCCGCCGTGCCGATCAGGATGTCTTCGCGTTTGCGCGTCAGCATGACGGCGTCGTCGGAAACGAGCCGGTGACCGCGTTCAATCAGGTCGAGCACGATCTCGCTCTTGCCGATGCCGCTGCGTCCCGTGAAGAGCAGGCCCGCGCCGTAGACGTCCACAAATGACCCGTGTACGGTTGTGCGCGGCGCAAACTGCCCGTCGAGGAATTCGGACAGCAGGCGCGACGTATCGGTCGTGTCCAATGGCGAGGAGAGAACGGCAATATTGCGTTCGCCGGCGGACTGCAGTAAATCCTGCGGCAGATCCAGGTTGTTCGTGACAATAATACAGGGAATCTCGTGGCGGGTGATGCGTTCAAATGCCGTCAACTGCGCGGCCGGTTTGAGCGAGCGCAGGTAGTAGATTTCCGTGTTGCCGCAGACCTGGATTTTCTGGCTGCTGAAGAATTCGGTGTGGCCGGCGAGTGCCAGGCCGGGGCGGTAGAGGCCGGTTTCGCTGATTTTGCGCTCAACGCCCGCCGGTGCGTTGATGTGTTCCAGGCGTAACTCGGCCCAGTGCGCATCGAGCAAAGCCTTGACGGCGATGTCCTTGCGAATGTGAATTGGAGGATTGTTGAAAATGGCCATAGCGGAGCAAACGTAATCGGGATGCGTGGGCTGGCGGCGGCGGTTGGGAAACAAAAGAGCCGCGATGCTCACGTGAATGCGGGCATCGCGGCTGTATTTGGCGGATCAGACGCTCTGTCTGGTCTTGATTTTGCGGATCTGACGGATGATTTTATCCGACGATTCATGGATCAGTTTGACGAAGTCCTCACCTTGTTCTTTGGCGACGAGCGTGTGTTCGTCAATGCGCACGATGTATTCGACGGTTTTGGGATTCTCCGCGGTGCTTTCATCCAAAAAGATGACTTCGGTGCTGATGATGTTGTCGTAAAAGCGTTCGAACTTCTGTGCGGCTTTGGTCGCTTCTTCACGAAGCCCGTCGGCCAACTTGAAGTGGCGTGCTGTCAGCTTGATATCCATGATGGTTCCTTCTTCCAAATTTGCCCAATTTTACCGATCCGAATGCCGGTCTTTCCTTGTAAAAATAGCGATTTCGGGTTTCAATTACTATGGTTGCGCGCCTTTTTGGCTGCTCCCGGCGGCTTTCTGCCGGAACTCAATGGTAATGCCCACTACAAGGGAAAAGCCGCCTGCATTCAGACGATAATCGTCGTCCAGAGCTTGTATCGGCGGATCAAATTGATCGGATATTGCTGAAAAGAAGGGAAAAGATGCACCGATGAAACTGTAGCGCGCCTCAACAAACATGCTGTGCAGGCTGGATCCCTTGGCGTGTTCGTCAAAACCCAGTTGGGTGCCGGCGTATATCCGCGCGGCCGGAGCAATGTAATTCTCATCAAGATGCAGGCCGCCGGCGCGTGTGTCGTCGCTCCAGGAGGTAGAGACGGCTTCCGACCAGAAAGCCCAGCCAAAAGCCGCGCCGACGCCCACGCCGGCATAGGTCTGGAATTGCGATTTGACCGGCATCACTTCCAGCGACAGAAACGCGGGGATCACGCGCACCTGCATGTCCTCGCTCAACGTGCGCGTCCCCACAGACTTGAGTGGATTGTCGGGCGTGCCGCGTCCGTCCGGAAAAATTTCCTGTGAATAACTCTCAGAAAAGCGCAGGCTGTAGCTCTCGAGCGAAAGTGAGATGCGAAAATATTCTCCCGCGGGAATTCGCGTGGTGGCGCCGATCAGTGAGGACGCCTCAAACTCCTCTCCGGGACCGCCGAGGACCGAATTGTAGGTGTTGAACAGCTCGATTGCCGTCGGACCGAAGAGCGGTCCCATATACAGACCCAGCGCCACCGGATCGCGTTGTTTGGGGGCCGTGGCAGCCAGTGTTTCGTCGTTTTCGCCGTCCTCGTTGTCCATGGCCGGAGCGGCCGCCACGTTGCAGAACAGGATGCTCAGGGCCGTCAGAAGCGCAAATGCCGTGTTTATCGCAGCTCGAAATGCGTTGACAGTCCGACGTGCCGGGAGCACCGCGGTCAGATCTGCGCAGGCAGTCGACGAGCGGTCCGGAGCGCCTGAATGGGTCTGCGCAGGGGGCGGCCCGGGGCGGATAGCGGAGGATTGCAAAATATGCACTTGCCCAATCCGTTTTTTATGGTCGTCTAAAAAATTCAGGGTCAACATACTTCAATCTGCATCATTAGAACCGGCATCGCCCGGAGGGTTACTGGAACCATCGATACCTCGTTTGATTGATTACTAAGTGAAGCCAGAAATTCTACGCACACAATCCATTCAGGTGGTTCCATGAGCTCCAACAACAAAGGTCATATTCTGTGGGTCGACGATGAGATCGACCTGCTGCGCCCTCACATCATCCTGCTCGAACAGCGCGGTTACGACGTCAGCACGGCCACGAACGGCGAAGACGCCATTGAAATGTTCGGCAATAACAACTACAATCTGGTCTTTTTGGACGAAACGATGGTCGGCCTGAGCGGGCTCGACACGCTTTCGCGCATGAAAGATCGCGACAATTCCGTGCCGGTTGTGATGGTGACGAAAAACGAAGCCGAAACGGTGATGGAAGAAGCCATCGGGCGCAAAATAGACGATTATCTGACCAAGCCCGTCAATCCCGCGCAAATTCTGGCTGCGTGCAAAAAATTCCTCGAATCGGAAAAAATTGCCGGTCAGAAGTTCACGCAGGACTACCTGCAGGGCTTCAACGAGGTGTCCCGCCGTCTGTTTGAGCCGCTGACCTGGAAAGACTGGGTGGAAATCTACGACAAGCTGGTCAGCTGGAGCATGGAGCTGGACCGCTATCCCGGCATCGGCCTGGAGGAAACGCTGGCCAACCAGTGGCGCGAGTGCAACGCGGAGTTCTCCAAGTTTGTGGAGGACAACTACGCAAGCTGGATGAAGCCCGAGCGCGACGAAGATGCGCCCCTGCTCTCGCCGCATATCGTTGACAAATACGTGGTTCCGAGCGTGCGCGAGGTTGAGTCGACATTTTTCTTTGTGATCGACTGTATGCGCCTCGATCAGTGGCGGATCATCGAAGAAGCCCTGCGCCCGCTCTACAATATCAAGGTGGACTACTACAGTTCAATTCTGCCGACGTCGACGCCCTACGCGCGCAATTCCATTTTTGCGGGATTGTATCCGAAGGACATCCAGAAGCACTATCCGCAGTACTGGATAGACGGCAACGGCGACGACCACAGTCAGAATAAGTACGAAAAGGAATTGCTGCAGAAGTTGATGGAGCGCCGCCGTTTGAAACTGCGGAACGACATCAAGTACGTCAAGATCATCGATACCGATTTCGGGAAAAAAATTGAGCACGAAGTGCTCAACTACACCCGCAATCAGTTGTCGGCCATCGTCGTCAACGTGGTGGACATGATCGCCCATTCGCGGTCGGATCATCCGATTTTGCGTGAAATCGCGCCGGACGAGCCGGCTTACCGCTCGCTGACGAACTCCTGGTTCAAACACTCGAGCCTGCACGGCATGTTGACGGCCCTTTCCACGCAGAAAAATATTCGTATTATCGTAACGACCGATCACGGAGCGGTGCGTTGTATGCGCGGCGCCAAGGCGTTTGGAGATCGCGACACATCGACGTGCCTGCGGTTCAAGTTCGGTCGTAACGTCAAGGCGGATAACCGCAATGCCATGTTCATTCGCAAACCGGAAGACTACAACCTTCCGCAGCACAATGTCACGACGAATTATATAATCGCAAAAGAAGACTATTACTTCGTGTACCCGACAGACTACAATCATTATCTCAGCCAATATCGTGACAGTTTTCAGCATGGCGGGATTTCTTTGGAGGAGATGATACTTCCTGTCGCTATCCTCGACCCAAAGTGAGCGATTTTTGATGTGTTTCACCGCATTCAGGCGCGATCCGCGGTGGTTTCTGGAACCTTCGCTCACTGAACTACTCTCAGTTTGTATTCCCCATAGGTGATGTAAGTGGTGGACTGTGAAATTATGGAAGCCGAGACTTTCGAGACTACAAGCGAAGATGAAACGGCGGCGTTAGGCAAAGCATTTGCCCAGCGTTTGCACAAGGGCGACACCGTCGCCCTGCTCGGCGACCTTGGTTCCGGCAAAACCGAATTTGTCAAAGGCATTTGCCGTCATTTTAACGTGGAAGACATCGTAACGAGTCCGACCTTTACGGTCATCAATCAGTATCAGGGTGAGACGATCCACGATACGGCAATCAAGATTTATCACGTCGACCTCTACCGCATCGATTCGGTGGAGGATCTCAGTGAAATCGGTTTTGACGAATGTGCACATTCGAACGACGCAATCAAGTTGATCGAATGGGCGGAAAAGGCCAGCGGCGCGCTGCCCGCAGACACGTACTCCGTGAAATTTTCGATGCCCGACGAAGATGAAAATCTGCGGCTCATCGAGATTCGCCACGGCGACGCGGATCGGCAGGACAGTGCTTCGACGCTGTTTATCAGCGGCCGCGACTGACGACGGACGAACAGTTAGAACGACACAAAATACACGGCGATCCAGACGGGTCGCCGTTTTTGTTTGCGCGCAGCCGTATATTTGTAGTCGCCGGGAGAGGTACACGAAAAAGTTCAATATCGATTCGACGAGGAATTCCTGACTATGCATCTCGCCAAACGCATGCAGCGGCTCGGTACGGAGACCGCATTCGAAGTGTTGGTTAAAGCCAAAGCGCTTGAGGCGCAGGGGCGCGACATTATTCACCTGGAGATCGGCGAACCCGATTTTGAAACGCCGGCCAATATTGTCTCCGCCGCCAAGCAGGCTCTGGACGATGGTTTTACCCACTACGGTCCTTCCGCCGGTCTGCCGGAAGCGCGCGAGGCGATTGCCGCCTACTTCAACAAAACGCGCAACAATCAGCTCTACTCGGCCGACGAAGTCGTCTTTACGCCCGGCGCCAAGCCGATCATGTTTTTTGTGATGCTCGCCTGTGTGGACGAGGGTGACGAAGTTATCTATCCCAATCCCGGATTCCCGATCTACGAATCGATGATCAACTTTGTGGGCGCCAAAGCCGTGCCCCTGCCGCTGCGCGAGGACAAGGAATTCCGCTTTGACCTGGCCGACATCGAGGCGCGCATCACGGACAAAACGCGCCTGCTGATCATTAACACGCCGCAGAACCCCACCGGCGGCATTTTGACGCGCGAGGACCTGAAAGGCATCGCCGAACTGGCCGTCAAACACGACATCATGGTGCTGTCCGACGAGATCTACTCGCAGATCACCTACGACGGTTTCCAACACGAGAGCATCACGCAGTTTGAAGGCATGAAAGAGCGCACGATCGTTCTCGACGGTTTTTCCAAGACCTTTGCCATGACCGGCTGGCGGCTCGGTTACGGTCTGATGCCGGCCGAACTGGCCAAGCAGATCGCCAAGCTGCAAACGAACAGCACGAGTTGTACTGCGGCGTTTTCACAGGTGGCCGGTATTGAAGCGCTGTCCGACCGCACGCTGCCCGACGTGGAAAAATTTGTGGCGGACTTCAAACGCCGTCGCGACGTGATTGTCAACGGACTCAACAACATTCCCGGCGTGCGTTGCCATTCGCCGAAAGGCGCGTTCTACGTCTTCCCGAACATCTCCGGCACGGGTCTTTCTTCCGCAGAATGCGCCGACCGCATTTTGCGCGAAGCCGGCGTGGCCTGCCTCAGCGGAACGGCGTTCGGCGCCAACGGCGAGGGATTTGTGCGCTTTTCCTACGCCAACTCCGTGGCGAACATTGAAAAAGCGCTGGACCGCATCGACGGATTTGTTCGCGGCTTGAACTGACAACCCGATGACAAACAAGAGAATCATGAGAGGGCGACGGTAATTTTACCGCCGCCCTTTTTTCTTTACTGCCGGAAAGTCTGACAAAAAACCTATTTTTGCAGTTTACCTGATTAATGTACCCACGATCGAGCGTCCGGCTTCCGCCGCGGCGTCTGGGTTGATTGGGTAATTGATCGGTAAACACCGGGGACGGCGTTGTTCAGCCGGATGAACCCGCGTATCTTTGCAGCATAGACCGGCGGCCGCGCTCCGCGAACAATCTTCCGCCGTCCTGCTCACAATGCATTTCACATCGTAAACAGGCTGAGAGCACAAGCATGGGCAAACGAGCTCGCTCCGTTACTCGCAGAACCGGCGCAGTACAAAAATCGGTGGCCAACCACCCCTGGGCATGGATTTTCCTGGCGCTGAATCCGCTGTTTATTATCAATCAGATCCACACGATCGATTTCTACATCAAGGCGGTCTACATCGCCGCGGTGCTGGTTCTGACATTCCTGTTTACGCGCAATGCCGAATACAAGCCGGATGGCGCTCTGAAATTCAACTGGATGGAGTTGTTTTTCATGGGCTACGTGGGCATGGGTACCTTGGCCCTGCTATGGTCCGAACAACCCATCCTCGGATTTGAACGGCTGGTCTACCTCTTGTATGCCGTCGGCGGTTATGTCGTCGGCAAACAAACCCGATTCTGGGAGTCGACCTTATTCTGGAATGTCTTTATCGGTGTGGCGGCACTCGTCGGCATCGTTGGGATCGGGATGTATTATTTCTTCGGTTCCGGCCACATCTTCGGCTTCGACTGGATCATGTCGGCCGGCCGGCCTTCATCGACGCTGTCGTATCGCGCCTATGCCGGAACCTACCTGGTGATGACCCTGCCTTTTATGGTGTGGTTTATGTTCTCCAATCACATCAGGTCCAATCGCCACTTTATCTATGCCGCTTTGTGTTTCAGCCTGACCATGCTTTTCATGCTCTGCGCGCGGGCGCGTTCAGCATGGATCGGCCTCGGCATCGCCGGTTTTGTCATGGTCATGATGTATGCCTACCGCGCCGTTCGCACCTCGCCCGATGACGATTTGACATGGCGTCGCAAATTCTTCTTTGTCTACTCGCCGATTGGCGCGCTTCTCGGCGCCGCAGTCATGGGCTACTTTGGTTTTGCCAATGAAAGCATCTGGTTTCCCGGTCTGGAAACCGGCTGGTTCCTCGGAACCCTGTTCTCGATTATCGGTTATGGTCTCGGTCTGATGGCCATGTGGGCGCTCATGCTCGTGATCATTTCCACGCAGCATCGCGAGACCAGCCGTGGGCTTAATATTGGTCTGGCGCGCGCTTTGCCCTTCATCCTCTTGCTGGGCGGTATCTATGGTCTCTCAAGAATTGAACCGTCGGAAGGTCTGATCGCCGGCGATAAAAACCCGCAGAAACTGAAAGGCACGGGTAAAGAGACGGTCGAAGGTACCGTGTCCAAAACTCTCACGCTCCTGCTGGAAGGCCGCAGCGACCGTCTGCAGTTCTGGAATATTTCGCGTCGGATGTTGATTGACAAATCCAACCGCGGCAAGTACGAAGATCCCGCCGGCACCGGCTTCTGGCTGATGGGAACCGGCATCGGTCAGTGGCCCGTCTACGTGCCCATCTATTCGAGCATCCTTCACAGCCTGGGGGCTGAGGTGCACAACGACTGGGTTCAGGCCCTGGTCGAAACAGGGATATTCGGATTTATATGTTGGTGCGGAATCTTCGTGACCATGTTGTACTACTCCGCGCGGAGGTACAAAAACATGTTGATGATAGCCGTGGTCGGCGGTCTGTTCGCCTGGCTGTTTTCAACGCAGACGGACTTCCTCACCGCCAGGATTTACGGCCTCCTGTGGCTGGGCGGTATGGCGGCCATGATCGACGGCATCGCCAACCCGCGCAAGATAGTGTCGCTGCAGTGGATGTCGCAGCTCAATTGGACGCGTATCGGCACGGTCGTCTTTGTGCTGGGCGGCATCTACGTCTACGCCATGTACGGCTTCGGCAGCAATGTCGGCATCATGTTGACAATTGCCTATCTGGCCTGCGGCGCATTCTGCCTCATGCCGATGGGCAACCTCGAACCGTCGCGTCGCCTGGCGGCCTGTTTTTTCCTGTTCCTGGCTGTCGGTTATTCCGTCACGGCCTGGTGCGACCGCCAGATTTATCGCGCATTGGTGGACAGCAACCCGCCGGTCGATCAGCTGGTGGACATCATCTTTGACGATGATCACTACCCCTCATATCGCTACGGCATCGGTAAATACCTGATTTTCAGCCCGATTACCGACCTTTCCCGCGCAGTGTCCAAAAACCTGGCCGAGCAGAACGTACAGCCGCTGCAGCGTCAGACTTTTGACAATGTGCAGGAACGCCTGGCAACCGAAGTGCTCTGGATGCACCCCTACAATCACAATGCCGTCGCGCTTCTGGCCGACATCACAACCCGACGCAAGGAGTACGACAAAGCGCTGGAGCTGAACGACCGCTATCTGGACATCCGACCCGAGGATGCGCAGATGTACCTGTTCAAATCGCAGACTCTGCTGGAACGCGGCGACAGCCTCGAAGCCGGCAAGGCAATTCACAAGGCGCGCACCGTTGCTCCCAATCATCAGCTGGCGATGCAGTTCTGGCAGGCGCGTCTCAATGAATCGACCCGTCGCAAGGTCATTGAGGAACTCGGAGAGTTTGAGTTCAACCTGGCGCGCGACGACGAGGACGAGGTACTCACGCCCGACGAAGGCGACGAAGGCGACAGCGTTGAGCAGACAGCTCCCGCCGGCGCTTCCGATGGTGGTTCCCAGCAGGACAACGCCGCTCCCGCCGACACGCTGGACGACCGCAATCCTATCTGAGGTGCTGCGGCGCGTTTCTCGCTTCAGGCTGAGCGTTGCGGTTGATGCTTGAGGCGCTCAGCTCGCGCCATCTGTCTGCATTCGGTTTGTGGCCATTGTCCCGTGCTGTTTGGGCGCTTCACTGGCTTTCCTGATTTTTTTGTTCGTCCCCGTGCCGCAAGTGCGGGGACGAAGTGTATTTAAACCGTTTTGTCGCCCGTTCTTGCACGTGCAAACGCGGAGCCGGTGAGTAATCCCCGCGAGAAGAGTATGAACAGACGTGAATTTATTCGCAGCGGCGCGCTGGCGGGTGCAGCCGCGGCAATGGTTTCCTGCGGCTCCGACGCCGGGTCCGATGCCGCTTCCGGCGAATCCAACTCCAAAGAACTGCCGCGCGTCAGCTGGCGTCTGGCTACTTCCTGGCCCAAAGCCATCGATCTGCTGCAGAACGCGCCGTTGCGTCTTGCCGACAACATGCGAGTTATGAGCGGCGGCCGATTCACGATTGAAGTCGATTCCGCCACCAAGACCAAAGCGCCGCTGGATGTGTTCGACTTTGTGCGCGGCAACCAGTTTCAGATGGGGCACTCGGCTTCTTATTACTGGAAAGGCAAGGACCCTGCCACGCTCCCGTTCACCACGATGCCTTTTGGTTTGACCGCGCAGGAACAGGGCGCCTGGTTCTGGTACGGCGGCGGCGTCGACATGATGAACAAGGTCTACGCCAAACACGGGATGTACTCTTTTCCCGGCGGTAATACCGGCCTGCAGATGGGCGGCTGGTTCCGCAAACCGATCAACAGTCTGGCCGATCTGCAGGGTCTCAAAATGCGCATCCCAGGCCTGGCCGGCGAGATTTTGGCGCGTGTGGGCGTCAGCCCGACCAACATTCCTCCGGGCGAACTCTACACGGCGCTCGAGCGCGGCGTGGTCGATGCCGTCGAGTGGATCAATCCCTACCTTGACCTGGCGATGGGTTTGCAGAAAATTGCCAAGTACTACTACACCGGCTGGCACGAGCCCGGCGCGGAGACCCAGTTCCTGGTCAATCGCGCCGCATTTGACGAGCTGCCGGAGGTCTACAAATCCATGCTGCACGTGGCGATGAAGGAGTCAGGTTTTGACATGCTCTGCGAGTCAATGATGCGCAACATCGAGACCTGGAACGACTTCCCGCAGACCTGCCCGGATGTGCACGTCGGCCCGCTGCCGGACGACGTCCTGTTGGAGCTGAAGCGTCAGTCGGTCATTGTCAATGCCGAGATCGCGGCGGAGAGCCCCGAATTCGCCGAAGTGCTCGAACATCAGAATCAATTCCTGAAAACGGTCGCTCCCTGGACCGCCATTTCCGAACAGAATTATCTGGAGGTGCGCGCATGAAATCACCGAACGAAACCAGCACCGCGCAGCCTCACAACAGCCGTCGCGAATTCACGCGCGGCGCACTGGCCGCCGCCGCCCTGACGGGTGCGGGCATGCTGGCTCCACGCCGTGCCAAGGCGCAGCAGACAGTCACGCCGGAAGTCAAATGGCGTATGGCCACGTCCTGGCCGACGAACTTCCCGATTTTTGAGCACGGCGCATTGAGATTTGCCGAGAATGTCGCGGCGATGTCCGGCGGCCGCATGCAGATCGAAGTCGACTCCGCTTCCAAACACAAAGCCGCGCTTGATGTTTTTGACTACGTGCGCGAGGGCCAGTTTGAGATGGGGCACTCCTGTTCGTACTACTGGAAGGGCAAGGACCCTTCGCTCACGACGCTCGCGGCCATGCCTTTCGGGATGAATGCGCAGGAGTTCAATGCCTGGTTCTGGTACGACGGCGGCATTGAGCTGATGAATGCGGCGTATGCGCGCCACGGCATGTACTCGTACAACGCCGGCAACACCGGCGTGCAGATGGGCGGCTGGTTCAGGAAAGAGATCAAATCACTGGCGGACTTTCACGGACTGAAGATGCGCATTCCCGGGCTGGCCGGCGAAGTTCTGGCGCGCATCGGCGCTGAACCCGTTGTCATTCCCGCCGGCGAGCTGTACACCTCGCTGGAGCGCGGCGTCATCGACGCGCTGGAGTGGGTAGGGCCGCACATGGACGTCAGCATGGGATTCCAGCAGATTGCCAAGTTCTATTACACCGGTTGGCACGAGCCCGGAACGGAGCTGCAGTACCTGATCAACCGCGACAAGTACGACGCTCTGCCGGAGGACCTGCGCCGCATTCTGCAGGTCGCCATGCGCGAGAGTTCATTTGACATGTTGTGCGAGTCCGAGTACCGCAACGCCGAGACCTGGGCGCAGATGCACCGCGATTACCCGGACGTGCAGATCCGCAGCTTCCCGCGCGAAGTTCTGGACGCTCTCCACCGCGAAACCAACGCGGTCCTGGACGAGGTGGTCGCCGCCTCACCGGACAGCGCGGCGATAATCGACAGCCAGCGCGCCTTCCTCAAAAAAGCCGCAGCGTGGACGGCTGTGAGCCGTGGAGACTTTTACCGGGTGAGAGAGTTGACGGGTGCGGATTTGATGGGGTGAGGGGGATAATATTTGTGCTTGATGGGAAGATCAAGTTTTGCAGTTGAACAAAAAAAGATGGCAATCGGGAGCGGGAGAAAAGTGTTCCGGAATCCTTGCGGTTTTGAACCCAGTGTGCAAATGCGGGGGCGCCGAAGTTAATAGACTAAGGGTTTCAGGTTTGTTGAGAACTCTGTGGTTCTTTGAGTGAAATCAATTGGGCCCCCACCCCCGACCACCGCCGCCAGTCACAAAACCACAAGCCATAAACCAACCGTCCGGCTCCCAACCCAAAGGTTCCCCGGATTCAGACGGCCTGAGCCTCCACCACCTCGAACAGGTTTCTGCACGTGCGTCCCGTTCGCCTGTGCAACATGCACAATTGCAACACTCATTGCTTCCGTAAAAAACTGAACGTAGCTCAATTTGTCAGTGAACGTATCAAATTCACTTGTGTGCGGGTATGATTGCGTGCGCCGTCGCTGTCGATTCATTCTTCGTTCGCAAGACTCGCAATAGACATGCTCTTGTCCGACGCGCGACCGCAGGACAAACAAGAAGGTCATAAAGCGAGCCGCGAACGCAAGTGAGAGGCGCTGCAATCCAATGTGGCCGGACCACGGCTGTATTTCAGGCAGGTACACCGCACATTGAGTTAAGCAGGGTCAAATCATTAATTTGACTCCAGACAGCGCACATGTTATTTTTCAAAAAAATATGTTATTATTCTCTGTATGGAATTGTGCCGATAATTGAATCTGTACTCACTGCTTTAGTGACATAACGGCGTACCACAAACGCTGTACTTCAGCACTGAACCAGCACGTCAGTGTTTTTAGCGAACCAATCAGGGAGGCCGGAAAGAGCGCACTGCCTGCCCACCGCCCGCCCCACATCGCTGTTGGCATGTCCCTGAGTATCAACTCTTGAAGCGGATACGGCTGCCTGTTTAAGACGCCCTGTCCAGACCAAAAAACCACAGTACTATCTGGAGTGATTATCATGATTATCAAACTGTTGTGCGGCCCCATGCTGCCGGTAAAATCAAAAAAGCTGTGGTGCAATGCCCTGACTTGCTGTGTGTGCCTGATTTCAATGTTCTTACTGGGAGCTTGCAGTGATCACTCTACCAGTTCCGCCCCCGCGTCGGGCCAGAGTTCCGCACCACTCGGTCAGCTTGTGCAGACATTCGACGAGTTCAAAATTACCTTTGAGCAAACAGCTCAAAGCATGGCGGCCGATCGCAGTTGGTTGACGGCGTCGCTGCTCGAAGACATGCTCGAATCAGGTGTTGCGATGTCGCAGATTTCGTCCAACTACATTGACGAAATCCAGTTCGACAACACGACATTTGAAGTCAATCTGCAGATATATAATTATGGCAAAACACAGGTTTTGATCGACAACATATCTACGGAAACATTCGGGATCATGATCGATCCCGACTTTTTCTTTGTGCGCAGCGACGATGCGGAAACGGAGTATGACGTGCCAGTCTATTACAGCGACGGCCAGGTCGGCATCATTGAGGTGCCGGACGAAGGCGACAACATAGACTACGAGTCGATCCGGGATGCTCAGACAGTTCCGATCCTGGTTCTCACAGGCGTCGAGCAGATGACGGCCGGGCAATGGAACGTCGCCTACGACGGGCAGTACGATCTCAACAAGGATGGTCTGCCGGGAGGCGGCGTGATTCAGTCTGGAGATCCGGTGCCTTACGTAACTGCGATCCGGATTCGGCTCAGCCACGAACACGACAACAGCGATGAAGAATTTGAACTCTTTATGGGATCATTGGACGATCCGCTGCGACGCACAAGCATCCATATCTGGGACGGTGCAACCCGCAAAGACGCTCGCCCCAACGGCCCTGCGGTGCGTTATAACGATGTAAATCGCAGGCACATCTACAACATGGATGAAGAGGTTTATCTGGCGCGCATCGGTGGAGCTGAAGGCGGAACGCGCCGCATTCTCTGTTTTGAAGATGATGCTGAGCCGTCTGTCAACCGCTATAGAGACGGCGGCGACCACCATACCGTTCGCAATCGCGCCTATCGAATCCCGACCAATACCGTGACGGACCAGCAGTGGTGGCATATGGACACAAAAGAAGGAAGATGGTGGGGAGACGATGATGACCGCTATATGGAGTCGGGCGTGCAAGAAATCAATGAGGATACGATGTTGGAGGCACTTAATGGTCGCGATTACATCGACACTGAGGAGGCGACCAACAATGTCCTTGAAGATGTGAACTTTCGTCTGGGAATGAAGTACTGGCAGGAGTAAGTTGTCCGCACAATCCAATGCAATAAAGGCGGAGCGATATGCATCGTTCCGCCTTCTACATAGAGTAAACATGAAAGTTAGAATACTACTTGTGGCCCTGGTAGCCGTCGCTACAATAGCTTGCAGCGATGACCTCTCAGACTGTAGTGAGTCCTTCTTGGGGCAGAACTATCACAGTTTTGTCGTCGGCGTACTTACGCCGGACGAATTTCGTGAGTATGCGCAGGAGGTGTTCGTTGGCAGCATTCATTGCAGCAACACCAACGCGCCGCCGACTCCACTGGGTGATGATGAACTAGTAAACCGCGTGCTGCTGACTATGCGTGCCCACTATTTGGCCGAGATACGCTCGCGGGCGGATGCGGAGGTCTCCATCAGTGATGAATACGGAAATACGGTGCAACTTGAACATGTCGGAAATGGCTTCTATCGTGACGTTGACTACAAACTGCATGTTAAAGCACTGAATACCTACCATCTGCGGGTTGAGTACGATGGTGAAAGCTTTACCGGTTCAACGACGGTACCCGGTCCGTTTGAAATCACAAATACCTTTGAAAACGATACGTTGCGATCCTTTTTGCATCAGATTGAAGGCCGCCCGAAACCGACTCCGTTTTGGCGGCTGGATCACACGGCCAGTGAGGGGGCTGTGTTTTACCGGTATGAGATATATAAAAGCAGTCTTGGTTTTACCATCATCGACAATACGTTTGTTAACGACGGTCTGTTGTTGTCCTATCTGTTTAAGAATGATGTTGAAGCAGTTTCTTCTTCTGTTCGTGCCGAAGCGGTAGACTCCAACTTTGCCAATATGTATCATTCCGGCGGCACGTCCATTGCGACAAATGAATGGTTCGCCTGGCATGACGAACAGACCAGAAAACCGCTGCATGAGCGCAGTAATATTGAGGGGCTGGGCACTCCGGTCGGCGTTTTTGGTTCCAGTCAGCAGGCCGCCAAGGTTAACTTTGTGGTATTGCCGCCGGAGTGAATCACGGGGGGAGCCGACTCGGGATGAGTAGCGCAAGTATCCGCGAGAAGAAACAACATGTCTCAAAATTGTGACCACACGAACGACATGAACAATGCTGCCGTCGGCTGCGTGAAAACTACAATGCCCAAGCCTGCCGCATACTTTTGGTAATGGAACAAAAAGAACCCAACCGGTCGCCTCACCCCGGAATGCCGGTTGGAATCTGATCTTCGTGTTTACTCTTCGGCTGGTTGATGGGCCTGTCTTAACATTATCAGCGCACAATCACCAGTTTGCCGACTGCATGCACGCTGTCCTCAACTTCTATTTCCACTAAATATACACCCGCCGCCAACCTGCGTCCGCTTGCGTCGTGTAGGTCCAATTTAACCAGGTGTTTGCCGCCGGACAGCTCGCCGAGGTCCAATGAGTGAATCTCGACACCGCGCAGGTCGCTCAGGCGCAGTGTCGCAGGACCGGACTCCGAAATCTCAAAAGACACTTCGGTTTCCAGGCGCGCCGGATTGGGTTTAATCTCCAAACCGGATTTGCTGTCGACAGTTGCCAACTCAAGTCCTTGTTTGCTGTTGGCAACGTTTAACGAAACCGTAGCCGTCGAGCTGCCGCCGTGGCCGTCCGAGATCGAATAGGTGAAAGAATCCGCGCCCGTCGTTGCGCCGGCGGAATAGTCGAGCGTAGTTCCGCCACCCGTGATAGCCACAGTACCCAGAGCGCCGTTTGTTTTGCTAATGATTGTTAAGTCATGGCCGTCGGCGTCGCTGTCATTGAGCAGAGGTTTTATCACGAGTGTGGAGTTCTTCACCGCCGTGCCGGGCATGTCGTAATTGGCTTCGGGTGTTCGGTTGCGGAATATTACAGTGAGGGCGTCATCGCTATTACCCGTGGCATAGGCAAAGTCGCTGTGCGGGCCGAGTGCGCTCATCGTGATGCCGTTAAGCCCCTCAAAGCCGTCGACGCCATCCCTGACCTGTTCAACGAATTGTAACTCGCCGGTGGATTGATTGCGCTCGAACAGAACCATCGAGTCGTCAATTTGACCGGCGGCCCAGACCTGCGAACCATCCGGACTGACAGTGACGCCATTCGCACCATTGAGTCCGTCTATGCTGCCGGCGCCGTCGCCGTCGAGATACACATCCACAAAGGTTAAACTTCCATTTGTGTTGGATCGGTTAAACAAGGCGACGGCATCATCACCATAAGCAGCGGTGTACACGTGTTTGCCGTCCGGACTGACGGCGACGTCTGCCACCCCATCCAGACCATTGATGCCTGCGCTGTTGTCTTTGACCTGCCCGACAAAGGTCATGTTGCCGGTTTCGAGATCATGTTCAAAAATGGCGACGGCGTCATTGCCGGAGCCGGCGACATAAAGATGTTTGCCGTCCAGACTGAAAGCCAGGCCAAATGCCTGTTTCATACCAAGCACGTCGCCAACGCCATTTTTGTAAAACTCGTGAAAGGTCAGCCCTCCGGTTGCCTTGTTAAATCGGAATACCGCAATGGAGTGGTCGCCGTATCCTGTCGCCACGACCGTCTGACCATCCGGACTGACAGCACAGCCGCGTGGTCCTTTCATGCCGTTAATTGTCTGTGTACCGTCGGTATCTCCCTTGCGTTTGCGTTCGACAAAGGTCAAGTTGCCGGTGTGTGTATTTCTTTCAAAGACAACCAGGGCATTCTGTGCGTAGCCGGCGGCATAGAGGCGCGTGCCGTCCGGACTGATGGCCACGTCGCTGACGTATTTAAGCCCTGTGACGCCGTTGTGTCCATGCCGTACGCGGCCTCGGTATGTTAACGTGCCATTTGTTGTATTGCGTTCGAATATGGCAATTGAATGGTCATTGCGGCCCGCCGCGTAGACGAATTTCCCATCCGGGCTGAGTGCCGTGCTGATCGCCGCCTGCAATCCGCGGACGCCATTGGTGCGATCTTGCTGTACTTCAACAAACTCTAGATTGAGGTTCGCACTGACGGTGCCGGGAGAAATGGCAACAATTGAACCTGTCACAGTGCAGCCTTCAAGCGATCGGGCGGTATATGTGAAGTACTCGACGCCTGCAAATCCTGGGTCGGGCGTATATGTGACTGTCGAAGCGCTCGTCACGACCGAGCCATTGGCGGGGTCTTCAACAGCAACAATAAACATGTTGTCACCCAGGTCATTGGCGATCACGTTGCTTGTGCCGCTGCCGCCTTCGACGATGATGTAGTCCATGAGTGCCAGTGCCTCGGCGGGCGTAGCCACGAATTGCGTCGCACGCGTGCAGCCCGAGAGCGCCGTGCGCAGCAGGTCGATCGTTGCAGTGCCCGGGTCGTTTTCCCAAATAACCTGGATGCTGCCGGTACCTTGTCCGCCGGCTATCACACCGCCTTCGATGTCCCAAAAATGGGCTGCGTCCGGATCGACGGGCAGAGCCGTGTATTGAGTAGCGAAACCAGGGCAGGCACGTGAAGCACCGGTAATTGACAGCGGATCAATAGCTTGCACTGTTAAACAGACTTCGGTTGTGCGTTCAAACTCCCCGTCCGACACGACGAGTGTAACGATAGCTGTGCCGGTTACACCACATTCGGGCGTCATGTTAACTTCGACAGTAGCGGCAGTTGTTCCAAACTCAATGTTGTTGTTAACCAACAGCGCCGGATTTTCCGAAGTTGCGTGCAGGGTCAGATTGCTGAACGGCGTATCGCGGTCAAAGAGCGCTATACTTAACGTAGTTGCAACATCCTCGCGGGTGTACGCTTTGAGACTGTTGGCCGTGATTGCCGGCGGGTCGTTGACCGCCGCGACGTTCAAGGTAAACGTTGTTGAGTGAACAAACTCGCCATCATCGGCATAGACCGTGATTTCCGTCAAGCCATTTGCGTTGGTTGCCGGTTCGTAAAACAGACGAGTCGTTGCTCCCGTGGCGCCAATTGTTATGCGATTATTCGGCAGGACGGACTGAACACTTGACGTTGCACTCAGGATTACTCTGTTTAATGGGGTGTCGAAGTCCAGCAATTCAAATGTCGTAGACCCGGCTGTGTCTTCGTTGGTTGTGATGGCCGTGTTTGACGTTGATATTACGGGCGGATCGTTAACGGGGTTGACGGTCAGGTTAATCGATGTCGTGCGCGTGAATTCACCATCGTCAACCGTCACGGTAATAATCGCATTGCCATTGGCATTTTCGGCCGGATCGACAAACAAACTTATTGTCGCACCAGTTGTGCCAAGGCTGATGCCCGCGTTGCTGACGATTGTCACATCGCTGGAGGTTGCGGTGAGAATCAGACTGTTAAATCCGGTATCGATGTCGTTGAGATCGATGGTTGTCGAGGTGGTCTCATCTTCATTTGTAGTGACAGATCCAGCTGCCGACAGCGTGGGTGGATCATTGACCGGATTGACGACCAGATTAAACGACGTCGAGCGCGTGAATTCGCCATCGTCCACAGTGACGGTAATTTGTGCATTGCCGTTGGCATTCGCGACCGGATCGATAAATAATCCAGTTGTTGGCCCCGTGGCGCCAAAGCTGATGCCGGCGTTACTGATGATTGACACATCGCTGGAAGTTGCGGTGAGAATCAGATTGTTGAATCCGGTATCGATGTCGTTGAGATTGATGTTTGTCGACGTGGTCTCATCTTCATTTGTGGTGACAGGTCCGGATGCCGACAGGGTGGGCGGATCGTTGACCGGGTTGACGATCAGATTAAACGACGTCGAGCGTATAAATTCTCCATCGTTAACCGTGACAGTGATTTGTGCATTGCCGTTTGCATTTGCAACCGGATCGACAAACAAGCTTGTTGTTGCCCCCGTGGCTCCAAAGCTGATGCCGGCGCTGCTGACGATTGTCAGATCGCTGGAAGTTGCCGTGAGAATCAGATTGTTGAATCCGGTATCGATGTCGTTGAGATTGATGTTTGTCGTCGTGGACTCATCTTCATTTGTGGTGACCGGTCCGGATGCCGACAGAGTGGGCGGGTCATTGACCGGGTTGACAGTTAAGTTAATTGATGTCGAGCGCGTGAATTCACCGTCGTCCACGGTGACGGTAATCTGTGCATTGCCGTTTGTATTTGCAACCGGATCGACAAACAAGGTAGTAGTTGCACCGGTAGCGCCAAAGCTTAGACCGCCATTGGTGACGATGGATTGGTCGCTTGAAGTTGCCGTGAGAATTACATTGCTGAAGGGCGTGTCGATGTCGACAATACTTACGGTTGTTGAAGTTGCATTGTCTTCATTTGTTGTAATCGTACTTTGATTGGCTTGTATGGTCGGCGGGTCGTTGACCGGGTTAACGGTCAGGTTAAACGACGTCGAGCGCGTGAATTCGCCGTCGTCAACAGTGACGGTAATCAGTGCGGTGCCGTTTGCATTTTTGACCGGATCAATGAATAATTCTGTTGTTGCGCCCGTGGCTCCAAAGCTGATGCCGGCATTGCTGACGATAGACACATCGCTGGAAGTTGCCGTGAGAATCAGATTGTTAAACCCGGTATCGATGTCGTTGAGAGTGATTGATGTCGACGTGGATTCGTCTTCATTCGTCGTGGCCGCCACGGGGCCCGTGAGGACGGGCGGATCGTTGACCGGGTTGATAGTAAGCGTGAAGCTTGTTGAGCTGTTTAACTCACCATCGCTGACCGTGAATTCAAGCGGAATGGAGCCGTTGGCATTGCTGACGGGTGTTACGTGGAATTGGGTTGTGGCTGCTGTTGCGCCAATCTGCGTGATCGACGCAATGGTTATCAGATCCGCCGTTGGCGGAGTAATGACGAGACCTGTGATTCCCGGCCAGACATCCGCCAAAGCGACATTCAGGTTTGTCGATTGGTCTTCGTTAAAACTAATGATCGTCTGGCTGGTGGAAATTCGCGGTGTGTCGTTTAACACAGTAATGTTTGTACTCTTCGACCCGGAGGGGTTGGTGACGGTCAGGGTTAACGTGCCCGCCGTTGAAACGGCGCCGGGCGGAAGGACGGCGCTGAATCCGAAGAAATCCGATGCAAAGAGCGAAAGACTGCGATTGCCATTTGTTGTACCGTTTTCATCGAGCGTTGTAATCTGTGCACTTGTACTCACAAAGTGTTCGCCTGTCACCGTGATCTGCATTCCGCTCAGACTTGCCGTCGTGCTGGACGGTACAATGGACGCAATGGTCGGCGACTGTGGAATGTTTAACCAGATCTCCTGCGCCTCACCGCCGAAGTTGGCGATGATGGCGTCAAGATCCCCGTCGCCGTCGAGGTCGCCCAATGCCACGGCGCGGCTGCTGCCCGCGCCAAAAGTGGACGAGGTGAAGGTGCCATCGCCATTGTTAAGCCAAATATCCTGTGCCTCGTCACTTTGATTGGCAACGATCACATCAAGGTCGCTGTCGCCGTCGAGATCGCCCATGGCAATGCCGGTGCTTGTCCCGCTGCCAAAAGTCGTCGAAGAAAAGGTCGCATTGCCGTTGTTAATCAGGATGTGTTGGGCGCCGCGGAAATTGGCGAATACTGCATCAAGATCGCCGTCACCGTCGAGGTCGCCCAATGCTACATCAAAGGCGGAATTACCGCCGGAACTGGAGGTGACGAAGCTGCCGTCGCCATTGTTAAGCCAGAGGTATCTGCTTGAGTAGTATTCATCCTCAATCAGAGCGTCGAGATCGCCGTCGCCGTCGAGATCGCCAATGGCTACGGTGCTGCCTTCATGGGCAATATTGCTGCTGTTGAAGCTGCCGTCGCCATTGTTAAGCCAGATTTCCATGTTGCCGTTGCCGCTGTTTGCCATGATGACATCGAGGTCGCCGTCGCCGTCGAGGTCGCCGGCTGCGAGGTCATGCCCGCTGCCCGCGCCGAAGCTGGAGCTTGTAAAGCTCGCATCGCCATTGTTGGTCCAGATTTCCTGCGCGTCGCCGTTGCTGTTGCCGATAATGGCATCGAGATCGCCATCGCCGTCAATGTCGCCGAGCACGACGCACCTTGAATTGCCGTCGCCGAATGTGCTGGTTGCAAAACTTCCATCACCATTGTTGATCCAAATGTCCTGTGGTTGGTTGGAAGCATTGGCCACAATGGCGTCGAGATCGCCGTCGCCGTCGAGGTCGCCGACGGCAAGCCCGCGGCTGGATCCAGCACCAAAACTGTTGGAATTGAACACGCCGCTGCCGCCATAGACCTCTGCGCGGAATTGGTGGACGCGCGGCCTGGCGATGACATCCCCGAGCGATGAAGCGGCGTTAGTTATGCTCAGCGAAATGAGCTCACCCGGTTTAAACTTTGCTTCGGGATCGATGGTCACGGAGGCATTGCCATTGCTGTAGCTGATTGCAGCCTTCGTCGTGATGTGACCTGTCTGATGTCCGTAAACAATCAGGTTGGCATGTGTCGGAACGTCATCGGCCACAAGCGTCGCCGTGCTCATCGGCTGGTTAAACGCGATCTCGATGTTGGAATCGCGCGCAGCGGCAGTGGCGTTCGTTGTGGGATTGATCGCCGTGATGCGCGGCTGCAATTGGTTGATCCAGATATGCTGCGGTCCATTGTCATTGGCGATTATGGCGTCGATATCTCCATCACCGTCAAGATCGCCCAAAGCAATGCCATTGCTTTCACCGTGGCCGAATTCGCTGCTCTCGAAAGTGCCGTCGCCATTGTTAAGCCAGATTTCCTGGGCCTGGTCATTGTCATTGGCGATAATCGCATCCAGATCACCGTCACCATCGAGATCGCCGAGTGCCAGATCTTTGGAGGTTCCACTTCCAAATGCCGCGGTAGTGAATGTTGCATCGCCGTTATTGAGCCAGATTTCCTGCGCGCCGATTCGCTTGACTAATATGGCGTCGAGGTCGCCGTCGCCGTCGAGGTCGCCCAGAGCAAGGCCTTCGGTCGTTCCGCCGCTTGAGCTCGAGCTCGCAAAACTGCCGTCGCCATTGTTGAGCCATAGATAGATTCGGCCATAGTACTCGTCGCCAAGCAGGGCGTCGAGGTCGCCGTCACCGTCGAGGTCGCCCAGAGCAATGGTGTTTGTATCATCGCCAAACCCGACGCTGCTAAATGTTGCATTGCCATTGTTGAACCAGATTTCCGGCGTGATCGCACCACTGCTTACCACGATGACATCAAGGTCGCCGTCACCGTCAATGTCGCCAATGTCGAGGTCATTGCCATTTCCGGCGCCAAGAGTCGCCGTTGTGAAAGTTCCGTCGCCGTTGTTAATCCAGATATGTTGTGCCTGGCTGCTGCCGTTGGAGATGACCGCGTCGAGATCGCCGTCGCCGTCGAGATCACCCATTTTAACGTTTCGCGAACTTCCCGCACCAAAGGTGGATGTCGCAAATGTTCCGTCGCCATTGTTAATCCAGATTTCCTGGGCGCTGTTAACTGAGGAGGCAATGATTGCGTCGAGATCGCCATCGCCGTTCAGGTCGCCAATCGCTACTTCGGCGTCGCGTCCGTCGCCGAGTTTTTTAACACTGAATTCGGCGACTCCGCCCGTAGCTGCCGCGCGGAAACCATAAACCTTGTATGGCTTGAAAAGCAAACCCGACCTGGTCGTAGCGCCGGTAATCGTGACTCTCACTTCCTCGCCGGCCTGGAAATCCTGTGCCGGGTCAATGATGACCGTTTTGTTGTTGGACGTGTAACTGACGGCCGCTGCCGCGGAAACATGTCCGGTCTGCATGGCATGGACAATCAGATTTGCTTGCGTCGGCACGGTTGCCGTGGTGAGTGTGCCGGTGTCCATGATCTGGTTAAATGAAATCCGGATACCTGCGTCGCGCACCGCCGTGTTGGCGTTTGTGCCGGGAACGAGATTTGTAATCTTGGGATCTACCTCATTCAGCCCCACGCGCTCATTGCCATTGCGGGAGATGATAACGTCCAGGTTGCCGTTGTCATCGAGATCGCCAAGCGCAAGGTCATAGTTGACGCCGCCGCCGAGTTTGTTGCTGGTGAGAAAGGTGGCGTCACCGTTGTTGATCCAGACCTGGTTGTCGCCGAAACTCACGAAGACAGCGTCGAGGTCTCCGTCTCCGTCCATGTCGCCAAGAGCCACGCCCTTGCAGTCGCCTCCACCGCTGGAAGTCGTTGTGAACGTTCCGCTGCCGTCATTGATGCCGATGATATTTCCGGCGGATCGCGCCAGGATCAGGTCGTTATCGCCGTCTCCGTCCAGATCACCGAGAGCTGCGCCGCTGCTCGTACCGGCGCCGAAGCTGGTGCTGTTGAAGCCGCCGCGTCCATTGTTGAACCAGACATAATCCGCTGCGTTGCGGTTGGCGAAAACGGCGTCCAGATCGCCGTCGCCGTCCAGATCACCGATTGCGACGGCCAGGCATTCGCCTGCGCCAAAGGTATCGCTGGCGAAGGTCATATCGCCGTTGTTGAGCCAGATCTCGTTCGGATCTGAATCGGTATTTGCTATCAGAAAATCGAGGTCGCCATCGCCGTCGAGGTCGCCCAGAGCAAGGTCTTCGCTTGCATTGCTGTTTGTACCATAAACGCTGCTGACAAAGGTGGCGTCGCCATTGTTGAGCCAGATTGCCGGCGGTTCACCGTCGCGCGCGAACACGGCGTCGAGGTCGCCGTCCTTGTCCAGATCGCCCAAAACGACGCCGTTCATGGTACCGCTGCCGAAAGTCTGAATTGTGAATGTACCGTTGCCGTTGTTGAGCCAGATGTGGCTGTCGCTGTCGGTGTTGGCGACAATCGCATCAATATCGCCGTCGCCGTCGAGGTCGCCCATTGCGACGTCGTTACTGGTTGCGCCACCGGAGCTGTATGTGTCGAAGTCGGCATTGCCTTCCAGTGTTTTTGCAACGAAAGAATAAACAAAGGGATCGTCGATCGGTCGGCCAACCGGGGACTCCGCCCCGAAGATCGATACGGAAACCTTTTCTCCGAACTTGAATGCGTCGCCCGGCGTGAAAATGCGCGTCGGATTGCCGCTGAATACACCAAACTGCGACAGGTCGCCGGTCTGGGCGCCATGAATCGAAATGTTGGCTGCGGTCAGCGTCGACACGTCCATCGATATGTTAAATTCGATGTCAATTGTCGATGTGATGGGCGCCGCAGTGGCGTTTGTCGACGGTGACAGGGAGACAATCTTAGGCAGGGGGCCGGGGTGGTTCAGCCCGACGCGCTCATTGCCGTTGCGGGAGATGATCACGTCGAGGTTGCCATTGCCGTCAAGATCGCCGAGTGCGAGGTCATAGTTGACGCCGCCGCCTAATTTGTTGCTGGTAAAAAAGGTTGCGTCGCCGTTGTTAAGCCAGACCTGGTTGTCCCCGAAACTCACGAAGACGGCGTCGAGGTCGCCGTCGCCGTCCAGATCGCCGATTGCCACGCCCTTGCAGTCGCCGCCGCCGATTGAGGAGGTCGTGAACGTGCCGCTGCCGTCGTTGATGGCGATGATGTTGCCGTCGGATCGTGCCAGGAGCAGGTCGAGGCTGCCGTTGCCGTCGAGATCGCCGAGTGCCGCGCCGCTGCTCGTACCGCCGCCGAAACCACTGCTGGTGAAAGTGCCGTCGCCATTGTTGAACCAGACGTGATCCGCTGTGCTGCGGTTGGCAAAAACGGCGTCAAGATCGCCGTCGCCGTCCAGATCGCCGATGGCGACAGCCAGGCTTCTGACTGCGTCAAATGTCGCGCCGGCAAAAGTCGCGTCGCCATTGTTAAACCAGATCTCGTTCGGGTTTGAATCATCGTTTGCCACCAGCGCATCCAGGTCGCCATCGCCGTCGAGGTCGCCAAGTGCAATGTCCGAACTTACATTGGTCGCGGTGCCGTGTGCGCTGCTGACAAAACTCCCATCACCATTGTTCAGCCAGATTGCCAGCGGTTCACTTTCGCGCGCAAAAATGGCATCGAGGTCGCCGTCGTTGTCGAGGTCTCCAAGGACGACTCCCTGCATATCGCCGCTGCCGAAAGTCTGAACGTCGAAGGTGCCGTCGCCGTTGTTCAGCCAGATGTGGCTGTCGTTGTCGGTGTTGGCGACAATCGCATCAATATCGCCGTCGCCGTCGAGGTCGCCCATTGCAACGTCATTGCTGGTTGCTCCGCCCGTCGAATATGTGTCAAAGTCGGCTTCACCCTGGAGCGCTTTCGTCACGAAGGAATACACGGTGGGGTTGGCTATCGGCGTGCCGCCCGAGGACTCGGCCTCGAATATTGAAACCGAGATTGTTTCGCCGACTTTAAACGCATTGTTCGGCGTGAAAATGCGTGTCGGATTCCCGTTAAACACACCGTTCAGAGACAGGAATCCCGTTTGCGAGCCAAAGATGGAGATGTTGGCCGCGGTCAGCGTCGATGTGTCCATCGGAATGCTGAATCCGATTGAGATATTCGACTCGGTTGCGACGTTAAATGCGTTGGTTGTCGGCGCCAGGGACGTGATTGTCGGCGTCTGCGCCTTCACACTCGAAAGGGACGCGACTGACATTGTAGCGACGCCGGCGAGAAATGCTCCAAGTCGTGGGTTGTTAAAGGGATTGAGTACCCCAATCAGCTTGTCAATTCGTTTGCGTAGCCAGCCAATTTTGTGGCGTAAATAGGACTGGATATTGCCCTGCGCGCCGCAGCGCAACAGTTGACGCTGGTATTTGTGTAGTTGCTGGAGTGGAGAGTTTGTCCGTTTAAATGTAGCACGTCGCATTGTTCGACCTTTGAAAATACATACGTCTTTCCTGGAAATGAAGGCCCCTTCTGGTTGTCATCTATCTCACAGCGGACAGTTTAACATCGGGTGCAAAATCAACGGTTCCTTGACTGTCGATTCAAACATCGATCAGCACAATCGAAGAGATTCGACTATGTCACGTGTTTCGGATGTTAAGGACTTGTCGATGAGTAAACATTGTCCGTTGTGACAATTCTCCTTTGGCTTGCAAATGTGATTTCTGGCACAAAGACCTGTTTGTGCCGGAAGGAGTGCCATTCGCAAACATTTGTTCCAAAGGACCGGGAGACCATGCCAATCAGTTTTCGATGATGGAAACTGCTGTTTAACATGCTTGTCCCACTATGAGTCAGGGGGGGCAAAAACACCAGCACAGAGTCCGTGTGAAACGACAGTTAAACTATACGGCAGACCACTGAGTTCGGAACGTTTGCCGGAAACCTGGACTCATTCGCGAGTCTGACGCATAGTATAAAAGTACATCCGGGTGCCAACCCTGTCCGGTGATTCACTTCACACCGGACAAGTTGAACTCCACACAATTGATTGTTAATTCGAGAGCAGTTGGTTCGGCTTCCGATACGAGGAATAGTACCGAAGCCGCAGCTCAACTGCCCTCTGTATACTGCAGGCAAGATAAGTGGCGACAAGTGCAATGTTCACACAGCAAAACCACGCAATGCGTGTCGTCAACGCTTAGTTTGTTGTCGCTCTGCTCGCATTGGCGGCAAGAAGCTTCGGGTCAGCAGGCGTTGCTTGCTGTTTGGACACGAGTACGAAGTTGACAAGGAAACGTGTGACCGGTGTGCCGGTGCTACGGGCGGCGGGCGAGTCTGGCGATGACTCCGTTGAGGTCCGTACCTGCTTCGAGATCAAATTTCTTACGGATGCGGTATCGGTACGATTCAACAGAACGAGGCGTGACGTTCAGAAGCCGGGCGATGTCCTTGTTCGCGACATTCGAGCCAATGAGCGCGCACACTTTGCGTTCCGTGGTAGTTAATTGAGGGTACTCGTCTGCGAGCCGGGCAAGTATTCCCTGGTCGAGCGGGATGAGAACCGTTTCGGGGCCGCTGCTCTCGAATTCATTCAGTCGCTCGGCCACAAGATGCCTGGCTTTCTGTTGTAGTTCCAGAAGCGCAGCGTGGTCTGTTTCTTTTCCACGAAGCAGTTGGTGCAACTGGCGAAAAATGTGTTCATCGCGTTCGAGTTGGCTGCCGGTGACCTGCAGAGCGCTGCTCACAGACTGATATTCCTTTGTCAGCAGATCGAGTTGAACCTGCATTGCTGCATTGTCTTGTCGCAGAATGTGCGCGTCGTGTTCGGGAAAAAGCTGCTCCAGTCGCAGCCTCTGTCGTTTTTTTTCGACATCCCTTTCAAATTGCAGCATTGTGCGCAGGTGTTCCAGAGCTTTGGCGTGGTTGCCGGCGGATTCGTGGACATCGGCAAGCAATCCGTGTATTGACCGGAGCAGTTTCAGTTGCGGGCTGTTCTGCAGTTTTTTGATGCCTTCATTGAGCAGATCGATTGCCTTTGCGAAATCTCCCCTCTGATGGTGGAACGTTCCCAGATTGAGGAAACACTCCGCTTGTGTTTTGCGACTCCCATGTTCGGATGCCAGAGCGAGCGCTTGTCGGACAGAGGTCTTGGCGGCGTCAAAATCTCCACCGGCAAAGTGAAGATCGCCAAGTGCATTGTAGAGCAGGATCCGTGAATTCAGGCTGTATTGAAAGGATCCAACGCGCAAGATTTTGTTGATATATTCACGGAGTTCGTCGAGATCGCAGCACTCCGGACAATGGCGAACCAGATTCGCAATTGCAAATACCACCTTCACACTTGTGCCGCATTGCGGCAACAATAGAGCGCAGCGCCGGAAGTAGTCCAGTTGAGCATCGCGGTCCCCACTCTCCTTGGCGATAAAACCGAGGCTGGCCAGGCAGGTCGCCATGCCTTCTTTGTCTCCTGCCTTCTCAAAGAGTTTGAAGGACATATTGAACTGCTCAAGAGCCAGATCATAGCGGTCGTAGCTTTTGTGTAATTCCCCCGCAGCATAGCGAAGGTCGGCTTCCTGCCAGGTGTTGTCGAGCTGTTTGACAACGGCGATGGCTTCGTTATTCAGACTGAATGCTTCGGACACGTTACCCGCCAGATTGCAGTTCAAACTTGCCAGTCTTAGGGTGTGCACGAGTTCGGAGTGATGTTCTATCTGCCGAAGGATTGAAATGGCTTCGCGCAGTTTTAGATCTGCCGTGTGTGTGTCGCCGGTGCTGTAGTAGTAATATCCCAGGCTCGCCAGAGCGGTCGCCCGACGCGAGTCCGCCTCGGGGGCGAGTTCGACGGCGCGCTCAAAGCAGGTTTTTGCCCCGCTCAGGTCTTTTACTATCAGCAGAGTATCGCCTTTGGACTTGTACAGCAGGGGCAGAGCTTCGCGTAGATTGCTGTTTTCGCCGCAGGCAATGCCGAGGTCGAGGTATTCGATCGCGAGGTCGTGTTTGTTCTGCTGATTATAGGCCGCCGAAAGGAGTTGGACACATTCCAGAAATTCCGGCCATTTGGCGAGGTCTTCGTAGAGGGTGAGCGCTTCCAGCAGAACACCTTCGGCCTGGGGAAGTTGATGATTCTGTTTCAGGCTGGCGCCATGTGCGTGGAGGCAGCGAGCCAGTGCTTCGCGATACGCCCGATCAGTGGAGCCTCTTTCCCGCGCTTTGGCAAGGAGGCGACGTGCCTGGTCAACCGCATCCGCTGCCAGGTCGGTGGCTTCTTTGACGGATTTCTGATAGGTGAGGGCTTCAACCAATTCGGCTTTGGCTGCGAGATTTCGAAGGCCATTGGTATAGTGCACCTTCTTGCGAAGTCTGGCAATATGGTCGGGAGAATGCATGGCCGCGCGCCTCTCAGCTTATGTCGGAAATATAGATCACAAGGACGAGAATTACCGCGGTTAGCTTGTAGTCCGTTGCGGTTGTGGCTTGCATTGAACGCAGTACGGTCACCGAATCGTGGAATCTAAAATAGCTGGCGCCACTCTCCCTAACGGCAAAATCACCCTGGCTTTTAACCAAAAGCCTGGTCGGGACAGGGTGAAATTATTTGTGAAACTCTGGTTGTTCCATGTTGTGCAAGGCTACTGAGGTCATACAATCAAACGCAGCAAAGAAGGCTGGCAGTATCAGAAGTTCAGTGTTTATGGCGCGAGGAGGCTGGTTAATTTCATTGCAGGTCGAGAAACTAATTGCGACGTACCCTGCGGCGGCAGGTGCGCATACGCAGATTGACACCTGGCACCTTGGTTGGATGCGAAAAACATCGCAGTCTGTCTTTCGGGCAGTTTTTTCGCCGTGCATTGATATGTCTTGTATTGCCACAACGGCATGAACGAGCGCCGATTGGGCACGCGCCACAACCATCAACTTTCCGGTTAACACGAATTTTCGCCCGCTTGACCACGCCCTGTGGAACATGAGTCGATTAGCGCTTGAAAAGTGGAGATTGCTTTGTAGACTTGTGCTGTTGACTCGCACGCCGCGGATGTGCGGGTCGCAGAACCTTGACACAGGCGCAAAGCCGGGCGGAATCTGCTGATTCGGGCCGGGAGGTAGGCCTGTGTGGTGGAGGATAACCAGACGTCGGAGGTGGCGGCGGGGGCGGGCCCATTGATCACGCAGAGATGCGTTCTTTTAACAACAACTTCAAACCCATCAACTACCGGCACACGTATAAACCTTATCCCTGTAAACTTCGCGTCGTCGTGTAAAACCATCGAATCGCAGGTAAACACCTGGCGCATCATTCAAGCAACATTTCCTAATTCTGCACAGCCCTCTATCTCGGCAAATGGGCGCATCGCAGGTTTCATTGTCGAAGCAAGCGAGACTATCAGTTTGCTGCCGACTGAATGTACCAGGTCCTTGGGTGAATTCCAGCTGTTTAACAGTCGTTCCAAGGATCAATAAGCTGTTAAACACAGCGGCCGAGAAGTTGAGTAGATATGTTGAATGCCGACGGGCCGGTTTGTTGGTGTGAGACTGTTGACTCGCTGACAAACAAAGGAAACAAGCAAGCCGCCGCAGGAGGCGAAGCGCTCAAGAGTCAGAATTCCCAAAGTATACCAGCATCCATTAAACAAGCCAAAAGCACAATTCACAGATTCAGGCTCATCCCGACCCTAAAACGGCGTCCACACAAACGACATAAACGGCGCGGCCGCCGGCTGTGTGAAAACCGCGATGCCGAAGTCCGCGGCGACGGAGCTGTTGCTTAAACGCAGGCCCAATACAAGCGTGGTGTTGGTCGGTCTGCCGACGTCGCTGTTCCATAGCTCGCCGATAAAGTGCAAGCCGTCGTACTGCGTGAAACGCGTGTCCAGACCGATGCCGACGCCCACTGCGCCGTCCTGATAATTGATCCGAAAGGGATCGAGCCGGTCGCCGGCACTGACGGTGTACAGATCGCGTGAGCCGATTTTGGCGAAACCCATCAGTGAAATCGTCGAGCGTGGGCGCTCGAAGGTCGCCACACCGTAAACATGCAGAAAGCGATTGTTGCTGTTTAACCAGGCCGAGTTAACGCCCAGCGCCAGCGACATGTTGTCGACGCTGCCCTCCAGCTCCTGTTCGTAGAGCGTGATTTTGGCGTTTAACAGGCTGACCTGCTCGCGCGCGTCCAGCGTCGGAATAAACGAACGTGCAAAGGTGATCGAAGCAATGTCGGCGATGCCGAAGCCGCCGTAGAGCGCCACGAGCTCGGCCGCGCCGATAAAGTGATTGTCGCCGATGGGTTTTGCCGTCGGCATCAGGAAAATGCGGTGTGTGTGCCGGTAATTTTCGCTGCGCAGCCGGATCTCCGCAATCTGACTTGTAAATACCGTCGCCTCGCCCAGCGCCGTCTCCATCACGATGCCGGGGCCGAATTCCTCATCGTCGACCGTGTTGAGGATCTCGCCTGTCAACAAGTCGCCGTTGTTTAAGCGGACGATGACGATCCGACCTTTTAATTCCGTCGCCTGTTCGATGTATGCATCGGCCCAGGCTGTAACCACGCCACAGGGGCCGAGGGATGCGAGAACAAACACTAATAGCACTAAAAGGCGACGAGCCATATTAAACATTCCGCCATGTAAGAAGTTGAAAGAAGTCTCTGCGACCTAAACGACAATCTCCGGCGTATTGGACAGTGCCAGCTGACCGCAGGCCGCTTCGATGTCCTTGCCGCTCGACGAACGGATCATGACCGTCACGTCCAGTGCGCGCAGTTGCGCAATAAAAGCGTTGAATTTTTCCGGCGTCGTAGCTTTCAGTTCTGCAGCAAATCCCGTCGGATTGGTGAAGTCGATCGGATGAAAGGGAATCACATTCACCTTGGACGGCACGCGTTTTGCCAGCTTTGCCAGGCGTTTAACGTCGTCCATGCTGTCGTTCAGTCCGTCGAACAGAATGTATTCGTATGTGACGGGAATATTCGTTTTGTTGTAATAGTACTCGATTGCGCGTCCCAGGTCGCGCAGGTTCCAACGTTTGTTAATCGGCATCAATTCCGTGCGCAATTTGTCGCGCAGGGCGTGGAGCGAGATCGCCAGCTTGATCGGTCGTTGCTCGTCGGCCATGCGCACAATGTTTTTAACGATGCCGGAAGTCGAGAGGGTGATGCGTTTGGGGCCGATGACCTGATTGTCGGGATTTATCAGTGTTTCGACGGCGCGCATGACGTTGTCGTAGTTTAACATCGGCTCGCCCATGCCCATGAACACCATGTTGGTGATGCGGCGGCCGGTTTCGCGCTGCGCCAGCATGAACTGACCGACAATCTCGCCGGCCGAAAGATTGCGTTTGAGTTTAAGTGTTGCGGTTGCGCAGAACTTGCAGTCGAGCGGGCAGCCCACCTGAGTCGAGACGCAGAGCGTCAGGCGTTTGCTCTCGCCCTCGGCGTTTAAAGTCTCGCTCGGAATTAACACCGTCTCGATGTCGCGATCGTCACCCAGGCGGAAGAGAAACTTCACCGTGCCGTCTTTTGATACGCGTTTCTTTTCGAGCCGCAGCGGGTCGAACGTAAAACGCGTTGCGAGTTTGTCGCGCATGCCGCGCGGCAGATTGCTCATCTCCTCAAATGAACGACTGCGCTTGTCGTAGAGCCACTCGGAAAGTTGCTGTGCGCGGTAGGCGGGCTGGCCCATCTCCGCGACGGCTTGTTTAAGCTCGCGCGGAGCAAGGTCAAAGATACTGTCCGGAGGAGTGTACGCCATAGTGCAGAATCCCGCGGCCCTGCCGGGCCTGAATAGCACAAGGCTCCACGCCCGTTTGGGCGCAGAGCCTTGTAGTACATTTTACACCGTGATTCAGCTTTCCGACGATTTATCCGACGAGGAAGGACTTTCCTCTGTCGGCGTTTCTTCGGTTGAATCTTCCTCGGTTTTTGCCGGAGCGGATGTTTTGTTAAACAACAGCTGTTTTTTGTCTTCAGTAACCGAGACTGAGATCGTATCGCCATTGACCAGGCGTCCGTTCAGCAGCTCTTCCGCCAGCGGATCCTCGACGTACTTCTGCAGCGCGCGGCGCAAAGGACGGGCGCCGTAGCGTTCGTCGTAGCCTTTCTCCACAAGGAAGTCTTTTGCGTCCTTGTCGAAGTCGATCTTGATGCCAAGGTCGTTAACGCGTGCAAACAGGCGTTTGGCCTGAATGTCGATGATTTTGTAGATGTGCTCTTTTTCCAGATTGCGGAAAAAGATGATGTCGTCGATCCGGTTGATAAACTCGGGGTTAAACAGACGTTTCATCGACTCTTCAATCGTCGACTTCATGTGCTCGTAGCGGTCCTGCACGTTGTCGTCGCTGAAACCGATCTTGCCGCCCGCTTTAACATCGCGCGTACCGACGTTGGACGTCATGATGATAATCGTGTTGCGGAAGTCGACGCGGCGACCAAGGCTGTCGGTAATGAATCCGTCGTCAAAGACCTGCAGCAGGATGTTAAACACATCCGGGTGCGCTTTTTCGATCTCGTCCAGCAGAACGATCGAGTAAGGCTTGCGCCGTACTTTCTCGGTTAACTGGCCACCCTCTTCATAACCGACGTACCCCGGAGGCGCTCCGACCAGACGCGACACGGCGAATTTTTCCATGTATTCGCTCATGTCGACGCGGATGAGTGCATCCTCGGAGTAGAAGAGATAACGCGACATCGCCTTTGCCAGCTCTGTTTTACCGACGCCTGTCGGTCCCAGGAACATAAAAGTTCCAATCGGACGGTTCGGGTCTTTCAGGCCCGCGCGCGAGCGGCGGATGGCTTTGGCGAGTTGTGTAATCGCCTCGTCCTGCCCAACGACTTCTTCCTTGACTTCTTCCGCCATCTTGAGAAGTTTGGCGGTTTCGCTCTCGGCTATTTTGTTGACCGGAATTCCGGTTACCATCGCGACGACGTCGGAGACGTCTTCATCGCTGACCGTAAACACCATTTTGCTGGCGCTTTCTTCCCATTCCTGTTTGGCTTCTTCCAGTTCGGCTTGCAGCTTCTTTTCGAGGTCGCGCAGGCGCGCGGCTTCTTCAAAGTTCTGCGACTTGACGACGGAGTTTTTCTGCTCCTTGACCATTTCGATTTGCTCTTCCAGGTCCAGGATTTCCTTGGGCACCACGATGTTCGAGAGGTGCACGCGCGCGCCGGCTTCGTCCATCACGTCGATGGCTTTGTCGGGCAGGAAACGCTCCGTGATGTAGCGATCCGAGAGTCGTACGCAGGCGCGCACCGCTTCGTCCGTGTACTTGACGCTGTGGTGTTCCTCGTACTTCTCCTTGATGTTAAACAGAATGCTCTCGGCTTCTTCCGTCGAAGGCGGTTCGACGATGATCTTCTGGAAACGTCTGTCGAGCGCGCCGTCTTTTTCGATGTACTGGCGGTACTCGTCCAGCGTCGTTGCACCGATACATTGAATATCGCCGCGCGCCAGCGCCGGTTTGAAGATGTTCGACGCATCCAGCGAGCCGGAAGCGCCGCCCGCGCCGACGATTGTGTGCAATTCGTCGATGAACAGGATGACGTCTTTGGCTTTCTCCAGTTCGTTCATCACCGCTTTCATGCGCTCTTCGAACTGACCGCGATACTTTGTGCCGGCCACGAGCGCCGCCAGGTCCAGCGTCACGATGCGCTTGTCGTGCAGTACACGAGACACTTTTTTCTGGACGATCTGCAGTGCCAGGCCCTCGGCGATGGCGGTTTTACCCACGCCGGGTTCGCCGATCAGTACGGGGTTGTTTTTCTTGCGGCGCGAGAGAACCTGCGCCACGCGTTCGATTTCCTTCTCGCGTCCGATCACCGGGTCGAGCTGGTCTTCCGTCGCCATTTTCGTCAGATCGCGGCCGAAGTTGTCCAGTACCGGCGTTTTAACGCGCTCGGGCGAGGCCTTTTTGCTGCTCTGACGTTTTTCCGGTTTGCCTCCGCCGCCCGAACCAGCCGTCGGTTTGCCGCTGATGATGTTGTCAAGCTCAGCGCGCACGGCGTCGTAGGTCACGGAGAACTGCGCCAGAATCTGTGCGGCGATGTTGTCGTCGTCGCGCAGGAGCGAGAGCAGCAGGTGTTCGGTTCCGATGACATCGGATTTATACAGTTTGGCTTCGAGATAGGTGATTTTGAGCACCTTCTCGGCCTGCTTGGTTAAGGGAATATTGCCTATGGTCAGCGTGCCGCCGCTGGAGCGCACGGTGTCTTCGATAGCTTTCTTGATTTTAAACAGATCTACGCCAAGGTTTCGGAGTATTTTAACCGCGATTCCTTCACCTTCCCTGATGATTCCCAGCAGCAGGTGTTCGGTGCCGATATAATCGTGCCCCAAACGCAACGCCTCTTCGCGGCTCAGGCGAATGACGTCCTGCACTCGGTTTGAGAAATTGCCTTCCATAAGAATCGCCTCTAGGATATTGTTCTGCTCACAGCGATTGAACGTCCTTCGTCCACAGTAGCATCATGCTTCATTCGCCGCACCACACCGATCTTTTCTTGTGTTTCAGACCACGGGAATATAAACAAAATTGCCTGTTTATCGTTACGCTCGGCAACCCGTTTTGCCCCGGATTTACCAGCCGGAATCATGCCTCAAATACCGGGAAAAAAGCGGGAAGTTGCGTGCGATGCAGATTGTTTTCAATGATGTAGCCAGGTTGTCGTAACCCGTCTTTTCGGCTCCGGGCGTAGACGATTCAACCTCGCAATTGTTTCCCGCCTCCCTCCGCTGTCGCACGCCGCGATTTTTGTGTATTTTTGCGCACTTCTCGCCCTGCGGCGGCCGCTTGCGGCCGGAAACCGATCAGGCCCGTGCAGAGATACTGCGCTTTTGTTGACGTTTTGTGATGGAGGATACCGTGGACATCCAGAAAACCGGATTTAAAGAAATGCCCGAGCGCCTGGGTAAACTGCGGAGGTATCTTTGACATCGATCGCAAGGAAGATGAAATAAAGGAACTGGAAGCCCAGACCCAGGCCCCCGATTTCTGGAACGACAACGAATCCGCCCAGAAAACCATGCGCGAAATCACGACGCGTAAAGAGTGGGTCCAGGAGTTCGGCAAAGCCAGTACCGCCGTTGAAGACGTGGAGACGCTCATCGAAATGGCCGCCGAAGTCGGCGACGACTCGATGGACGATGAAATCGAAGCCGAGATCGAACGCGCGTCGCGCCTCATCTCCGAACTCGAGCTCAAAAACGTGCTCTCCGACGCCGACGACGTGCGCGATGCGATCCTGACAATCAACGCCGGCGCCGGCGGCACCGAAGCCCAGGACTGGGCCCAGATGCTGCTGCGCATGTACACGCGATGGGCCGAACGCCGCAACTACAAACTCACGCTCGTCGACGAGCAGGAGGGCGAGGTCGCAGGACTCAAGTCCGTCACGATCAGCGTCAAAGGGCCGTTTGCCTACGGATATCTCAAGGCCGAAAACGGCGTGCATCGCCTCGTTCGCATTTCGCCTTTTGACTCCAACGCGCGTCGGCACACCTCATTCGCCTCCGTTTTTGTGTATCCGGAGGTGGAAGACGACGTCGAGATCGAGATCAACCCCGCCGACATCGAGATGGACACGTTCCGTTCGGGCGGCAAGGGCGGTCAGAACGTCAACAAGGTGGAGACGGCCGTGCGCCTGCGCCACCTTCCGTCCGGGATTGTCGTAGCCTGCCAGCAGGAGCGTTCCCAGCTGCAGAACCGCGAGCGGGCCATGGCCATGCTCAAGGCGCAGTTGTACCAGCGCCGCCGCGAGGAGGAGGAAGCCGCCAAAGCGGAAATCGAAGGCCAGAAGATGAAAATCGAGTGGGGCAGCCAGATCCGTTCCTACGTGTTCCAGCCCTACACCATGGTCAACGATCACCGCACCGAACTCAAAAAGCCCGATATCCAGTCCGTTATGGACGGCGAGCTCGACGAGTTCATCAAGGAATTCCTGCTCAAATACGGCGGCCGTTGAAGTTCGAACTTTCGATGACTTTGCACAAAAACCCGAGGGACCTGGTTCTTCGGGTTTTTCTGTTTTGGCTTCTCACCCGGCGTTTTGGGCTTGAGTGCTTCGCCTCCGGCGTTTCACTTGGCGGCTTGCTTTTTGCTTTTGTTTGTCAGCGAGTTGGAAGTTGGCCGTTGTCACGTTTTCGGCCTGGAACAGCCGGAGTCCACGCGTTCGGCGTTGCAAACGTGTCGTGCTGCGCCTTCCGGATTTGGAGTTGTCCGTCCATTCCGGCAGATTGGCCGCGCACCACGCTCATCGAACGCCGCATTTTCCTTTCGCGTGCGGATCGCATTTTCAGCAGTTTCTCATGTCAGAAGGTCATCGCGGCTGAACAACTGATCCCCAACTCCAAACTGGCCATTATGCAATGAACAATCTCGACTGGGATGTCCTGGCAATTGCCGGTCCCTCCGGTGTCGGCAAATCCTGCCTCAGTTACCCGCTTGCGCGCACATTCGACGTGCCGCTGGTCGAGGCCGACGACCTGTTCCACGCCGTTGCGGCGCTGACGACGCCAGCGCAGCAGCCCTGGATTCACTACTGGCAAGCACATCCCGAATCGGCGCGGCTCTCCGCCGCCGAAGTGCTGGAATTGCATCTGAAAGTCTGCCGTGCTCTCACACCCGCGCTCAGAGCGGTGATCGATAATCACATCGAGACCAACATGCCCATCGTGCTGGACGGAGACTACATCCTGCCGGAGCTCATCGCGGAGTACAAAAAGCGGGTCAAAGCAGTGTTTCTATACGAAGTCGACGTCGATCAACTCGTCAAAAACTTTCAAGCCCGCGAGCCGCGGAGCGGCGAGCAACGCGCCCGCGCCGAAGTCAGTGCTTTATTCAGTCGGTGGCAAAAAGCCGAGTGCGAGCGCCTTGGTTTGATCTCATTGCCTTCGCGTCCCCGGGACGCGCTGCAGCAACGCGCGGTGGCAGCCATAGAAACGCAAACGTAGAATCACAGTTCGAGGTGAATCCTCAAAATCAAATTCAAAATGTTCCTCGTTTCAAGCTGAACGGTCGGTTTCGATGGATTTTTGAGCTGTGAGGGCTAAGGGCTCACAGCTCTTTTTGTTGCGAGTAACATTTCTGTTTCAAACCTCAAATCATCAAGCCCACAGTGCCGGGCATCCAGGCTGAAAGTCCGTTGCTCAAGCGAACATTCCTCCAAAAAACAACAATCCCGCGCCGAAGAATCTCGACGCGGGATTGCCATTTTCAGAACCTGTGGCCGGAGGCCGGTTCTTAGTAGTCCATGCCCATGCCCGGCATGCCGCCGGGATGGCCGCCGCCAGCAGGAGCGGCTTCTTTTTCCGGAATCTCGACGATCGTCGCTTCCGTCGTGATCAGCATCGTCGCGGCCGAAGCGGCGTTCTGCAGCGCCACGCGGCTCACTTTCGTCGGATCCACAACGCCGGCTTCGATCAGGTCGCCGTAGGTTTCCGTTGCGGCGTTGAAGCCGAAGTTGCCTTCGCCTTCTTTGATCGTATTGACAACCACGGAACCTTCCAGACCGGCGTTGGCCGAAATCTGACGGATCGGCTCTTCAACCGCGCGGCGGATGATGGCGATACCGGTGTCCTGATCGTGGTTGGCGCCTTTCAGGCCGTCCAGCGAAGCAACAACGCGCAGGTAAGCAACGCCGCCGCCCGGAACGATGCCCTCTTCAACGGCGGCACGCGTGGCGTGCAGCGCGTCTTCGACGCGGGCTTTTTTCTCTTTCATTTCAACTTCGGTCGCAGCGCCGATCTGCAGCACGGCAACGCCGCCGCTCAGTTTGGCCAGGCGCTCCTGCAGTTTCTCGCGGTCGTAGTCGCTCGACGTGGCGTCGATCTGACCTTTGATTTCCTGGATGCGACGTTTGATGTCGTCTTCCGAACCGGCGCCTTCTACGATCGTCGTGTTGTCTTTGTCGATCGTGATTTTTTTGGCCGTGCCCAGGTATGCCAGCGTGGCATTTTCCAGTTTGTAGCCTTTTTCTTCGCTGATGACCGTACCGCCCGTCAGGACGGCGATGTCTTCCAGCATGGCTTTGCGGCGGTCGCCAAAGCCCGGAGCTTTGACGGCAGCGGTTTTCAGCGTGCCGCGCAGTTTGTTGACAACCAGCGTCGCCAGAGCTTCGCCTTCGATGTCTTCAGCGATGATCACGAGCGGACGGCCGGACTGAGCGATGTTCTCCAGGATCGGGAGAAGATCTTTCATGGCCGAGATTTTTTTATCGTAGATCAGGATGTACGGGTTGTCCATCACCGCTTCCATCGAGTCGGAGTCCGTCACGAAGTAAGGGGAGAGGTAACCGCGGTCAAACTGCATACCTTCGACGACTTCCATGTCCGTCTCGGTGCCTTTGGCTTCTTCCACCGTGATGACGCCGTCTTTACCGACTTTTTCCATCGCCTGAGCGATGAGCGTGCCGATTTCCGGGTCGTTGTTGGCGGAGATCGTACCAACCTGAGCGATCTGCTCCTGGCCGGTGACGTCTTTGCTCAGTTCCCGCAGGCCTTTGGTGATGCGCTGAACGGCCAGATCGATGCCGCGTTTCAGGTCCATCGGGTTGGCGCCGGCCGTCACGTTTTTGAGGCCTTCACGCACGATCGCCTGAGCCAGAACCGTAGCGGTCGTCGTTCCGTCGCCGGCGACGTCGCTGGTTTTGGACGCAACTTCTTTGACCATCTGCGCGCCCAGGTTCTCGATCGGATCTTCCAGTTCAATTTCTTTGGCTACCGTGACGCCGTCTTTCGTGACGGTCGGCGAGCCGAATTTTTTGTCGATTACGACGTTGCGGCCTTTGGGGCCCAGGGTAACCTTGACTGCATTCGCCAGCTTGTCCACGCCTTTTTTGAGCGAGGTACGGGCTTCCAAATCGAAGGTGATTTGTTTGCCTGCCATAGTGAATAGTCCTCTGATTCTATGGATGAGTATACAATGATTAACAAAAGATGGATAAGGGAGCCAGACCGGCGCAGCGGGCTGAGCTCAATCCGCGAGTGAACGACGGTAGTGATTTCGCAGCCGCCGCAACGCGGACGACGATCAACTGTTGACGATAGCCAGAATGTCGCTTTCGCGCATGATCAGGTATTCGGTGCCGTCGATGTTGACTTCCGTGCCGGAATATTTGCCGTACAGAACTTTGTCGCCGGCTTTTACCTGCGGCGTAATCGTTTTGCCGTCTTCGGTTTTGCCGGGGCCAACGGCAATGATTTCACCCTGCTGCGGTTTTTCTTTGGCGGTGTCGGGCAGGATAATCCCGCCTTTGGTCACTTCCTCGGGCTCCGAGGCTTTGACGATGACGCGATCGTGCAAAGGCGTCAGACTCATGTTGTCCTCCAAACAGAATTGGATTGCTAATTCCATTGAATAATGAATGCCGTGACGCGTTTGAGCTGTTCCGGCTATTAGCACTCGCCTTGGGTGAGTGCTAACGATGTCCGTTGACGAATGAATTCGCGGGATTATTGGGGGGATTTGGCGTTGCCGGACAAAAAATTTTGGGGCAGTCAAAAAATCGTCCCCACTGTAGCGGCCGCTGCATTAGGGTGTTGGGCCCGGGTAAGTGCGGAGCAACAGAAATCGATTTTTTTTGGGGTATGACGACGGTGGATTAATTTTGTGTCGACTCCGGGAACTGCGCGCGAACGGGAACAAGGCGCGAAACGCGTTTCCAGACGGCTCCCCGACTTCCGGCAGAATCTACTCGTGAAGACCCGCATTTCCACTGCGCCGCTCAGCGCGGCGCGTTTGTGAAAAGGACTGTTCTGTGACAGGCTCACGAATTCTCTTTTGCACACCCAGGTTTCCCTATCCCCTGATTGGCGGCGACAGGATCAAATCCTATCACATGCTGCTGCATCTGGCGCGCCATCACGAGGTGCACCTGGTGACCTTTGCAAAGGGAGACCAGGCCGCACCCGAGAATGTTCAGGCTATCGAGCGCCTGGGCGTGACCGTTCACCCCGTGCCTTTCCATCCGCTGCGCGCCGGCCTCAAGTCGATTGAGACATTATACACCGACCGGCCGCTGGAAATTGCCTTTTATACCCAGCCCGAGTTTCAGGCGCGCGTGGACGAACTCACGCGGCAGATGAAGTTCGACGTCGGCATCGCCTTTTTTATGCGCACGGCCGAATACCTGCGCAAAAAGTCCTTCCGCAAAATTCTCGTGGCCGAAGACTGCCGCGAACTCTACCAATTGCGCTCCTACGAAAGTAGCAACAACATGCTGCAGCAGCTGATCCGCTGGTGGGAAGTGCGCAAACTGCGCCGCTACGAACCCGAGGTCGTGCGCCACTTTGACACCACGACCTTCGTGACCAACACAGACATCGAGGCGATGCGCAAGGGCAATCCCTCCGCCGAGTACCGCCTGCTGACCAACGGCGTCGACCTGGACGAGTTTGCCTTTCTGCCCGAGCAGGACAAACGCGACGGCGTGCTGTTTTTCGGCAAGCTGGACGTCTGGGCCAACAGCATGATGGTGACGCGGATTGCGGAGAAAATCCGGCCGCTGATTCAGCGGGACGTGCCGCGCACGCAGTTTCGCATCGTGGGTGCGCGCCCCGGCGAACTGGAGCAGCGCTTTGCCGCCGCCGATTTCTCCTTTTTTGCCGATGTGCCGGACATTCGCGAATACGTCAACAGCTCGGCGGTATTTCTGCATCCGCACCGCGGCGCTTCCGGCATCCAGAACAAAGTGTTGCAGGCCATGAGCATGGGCTGTCCCGTCGTCACGACGCCGACCGGCGTTCAGGGCATTGAGGCGGTGCACGGCGAACACGCGCTCATCGGCGAAAGCGACGCGGAGCTGGCGCAGCACTGCGTGGCTCTGCTTGAAGATCCCGCGCTGCGCGAGCGTCTGGCGCGCAATGCCCGCACCATGATAGCGCGGACTCACTCCTGGGACCTGGTCTACGAGCAGCTCGACGAGATTCTGACTGCGGCGGACGCAGACATTCCCAACCGCGCGCACAGTCCTTCCTGATTTTCTTTCCCTTGAATATTCTTGTTTGCCACGGAGAACCATGTCATCCAGGTCGGCAGTTTTTTTTGATCGCGACGGCGTGATCAACCGGCGCATCGTCGGCGGTTACGTGCGTCGACCCGATGAATTTGAACTCCTGCCCAGTTTCGGCGATCTGCTGCGGCTGGTGCGTTCGCGCAACTGTCTGGCCGTGGTGATCACCAACCAGCAGGGCGTCGGCAAAGGACTCATGAGCCTGTCGGACCTGACGCGCGTTCACGCACACCTGCAGTTGCTGCCGGCGCTGCAACCCACCGCATTTGACGGACTGTACTCCTGTACCTCGCTGGCTTCCGCTCCCGGCCACGCACGCAAACCTTCCCCGCACATGCTGCATCTGGCGCTGCGGCGCTGGAACGTCGATCCGGCTGCGAGCTGGATGATCGGGGATAGTGCGACTGACATTGAAGCAGGGCGTGCCGCCGGGCTGCAAACCATCGGCGTGCACATGCACGACGCGGGGAACGTGTCGCCGGATCACCGGGCCGCCAATCTGAGCGAAGTATACGATATTCTGGCGGCGCGACTCGGCTGAGCCAAAAGTCGCGCAGTTGGCGGCACACACACAACCACAGGCGGTAAAAACCGGGTCGCAGCGTTTCGAAATCGGGGAATAAGGGAAAAATTTTGACAAACAGCTCTGTCAAGTCAAATTTTCAGTTAAAGTTTCCGGAGCAATTTGCCGACTCTTGGTGATGTACGGGCATGACGCATGTTGTGCGGGCCGATCGTCGTCCGCGTCACACTCCGGATTCGCTTCCGGGAATCACGCAAAGAGAGTGGCGCACGGCGGTAAACCGCAAAAAGGAAGCAGAGAGGGAGAAAATCAACATGCACGTCGCTCCAGGCGAACCTGGCCTGCACTGTACCAAAATGGAATTCAATTACGCATCCACAGGACGTGGGTTAACAAATCACTTTTCACGGAGGACCGTATGACGAGCTCGGTACGCGGATTATCGCGATCGGCGATCGGCTGTTTGACGGCGCTGATCCTCGTCGCCTTTGCGGCAACGGATGCCTTGGCACAGGATTGGACGTTTACGCTCAAACAGCGTCGGGCAAATGACCACATTTGCGTTGAGATCTGGGGCAAAGCACAGCCCGGCGACGCCACACGCCTGGGCGAGGCGTCTCTGACACTTGACTACAACTCAACCTACCTGCGTCCGACGACGACGACGGCGGGAATTACCATCCAGCGCACCGACTCCGTCGCCTTTGACGTCGATGTGGCCAATCCCGTCGTCGACATTGTGTCGAGTTACAACAGCGCAAACGGCTACAACTCCCTCGGCGCGCAAGCTTACTCTTCGGGCCCGAACAACAAGTACGGTCTGGAAGTGCGCATGGCGACGCTCGGCCAGGGTGGACTGGCGTTGTCCAGCACAGGACGCGGCAGCTTCATCGGCAAGCTGTGGTTCGAAATTATCGGTTCTCCGACGGACGCAAGTCTGGCGGACATTACGTGGAACACGAACACAAGCGTCGGCGATCTGCGGATCTTCGACCACCTGGGCAACGACGTTGAGAGTCAGGTGACCTTCGTCGATCCCGATGCCTTTACGGTTGTCGGTATCACGCTGCTGAACCCCAACGGTCCGTCCGAAGTGGTCGACCGCGACAAAGTCTACGCTTCGGTCAACTTCGCCAACAACGGTGGTTATCCGGTCTACTTCGAGCGCAGCGCGCTCGACCTGAGTGGAACTTCCGGTACAAATGCGACGGCCTACGTTCTCGAGTACTCGCTCAACGGCGGCTCGGCCTGGACGGAATTTGGTCGCGTGGCAGAGACGACGAGGCCGACGGTTACTCTGGCCAACGTAGACCTGCACGTGTCGGGGGAAATTTCGACGATTGCCGGTTCGCGTATTATCACGACGATGACGGGCGCCAGCCTGACGACGTCGCGCGACATTACCGCCGCCAACTTCTATTCGCCGCTGCGCGTGGTCTGGAGCAGCAATGCGCTGTTCTCCGCGCGTTCCGAGGACGTGCGTCTGCGCATCACGCAGCTGACACAGACTCCCACGGCGAGCATCGACTCACGCTCAAAACTTACGCCCTTCGACATCAGCGACAACAGCTTTGTCATGGGACGGCTTTTCTTCCTGCAACTGGACGGGGCGACCAACTACGGTCGCAGCGCGGGCAACTACAGCAACGCGACGCAGTTGACGGCGGAAACATGGATCAACCTGAACAGCTACGGTTCGACCGGCGATGAAATCGGCGTTCTGGCTTCGAGCGCAGGCGCGCTGGACAATGCCTCCGATGAAGAAGGCGCCTGGATGCTGTACCTGAAAGACGGTCGCTATCCGGCCTTCCGCGCACGCGAAATCGAGGGCCGCGGCCCTAACGGTTACATCGGTGTACTTGAATCGACGGTAGCGCTGCCGCAGGCCAGTGATTCATCACCGCTTGGAAGCGCACATGCCGGCAACTGGGTTCACCTTGCCGCCACGGTGGCGAACGGGACAATCACGCTCTACGTCAACGGTGAAATCGTTGACCAGCTGACGAATGCACAGGCGGCCGACATCCGTATGGGCGTGGATCAGGCGGCGACGAACCACCCGATCTGGGCGGGTATCAACCCGAACGTTTCCGTTGATGCCAGCGACTACCTCAATGCCGGTTTGAAAGGTATCAAGATCTGGCGTACAGCGTTGACACAGGACGAAATCCGCGCGCGCGTCGCCGGTATTCCGAATCCTGCCGACACGCGTCTGGCCACGCGCATCAACCGCGCGCTGGAAATCTACTGGACGCTGGAAGGCGTGCGCCAGGATGCCGCTTCGGATGCAGCGTTCCAGAATGGAACGGAAGACGTTCAATTCTGGAGCAACGGCGCGGTCGACAACTCGGTTGCGCGTTTCCGCCCCGACCAACCGCACATCAACCTGACCTCTCCGGTCGGCTGTGAAGGCGTCAGCAACTCGACCGGCGCCACCTTCTCGGTGCGCTGGATCGGTTACGGCATCGGTACTCTGACGACCGCTTCGGCTACGGCCGACGTCGACCTGCAGTTCAGCCTCGACGACGGTACAAGCTGGACCTACATCCGCGGCACGACGGGCACTCAGACGACTGCCAACCTCGGCGGTCCCAACGGGCAATCGGTCGACCTGGAAACAGGTGAGATTCAGTGGATGCCGTATCGCAACACGGGCACATACGCCGATGGTTCGGCCGGTCTGTCCCTGAACCCGCTTCCCAACACGGCTTCGTCCGTCAGCGCTTTGCTGCGCATCCGCGGCCGCAACGGCTCGGAACAAAATGTCATCGACATTTCGCAAGCGTTTACCATTGCCAACAACTTCGCTTTTGAGCGTACGACCGGCCAGGTAATCTCCGTCGACAAACCGAGCTCCGCTGAAGCGTTCAGCATCTCGGGTCAGTCGGCCTTCTTCGAAGCCTGGGTTCGTCCGTATCGCTTCCCGACGGCAGCGGAAGGCGGATTCCCGATCCTTTCGAAAGTGGACGGCACGACGCAGGAACACTATTACTCGCTGAATCTGCTGCCGAGCGGCCGCCTGGAATTCCGGATTACGGACACCAACGGCGACGAGCGCATAGCTGTCAGCGATGTAAACGAACCGCTCGAAAAACCGAACAGCGTTTCGGTTGATTCGGCCTGGACGCACGTCGGCGTTTACGTGAATATCGGCGACGGCACGAGCGGCAGCGATATTCGCTTTTACATCGACGGCGCACCGCAGTCGGTGGATACGACTATCACGAACCAGCTCGGTTCGGCCATCGTGATGGAACAGCTCAATTCGGCTCCCTTCCACATCGGCTACCAGCCTTCGTACGTGTCTTCGACGGGCAGCACCATTTCACAGCGCGGTTTCCTCGGCGCGATGCGCGAAATCCGCTTCTGGAACGGCGATCCCAACGACAATGCGGCAACCGGCTCTGTTGAACCGAATGCTCTCACACTCTTTGTTCAAGGTGTGCAAGCGGTCAGCGGCGAAGATCTGTTGACGGCATCCAGCGCCAATCTGGTGGCTTCGTTTGCGATGACCGGCGGCTCATTTGTCGCCAATGGATTTGACCAATCGATTGCTTCGAACTCGGCTTCGATCGTGGCGCGCCAGTACTCCGGTACGGGTTGTTACCGCGCTCAGGCTCCTTACCTGAAACTGGTTGAGCCTTCGTATCGCCAGCAGGTCCGCAACATCGAAACCGCTCTGCGCGTGCGCTGGGTCGGCTTCGACTACAGCGGCTTTACGGTCGGTACCAACGCACCCAGCGTTGCTCCTTCGCTCGAATACTCGGTGCGCGGCGGCGGCGGTCTGGTGATCCAGCCCTACCAGCACGTTTCCAGCCCGTTCTGGAGTGCGCTGCAGGCGGCCAGCCTCAGCCTGCCGGCTACCGGCAACTACGCTTTCAACGGCACGGGCACCGGCGTTCAGTACGCAGGTCTGCTGAATGTTTCGGCGGCCGATCCGGATCCGGATGACGATGAAGTCTACGGTTCGACGACCGCAGCTCTTTCCGCCGCTCTGACGAATGCCCGCCTGCGCCTTTCGGCCACGACCGGTACGATTACGACCGGTGGTACGGTTGTCGGTACGATTCGCTCGGAAGGTCCGCTCTTCACGATTGTTCCGCAGAGTAACTTTACAGTTCGCGCGGTTCTCGAGGGTTATCACACGTCGGTGACGGGTGCAGCCCTGACGAACATCGGAACAGCCTTCAGCAACGGCGGTCTGCGCATTTCGCTCTACAACGACAATGCCGGCACGCCCGGCGCGCTTGCCGCTACCGGTGAGTCGGAATTCCAGTACGACGCTCTCGGCCTGGATCCGGCGACGCGCGACAACAGCGGCCTGACCTCCAGCACCTTCGCCAACGTTCCCTACGTATTTGCGGAACTCGAAGACGGCGACTACTGGGTGGTCGTTGAGCACATCAACCACTTGCCGATCATGTCGCGCTTTGCGGCGCCGTTCATCTTCTCCGGCGACGACCGTGCGACTTACGCCATCGAATCCGGTTGGGACTTCCAGTCCTGGAACGGAACCAACGGCAACGTCCTTGCGACGGCTGCCGCCGATCCCTATGCCGGCGCTATCCCGGGTCGTTTTACGGCCTATGGCAACTCGATCAACGTAACGACGTCCAACCTGCCCGGCTACTCAGATACCGGTCTGATCTTTAACGAAGGTGAAAGCGGCCTCTCGCCGTCGACCAACGCACTGGCCGGTCTGGTCGGTGGTGATGTTGAGCGCGACGGTCAGATCAACGCTGCCGACCGCGTGCAGGTCAGCCAGGATCTGTTGAACACGGCGCAACGTTCGGACATCAACGGTGACGGCGTGGTTAACGCTGTCGACCGCGATATCGTGATCCGCAACTTTGGTAAGATCTCGTCGATTTTGACGGTGGACTTCCCGAGCGGTATGATCGACAACGGCGACGACGACAACAATGGCAACGGCATCAGCAGCGACATTGCGGAGATGATCCGCAAAGGCCGCGATCGCGATCCGTTCACCTACGTGGATCCGACGGCTCCTGAAGAGTCGGCGGCGATTCTCGAGGCCGCAAATCGCGCGCTCGATAATTTCGGCGGCGATCAGGATCGTTTTGAGCGTTTCAAAGCTGAAAAACGCGCCAGCGACCGCGTTCTGGCCGGCGGTGTGAACTACATCGTGACCGGTATTCCGCACAAAAGCGGCGACATCGTAGAAGTAGACCTGTATATCCGCAACCGCGGCGCTTCTTTCGGACTCGGTAATGCAACCTTTGCCGTCAACTACAGCAGCTCCATGCTGGAGTTTGAAGGCATGCAAAACACGAGTACGAACCCCTGGGCCGAAAACCCGGGAATCGGGTACTCCTCGATCGTCAGCGGTCCGCAGGCAGGCAGCAACCGTCCGAACCCGAACGTGCGTTCGATCGACGTGCGCTACGACTCCTACGCCCGTCTTCAGGGCGCTCAGGTGCCGACGCGTCAGACGCTCATCGGTACGCTGCGCTTCCGTCTGCGCAACAGCAATGACAACGGTCGTCCGATCTACTTCAATTGGTCGAACGCCACGGCGGTGCTCGCTATCAATGGTCAGAACCTGACGGGCGATGGTGAATTCCAGCCGATCCGCACGCTCCTGCCTTACAGCGTCGAGCTGCTTGCGCCTAACGGCGGTGAGCGCTGGCGCGCCGGCGGTACGCATGTAATCCTGTGGGATAACAAAGGCGCCGACCTGGTGTTTGTGCAGTACTCCTTTGACGGCGGCAAAACGTGGACGACGATCGGCAACGGCCCGGTTGAAGCCAACAAACAGCGCCTCAACTGGCTGATTCCGACGGATGTTACGACCGATGTGGCGCTTGTCCGCATCGTTGATGAACAATCCGGCGAAGAGCTGGATCGCAGCGAAAGCACGTTCGGAGTAGCACCGGCCAAAGGCAGCATCTCGCGCCCCGCACCGACCGACGACATTTACGTTGCCGGCTCGGTCGACAACATCGAGTGGACCACGACGGGCATCGATCAGGTGACCTTCCAGTTCTCCGGTGACGGCGGCGCCAACTGGCAGTCGCTCAACGTCGACGGTCAGGGTTCGAATGGCCCGACGGCCTGGGTTGTGCCGGGCGGTTTCAACACGAAGGAAGCCGTTGTGCGCATGATCGACAAAAACACGAATGAAGAAATTGCCCGTTCGGGACTGTTCAAAGTCATGTCCGGCGATCTGACCTTCCGCGAGCCGCGCGAAGGCGACCGCTACGACATGAACACGGAACAGCGCATCCGCTGGAGCTTCGAAAAAGACGTGCAACTGTTTGACATCGACCTGAGCGTCAATGGCGGACAGACCTGGACGCCGCTGGAGCAAGGTGTAACGGCCAATGACTTCTTCACGATGTGGACGACTCCGGCCAATGTTGCGACCGATAACGCGCAACTGCGCGCTTACTTCCCCGGCGATCCGGAACTCGAATACGATCGTTCGCCCTTCTTTGGTCTGGGCCCCGTTTCTTCGGTGGAACAGGCTGCTGCGGCGGGTTATCTGTTCAACGATATCTACCCGAACCCGATCGACGGAAGCACGAGCATCAAGTTCACGGTTCCGGTGCAGACGCAGGTAACGCTTACAATCTTCAATGAACTGGGCGAGCGCGTTGCTACGCCGATTGAAGGTCGTATGTACGCCGGCGGTACGCACAGCTTCGACTTTGACGCCTATGACCTGGCTCCGGGTGCATACTTTATGCGCCTTGATGTAGGTGAGTTCACGCTCTATCGCAAGGCGATCGTAGCGCGTTAAACGATCGGACATCCGATTAAACAAAAAGGCCGGGAGCACTTCTGCTTCCGGCCTTTTTTTATTTTTTCGATACGGTGTGAGCCGCGGTTCGGCTGTTCATGTTCATCTTGCTGCGCGTTTAATCGCATGTTTTCGATCGTTCGACGGTAAAAGCTGAACGCTTTTAAGCTGCCGTTTTCTGCCACTCAAGTTGTTTCGCATTCACCTCACATTGGACTGTTGCTTCGTGTGTTGTGCATTTTTGTCGTTGTATCCCCATAGCGCCAGCTCCTCACCGCGTAAACCAATTTCGCAATTCGCACTCATGACATAGGCGAAAATGGCCGTTTTATTTCTCCTTAAACACCATTTAGACAGAAGAGAAAACAGTCTGTCGCTACTCAACGGGGCCAGTCCGCCATCGTGTAAAATGCAGAAGTCGTGCAAATGGAAACAAATGTGAACTGCGATGAACAAACGCTGAGCGCCGTTAATGTGGTCGAATCTGATGTTGTGGCCATCCTCGGGGCGGTTGATGAAATTCAACACGTTGCCGTATTCGGCAATCGAGTATTTCTCGAATAGTTGTTTCAGTCTCGTCCGTCGATTGACTTTCTCAATGAATTCCATGATGTTAAACGGCGCTGTAGATTTCAACCTGTTCGCTTGATTGCCGGTTGAACTTACAATCGACAAAAGGTTTCCGTACGACACCTCAATGGGACGATCGGCTGTTAAGCCGATGTGGTACAACTTACCCGGCTGAATGTCTATGTGTGGGTGATATGATGTCGAATCGACGGCCTTATGTCTTCTGCCTTCAGGGGTGTTCATTTGCAGATCCGCTTGTTCACATTCGCCCGCGCCTTCCTGATTCGTTGGGCTACCGATTGCAACGAAGGTTGAATTGCTGAAATTGCACTATTCCCAAATGCCGGACTTTCACCGTTCTGCTCGCACGCACTGAATACCGCATTTTATTGGACATGTTGTCAAAATATTATAGATTCCCCGGCAATAACCGCAAAACGTTTCATCAGTGCGTTGTTCAACAGCCATCTCCAAAGGCAGAGTTAATCGCCTTCGTACCAAAACATTCGATGAAAATGTTCGACAATTGACGAATCCCCGCTTTTGAACTTTCCAGTATCGGAAACATTCTCGCTGATTCGTTGTTTGTTGGCCGGCAATATGTCAAACCACTTTTAACCGGGGTGTTTATGAAACTGCGTCTTACCATTTTTTTATTCCTGTGTCTTGCCTTGTCAGCCGGGTTCTTATCCGTGCTCCAGGCTCAGAATTTTGCCAATCCGCTGCCGATACCCTATCTCTTGCCGGGGCCGGAGTTCGATATTGAGATTACTTCGGCGCAACACAACTTCGACCCAAATGGCACTCTGACCGATATCAATCTCAACGTCATGTTGTCGACCTATTGTTACAATGAAGTCGGCAATACGGGCATGACCTACAACGGCCCGACTCTGGCCTTTGAAAAAGGCGAAGAGATGAATTTCGATATTACCAACAGCATCGACGAGGATATGGGGACAACCGTTCACTGGCATGGACTTAACATCCCGGCCAAAGAGGATGGCGGTCCGCACCAGGTGATTGAACACAATACAACCTGGTCGCCCAATCTGCCGATTGTGGACCCTGTTCAAACGATCTGGTACCACTCGCACCTGATGGACTTCACAACCGATCAGGTTATCCGCGGCATGGCCGGCTTGATTGTCGTTGAGGACCCGGAAAACGATCCGCTCTATTCCGAGCTGCCGCACGACTACGGTGTTAACGACATTCCGCTTAACATCCAGGAAAAAGGGTTTGTGCTGGATTCGTCGACTACGCCGCCGACGGCTACGGCAATCAAGGCTGGTGAAAAGCCGGGTAATGGTCCGTGGACGCTGGTTAATGGTGTTGTTAACGCGGTGGCTCGTGTGCCGCGTCAGGTCGTGCGCCTGCGCATCCTCAATGGCTCGCCGCGTAAAATGTTTCACATCGGTCTGTCAACCGAACTCGAAAATCCAACCACATTTGCCGACATGGTCATGATTGCAACAGGCGGCGGATATCTGCCTGAATCGATACCTGTCAGCTCCTCACTCATGGCCGTGGGCGATCGCATTGAGTTTCTGGTCGACTTCTCGGCTTATGAAGATGGTGCAACCTTGTACATGAGCAATCTGGCTGTGCCTTCCGACGCCGACTACGGTAAAACACTTGGCTCCGCCCTGATGGCATTTGTCGTCGATGCGTCGATTACTCCGGATAATCCGGTGACGACTATTCCCGAAGATCTGGACACGGAATACGCCCTGGCGCCGGGCGAGGTTGCCCGTACACGCGACAAGGAATTACTTGGCAAAAAAGGTTCCGGCGATCTTTGGACAATCGACGGTACACCCATGCAGCTGGACGTGATTAACGACATCGTACTTGTTAACACCAAGGAAAAGTGGATTATTCACAACACAACCGATGTCGCGCATCCCTTCCACATTCACAAGGTGCAATTTCAGGTGACGCGCTACGACGGTCTGCTCGGCACCATGGACGATCCGGGGCAGTGGGAATACCCCGACCTGCCGCCGGACCTGATCGGCTACAAGGATGTTCAGTTGATTCGCGCCGGTGCAACGCTGGAGTTTGAAGCGCGCTTCGACTTCTTTCCCAGTCCCTTGCTGGCCTCGGAAGGATTCATGTATCACTGTCATATCCTCACGCACGAGGACAACAGCATGATGCACCAGTTCGTTGTAGTGGATTCCGCCGATTTCCCGACAAGTGTTAAAGAGCCGTCAACAAAAAATGTACTGATGGTGCATCCCAATCCGGTCTCCAATTCCTTGTCTTTAGAGGGCTCGTTTAACGAACCCGGCACGCTGCGGATTTACAACCTCGCCGGTCAGGTGATCAAAGAAGAAGTGATTAACGTTCCTTCGAATGCCGTGGTGGACGTTCGTGATCTGCCGCGCGGCGCGGTCGTCGTCGAATTCAGCACGGCGACGGATCGATTCATTCAGAAGGTTCTGCTCGAGTGATCGTTGTTTAACAACGAAGTTTGACAAAAGCAAAGCCCGGGAGATCATTGTCTCTCGGGCTTTTTGTTTTTGCGGGCGTGGGCAGAAATCCTCGATGTGGCGGTGCGCCAGTTGATTTTCTGACTGCTGCGCCCGGCCGGGCCGCGCTTGCTTTATATCCTCTTTGTTAGTCCTGCAGTTGGAAGTTTAAATGTCCCAGGCACTGAGTTCTGAGCGGTTTTAAGTTGCAATGTTAACAAAAAGAAAAACAAGCCGCCGGGTGAAAAGCCGGAGGCGAAGTGGTCTTTTGAAAATTGAGGAGTGCGCTCAGCTCTCGCCTTCGTCTTTTTTGAGCAGCAGTTCTTTGATCACGTCAATTTGCTGCTGGCGTTTGCTTTCGCGGCTGTAGCGTTTGGAGGCCTCGCTGGCGGTGGAAGGATCGTTGGGAGCCCGGTCGGGAGGACGCATTGCTGCTGCGGCATCGGCCGCGGACTGCGTCTCGTCGCCGGAAGGTTTATCCTGGCTCTCCTGTTGCGCCTGTACCTCGCGCAGTTCCTGTTCGGACATTTGCGAACGCTGGGTGATTTCGTTCAGGTATTCGCTGCCGAGAATATGTTTAAGTTTATCGAAAATCGTGGCGCGTGTAAACGGCTTGGAAATGAAACCAACGGCGCCCGTTTTAACGGCCAGCCCCAGGTTTTCGGTGTCGCTCAAAGCCGAAATCATCACAACCGGGATGTTGCGTGTTTGTTTAAGGCGCTTCAGCATTTTGAGCGTCAAATGGCCCGACAACTCCGGCATCATGATATCCAGAAAAACAACAACGGGCTGGTGCTCCAGTGCCAGCGCTACGCCGTCAAAGCCATTGGTGGCGATATACGTGCGGAAGCCGAACCCCTCCAGAACCTTGGAGAGAATCCGCTGCATCCAGACGTCGTCATCGACTATGACAATCGGGTATTCCGCCATTGTACTACGCGCGTGAATTAAACAACAACTCTTCCGCGGGCGCCGAGCATCGGGGCGTCTCCGCAATCGAATTTGCCTGTTCCGGCAAATTGGCCGGCGCTTGAATCAGTCAACGGAACTGGGAACAAGTGTGCCGTTGCTCCTGCCGTTTGTCTCCGGCTGCGCGCCGTTGGAGGAGGTTTCCACGATAAAACCGGCTTTGCGGAATGCATCGCGGACTTCATCGAGCTCGGCATTGGCTGACTGCCGGTTCACTTCGACGATTTTATCCTGTATCTCCTGCCTGTGAACCGGGATGGATCGCGGCGCTTCAATGCCGACCTTCACGAAACCGCGATCAAATCCAAGGACGGTAATCCGGATGGAATTACCGATCACGACGGATTCACCGATTTTTCGCGAGAGGACAAGCATGATTTACAGCGCCTCCTGAGTTTGCGCGGAACGCGCTCCGATCGGGAACTCGGGGGAGAATCGTTCGGACGAGAGAATGATCTGGCGACCGGACTGGTCGTTGACATTTAACAGAACAGGCGCACGCATATTGGCCGTCATTCTGCCGGCTTCGTTATTCAGCGTTACAATCACGAGGGGAATGGTCGAATCGGCCGTGTGTTCTTTGCTGAGTCGGTAGTCGAAGTCGATAACAAAGGGGCTGACGAGCGGAAAGCCGATCGTGCTGTCGTCCAGCGAGACCAGCCAGCGCAGGGGCAGCATCGATTCTTCGCCGATGAGCACAAACTCCTGCAGGTGCTCAAAACCGAACAGACCGTCGGCAAAACGAAAAATGTGGCGGGGATGAACTTCGATTTCCCCAAACTGGCGTGTTGATATGCGGCGGGCATCCTGGCTTTCGCCGGATTCTGCGCGGCCCGGAGAGACCGATACGCTGAATGCCGTGGTTTCTACTGCTTCCTGCATGAAACTCATCCTGATGTCAATCCACGAAATCCGGGCAGAAAGCTACGGCAATCGCCCATGAATTCAAAAAATTTTTACCTCAGCGTTCCTGCCGCGCGGAGGGAGGATCGTAGAGCCGCGTCGAGGGCGTATCGTTGGGCAATTCCTTGATCAAAATCTCGACGCGCCGGTTGCGGCTTTTGGCCGCGGCGCTGTTGTTCGGGACTTTGGGTTCCTTGTCCGCCCGTCCGCTGATGGTCATATAGGCATCCGGAATAGCCTGGCTCAGGAAGTAGGCCACATTCGTGGCGCGCGCCACGGAGAGGTGCCAGTTGGAAGCGTAGCGGAACGTATTGATGCTGTCGCTGTCCGTATGACCTGATATTTCAATCTGCTTGTTGACGCCTGTCATGACGTTGCGCAGGGACTCGAGCGCTTTCAGCGCATTGACCTGAATCTCGGCGCGGCCCGAGTCGAAGAGGAGTTTTTCGGACAGCGTCAGGCGCACTCCGTCATCCACGCGTTCCACGGTTATCAGGCTGTCGTTGATCTGGCTGCTCAGCGAATCCGTAAACTCCGAGCTGATCTGCTCGATCGTTTTTTCGGTTCCGTCGACGGGTGCATTGCTCTCGGGCAGCACGCCGACGTCGCCCGGCAGATTGCCTTCGCCGCCGCTGGCAAAGTACTGGCTGAAAGCCTGTGACGCCTCCTGATACTTGGAAGCATCGACCTGCGAGGTCGCATACAGAATCACGAACAGACCGAGCAGCAGCGTTATCAGATCTGCATATGTAATCAGATAGCGATCGGTCCCCCCGGAGTGACCGTTCTGCGCCCGATTTTTTCGTTTTTTCATGACCATGGAGCCTTCCTCCGCGCTAATTGAGAATATCGGACGATACTTGCCAATCTTGACAGTCGAGGAATAAAATACAACAGGCGGTGGATTCATTTCGAAACCACCGCCTGCATTGGAGGATTTGCGAGTGCGCCGTGCGCACGTTTTGGTTACTTCATCAGAACCAGGTTCTGGGCCGCCACGGTGTGGCCGTCGACGCGGTACGTGACGCTGTAGACGCCGCTCGGCAGGTGGCTGCCGTCCAGTCGGACCGTATGACTGCCTTCGGGCATAATGCCGCTGTGTACGCGCGTCACGAGGTTGCCGGATACGTCGTAGACATTGATTTCAACGTCGGCGCGGCGCTGCAGCTGGAAGTCCAGCGAGGTGAACTCGGAGAAGGGGTTCGGGCGCGCCGGCGCCAGCAAGATAGCCGGCGCAGCCGGCGTAACGCGTGCGACGCCTTCTTCCACACCGACGGAGATGTCGGGGACTTCAAATCCGGCGACTTTGTAAATGTTGCCGCCAAAGTCTGAAATCCAGAATGACTTGTCGCGCGAGTCGAACTCAATACCGCGGGCGTTAATCGATCCCGTGCGGCTGTTGAGCTCAAAGCGATTGATCTCTGAGCCCAGATTGTCGAGCTCGTACGCAACGTTGAACGAACCTTGCAGCTGATCGCCGGTGAAGTCCGTGTTGGCCTGGTAGAGCGTGCGGCTCTCCGGATCAAAACACAGGCCGCGGGGACCGAAGCGTTTTTCAAACGGGTTGCGCGCCTGGCTGATAATTGACTGCTCCGCAAGATCGAAGTAGTAGATGTCGCGCGTGTTGCGGTCTGTAATGACGATCGTGTTGTTTCCGATCCACGCCAGACCAATCGGATACGCCTTGGCGCGCGAAAGGTATGTGTTGATCAGATTGCCGTCGTAATCCATCTGGTAGATCCAGCCGCCGTCGCCGTTGGTTGAATTCATGCGCTGGACGTAGAGGTGTTTTTTCTCTTTGTCGATCGTGATGCCGGTGAAGAGGCTGTCGCCTTCCGGCATTTCAAAAAAGCGCTCGATGATCAGCGTTTCAGCGTTGAGTTTGTACAGGCGTTTACCGTAAAAACTCGTGGTCCAGAGTCCGCCTTCACCGTCGTAGGCGATGCCGTAGGGCACGTGGCCGACGCTTTCCTGCTGCACCACCGAACCGGTGATCAGCTGGTTGATGCTGAACGTATTCGTGATCAGCTGCTGCGAAGGGTTGCTGTTGCTCGTGACGCGGATACGCGCGCGCACGGTCAGCACCGGCGGAACGATCCACTCAAGCGAGTTGCCGTCGACCGCGGTGTGCAGCACCGACCAGTTGGCGCCGTCGTCGTGTGAGAACTCAACGCGCACGGCGCCTTCGAATCCGTACCAGGAGACGCGCTGTTTGGACGAGGGCGTGTAGAGCTCGCCGCCGGCCGGCGACGAAATGGCGTGTTCATCGACGACTTCCGTCGGCAATGCCACTTCCCAGACCGAACGACCGTGCGTGCCGGCGCGTAGAATATTGGCGTCTTCGTAGATTTCAAGATCGATGACCGGCGAACGCGGCAGATTGCGACCGAAGGGGAACCAGGTCTGGCCGCCGTCATAGGTGGCGTACACGCCGATGTCGGTTCCGACGTACAGGGTCTGTTCGTTGTTCGGGTCGACTTCGATCGTGTTGGTCGGGACGTCCGGCAGCGTCTGGCTGATGTCCGTCCAGGACTGACCGTAGTTGTCCGTGCGGAACACATGGCCCGAGCCGTAGCCCGAGAAGGTGATATACGCCACGGCTTCGTTGACGTAGCTCGTCTGGATGTCCGTCACAAAGCGATTGACGAGACCGTTGTTGTTGATCTGTTCCCAGCTTTCACCCAGGTCGCGGGAGACGTAGACGTCGCCGACTTCGGTGCCGAAGTAGAGCACGTCGGAACTCACGCGCGAGGGGAAGATCGCCGTAATGTCGACCTGCTCGCGCAATTGCGGGAAATCGGTCGACAGCGGTTCCCAGAGCAGGCCCTGGTCAAAACTGATGTAAATAATATCGCGGCCGTGATAAAGAATGTCCGGTTCCGACGGGTCGGAAACGATCGGACAGACCCAGTAACCGCGTGAACTCAGGTCGATGCCGTTGTTGATCCAGCGCGACTGGCCGCCGAGGTCGATGCGCAGAAGCGCGCCGCTGGCAAGGTCCTGGCTGTAAATCAGGTCGGGATTGATGCGGTCAACCACGGCGCGACCACCGTCGCCGGCGCCGAGCGATTGCCAGCTCTGGCCGTTGAGCAGACCGCGCAGGTTGTTGTCCTGTGTGCCGCCGAAGGTTCGGCCGGTCGATACCTGGTCGATGCCGATTCCGTAGAACTGCGTGATTGCCAGGTCGTTATTAAGATTTTTGTACGTCTCGCCCGAGTTGACGCTGGAAAAAATACCGCCGTCGTTGGCGATATACACTTTGTCGGGCTGTGAAGGTGCGAACATGGCAAAGTGATTGTCCACGTGCACAAAGTCGCCGCCGCGGATCGGACCGCCGGAGTAGCCGCGCGTCATGTTCAGCCAGGTCGTTCCGCCGTTCTCCGTGCGCCAGACGTCGATACCGCCGGCGAGGACAATGTCCGGGTTGGTCGGGTGAACCGCGATGTATTGGTTGTACCAGCCCTGCTCGGCCAGGAAGGGATATTCCCACTGTCCGTCATTGCCGCGTCGGCCCGCATCGCGGTAAATCTGCTGCCAGTTGCGGCCGCCGTCGACCGACTTGAAAATCTCGCAGTGCGGTATGTCTTCAAAGTTGCCGTTGCCGCGGATCGTGGAAGTGTCGACTTCCATCAGCGTGTAAATAATTGCCGGGTTTGAAGGTGATTGCGAGAGCGAGGAGCGTCCGATGGCGTTGGCCGGCAGGCCGTTGAGGAAGTCGCGGACCTCCCAGGTTTTGCCGCCGTCCGTTGTGGCGTAGAGTCCGTCGTCGTTTACGCCGATCAGGAACGACTCTTCACTCTGCGGGTTCAAGGTCATGTCCGTGACCGAGCGATCAAAGACGCGTTCCCAGTTCTCGCCGGCGTCGGTGGATTTGTAGAGGCCGCCGCCGTTGCGCGTGGCCGCCGCATACACCAGATTGGAGTTGAGCGGGTGGACAAAAATTCGCGAAAACGCACCGACGCTCGTCAGCCCAATCGGATTCCAGGTCGCGCCACCGTCGGTTGTTTTGTATATGCCGTTGCCAAAGTAAGCATCGATATTCGTGCTCATCTCACCCGTACCGGCGTACAAAACGTCGGGATTGTTCGGGTCCATGGCCAGCGTACCGAAGGCCAACACATTTTCAAAGTCAAAGATGGGCGTCCAGTTTTCTCCGCCGTCTTCCGTTTTCCAGATACCGCCCGCCGCCGCCGCGATGTACACGATGTCGGCGTCCTGCGGATGCACCGCGATGCCGCGGATACGGCCGCCTACGCGGAAGGGGCCGATACAGCTCCATTCCGGCTGGGCCGCCAGCACTTCGTCGCCTCCGAGTTTGGATACGATCGATTTTTCCTGGGCGATGGCGTTAAAGATTCCCGTGCGCGGGATGCGCTGAAAAGGATAGGCGCGCTGCGTGTAGAACGCTACTTCGCGATTTTTGGGTTTGACATCCGGCAGAGCGCGGTAGTTGGCCAGCGTCTGGTCCCCGGATGACTTGCCGTCCTGAGCAACTGAGGGAGTCAGTCCCACGAACAAAACGGCGCAGAAAATACTCAAAGCGTAACGGATAAACATGGGACGTCCCATTGATTTTCAATAGATGCGTGAACAGGGCCGCCGCTTATGGTGACGGCATGTGCAATGCTTGACTGGAAGGATTTGTTGTTGCCCGTCTGACCGGTGTTCGAAAGCGAACACATGTGTTGCAACACAATATACCCAATTCATCGCGACAGTTTCAACACCGTCACGACGAACTGCCCTTGGGTCTGCACTCATTTCTTTATGCGATGTGGAGTGCGGAGCCGAAGGGCCGGACCGGCGCAAACAGCGATGAAGCGCCCGGGGTTCCAGCCTGTAGATGTGGTGCCGGCCTTACTGCTGCAGGCGCGTCAGGTCGCGGTCGATCTGGAAGTCGAGCCAGTCCTTGTAGTCGTAGTCGTCGTAGACCTGGGATCTGTCCAGGTAGACGCGGTGGCTTTTTTTGTCGCCTAGTTCCCAGTAAACCTGTGAAAGGCGGAAGTAAGCCCAGGGTATCAGCCAGGTTTCACCCTTCGGCTGCAGTTCAATCACCTTCTTGTAATACGTCAGGGCCTGATTGTAGTCCTGCGTGTGGCGCAGAGCCTCACCCACGAAATAGGCTGCTTCGGCGCGCTGATCGATGGTGGCGGCGCTGTTGTTTACAATCGGTTGCAGTGTTTGGCGGCCGGAGTCGAATTTGTGCGCTTCGACGTCGTTGCCGCCCTGGATGAGTTCCTTTTCTACATTGTCGAGCGGCTTTTTCAGGTAGAGCGCCGCCTTGCGGTTGGCGTATTGGTCTTCCGGCGTCACGGGCCGCAGCTCGGAGGCGCGCCGGTAGGCTTCCTCGGCATTTTTGCGGTCGCCGCGCATCTCATAGGCGATGCCAAGGCGGAAGTAGGCCAGGCAGCGCATGGTTTTGTCCGGCACAATTTTGAGGAAGCGCTGCATGCCGCGCATCGTTTCCACAAAATTGTTCAGCCGGAATTGGGCTTCGGCGCGCCGCATGTTGGCATAGCCGGTAAAGTAGGAGAAGTCTTTGTTGTCCAGCTCGATGATCTGATCAAAGTACCAGATGGCGCCTTCCAGTTTGCGCAGCTGCCCTTCCACATTACCCATAGAATACAGCACCGGCACGTTGGTCGGGTATTCCTTTAAAAGGTCTTTCAGCAGGCCGACGCCTTTGTCGTAGTCATTTTTGTAGTACACGTAGAGCAAGGCCAGCGTAAAGCGCGCATCATTGCGCACATAGGTCGCCTTGTTGGCGGCCGTCTGCAACTGGCGCAGGCCGATCTCGCGGTTGCCGTCGAGACCGACGAGGTTCAGCACCGTGCGTGCGGAGGAAGGCAGCGAGCCGAGGGCGAACTGGAAGATTCCCATGCCGAGGTAAGCCTCGTATTCGTCGGGGTGTTCTTCTATCAGTTCGCCGAGGTATCTGTAGCAGGAGCGCACGTCCCAGGAGGCCGTCAGGAAGTTTTCTGCTGTGATGTTGGCCAGGGCGCGGTAGCCGTAGGTGCCTCCGATCAGCGCGCGCGTGAATGAGTCGTCTTCGTGAATGTCGAGGTAGTCCTCGCCTATGTCGATAGTCTTCTCGCTCTCGCTCATGTAGGTCGAGAAGTCGCGATCATCTTTGTTGAACAGGTACTTCCACAGGTAGACGTTGGCGCGGAAAAAGTATCCTGTCGGGTCGTCGGGATCGGCGTCGACAATCTGTGAGAAGATGCGGATCGAGGCATCGACGCGCATGGAAAACAGCGAGTCCAGACCGCTGACGATCTTGTCGTGGAATTTGGGACGCGGATACGTTTTGCCGGCGTTTTGCGCCTGAAGCTGCGGGACAAACAAGAGTGTCAGCAGGGTAACAAGGCCTGCCGCAATTGAGAAGTGTCGGGCTCGGAGCATACGGAAAATCTGCCGATCGGAGAAAAGTGCCGGGGAGCATGTTCGGCGCTAATAACGTATCGCGGCGATTGGTAGTGAGCCGCGGAACAGTTTTTCTCCTTTCCATTCTGCGAAATGCCCCGACGGATGTGCAGGACGGGGTTTATTCGTAGCGAAGCGCGTTGATCGGGTCCATGGACGCCGCTCGCAGCGCCGGGTAAAAGCCGAAGACGACGCCGATAATCGTGCAAAAAACTATGGCCATGATGGAGCCGGCGACGGGAAGCGTCGGGTCCAGTCCAAGTCCAGAGCCGAAGGCAGCAAGCAGGCCGCCGACGAGCAGGGTCGCCAGGCCGATGCCGATGGCCGCGCCGAGCTGGCACAGCGCCACAGCTTCGATCAGGAATTGCCACAAAATGGAAGATCTCCGTGCGCCGAGGGCTTTGCGAACGCCGATTTCACGTGTGCGTTCGCGTACGCTGACGAGCATGATATTCATGATGCCGATGCCGGCCACCGCCAGCGCAAGGAAGGCCGAAAACGTACCGAAATACTTTGCTGCAGTGACCATTTGTGAAAACTGCTGCGTCAAAGCATCGTTTGTGATGATCTCAAAATCGTTGTCCTCGCCCGGTTTCAGGTTGCGCAATACACGCATCCGGCCGATGGATTCATCAACGACATACGGCAGAACTTCCAGCCCCGCCGCACGCACCATGAGGTTGACCGAGGAATGGTCGTCGCTGGAAAAACGGCTGACGTAGAGTGAAATCGGGATCATCACGACGTTGTCCGGACTGCGGTCCTGCAGCGCCCCCTGCGACTTGAGCACGCCGATTACCGTAAACTCGCGCCCGCCTATTCTGATACTTTGGTTAATCGGGGAGGTATAAGGAAAAAGCCGTTCAACGACGTCGGCGCCGACAACCACGACGGGGCGGTTGAACATGACGTCCTCGTTGGACAGAAAACGGCCCGTTTCCACTTCGCGATTGGAGCAGAGAATATAGTCCGCATCGGCTCCGAACAGGCTGACGTTCGGATCGGTTTTGAGGCTGCCGCGCGAGATGCGGAATCCGTTGCGCGAGTCGCTGATGCTGATGCCGGAAGCGCCGAAGGTCTGTTCCTTGAACGAACGCGCCAGTTTGTAGGTGATGTCGCGACGCCCGTAGTCGTCGCGGCGCTGCCCCATGCGATGGCCCTGCGTTTTTTTGGAGCGGCTGATGAGAAAGGTATTCTGGCCCAGCTGCGCCATTTCAGTTCCGAGCGATTCCTGGAAGGCGTCCGTCACCATCGTAATGGAGATGATTGCGCCAACGCCTATCGCCAGGCTGAGCAGCGTGAGAGAGGAACGCAGCTTTTGCGCCCAGACGGCGCCGAAAGCCTGTTTTAAGTATTCGAGGATCAGCATGGGGAAGTCCCTTGGTGCGGCTCCGCACCGCTATACCGCTGTTGAAGACAATGTGTTTTTTTTCGGCGACCATCGCGTTTCGGGTTCACCGGCATCGGTGTGCCGTCCTTATTCACTGCGCAGCGCTTCGACGGGGTCCAGGAATGCGCCGCGGAATGCGGGCATGATTCCGGACAATACGCCGACAAGAATGGCCGCAATCGTTGCGTAAATAAGGAAGTCGAGCGGCAGCGCCTGCGGGAAGTCCTTGAAAAACTCCAGGACGGATATGCCGGAATTGCCGAGCGAAATGACAATCAAAACGATGATTTCGGCTATCGCAAAGGAGATGAGTGCGCCGATGACGCTGAGCGAAGACGACTCGACCAGGAACTGGAAGAGAATGCTGCTGCGCCGCGCGCCGACAGCCTTGCGGATGCCGATCTCCCGCGTGCGCTCGGCCACGGATACAAACATGATGTTCATTATGCCGATGGCGCCGACGATACAGGAAATGATCGTCACGCAAATCCCGACCGTAAACAGCAGCGAGTTGATGGCCTGAAGGGCGTCTTCAAATACTTTTATCTCGTTGACCGAGAAGTCGTCGTCCTCGATGGGCGGCAGGTTGCGAATCTGCCGCAAATGGCCGATGGTTTCGAGCCTCAGGTCTTCGAGACTTTCGGAGTCGATGGCCTTGATCGACACTGTAATCGAGCGGTTGCCGGCGCCGAACAGCCCCATGAATGTCTGCAGGGGCATGTAGAGTTCGTTGTCCATCTGGTCCATGCCGAGCATGGCGCGCGATTCCAGCACGCCGATTACCGTAAACTCGCGGCCCTTGAGCCGCAGGGTGCGCCCGACCGGGTTTTCATCGCCGAAGAGTTCTTCCGACACGACCGATCCGAGCGTCACCACGTTATAACCAAAGCGGTCTTCGACGGGTGAGTGGAAGCGGCCGTAGCGCAGGGAGGGCAGGGCGATCGAGGCATTGGCGGCATAGGTGGCGCTGATCATGACGTTGCTCAATTCACGATCGCCGGCGCGAACGAGCATGGCGACATCGCGCACAAAGGGCGTGGCCGCGTCGGCATAGTGCAGACGACTTATCAGTTCTTCGGCCTGTTGCAGCGTGATGTCCTTGCGGTTGCGCGCCTCGCGCCAGTCCGTGCGGCCGCTCCAGTCCCATTTGTCGACGTAGATGACGTCCGCGCCCAGTTGGCCGATCAGCTTGCGGAAGACGCTGTCCAGCCCGTCGACCGACCAGCCGGTAAGCACCACGGTTGTCACACCGATAATGACACCCAGCGTCGTCAGAATCGAGCGCATCAGGTTGGCGCGCAGCGCGCCAAGAGCGATACCGATGCCTTCGTATATTTCTATGAAAAAGTGTTTCATGTGGCTGCCTGGTTAGCCGACCTGAGCCGGTTGAGGATTCATTTTGTCGGATTCCACCAGGCCGTCGCGCACGCGGATGATGCGGCGCGCCTTGTCGGCGATTTCGGGTTCGTGCGTGACGAGGATGACGGTATTGCCGTTCTTCCACAATTCCTGAAACAGGTTCATGATCTCGTCGCCCGTCTTGGTGTCCAGGTTGCCCGTCGGTTCATCGGCCAGGATGATCGAGGGTTTGGTCACGAGGGCGCGGGCAATGGCCACGCGCTGACGCTGTCCACCCGAAAGTTCGTTCGGTTTGTGGTCCATGCGGTCGGCCAGGCCGACGCGCGTGAGCGACTCGGCGGCTCGTTCGCGGCGTTCCGACGAGGAGCAGCCGGCGTACACCAGCGGCAGTTCCACGTTCTTGAGCGCAGTATAACGCGGCAGCAGGTTGAAAGTCTGGAACACAAAGCCGATTTCGCGATTGCGCACATCGGCCAGATCGGCGTCGGACATGCGCCCGACGTCCTTGCCGTTGAAGTTGTACCTGCCGCGGCTGGGCGTGTCCAGGCAGCCGATGATGTTCATCAGCGTGGACTTGCCGCTGCCCGAGGGACCCATGATCGCCACGTATTCATTCTCGCCGATTTTCAGCGAGACGTCGCGCAGGGCGTAGACAGTCTCAGCGCCCATGCGGTAGGCACGCTGAACTTTTTGTATGTCGATGATTGTCTTGGACATGATTGCCGTTCGATTTTTTGGTAGAACCTACTTGCAGTTTCACCGTGTCGGGCGATTGCATCCGCGCAGCGAGGTTGCCGCTATCAGCGGTTCGGAAACGGCGGGCGAGCGCCTTTGGTCTTGCCGCTGTCGATTTTGACGATTGCGCCGTCGGTAAGCTCGCGCGTAATGGCGCGGAAACTGCCGGTGACGATGACATCATCGTCCTGCAGGCCGCTTCGAATCTCGATGAATCCGCGGTCGCTGATGCCTGTTTCAACATCGGTGGCAACGGCGGTGTTCTCGAAGACTTTAAACACAATGGTCTTGACTTCCGCTTTCTCTTCCGTCTCGGCCTCGTCTTTTTCATCCTCGGCATTCATCTGTTGTTTGCCCATTGCCGAGGGTCGTTTCAGCGTGACGGACTGCAGCGGCACGGCGATGACGTCGTTGCGCGTTTCGGTTCTGATTTCAGCCGAGCAACTCATGCCGGGGCGCAGCTGCGGGTGCGACTCCAGCATGCGAATTTCCACCTGAAAGTTAACAACTTCGGACTGGGTGCCCAGACCGGAAGTGATGGCCGTGTTGCCGATTTTGTGTACCACGCCGCGGAAGGTCGTATCCTGCAGCGCGTCAATTTTCACGTCTGCCGTGTCGCCCAGGCTTATCAGCACCACGTCGTTTTCATCCACTTCAACAACGGCGTTGATAATACCGAGGTCGGCGATGCGCATCATAACGGTTCCGGCCATCTGCGCGGTTCCGACGACGGTTTCACCCACGTCGACGTTGAGTGCCGTGACAATCCCGGCGGCGGGGGCATAGATTTCGGTGCGCTGCGCCGTGTACCTCATTTGTTTAAGTGAAGCCTCCTGACGGCGAAATTCTTCACGAGAAACGGAGAGAGCACTTTCGGCCTGCTCCATGCGGTTCTTAGCCTGGTCGAGCTCTTCGGCCGAAATGACTTCGGAGTTAAACAACTTGAGCATGCGGTCATAGCTCTGTTTGGCCTGCACGAAGTCCGATTCAGCTGAATTAATACGCGCTTTGGCGGCGTCGCTGGCGGCTTTACCCTGTTCCAGTTGTGACTGCACCAGGTCCGGACGGATGCGGATCAGCAGTTGGTTTTTTGAAACCGTGTCGCCCTCATCCACGCCCAGATACACAATCTCACCACTGGTTTCCGGTGAAATCTTGACTTCCTGTTCCGGTTCGATTTTACCGGTGACGGAGACCGTCTGAACGATTGTGCGGCGCGAGACTTCCTGCGTGGTCACCTCGATGCCGGGCGGTTCTTTTGGCATCAGGAAAAACCAGGCTGCGACAGCGAGGGCTGCAACAACGATGATGACGAGAAAAATGATTCCGCCTTTGCCTTTTTTGCGAGCCATGATATGCCAGTTCTCCGGTTTAATCCTGAAGGGAGTGAGCGGTCGCCGCACACGCGCGGCTCCTGAACACCGATTTCCGTTGATCAGGTTGAAAGTATTAACAAAAATGTGACGTCGGATCAGTCGAGATCGCCGACGGCGAACTCGACGGCGTAGCGAGCGAGCAGGTAGTTGTATACGGCCGTGATGCGATCGATGCGCGTTGCGATCAATCGATTGTTGGCCGTTTGATAATCGAGTATGGTTCCCGCACCAACCTTGAAGCGCTCGTCGGCGCTGAAGAAATTGGCTTCGGCGGATTTAAGCGAACGATCGGTAATCGCCAGTTCCTTCTCGGCGGACGCCAGTTGCAGGTAGGCGCGCTGTAATTCCGTTGCAATTTGCTGTTCGATGCGTTCGATATCTATGAGGCGCTGTTGAACACCGACTTCGGCGGTCTGAATATTGCGGTTGACGCTGAAGCCGTTAAACACCGGAATGTTAAGGCTCAGGCCGATGTAAGTATTGCCGTCGGAAAAGTTGTCCAGATCGGTGTTGCTCCAGGTCCAGCCCGCATTGGCGGAGACCTGCGGGTAGTAGCCGCTCTGTGCCGAGGTAACGGAGGACTCGGCGGCTTCACGCGATTTGCGCGCGGCCATCAGGTCTTCCCTCTGTTCTATGGCGCGTTTAAGCGCCGTCGGATAGGTGCCGTTGCGACGGCGGAATTCATCGATTTCGGTTTGCGGGATTTCAGAGGGCAGGCTTGCGTCGATAAAATCCGCACCGCCCGCCGGGTCGCGTCCCATGCTGGCCAGCAAAACGGCCTTGGCGATGTTTAACTCGTTCTCCGCCTGCACAACCGCCAGTTCCTTGGACCCGATTTCAGCTTCCTGCGCGTACATCGTGGCAGGCGCCACAACGCCGACTTCCAGCTGTGTTTTAATGCGTTCCAGTTCCTTTTGCGCCAGCTCGACGTCTTCGCGTCGAATTTCAACAACCTGCTGTGCGCGCAGTACCGCGATGTAGTTTTCGCGAACTGTTAACAAGGTGTTGGAGCGCGTATAGGCGGCCGTCAGGTCCGTCGCGGCCAGCGAAGCCTTGGATCTGTTGTAGTTGCTCTCGCGGTTAAACCCGTCGAAAAGCGTCAGGTTGGCGCGCAGATTGACATTGTAGTTGTCGGGGTCGCCTGTCGGAATGCGGCGCGAGAGTTCGCCGAAGTTAACAGTGACCGAGTCGCCTGTAAACAGCTGCCGCGAATATCCGGCTGAAACGTTAACACTTGGCAGAAACTGGCCGAATGCGCTCGTAACTTCAGCTCCCGCGGAGCGCAGTTGCTCCTGTGCGTTGCGGATATCCAGGTTGTTGTTTAAGGCGATTTGTAAACACTCCTCCATCGTGTAGACGCGGTCCGAACCGGTCGACTGCGCCGCAGACATCAGAGGCGCGCAGAGCGAGATAAACAGGAGCAGCGCGGAGATTTTCAGTATTCGCCGACCTGAAACGGATTGTGTACTTTGCGGTCGCGCAGGCGAATCAAAATGACCAGCGCGCCGGCAAACAGATTGTCTGAGTGTTGGCATATTCCGAACTTCGATGTGGGAGAAATCAAACAACAACTCGGGATTGCGAGAGTAATTGCACACTGCAATTTACGCGGCCTCATAACGAACACCAATTTGAAAGGTTACAAATTTGTCACGGCGTCGTTGCGGGCTATTGCAGCGAAGCGTTGATACGGGCGGTTGATTGTGCATGAATATTTATTACACCGATACATTTGAATTACCGCTGCCGGAAGGGCATCGTTTTCCGATCGACAAATATCGCCTGCTGCGCCTGGCGCTGCTTGAGCGGGGCGTCGTTGCGCGCACACGTCTCCTGCAGGCGCTGCCGGCACAAGCCGAACTGGTGATGACGGCGCACGATCCGGCCTATGTGCGGGCCGTGCTGGACGGCAGTCTGGACCGACGTATTCAGCGGCGCATCGGCCTGCCCTGGAGTCCCGGTTTTGTGACGCGCACACTGGCGTCCGTCGGCGCGACCATCGAGGCTTCGCGCAGCGCCGTTCACCATGGCTTCGGCGCGGCGCTTTCCGGCGGCACACACCACGCCTTCCGCGATTTCGGCGAGGGATACTGCGTGTTTAACGATGTGGCGGTTGCAATTGCCGTGTTGCGGCGCGAAGGACGAGCGCGCCGTCCCGCCGTGGTCGATCTGGACGTGCATCAGGGCAACGGCACCGCGGCCATGCTCGAAAACGACGGAGAGGCCTACACGCTCAGTATGCACGGGGCCGGCAATTTCCCATTTCGCAAATATCCTTCAACCCGCGATGTGGACCTGCCGGACGGCTGCGGCGACGCGGATTATCTGGACGCGCTTGCGCCCGAACTGGAGCGCGTGGCGGCATTTGGGCCGGATATTATCTACTATCAGGCGGGAGTCGACGTCATCGCGGAGGACGCACTGGGCCGGCTGTCGCTCAGCATCGAGGGGGTTGCGCGTCGCGACAGGATGGTGGGAGAGCTGGCGCAGCGTCTGGGCGTGCCGCTGGTGATGACCATGGGTGGAGGATATGCCAGGCCGATCACTCACACGGTGGAGGCGCACTGCGCGAGTCACGTGGTCATGCAGCGGCTCTACGGCTGAAGAATTGTCGGAGTGAACCGACTTCTTCCAAATCCCTTTTTATTTGTCCCGCCCATTCTTCGATGGGCTGAAAAAACAAAAGCGAGCCACGCATGTGACTCGCTTTAATGTTTTGCTGCTCCCGATGGGTCTCGTCATTCACTTTTTTCTGCGATTGCCGACGCGGTACACAATCTTGCGCAGCGTGTCGAACTGCAGATAGGGGTACAACTGCTGCAATTTTTCAATTGCGAGCGTTGTGTTCATCGATTTGCGGAATTCTTTGAAAGACTTGCGGATGTGATAGTCGCGGATTGCCTTCTCGTCGAACAGTCCGTGTTCCTGCAAGGCGTAGTAAATCTCGTCAGGTACAAGATCGCTCAGAACGTTATTGTCGAGCGTATCTTCCGGCTCGCTGAATTCGCGTTGATTCGATTCCTGCGGGGTAATCTTCGTTATAGGAAGGACACCTCCGACTTGTCTGGACTGCATTTTTTCCAACATGGTACTCTCCTGAAGTTAAGATGTTCGGCATTGAGTGCGCAGTGCCATAACTCGTCGCAAGTGTGTCGATATAAACCTCCTGTTTGAGAATCCGGGAGCCGGTCGTGGCCGGCGACGGAAGGTAAGACACACGTTTTGAGAAATAGTTACACATTTTCTGCACGGAATTGCGACTTGTTTTAGCGCGATGTCGGCTTCTTTCGACAGTGTGTGGTGAAGCTTCCACACTTTATCTCGAAACTGTCCAAAAGTCCGACACAACAGGACCTGAATTGCTCGCTGATTTCCGGCGGCGCACGTGAATTCTTTGAGATTTTTTTTGCTCAGCGGCAAACTGGTATGCCGCTGATTCACAGTCCAGTCGAAAAAATTGAACGGGAAGTAATTTCCATTGAACGGGAAGCCGATCGGGATAAGCGGGAAATAACTCAACTATGTGATGCGGACGTTGTGGCCAGGATAAGGTCAAACTGCGCCAGCGGGGGCGGGCCGCTTATCGGACGTTGCAGCGGCGAAATGGAACAACTGCGCCCAAAGCAAAAAAATGTTTGCATAAAATGCGGAGAGCATCTAACTTTGCGATTCTCAAAAAGACGATGATACGTCTTTACAGGGCCGTCGCCAAGCGGTAAGGCACCGGGTTTTGGTCCCGGCATTCGTGGGTTCAAATCCTTCCGGCCCTGCAAACTCTCTTCAGAAGGAAGCGCCGACGCGATCGACGCTTCAGTCGTGAATCGAAACTACTGCGCCATTCGGCGCAGTACGTGTTTTTGAGCCTCTATGCCGGATTTTAAAATTGCCTCAGGCAGGGCCAGCCATCAACTGGCCAATGCAATTTCAGGCCATCTGGGCGTCGAGCTGTGCAAAGTTGACATTCGCAACTACAGCGATGGTGAACTTTGGGTTAAGTACGAAGAGAATATCCGCGGCGTCGACCTGTTTATCGTGCAGTCGACCTTTGCCCCATCGGACAATCTGATGGAGCTGCTGATCCTGGTGGATGCAGCCAGGCGTGCTTCGGCGAAGCGCATAACCGCCGTGATTCCCTACTTCGGCTACGCCCGTCAGGATCGCAAAGACCAGCCGCGCGTGTCGATCACGGCCAAGCTGGTGGCGAACCTGCTGACGACGGCCGGTGCGGATCGCGTCATTACTATGGACCTGCACGCGCCGCAGCTGCAGGGATTCTTTGACATCCCGCTGGATCACCTCTACGCCTCGACGGTGTTGATCCGCGCGCTCAAAGACCTCGAGCTGGACGACCTGGCGATTGCCGCGCCCGACGTGGGCGGCGCTAAAATGGCGCGGGCCTACGCCAAACGCCTGCACGCCGACCTCCTGTTGGTGGACAAACGCCGCGTGCACCCCAACAAGTCCGAAGTGATGAATATCATCGGCGAGGCAAAAGGTAAAAACATTATTATCGTCGATGACCTGATCGACACTGCCGGAACATTCGTCAATTGCGCCAGAGCGCTGATCGACGCCGGCGCGAAAGAAGTCTACGGGGCATGTACCCATCCGGTGTTTTCAGGGCCCGCCCTGGACAAACTTACGGAGAGCCCCTGTGCTAAAATTCTGGTGACGGACACGGTCCCGCTGACCAAACCGATCGATAAAATCGAAGTGCTCTCGTCCGCCAAAATTTTTGCCGAAGCGATCATCAGAACGCATAACAATCGCTCGATTTCCTCGCTGTTCGATATTACGTTCTGACGCACCCGCTTCCGCTGTTCCACGCGATAAAAACTTTCAGCAAGCTGATATAAGGTCTAATATCATGAGTCTTATTCCCTTAACTGTCGAGCGCCGCGAATCGGGCAAAAGCGTTGCTCGTGCTCTCCGTCGCGACGGCCTTACGCCGGGCGTCTACTACAAAAACGGCGAAGAAGGCATCGCGATTTCGGTTCCGACGCTCAAACTGCGTCCGATTATCTACACGCGCGACAAACACATTGTCGAGCTGACGATCAACGGCCAGGAAGGCGTTCAGCGCTGCATCGTGCGCGAAGTGGTGTTCGATCCGATCACCGATGAAATCGTGCACTTCGATCTCTTCGGTCTGACCGAAGGCAAAGAGGTTCGCATCCGCGTGCCGCTGCGCTTTGAAGGCCAGTCCGTCGGTGAACGCGGCGGTGGTATCGCCACGGCGGTCATGTCCAGCGTGCGTATCGTTTGTCAGCCGGAAAACATTCCCGCCAGCATCAACATCGGCATCAGTGCGATGAAGATCGGCGAGAATATGCGTATCCGGGACGTCAAATGGGACGGCGGCGAAATTATCGAACCGCCCAGCGCTGTAATTTACCGCGTCGCAACTTCCCGTCGCGCCATGGCCGGCGCTCAGACGGACGCCGCGACAGCTAAAGCCGAAGCCTGATCTCCGTAACCCCGCTCGTTCAGGAATCTTCTGCCGATGGCGTCTCCGGATCATGTCGACTGGCTGATTGTCGGTCTCGGAAACCCGGGCGCGCGATATGCGGACACCCGCCACAACATCGGTTGGATGGTGTGTGAAAAACTCGTTCCCACGGACGAGTGGCGGCAGGGCGGTCGGCTCTGGATGGAAGCGCGCCTGCGCGTCGGACGGCACAAGCTGCTGCTCGTCGAACCGCTGACCTATATGAATCTTTCCGGCGAGGCCGTCAAAGCTCTCGCCGCGAACCTGAAAATCGGAACCGACAGGATCGTAGCCGTTGTCGACGAGTACAACTTTCCCGTCGGCAAGGTGCACCTGAAGCGCGGCGGCAGCGACGGCGGACACAACGGCATCGCTTCGCTCATCGACGAACTCGGCAAAGCCGACTTCTACCGCCTGCGCTGCGGCATCGGGCGCGACTTCGGGCCGGGCGGACTGGTCGACTACGTGCTGGCGCCTTTCGGGGCGGAGCAGACGGCGGAGCGCGACGCGATGATCGACCGCGCGGGAATGGCGCTCAAACACCTGGCGCGCATCGGTGCGGGACGAGCGATGTCCGACATCAATTCCGGCGCACTGTGGGCTCCGCCCAAAAAAGCACGACCGGAAACGCCGGGACGAACACTAGCGGATTTGAAAAAAAACGCCGACACCCGCCCCGCGGACAAACAGACCCCGGCGAACGGCAGCGAGCCGGAAATTTCGTCCGAACCCGATCAGTGAAAATTTGAAACGAGCGCCGCACAGGCGCAGCAGTTTAGAGCGGCTGCCTCTTTAGTCCGATTTGCCGTCACCGACAGCGGGACGTGCCGGAGCGTAAAGAGCGTCGCATTTTCAAACTCCTTTCAGGATTGATCAATGTCCAATTACAACGGCCCCAAGGTCCGTGTATCGCGTAAAATCGGCGTGCCCATGACGTCGAAAGCGAAAAAATACATGGATCGCAAGCCCTACACTCCGGGACAGCACGGCAACGCCAAACGCCGTCCCAAGGTGAGCGACTACGGTAAACAGCTGCTGGAAAAACAGCGCCTGCGTCTGCAGTACAACATCCACGAGCGCCAGCTGCGCCGCTACATCGCCAAAGCCAACCGCATGCTCGGCAACACCGGGGAAATCCTGGTTCAGCTGCTGGAATCGCGTCTGGATTCGGTCGTGTACCGCTCCGGCCTGGCCCGCTCCATCTACGCTGCGCGCCAGTACGTAACGCACCGCCACGTGGAAGTCAACGGCAAACGCGTGGACATCCCGTCGTACCAACTGAAGCCGAACGACACGATCTCGATCAAGGAAAAAAGCCGCAAACTGGAGTGTTTCCAGGAAGCGATCCGCACGAGCGCGCCGCCGGCTTACATCGACCTTTCCAAGGCCGACCTGAGCGCCAAATTCCTCTACCTGCCGCCGAGCGAAGAAGTGCCCATCATCTGCGAAGTACCGCTGGTGATCGAATACTACTCGCGTTAAGCGCAGTGGCGGACGCTCCGCCGTCCGCATTCGACAATTGCAATCCCTCCGTGCTGCGGCGCAGAGGGATTGTTTTTTTTTGGCCATATTCGAACACTGTCGCCTCCCGGATGTGCGTCTCCCGGGGGACGCCGGCGGCGCGGTCCGCCGATTCTGCACGAAAAAAGCGGGAAAATCATGGCACGCATGAATCACGAAAAATTGCCCAAAGAGGCGCGCCCGGACAAGGGCGGCACGTACACGGTGGCACACGAAGGCCGCGAACTCTACCGCGCGGAAATCGTCAAATACGGCGGCGGATGCTGGGCGACGGTCAAAATCGTCGACCCCATGTCGATGGCGGGCGACCCGTCGTTTGCGGCGGGCACGCAATTCGACCTGCGCGTCGCGATGTACGAATTTATCGCCTGAACGAGGGCTTTGGGGCTCCGAACGGGCTTCCGGCTGGGCGCTGCGCGCATGCGCCGGTTTTGAGCGCTGCGCGGCTCCTTTGTTCGCCGCTTACTTCTTTCTCCTTTGTTTGTCGCCGCATCAGGAACGTCAATGCGTTACCCCGATCATCTGATCGATCAGATCCGACACCAATCCGACATCGTCGAGGTGGTGGGGGAGGTGGTGTCTCTGCGCCGCCGCGGCAGCAACTACGTGGGTTTGTGCCCATTTCACAACGAAAAGACGCCGTCGTTCAACGTCAACCCCGAGCGCGGCATTTACAAGTGTTTCGGCTGCGGCAAAGGCGGCAACGTCTTCACCTTTCTGCAGGACTACCACCGCCTGAATTTCCCCGAAGCGGTCAAACAGCTGGCGCACAGGGCCAACGTGCTGCTGCCGGAGCAGGACATCACGCCGCAGGAGCGCGAGCGCATCGACCGCCAGACGGCGGCCGGCAAGGCGATGGCCGAAGCGGCGGCGTACTGGCACCGTCTGCTGTTCACCGAGGCGGGCAAACCCGCATTGGCATATTTGCGCAAACGCGGTTTCAGCGAAGACACGATCAAAACTTTCATGCTCGGATTTGCGCCCGATTCCTGGGACGCCACGCTGCGCGAAATGGACCGCCTGGGATTTGAAATCGAACAGCTGGAGGATGCGGGGCTTGTACGCGCACGCGAATCCGGCGGTCACTTCGACTTTTTCCGCAACCGCATCGCCTTTCCGATCTGGAATGTTTCCGGCCGCGTGATCGGCGCGGGCGCGCGCATCCTGCCGGGCGACGACAATCCGGCCAAGTACGTCAACTCGCCGCAGTCGCTGATTTACGACAAAAGCACGGCGCTCTACGGCCTGTTCCAGGCGCGCGATGAAATCCGGAGCAAAGAAGCCGTGCTGCTGGTGGAGGGGTATGCCGACGTCATCGGCCTCTACCAGGCGGGCGTGCGCAATGTCGTGGCGGCCAGCGGCACCTCGCTCACGCCGCAGCAGGTGGCGCGGCTGAAGCGCTACTGCAAACGCATGTTCCTGGTGTTCGACGCGGACGCCGCCGGAGCGAATGCCGCGTTGCGCGGCATTGACACGGCGCTGCGCGAGGACATGGACGTGCAGATCGTCACCCTGCCCGAGGGCGAGGACCCCGACAGCCTGGTATTGAAACAGGGAACAAAAGCTTTTGAGCAACGCCTGGCGGCGGCGGTGGACGCCATTCAGTTTAAAGCCGAGCTGCTGAAGCAGCGCGGCGAGATGGACGCGCCGGACAGGGCGGCGCAGGCGCTGCGTTCCATCGTTTCCACCGTCGCGCTGATTCCCGACCACCTGAAGCGCGAGCTGCACCTCAAACGCCTGGCCGAGACGATGCGCATCCGCGAGGAGACTCTATACGCCGAACTGCGCGAAGTCAACAAGGAATCGACGCTGCAGCAGGTGCGCCGCGCCGAGTCATCGGGGCCAATCGTTGCGCGCGCAGCCGGAAGTTCCGAGCGCGCCCCGCAGCGCGGCAAGGCCGCCGCGCCGCAGCAGGCAGACGACGAAAACGATGCCGGGCTGAGTCAGGAAGAAGAATTGCTGCTGCGCTGCGCCCTGGCTGAGCCGCGCTCCTTTGAGTACATTGTCACCCAGATGGAAGAACGCTCGGTGGAATTCACGTCGGAAACCGGCAAACGCACGTTTGCGATTCTGCTCACCAAGGCGGAGAGCAGCGCCGACCCGCTCAACAGCGCGCTGAGCGACGAGAGCATAAGCGACGAGGATCGCTCGATCCTGAGCGGCCTGGCGGTGGACAATGACGAACAAAGCCCCAACTGGCCCAGATTCGGCGTGCACTACGAAGCGCCCAGCCTGGCCAAGATGCTGGACGACGCGCTGAGTCAGCTGCTGCGCAGCGCCTGCCGGGAGCGCCTGCGCGCCGTGCAGGCACAACTGTCGAAAGGCGGCGGCGGCTCCGACCTGGAGCTGCTGCGCGAATTTCAGGAACTGCGCCGGCAATTGAGCGAGCTGGACGAGCGCTTCTCGACAAACTGAGCGCCGCTGCGCGCCCGAATACCACAGGCCCGGGGACGGACGCGGCGGCTTCCGGCAGACCGCCCGACGACAAACAAGAGCTCAAAAAGCGAGCCGGAAGGAGCCGCAAGGCGAAGGAGGGCGCTGCAATCCGGGCCGCACCACAGCCGGGCGAAAAAGATTTGAAGCGAATCCCCGAATTCTTGTAGTTTTGCACTTTCTATGCGCGTTGGCGTACTCCCGCAACCGAACGAGCAGATGACATGGATTATACCGCGATTGCCTTTTTTCTTCTGGCGGCCGGAGCAGTTGCAACCGCGATTCTGACGATTACGCGTCGCAATCCGGTCAGCGCCGCAATGTTCCTGGTGGTGCATTTTGTGTGCCTTTCAGGATTGTATCTGACGCTCCAGGCGCAGCTTCTGGCCGCGTTGCAGGTGATAGTTTACGCCGGCGCGATCATGGTGCTGGTGCTGTTTGTGATTATGCTGCTCAATCTGGGCGACGAAGAAAAACTGGCTGAACGCGTCAACCAAAGGCGAATACTGCCGATGGCGCTGGGCCTGGCCTTTGCGCTGCAACTGGCGATTGTTTTCCTGTCCAAACCCTCGCCGCAGTTTGCGAAGATGGCGGAAAACGCCGGCGAAATCGGCACGGTGGAAAGCATCGGGCAGACGATGTTCACGACCTATCTGTTTCCGTTTGAAGCGGTGTCGCTGCTGCTGCTGGCCGCAATTATCGGCGCGATTATCCTTGCAAAACGCCGCCTTGTCACTAACTGAGGGATAATCCGATGATGACTTCAATTCCCCTGGAATACTACCTGACGCTGTCCGGCGTGCTGTTTACCATCGGTGCGGTGGGCGTGCTGACGCGGCGCAATGCGATTATCATTTTCATGTGCATCGAGCTGATGCTCAACGCCGTCAACCTGACGCTGGTCGGTTTTTCCGCTTACCTGGGCGATGTGACCGGGCAGATCTTCGTTTTCTTTGTCATGACCGTTGCAGCGGCGGAAGCGTCGATCGGGCTCGCCATTGTACTCGCGCTGTTCCGCAACAAGGAGACCGTCTACGTCGACGAAGTCAACCTGATGAAACTCTGATCGCGCCCGCAGATTTCGGCCGCCACGGCCGCCAAACTGCATTCCTGTGTCGACAGTCATATTGCGGCATTATTAAATATCAAACCGGCCCTGCGCATGAAGGGCCGGTTTTTTTCGTTTTAGACAACAGCCCGGTTTTATGGCTTTGTCGCAAAGGTGAAATACCATAATTTCATCGGCGGACGAGGGATATCATTGAGTAGAGGAGCGCGGCATGCGACGCCACCAGGTCAAAGAGATGATTTCAGACGGCGAGTCCGACACCGTTGAATTCAAACGCAAGTGCGTCTCCCCCGAGAAAATAGCCCGCGAATTGATTGCATTTGCCAACAGCGGCGGCGGATTTCTGCTCGTCGGCGTCGATGACGACGGCAAGATCGTCGGCGTTGAAAGTGAAAAGAGCGAGATGGCGGTGATCAACGAAGCCTGCCAGCAATACATCCGCCCGGCCCTTGAACCAGAGATCCACATCGTAAACTTCCGCCGCGAAGACGTGATTGTCGTGGAGGTGGCCGAATCGCAGCTCAAGCCGCACCGTCTTGTCTGTCCCGACGACGACAGCCGGGAACGGGACAAAAATTTCTACGAGTCCGTTTTTGTGCGTCAGGGCGAAGCTTCGGTGCAGGCCAGCAAAGAACTGGCCAAGGTGCTGGAGGCGCAGAACCCCGACGCGCAGCCGGTTACGCTCAGCATCGGCCGCCACGAAAAGACGGTCTTTGAGTTTCTCGACAGCCATCCGCACATCACCGTCAGCGACTTTGCGCGCATCAGCAAGATACCCGAACCGCGCGCGGCCAAATTGCTTGTGCGTCTGGTGCGCGCCGGCGCACTCAACATCAATCTTGGTCAGGAAGCCGACTTTTACACGCTCGTCGGCTGAAAGCGCCGCATTTCTCCTTCCGCTCAACTTTTGGCCTGCAATATCGTACATGCGGCCTTCGTTCGTCCGTGGGTCCATAATTGCGGGCCGCAGCGCGGCGCGCCTCTGATCGTTTTTCTCCGCCCCGCGGAATTTTGACTCTGACCGACAGTTGACGACGGAACTATATGCAGTTTCTCAATCCCATTGTTTTACTCGGACTGGCCGCCGCCGCCATACCGCTGCTTCTGCACCTGCTCAACCTGCGCCGACTGAAGACGGTCGAATTCAGCAGTATTCGTTTTCTGCGCGAGCTGCAGAAGTCGCGCATCCGCAAAGTGCGTCTCAAGCAGATTCTGCTGCTGATCCTGCGCACCTTGCTGATCGTCAGCATCGTCATGGCGTTTGCGCGCCCGACGGTTGAAACCTCGTTGCCGGGCTTCGGCGCACAGGCGCGGACGAGCGCCGTCTTCATCATCGACAACTCCTTCAGCATGGACATTGCCGACGAACGCGGCGTCCGCCTCAAACAGGCGCGCGACGCGGCGCTGGAGATTCTGGGCGCGCTGGAGGACGGCGACGAAGCGGCTCTGGTCCGCATGGCCGATCTGGACGACCAGCGGTTCTTTGAGTTCTCACGCGACTTTGCGCTGATGGAAGAAGAAATTCGCAAAATTCCGATAGCCTGGTCCATTGGTCGACTCGAATCCAGCCTGCGGCTGGCTTCTTCGATTCTGGAGTCCTCAGCCAACGTGAACCGCGAGATATTCCTGATCACCGATGCGCAGCGCAACATCGTCAGCGAGGACCTGCGCGATTCGCTGCAGCTGTTCGACAACAACGTCTCGCTCTTTGTTGTCCCGGTGGGCATCGGTTCCGCCGCGGGCGAACGCAATCTCTCGGTCGATTCGCTGGCCGTTCTCACCCGCATCTTTGAAGTGGACAAACCCGTCGAGGTCGACGCTCGCATCCGCAACAGCGGCGCCGACGACGTCGAAGGCGTCATTGTAAGCATGTTGTTCAACGGCGAGCGCGTGGCGCAGCACGCCGTCGACATTCCGGCGGGCCAGGTGCGCAGCGTCTCGCTGACGGCCAATCCGCGCGGCACGGGCGTGGTACGCGCCACGGTGGAAGTTGAAGGCGACGTACTGGACGCCGACAACTCGCGCTACTTTGGATTTGTGATACCGGACATTCCGCGCGTGGCTCTGGTCGGCGCGCCGGAAGACACGCAGTTCGCCGCGCTGGCGCTGACGCCGGACCGCAACGCCGCGCCGCGTGCGCAGGTGCGTCAGTTGACGCCGCAGGAACTGGCGGCGGGCAACCTGAATCAATTCGACGTCATTTTCCTGCTGAACACGCCGGTCCCCGGCGCAGGTGAAATCCTGCGACTGCGCAACTACGTGGACGCCGGCGGCGGTCTGTACATCGCAGCCGGTCCGAACATGAACGTGGAAGCCGCCAACAATGATTTCCTGCCGCAGCTCGGCTTCGGCGCGGCGACCATGAAAACATTTTCCGAAGATGCGCCGGCCGAGTTCAGCGACGTCGACCGCGTACACCCGCTGTTCACCGGCGTGTTCAAAGGCGTGACGGGCGGCGATGCCGGCGTGGTGGAATCGCCTCGTATGTTTACGGCCGTGCCGATCGCCAGCGCGCAGAACATTATCTCTATGCCCGGCGGCGCTTTCCTGGCCGAAAACAAACTCGGCAACGGGCGCGCACTGTACTGCGCGGTGCCGACGGGCGGCGGCTGGAGCACCTTTCCCTTCACCGGTATCTTCGTGACTCTGATTAATCGCTCGGTGGCCTACCTCTCGGCGCGCGAGTCCATCGGCAGCGACCTGCTGGTGGGCGAGAGCGCAAATGTGCAGCTGCCGCGCAAGTACGCGGGCGGCGGCAACTTTAAAATCGTGGACCCGGAGGGCACGGAGTTTTTCCGTCAGGCGGCTGTGCTGCCCGGCGGCGCGGTCCTCTCGCTTGAGGCTTTGCGCCGTCCCGGCGTGTACGTGGTTTCGGCGGCGGACGAGCGCGTGGTGCACACGCTGGGCGTCAACGTGCCGGCGAGCGAGTCGCAGATTGACCCGCTTTCGGTGGACGAGCTGCTGGACGTGATACGCGTGACGGTGCCGGACGAGGGCCAGGTGGCGGTGATAGACGACATCAACCAGGTGTCGACCTTGATCGACCGTGCGCGCGTGGGGACGGAGTTGTGGAAGATTTTTGTGATGCTGGCGATATTGATCGCGCTGGCGGAGATGTTTCTGGCGAGATCAAAGCAGTCGGAAGCCGTGACGCCGGAGGCGGCGGCGGCGTGAAGAAAAGGAGCTGTGAGCCCTTAGGGCTCACAGCTCCTACGTAGTTCTACGTATTTTAAGCCTCATTTCCCCTTTCCTCTGGCAATCCTTCCCACTGCCGCGTAAATTGACCGCATGTTTTGCCCACCCGTCAACATCCTCCGTTGTGCCCTCTGCGTTTTGCTGGCGCAAGTGGTCGTCCAGTCCACGGCTTTTGCCCAGGTGACGATCATCGCGCCGGCACAAGGTGTCGCCGTCAATGGCGGCGAGACTGTGCGCATCGAGTGGGAGGTGACTCCGCAGGCAGTACCCGTAAATCTGGCGTATACCGACGACGAGGGGCGGTCCTGGAAACTGATCGCCACGGACCAGCGCGGGCAATTTTACGATTGGCTGGTGCCCGCTTCGGTAACAGACAAAGTGCTGATCCGCGCCGCGCGCAGCGCCGGGGGCGATCCGACCGCGGTGCGCGAAATTGCGCATGCGCGCGACGAGATCCGCTGCCTGCGATTCAATGCATCCGGCGATCGTCTGCTGTCAGCCGCACGCAGCGGCGCGGTGGACGTCTACAATCCGCTCAACGGCTCCTTGATCGGCTCCGTTGCGCCGCCGGCCCCGGCCGAGATCAGCTACCAGGCGCAGTTCCTGGCCGATGACGCTCAATTGGTCTTTACCCAGGGCAACGCGCTCTATCACGCCGCCGACTACAGCTCAGCTCCGATCCGGCTCGACATTCCCGAGCACCAAAACTTCATCCGCGCGGTGGACGCGCATCCGCAACGCATGCTGACGGTTTCGGCCGATAACGGCGGTGTGGTCGCGGTCTTCGACATTGCGGCGGGGACGACGCTCAAGCGCTTTGAGGCGGCCGGCGACAGGCTTTACGATGTGCGTTTTTCTTCGAGCGGTCGTTATATCATCTACGCCGGCGACCGCGGCCTCATCTACGTACGCGACTGGCAAAGCGAAGCGCCGACCGATGCTCCGGCCTATGTCGGCGGCACACACGGCATCATAAGTGAACGTCCGGACGGTACGCTCGACACCAACTCCCGCCTGATCTGGTCAGTGGCCATGAACGAAGAAGAGAGTTGGCTGGCCAGTGCCGGAGCGGACAGAACCATCAGGCGTTGGAACTTTGGCGCCAGCATCCCCGAGGCGACGGAAATATTTACCGGACATGCTGCGCCCGTCTGGTCAACCGCAATTGTGCCGCGCGGCGACCGGCTTCTGTCGGGCTCGCTCGACGCCAGCATTCGCCAGTGGGACCCTTACGGTTCATTTGAAATCGGACCGACGCTGATTCACGGCGGCCAGGTTCTCACAATTGACTACACTTCCACACGCGATCTCATCGCCTCGGCCGGACGCGACCCCTTCATCAAAATCTGGGAGAGCGGTTATTCGGCAGCAGCAGCAGACACGGTTGAACTGGTAATCGGCCGCCGCGAAATAGTCCTGCGCATTCCCGATATCGTGTCGCGGCCGGACAACTTTGTCACGATACCCGTCATCCTGGAAAACCGCGACGAACTCCAGCTGGACGAGCCGATCCAACTGCTTCTGACGCTGGAATCACCGCGCACGCTGGCCGACATTCAAGGGGCGTTTTACGACAGCGCCCTGCCGGACTACGGCGAGTTGAACGCTCTGACCGACACGCTGGACCTGGCTGTTGAAATCGACGGCACGACCGATACGTTGAACTTTTACCCAGTGCGCGTTCTGCACGGCACGCCAACGACCCAGCCGATCAATTTTCGGCGCGTGCAGGCGCTCACTCCTGCTGCTCCGGACATCGTGCAGATTGACGGCAGCCTGTCGATTGAAGATGAATGCAATGATGGCCTCTCGCCGCGCGAGCTGGTTTTGACCGGTGCTTTGACCTTGCAGATTGTGGATCTTGCGCCAAATCCGGCGGATCTCAATATCACTCTTTCATGGCGTTACAGCGGACAGCGCAGCCTGATTCTGGCGATTCTCGACAACCAGGGAGCCGTCATCCGCCGGCAGGAACTGGATAATTCCGGTGGCAACTCCGTGTTACTCGACGTCGGCGCGCTGCAGCAGGGGCAGTATTTTGTGCGGCTCAGCGATGGCAGGCAGAGTATCGGCCGCAAATTTGTAGTTCTGCGCTAGAGCTGCTCACCCGACTGCAATACCTTTCTGAATTTTCTTGTTTGTACCGGCTGCGCACTACGAGTTTGAAATATTCTGCGGTTCAGCGCCCGCCGGACCGGCTTTTCATTTGGAATGCGTGGCATCGGAGATTAGATTAAGCCACTGCCGAACCGCATTCGATTCATCGCCCAACAGCCCAAAGTACGCCATACGATCGACAGCGTTGCCGATTGAAAATGCATCGAGCCGCCGCATGAGTTAACACTTGCCGGTTCGGCCTTGTTAACTGGTTATCCGCCACTGCCCAGTCGCACTGCTCTCGAAAAAAAAACTGAATCGCACTTAAACTGCCGTTAACACCTCGTTCACGCACACGATTGCCCGTTCGCTGCGCGGCCCGCGCATGCCCGTTTAACAACCACAATCCAACGCATATTCACAGATTATACCGAGTGCCTTGTCATGAGCAAATTATTATCGCTTCTGGCCATTGCAATGTTTATCGCTCCCGCGCTGATCCAGGCCGGGGAATTCCCCGACTCCAATACCGACTGCCCCGATGATACGCCGACCGGCGCCGTGATGAAAGTTCTGTTTCCCAACGGACAGGAAATAGAGGTTAACCTCTACGATCCACACACTATTATCGGCCGATCCGATCCGTTTACTGAAGGCGATGCCGACGATGACGGTGCGCCGGTTTGCGGTGCCGGTGCGGCTCCCTATCCCGACATGCTGGAAAACGTTCCCGACGCCTGTTTCAGACCGACGGGCTGGCTGGAGACGCCTTCGACGCGCCGCGAAGTTCACACGGAAATTCTGTCCTTTGTTTTACAGGGCGGCGGCGTGACGATCAAAGCCGGCCAGCCGTACTACGACGCGGTCGCCGGTACTGATCAGGAGCGTTTCTTTCGCTATTCAACCGGTGAAGTCTCGTCTGAATACGCCGGCAACCCGGTGGACGTGACGAAGGATTTTACGGCCAACAGCTATTTTAACGTTTACTGTCAGGTTGAAATCGATCTGCCGTTTTTTAAACACAAGCTCTACAACAAAGACGTCATGCTGCTGCGGTCGAAGATTACGCAGTTCCCGCCGGACTTCGGTTTGCCCTCGTCCACTTATATTCACGATCCCAATTTTCCGCCTGTGCCGCTCTACGATTCAACCGGCAAACTTATCTGCTACCTGACCAGCGCCGGTCATGGTTCGCCGGACTCAACGACGGTGTTTCCACATACGCCCAAACCCGATCCGTGGAAGTGTCCGATTCACTTCTGCGTGGATGCTACGTCGTCCGGCCTGAGTACGCTGGCCACCGGCGTATCGCCCAATGATGTGAACTCCAACCACGGAACGACGCAGCATCCGCTGGCCGTCTATCTCTCGTCCGGTCAGAACGTCGGGCAGGGACCGGATATGACGAACGTGATGGACGTCACGCCCGACATTGGTTTTGCCGCAGGGGACAAAATGTTAAGTTTTTCCTACGGCGAAGACGGAACGTTGCGGCCGCACCTGCCGCCGAACAATTGCACGTCCCTGCCAGGCGCACTCTATTTTTCGGTCGGACGCAATTCGACGGGCGCCACCTGTACGGCGGTGTATCAGAATTCCACCGGCGTGCTTGTGCAGGTGACGGAAGCCGCGGCGGACGTCTACTCGTCAAAAGTTAACTCCTTCGGCAGTTATCGCGGCCACGGCGGCATCCACCCGCCGGCGCTGACAAACGTTACGGCTGTCGACAACGTACAGCTTGGACTGGCGCCGATGAATGTTAACCAGATAACGGACAACGTTACCGGTCTTGATCTGAATCGGCGCAGCAACAGCTACTACATGTACGCGACGACCTCGGCGATGCGCATCTACGCAACATTCGACGGTCCCTCGTTTACAAACTCGAATGCCAACATCTACACTGTTGACCTCTCGTTGAACACGCTGGATCCGTCCAATCTGGAGCTCTTTGCCACGCCGCAGAACTTGGGCCTGCAGCAGACCGATGTAATCGACGCCATGTCGCTTTCCGACGTAACGCCCACACAGCTCTGTCCGGCACAGGCCAACGGCACGCGCGATGCCAATCTCGACGAAGTGCTCTTCTCGCTGGCACCCGGATCGCCGACGCTGACCAACAACGGCTACTCGGCTGCGGACGTGTTTTACTCGGATTTCGATGGTACTTTTTCTCTGTTTGCCTCGCACTCCGTGCTGGGACTGTTAAGCAGCGACGACATCGATGCGGTTGACATCAAACCTGTTTCGGTGCCCTATTTGCGCTACAACGTCACCAGTGCCGAGTACTGCCCGGACAGCTCCATGGTGAACGTGACCTTTAATGCGGTGCGCACCGGCGGTCGTTATCCGTTTACTATCGCGCTGGCGCCGGGCTCGGACCCGCTGCCGACGGGTTGGACGCTTGACGTAACAACGGGGAATATCAACGGCAATCTCGACAACCCGACAAACGGGCCGGTTGACATTATCGTTCGCGTGACCGACTTTGACAACTACATCGCGGAAACCACCTTGACAATCAATATCAAAGGACCGCCAACCTGTTCGTACTCTTCGCCCACGGTGGTGATCGTCGGTACATGGGCCAGTATCACACCGACGGTGACGGGCGGTACGCCGCCCTACTGGTTCTCGGAAGTCGGTTTTAACCTGCCCTGGACATTCTATCTGGATACCTACACCGGTGAGATTTCCGGCGCGTCGGACTCGACCGGCGTATATGACGTCGACATTGAATGCGTCGACGCCTGCGGCAGCGTTACGACCTGTTCAATTCAGATTATCTCGGTGACGAGTTCCGGTCTGGTGGTGGGTGTAAAGGACCTGATGACTTCGATCGTGCATGGCAATACCATGTCGACGCGCATCCGCCCCAACCCCTCAAGCCACAGTGCCGAGATCGAACTTGAACTGAGCAAAGCCGGCCATATCGAAATAGTGCTTCACGACGCACGCGGCCGGGAGGTGCTGCAACTCTACGAAGGCGAACGCAGCGCGGGCGAACACATTATTCGCCTTAACAGCGCGGAACTTGAGCCGGGACAGTATTACTACTCGGTCAGGTCGGCGAGCGAAAGCATCGTCAACACCGTCGTTATTGTTCGTTAAACAGGTTTGAGATATCCGACAGAAAGCGGCCGGGTTCCCATGGGAATCCGGCCGCTGTTGTTAAACGGCATGCCCGCAACGCCGCAGTTTGCAGGCTTCGGGCAAAAAAAGCTGTGAATGCGCCGGTGCGTGGATTGTCGCCCGAAGGTTAACAAGAGAGGATTTAGAAGGCTGTTTAAAATCACCGGGGACGCTCCGAAGTCGAAACGTCCCCGATGTGCGGCCGGGCGGCGCAGGATAGGAGTTGGAAGTTTAACGAGTAATCACAATGCGTGCAACGGAGGAGTAGTGTGAACTTTCCAGCAAGACGAAGTACGCGCCGGCAGGAAGTTTGGAGGCGTCCCAACGGAAGCTCTGCCGACCCTCCGTAAGATAACCCTTAAACAGCACGGCCACCTGCTGTCCGCGCAGATCCACCACGCGCAGCGTCGCGTCGACCAGCTCCGGGTTGTTTAAGCTGATGGTCACATTGTTGATCGCCGGATTGGGCGTCACCTCTAGCTGCGGGCCGACAGGCCGTTGAATTCGGTCGCCCGCGTCGGTAATGAGCGGTGTGGCGATCACAAGACTGTGCATCGCCTGTTCGTCCGCTGTGTACTGCGTCAGGGTCGTGGAGTTGTTGTAGATAACCTCGACATAGTGCGGCGTAAAATAGGTGGACGTGCCGCCGTTGTTAACATACTCAACCAGGTTGACGTTGTCGGTAAAACCCTCCGCGTTGGCCGTGGTCGACGAAACCAGCGTCATGGTTGCGTCATAGACATTTACGGTTGCGTTAGTCAGTGCTTCGTCGTCCTGGTTCTTGACGTTAAACGTCGTGGACCAGATCCGCTCCAGCGTCGAACCGGCCGGCACGTTCTCCTTGTTGCTGTCGTAGAGAGAGTTTAACATGTAAAGGTAGGCGTTGTTGCTCAGTTCGACGTCGTCGCCGGTGGAGCCGCTGATGTCGGCGCCCTCAACGGTAAAGTTGGTCACGCCGTCTGCCAGGATGCCGTCGTCGCCGGAGTCCGTAATGTGGAAACCGTCGATCGTCAGGCCGGTGAGCGAGCCGCTTAACACCAGGCCGTCGCCGCCGCTGTCGTGCACGGCGCCGCCGTCGATGATGCCTGAAGCGCCGTTAACATGCAGGCCGTCGTCCGGCCCAACCAATGCAATCGCCGTCCAGTCCAGCGTGCCTTCAATGTCGGCGGTCCAGGTGACGTTGTATTCGGGGTCTATTATCGAGTTGTTGAAGATGAACGTTCCGCCGGGGTCGACGTCGAGCGAGCCCGATGTGTACAGGTGCACGTTTGAGCTGGTAATTTCAATCGTGCCGTTGGTCGAGAGAATGCTGCCGAAAAGGTGCGCCTGGTTAAACACCAGTTCATCGCCGTCGACGATGTTGGTGTTGATGGTCGTGTGCACCAGAGCGTTAACAACCTGGAGCGTTGTGCTGCCGTCGTAGGAATCGACAACGATTGCCGTAATCAACGTTCCCTGCGTGGCCGTCGTCGGCACCGTGCCGGAGAGGTGGACGGTCTCCGGATAGATAAGCGTCGACGTTGTCAAAGTCGTCGGGTTAACTTCCAGCTGCCAGCCGGTGACGGGCACGACGGTTGCGTTCAGCGTGTGATTCGGCTCCTCCTCGATTGGAATGGCGTAAAACAGATTCTGGCCGGGCAGGTAAGCGGTTGTGTTGAAGAATATTACTTCGGCATCGTCATTAACAGCGGCGGTGCGGTCACTGCCGCGCGGTTTGGCGGAATTGTCCGACTCAACCAATCGGAACTTGCGGCACTTGCCCGGCCCGCCGGCGATACACTTTTTAACGTCCCGCTGCAGCGAACCATCAAAACTGCCGATCTTGACACCGTCGCACATTACGTCCACAGATGTGCCGACAGGACGGTCATTTCTTTCCAGTGCATAGACACGTGTGTACCAGGTTGACGATTTCTCGATCTTGGTGCCGCCGCCTGGTTTCGGCACCGGTGTTTCATTCACATAGCAGGTGCGGCAGATCGTGTAGTTAACGTTTTTACCGGTTGTTTTTTTTCTGACTTTGTACGATGACTTGCTTGTTGCCGTCGTGCGCGCGCCGTTGTCCAGATCGGTCCAGCCGGGATGGCGATTTCCGACCGCCGTGTCGCGATTGGCGGCCCACATGATGGCCTCCTTAATTGAAATCTTCGAGTCGCCGTTAACATCGGCGGAATCGTTCTGGCTGCAGGCTTCCAATCCTTTGTAGAAGTACGTGCCGCAGCTGTCACGACGATACGTCGTACGGCCGGATGAGGACGACCACACAAGTTCGCCGCTCAGAGTCTCGGACGTGCCGCCATCGCCGGGCACGGACTTGTCCTGCATGGCGCTTTCCGACGTGCCCGCATAACAGGCTTCGATGCAGACGCAGACTTCCTCCGCGCCGTTTTCAATGAGTTTGCACGCCAGTGTTTTCCATTTCATCTGGCCGCCCTGCAGGTATGCGCTGCCGCCCATGTCGCCGTGCCCGCCGTAGAAAAAGTAGAGTTTGTCGCAGTCCTGCAGCGATTCGAGCATGTCACAGACTTCCTGCTCGGTGGCGCCGTCCATGCCCGCGCCTCCGGTCAGTGTTTTAATGTTTTCGTCGGCAATTTCCGGACCGCGCGGATTGTTGTTTAAGTAGTTTTTAATGCGGTTGACGTCGTTGGCGCGCGCCACCTTTTCACCGCTGTTGTCGCCTTTTTCCGGTTCGCCTGTTACAATCAGGGCCCAGGTCGTCGTAACGGGATGATCCTCGGGCGTGTAGGTGACAACGTCGTAGTGAGCGGCCTCGTAGTTGCCGTAGATCTGATCGGCGCTGGTGTTGTCCGCCAGCAGGAAGGATGGAATTTCCAGCCCGTCTATCAGCGGCCAGGAGTCGGCGTCGAGCACTTCGTACGCACCGGTCCAGACGTTAAACAGAATGAAACTGGTCGAGTGATTCCACTCGGCTATTTGTTCGTTGTCGAACCAGAAAAAATAGGTTTTGGCGTCCAGCGTGCGGTCAATAGTCCCTTCGTAGTCCGTCACCTGTGTACCCACCGGCAGCCAGGTCGTCGGCTCGCTGTAGTTGTGCAGAAACGCCACCAGCGTCGACCCTATCGGGCTTGGATTGATGAGGTCGTTCGTGATGGTCGCGATGGCGTCACCCGTCGAAATGATCGTCTCATTGACAAACACCGTGGAAAAATCCTGGTTGTTAAACGGATCGAGATCCGCCAGGGTACTGGTGACAATCACCGTGTGCTGGCCGGTCTGGTTTGGCGTCCAGGGACCGGCTACGGCCACGGCGCTTTGTCCCATCGGCAGCGTCCCGAGCATAATGTTTTCGGGGCCGTAAACGACCATGCCGTTAATGTCTTCCACGACAAATTCAACAATGACAAACGGGGCGTCGCCCGGGCCGTTGTTCGTAATCATGGCTTCAAGCGGGACGTCGAACCCGGCGTCCAGCGCCGCCAGATCCGGCGGGGAGATAACATCGTCCACGCTGATGTCGAAGTTCTGAGCTGCGGCGCTCGAGCTCATGAGTATCGCCGCCGCCAGTCCGAAGATAGTGCGTTTGAAACAGTTCATGATGTGATAATCCTTTGGTTTGTTAAACAGAAGTCAGGTCGGCAGTGTGCGGTCCCAAAGCGAGTTGCGCCCGTCGACGCAACCCGCTTTGTTGAATGATCAACTGAATGAGATCTCTGAGTGTTGATTTCAGTCGGCGCCGGTTTGTCGCCGGCGCAATTCAGCGTTGTATTGCAATGCGTGCAACGGAGGCAAAGTGCGAGCTTTCCAGCAGCACAAAGTACGCTCCGGCGGGAAGGCCGGAGGCATCCCAGTGGAAGCGCTGCCGGCCCGCCGTCAGGTAACCCTTAAACAAAGTAGCAATCCGGCGGCCGCGCAGGTCGACAATCTGCACGGTCGCCTCGACAAGTTCAGGGTTGTTTAAACTGATCGTCACGTTGCCGGCCGCCGGGTTGGGCGTCACCTCCAGCTGCGGGCCGATCGGTTGCTGCAGATGCTCGCCTGCGTCCGTTATGAGCGGCGTCGCTATCACGATGCCGTGCACATTCTGCTCGTCAGCCGTGTACAGCGTCAGCGTCGTGGAGTTGTTGTAAATCACTTCAACGTAGTGCGGCGTAAAGTAGGTCGTTGCGCCGCCGATGTTGCCGTATTCCACCAGATCGACGTTGTCCGTAAAACCGTCGGCGTCGGCCGTCATGGAGGAAACAAGCGTCAGCGTGGCGTCATACACATTGACGGTAGCATTGGTTAACGCCTCGTCGTCCTGGTTTTTGATGCTGAACACCGTTGACCAGGTGCGCCCCAGGATCGAGCCGGCCGGCACGTTCTCCTTGTTGCTGTCATACGCGGAGTTTAACATGATCAGGAAAGCGTTGTTTGTCAGCTCAATGTCGTCGCCGCCGGAATTGTCGATATCTGCGCCTTCAACGGTAAAGTTGTACACGCCGTCGGCGTAGATTCCGTCATCGCCCGAATCCGTGATGTGAAAACCGTCAATCGTCAGGCCGGAGAGCGTGCCGTTTAACACCAGTCCGTCGCCGCCGCTTTCGTGCACGCCGCCGCCGTCGATAATGCCGGATGCGCCGTTCAGGTGCAGGCCGTCGCTCGGCCCCACCAACGCGCCGCCGTGCCAGTTAACCGATCCTTCAATATTGGCCGTATAGGTAACGCCGTACTCGGGATCGACAACGGCATTGCCGTAAACAAGTGCGCCGCCAGGGCCGATGTCCAACACACCGGATTGAAACAGGTGCACGTTGGAGTTGGTGATTTCAACAATGCCGTTGGTCGATAGAATGCTGCCGAAGAGGTGCGCCTGGTTAAACACCAGTTCGTCGCCGTCGACCATGTTGCTGTTGATGGTCGTGTGCACCAGCGCGTTCACGATCTGCAGTGTCGTGCTGCCGTCGACGGCGTCGCACATCGTCGCCGTAATAATTGTGCCCTGCGTAGCCGTCGTCGGTACAGTGCCGGAGAGGTTAACGTACTCGGGGTTAACAAGCACAGATGTCGTCAGGGTTGTTGGATTGACCTCCAGATCCCACCCCGGCACCGGCACGACGCTTGCGTCTATCTGGTGGTTCGGCTCTTCCACAATCGGAATACTGTAAAACAGATTCTGGCCGGGTAAGTAAGCCGTCGAGTACATGTGAATCACCTCTTCGTCGCCGCCGCCGGAAGTCGTGCGGTCGCTGCCGCGCGGTTTGGCCGAGCTGGTGGATTCAACCAGATTAAACTCCCTGCAGCCGCCTGGCGCTGCAGCGATGCACTTGAGTGTTTTTTTGCCGACCTCGCCGTCAAAGGTGCCGATCTTGACGCCGTCGCACATGATGTCCACCTTGGTGCCGGGATCGCGCGCAATGCGGGACCAGGCGTAAATGCGCGTGTACCAGGTGGTTGTCTTCTGGATCTCAACGCCGCCGCCCTCCGTTTCCACCGGCGTTTCATTCTGATAGCAGGTTGGGCAGATCTTGTAGTCGATCTTTTTGCCCGTCGTTTTTTTTGTCTTTTTAAACGTGAACTTGCCCGTCACCGTCGTGCGTGCGCCGTTGTCCAGGTCGGTCCAGCCGGGAAGGCGTTCGCTGACGAGGGAGTCGCGGTTGGCCGCCCACAGGATAGCTTCCTTGACAGTGATCTTCTGGTCTTTGTTGGCGTCCGCACTGTCGTTCTGGCTGCACGACTCCAGCCCTTTATAGAAATATGTGCCGCAGCCGTTTTTGCGATAGGTCGTGCGGCCGGACGAAGACGAATATGTTAATTCGCCGTCCAGCGTTTCCGTCGTGCCGCCGTCGCCCGGAATGGATTTGTCCTGCATGGCGCTTTCGGCCGTGCCCGAGTAACAGGCTTCGATGCAGACGCAGACTTCCTTGGCGCCGTTTTCAATCAGCTTACAGGCCAGGTCTTTCCACTTCATGCTGCCGCCTTTTAATATTGCGCTGCCGCCGCGGGAGCCGTGACCGCCGTAGAAGAAGTAGAGTTTGTCGCAGTCCTTCAGCGATTCGAGCATGTCGCAGACTTCCTGTTTGGTTGCGCCGTTCATGCCGTCGCCGCCGGTCAGTGTTTTAATATTGCCGTCGGCGATCTGCGGACCTCGAGGGTTGTTGTTTAAGTAGTTCTTGATGCGGTTGACGTCGTTTTTGCGCGCCTTCTTTTCACCGGCCTTGTTTTCGCTGCCGGGTTTGCCGGTCACAATCAGCGCCCAGGTGGTCGTGACGGGATTGTCCTGCGCCGTGTAGTTAACGGTTTCGTCGTGACCTTTGACGTAGCTGCCGTAGATCTGGTCGGTGCTTGTATTGTCTTCTTCAACAAATGACGGAATCTCCAGCCCGTTGATCAGCGGCCAGGAGTCGGCGTCGAGGACTTCATACGCGCCTGTCCAGGCATTAAACAAAATGAAGCTGGTCGAATGATACCAATCCGCTTCTTGTTCGTTGTCGAACCAGAAGAAATACGTTTTTGCGTCAAGTGTTCGGTCGATGCTTCCCTCGTGATCGGTCACCTGCGTGCCGACGGGCAGCCAGCTGTTGACCATGCCGTTGTTGTGCAGAAAAGCCACCAGCGTCGCGGCGATCGGATTGGGATTGATCAATTCGTTTGTGACGGTCCCGATTGCCACGTCCTTTGCGATAATCGTTTCGTACACCATCGCCGTCGACGCGGCCTGGTTGTTGGTCATATCCAGATCCGTCAGTGTGCTGGTCACGACCACGTTGTGTTCGCCGACGGCATTGGGCGTCCATGGCGTGGCGGACACTTCCGCGCTTTCGCCCTGAGCCAGTGCGCCGATCAAAACGTTTTCCGGGCCGTGAACAATTTCGCCATCCAGGTTTTCAACGTGAAACTCAATAATGACAAAAGCCGCATCGCCCGGGCCGTAGTTGTGCACGAACGCGGCGAGTTCTACCGGAAAGCCCGCCGGCACTTCGGCAAAGTTCGGCGGTGAGATGATCTCTTCGACGGCGATGTCGAAGTCCTGTGCGACAAGCGCCGAGTTTAACAGCAGCAGTGCCGCAAGACAAGAGAAAATGTGTGAGAAATACTTCATGATGTGAGAATCCTTCGAGATGTTTAATACTGGTCGGGTCGGCAGTGAAAAGTCACGGTGCGGCTTTTCTCAGCCGCGCCGCCGTGAATTCAGCCCTGAGCCTTAACGTTGGATGACGAGGCGGGCGACGGAAGCAAAGTGATCCGATTCGAGCAGTACAAAGTACGTCCCCGCCGCTTCCGCGCCGCAGTTCCAGCGGAACAGCTGATCGCCGGCCGGAACTCGGCCCTTAAACACATGCGCAGTTTCGCGGCCGCGTACGTCAACGATGCGCAGGCTGCCGTTGAACGCGGCATCGGGCCTGAACGCAATGGCCGCAATCTTGTCGACCGGATTGGGTGAAATGTTTAACGCCGGTCCGGCGGGACGCTGCGCCGGCTGCGGCTCTTTAACATCGGTGATCAGCGGCGTCGGGAATAGAATGTCCACGAGGTCCGGACTGTCCGCCGTGTGCACGGTAATAGTCGTTGAGTTGTTGTAAATCACCTCGACATAGTGCGGCGTGTACCAGGCGATCGTTCCGCCGATATTGCCGTACTCGACCAGGTCGACCGGATTTGTATAGCCGTCGGCATCCGCCGTCAATGCTGCGACCGGCGTTGCCGTGGCGTCGTAGACATTCACCGTCGCATTTGTGAGCGCTTCGCCGTCCTGATTGCGGATGTTGAACGTCGTTGTCCAGAGGCGGCCCAGCAGCGAACCCGCGGGCACGTTTTCCTTGTTGCTGTCGTACTCGGAGTTTAACATCAGGATGAAGGCGCCGTTCGCCAGTTCGATGTCGTCGCTGCCGGAATTCTCAATGTCCGCGCCCTTGATCGTATAGAAGTAGGTGCCGTCCACGAAAATCCCGTCGTCGGTCGCGCCGGTGATGTGAATGCCGTCGATTGTCATTCCCGCCATATTGCCGCTTAACTTCAACCCGTCGCCCTGGCTGTCGTGAATACCGCCGCCTTTAATAAATCCCGCCGCGCTGTTAAGTTCCAGCCCGTCGTTGGGACGTATCAGCGCGCTTGCCATCCAGTTCAGCGTGCCGGCTGCTGTAGCGTCGTAGGATACACCCAGATATGGCTCGATAATGCCGTTGCTGAAGTTCAGAGTCCCACCCGCCGCAACGGCGACCGATCCGCTCTGCATCAGGTGGATCGAGCCGTCCGTGATGTCGATGACGCCGTTGGTGGAAAGAATGCTGCCGTACAGATCGATTTCGTTAAATACGATGTCGTCGCCGTCGACGATGTTGCTGTTAATCGTCGATTGAATGAGCGCATCAACGAAGTAGTAACTGCCGCTGCCGTCGTCGGCGTCGATCGCCTCGGTGTAGATCGACGTGCCCGTGGTGGCCGTCGTCGGCACCGTGCCGCTCAGGCTGAAATACTCGGGATTGATCAGGACCGACGTTGTCAGCGTCGTCGGGTTAACACCCAGATTCCAGCCGGGCACCGGGTCGACCGAAATGTCGATTGTGTGGTTCGGCTCCTCGTCGACCGGGTTGCTGTAAAACAGATATTCGCCCGGCAGGTAGGTGGTCGTGTACAGGGTGAAAACCGATTCATCGGGATACTGGGCGGTCGTCCTGTCGCTGCCGCCGCGTTTGTTGCCCGGGACAGATACTTCCAGATGGAAGTCTTTCCAGTTTGCCGGCCCGGCGCCGATGCACCTGACTTCGTGGCGTTGCAGTTTTCCGTCAAAATCGCCGATCTTGGTGCCGTCGCAGATAATATCCACTTTGGTGCCTTTCATGCGCGGGTTGTTGTTCGTTGCATAGGCGCGCGTGAACCAGGACGGTGTTTTTTTGGTCGTCGTGCCGCCGCCTTGTTTGGGTACTTCTTCGTAGGTCAGGTAGCAGGTGCGGCAGAGGTAATAGGTGACGTAGTCGCCGGTTGTTTTTAACCTCAAGTTTCTGGAGCGTTTTTTACGCGTCACGGTTACGCGACTTTCGTTGTCCAGGTCGGTCCATCCGGGTTGTTTAACCGAAACCAGAGAGTCGCGGTTTGCGGCCCACAGAATAGCTTCTTTGACGGAGACCTTATTGTCCTTGTTGACGTCGGCGCTGTCGGACTGGCTGCAGGCTTCCAGGCCTTTGTAGAAAGGCGTGCCGCATTTGTTAATGCGCAGCGTGGTGCGGCCTTTTGAACTGGAATAGACGAGTTCGCCGTTAAGCGTTTGTTCCGTACCGCCCGGACCGGGGATGCTCTTTTCCTGCATCCACTTTTCGGCCGAGCCCGAGTAACAGGATTCGATACACACGCAGACTTCTTTGGCGCCGTTTTCAATGAGTTTACAGGCCAGCTCTTTCCACTTCATGTCCGAGCCTTTCAGGATGGCGCTGCCGCCGCGCGATCCGTGGCCGCCGTAGAAAAAGTACAGTTTGTCGCAGTCTTTCAGCGCGTCGAGTGAATCGCATATTTCCTGTTTGGTCGCGCCCTCCATGTCGTCGCCGCCGGTGAGAACTTTGATGTTTTTATCGGCTATTTCAGGTCCGCGCGGATTGTTGTTTAAGTAGTTCTTGATGCGGTTGACATCGTTTTTGCGCGCTTGTTTCTCGCCGGCTTTGTTTTTACTGCCGGGCTCGCCGGTGACGATCATCGCCCAGGTTGTATTGACGGGGTGGTCGACCGGCGTATAGGTGACGGTCTCGTCGTGGCCTGTTGAATACGTGCCGTAAAACTGGTCCACCGTTGTGTTGTCTTCCTCGACAAAGGACGGGATTTCGGCTCCGTCGATCAGCGGCCAGGATTCTGCGTCGATGACTTCGTACTGACCGTTCCAGGCATTAAACAAAACAAAACTTGTCGGATGATACCAATCCGCTTCTTGTTCGTTGTCGAACCAGAAGAAATAAGTTTTTGCGTCCAGCGTTCGGTTAACCGTACCCTCGTGATCAGTAACCACCGTGCCGACGGGCAGCCAGGTGGTTGTCTCCCCGTAGTTGTGCAGGAACGCCACGAGCGTCGCGGCAATCGGGTTGGGCGTAATCAGATCATCGGTAATTGTTGTTATCGCCGACTCTTTGTTAATGATGACTTCAAACACGTCCACCGTGGACGTGAGCTGATTGTTGCCCGGGTCCAGATCGCTGAGCGTGCTGGTTACCACGACGGTGTGTTCGCCGAGTTTGTTCGGGGTCCAGGGCGTGGCCGACACATCCGCGCTTTCGCCCTCGGCCAGCGCGCCGATCAGCAGTGTTTCCGGGCCGTGTACGATGTTGCCGTCCGAGTCCTCCACGTGAATGTCGATAATCACAAACGCGGCGTCGGAGGGGCCGTTGTTGAGTATCAGCGCTTCAAGCGCCACCTCGTATCCCGCCTGAACCTCGGACAGGTTAACAGGGGAAATAATCTCCTCAACGGAAATGTCGAAATCCTGGGCGGCGCTGCGCTGGAAACTAAATGCGGCAAAGATTAAACAAAATATACCGGTGCAGAGTGTGCGCATGATTGCTGTCTCCAAATGATGTGAACAGGTGAGTTGCATGGCGGAGACGCTCTCCGCATGCAGAAGCCGGGAATTCCCCGTGCCAGGGAACTCCCGGTCTGTAGTCGGGCCGGATCGCAGTGAGGAGTGGAGCAGTCCGCCTCAGGGCGGCGTGGCGATCAGGCTGTGATTAACGTTGCAGGACAATGCGGGCAACGGATGCAGCGCCGTGTACCTCCAGCACCGCAAAGTACGCGCCGACGGGAACCTCCGCGGCGTCCCAGGCCAGCTTGTGTTCGCCTGCGCCTAGTCGTCCACTGAAGGGCCGCGCAACTTCGCGTCCGCTCAGGTCAAGAATGCGCAGGACCGCGGGGCTTGTGTGTTCCAGCGTGAATCCAACTGCCACGTTGTTAAACGCAGGGGTGGGCGTAACTGTTAACTCCGGCCCGCTTGCGCGTTGCTGCGCCGGCCGGTCGTCGCCGACGTCCGTAATCAGCGGCGTGGCGATAACCATTTCGTGTACATTGGGACTGTCGGCCGTGTACAGCGAAATCGTCGTCGAGCCGTTGTAGGTCACCCCGATAATGTGCGGTGTGTAGAACGCCGTTGATCCGCCGGCGCGCGCATATTCGTACAGGTCCAGCGTACTGGTGAACCCCTCGGCATCAACGGTCAATGTCGTGACGGGAGCGGCGTTGGCGTCAAGGACGGTGACCGAGGCGTTGGTCAGCGGCTCGCCGTCCTGGTTTTCGATGTAAAAGGTCGTCGACCAGGAGCGGACGAGAATGGAGCCGGCGTCCACCAGCACTTCCTTGGCCTGGTCGTAGAAGCTGTTTTTCATGAAAACAAAGGCCGAGTTCTGCAGCACGAGGTCGTCGCCCGTTGAGCCGCTGATATCAGCGCCCTCAACCGTAATGTTAAACGATCCGTCGATCACCATGCCGTCGCCGCCGGAGTTGCTGATTTCGAGTCCGTCGATTGTTAAACCCGACAGGTTGCCGGTCAGCGTTACGCCGTCGCCCTGGCTGTCGTGAATGCCGCCGCCTTCGATGAAGCCGTCGGCGCCGTTGACGTACAGACCGTTAACAGGACCGACCAGGCCGCTGCCGCGCCACTCCAGCGTGCCGGCGATGTTGGTCAGGTAGTCGACGCCGCCCGCCGGTTCGATGATCGAATTGCTGAACTTCAGTGTGCCGTTTGCAGCTACGTCAAAGTCAACGTTGTCCTGCAGGTAGTGGATACTCGCGTCGGTGATGTCGATCAGGCCGTTACTTGCGTAAATACCGCCGTAGAGATCGACTTCGTTAAACGACAGGTTGCCGCCGTCGACGATGTTGGAATTGATCGTTGTATAAACAAGGGCGTCCACCAGCTGATAGGTTAAACTGCCGTCGTCCTGGTCCGTCATCGTTGCGATAATCGCCGTGCCGACCGTTGCCGTCGTCGGCACCGTGCCCGTCAACACCACCGTTTCGGGGTTAACCAGTACGGAGGTCGTCAGGGTCGTCGGATTGACGCCAAGATTCCAGCCGGAAACAGGGTCGACGCTCGCATTGATGGTGTGGTTGGGTTCCTCTTCAATGGGGGTTGCCCAGTAGAGATTCTGACCGGGGAAATAGCTGTGCGTGGCCTGATACACCACGGCATCGTCCTGATTGAGCAAGGAGGTCGTGCGATCTTTTGTCACCGGTTTGATTGTACTGGACGATTTCTTGATTTTAAACTTTTTGCAGTTCGCATTGGCCGTTGCGATGCAGACCTTGGTCTTTTTCGGCAGTTTGCCGTCGAACGTGCCGATCACGACGCCGTCGCAGCAGAGGTCTACTTTGTCGCCGGTTTTACGTGGGTTGGTTGCGTAGGCGTAGACACGTGTTATCCAGCTCGTGTCGCGCTTTGTTTCGCCCGTGCTGCTTCCGCCGTCGCCGTTGTTGTCGTCGCCCGCTCCCTCCTCGGTTTGCTGCGGCGGCGTCTCGGTGATGTAACAGGTTGAGCAGACCGTGTATTTGATTGTCTTGCCGGTTTTGCTGCTGCTGCTTTTTTTAGTGCGTTTGCCTGTTACCGTGGTTGTACTGCCGTTGTCGAGGTTCGTGCAGCCGGGCATCTGATTGGCGACGAGCGGGTCGTTGGCGGCGGCCCACAACATGGCTTCTTTATTGCTGACCTTGCCGTCGCCATTGGCGTCGCCCTGCAGGTCGGCCGTGCAGCTTTCGAGACCTTTGTAATATGGCGTGCCGCAGCCGTCGATTCGTTTGGTGACTTTGTCCGAGGAGGAAGAGTAGGTCACTTCACCGCTGAGCCCTTCCTGTTCGCCGCCTTCGCCTTCCTGCGTTTTTTCCATCAGCGCTTCACAGGCCGTCCCGGAGTAACAGGCTTCGATGTTTGCGCAGACTTCCTCCGCGCCGTTGTCGATAAGTTTACAGGCCAGCTTTTCCCAGCTCATCTTGCCGCCGCGAAGACAGGCTTCACCTTTTTTACTGCCGTGGCCGGCGTAGTAGATGTAGAGTTTGTCGCAGTCCTCCATCGCGTCCAGAGCGTCGCAGACTTCCTGTTCGGTTGCGCCGCTGAAGTTGGTGCCGGTCAGAACAGTGATGTTGTCGTTGTCGATCTGCGGTCCGCGCGGGTTGTTGTTAACATAATTGCGGATGCGATTGACGTCGTTTTCACGTGCGCGTCGTTCGCCGCCGCCATTGATGTTTTTACCGCTGAAAATTAAACACCAGGTGGTGTTCGCCGGTTGATCGATACCGGTGTAGTTGACGATTTCCGACGGGTGACTGCCGTAGGTGCCGTAGACGCGATCCGGGCTGGAATTGCCCTGTTGCGTGAACGTCAGAATCTCCGTGCCGTTTACGACCGGCCAGCTTTCGGCTTCCGTGACGGTGTACGCGCCGGTCCAGGCGTTGACGTACACGAATGTGGCCGGGTGCATCCAGTCGGCATCCTGCACATTGTCAAACCAGAAAAAGTAGGTTTTGGCCGTCAGCGTGTTGTTGAAAGTCTCGGCGTAGTCCGCTACCGATGCGCCGATGGGTAGCCAGGAGTTGACGGCCTGGCTGTTGTACAGGAAAGCCACCAGCTGATCGGCGTACTGACTCTGCGGAATCACGTTGTTTAATACGGTTGTGATGGCCTGGTCCTGTGTGATCAGGACTTCGTAGGTAAACACATCGTTGGTCAGCTGATCGTTGAGCGGATTCAGATCCGTCATCGTGCTGGTCACGACAACCCGGAAGTATCCGGTCTGCAGGGGCGTCCATGGCGAATAACTCTGGGCAACAAATGACTCGCCGGCGCCAAGGTTGTCGACAAAGATGTTTTCAGGGCCGTGTACAACTTCACCGTCCTCGGTCTCAACGCGGAATTCAACAATGGCAAAGGGCGCATCGGAAGGCCCCAGGTTGGTCAGGACAGCTTCCAGGTCAATCGGATAACCGAGCGGGTGTTCACTCTCGTGTTTGGGTGAGGTGATTTCCTCAACCATGATGTCGTAATCCTGCGCCTCGGCGCTCAGGCAAAAGCTGAGCGCAACGGCGGCGCAGACCAGGATTTGACACAAAGTTCTCATACAACAGGTTCCGTAGAATAAGTTAAACGGTATGGTTCATGGCAGCGTGCTTCCATTGTCGTAAAATTGGCACAGGCAATGGGGGCTTATTTTTGAGGCGTTCTATCGCAAACGGACCGACTGAAAACAAGGTCTTCGGTCGGTCCGCCGTACGGGCTTCGGTGTCAGCGCATTATTCTGATTCGCGCGAGCGCTTCAGTGTTCCCGACCTGTAGAATGCAGTAGTAGCCACCGCTGCTCCAGCGGCTGGTGTTTATCTGCATGGTGTTAATGCCGGCGGGCATGGCGGGCATGCGTCGGCTTTCCACGATGCGGCCATGCGCATCAAAAACCGTGCATTGTCCTTCGCCCGCCTGCGTAAGTTCAAAGGTCAGGTTAACGCGGTCGTCGGCCGGATTTGGAAATACTTCAACATCGGGATCGATGCGCGCCGAGGGGCCGGGCTGCGGCGCGTCCGTTACAACCGGCGTCGTCATGACGATTGTTTCGGTGTTGAGGTCGTCGGCCGTGTACGCCTGCACGTAGTTTGTTGTGTTCCAGCTTATCTGCAGGCTGTGCGGCGTGAAGTTATAGAAAGTATTGCCGATGCGCCCGTATTCCGTTAACTCCAGATTGGGCGTGTTGCCGTCGGCATCCACCAGCACGTTTGTTACCACGGTGCCATAGGCGTCCAGGACAGCAACATTGGCATTCGTCAGCGCCTCGCCGTCCTGATTAAGCACAATGAATGACGTGGTCCAGTTGCGCAGCAGAATGGACGTGCCGTCGGCCGTCTCTTTGGCAGCGTCATAGTAGGAGTCAAGCATGCTGACGACCGCACCGTTAACCAGAACCACATCATTGCTGGTGGAGTTGGCAATATCGGCGCCGCCTACCACCAGGTTGTAGGCGCCGTCCACCACCAGGCCGTTGTTGGTTGCATGACTGATCTCCACGCCGTCGAAAGCAAAATTGGCAAAGTCCCCGGTCAGAGTTAAGCCGTCGCCATGACTGTCGTGGATGCCGCCCCCGTAAATGTATCCTGTTGGACTGTCCAGCACCAGCCCGCCGCTGGGCCGTACTATCATGGATGCATCCCATTCCAAAGTGCCTTCGACGTTGAGCGTATAGGAGGTGCCGAGTTCACAATTGATGCTCGAGTTAAACATCCGCAGCGTGCCGGTGGAGTGGATGGTGCAGACTGCCGACGTCCGCATGTGGACGGTCGACTCCGTTATGTCGACAAGGCCGCTGTAGGCATTGATGGCGCCGAAGAGGTTAAGTTCGTTGTACGAGGCGGTTTCACCGTCGTCCAGGTCGTTGTTCTGCGTGCGGCGCACGAGGGCGTTAATATACACCTCGGAAGTGTCGTCCTCCGTGGTGTCGCGTATCTCGGCAAATATGCGCGTGCCGTAGACCGCCGTGGTCGGCACGTCGCCGGTGATAAACAATTCGACGGGATTAACATAACCGGCAGCGGCCATGGTCGTGTTGGAGAGAGCCAGCCCCCAGCCGGACACCTGATTGATCGTGCTCTGTATGGTGTTGCCGGTCGCGGCTTCGACGGGAAAGGCGTGGAAAATATGTTCGCCGGGGTCGTAGGTGCGCGTGCGGTATTCGGCATGGGTGAAGTTGTCCTCGAACTGCACCTGGATGCGGTCGGACGCACCTTTCTGCGCGACCTTTTTAGCGGGTTTAAAACTCGGCTTGTGGCGGCAGGGTTTGTCCAGTGTGGCAAAGCAGATTTTTTTGTTGCCGGTTACTTCGGTAGGCGGGAGCGTGCCGACTTTTTCTTTGCCGCAGTAGATGTTAATCGTTTTTGTTGTCGTCCGACTCTTGCCTTTGGAGTTTGCGTACAGGCGCGCCTCCCAGATGAGTTTCTTTTTAACTTTTGGTTTTTTACCTTCGCCCTGCGGAATATAGGTCTGCCTGATAAAACAGGTGTTGCAGTAGAAGAAGTCTACGCCTTCCTCCGATTCCCGGCTTTGGCCCGGTTTTGCCTTGCGGACAAAAGTGAATACTTCGTCGTCGTCGATCGTGCCGAACTGCGGATCGCGTCCGCCGACATCCGGGTCGACTTCGGCGGCCCAGATAATCGCCTCGCGCACGGAGATCTTTTTGTCCTCGTTGCGATCGGCGTTTGTGTCCTGTGAACAGGCCTCCAGTCCCTTGTAAAACTGCGTGCCGCAGGGGTCCTTGCGTTTTGTTTTATAGCCGGCGCTTGAGGAAACGACAAAATCACCCTTTAACTGCTCGCCGTTGGGGCCGCGTTTGTCGCGTAATGAGGGAATCGCGGTGCCCGAAAAACAGGCTTCAATGCATACACAGACTTCTTTGGCGCCGTTCTCGATCAGTTTACACGCCAGATCTTTCCAGGGCATATCGCCGCCGCGCAGCGCCGCCTTGCCGCTCCTGGAACCGTGACCGCAGTAGAAGAAGTAGAGTTTGTCGCAGCCCGTCAGGTTGCCAAGTGCGTTGCACAGTTCCTGTTTGGTCGCGCCGCTGAAATTTGTGCCGGATTCGACCTTGATATTGGCGTCCGGCAGTTTGGGGCCGTAGGGATTGTTGTTTAAGTAGTTTTTGATGCGATCCACATCTTTGCGGCGCGACGTGCGTTCACCGCCGCCGTCAATATTGCGGCCGGTAACAATCAGCGCCCATTCAGTCGTGGCAGGCTGCGCAACGGCGGAATAAGTGACGACGTCGTCGGCGTAGCTCGCGTATGTACCGTAAATCAACTCCGGTGAGGCGTTGCCTTCTTCCGTGAAACTGGTGTATTCCGCGCCGTCGATCACCGGCCAGGACTCGGCTTCCTGCGTCTGAATTTCGCCTGTCCAGGCATTGTAGAAAATGAACGTCGCCGCGTGCGTCCATTCATTGCCCTGTTCGTTGTCGGTCCAGAAAAAGTAGGATTTGGCGTCGAGCGTCTGCTCAAAACTCGCTTCGTAGTCGCCGATGACTGTTCCAATGGGCAGTTCCGCAGCGGCATCTTTGTTGTACAGAAATGCCACCAGGTCGTCAATGTACGGGCTGTTGTTCTGCAGGTACGTGATGACGTCGGTAATTGCCGACTCGGGGGCGATCAGTACTTCATCTACAATGACCTCCGCCATCGCCTGGTCGTTAAGCGGATCGAGGTCGGCGATCGTGTTAACAGCCGTGACCGTGTAGTTGCCGGTCTGGGTGGGCGTCCACGGCGCCGCCTGCAAAACGACGGATTCACCCGGCGCCAGGCTGCCGATCAGGAGCGACTCAGGGCCGTGTACGGCCTGTCCGCCACCGTCCTCAATCGTTATTTCAACAATGCTGAACGGACAGTCGCCCGGGCCCAGGTTGACAATTTCCACGGTGACGTCCGTGCTGAATCCGGCCAACAGCAATGCGCCGTCGGGCGGCGCGATGATCGGTTCGACCGACAGGTCGTAGCTCTGGGCGTGCAGGATATGACCGCCGAGCATCAGTGCAAAAACAAGTGTTAAACATCGTAGTGCAGTTTTCATTTGTGTAGTCCTTTGATTGTTGAAGCGGCAATTGTGATCTGCCGGGTAGTTAATTCGGGTGTTGGAAACGCGCCTGTAATTGTGGTATGTACAGATCAACCGGCCGGACGTGAGCCCGGCCGGTTAACAGTCCTGCGGCTCTGTTTAACGCACGATGCGGATGCGCGCGATGGCTTCGCTTGCTCCGGCGTGCACGATACAGTAGTAGGTGCCGCTGCTCCAGCGACTGCTGTCGAATACGAGTGTGTTGGGGCCGGCCTGCAGGCGCGTTAAACGCTGCGCGTCGACGATGCGGCCATGCGCGTCGACGACCATGTACTGAGCTTCGGCCGCGTGTTCGAGCTCAAAACTCAGATGCACGCGGTCGCCGGCCGGATTCGGATAGACTTCAATCTCTGGACTGAGCGAAGTCGGTCTCTCGCGTTCCGGCGCATCGGTTATCAAAGGCGTTGTGAGAACGATCTGATGCGGGCCGTAGTCGTCTGCGGTGTAGGCTTCCACATGCGCCGTCGTGCCGAACGTTACGGTCAGATTGTGCGGCGTGAAGTTGTAGAATGTGTTGCCGATGCGGCCGTATTCCGTTAACTCCACGTTGGACGTATTGCCGTCGACGTCGACCGTTAACACGGCCACCGTGGAGCCGAAGGCATCCTGAATTGTGACGTTGGCATTTGTTAAAGGCTCGCCGTCCTGATTCTGCACGATGAACGAGGTCGTCCAGTTGCGCACCAGGATGGAGTTGACGTCCGCGGTTTCCTTGGCTGCATCGTAGTAGGAGTCGAGCATGGTGACAATCGACGAGTTGACAAGCACCACGTCGTTGCCGCCCGAATTGTCGATGTCCGCTCCTTCGACCACCAGGTTAAAAGCCGCATCGGCCACCAGGCCGTCCTGCGCCGAGTTGGTGATTTCAACGCTGTTGAAGTCCATCAGAGCGAAGTTGCCGTTCAATCGCAGGCCGTCGCCCTTGGAGTCGTGGATGCCGCCGCCGTCGATCAGGCCGCTCGCGCCGTTGAGTTCCAAGCCGTCCAGCGGTCGAACCAGCGATGAAGCCTGCCAGTTTATCGATCCGTTAACAACAAAGCTGTAGTCAATGCCGATTTCCGAGTCGATGCTGGTGTTGTATGTCGTCAGCGAACCCGATGCGCCGATCGTGCAGGTCGTCGCTGTTTTAATGTGAATGGACGACTCGGTGATGTCGACAAGGCCGAGGTAGGCGTTAATGCCGCCGTAGAGGTTAAGTTCGTTGTACGATGCGATTTTTCCGTCGTCCAGATCGTTGTTCTGCGTGCGGCGCAGCAGCGCGTCCAGATAGATGTGGCTTGTGTCGTCCTCGGTTGTGTCGCGTACTTCGGCAAATATGCCGGCGCCGTACACCGCCGTAGTCGGAACGTCGCCGGTTAAAAACATTTCGACCGGGTTAATTACGCCCGCGGCCGCCATTGTCACCGGTGCGACGGTCAGTCCCCAGCCCGGGACGGCGTCCACGCTGCTCACGATGGTATTGCCCGTGGCGGCTTCGATGGGGAAGGAGTGAAAAATGTGCTCGCCGGGATCGTAGGTGCGCGTGCGGTATTCCACGGTTGTGATGCCGTCTTCAAAGTCGAGCTGGATGCGGTCCGAGCCGCCTTTGACAATTGAATTCTGAACGTAGCGCAGCCGCAGTCCTTTTTTGCAGGGTTTGTCGAGCGTGGCGAAACAGAGCGGTTTGTTGCCGGTCAGCGGTTTGTTAAACGTCGCGATTGAATCTTTGCCGCAGTAGACGACAATTGCTTTTTTGGGCGTGCGGTTGCGGCCTTTGGACAAGGCGTAGACGCGCGTTTCCCAGAAGGTTTCTTTCTCGACCGTCTGTTCACCCCCGCCTTCGCCTCCACCGTCGCCGTCACTGTCCGAGTCCGTTGTGCTGTATGTCTCGCGAATAAAACAGGTTGTGCAGAGGTAAAAGTGAATGCCGTCCTTTTTGACCTTGTTCTTCGGCTTCAGTTTGCGGTAAAAGGTTATGACTTCGTCGTCGTCGATCGTGCCCCACTGCGGGTCGCGGTCGCCGACGCAAGGGTCGGTTTCGGCGGCCCAGATGAAAGCTTCGCGCGGTGTGATTTTACCGTTGCCGTCGCGATCTGCGCTGATGTCGTTGGAACATTTCTCGAGGCCCTTGTAAAACGGCGTGCCGCAGTTGTCGTCGCGTTTGGTTTCGAGCGCGGCGCTTGAGGAAACGACAAATTCACCTTTTAACTGTTCGCCGTTGGGGCCGCGTTTGTCGCGCAGGGCCGGGATGGCCGTACCCGAGTGGCAGGCTTCGATGGTAACACAGACTTCCTTGGCGCCGTTGTCGAGCAGTTTGCAGGCCAGTTCCTCCCAGCTCATATCGCCGCCCTCCAGCACTGCTTTGCCGTCCTTGGAGCCGTGACCGCCGTAGAAGAAATACAGTTTGTCGCAGCCTTCAAATGCGTCGAGGGAGTCGCAGACCTGTTGTTTTGTTGCGCCGCCGGTGTTCGTGCCGGAAGCGACCTTGATATTGCCGTCGGGGATTTGCGGTCCGCGTGGATTGTTGTTCAAGTAATTTTTGATGCGTTTAATATCGTTTTCACGCGCTTTGCGTTCTCCGCTGCCCGTCAGGTTGTCGCCCGTGACAATCAGCGCCCAGGTGGTTGTGCCAGGCTGCGTCTGCGCGGCGTAGGTGACATTGTCCGGCGCGTGGGTTGCATAGGTTCCATAGATCAGCTCGCTGGACGAGTTGCCCGCAGTCATAAAACCCGTGTATTCCGACCCGTCGATAAATGGCCAGTACTCGGACTCCTGCTCGGAGATTTCACCTGTCCAGGCGTTGTACCAGAGGAAGGATGAAGGGTGCGTCCACTCGTTTTCAGGCGTGTTGTCCGTCCAGAAAAAATAGCTCTTTGTACTCAGTTGGTTGGTAAAAGTGTTGCCGTAGTCGGAGAATGTTGTTCCGACCGGCTGTACGACATTTTTTTCATCCTTGTTAAACAGAAAAGCCACGAGCCCTTCGTAGTAGGGATTCGTTGCGGACAGATAATCCAGCACTTCGGCTATGGCTTCGTCCTGCGGGATAATCGCCTCGTCCACGATCACGGTGGACGAAACCGCGTCGTTGTCGGGTACGAGGTCCGGCGTTGTGTTCATTGCGTCGATAGTCATCTCACCTGTTTGATTCGGCGTCCACGAGCCGACGCTCACGTCCATGGATTCACCGGGTCCCAGGCTGCCGACAAGGTGAGCCTGCGGCCCGAATACGGTCTCGCCGTCGCCATTTGTGATGCTGAGTTCCAGAATTGAGAACGGGCAAATGTCCGGTCCGTTGTTGTGCAGTGTCAGCGTGATTTCAGTTGAAAACCCGGCGTTGATCACCGCGCCGTCAAGCGGCGAAGTGATCGCGTCGATTTCGATGTCGAAATCCTGAGCCGAAAGCATTGCAGTTGAAAGTGAAGTCAAACAGACTGCCAGGCAGACGCTTGTTAATAATCGGTAGAATACAGTCATGGAAAGGTGCTCCGGTTTGGTTGCAAAAACGTTTTGGTCGGCGGCAGTGATCAAAGAATGCTCCGGCGTCGCAACAACGCCGGAGCTGGTCAAGTGAGACGCAGTCGGGTTTGTACAGATCAGCGCAGGACGTTGATGCGCGCGAGAGCCTCCGTCTCACCAATTTGAATCAGGCAGTAGTATCCGCCGCTGCTCCAGCGGCTCGTGTTTAACAGTAGTGTGTTTTCACCCGCCGGCAGATGCGCTATCGGCTGCGTGTCGACAATGCGGCCGCTTGCATCGAAGATGATGTATTGGCCCGCACCGGCCTGCGGAAGTGTTATGCGCATGTTGACGCGCGCGCCGGCTGGATTCGGGAATACTTCTACATCCGGACTGAAGGCCGCGCTGCGCTGTATGTCCGGTGCATCCGTGATGACCACCGGCGTGGTAAGCACAATTGTTTCGGTGTGTAAATCCTGCGCCGCATAGGCCTGCACATGCGAGCTTGTGTTGTACGTTACTTCGATGCTGTGCGGCGTGAAGTTGTAGAAGGTGTTGCCGATGCGTCCGTATTCGGTCAGTTCGATATTCGGCGTGTTGCCGTTTGCATCGACTGTTAACATCGCCACCGTTGTGCCGTAGGCGTCGATGACGTCGACACTGGCATTTGTTAACGGCTCACCGTCCTGATTGAGGACAATAAAGGAGGTGGTCCAGTTGCGCAGGAGAGTAGAGCCGACTTCAACGGATTCTTTAGACGAATTGTAATAGGAGTTGAGCATGCTGACGATAGAGGTGTTAACCAGCGTTACGTCGTTGCCCGTCGAGTTGACAATATCCGCACCTTCAACCACCAGATTGGTCGCGCCGTCGGCCACCAGTCCGTCCTGCAGTGCGCCGCTGATATGAACTCCGTCGAATGCAAACCCGGCAAAGTTGCCTGCCAGCCTGAGCCCGTCGCCATGACTGTCGTGTATTCCGCCGCCGGCCAGGTAGCCGGACGGACTGTTGAGTTCCAGGCCGTCGAGCGGTCTGACCAGTGATGAGGCGCTCCAGTTTAGGGTGCCGTTGACAATCATGCGGGCATTGGTGCCGAGTGAGGCGTCGATGCTCGTGTTAAACGCGGACAGAGTTCCGTTGGTGCCAATCGTGCAGTTGGTCGACGTCCGCAGGTGGATTGTCGATTCGGTGATATCCACCAGGCCCGACAGGGCGTTGATGCCGCCGTGCAGCTCTATTTCGTTAAACGAAGCCTGCTGGCCGTCGGCCAGGTCGTTGTACTTTGTGCGGTGTACAAAGGCGTCGATGTATATCCTGGATGTGTCGTTTTCGGTCGTGTCGCGAATCTCGCCCGTGATACGGCCGCCGTAGGTCGCCGTCGTCGGTACGTCGCCGGTAACAAACAGTTCAACAGGATTGAGGACGCCCGCGGCGGACAAGGTCGAATGCGACAGTTGAATGTTCCAGCCCGAGATTTGGTTAACCGTCGCCAGAATTGTGTTGCCGGTGGCGGCCTCGATGGCGAACGACTGTAAAATGTGTTCGCCGGGATCGTACGTGCGCGTGCGGTATTCGGACAAGGTAAAGCCGTCTTCAAACGACAGCTGGACGCGATCGTCACCCTGTTTCACTGTGCCGTCGTCTACGTACTCGGCTTTAACATTCTTGGTGCATTTGCCGGGAACGGTAGCAAAGCAGACCTTTTTATTGGCGGTTGCCGTGCCGCTGAAAGTGCCGACCTGCTCGCCGTCACACGAGACGGAGACTGTTTTGGGCGTCTTTCGGTTGATGCCTTTTGAGAGGGCGTAGAACCGGGTATCCCAGATGTCTTCTTTAACAGTTTTGCTGCCGCCGCCTTCCTTGGGGACGATGGTTTCCTTCTTGTAGCAAGTAATGCAGTAAATGTAGTCGATGTCGCCCAGCTCGGTTATTGGACTCGGACTGAGTTTGCGGTAGAACGTTGTGATTGACGTGTCGTCGATTGTAGCCCACTGCGGGTCGCGAGAGCCGACATCCGACTGATTTGACTCCGCAGCCCAGATGGCTGCTTCACGAATGGAGATCTTGCCGTCGCCGTCGCGGTCGGCATTGAGGTCCGCCGAGCATTCTTCCAGTCCCTCGATAAAGTATGTTCCGTGAGGGTCGTCGCGTTTGGTTTTTCTGGTTGAGCTGGAAGAGGTGACAATCTCACCTTTTAACTGTTCTCCGTCGACGCGCGCGTTCTTGAACGCCGGGATCGCGGTGCCGGAAAAACAGGCCTCGATGCAGGCGCACACTTCGTCGGCGCCGTTTTCAATGAGTTTTTCTGCCAGATCGCCCCAGGACATGTTGCCGCCACGGAGCAGCGCTTCGCCTTCCGGCGCGCCGTGGCCCAGATAGAAGAAGTAGAGTTTATCGCAGTCCTGCAGTTCGTCCAGAGCGTCGCAGACCTCTTCTTTGGTCGCACCGCTCAGATTAGTGCCGGATTCAACTTTGATGTTGTCATCCGGGATTTGTGGTCCGCGTGGATTGTTGTTTAAGTAGTTTTTAACGCGATCCAGATCTTTGCCGCGCGACTTGCGTTCGTTCTTTCCGTTGCAGTTTTTCCCCGTGACGATCAACGCCCAGACGGTCGTCGCCGGTTGTTCCTGTACGCCGTAGGTGGTCGGGTCGTCGGGGCCGACAATGTACGTGCCGTAGACGAGCTCCGTCGACTCGTTTCCCTGAACCGTAAAATTTAAATATTCCACGCTGTTGAACATCGGCCACGAGTCGGCGTCCTGTGTTGTAATTGCGCCGGTCCAGGCGTTGTACAGCACAAAGGTCGAGGAGTGCGTCCATTCTTCAGACGGTTCGTTGTCCGTCCAGAAGACATAGGTTTTGGCGTCCAGCGTCGTTTCAAAGGACGCCCGGTAGTCGCCGACGGTCGTGCCGACCGGCTGAACCACGTCCATCTCGTCTTTTTTGTACAGAAATGCCACCTGATCGGCGAAGTAGGGACTGTTGGCGGACATGTAGCTTGTCACGTCCGTGATGGCCTGCGCCTGGCTGATAATTGTCTCGTCAACCGTTACGGCGGCCGTCGCCTCGTCGTTGAGCGGATTGAGGTCCGGCACCGTGTTGAGCGCGCTCACTGTCATGTTGCCCAGTTCATTTGGCGTCCAGTTGCCGGCGTCGAGCACGATGGTCTGGAACGGCGCAATGCTGCCGAGCAGGTGGGACTCGGGGCCGAAGACGGGGTCGCCCAGGCCGTTTTTAACCACGACTTCGATGATGCTGAACGGACAGACGCCCGGCCCCTGATTGGTGATTTCCACTGTAATGTTAACAGGAAAACCCGCCTGAACGACGGAGAGGTCGGCGGGCGTCAGGATTTCCTCCACGTCCAGGTCGTAGTTCTGCGCCTGTAATGTGATTCCCTGCAAGGTTAAACAAAAGCAGGCCAGAATGCATGCAAGGTGTCGCTTTCGTTGTAGCATAAGACAGCTCCGTAGATGTAGATGGGAACGAAAAATCAACTGGAGGCAAAGTCCTGCCGCCGGCGCACGGTATGCGCCGTTAACAAATGGGAGGGGAACGGTGAGAGACCGATCGGCCGTTCCGGACTTAAACAACATTACGCGCCGTCCGCGCGCAGAAGAGGGCGGACAGTGGCTCCAGTCGATTCAATTGTGATCTGAATCGTTATGCAGAACCGTTGATCGTGAGGATGCCACGCTGATGATGGCAGTTCCGGCAGGGCTGCGATGCGGGAGGGAAATCTGCGTGCACAGAAGTGTTAACCAGTGGTTAACGCCACAGGGCGTGAATGCGATGCCGGGCGTGTTTATTCATCCATTAGCAAGAACATAACATCAAACAAGGCAAATCACAATCGGAAAAACCCTGAAAATGCTATAAGAAAAACCCTTAAAACCAGTCTGGCTGCGCGCTCACAGCTGTGCCTGAAACGGAAAATTGCGCGCCGTTTGCGTCCCTCGGCGCGATATCGCAAATTAGAGGCGCCGTACAGCGTTGGAAATCAACCCGGGTCCGTGTCCCGCCGCTTGTCGGCCGCTTCTCTCCGAGTGTGCATTTTCACATCTCGTCTTCCCAACAAATTGCAGGTATTCCATGAAAACATTGCTCAAAGTTGTGGGTGTCCTGATCGGTCTGGTCGTTTTGGTCGTCCTCGGATTTATCGGATATACCGAGTATCGCATTTCGTCCTTGCCGGACGCCGAAGATATTGCGATCAAAGCAACGCCGGCACAGCTGCAGCGTGGCGAATACCTGGCCAACAGCGTTATGGGCTGCCTGGATTGTCACTCGCAACGCGATTGGACCATGTACGCCGGACCGGTCAAGCCGTCGACTCTGGGCGCCGGCGGCGAGGAGTTCAACGAGGACATGGGCCTGCCCGGCAAGTTCTACTCACCCAACCTCACCAGTGCGCACCTGGGCGACTGGACCGACGGTGAAATCGTCCGGGCCATCGCCATGGGCGTGTCCAAAGACGGCCGCCCGCTCTTTCCGCTGATGCCCTACCACTCCTTCGGCAAGCTCGACCGCGCGGATATAGAGGCCGTGGTGGCTTACCTGCGCACTCTGCCTGCTGTCGAAAACGATGTGCCGCCTTCGCAGCCCGTGTTCCCCATGAATATCATTATGAATCTGATGCCGCAGGAACCGCAGTACAGCAAACGTCCCGCCCGCAGCGAAGCCAAAGCTTATGGCGAGTATATGGCGACGGCGTCCGGCTGTGCGGACTGTCACACGCCTTTTGACGGCGGTCGGCCCGTGGAAGAGATGCGTTACGCCGGCGGCCGTGAATTCCTGATGCCGGGGCTGGGCGTGGTGCGCGCTCCCAACCTGACGCCGCACAAAACCAACGGGCTGGGCAACTGGACGAAGGAAATGTTCGTGCGTCGCTTCAAAATCTACGCGGACAGCACCTACCGCCTGCCGGCCGTCAAACCGGGCGACAAACAGACGATCATGCCATGGCTGGTCTACGCCCACATGACGGAGGACGACCTCAGCGCCATCTACGACTACCTGATGACGCTCGAACCCGTCGATCACCCGATAGAGGTGTTCACGCCTCCGGCCGGTTAAATCCGTCGCTTCGCCTCCCTGCGGGGCGGCTTGCTTTTTATGACCTTTTTGTTTGTCGCCGCATGACGGGCCGGAAGCCACTGATTCCGTGTCGCGTCGTGCGGCGATGCAGTTTTAAATTCAGCGCTCAGTTTTGGATGTCGCGGTGGATTCTGCACAGGTCTGTCGCATGCCACTCAGTGTTTTTGTGCGTTTAAGCACAAAGTTCGCACCGTTTAACAGCGTAAGTCGCCCGTTGGCGTATTTAAACTTGTGCGCCCGGCGGGGCATGTGCATGTTGCCTGTGTCGAAGCAACCGGAGCATTCGGCCGCGCCGCACCAGGGAGTCCCGCATGAGACGGGATGCGTGACCCGCAGAGAAGTCCAGAGTGACGTTGTTAACAAAAAAGCGGCGTGGCGAGGTGGTGGACGGAAGTTGAAAAAAATGGAAAGGTGGCGGCGGGGGTGGGGCCCCTTGTTAAAGGTCCAAAAACCGCACCGTTGAGTTTGAAGCCAGTCCTTGAGTTTAAAGTCAGTTCTTGTGTTCGAAGTCAGTTCTTGTGTTCGAAGTCAGTTCTTGTGTATCAAGTCAGTTCTTGTGTATCAAGTCAGTTCTTGTGTA
>CAYULF010000008.1:0-183737 GCA_964445695.1 uncultured Hyphomicrobiales bacterium | reverse complement strand
CATCGCTGCCCTGTACGCGACGTTCCACGTCAAAGCGCGCGCTGTTGCGCTCGCTACGCGTTTCCCACAGAACCTGGACCTGGCCGCTGCCGACTTTCTCGGCAACGAAGCCCGCCAGTTCAACAGGAAGCACGTTGCCGCCGTTGTTCTCGAACTCGTCGAAGCTGCCGCGCAGAACGCGCTGAACACCGGAGGCATCCAGTTCCGTCGCGCGACGGCCGAAGTGACGCCAGTCGACGCCGTAGTAAATCACGTTGTGATTCAGGCCGTTGACCGTCACACCCATCGTCTCGGAGCCCGAGTTCTGCACTTCGGCGTAGCGATACGCCGTCGAGGCCGAACCGCGCGTGTTCTCGTCGGAGTACACGTTCAGCAGCGAAGGCTGAGGGTTGATGTCGGCAACAAGACCGTTGTCGAACGTCGTGTTGCGCAGCACTTCCTGGAAGTTCAGCGACACATCCACGCCGACAACCTCACGGTTGTTGTAGTCAGGCAGCCACGGAGTGCCCGGAGGCGAGACATACTCGCTGCGAAGCACTTCGTTGACAAACGCCTGGTCGGTCACAACGCCTTCACCCACGTGCAGGCGAGCGGCTTCCTGGCTGGCGATCAGCAGGTTCTTCTTCGCATACAGTTCGCCTTCGCTCAGGAAGCTGCGCAGCGAGGCGCGTTCCTGGCGGCTGAAGGCGTTCAGGTCGTGCGACCAGATCACCGTGCGGTAGCACTCGTAGTTCACGCCGTAGGGTTCCCACGAGCCGCGTTCCAGCACGTCGAAGTCGTTCAGCGTCGCGTCGTCCAGATTCTGGTAGTACAGGCCCAGGTCGTTCAGACCAGCTTGAAGCGTGTCGCTGTTCAGCGCCGAAGCCACGTCGTTGACGTTGTTCAGCGAGTTCTTCGCCGAGCCCAGCGAGAACGTGCTGCCCTGCAGCGAGGCCAGCAGTCCGTTGGTCGACTTGAACAGGTGGAAGCGCACTTCTTTGCGGGCCATGTTGTTCTGTGCATTCAGGTCGCCGACCGTTTCGATCTCGACGATGTAGCGCGGCGTTACGTTGCGCGTCATCGTTCCGAACATCGTCGGAGCCGTCCAGCCCAGTTCCGAGTAGGTCTGCGGGTTGAACGTGTCGCTGAAGTCAAAACGAACCATGGCGGTCTCGCCGTTCGGAATGTCCAGGCTTACCGTCTGACGCGCCAGCGGCGTGCCGCCGCGCACAGCAGGTACAACCAGCGTCTGGTTCGAGGTCTGGCTTTCCAGATACACGCGTGCCGTCACTTCCACACCCGACTGCGGCAGGCTGCCGCCGTTGCGGAACAGCGCTTCTACCACGATCGGATTTTTGGTCATCACGTACTCGGCGTCGCTGAAGGTGCCGGAGCTGCGACGATACGTACGCGGGCTCAGGATTTCAACTGCTTCGATGTCCGAGACGTGCAGGCGGCCGTTGAACTCGTCAGCACCGATGTCGTAGCGCAGTTCCGCGTCGCCGCGGGCCTCGCCTTCAACGTCGGTCATCACGTTCGTGATGCGGTCGCCGCGGTTGTCCAGCAGCGAGCTGAGCGGAGTCGGGTTCGTTTTAACGCGCAGGCTTGCGGGTGCATCGCCGACGTAGTTAAAGTCACCGGTGAAATTGCCGTAGACGGAGTTATTGTCGTCGTTGGTAAGTGCACGCCATTGATTCAGCGTCAGGAACTGGTCGGACGTACCGACTTCGATCACTTCCGAATCGCGAGCGATTTCAACCATGAATGCAAGACTTGCATCCGGCGTCCAGAACGCGTTGCGATCGGAGAAGATACCGCCCGTCATCGAAGGCGTGATGCCCTGATAGAACAGACCGGCGTGAACAAAGTTCGTAGCCGAAGCTGCGCCCGTCACCGCGATGGCATTGTTGCGAACGTCGGAGAACATACCGTTCTGGATACCCAGACCGACCACCGCACCGGTGCCGCCCGTCATTCCGTCGTTGACGACAATCGTGTTGTTGCACACTTTGTCGTTCATCGTGTGGAAGTCCGGCACACGCGGCGTCATCAGATCGCCGTTACGCGTGGTTGTGAAGTGGATACCGGCCAGGTTGGCGGAGTTGCTTGTGCGCTCCAGACCCCAGACGGCGTTGCTCTTCACAACGTTGCTGCTGGCGTCGCCCGGCTGATACACGAAGTAGCCGAACGGGTGATCCAGCTCGTTGCGATCCTGACCGATCAGGATACCACGCGCGAAGACCGGCGAGCTTACGCCGCTGATCTCGTTGCTGCTGACCGTGACGTCCACCACGTTGTAGCGGCCGTCCGCGCCAAGCATGATACCCGCAGCGTCGCCGGTGTGGCCCACGGCCTCACCAACGTTCCAGATGCGGTTGCTCTGAATCATCGAGTTTTCTTCGAAACCGGCGTAGATACCGGCGCGAGCGACGTTCCAGATCATGTTGTTTTCGATCGTCGTTTCGTTGTAGAAACGGCGGAAGTCAGGATTTTCACCATCAACGTACAGCGCGCCGAGACCCAGCGAAACGACACCGTAGCCGAAGCCGCTGATTTCGTTGTTGCGGATCACGTTGCCGCGCGAGTGCAGCGTGTCGAGACGCAGACCTTCAAACAGGTTGTCCTGCAGAGGAGCGTTCCACGGCTGCGAGTTGTGCAGCACGATGCCGGCGCTGTAGGTTTCGATCACAATGCCTTTGTCGCCGGTGAACTGACGAATGTCGTCTTCGTTGACGAAGTCCGTCGAACCGCGATAGTTCTGCTGCGGCAGATCCGTAGCATAGCTCGGCGAGTCGCCGCCGTCGATGATACAGTTCTGAACCGTGTAGTTCGAAGCGCCCTGACCGAAGAACAGCGGAGCGCGGTGTTCGCTGGAAGATTCAACCGTAAAGCGGAGCGCTTTGTACTTGCCGCCGTCGAAGGTGATATAACCGTCAGGACGTGCATTCGCCGCGTTCGTGAATTCGAACATGACCGCGTTCGGGTTGATTTCGGGATCGTTGTTCTGGTGAGCCTGGCCAAACTTGAAGCCGACGCCCGTTGCGGATTGAAGGCGGATGTTGATGCCGCCTTTCACCGTCATGCGCGTCAGGTGCGGGCGCCAGACAACCGGGTTGTCTTTGCTCAGACCGATAATGCGCGTCGACAGGTTACAAGCAACCTGTGAGGAAGGATTACCTTCCACATATTCGCGATCGAGGAATTCAAACGCGACCGGACCGCCGATACCGCGGCGATACATGGCATTGACTGCCTCGCGAATCGTCGCGAAGTCGCCGCCAAGACCAACCGTGTACGTGCCGGCCAGCTGTTCCTGAACCGTAAAGCGGATACAGGCAATGTCATCAGCGTCAACCGGATCCGTATCGGGATCGGGATATGCGATTTCGGCACAGGCTTCGTATTCGCCGCCCACCGTCGGTGTGAAGGTCTTGAAGAACTTCGACGTCGGAATGTTGCCGTTCGGCAGGTCGGGCAGGAATTCAAGTTCGTTGTAGACTTCTTCGCCCGTCGTCAGGTTCGTGATGCGCATGCGCACCGGCACGTTGTCAAGGTCGGAAATACCGACGTTCTCAAACACACCTTCCGGCGTAAGCGGACGGTTGGCATAGATCGTTGAACGCTCTTCCGGCTCAGCCACGGTAATGGCGGCAGCCTGAATATTGTACTGCACTTCAAAGTCGTCGCACAGCAGGTCGTTCGTCGCGCCTTCATCCGTGGCGCTCAGCAGCTCCACTTCCGAACACACTTCGTAGTCGCTTACGATGCTCGTAGCCAGGAAGGGCTGGAAGTCGATGCGAACCACGTCGCCCGTGCGCAGTTCCTGCGCCGGGTTCAGAGCTTCCCACGTCTCTTCGTCTTCGTACAGAACCTGATTGTCTGACTTGCGCGTGATCCACGTTTTGGCGCGGAATTTCGACACGTTGTTCAGACCGACGTTCTGGTACTTGATCTCAACAGCAACCGGGCTTTCGCGCGGGTACTTGAAGTTGATTCGTTTCGAGAACGGCGAAATAATTTCATTGACGGCGACATCGTTGTCGTACGTAACAATGAATTCCTGTACCCAGTCCTGCGAGAAGTCGCCCGAAGTGTACTCGGCCACAACGCGGTAGGAACCGCCTTCGATGTTGCGCAGGTCCAGCGTACCGTCGATGATTTTGCCCTGACCGTCCACAAAGGCGGCCGCGTACTGCGGGTCCGATTCCTGCATGTAGTAGGTGATCAGATCCGATGTGTTCGACGTCACAAAAATCTCCGTCGACTTCGTTACCGGGTCGACGGCCTGATAGATGATGTCCGTCGAGGGCGCCGGGCCTTCGATGCGGTACGTGAAGCTCACTTCCGAACCCGGAGCGCCGCGGAAGCGAACGTAGGGGTTGGAGAAGTCAGTCAGGTTAAAACGCAGTTTTTCCTGATTGTACAGGAAGCCGGAGCGAACAATTTTACGGTCGATTTCATAGTTGCCGTCGTTGTCCGTGTCTTCCTGGAAATCCTCGGGGAAGGATTCTTCGATACCCGACTGGAAGTGCAGGCGGATGTTCGGACGGTTGTCGAAGATCCACGGCCAAACCGTCAGGTCATTATTGATCGTACCCCAGCCCCACCATTGCATGTTGGACCAGCGGGTGTTCGTTTCGTCGTTCGTGCTTCCGGAAATACGCGTGTACTGCCAGCAACCGCGCTCGTCGCTCCACTGCGGCGAGCCCGGGAAACGGCGGTTCAGTTCCGGCGTGTATTCACGGGCAACAATCACGGCAAGGTGACCGCTGAAATACTGATACGGTTCGTCGAAGTCGACGCCATACCAGTCGTCGAAACCGAGGTTCTCAACGAACATCGGGCCTTCGTATACAAGCTGGAGGTTTTCCAGATTGAACGGCGGCGGTCCCGACGGATCGATCAGGTTGGTAAAGTGGCGACCGTTGCGATCCTGGGTCCAGTTGTGCTGGTCCGGAGGAGAAATCGCCAGCCAGATCCGCGTGCGCTTGGCACTGGCCGGACGGAAGCTGTAGAAGTTTTTGTAGAACTGATTGACGCAAGTTTGCCACTCAAGACGTGCAATGCGCCCAGGGATGGCGCCTGCGTCTCGCATGGCGTAGTCGGTATAAATTGTTGCCGATCGATAACGGTCGTAGTTGTAGTAGTTGTTGAACGGGTAGTCAACACCACTGCTACGGCCTTCACCGATTTGCACGATGGTCTGCGCTTGTACAGGCGGCACATCCTGTACGAACCACAAGGCCAACGCGGCAACGAACAAGGAGAGTAACCTCTTTGTCATCTCGATAGCTCCGCTTTGGTTTAACATTAAAATATTGATGCAGGGATTTGAACTAGGCATTATGCTTTGTTTTCTTCTGTTCTGATGTGTTTTGTGGCCCAACCAATCCAGCCAGGCGGCTGGAAAATGCCCCGTAGGGACAAGGTGTTGTTAGAAAATGGGAGTGGGTAATTCCGAGAGAAAACCCGATTCCCGAATGGGCCGGAGTGTGCGTGTTGGAGTGATTGGACACACCATGCACGAAAACATCACATATAATTTGAAAAAAAAATAACTTTTGGCCAAAAAATAAATAATGTGATGTCGTGTAGAGGGCGTAACAGGCCGGACAGCGTCAAACAATCAATGCGTTTCGGACGGTTGATCTCCCGATACAATCGGTTCGCCGTCCTTTAAACTAGTACTTTTTTGCGAATTCAATTCAAACAGTCGCGGCTGCGAGCTGTTCACAGCCACAAACAACAGCGGAGCAAGGTTCTCGGTTCCGGGCAGCAACGCCGCATGACGCGCATCCGCCTGAACGCGCAGGCCGCTGCTGCGCGAAGGCACCACGTTGAAACGTCCGGCTCCGTCGCCCAATAGAAGCAGACCGGTCATCGCATCGTAACGCACCGTTTCCACTTCTGCTCCATAGTTATTGCCCACCAAAGCCGCGTCGAGGAAATTGTCGCCGTTGAAATCGTGGACCACAATGCTGCGTACCGGGCCGACCTGAACTTCCGGCGGCAGCTCCTGCAACTGTAACGCCCCACCAATATTTTCGATATAGGCCGAACTGAATGTCATGGCGCGATACTGCAACGCGGCATCCAGACGTTCCTGCCCGTAGATATCCTTGATGCTCGCATTGGCAAAAGAGCGAAACGTCGGGAACTCATCCGCAATAAACGGCATCTGATCCGACGAACACTCGCGCCCGCGGATCGGCAGCTCTTTGTCTCCCTTTGGTTTTGCCAGCACGATATCCGGCGTACCGTTCTCGTCAAAATCCGACATATATATAATGAGTGGTTTTTCAGGGCTGGCCGAATACTTGGTGTTCAGTCCAAGATTCCCGGCGAGAAAGTCAAAGTCGCCGTCACCGTCAAAATCGCCCATCGCGATAGTGTTCCACCATCCGGTTGTGTTCTGTAGATGGAAATTGTGCGTCATGTTCGTAAAGCGACCGTTGCCGTTGTTCTGGTAGACGCTGATCGGCATCCATTCGCCCACAACCATCAGGTCAGGGTCGCCGTCGGAATCGTAGTCGCTCCACAACGCATCCGTCACCATGCCGGGCGCCATCAGGTCGCGAACCACGTCGGCTGTGACGTCGGTAAAAACTCCTTTGTCGTTGTTCAGCAGGTAACTGCGCGTAGCCATCGGATAATGCCCGGATTTGACGCGCCCGCCGACAAACAGGTCCAGGTCGCCGTCGTCGTCGTAGTCCGCCGCGTCAACGCAGGAACCTATCGTGCGTAAATCAGGCAGAAAACGCGGTGCCGACACAAAGTGCGTACCACTATTAATGTAAAGTCGGTCCTGTAGTTCCTGCGAGCCGTCCGCATAAGCATAGCCCCCCGAAACCACATAGAGGTCGAGGTCGCCGTCGCCGTCACTGTCGAACAGCAACGCACCGACGTCTTCCGCGTCGGCGTCCGCATTCCAGGATTGCGAGGAATGCGGAACAAAACTGCCGTCCTGAGTGCGCAGCAACAGCGCGCCTGCATGCCCGGCCGCCCCGCCGATATAGACATCGTCCAGTCCATCCCCGTTTACGTCGCCCGTTGCAAGTGCCGGGCCTTCTCTGGACATGCGGTGCGGCAGCAAAACTTCGCGCGCAAAGTCGTCGTGCTCGTTCTCGACATGTGTAAACGGCACGCCCGACGGCGAGCGCTCGCTGAACAGAAAAGTCTTCTCCACGCCGCGCGGATCCGCCTTGTGTGAATCGCTGTGTTTCAGCGTCAACACCTGATCCGTCGTCACCGCCAGTCGCGTCTGCGTCTGGCCGTCCGGCCATACTACGATCAGGCTGTCGATCTTTGGGTTGTCGTTCAGGCCAAAATGCAGGTAATTTTCGGACGCCGACATGTAGCCGCGCGTTCTTGTGTGCTGCTGATACCACTGCTGCCCTTCGTCCCGCAGCCAGACTTTGGCGCCCAGACCGTCGCGGTTGTGCTCGCTGCCCTCAAACCGAATGCGCAGCCAGTTGTTGCGTTTGTGGTACTGTTCGTTGTTGCGGTAGATCTGCCCCGGCTCATTGACATTATTAATGACAAGGTCCAGATCGCCGTCGCCGTCAAAATCACAGTAGGCCGCGCCGTTGGAAAAGCCCGGTGTATTCATGCCCCACTCGTCCGTCACCGACTCAAACTTCAGATGGCCGACATTGCGATACATGTAATTGCTGACCTTGGTCGACGGCATGATTTCGAGCAGGCGTTTGGTCGTAAGGTGGTCGCGAATCTTGAATTGCTCACGCTGGAAGTCGTTGTCGCTCACGTCGCGCAGAATGCCGTTCGTGATAAACAGATCACGCAGACCGTCGTTGTCGAAATCCGCCAGCAGGGGTGACCAGCTCCAGTCCGTTTTGGAAATCCCGGCCAGCTGCGACACCTCGCTGAATTGCCCGTCGCCGGTATTCATCTGCAGCGTGTTCAGCATGTACTGATAGTGGTGTCCGGTTTCCACGAGATCCCAGAACTGCTCCGAACTCATCGGCGCCATATTGACCTTGCTGCGGAAGTGATCTTCCGACACCATGTCCAGCACCACCACGTCGGGCAGACCGTCGTTGTTGAAATCGCCGATATCCGAACCCATGCCGAACATCGACACGTGTTTGAGCGCTTCTTTGGTCGCGTCGCGGAAGGTCCCGTCGCCGTTGTTGTAGTACAGCACATCGGGATACAAAAAGTCGTTGCTGACGTAGAGGTCGTCCCAGCCGTCGTCGTTCAGATCGCCGGCGATGACGTTGAGCCCAAAACCGATATCAAAAATACCTGCCTCATCGGAGACATCTTTGAATGTGCCGTCGCCATTGTTGCGGTACAATTTGTCGTGACCGCCCAGCTTGCGCCAGCGCTCCGGCTCGGCCATGATTTTGTCCAGGTCGGCGTATTTGCGCGTCAGCGAAAAATCGACCGGGTGGTTGACCAGATACATGTCCAGATCGCCGTCGCGGTCATAGTCAAAGAAGGTCGCCTGCGTCGAATGCGCCTTGTCGTCCAGGCCGTAGTCGGCCGCGCGCTCCGTGAAGGTCTCATCACCGTTGTTCACAAACAGCAGGTTGCGCCGATATGCCGGGTTTTCAAACCAGCCCGATCGGCAGACATAGATGTCGCTGTAGCCGTCCTGATTGATGTCGACGATCGTCACGCCGGTCGTCCAGCTCGGGAAACCACCCGCCGTTCCGGAGGAAGCCGTAACGTCCTCAAACTTCAGATTGCCGCGATTGATGTAGAGCGCATTCGGCCCGTAATTGGCCGTGAAATACACATCTCCCAGCCCGTCGTTGTTGACGTCTATCACCGCCACGCCCGCTCCCTCATACACATGCATGTAGGTCATGTAATTGAGCGTGTCGTTCTCGACAATCCTGTTCTGGAACTCAATGCCTGATTCCGTGGGCGACAGCAGCGTAAAATGAGTGCCGGGCTTCGGCTCTACGGCGCTGTCCATTTCCTCACCACAGGCGATCAACGCCGGCAGCATTGCACACAGGAGCAGGCCCCACGCACCATTCAGGACGCGACGGATGGTTGTTCGGCAAGGCAGGATCTCGGCCATGTGATGTATCAGCTCAGAATTGCGTGGATTTCCAAAAACGCGGGCTCGCATTGTCCTTTTTCTGCAAAACCCATCTTGTTTGTCACTGCGTGCGAATCGTCGGGTCGCCGTGCTGTCGCCGGGTTAACGGCCGGAAACGCGGCTCAGCATTTCCGCCGCCACTTCGCGTTCACCGCCGCTGAAATCGCCGATCGTAACGGAACTGACGTTGGCCGGCACGTAAAAACGGCGGCTGGAACCGGAAAGGTATCCGGAGCCGTAGGGAGCTTCCACCCGGCGTTTGCTTCCGTCCGCAAAATGCATAACGGCATAGTACTCATTGCTACCCGGCGTCACTTCAAGGCGTGTTTCGGGCGTGCTGAGAAATTCAAACAACTGCGGCGAGGAGTTGTTGTGCGTCACGAGCATGAGTGGATTACCCGTGGCTGCATCGTTGAGCGAAACGGCCGCTTTGGCGTCGCCATGCACGAACAGCCCGGATTCCATCACCGGCATGTCGCTGAAATTTCCTTTTCCATCGCCCAGCAGCACCAGACCGATCGATGCATCGTAGCGAATCGTCTCGACCTCGGCGCCGTAGTTATTGCCCACGACCACCACGTCCAGATTGCTGTCGCCGTTGAAGTCGATGACATTCATGCCGTAAATCGGAGCAAACTGCGCGCGCATCGGCAGCTTGCGAATGTCAAAACGGCCGTTACCCTGATTTTCCACGTATACGCTGGCCATGCCGAATGACTGCAGGTGCAGCGACTTTTGCAGCATTTCCTCGCCGTAGACATCCTGCAGCGTCGCCCGCCCCCAAGTGTCGTATGTCGGGAATTTCTTGGTCAGCATCGGCATTTGCTCGGACGAACACTCGCGCCCGCGCACCGGGTAACAGACCTCGGCGTCTTTCTGGTAGGCCAGAACGATGTCGCCTACGCCGTTGGTATCGAAGTCATTATAATAGACATGCGTCGGTTTGTCCGGTTCTGCCTTGAACTTGGTGTTTTTACCCAGATTGCCGATGACGTAGTCGTTGTCGCCGTCGTTGTCAAAGTCGCCGACAACAATGCTGTTCCACCAGCCCGCCGTCGAATCCATCTTGAAGTTCTGCACCATCGACATGAGTTTTCCATCGACATTTTTGAAGATGGAAATCGGCATCCACTCACCCACAACTATCAGATCCAGCGAGCCGTTGGCGTCGTAGTCGGTCCATACCGCGGCAGTGACAAGGCCGGGAGCCCTCAGTTCCGGCGACACTTCTTCCGTAACATCGGTGAATTTGCCTCCATCGTTGCGCAGCAGCCACGAATGTGCCGGACGCGGATAGGCGTTCGGAATGACGCGACCGCCCACAAAGAGATCCAGATCTCCGTCGCCGTCGTAGTCGCCGGCTACCACACAGGAACCGCTGGAGATCATTTCCGGCAGCGCTCCGCGCGCGCGCTCAAAGCCGCCTTTGCCGTCGCCCAGGTAAAGTCTGTCCTGCAGCATGGGAGAGTCGGACTCAAATTCATTGCTGCCGCTGACCACATAGAGATCGAGATCGGCATCACCGTCCGCGTCGAAAAACAGCACGCCCAGGTCCTCATATGACGCATCGCGATCAAAGGCCGCGACTGATTTCTGTTCGAAGTTGCCGTCGAGGCCTTGCAGTCTCAGCGTGCCGGGGTAACCAGAAGCCCCCCCCAGGTAGAAGTCATCAGTGCCGTTGCCGTCCACATCGCCGACGGCCACGCCAGGACCGTGCTGCGACATCCTGTGCGGCAGCAGAATTTCCGTGCGGAAGTCATCGTAAGGCGTTTCGTGGTGCATGGCATTGAGGCCGCGACGCGATGGATCGATTTCGCGCACCATCGGTTCGGTATTGTTGTGGCGCGTGTAATCCCATGGTTTGGCGTCCGGCGCAGGCTGCACTTTGTGCACCTGGTTCGGCGCGGGGGAATCGATCGTTTGATAGGTGCCGTTCGGCCAGATAATCGTCGCTTTTGTCGGCTTGTGGTCTTTGCCCAGTCCAAAATGGAGGACGAGTTCAGGCATGGACAGGTAGCCGCGGACATTGGTCAACTCCTGCATCTGCATTTCGCCGTCGGCAAAATCCAGAATAACGCGGGCGCCGTAAACCTCGGGACTGCCCTTGGCATCGCGCAGGTCAAATCGAATGTAGTCGTTGTCGTAGAGCTGCCGCGCGTTGTTGCGATAGACAAAAGCCGTATCGTTGACGTTGTTCGTAATCAGGTCCAGGTCGCCGTCCTTATCGATATCGACGTAGACGGCGCCGTTGGAAAAGCTGGCGCGGTCAAGCCCCCATTCGTGGGTTTTCTTGGCGAAGGTGTAGTCGCCGTTGTTGTGATAGCCGTAGTTCTTGATCCGCGTGGACGGCGATTCGAGCAGGAGCTCAAAGTTGCGCTTCGTAAAGCGGCGCTCGGCGTCCGTGAACGCTTTCTGCAGCACCGGGATGTAGTCGTTGTGACGTACGTCGCGCAGGATGCCGTTTGAGACGAACAGGTCCTTGAGCCCGTCGTTGTCGTAATCGCCGAAGAGTACCGCCCAGCTCCAGTCCGTTTTGGAGATTCCCGCCATCTGACCGATTTCACTGAAGGTGCCGTTTCCGTTGTTGACCTGCAGCATGTTGGCCATGTACTGGTAGTGGTAGCCCGAATCGAGCGCCATCCAGAAGGTTTCGCTGTCCATCGCGCCCATCAGGACTTTGTTGCGATAGTGGTCCTCGGCAACCATGTCCACGACGCAGACATCGAGCAGGCCGTCGTTGTTGAAGTCGGAAATATCGGAGCCCATCGAGAAATTGCTGATATGAGCGAACATCTCCTCGATGCGATTCGTGAAAGTTCCGTCGCCGTTGTTGATGTAAATGAAGTCGGTTTCAATGAAGTCGTTGGCGACGTAGATGTCCGGCCAGCCGTCGTTGTTGATGTCCGCCACCGTGCAGCTGAGGCCGTAGGCGTAGTTGACGATGCCGGCTTCGGCGGATACATCGCTGAAGGTGTTGTCGCCGTTGTTGCGGAATAACTTGTCGCGCACATCCGGATCCTGACGCAGGCGCACGCGTTCGGTGCGCGAATAAGTCAGCGGAACTTCGGCGCTGGGCCGTGCCATCAGGTACATGTCCAGGTCGCCGTCGCGATCGTAGTCAAAGAAATTGGCGTGCGTCGAGAAGCCGGGATCGTCGATACCGTAGCTCTGCGCTTCCTCTTTGAACGTGCCGTCGCCCTGGTTTATGTAGAGCAGGTTGCGGCGGTCTTCGCGTTTTTCAAATTTCAGCGAACGGCAGACATAGATGTCCAGCCAGCCGTCGCGGTTGATATCGACCATTGTGACGCCGGTGGCCCAGCCGCCGGGCCAGACGATGCCGGCCTCGTCGGTCATGTCCTCGAACTGGAATTCGCCGACGTTGCGGTACAGCCGGCTCGGCACCTGTTGCCCGGTAAAAAAGACATCGAGGTCGCCGTCGTTGTCAACATCGCCGACTGCCACGCCGCCACCGTTGTAGCAGTTCAGGCAGGACACGTAGTTGATTTCCTTGGTTTCCTGCAGGTGGTTGAAAAAGTCGAGCCCCGTTTCGCTCGGCTCCAGCAGCGTAAAAAGGGTCGTTCCGGGCGGCAGTTTTTCGCCGCCGGGCGCATCGCCGCAGGACGTCAGGACAATCGCGCAGAATGCGCCAAGGACGAAGTAGGAGCGTACCATGCTTCTCATAGTAGTTGTATTCGGGTAAGTCTTCGGGTTACCTGGTTTTTCCAGCTTCAAAATACACCGCATCAAAACGGCCTCCGCGCAGAAGGGATTGGCATGGAGCGTTGTCGACAGGGGCGCGGCTTCCGGTGGCCGATACGCGTTAGAACGAAAGACGACGCGCCAATATTGCGCTTGCGGACGCGGCTCGTGAGTCCTAACGACTCGTTTGCAGGTCGCCGGTCACAGACTGCGGATGTTCCGGTTTTGGCCATACAAATCTGCAATTCCATCGACAGGGGCCCAAACAAAAATCGCCGCCGGAACTGTTCCGACGGCGAATATTATGTGAACGCGGCGCTGCGATGTACGACTGCCGTTCTAGCGACCACCGGCAATCGAGATACTCACCTCAAGACCGACCTGCGTGACGGTATTGCCGGGCGTAGCTGCGCCTTCATTCAGGTTCGCCTCGTAGCGGAAAAATCCGCGGGCGCGCACGCGACGGCTGATTGTATAACGCGCACTGGGCTCGATAATGATTTGCGTGCTGCCGTCCAGGCGGTTGCCGTCCGGATTCTCCGTGTCTTCAATGTCGAATACGGCGCGCGAAGTGTTGCGCCATTGCGCCGTAAAGCCGAATTCGATGTCGTTTTCGAGGTTCATGCCGAAGAGCGGGAGGTTGAATCCGCGTTTGGCGTAGGAGGCCTCAAGAGAAAAGTCCCTCGTGTTGTCCTCGTTGATCGAGCGGCCGGCGGTCGACACGCGGTACGTCGTGCGTGTGTTATAGCGCAGCTTGGCCGAGAGGTTCCCGTCGAGTTTGTCCTGATCGAACTGGAAGTTCAGACCGATCAACGGCTGGAAGGCCATGTCGATCGACTGCGCCTCAATTTCTCGTCCCTGGTCGTTCACCAGAATATTTTCCTGATAGGTCGACTGGTAGCGGTGCTCCAGGCTGACGCGACGCGCCAGACCGCCGAAGAACCAGAAATCTTCCAGCCCCTCCCAGCGCAGCGTCCAGTTGAGACGCGGCAGAATGCGCCGAATCGGGTTCGGCAGGAAGGTGAAACTCTCCATCTCGTCGGTAAACGACTCGGCAAGGGCCTGCGCCAGGCGTTCGTTGCGACGCAGCGTATCGGGTTCGTCCAGCTCGATTTCGGCGCGGCGGTTGTTGTACTCGTCAATCACGTTTTCCACGTCTGCACCGAACAGTCCCAGGCCGAACCAGCGCGGAAGGCTCAGGAAAGTACGGTTATAACTTTCACGCACCGTGATATTGCTAAACACCGGAATGCCGTCGGCGCCGGTCGTCACCGTCTGGTTGCGGTTGAATCCAAACTGCGAACGCCAGTTGAGGTCGAGCGTTGCGCGGTCCCACAGCGGTCGCGAGGTGCGCAGCTCGATTTCATTCTGCTGTGCAAAGTTGTCCTGCAGCGTGGCGTTGGCAGGTCGTCGCCCGGGGAAGGTCTCAAATCCTATGAACGGGAATGACGATGAACTCGCCATCTTGAAACCGCCATGCGGGTTGCTGATCAGACCCAACTGATACGCCGCCGAAGGACCGAACAAATCTTTGTCGTCGCGATACAATGGCGCACCCCACAACAGGTTGTTCATCCCGTTGGCGCCCAGAATGCCGGGGTTGCGCGCAGTGTTGTTCTGCCGGAAGTTAATCGTGACGTTGTCGTAGTCCAGGAAGATCGACTTAAACACCAGTCCGACCGTGCCGAACAGACCACCGCCGGAATCCGTGGTGTCCGTCGCGGTTGTATCGCGGTCGGGATTGTTGCGTCCGCGGCCCGTAAAACGCGAGCGCCCGCCGCTTTCAATGCCCCACCATTCGTCGGCCAGAGACTTCAACCTGAAGTTCAGACCGAAGCGAATTGTGTTGTTAAACGTCGCCGACTTGGTAATATCTTCAATCAGCGGATCGTTCTGCAGTTGATTGTCCCAGGTGTAATTCGTCGAGAACGAACCCGTCGCCGTCAGGAACCGTTCAATGCCCAGGATCGGCGGCACGGCCGGTTTAAAGTTTAACGTGACGTTCTGATTGTAATTGATGTCGCGCCCAAGGTCGATAAACTTGCCGTTGTTAAACATCACGCGACTGAAGATGTCGCCGCCCGAGCGCTGTTGATTGTTTTCGTCAAGTTCAAAACCGACCAGCGTGGACGCGCCGCTCAGCGAATAGTCGAGCGTCGTGTTTAACAGACCGCCTTCGGTCAACTTCCATGAAAGCTGCGCTTCGCGCGTCGCCGAGAAACGGCGCACAACCGGACTGGGAATATCGAGGAAACGCGACTGCTCCGTCGTACGTCCGCGGGACATGGTTAAACCCGTCGAGAAATTGGACGGCAGGAGCGAAATCTTGAAGTCTTTGTACCACTCCAGTACCGGAACCCCGTCGAAGAATCCAAAGGGCTCCAGCGTGAAGTTCGGCGGAATGGTAATGTTGTACTTGGTTGTCAGATCCCACTGCCACTGGCGACGCTCCGCCACGACAGGCGAACGCTCAAAGCGCTGGCTTTGTGAATAACCGACGGTCACGCGGTTAAACAGATCCCGAATGTACCAGGCGTTGCTGGGCAGCCCCAGGCGAATGCCCGTCAGTGCCCACGAGTCCTCAACAATCACTGTTTCAGAGGCGCGGCGCACGCGCTCGCCTTCGTTGCGCGCTTCTTCCACGCTCCCGCCGGATTCCAGTACGCCGCGTTCGGCGGCCAGGGCCGCTTCTTCCAGATTGAGGTCGGACTGCGAGACGTACTCGGGATTTTCGAGGCGTTCATTGTGCGTCAGCGTGAACGGAATCGCCGCGCCGCGCCAGTCGTTCGGCAGGAATTTTTCGAGTCCGGCAGAGAAGTTAAACGCCCACTCGCGACGCTGGATGCGATTGCCGAACTGTTCTTCCAGGCGGTGGAAGTTCGGGTCGACCTGGCGATAGTTAAACGAGGCGTTGCCGAAGTCGGACAGTTTAAGCTGGGAATTGACAAACCAGCTCAGGTCGGAACGGTCCTCGGCGTTAATCAGGCGCAGCTCATTCACCCACATACAGGTGCTGAGTTCGTTCGGCTGATTGCCGTCCGGGTTGCGAATACCAAATCCAAACAGCTGCAGATTTGTCAGCGTCGGATAACCGCGAACAGCGTAGGTCGCCAGCGGATCGTTCGGCGCGGGAAATTCCTGCCGGCGCTCGGCCAGATTTGCGTTGCGCTGCTGTTTAATACCCGTCAACTCCTGCAGCGAGATATCGACAGCCGTCCAGCCCTGCGTCAGAGGGCGACTGAACTCGTAGTAGTTGAGCGAGTCGGTCCCGAAGCGCAGATAGGCGACCGCCGGCGGCGTCGCACCGGGCGTCACGTCGACGGGCATGGAGCCGTCGCCGTGAATGAAAAATTTCAGGCGTTTGTAGTAAAACACATCCAGATTGTTAAAGAAGCGCACGGCCGTGCGTTCCTCGCCCACAGCCAGGTTCTCAACGCAGATTGAAAGCGACTGTTCGTTGAGGCGTACGTCCTGCGTCGGATCCGGGTTGTTTAACTGTCGCGGTGCGGTAACACCCGGCGGCATTTGGTAGAAGTCGGGCGCGCCGCTGTTTTCCTCAACGCTCACAAAGGCAATCTGAATAGTCGTGTCGGTATCGCTGTCCGACGGCGGTGCTTCAAAACGCTGCCATTGCGAGCCGGCCAGACGCCACTCTGCGATGCGCCCCTTGAAGTTGCCGCCCTTCCACCAGACGCGCACGTACTGCACGTTCGAGAACAACGGGTTTCCGAATGACTGCCGCGGCCCGCGGATCGGAATGCGATACAGGAACCACGGTTCGTTGCCGCCGACAATCTGAGGATTGGTTTCCGGCCTGCGGTCCAGATTAACGCGGTAGCGGAAAAAGCTGTTGTCCAGCATGATCGACTGACCGTTGTTGTCGTTCAGGATCTCCGTGTCCGGAAACTGACCGGTCTGTGCAATCGTGGCATTTCCTTCAAAGTTGTTAAACCGCAGGAAGTCCAGCGGCTGGTGCGAGCTTGCGGTCTTGTCGAAGTCGAAGAAATAGTCGTCGCGCGCCGGATCTTCATTGGCGTCGTTCACCAGGCTGGCCGGGTACAACTGCCGCTCCAGCTCGTTTGAGAGCTGGTCGATACCGAGGTCTTCCCCTTCGTCGATAATGTCATTCGGGAAGGGCGACTCCGCCGTAAAACCGTCTTCCGTGTCGAGCTGCTGATTCGGGATGATGTCCTCGCTGATCTGGCCGAGATCGATATACATCTCGGTTCCAGGCTCATCCAGTTCGACGTTCATCATCAATTCGATATAGTCGATGTTGTCCGTGTCGAAGTTGGTGTTAAACGAGGAAAGCAGACGCTGCATGCCGCCCCAGATGCGCTCGCGCTGCCCTGTCGCCGTCTGGTTGGAATATTTCGTGAAGTCCGAAGAATCAGTGTACGCCTCGTTGCGGTTGTAGATGCCGCGCTCGTCCGGAATAAACCAGACGTAGAGGTCGCTCAGGTTCGAATTGCTGGAAACGAAGTCGCGCTCGGGATAAACCTCCCGAACCGGCGTGCGCGGTATGAAATAACGCCACCAGAATATGCGACCGCGGAAATCCTGCACTTCTTCGAGATCAAAAGCAATGGAGCTGTCCACCGGCGGCGAGCTGTGCTGCCACTGCGTCGCCGTCAGTCCGAGCGGAATGTAGCGCTGCGCGCCTTCAAAGTCGTCGATATACGCCACCGACTCGCCGCCGTCGTCCGGGATTTCCGACTTTTTCTTGTTCGGATCCGGCAGCATCCAGGCGACTTCACCGCGAACTGTGAGACTTGAGGGCTCTTTGACGTCCAAAAATGGAATTTTGTCAAGCGTGCGCGTGATGGCGTCGGAGGTCCAGGTCATCTGCCCATCGAAGCCGACCATGCTGTTGCTGACGGGTTCTTCGCCCACCTGCACGCGGTCGACCTGCAACGCCTGGTCGAACATCATGGCGGTAAAACCGAGGTTGCTTTTTATCTCGCGCGAACGGATCAGGTAATTCATGTCCAGGTCCGCGCGCACCCCGAGCAGCGTCCTCGTGCTCAGGTTGAAAATGTCGTTTTGTTCGTATTCGATTGTGACGTTGGCGTTCGGCAGCGAGGCCTGCGGGTTGCGCAGCGTGACCGTGCCGGAGAAGTACTCCACCGTGTAGTCCGATCCCTCGCGCAGCGGCTGCCCGTCCAGTGTGACACGTACACTGCCCTGCGCCACATTAAAACCGTTCGGCAATGTGATGCGCGCGCCTGAGCTCCCGGCGGCTTCCCCGGAAATCAGGAAGCGATCCCGTTCCGTCTGCTGCCGCGCCACTTCCTTGGTTGTGTCGTACACCGCGCCGTAGACGTAGCGCTCCGCCTGCTGCTGGTTCAGTCCCGGCGTGTTGGCAAAGTACTGCACGAGCTGGTCGCGGAAAGGCTCCAGGTTGGGGAACATGATCTCGCCGCGCTCGCGATTGAAAATGAAGGGGTTGCGCACGTCGAAGAGGCCGTCGGGATTGGCGTCGCCGGACTCGTTGTTGGTGCGGTCCACGCCCAGAATCGTCACGATCTTCTGCGGCGCGCCCTGCAACACGTCGGCCGAGTCATTGGTGTTGCGGAAGTACCAGATGCTGATGCGCGTCTGGTCCAGATTGACGTTGTTGACCGGCAACGAATAAATGTTGCGCAGCTGGCGATCCCACAGCGTCCGGAAGCCCGGCTGCAGGTTCTGACGATAAATCAGACGGAGTGCAATAACCTCGTCCGTGCCTACTTCGGCCGAAAACTCACCGTATTTGAGGTCGTCGTTGGCCGAAGGGCCATTCTCAACGCGATACGCGACGGCATAGGTGCGGTCGCGGCGCAGGCTCAGAATCGTCAGTATCCCGAGTTCTTCATCGTATTCGTAGGCGTCCTGGGTCAGGCGGCGGAAATTGCCGCGCTCGACCTCGCCCAGAACCACTTCGGCGCCGCGCGTAGTCGCCGGGTAGCGCTGGTCCGCGCTGATAGCTTCGATATTGGCAATCGCCACGGCTTCCTTGGCGTCCGAACCGGCGGCGTCGGGCGCTGAACGGACGCTCTCCCACACCTCGATTTCCTTGATGCGCAGATTGCCGAAGTTGGAAGGAATGATACGAGAACCGCTGGTGTAAGCCTGGCTGAATGCCGTTTTGTAGGCCGTATCCAGGAAGAAGTGGTTTTCCGCGTAGTCGTAGGCGTGCAGGTTGAACGTTTGCGCCAGGCGACCGCCTTTCAATTCCACAAAGCGGCGTTGACCGCGTTTCTGCGATGCGATGGTCTTCAGGTAGACCGGGCCGAACTGGAAATCGGCCGCCACGCCAAACAATGCCTGTGAGCCGCCGATCAACGTCGAGCCCGAATTGAGCTGCACATTGCCGACTTCGATCTTCTTAATGATGTCGTCGTCGTAGCCGTCGAAACCGACGCGAAATTTGTTGTCGAACTCAAACTGACGGCGCGAACTCCAGTCCACGCCGAGGTTGAATTTATCACCGATGCGCCCGTTCACGGCGACTTTGATATCCTGATTAAAAATCGGGCCCGACTGCGTCTGGCCGAATGCCGAACTCGTTCCGAGATTCTGTGAGTCCCAGCGCCAGCCGCCCGTGACGTTCACTTCACCGCTGACGTTAATGCTGATTTCCGGTTTGCCGAAGAGCCCTGAGAGCGGGTTCGGCGGAATGGGAATAATGAGGTTGGTGGCCTGGTTGAGGATGTTCGACAGTTCGTCGTTGCTGAGCGCTTTGTCCAGGTCGTAGTAATGCGCAATCGAATCGGAAATATCGCGCTTGATATAGTCTTTGCGCCGCTCGATGTATTCGTCGAGGTCGAGCGCCTGCGATTCGTTGTAGGGATTGTCGTAGATCGATTCACTGACGCGCAGCCGGTTGCGGGCGGCGTCGATGTCGACATTGTACTTGACGTCGGCCGGCACCATCGGGGCAATCGTTCTGCCGTTGCGGCCTTTATTGGCGCCCGCGCCTGTAGTGCGCAACCTCAACGAGTCGGCCGGCGACATAAAGGAACGCAGCGAATCGAGTTTGCTTTTGCGTGACGAAGTGTCGCTCTGCGGCAGCGGGACCGGAATGGCCATCGCCGCGGTCATGAACATCGAGGCGGGAACGTTGGTATAACTCCAGACTCGCTTGTCAGCCCCGGATTCGACACTCAGACCTTCGGCCATTGGTGCGGCCGACATACCGACCACCGCCAGTACGCCGACAAAACAGCAACAAAGCAAAAAGAGTCCGCCCGCAAGCGGAGTATGTGCGCGTAAATGGGAAAGTATGATTGGAATGGCTTGCAAACTCTTCACGACAACGGAATTCCTCTTCCTCAAATATACCGATATTCTTCACCGGGAACGCAGTCAAAATGGCCCTGCGCGCATTCAGGTCGGAGCGCACACACCGGTCCGATGCCGTTAAACATTGGTTGGGTGCTGCCGCTATCCATGCCGGCCGGCGATCAAAGATTAACCGCGCAGCCGTCTGAAATCGGTATCAAATGAGGTCGATAGAAATTCCTTGCCGAATGAAGAGGCCCTGCGCCGGGCCAAATCGAGTGCTTTTGAAGGGACAAATGTACAAGAGCCGGAATACATATTAAAGGGAAAAAATCAACCCTCACTCCCGCCATTGCTTCGAATGAACCCGTCAACTTCGCGCTGGTCGCTGAAGTCCAGTCGCTCCGTACCGACGATCTGATACTCCTCATGCCCTTTGCCGGCGATCAGCACCACGTCGCCCGAGCGACTCTGAGCCAGCGCCAGATGGATCGCCTGGCCGCGGTCGGGACAGACCTGCACACGCTCGTCGGCAACGGATTCGATCCCGGTCAAAATATCGCGAATGATATTCTCCGGCGTTTCCGAACGCGGATTGTCGTTCGTCACGATCAGCACGTCTGCTTCTGCCGCGGCAGCCTGTCCCATCAGCGGACGTTTGCCGGCATCGCGGTCGCCGCCGCAGCCAAAAACACAGAAAAGGCGGGCTCCGACGGCCATTCCATCGCGGCAGGCGCGCAGTGCATTTGTCAGCGCATCCGGCGTGTGCGCGTAGTCGACCACGGCCCGTGCGCCGTTCGGCAGCAAACTCGACTGCATCCGTCCCGGCGCGGCTTCGGCCGCCGCCAGCCCTTCGCGTACAACCGCCGGATCAATTCCCAGCCCCAGGCAAAGCGTCGCGGCGCCCGCGGCATTGAGAACATTAAACTTGCCCGGCATTGAGATGTGCAACTCAAGTTCCGCCGGCCTGCCGTTTTCCGACCAAATCACACAAAAGTCAGTCCCGCCCGGCTGCAAACGTTCTTTGTCAATCAAAACGTCGGCACTCGCCGTCCGGCCGTACAAACGCGAGCGGGCTTTTCCGGCAGCGGACGCCATTTCAGCGCCGCAGGGATCGTCGGCATTCGACGCTGCCGCAGCATCGGCCGGCAACCTTTCAAACAGGAGGCGTTTGGCCGCGATATAGTCGCGCATACTGCCGTGAAAATCCAGATGGTCGCGCGTGAGGTTGGTAAAAAGCGCCCCGTCAAAGGTAATCCCCGCCACGCGGTCCAGCGCCAACGCATGCGACGACACTTCCATCACGACCCACTCTATTTTTTCGGCCACGAGGCGCGCCAGCAGTTCGGCCAGCGCGGGCTGCTCCGGCGTGGTGAACCTGGTGGCTTCAAGGCGCTCTTCAATGATATTGCCGGTGGTTCCAATAACGGCTACACGCGCCCCGCCGCGGCGCAGGATAGCGCGCAACAGATACGTGCAGGAGGTTTTGCCGTTTGTACCCGTCACACCCAAAAAACGCAGGTGTTTCTGCGGATCGCCGTGAAACCGCAAAGCCAGCAGTGCCAATGCTTTACGGCTGTCGTCAACTTGCACCAGCGCGATTCCGGCAGGCGCTGTCTTCGGCAGTTCTTCGCAGACAACTGCTACCGCGCCGCGGTCAAGCGCTGCATCGATAAAACGGTGTCCGTCGCTGTTGGCCGTCCGCACGGCAACAAACAATGATCCCGGCTCGCACAGACGCGAATCGACCTGCACGTTTTTGACTTCCGCTTCAGCCGCGCCGACGATCTCCCGGATCGCCAATCCGTCCAGCAAATTTTTCAGATTCATCTACCCGCCCTACACAGATTGATCTTGATCTCACGCGGCATTCAGGAGCGCAGGGACGCACCAGCGGCAAAACTTGTGTCACCAACCATTTGATCGCCGCTGTCGTCATTCGACAACACGTCCCCTGGTTTGCCTCTCAGATGCTTCGCCGTGACCGGCTTGCTTTTTCTCTTGTTTGCCATCGAGGGCGGAGTTCTGCGTCGCCGAGCAGCGTGAGGGGTCGCTCCACGCAGAACGTTCAACCGATTTTTCGGCTACGTTCAAACGGGAAAAGGGCCCGTTTACACTATTCCGCTTGCAGTCTCGCAGCCGCGACCGCAGATTGCGGGCAGAACCTGGTTCACGGTCGGGACGGCGGAACGGCTCACAACACAGTCACGCCCCGCGGCGAACCCGTCTCCAAGTCAGGTTGCGACGAGGCTCGCGACCGGTGCTTGTTGTTTTGCTTCGGCGGCGGCGGAGAGGTTCGGGACCCGCGGTTCCCGGCCGGTGCGAAGATTTGGCGCGCCATACGCAGGGACAAACAAGACGGCCTTTGAAAAAAGAGCCGGACCACGAGCATCAAAACGCCAGGCTGCGGGCGAAGTGGATAACAAGCCCGCGAAAAACGGCCCGGACGCGCTGCGCTTTTAATTGCGGAATGTGCGGTGTAATTTTGCCGCCCGCAAGCCCAAACCGAATTGCAGCACAGTCGCACGCAACAGCAACTATGGCATACGCTTCCCCGACGGCCGCTCCCGTGGACCGCAACGTTCAATCCGGCACCGCAGCAGCGGAATCCGGTCGGGACGAATTGCCCGGGATTCGCACGCGGCGCGGCTTTCGGTTCAGGCAGGGGCAGGCGTCCTTTCTCCACAAATATGCGGCGGCCCTGCGCGACGGCGACTACTACCACCTGGGCGTGTTCGTGCCCGGCTACGGAAAAACCATTACCGCACTTTCATCCTTTGTCGTTGCAAATGCGCTGGGAATCGCCAAAAAACTGATTGTTTTTGTGCCGCGCGGCAACCTGCGCGACCAGTATGCCGATCCGCGTGAGCTGGCGCAGTTGTTCCACAATATCGGCGCGCCGAAGTTCAGTTTTTGTGTGGCCGATTCACAGCGCGTCTTTCTGAAAAACCGCACGACGCAGATTATTATCACGACCTATCAATACGCCAGCGGCGCGACCGGTAATCGCGCGCTCAAGGAAGTATGTGAACAGACCGACTGCATGTTTGTGTTTGACGAAGTGCACCACCTGAGCGACGACGGCACCTGGGCCGAAAGCATTCAGCGGCTGCCATTCCGCACCAGCGTGGCCCTCTCCGGCACGCCGATGCGCTCCGACAATAAAACACTGTTCGGCGTGCCCTTTGAACAGGGGCTGGACGGACAGGCATATTACAAGGCACTGCACGAAGTTAACATGCGCGACGCGCACACCGAAGGCAAGATCCTCAAACGCGTCAAGGCGCACGTGGTCGACTACCACATTGTGTTAACAAACTCTTTAACATTTCAGCGGGTGGAAATGCCGCTGTCAAAGCTGATGGAGATCGCCAAGAACAAAAACGAGCTGGACACCTTTCTGGCGCGACGCCAACTGCGTTTTCACGATGTTTATCTGGAGACGCTACTGAGTCCGGCCTTTGAACAATTCGAGCAAAAGCGGCAGCACTTAAACAACTATCTGGAGCAGCGCGGCAAGAGCGGGCGCAACTGCCAGATGTTGATCATCGCAATGAGCAACAAACACGCCGCGGCTATCCACGAGTTTGTGCAGAAGCGATTCCCCGCTTACAGCTCCACGCGCATCGGGCAGGACGTGGCCGAGCGCGAACGCCTGCGCAGGCTGGAAGAATACCGCGCCGGGCAGGTGGATGTCATGGTCCAGGTCGACATGATCGGCGAAGGCACGGACATTAAAACAATCAGCCTGATTGTCAAAGCCGACCTGGTGCGCGCATACTCAAAAACCATGCAGCAGATTTTCCGCGGCATGCGCTGGTACAAGGACTTCGACGCGCGGTCCAACGTCTGCGATATCTACGCTTCCAACGACGCCGAACTGGTTAAAATCCTGGAGTGGATTACCAACGAAGAAAAAATCGGCATTAAAACACAGGAAGCACGCGAAGGGCTGGACGAACTGCCGAACGAATCCAAGGGGCCGGCGCAGCCGCAGTGGGAGTTAACCGGTGTAGCGCATCACAACACGGAGTCCCACAACCTGGAGCTATTCCCCGGCTTTGGTTTTGACGACGATGCGCGACCGCTTAAACGACTTAAACAGAGTGCGCAGGCCGACGAAGAAGAAGAATTCATGGCCGACATGGTGCTGGACGTGGCGGCACGCGAAAATGAACTGCGTCAGGAATGCTCCGGCCTGGCCGCACGCCTGGCGTTTACGATGCAAAACGACGGCAAAAAGACGGATGTTCGCAACGTGCATTCGGCGGCAATGCGGCGCTTCGGCAAGGCACAGGAGCAGATGAGCCTGGACGAACTGCGCAAAAAATATCACTGGCTGCAATCCTGCGTGGCGGCGCGCCGCATACTTTAGGGAGTTAACAAAATGAAAGTGCTGTTTATTTCCCACTCTTCCGTCGTCGACGTGTACCAGGACAAACTGCGGCATCTGGGGCGGCGCGAAGACTGCGAGCTACACCTTTTGATTCCGCGGCGGTATCTGGAAGGATCGCGCGTTGTTGAAGGATTCAGCGGCACGGGTGAATACACCGTGCACAGGCTGGACACGTGGTTCGGCGAGCAGGGACGCCAGAACCTGCACATTTACCGCGGCGTCAAACAACTGATTCACCGCATCGAACCCGACATCATTCACCTTGAAGAAGAACCTGAGAGTCTTGTTTCCTGGCAGGTGTTGCGTGCGGCGGCGGCATTAAACAAACAGCCAAAAATTGTCTTGTTCACCTGGCGCAACATGGACCGCCGTCAGGACTTCTTCAAACCGGGCGAAGCCGCCGGCTACATTCAGCCGCGCGTTGAAAACTACGTCAATCAGCGCATCGACGCACTGATTTCCGGTACCGACGAAGGCATTCACATTTTCCGGGATCTGGGGTTAAACTTCCCTATTTATCACATTCCGCAGTATGGCGTCAATCCGGACATTTACAAACCGCTCGACGTCGATGCAGCCATGCGCAACAGTGCAGTCAGAGGCGACGGCGTGGTCGTCGGTTTTGTGGGTCGTTTAATGCAGATGAAAGGCATAGCGACGCTGCTGCAGGCGTTTCAACGGAGCCGCCGCGTTCACTCCGACGGCTCAATCCGGGACTGCCTTCTTTTGCTTGGCTCCGGGCCGGACAAGGAGCATTTTGCAGCGCAGGCCGCCGAGCTTGGAATCGCCGAGGCTGTTAACATTGTCGAGTCCGTCCCCGCCGTCGAAGTACCGAAGTACCTGAACCTCATGGACATCATGGTGCTGCCCTCGCTGACAACACCCAAGTGGAAGGAGCAGTTCGGGCGGGTGTTAATCGAAGGCATGGCTTGCGGCGCGGCAATTATCGGTTCGTCGTCGGGAGAAATCCCACACGTTATCGGCGAAGCGGGCCGAGTATTCAAAGAAGGCGATGTCAAGGACCTGGCGGGACATCTGAAAGAGTTGATCGAAAACGACGAACTGCGTTCACAACTGCAGGAAGCCGGCAAGCGCCGGGTCGCTGAATACTACACCAATGAACGCATCGCCGCGAGGATCTACGAAGTTTATCGCGACGTACTGCGCTGATTATCAGCCGCGTTAATTGCTCCAGTCATCCAGGATGAACTTGAATCCACCGGTAACAATATCCGCCGAGAAATCGGTGTCGCGCTTGTAGTGCTCGTACCTGAGATCGATGCTCTTGAACTTCAGGAGACCGAGTTTAAAGCTGGTGAAGATGTCGGTATACGAGACACCAAAACCGAACTGCTGCGCATCGTAGGCCGAGAGATCGTAGTCCGAGGTATAAAACTCACTGGTTGACAACAATTGGTTGTACGGCGCAAAATAGTCCGCCGCGGTCTGGGTGTAATAACGATAAGACGGATACAGCGTCCAGCCTTCGCCCAGAATTTTCATGGGGACTTCGACGCTGACGGTGTGGGAATTGATGCCCCAGTCGTCCGTGTAGTAGCGGTAGTAGCTGCGCGCCACAAAGTATTCGTTCAGGAAGTAATTCAACCGGCCGCCGACCGCTGTCCGCACACGTGAATCGGGCAGGCGCTCGACGTCGTCGGCAAGATGAAAATTCTGAATAAACGTGTCCTCAAAATCGGCAAAGTACACGCGCTGCATGTGGTTCGCCAGCTGACCGTCCTGCAAGGTCAGGTCAAATGACAGGGAAGCCTGCAGATCCTGCGACAGAATCTGCGAGAGGCCCAGACTGAAGTTATAGGAGTTGCGCGTCGTGACGTCGTAGGGCGTAAAGATCGGTTGATAATCCTGGTTGCCCGTCACCACATAACGGCGAATGTTAAAGCGCGACCCTTCGGCGTCGCCTCCGAGTTCGTAGGGATACAACACGCGCCAGTTGTCCAGATACACGTCTGCGTGCAGACTGACGGACGTATTTTTCTCATTAAACAAGTGTGTATATCCGCCGCCGAATCCGATAGACTTGTAGTCGTACTCACCCGACGCCGAGGCTTTGAGCGACCAGATGCCGTTGCGGTCGTCCGAGCTGTGACTGTACGAAGCGCTTGCGCTGACAAGCGCATCAGCACCCGACGCGCCCGAACTGGCGACAAAGGGATCGGCTGGATTGCGGCCGTCAAAAGGATTGAGATTGCTGGAAGAAGCGGAAGTGTATGCGGACACGCCGCCGTCGATGGTCAGCACATCGTCCGCATTCAGCGGAATCGACACCACGATGTTTACCGGATAATTCTGCAGATCTTCCGTGCCTGTGCCGCCGGTCACTGCGGCATTGCTGCCGTCCTGGGTGTAATAACTCGACAGCAGGTCGATCTCCGTCGACTCCAGAACGCGCTGTTTAAATTCGGCGTCCTCGTCCTGGGACCGGGCATCTGCGACGGCAAACAGCAGGACAAACAAAAGCAGTTTTTTCAGCATAGCAGTGTCAGTTGGAAGTTAATATCAATTGCAGCCGCAGCCGCCGCCGGTTTTACCGCCATTGGCGCCGACAGCCGCCTCCCGATAGGCATGAAAGGTCGTAACGTATCGGATACAGCTTTTGTCCGCCAACTCCATGTCGGGATCGTAGATATTAACTTTTTCGTATTCCTTGACCGCCACGCAGGAACTGAGCGCCAGGGCCAGGCCGAGAATGAGCAGAGTTCGCCGAATCATATTTTGTCGATGTCGATATTTGTTGAAGTAAAAATGTTGCCGCGGTCATCGATGACCAGACACTCAACTTTGGGCATTTGATTGACGCGGTCGAGGCCGGCATCCTTTCCCATCACAAAAACGGAGGTTGCCAGAGCATCGGCGAGTTCGGCGCTGGGAGCAAACACCGTCACGCTTATCAGGCCGGTAGCAGGCCAACCGGTCCGCGGATTGATAATGTGACTATAGCGCGTACCGTTAAACTCGACGTATTTTTCGTAGTTGCCGGAGGTCACCACTGCTCCGTCGCGAATCGGCAGAAGAGCGTAATTGGTGTTTTTGTTAAGCGGATTGACAATGGCGACTTTCCAGTCCTCACCGTTGGGCTGTTTGCCCCAGGTGTTCATATCGCCGGACGCGTTGATAATCCCGGATACAACGCCGTGCGACATCAGCAACGCTTTGGCTTTATCGGCGGCATACCCTTTACCGATGGCGCCGAAACCGATTTTCATTCCCTCCTGCGTGAGGAAGACGGTCGACTCTTCTTTGTTTAACTCGATGTTCTGAAAACCAACTTTGGCGACGGACGCTTTGATCGCTTCATCCGTCGGCATCTCCGTCATACTGCCGTCAAACTTCCAGATCCGGTCCATCGAGGCATAACTGATATCAAAAGCGCCGTCGGTGAGCCGGGAGATATTGATTGCCCGTTCGATAAGGTTTAACAACTCTGTATCGACTTTTACCGGGGCAACTCCGGCATTGTTGTTAATCGCCGAGGTTTGAGACTCGGGATCCCAGGAAGAGATCATCTTTTCAATGCGCGAGATTTCGGCCACGGCCATGTCGATGTACTCATTGGCCTGAGCGGAGTCGGGTGCTACGACGGTCACTTCAAAGTGGCAGCCCATCAGTTTGAGCGTGCGTTTATACGGTTGGATGTTCGCGCCGCTTTTCTCACCCGCTTCAACGTCATCAGGGCTGTCGCCGGCGGACTTATAGGATTCCAGCAGCTCGATGTACTCCTGCGGCGAGACACTTTTATATCCGGCCGTTTTGAGCACGCGGCCGAGCTGATCGAGCACAACCACAAATGGGAAGTGGCCGTTTTTGTTGTATTTCTCGGCCAGCTGTTTGTTGTGTTCCTGCTGCTCCGCTGAGAGGGCATTGCGGCTTTTGCGCGGGAAGTCCGCTTTGAGCATGACAAAGTGAGCGGCGGCGTACGCACCGAATTCCTCAGAACTCCAGATCTCGCGATCCAGCCTGATACAGGGGCCGCACCAGTCGGAGCCCTGAAAGACAAGTACAATTGTTTTGTTTTCGGCAGCGGCTTTTTGTTTAGCCGTTTCAAGGTCGGTTTGCCACTCCAGCGCCGACAGGGGCACGGCGGAGAGCAGAAAGAGGCAGATCAGCACAAGACGATTCATGGTTTATTCTCCCGAAAGATGCCGCAATAGCCGTTCATCGAAAAGTTGAAGACTGAACCAACGATCATGCCGATGTTTCGATATGTGATTGAGAGCGCAGTGCCGGAAGCCGGAGCAGCAGCGAAGGACTGAGCGCCTCGCCTGAGACGATACAAGGCGGTCGATCATGTTGCAATTGCAGCGAGTTTTCCCGCAGGGCAAGCGACGGACAGCGCATCGAGCGTACGAGGTACAGCGCCGGAATACAGATGTATGTGGATTGTTACAGAGGGCGACAGAGTTTTTCAGATTTTTTCGGCGATGGTGGAAGGCGGCAAGCGGGACTGTGGAAAACTTTTCGGACGAGTGTTGAACTCGAATTCTTCCGATGGCAATGATCGGGCGGTTTTTGGCGTTGAGTGGGCGGTTTTTGCCGCTGAGCGGGAGACTCGAAAATTTTGGGCGGACTCCTCGCTTGATCAGGGGACCTCCCCGCCACCGCCGCGGATAAAAAACCTTAGACCGGACATATTCCTCCCACCCTGCACTTTCACAGGTTGTTCGAATATCTCCTCTTCCCGTACTCTCGCCGGCCGCGCGCAGTACGCACAACCAGTCTAGCCCTTTTGTCAACTCCCACAGAGAATTTCTCCGCCACCGGGCCCGAAAACTGTCATACCGTGCCAAACTCGCCGCTGAACGGACTCGAATTCGCGGCGCCGTTCACCGTACTTGCCACTCGCAAACAAAGGTGGCGACAGCAACGAGCACGCCCGCAGGCAACTCCTCATTCACCGACAAACAAGAAGCTCAGGAAGAGCGCCCGCAGGGCAAGCGATCAGAAAATCAGACAGTAAAACGGCCATAACAGGCCGAATTCGACGATCCCGTGACCTGCGCCGAAAGCAGTGCTTCCGCAGCCCGGATCCTGAAACGCATGGACCGCCGAAAATACAATGCAAGGCAGAATCATTGACTTACGCGCTAAAAAAGAATAAATTCCGGGCCCGGTGGCGCTTTACTTCCCTCCCCGGCCGAATATCTATCCAAGGACCAGATCCCGAGGACTATTAATGAACCGTCGATCCTTCCTGAAGACCGGCGCCGGTATTGCCGCGATAGCAGGAACCCAATCCCTGCACGCCCGCGGCGTCGGCGATGCCGCAATGCAGTCCAACGCCGATATCGGCGGGCTCGTCTCCGCCCGTGAACGAGCGCTCAATGCAGACAAACTGGAAACGCAGTCCGGCCTGGAAGAATACGCCGGTCCGTGGAATCAGGCCCAGGCGGCCCACCTGCTGCGCCGCGCCGGTTTTCAGTTCAGCCGTGCCGACCTGGCGCAGGCCCTCAGCGACGGACGCGCCGCCACCGTGGAAAAGTTGCTGACGATCAATCAATATCCCGAAGCGCCGGGAGCATGGGCGCAGGAAGCAATTCCCGCGCAAGTAAGTAACCAGCTGCAAAGCACCTACTACGGCTACTTCGTGCAGATGCAGCGCTGGTGGCTGCACCAGATGGCCTCCAGCCCGCATCCCCTGCTGGAAAAGATGACCTTCTTCTGGCACAACCTGTTTACCTCGGAGCTCATCGTCGTGCGCTGGCCGCAATACATGTACATGCAGAACGACATGTACCGCCGCCACGCCTATCCGCACCTGGCCTGGCAGGAACGCGACCCGAACGAGTACCGCTTTACCTTCGGCAACTTCAAAGAGCTGGCCAAGTACTCGGTCTACGACCCGGCCATGCTGGTCTACCTGAACGGCAACCTCAACAATGCCATCAACCCGAACGAAAATTACGCCCGCGAAATCATGGAACTGTTTACCATGGGCGAGGGCAACTATACCGAGTTCGACATCGTCGAAGCGGCGCGTTCGTTTACCGGCTGGTACAATGTGCGCAGCATGCCCTATTTCTCCTTTGAGGAAAAAGTGCACGACTTCGGCACAAAAAACCTGTTGTTCGACGAAATGACCGGCAATCCGGGCATGTACGGTCCCGGACAGGTTAAACCCTCGAACAACGGTTTGCCGGGCGGACGCGAAGAAGCGCAGCTGATGATCGATCTGATCTTCCGCCAGAGCTTCAACAGCGGCACGGAACCGGGCGAGTCCGACCCGCGCCCCGTCGCTGAAGAAAGTGAATACGCCGGATTAAACATCCCGGCGGTCTACCTGGCAAAAAAACTCTATTCCTACTTTGTCTATGAAACGCCGACGCCGCACGTGGTGGCGCAGCTGGCGCAGGAGATTGTCGAACAAAACTTCGACCTGACGCCGGTACTGCGCACGCTGTTTAACAGCAATCACTTCTACGATCCGCTTGTGGAAGGCGCCATGATCAAATCGCCGATTGAAATGAGCGCCGGCCTGGTGCGCCAACTGGAGTTAAACGCACCGGCGAATTTCAACAACAACGGCTTCATGGCCTATATCGGCAACATCACCGGCGGCGCGCGTTTTGCACAGACCGGCGGCATGGAACAGGAACTGCTCTCACCGCCGAACGTGGCCGGCTGGCCGGGACATCGCGCCTGGATTTCGACGACGACCTATCCCTACCGCAATTCGGTGACGGATAAATTCATCGAAGGCAAAATCTTCTCGATCGGTGCGCAGAGCGATCTGCCGGAGGTCGACGTCGACGTAGTTAACTGGGTGCGCGCTTTTGACGACAGCGACGACATCTACAAACTCGTCGACGGCCTGCTGGCGCTGCTGATACCGACGCGGCTCGACGAGGAGCAACGCCAGAATATAATCGACACCTTCCTGCTGGGCAGTCCGGACTACGAATGGGCCGAGATTATCGCAGTGGACACCACGGCGCGCGTGCGCGTCGAACGCGGCTTGCAGGCCATCATGCGCCTGCCGGAATATCAGCTCAATTAAACAGACATTACAGTAGGGAGAATACATCCATGTCGATTAAACGTCGCGATTTCCTGAAAGGAACGGCCGCCGCCGGGGTAGCTCTGGCGGGACTGCCGATGATTAACAATCTGGGCGTGCACGCTCTGGCCAAGTCGCCGGGCATCGACGCGCTCAGCCGCCTGGCCGCCGACAACGACCGCATCCTGATTCTTGTTCAGCTTTCCGGCGGCAACGACGGACTTAACACGCTGGTGCCCTGGCAGGACTCGAAATATTACGCTGCGCGCCCGGGCATCGCATTAAACGAATCGCAAACACTGCCATTAAACGACAGTCTGCGTTGGCACTCGGCGCTGAGCGGTTTTCGCGATTTGTACGAAAACGAAAACCTGGCGATAATTCAGAATACGACTTACCCCAACCCCAATCGCTCGCACTTTCGCGGAACGGACATCTGGTTAACCGCAACCGACTCCGACGTGTTTTTCGGTGCAGGCTGGCTGGGACGTTACTTAACATCTGTTTTTCCGGATTATCCGGAGACGCTGCCGACGCACCCAATGGCGATTCAGATCGGCGGTTCGCCTTCGCTTGGATTCAGCACCAGCCTGGGCAATACCGCGCTGGCCTTCCGCACGCCCGAAGAGTTTTCGGCCATTGTCAACGGCAAGGCAACCGGTTACCCAGAAGCGCCGGACACGCCGATGGGCGAGGAATTGTCCTTCCTGCGCAACGTCGCCGCCAGCTCGCAGATTTACGCCGACACCATCGACGAAGTCTACGGCAAGGGTAAAGACCTCTCGACGGTTGAATACCCCGACACCGCTCTGGCGCGCGCATTAAACGCCGTGGCCGGACTGATAGCGGGCGGCCTGCAAACGAAGGTCTATCTCGTTTCGCTCGGTGGTTTCGACACACATGCTTCGCAGTTGGGGCAGCACAACACACTGTTAAGCACCGTCGGCGACGCCGTTAAAGCATTCATGGACGATGTTAACGCCATCGGCGTTGGAGATCGCGTAGCCGGCATGACGTTCTCCGAATTCGGACGCCGTGTTAACCAGAACGGCAGCGCGGGCACGGACCACGGCACGGCCGCGCCGATGTTCGTTTTCGGCAACAAGGTGCTCGGCAAGACAATTCACGGCAACACGCCCGACCTCGACGATCTGGACAATCGCGGCGACATCAAAATGGAGCACGACTTCCGCGAGGTCTACGCCTCGGTTCTGGCGCAGTGGTTCGGCGAGTCCGACGGCCTCGTCAGCAAGGTGCTCTTCCGCGAGTTTAACACGCTGCCACTGTTCGAAAAACCGCTTGTCAGCAGCGTTCAGGACGAATTTGAGCGCGACATCGCGGCGACAATTTACCCGAACCCGGTGGTGACGCAGGCGACGCTGGCGTTTAACCTGCCGCAGCGCAGCACGGTGGAAGTAAGCATTCTGGACGTGCAGGGGCGCACGCTGGCACGTGTACACAACGGCGAACTTCCGGCGGGACGCCACGGTCTGGCGCTTAACGTTTCCGGCTTCAGCAGCGGCCTCTACCTGACGCGTCTGCGTGTGGGCGGCTACGAAATGATGCGCGCACTTAACGTGACGCGTTAATCGAAAACGCAGGTTCTGACGAATCAACGGCACGGCAAAAGGAAGCACAAGTTCCAATTTGTCGTGCCGTTGTCATTTCAGGAACATACTGCGCCGGCATGATTGCAGCGCGGTTCCCGCTCGCTTTTCAAGGCCGCTTTTGTTAATCGCGCAGCCGGAATTCCCGGAGTTTCAAATCGGCGACAAATCAGAGATCACATCAGGCGCAAACAGGTTATGCAACTTCAAGCACTCGCTTCAAATAAACGACTAAGAATCCTGCTATCACTGAGTTTAACGGCCGTTCTGCTGCTCCTGGCCGCACCGCCGCTGCGGGCCAACATGCAACAGCCCTGGATCGACGGAAGTTCGTACAGCGGCATGTTTATCGCGGAGCACGCCGACATATTACACGAGGATCTGTTCATCGACATTGAGCCCGGATTTGAGCATGCCGTTTTTCGCATACGATATGAAATAGAGTGCAGCGAAGACGGGCATGCTATTCCGTTTGCATTCCTGGCGCTGACCGGCAACAACCATTGGGACGAAGAGTTTGAGGAGGGGTTTACAGTCGAGTTGAACGGCAAGCTGCTGTCGACGAACGTCCCGCCGGACTCCACTGAGAAAACTCTGCGGGATGCATTTGACAAACAGATCGATTCGATTTTTTCAGAGGGCGCAACTTCGCTCGAGATTTGGCAGTTATTGCGTCCGGAAGATAGAGAGTTAAAATTCTTCAGCGCCAATTTAAACAGAGGCAAACACGTGATTGAGGCGCGCTATCGCGCGGCGGCGCACATAGACCTCAGCGAATACGTCCGAGAGTACAGGTTCCACTATGCCCTTGGCCCGGCGCGCCACTGGAAATCTTTCGGCTCGCTCAATCTGGTCGTTAACGCCGGACCTGACGCGGCGACTTTAACGTCCAATCTGCCGGACAGCCTGTTTAAGCGCGAGGGACAGGTACTCAGTGCGCAATTCGACGGCATCCCGCTGGACGTCATAGAGCTGCGTTTCACGCCCGAGGTTGCGGGTTTCACATCCTTTGTCTTGTGGCTGAGTCCCTTCGGCACGGCCTTAATTTTTATCGCGCCTTTTTTCTGGCTGCATATTCACATGATGCATCGTTGGTTTGGACTCAAAACCGGGCGTTGGAAATACTATATGGTTCTAAACCTGGGCGGACTTGCCGTTCCATTTCTGTTTCTGGCTTTTTTACTGTTGTCCGATGAACTGACGGACTACCTGATCGGCGCGCATGCCGGCGGATTGCACGGCACGATTTACCCGATTATGTTTCTCTGGCCATTTGTGTTTTTGATTTACTGGGGCGGGATTGCGGTGGAGCAGAAAGTACTGAGAAATATGGCAAAGAAAAATTCACACTCAGAGCTTGACTCGGAACAACCGACGGATTAACTTGGACCGAGCTTCAGTCAGGCAACCGCCTTTATCTGACTGATTTGCATTCCTTCTATCGCAAGACGTTGTTTTCTGCGCACGTCAAACCGACAGATCGCCGGCTTGACTGTGCTCGCACTCCGGATCCTGCGGAACTGCATCTCTCTCTTTTCAGACCCTGAATTACATCGTCACATTATGTGGATATTTCGATTCATCCTGGCAGCTTCCTGTTTGCTGCTGACCAGCTCCTGCGCCGGCACCTCCGATGCCATCGAAGATAAAACTGCCGATCACCCTCTCGTCTGCGACATCCCAGAGCTCGGCAAGGTAGTCAACATCAGCTACGACTCGGGGCATCCCGACGCATATTTTCGCGGCGAGGACTCGATCGTCGCGACAATCCAAATCCACACAAAACATGAAAGCAGGATTCACCGCCTGTTGCTGCAGAGAAACGGCACACGCTATTCTGCGAAATACACTATACCTGCGGACGCTGTCCATTTCGGGATTTCGGTTTCTCCACCGGGCGTCCACAGAACGCCTGAATCCGCTTCGAGCATGGTGTTCGATGGAGACAACTACGTTGAACGTGGATTGTGTCACATGATGCGCCGGGCTGACGATCTCACCGAACTGGATGAATTACTGACAGACACCTTGTTAACTTCCACAGATGAGTACGCCCAATGGCCGGTGTACATAGAAAGCCTGCTGTTCTCAAGAACTGACGCGTCAAATCTCACATCCGCCCAATGGCGTGCAGCTCGGATTGTACAAGACGCTCCGGAATTAAATGCTGTAGAGCGTTTCAACTTACATCTCGCTCTGACACTGACCGCTCATGCACTCGATGACCGAACATCTTTTAATCAACAGTTGGACAGCCTGGCGAAGAATGCCCATCTTTTTACTTCGTTGAAACAGCCGCTCGCCTATACATCACAACTTGTTTTCAGCAACGTTGTGAATCGTGAAATCGAACTGGCAATCGATCTTCAGGAAACTGCCCAGGACGTCGACACGGCATCGCTGGCAACGCTTTGCCGGATAGCGGTACAATTAAACACACCGAACATTTACAACAGACTCTTCACACAAAGAAGACCTGCCGCCGAAGTGTTCAAACTGGTTCCCGAGTCGATCAGGACTACGATTGACGGCGCTGCTCAATGTGTTCAGGATTTGTCAGTGTCTGAGGCTGCAAACAACTTCAGCCTGTTTTATACTGCTGCAGCGACGGCAGATCAGATTGGATGGAACGGCGACATAGAAATCTTTACAAGGGCCATGGAACGTCTCGGCGACATTCCCGTCTGGAATTTCGACGCCCCTTCGCAATGTGTTTCAATTGCCGATATCAGCGGCATGAGGTCCGGCACATACCTCGAAGTCGCGCGCACGTTAAACAAGAGAGGCGAGCTCTCACGCGCCAAAGAGTACTTCCACAAAACACTGGCCTGCCGCGGCAACTTCGCTTCGGGCGCACGTTCGCTCGCCGCCGTTGCACTGGGTAAAATGTCAACACAATGCGGCGAGCTTGACAGCGCTGAAAAGTATTGGGCCGCGGCCGAATTGCTCGGCAGTCCCTTTGCGGATGAAGTGCTCGACGGCATTGAACGACTGCGCGATTCACTGCAGTTAACGCCAATAGATCAGGATAAACTGCTCGCGCAATACGCTGAATTCACGCCGCCGAAAGTTGCGCATCCGATTCAGGGTGAACTAAAGACGGAAAAGGGTTCCGTCAGCTACGACAGCGAGGAACCTATCTTCCTGCTCTTTTCGTCGATCGGTTGTTCCGTGTGCACCGAACTGATGCCCGGACTGTACAGGGATCTTAAACAGATATTTCCGCCGGAGAACGTTATCATCGTGAGCGACGACCCGGTCGAGGTTGTGAAATCGATCTACGGCAAAGATGTCATTTACGCACCGATGGACCGCGAGGTGGCCGCGCGCCATCAGGTACAGATACTGCCGTCGGTACAGGTTGTGCGCAAGAACAACATCGAGTTCAAACGCCCAAGTTTATCGAATACAACTTTTGAGCAGCTTAAACAGCTGTTTGGGCCACAGAAGGACAAGTAGCGTCCGGACATTTAGAAGTCTCTCGACCAACTGTTGCCCCGCAACCAAACCGGGTACCAAAATCAAACTGATCGCTGCGCTCCGGCTGACTCAGTCCGGCTCGATCTCTGCGGGCAGTTTCCATGGAATTCTGCATTGATACACCAGTGCTGAAAGATTGTCTATTCCGGGTGAGATGGGAACAGCAATCTTTGTGGAAAGACCAACAGAAAACACATCCGATAAATCCAGCCACTCATCAGCATTGTGTGCAATATCCGGCCCTGAAAAGGTCCCGACGAATTGGAATTCGGCCTGGTAAAGATGTTTGCCCGCCGTACGGACGATGTGTTGCAATTCAACTTCCTGCGCCGGGTCAATCCGGAGTTTGTTTAACAGTCCCTTGAATTCTGCAGGGAAAGACTCCGGCATCTGAAGTCGGTAATTTCGACAGGTGACGCAGTTGCATCGGCACTGAGTCGCTTGTTCGAGGTCAGCGTAGAGAACACCAGTCTGTTCGATGTCTACTGAAATTGTCCAGTGGTAGAATTCGACATGCATTGCCATCGCTCCAGAAATTATCACACAGTGTCACTAAACTTCTACCCAGTGATCAAAAAACGCTGTCTAAAGCGTTCGCCGCACATCAACTGAGCGGCATCCGCGTTCACAACCTGGAATGATTGCAGCGCAGTGATTCTCGGGCAGTCTTTGGGATTGCCGCGCGCCGGCGGAGCACCAGCTCGAAGCGTCGACGTTTGCAACCCACCGACTATCAAAACAAACAAGCCAGCCGCAAACAGCGGCGCAGCGCTCAAAAAGCAAGCCGGCGAGTACCGACGAGAAGGCGAAGCTCAGATCAGCACCAAGCCTTTAAACCTTACTGCAAGTTCCTCAGTCCCAGTCCACGTGTGAGGAACGTGCAGGCGCCAAATCCGTGCCGCGTGCCCCGGTTCTCCCATGCCTGAACCGTGAGCGAACACACATTATTATGCAATCGCAAAAATCTTTCGAATTTTCTGTAACATGCGCGGGGGGCCCTGCATTTCTGGGCACTCTCAAAGTTCCGATAAACTACAAAGGCCGAACATGAACCGACGATCCTTCCTGACGGCATCGCTGGGCAGCGCCGCCGCCCTGGGCATGGCCTCGACCGCCCTCGGCAAAAGCACCGACGCCGCCAAAGCATATGACTGGCGGACCAACCAGCGACTGCGCAAAGCTCTCAATCCCGGACCCGTGGCCGTCGAGACCGGCCTGGAAGAATACAATCCGGGTGAAAACCTCGACAAAGCCGACGCCGCACACCTGCTGCGCCGCGTGGGCTACAACGTCAATCCGACCGATGCGGCCTTTGTGCAAAACATGAGCGCCGCCGCGGTGGTTGACTACCTGCTCAACTCCGACGCCTTCGACGCGCCCGAAGCGCCCGAATTCGAGGAGTTTCAACTGCTCACGCGCCAGGAACTGGCCGAGCTGACGGAGGAAGAGCGCATCCAGTACCAGAACGACGTGGTGCGCTCACAGATCAACAACAACCGCCTCCTGCAAGCCTGGTGGGTCCACAAATTCGGATTCAGCGGCATGACCAAAACCGAGGGGCAGACGACGCCGCTCTACAATCCGCTGCGCGAACGGATGACGCTGCTGTTGCACGACCTCTACGCCAACGAGATCATGGCCGTGCGTTTTGCCGAGCTGATGTACAAACAGAACGAAACGTTCCGCGGCCATGCCTTCGGCGACCTGCGCGACCTGGCTCGACGCATGGTGGACGACCCCGCCATGCTGATCTACCTGAACGGCAACCAGAACTCTAAAAACCGCCCGAACGAGAACTTTGCGCGCGAGATTCTGGAGCTGTTTACGCTGGGCGAAGGCAACTACACTGAACAGGACATCATCGAAGCGGCGCGCACCTTTACCGGCTGGATCGTCAACCAGCAGACGGGTCAGTCCTCGATGATCGTCAACCTGCACGACTTTGAAAGCAAAACGATGTTCGGCGAGACCTACCGCTATCCGGCGACGATGGAAGGCGCACTGGCGGAGATCGACTTCGTCATAGGCCTGATCTTTGCGCAGCGCTTTGCCGACGATGCGCCGGAATACGCCGGACGCAGCATCGCCGCCGTGCACCTGGCCGAACGCCTCTACAAAACCTTCGTCTACGAACACGTTGACACAAATATCGTCGGTCAACTGACCGAAATGATCGAAGCGAACGACTTCAACATTGCTCCGGCGCTGCGCGCTTTGCTTTCGAGCGCGCACTTCTACGATCAGGAATTCCGCGGCGCGATGATCAAATCGCCGACCGACTTCATGATCGGCATCATGCACCAGTTTCCGATGACCGGCCCGACAGCTTCGCCTTCCGAAGGCGTGCCGGGCGGCCGTCAGACGACCAACATCTGGTATCTGCTGTCGCAGGGTTCCAACGACCCGCTGACAAACGGCTTTCTGGATGCGCTCGGCGAGCAGGTGTTTAACCCGCCAAACGTGGCCGGCTGGCCCGGCTATCACGAGTGGATCAACACGGCGACGTATCCGCTGCGCAACTACTACTCCGATCTGTTCGCCGACGGCATCGCGCTTAACAACGGCCGCGTTAACTACGCAACAATCCAGGTGCTGGATTTCGGCCGGCAGTTCCCGTCCTTCCAGACCGACGGCGACACGCTGATCAACGAGATTGCCGAATACCTGCTGCCTTTTGAACTCTCCGACAAACAGCACGGGGACATGGTCGAAGCGTTGGTGGGCAACCGCGACCGCGCCTACGAATGGCCCGAAAAAGTGCTGGACGAAGAGCTGGCCGCCGAGGGAATGTTAAACCTGATCAAAGCCATGATGCGCTTACCGGAATTTCAACTTGCTTAAACAACACAATCTAGCCGGAGTATATAAATGAAACGCAGAGACTTTATGAAGGGCGCGGCGGCCGGTGTAGCTGTCGCCTCTCTGTCGTCGATCGGTGGGCGCGGCGTCAACATGCTGGCGCAGTCGCCTTCCAAGCGCGCCATGGATCAGTTGATGGGCAGCAGTGACAACATCCTTGTTCTCATCCAGTTGGACGGCGGCAACGACGGACTTAACACGATCATTCCGATCGAGAACGCGGAATACTACAACCAGCGCGAATCGATCGCCATCTCCAAATCCAACGCCTTGCCGCTGAACGACACGCTCGGCTGGCACCCGGCGCTGGGCGGCCTGCGCGACCTCTACGACGCCGAAAAACTGACCGTCGTACAGGGCGTCACCTATCCGAACCCGAACCGCTCGCACTTCCGCGGCACGGACATCTGGATGACCGCCAGCGACTCCGACGTGTTCCTCAGCTCCGGCTGGCTCGGCCGTTATCTGGAGCCGAAATATCCCGACTTCCCCGAAGTCCTGCCGGACGATCCGCTTGCCATTCAGATCGGCTCCAAAGTGTCGCTGGCGTTTAACAGCGACGCCGGCAAAATGGCCGTCACCTTCCGCGACCCCGACGAGTTTTACCGTCTGGTGGGCGGCGTCGATCCGGAGAATCCCGATCTGTTAACACCCGACACCGTCGCCGGCGACGAGTTAACATTTGTGCGCACGATTCACGACGCTTCTCAGACGTACTCGGAGCGCGTGCACGACGCCTCGGAAGCCGGCAGCAACGCGGTGGAGTATCCGGGCGACAACAATCCGGCGCAGAACCAGTTGGCGCAAAGTTTGAAAATTGTGGCGCGTTTAATTTCCGGCGGTCTGCAGACACGACTGTATCTTGTGTCGCTGCGCGGCTTCGACACACACGCGCAGCAGGACGCCATCCACACGGGGCTGTTAACACAGCTTTCTGACGCCGTCAAGGCTTTCATGGACGACATGGATCAGCAGAACCTGGGCGACAAAGTGGCGGGCATGACATTCTCGGAATTCGGCAGGCGCGTGCAGGAGAACGGCAGCGCGGGTACGGACCACGGTGCTGCGGCGCCTCTGCTGGTCTTCGGCAACCGCGTGCTGGGCAAGCGCGTTCACGGTCAGGATCCCGATTTGGGGAATCTGGACGAGCGTGGCGACCTGCTCATGCAGTTTGATTTCCGCAGTGTCTACGCCTCGGTGCTGGCGCAGTGGTTCGGTGAGGCCGACAACGACATTCAGTCTGTTTTACTGGGCGAGTGGAGCCGCATTCCGATCTTCCGCGAGGACGACGTTACTAGTGTTAACAACCCCAACGGCGACCCGGTGTTTGAGCTGCGACACACGCCGAACCCGCTTAACACGGAAGGCGCGATTCACTATTCGCTGCCGATCCCGACGCACGCGCGCATCACGCTGTATGATGTTCACGGACGTAAAATTGCCGTGCTCTTTGCCGGCGAACAAGCTGCGGGCCCGCACACACTGCGACTTGACGCCCGGCGTTTAACACCCGGCTCATATTTTTACCGCATTGAAGCCGGCAGTCAGTCGGCCACACAAATGCTGCAGGTTGTGCGATAGGCTTTAACAAAAGCTCATCTCGCATTCATGGAAAAGCACGTGGACAAGGGTACGGTCCACGTGCTTTTCACTTTTAAACAACAGGCGCGGGTTAAAACGCCCCGATTGTTGCACGGATACTTTTAACGTGTTCTGCTTGATGTTCCGGCGCACGATTCTGCATCCAGACCTGGCGGAGTTAAACACGCGGTCAATTCACTCTGAGCCATGAGCGCTGCGCCGTCGCTTCCGGCTGGCTTTTTTCTTTCTGTTTGTCAGCGGGTCTGAAGATACGGGTCACCGGCGCACTAACTGTCGATGCAACGAGAAGGAGAATCAGGGCGACGTTTTTTGGAAGGCTGCGGAAGTGACAGAGTGGAGAATCGACGACGGAAGAAGGTGCGTGATAGAGTCGTTGTCTTGTGGTTTTGAGGTATGGACTACGTAAAACTACGTACGAGCTGTGAGCCCTAAGGGCTCACAGCTCAATTATTCCAGTCCTGCACGATCAATCAAACCATCGTTCTTGCGACGCGATGCATCCGCCATATCGCTCTTGTAGTCGATCAGCGCTTGTTGCAGCTTGGAGTCTGAAGTCGCCAGAATTTTCAGCGCCAGAAGTCCGGCGTTCAGTCCCGCGCCGATAGCTACCGTGGCCACGGGCACGCCGCCCGGCATTTGAACTATCGAAAGCAGAGAATCCATGCCGTTGAGTGCACGGCTCTGCACCGGAACGCCGATAACGGGAAGCGGAGTGTAAGAAGCCAGCATTCCCGGCAAATGTGCCGCACCGCCCGCACCGGCGATGATCACGCGGATGCCGCGTTCGTGCGCCGTGCATCCAAAATCAGCCATGTCCTGCGGTGTGCGATGCGCCGATACAACGCGCATCTCATACGGCACACCGAACTGCGCGCAGATTTCCGCTGCGCCTTTCATCGTATCCAGATCGGAGTCGCTGCCCATCACAATCGCCACCAGCGGCCGTGATTCGTCAGCTTGTGTCTTCTCGTCCGTCATACCAGTTCCTCCCGGCTCTTCAGGCCGTGGCGTTTAACGTTTGCCGCTCAGTCGTTTTATCATGCCCAGCAATGTGTCGCGTCCTATGCGCGCCTGAGCGGATGTGGCAACCGTGTCCACGTGATATTGACAGTACTGCAGCAACTCTTTCAATTGCTCTTTGCGCTCGCGCAGCGCCGTTTCCGAAATCTTGTCGACCTTGGTCAACACTGTCGCAAACTGACGTTGTGAATTTTCAAACCACTCGAGATAGGCCAGGTCAACATCACCGGGATCGCGGCGCGCATCCAGCAGGTAAAACACGCAGCAGAGTTCCTCGCGGTGCTGCGCGTAGCTGCGGATGAGCTCTTCCCACTCTCCGCGCATTTCCTTCGAGACCTTGGCGTAGCCGAATCCGGGAACGTCGACGAATATCCATTTGCCGGCGACGTCGAAGAAGTTGATCTGACGTGTTTTGCCGGGGTTGCCGCTTACGAGGGCCAGATTCTTGCGGTGGACCAGATAATTCAACAGGGAAGACTTGCCGACGTTGGAACGCCCCAGAAAGGCGACTTCGGGACGCCCCGTCGCAGGGTAGTGGCTGCCATGCGTGGCGCCGGCGATAAACTCGGCTTCCAGTCGTTCGACCGCCATGACGCTCCCTGTCCTGACCCGTTGTACAAAAAGCACAAAACGCCGAGATTCGGGCCCGGCGTTTTGTTAACATCTTGATTGTGCAGCGCAGCTGCCGCGGAGTGACTCCGCTTCGGCTTAGCTCTTGGTTTCGTCGTCGGATTCACCGTCGGCGGCCTGAGCGTCCACACCGGCGTCATCGCCTGCTTCGGCAGCGGGCGCTTCGTCGGATGCAGCTTCAGACTCATCTGCGGCTTCCTCCGCCATAGAGCCCATGGCGCTGGCCAGACTCTCTTCAAGTGCTGCCTGCACTTCCTCTACTTGAGCGCTTTGCGCTTCGGTAGCACCTGAGGCTGCCGGGCGACGCGTTTTCTTGCGACGGTTAAGTGCCGTCGCGCCATCGCGCTCTTCGCCCCAGTCAACCAGCTCGATGACGGCCATGGGAGAAGCATCGCCGCGGCGCGTACCCAGTTTGGTAATACGCGTATATCCGCCCTTGCGCTCTTCGCCTTTGTCGATGATCACATCGGCTACGGTGTCAAACAATTCCTCCAGCGCAGCTTTGTCGCGGATGAATTTGTAGACAACGCGGCGCGCGTGGATGTCCACCGTCTGGTTGCCGCCGGTAAGTTGATTGTTGTCTTCGCGCACGCGGGCCCGTTTGGCACGCGTGATCAGTTTTTCCACGAAGGGACGCAGTTCTTTTGCTTTGGCTTCCGTGGTACGGATACGTTTATGCACAATCAGAGCGGTTGCCAGATTGCTCAACGTAGCTTTGCGATGACTGCGGGTGCGGCCCAGCTTGCGGCCTTTGTTACGATGTCTCATGACTGATTATTCTGCTAATAGTTGTCAACAGTTCGCGTTTCGCCGTATAAGCGCAGCCTCAGCCCGCCACGGATTTGATGTCCTCTTCGGAAATGTATTTGTCGACGTCCATGCCGAAGGTCAGCCCGAATTGCTGCACGATCTGCGACAGTTCGGCCAGCGATTTGCGGCCGAAGTTGCGGAACTTGAGCATATCGGATTCCTGACGGCGGACAAGGTCGGCCAGCGTGCGAATGTTAGCTGCCTTCAGGCAGTTGTGTGAACGGACGGAAAGCTCCAGATCGTCCACCGGCGTCAGCAGGATGCGGCGAATGCGCGCCACTTCCGCTTCTTTGGCTTCGTCTTCCGGTTCCGGCTGTTCTTCCACATCGAAGCTGATAAAGAGCTGGATGTGTTCGCGCAGGATTTTGGCGGCGTGTTCCATTGCCTCTTCGGCGGAAATCGTACCGTCCGTCTCCACACTGATCGTCAGTTTTTCGTAGTCGGTTTTCTGCCCGACGCGCGTCGGCTCGATCTCGTACTTGACGTTCTTGATCGGCGTGTAGATCGCGTCCATCGGGATGACGCCGACCGGAAAATCCGGGCTGGCGTTTTCTTCCGCGGGCACATAACCTTTACCGCGACCGATCAGCAATTCAAATTCCACATCGGCATCGTCGGCCAACGTGGCGATATCGTGATCGGGATTCATGATCTGAATCTGGTCGCTGGCTTCCTGGATGTCCTTGGCCGAGAACTCATGCGGGCCTTTCAGACGGAAGGCCACGCGCGTGGCGCGCTTGTCGAGCAAACGGAAACGCACGCCTTTCAGGTTCAGGATGATCTCGGAGACGTCCTGGGTCACGCCCGGAATCGTCTGGAACTCGTGCAGCACGCCGCTGATACCACAGGCGACGATGGCCGCACCGGGAATCGACGAAAGCAAAACGCGACGGAAAGCGTTGCCGATGGTAACACCGTATCCTTCTTCCAGCGGCTGCAGGACGAAGATACCGTGGTTGGAACGCGATTTTTCGTGTATCTGAACGCGGTCCGGCATTTGAAGACCGGTGGCTACCGCCAGTTCATTCTGTTCGTTTTCGTTGTTGGAAGACCCAGGGTTCACTGATTCGTATACCACGCCAGCACCTATATTTTTGTAATGGGATATTTCAGCGGTAACGAGCCATCCGGCAAGAACCGCTTCCCAACTTGGAATGCATTGCCGGACACATCATCACGTGGAACACGAGACGTTATACTCTACGGCGTTTGGGCGGACGGCAGCCGTTGTGCGGAATCGGCGTCCGGTCGATGATCGCCGTGACTTCCAGGCCTGCCTGGGACAGTGCACGTACGGCAGCTTCGCGGCCGGATCCCGGACCTTTCACGAACACTTCGACTTTCCGCAAACCCATATCGTAGGCGTCGCGCGCGGCGTTTTCCGCCGATACCTGGGCGGCATACGGCGTATTCTTCTTCGACCCGCGGAAACCATTGCGACCGGCGGAAGACCAGCTCAAAGCGTTGCCGTAGATGTCGGTGATAGTTACCTGGACATTATTAAAGGTTGCGCGTACGAATGCTTTGCCCTGAATGTCGGCAACAACCTTTTTCTTGGATCTTTTTGATATAGATTTAGCCATGGACCATCCGATTGGAATTCGCGAAAATACAACGGACGGCAAACAGCTGGATACATATCCCAGCCAGGCCGTCCGCGATTATCGTGCGGATATTATTTACCGACTTTCTTCTTGCCGGCAACAGTTTTGCGTTTACCTTTACGAGTCCGTGCGTTCGTGCGCGTGCGCTGACCGTTGACGGGCAGGCCGCGACGGTGGCGCAATCCGCGATAACAGCCGATGTCCATCAGACGTTTGACGTTCAGCTGGACCTCGCTGCGCAGAGCCCCCTCGACGCGATAGTCGTTCTGGAGGATCGAACGGATGCGTGCTACTTCTTCATCGGTAAACTGTGCAACGCGCTTGTCCTCAGAGATTCCCGCCTGCGCCAGGATGAGGCGCGAGCGCGAACGACCAACACCAAAGATGTAGGTCAGGCCGATAATAGCGCGTTTGTTCTTCGGCAGGTCTACTCCCGCAATTCGAGCCATACGTATCAGCCTTGACGTTGTTTGTGACGAGGATTTTTCTTGTTGATCACATAGACGCGCCCTTTGCGTCGTACGATCTTGTCGTCCGCAGAGCGTTTCTTCACCGACGCTTGCACTTTCATGGGTTCCTCCTGGCTACAGTACCTTCCGGTACGTGGGTCTGTCTCCGCTTTATTTGTAGCGGTAGACGACGCGCCCCTTTTTCAGGTCGTAAGGCGACAGTTCAACCGTCACCTTGTCGCCCGTAATGATCTTAATGAAGTGCATCCGCATCTTACCTGAGATGTGGGCCAGCACTTCGTGACCATTTTCGAGCGTGACGAGAAATTGAGCGTTCGGCAAAGTTTCCTTAACTACACCGTCCACGCGGATGAGGTCTTGTTTTGCCATACTCTATGTTACTCTTCTGTTAAAATCAAAGGTTCGCGCTCGCCAACAATGACGGTGTGCTCAAAGTGAGCTGAAGGTTTACGGTCTGCACTGCGCACCGTCCAGCCGTCATCGTCAGTCGTAACATTTGCGGTGCCGACATTAACCATCGGCTCGATTGCCAGCGCCTGACCAACGCGCAGTTTCACATTCGGATACTGTGCGCGATGAAGCAGCGGCGGCACAAAGTTCGGCAGTGCCGGTTCTTCGTGCAGTTGTCGCCCGATGCCGTGTCCCACCAGATCGCGAACAACGGAAAATCCGTTCTTCTCGACATGGCGCTGAACGGCGCCCGCAATGTTATAGACTTTCTTGCGCGCTACCGCCTGGGCCAATCCCAGGTAGAGCGATTCTTTTGTGACGTCAAGCAGACGTTGTTTCTCGTCGGAAATTGCGCCGACGGCAAAAGTTCTGGCACTGTCGCCAAAAAAGCCGTCTTTTTCTACGCCGCAGTCGACGGAAACAATTTGCCCTTCCTGCAGTTCAACGTCACCGGGCATGCCGTGAACGACTTCATCCTCGACGGAAATGCAGAGGCAATATGGAAAGACCAATGATCCTACGCGATACCCCTTGAAGGCGGGGCGTCCACCGCGCGACAGGATGTAGTCTTCCGCAATCTTTTCCAGCTCGATGGTCTTGACCCCGGCTTTGACCTGTTTACCCACAAGCGTAAGCGTGTCCGCGACAATGCGCGACGACGCTTCGATGTAATCGATTTCCGACGCTATTTTAACAGCCGGCGCTTGTGACATTCAGATCAACTCCAGTTGCGGGATTAAAATCCGCCGCCGCCACCCGGCGTACGAACTCCACGACCGCGCATGCGACCGCTCTTCATAAAACCATCGTAGTGGCGCATCAGCAGATGCGACTCAATCTGCTCAAGGGTATTCAGTGCAACGCCAACAATAATCAGCAGGCTAGTGCCGCCGAAGAATTGCGAAAACAGCGTCGTCACACCCAAAATATTCGAAACGAAGTACGGCAGGATGGCGATCAACGCCAGGAAGATCGAACCCGGCAGCGTGATGCGCGTCAGAATCCGGTCGATGTACTCCGCCGTGGCTTTACCCGGACGAATACCGGGAATAAAGCCGCCCTGCTTCTTCATGTTGTCGGCAACGTCACGCGGGTTAAAGCTGATGGCCGTGTAGAAGTAGGTAAAGAAGATGATAATGATTGCATACACAACCGAGTAGGCGAGTTCAGTCGGCTGCCAGATGGCGTTCAAATTGGCGGCCCAGGCCGAGTCGCCAAAGAAGCTGGCCATAATCGACGGCACAAACATGATTGCCTGAGCAAAGATGATCGGCATCACGTTGGCCATGTTGACTTTCAGCGGCAGGTACTGAGTCGTTCCGCCATAGACTTTCCTTCCGACGACGCGCTTGGCGTACTGAACCGGAATTTTGCGAACACCTTGAGTCAGAGCCACGGAGGCCATGATCACGACAACGAGCAGAACGAGAATAATCAGGAAGATCGGTACCGGGCGATCGCCGTCGCTTACAAGCGACAACTCCTGACCGACGGCAGCCGGAAGCTGCACAATAATCCCGATCATAATGATCAGTGAAATACCGTTGCCGATGCCTTTTTCAGTGATCTGTTCACCCAGCCACATCAGGAACACTGTGCCCGCCGTCAAAAGCATGACGGACGAAAGCATAAACAGCACGCCGGGATCTGCAACAACGGAGCCGCCGCCGGCGCCTCCTGTGTTCATCAGATTAAGCGTAAAGCCGACCCCCTGAACAAAGGAGATCAGCACGGTTCCGTACCTGGTCCACTGATTGAGCTTGCGTCGTCCTTCCTCGCCCTCGCGCTGCATGCGCTGAATTTCAGGAATAACGACGCCGCCCAACTGCAGAATAATTGACGCCGAGATATACGGCATGATGCCCAGGGCAAAAATGGCGGCGTTGGCGAACGCGCCGCCAACGAACAGATCAATAAAACCAAGGAGTCCGTCCGGGTTGGACGCGCTTGAGCCCCGAAGAGCCGCCACATCCACCCCTGGCAGGGTGATGTGCGCGCCAACCCGCACCACGATCAAGACCACGGCCGTAAAAATGATACGGGTCCGCAGATCATCGATCTTGAATATATTTTGGAAAGTCTCTATCAGCTTATTCATTGATTGTTACCGAACCTCCGGCTGACTCGATTTTTTCCTTCGCCGATGCCGAAAACTTGTGAGCGCGCACGTTGAGCGCCACTGAGATTTCGCCTTCACCGAGGATTTTAACCGGCGCCTTGCGGATACTGACCGCACCTACTTCAAACAGGCGCTCAGGTGTAACTTCACCGCCTTCCAGCCGGCCTTTTTCGACCAGTTCCTGCAGGCGACTGACATTCACAACCTGGTATTCCGTGCGGAAATTGTTGTGAAATCCAAATTTGGGGATTCGACGGTTGAGGGGCATTTGGCCGCCCTCAAACGAATGAATCTGGTTGAAACCGGACCGGGAGGCATGGCCTTTGTGTCCACGCGTCGACGTTTTGCCGCGTGTAGAACCCTGGCCGCGTCCAACGCGTTTGCGCGTCTTGCGCGAGCCTTCCGCGTATGTAAGGTTGCCTATGTGTTTCATTGTTGCGCCTCCGTATCCGGAAGTTCCTCAACCGTGACCATGTGCTTCACCACGTTGATCATTCCAAGGATGTTCGCGTTTTTCGGCTGAATCACTTCATAGTTCGGACGCCCGAGTCCCAACGCCTGGATGGTCAGCTTCTGTTTTTTCTTCGCATCGATGATGCTTTTGATCTGCCGAATTCTCAGTTTTGACATGATTGCCTCGGATTGGAGCGATGCTCGTCGTGATAACGACACGATCAGCCATGCAATACTTTGGAGACGGAAATACCACGTCGGCGCGCTACCGAGCCGACGTCTTCCAATTGCTGCAGCGCCTGGAAGGTCGCTTTAACAGAATTATGCGAATTGGAGGAACCCATACTTTTGGTCAGAACGTCGTGGACGCCCGCCATCTCAAGTACGGCGCGTACGCCACCGGCAGCGATAACACCTGTACCGGGTGTTGCCGGTTTCAACATGACGCGGCCTGCGCCATATTTGCCGATAACGTCGTGCGGAATAGTATTTTCCGCCAGCGAAACCTTGATGACACTCTTGCGAGCGGCATCGGTGGCTTTGCTGATGGCATCGGCAACTTCGTTTGCCTTGCCCAGACCGTAGCCGACGTAGCCCTGGCCGTCACCGACAACCACCAGCGCGCTGAAGCTGAACCGGCGACCGCCTTTAACAACTTTGGCCGTACGGCGTACCGTCACAAGTTTGTCTTTGAGTTCCAGTTCGGATGGTTTGAACTTCGCCACGCTTAGCCTTCTGAATTATTCAATGTTTGGATTTGGCTGCGCTTAGAATTCCAGGCCGCCTTCGCGGGCGCCGTCAGCCAATGCTTTAATTCGGCCGTGATACCCAAAACCGTTGCGATCGAACACAACTGTTTTGATGTCTTTGGCCACGGCACGTTCCGCCAGCGCTTTGCCGACAATCGTGCTCACTCCGATTTTGCCTTCGGCCGCTTTGACCTGATCGGCCAGCGTCTTCTCCGTGCTGGAGGCGGAAACAAGCGTCCGTCGGCTTACATCGTCGATGATTTGCGCGTAAACATGTTTGGCGCTGCGGAAGACGCTCAGGCGCAGACGTTTTTCACGTCCAAGATTGATCGTGTTCCGTACGTGATTCTTGCGGCGCTGATAGCGCACCAATTTTTGAGCCGTTTTCATTTTACACACCCGTCACGGATTGCGGACTTACTTGCCCTTGCCGCCGGACTTACCGGCTTTACGGCGAATCTGTTCATCTTTATACCGGACCCCTTTGCCTTTGTACGGCTCCGGCGGTCGAATCTTGCGAATCTTGGAGGCGATCTGGCCAACCAACTGCTTGTCGATACCCGATACGTTGATCACCGTCGGGGACGTCGTCTCGAACTTGATGCCGTCCGGCGGAATGAATACAACCGGGTGCGAAAAGCCCAGATACATCAGCAGCTTGTCGCCACGCATCTCCGAACGAAAACCAACGCCTTCGATCTGAAGTGTGCGCGAGAAGCCGTTCGTGACGCCTTCGATGGCGGAAGCCGCCAGCGCGCGCGCCAGACCATGCTTGGCGCGGATGTGCTTTTCGTCTGATTCGCGGGAAAACGAAATCTTGCCGTCTTCCATCGAATAGCCAATTTCCTGCGGCAGGCGGACCGAAAGTTCACCTTTGGGACCTTTTGCCGTCAGACCGTTGTCGCCGAATTTTACTTCAGCGCCGCTCGGAATTTCGATGATTTTTTTGCCGATACGAGACACTTCCGACTCCTGATCGAGAGACGAGGATCGATACTTACCAAACTGTGCAGATAACTTCACCGCCGACATTAGCCCGACGTGCATCTTTATCTGTAATTACCCCATTGGGCGTCGAAACGATTGCGATGCCGAGTCCGTTGCGCACGCGCGGGAGGGACTTGGCGGAGGCGTAGCTGCGCAGGCCCGGCCGGGAAATGCGTTTGATTTCCGTGAATGCCGGACGGCCCTCGTAGTAGCGCATGACCACGTGCAGTTCATCACGCGGCGAAGCCTCAACGCGCTTGTAATCAGCGATGTAGCCCTGTTCTTTCAGGATTTCAGCAATCGCGATTTTCATGGTTGACGCCGGCATCACCGCCCGTTTGTGCTTCGCACGCGCGGCATTGCGAATGCGCGTCAGGAAGTCGGCTATAGGATCGCTCAGGTTCATGTTCTCGAGAGCTCGCGTTAAGATGTAAGATCAAATTCTTGTTACCAACTGGCCTTGCGGATGCCGGGAATCTTGCCCTCTAACGCCAATTGGCGGAAGACGTTGCGGCAGACACCGAACTTGCGGTATACCGCACGCGGACGACCGGTCACGCTGCAGCGATTGCGCAAGCGTGAAGGCGAGCTGTTGCGCGGCAGTTTTTGCAGGCCTTCGGAGTCACCCTCCGCTTTCAGCTCTGCACGCTTCTTCGCGTATTTTTCCACCATCCGTTGGCGCTTTTCGTTGCGCGCCACCATGCATGTTTTCGACATATCTACACCAAGCTGGATTTATTGGCTGTGTTTGTTTCTGGTTCAGCTCTTGCGGAACGGAAATCCAAATTCCTTCAAGAGGGCGAACGCCTCTTCATCCGTCGGCGCATCAGTAACAAAGGTGATATTCAAACCGGATATGCGGCTCACCTTGTCAACGTCGATTTCAGGGAAAATGATCTGCTCGCGAATGCCCACCGTGTAGTTGCCTCGGCCGTCAAAGGCTTTGTCGGGCAGACCGCGAAAGTCGCGGATACGCGGGGTGGCAATGTTGATGAAACGATCCAGGAACTCAAACATGTGCGCACGACGCAGCGTAACTCGCACGCCGATCGGCATGCCCTGACGCAGTTTGAAGTTCGAGATCGAAGCGCGTGCGCGCGTCACCACTGGACGCTGACCGGAAATAAGCTCGAGTTCATTCAGAGCGGATTCCAGCAATTTGCGGTCCTGAACGGCCGCACCCACGCCCATATTCATGGAAATTTTTTCGAGGCGAGGCACCTGCATCACCGACTTGTATTCAAAGCGCTTCATCAAAGCGGGAACAACCGTTTCGCGATAAAAGCTGCTCAAACGCGGCGGCGGCATTTCTGCGCCATCTTTCATACGCGGACCGACCGGCTGGAATTCCAGCTTGGACTTTTTCGGTGCCGCTCCTGCTACATTTTTCGCCATGATGCTCTATGCCCTTAGCAAATACAAATTCGTGTGTGCGATTAAACTTCCGAGCCAGTGCTGCGTGCGATTCGCGTTTTGCTGCCGTTTTCTTCAGTGCGGCTGCCCAGTCGCGTCGGTTTGCCGTTGTCGGCCACCAACTGCACGTTTGAATAGTGGATCGGCATTTCGCGCTCGAGGATTGTGCCCTCCGGGTGCTCCTGCGTCGGACGCTGGTGACGCTTGCGGATATTCACACCTTCGACTACCACCGTCATTTTGATCGGATCGATCGCCAGGATGCGCCCCGTGACTTTGTTGAAGCGGTCACCGCCGGCAATAACCTGAACCAGGTCATTCTTCCTGAGTTTGAGCTTCGGCTTCTTGTCGCCGCCTTTTTTTGCGTTTTTCATGATGCGCTAACTCCGCTTTACAGCACTTCAGGAGCAAGTGAGACAATCTTCATGTAGCTCTTTTCGCGCAGTTCACGCGCGACCGGTCCAAAGATGCGCGTTCCGCGCGGTTCGCCTTGCGTGTTCAGCAGAACAACGGCGTTTTCGTCGAAACGGATATAAGAACCGTCCTTGCGGCGAATTTCCTTTTTCGTGCGAACAATAACCGCACGGGATTTCTCGCCCTTTTTCACACCCGCATTGGGAATGGCGTCCTTGACGCTCACCACGATCAGGTCTCCGACGCCGGCATACTGGCGGTTGCCGCCCAGTACGCGGATACAGCGAACACGGCGGGCGCCGGAATTGTCGGCAACAACGAGGTTGGTTTCTTCCTGAATCATAGATCAGCCCTCCTTACTTGGCGCGTTCAATAACTTCCACCAGGCGCCAACGTTTGCGTGCGCTCAGGGGACGTGTTTCCATGATTCGAACCACATCGCCGATGTTGCAGGTGTTCTGCTCATCGTGCGCCAGGTACTTCTTGGTTTTCTTGAAGTACTTTTTGTAGATCGGGTGTTTTACGCGACGTTCGATCGCCACGGCGATCGTTTTGTCCATTTTATCACTCACGACTTTACCGATACGCATTTTACGCCGGGGGCGTGCGGACTCGGAGTCGGAATTCTGCAGCGCGGAGCTCGCATCGGTAACAGGAGTTGTATTTTCCATTTTGCCATCCAGCACAGATTAGGCTGCCGTAGATTCGCTTTGTTGCTTTTCTGTAATAATGGTCTTGATGCGGGCAATGTCCTTGCGCGTAATGCGGATTTGCGCCGTGTCTTCCAGCTCGCCGATAGCACGCTGAAAACGCATGTTCATCAGCGTTTCTTCAATGTCGGTCAAAGTGCGTTCCAGCTCTTCGACCGGAAGATTGCGCAGATCCTCCGCTTTGCGTCCCTTCATGTTCAGCCCTCGTAATCGATGCGTGTGACAAACTTCGTTTTGATCGGCAGTTTGTGCGAAGCCAGACGCAGAGCTTCCATCGCGCGCTCGCGGGAAACACCGTCGATTTCGAACATAACACGGCCGGGACGAATGGACGCTACCCAGTATTCCGGGTTCCCCTTACCGCTACCCATGCGCGTTTCCGCAGCTTTTTTGGTCACCGACTTATCGGGGAAGATGCGAATCCAGACTTTACCGTCACGACGCAAATAGCGGTTGATCGCAATACGTGCCGACTCTATCTGACGGTTTGTGATCCAGGCCGTGTCAAGCGACTTCAGGCCGAACGATCCAAAGTGCACCGTCGATCCGCGATACGCCTTGCCGCGGCGTTTACCGCGCTGTACTTTTCTGTAGCGTACTCGTTTGGGACTTAACATCTCTTTTTCCCGTTATTGAGGCCTACCTGCCGATCTTACTTGTTCGACCGGGCAGGACGTTCCTGAAACAATGTCGGCGTACCGATAATCTCGCCGAGGCAAATCCACACTTTCACACCGATTGCACCTTGAATCGTTTGCGACGTCGCCGTTGCATAGTCGATATTCGCGCGCAGTGTGTGCAGTGGGATGCGGCCGTCTTTATACTGTTCCGTGCGCGACATCTCAGCTCCGCCGAGACGGCCGGAACATTTGATACGGATGCCTTCTGCACCCATGCGCATCGTAGCGCTCAGGGCCTGCTTCATGGCACGGCGATAAGAGATACGACCTTTAATTTGTTGCGCAATCGTGTCAGCCACCAATTGTGCATCCAACTCGGGACGCTTGATCTCGCTGATCAGGATTTTGACGTCTTTAGCCGTCAGGCGCTTCAATTCTTCTTCGAGTTGAGCAATCTCTTTACCGGAGCGACCAATCACCACGCCGGGGCGCGACGTTTTGATCGTCAGGCGGATCTGCTTGGGAGTGCGCTCAATCACTACGCGAGACACGCCGGCTTTGCGCAGACGGTTCGACAGGTAATTGCGCACCATCAAATCTTCGGAAAGTTTGGCGGCGAAGTTGTGTTCTTCAAACCAGTTGGCATCCCAGGGGCGGATAATGCCTAGACGCAGGCCGATCGGATTTACTTTCTGTCCCAAAACACTATCTCCTGGAATTTTAGTCTCGCGAAGAAACAACGATCGTAAGGTGATTTGAACGCTTGCGTACCCGGTACGCCCTACCCATCGGGGCGGGGTTGACGCGTTTCATCGTCGGGCCCTGGTTTACGAAAGCTTCCGAGATGACGACATTTTCGTCCGCCACCGGGATTTCGTCGTTCTTCACCGTCAGATTGGCCAGCGCAGAGCGCAGAACCATTTCAGCCGCAGTGGCTGCCCGCTTGGGTGAGAACTGCAGGATCGCCTTTGCTTCTGCGGCCGATTTGCCGCGAATCAGGTCGATCACCAGCCGCATTTTGCGCGGGGATCCCCGCAGATAGCGTTTTGTCGCGCGTGCTTCCATGTTCGCACTCTCTCCAAATCAAGGTAATGCGGTTTTACTTCTTCCTGTGTCCGGCATGACCGCGGAACGTACGCGTCGGCGAAAACTCACCGAGCTTGTGCCCCACCATATTTTCCGTCACATACACCGGAATAAATTTGTTTCCGTTGTGTACCGCAAAGGTATGTCCAACGAAATCGGGGGAAATCATCGACGAGCGGCTCCAGGTCTTGATGACCTTCTTTTTATTGGAGCGGTTCATCTCTTCGATCTTCTTTTCCAGCTTAAAGCTGATAAAAGGCCCCTTTTTAAGCGAACGTGGCATACGTTTTCACCTGCTAAACTTTATTTGACCCGCCGACGAACGATGTACTTGTTCGACGGTTTGCGCTTCTTGCGGGTTTTCAAACCTTTCGTCACTTTGCCCCACGGCGTCACCGGATGTTGACGACCACCACCGGACTTCGAACGGCCTTCGCCGCCGCCCATCGGGTGATCAACCGGGTTCATGGCCATACCGCGCGTTTGCGGACGAACGCCCAGCCAACGCATACGACCTGCTTTACCGTAGGAAATATTTTCGTGGTCCGAGTTACCGACCGTGCCCAGCGTTGCGAGGCAGCGAACCGGCACCATGCGAACTTCGCTTGAAGGCAGCTTCAGTGTCGCATATTTGCCTTCACGTGCCACCAGCTGAGCGGACGTACCGGCGCTGCGAGCCATCTGGCCGCCTTTGCCGGGCTGCAGTTCGATGTTGTGCACGAACGAACCGAGCGGGGCGCGGCTCAGCGGAATCGCATTGCCGTCGCGGATTTCCGCGTCCGGTCCGGATTCCAGGACATCGCCCACCTTGACTTTGTTCGGCGCGATGATGTAGCGCTTCTCGCCGTCTTCGTACTTCAGCAGCGCGATGCGAGCTGAGCGGTTCGGATCGTATTCGATCGCTTCCACGGTGGCTTTGACGCCAAACTTCTCACGGCGGAAATCGATGATCCGATAGCGGCGTTTGTGTCCGCCACCGCGGTGACGCGACGTGATACGCCCGGTGTTGTTGCGGCCGCCCGATTTTTTGAGCGGTTCCAGCAAGGATTTTTCCGGCGTCGTCTTGGTGACTTCCTCAAAGGTGCTCACCGAGTAGTAGCGCGTGCCTGGCGTAATCGGTTTAAATTTTCTGATGCCCATTGTGCCTACCCGTCGGGTTTATTCACCTGCGCCGCTGTCGAAGATGTCGATCGACTGGCCCGGTTTCAGAGTTACTATCGCTTTTTTACGGAGCGGTCGCTGCCCCTGAAAATATCCCTTGCGCGTCATCTGCGTCTTGCGTTTGCCTTTGACGCGGATGGTGCTGACGTTGAGAACGTCGACATTGAAGCGACGCTGCACCGCCTGTTTGATCTGAATTTTGTTCGCTTTAGGATCAACCTCAAAGGTGTATTTGCCGGACTGCTCGCGCAGCTCGTTACTCTTTTCGGTAATCAGCGGACGTTTAAGCACCTGCATGGCGTCCCTCACTTCCCAAACGATTGTACAATGGCATCAACCGCGCTCTTGTGCAGCAGCAGTTTCTTGTGGCTCAGGATGTCGTAAGCCGACAAGGAAGAAGCCAGCGTCGTCGACAACTTCTTAATGTTGCGAGAGGAACGGTAAACCGTCTCCTTCGGCTCCGGCAGTACCTGCAAGGTTTTTTCGCCGTCAATTTTCAGCGCCTTCAGCAGGGATGCGATGCTCTTGGTCTTGATCTCACTCATGTTGATATCTTCGACCACGACAACATTGTTTTCACGCAAACGCAGCGACAGAGCCGATTTGCGCGCAAGTCGTTTGACTTTGCGCGGCAGGTCAAGCCTGTATGTGCGCGGACGCGGACCAAAGATGGTACCGCCGCCAACCCACAGAGGCGAACGCGTAGTACCGGCGCGTGCCGTACCACGTCCTTTTTGACGCCACGGTTTGCGACCGCCGCCGCGAACTTCACCACGCTCCTTGGCTTTGTGCGTACCCTGACGCTGGTGCGCCAGATATGCACGTACAGCCAGATACATGCTGTGTTCGTGCGGGTCCACGTTGAATACTTCATCAGGCAGATCGAGCTGCCCGGTTTTTTCGCCGTTGGCGTTGTATATGTCTACTGTCATTGCCCGGACCTCAGAGCTTCACTATTTCCACGATGGTATTTTTCGCTCCGGGTATTCCGCCCTTCACGAGCAACAGGTTCGACTCAGGAATTACGCGCAGCACTTGCAGGTTGCGCACGCTGACGCGTTTGCCGCCCATGCGTCCACCCATTCGCATTCCCTTGAAAACGCGGGAGGGGTCGGACGACATACCGATTGATCCCGGGGCGCGCGGACGGTCAGATTGACCGTGCGTCGCCATACCGACACCACCGAAACCATGGCGCTTGACAACACCCTGGAATCCACGGCCTTTGCTTTTTCCCGAAACTTTTATCAGATCGCCGGCATTGAAATCGCCGACCGTAATGATATCGCCCACCTGGTACGAGCCTTTGGCTAAGCGAAATTCACGCAGATAGCGTTTCGGCTCGATGTTGACGGCTGCATATTGCCCCGCCACCGGCTTGCGAACTTTGTGCTGCGGCATGTCGCCGTAACCGACCTGGACAGCTTCGTAGCCGTCGCGATCCTTGGTCCGCAGGCGCACCACCGGACAGGGACCTGCTTCGATCACCGTACAGGGCACGTACTGCCCATCTTCGGTGAAGATGCTGGTTGTTCCCATTTTCCGACCTAGTAAGGCGCTCATTCTCTTGCTCTCCTGTTAGACCTTGATTTCCACATCGACACCGGCAGGCAGCTCCAAACGCATCAGCGAATCAACCGTCTTCGGCGTCGAATTGAAGATATCGATCAACCGTTTGTGGGTTCGCGACTCAAATTGCTCGCGAGCTTTTTTATTCACGTGCGGCGAACGCAGCACCGTGTACACGGCGCGCTCCGTCGGCAACGGAATCGGACCACTGATGATCGCACCAGTCTGACGCACCGTGCGGATAATCCGCTCGGTCGATTTGTCGATCAGGTTGTGATCGTACGACTTCAGTTTGATGCGTATTTTGGTTCCAGCCACCTGTACTCTCCGTTAAAGAGCGATGCAAATGAAAAAGAGAAGGGAGCGCTCATTCGCGCCCCCATTGGTCGCAAGACGTCTTATTCGATAATCTTGGATACAACACCGGCGCCTACGGTACGGCCGCCTTCGCGAATAGCGAAGCGCAGACCTTCTTCCATAGCGATCGGTGCGATCAGCTTCACTTCCAGGTTGTCCACGTTATCACCGGGCATAACCATCTCGGTGCCGCTCGGCAGCGTAACAACTCCCGTAACGTCCGTGGTACGGAAGTAAAACTGCGGGCGGTAGCCCTGGAAGAACGGCGTGTGACGGCCGCCTTCGTCTTTCGTCAGCACGTATACCTGGCAATTGAAGGTATGGTGCGGCGTGATGGAACCCGGCTTCGCCAGAACCATGCCACGCTCAATTTCTTTTTTGTCAACGCCACGGAGCAGCAGACCAACGTTGTCACCGGCACGACCTTCATCCAGAAGTTTCTGGAACATCTCAATGCCCGTTACAACCGTCTTTTTGTGCAGGCCGAAACCGACCAGCTCTACTTCTTCGTTCAGTTTGACGATACCGCGCTCAACACGACCGGTAGCAACCGTACCACGACCCGTGATCGAGAACACATCCTCAACCGGCATCAGGAAGGGTTTGTCCGTGGCGCGCTCCGGCGTCGGAACGTACTCATCCACGCTCTGCATCAGTTCATAGATGCACTGCAGACGCTCGTCATCGGGCGTTGCGCCGGCATCGGAGCCTGCGTCCAGCGCTTTGAGCGCCGAGCCCTGGATGACGGGAATGTCATCGCCGGGGAACTCGTACTTGCTGAGAAGTTCGCGGATTTCGAGTTCGACGAGCTCGATCAGCTCGGGATCGGCGATGTCGACTTTATTCATGAAAACAACGATACGGGGCACACCAACCTGACGGGCCAGCAGAATGTGCTCGCGCGTCTGCGGCATAGGGCCGTCCGTTGCTGCAACAACGAGGATAGCCCCGTCCATCTGTGCAGCACCCGTGATCATGTTTTTGACGTAGTCAGCGTGACCCGGGCAATCCACATGAGCGTAGTGACGGTTTTCCGTCTCGTACTCCACGTGAGCCGTAGCGATCGTGATTCCACGCTCGCGCTCTTCCGGCGCCTGGTCGATGGAATCGAACGCACGGAAAGATGCCGTACCTTTCTTGGCGAGTGCCGAGGTGATAGCGGCGGTCAACGTGGTTTTGCCGTGGTCAACGTGGCCGATAGTACCAATGTTGACGTGCGGCTTAGTACGCTCAAATTTCTCTTTTGCCATTGTTCCTGCTCCTACCGTGGATGCGTTAAAACAAAGTGTCTAGTTCAATTTCAAATTTTGGAGGCTCTCTACCGCTGAATCATTCGAATGTCACGCAGACACAGCTCCGAACGGCGATTTTACGGCCTTTTCATATCTGCTGAATTTCATCGAATACGATGCGCGCCCCTGGCTTAACGACCGTAATTGGGTCACATAACCAAACATGAGCGCAAGCGGCACCAAAGCCTTGATTACCTGAGCTCCCGCGCGCTGCGAGATGCCCTCGATTTTTCCATGTCGTGCATTCAGATCGCTGATCACTTCGCCCAGGTATTCCTCAGGAGTCAGCACTTCAACTTCGAATACCGGTTCAAGCAGGATGGGCTTTGCCCTGTGCAGTGCTTCACGCGTGGCGCTGACTGCCGCAATCTTGAACGCCAGCTCTGATGAGTCGACTTCGTGAAAAGAGCCCCCGGTCAGCCGAACCCCGACATCTACGACGGGATACCCGGCAATCGGTCCATTTTGCAGAGCTTCACACACACCTTGCTCCACGGCCGGGATAAATTCCTTGGGGATTTCGCCCCCGCTGATCGCATTCTCGAACTTGTGTCCCGCCCCATTCTCTCTGGGGGCGTATTCGAGTATCACATGCGCAAACTGGCCTTTGCCGCCTGTTTGCCGCACAAATTTTTCTTCGTGTCTCAGCACTGTGCTGATCGTCTCGCGGTAGGCTACCCGAGGTTTGCCGACGTTGACCCCGACGCCGAACTCTTTAACCATCCGGTCTACGATAATCTCCAAGTGCAACTCGCCGACGCCGCTTATGATCGTCTGCCCCGTCTCGTCTTCAACGTGATAACGGAACGTCGGATCTTCCTCGGTCAGCTTCAATAAAGCCTGACTGAGTTTATCCTGGTCGGCACGAGTCTTGGGTTCAACAGCCTGATCTATGACGGGATCGGTGAAGCTGATGCGCTCAAGCAGAATTTGGTGCTTCTGGTCACAGAGCGTATCGCCGGTGCGGGTGGTTTTCAGACCCACGACTGCGACGATGTCGCCGGCGTAGGCTTCGCTGATTTCTTCGCGGGAATCTGCATGCATTCTGAGTAGACGTCCTATTCGCTCGCGTTTACCGCTCGCTACACTTAGAAGGACTCCACCTGATTGAATTACGCCGGAGTAGACTCGGATAAAAGTCAAACGACCAACAAATTGATCAGTCAGAATTTTGAATGCCAGCGCTGCAACAGGCTCTTTGTCGTCAGGAGAGCGCATGAGCGCCTTCTCTGTTTTGGGGTCGTATCCGCGGACCGAGCCGACATCCACCGGCGAGGGCAGATATTGAACGACCGAATCCAGCAGCTGCTGCACGCCTTTGTTTTTGAAGGACGCGCCACACAAAACCGGGATAAACCTGACGTTGATGGTTGCATCCCTGACGGCACCGCGGATGTCTTCGTCTGAGAGCGCCTCACCATCAAGGTAGCGCATCATCAGATCATCGTCCATTTCAGCGGCCGCTTCGACCAGGCGCTCGCGGTATTGCTCCGCTTCGGCCCGCATCGCGTCGGGGATATCACCTTCCGTAAACTGCACTCCCAGGGAGTCGTCATCGAAGGTGATGGCTTTCATCGTGATCAAATCAACAATTCCGGCGAAGTTTTCACCGGAACCAATCGGAAGCTGAAGGGGAATCGGCCGCGCTTTCAAGCGCTCCTCCATCATGTCGAGGACATTACTGAAGTCGGCTCCAACCCTGTCCATCTTATTGACAAAAGCAATGCGGGGTACTTTGTACTCCTCTGCCTGTCGCCAGACGGTTTCGGATTGCGGTTCAACTCCGCCTACGGCGCAAAAGAGCGCCACAGCTCCATCGAGCACACGCAAAGAGCGCTGAACTTCAGCCGTGAAGTCCACGTGCCCGGGCGTGTCGATAATGTTGATCGTCGTGTCGCCCCACACACAGCTCGTCGCAGCGGAAGTTATCGTGATACCACGGGAACGTTCCTGCTCCATGTAATCCATGACAGCCGTTCCGTGGTGCACTTCTCCCAACTTGCGGAGAACCCCTGTATAGAAAAGTATGCGTTCGGTCGTCGTTGTCTTACCGGCGTCGATATGCGCCATGATACCGATATTGCGAACGCGTTCTATAGGTACTGTGCGGGGCATTGTTGTTGTTCAGTTGTCAAAGGACGTCTGTTGTCTCAATCCAGATTTTCTGCAATCACCATTTGAAGTGAGCAAAGGCTCGGTTGGCGTCGGCCATGCGGTGCGTTTCGTCACGACGTTTGATTGTCGAACCCTCACCATTTGCGGCAGCCATCAGCTCGCCGGCCAGACGCTCGGCCATCGTTTTCTCGCGACGCTGCGAGGCAAAGCGCTTCAGCCAGCGGATTGCCAGCGCCAGACGGCGGCTCTCGGGAACCTCCGAAGGCACCTGGTAGGTGGCCCCGCCAACGCGACGCGAGCGAACTTCGAGGTTCGGAGCGGCAGCGCTCACTGCTTTGCGAAATACTTCGATTTCATCCTGGCCCGTTTTCTCACGGATGATGTCAAGTGCACCGTAGACAATCGCGCGGGCAGTATTCTTCTTGCCGTCACGCATGATATTGTTTACAAAGCGCGCCACCAGGACATCATTGTACCGGGGGTCGGGAGTCGTAGAGCGTTTTTCTGCGCGTTTTTTTCTCATAGTCTCTGCATCAACTCAAATGAGCGATTGACATTATTTGGCGGCCTTCGGCTTCTTCGCCCCGTATTTTGAACGACCCTGCTTGCGACCTTCAACTCCCTGCGTATCCGCTGCACCGCGGATGACGTGGTAACGTACGCCGGGGAGGTCTTTAACACGACCACCGCGGATCAGCACAATCGAGTGCTCCTGCAGGTTGTGGCCTTCGCCGGGAATGTACGCGGTAACTTCAATCTGATTCGTCAGACGCACACGAGCCACCTTGCGGAGAGCCGAGTTCGGCTTCTTCGGCGTGGTCGTGTAAACACGCGTGCAAACGCCGCGACGCTGAGGACAACTCGTCAACGCCGGGGACTTACTTTTCTCGATAATCCGCTTGCGGCCTTTGCGAACCAACTGGCTGATCGTAGGCACTAGAACACTCCAAAATCTTCCGGCAAAACCTGAAAAACGGGCTTGGACCCAGCTTCAGAAAGAGCCAACAAAAGTAGGGAAAACGATTTTCTTACGCAAGTAAAATCGCACTCGGGGTGAAATAAAGTTCATTCACCCCGCAGTGCGGATTTTCAACTTACTTCTTGCCCTCGGCGCGTTCGCGCTCGTATTCCTTGATCAGTTCGTCCTGGATCTGGCGAGGCACCTGAGCGTAGCGGGAAAACTCCATGGAGAACTCTCCCTTGCCCTGCGTGGCGCTGCGAAGATCCGTCGAATAGCCGAACATCTCGCTCAGCGGCACTTCAACCTCGACCACCACATAACCAGTATCGATTTCCGTTCCGATCACGATACCGCGGCGCTGGTTGATCTGACCGATCACAACACCCTGAAACTCTTCGGGGGCGGATACTTCGACCTTCATCACCGGCTCAAGGATGACCGGCTTGGCGGCTCTGTACGCTTCCCGGAACGCAGCCATAGAGGCAATCTTGAAGGCCATGTCCGAGGAGTCAACGGCGTGGTATGAACCGTCGTTCAGCTCGACGCGAATGTTCACAACGGGCTGTCCAACCAACGTACCTTTGTCCATCTGCTCGCGGAAGCCTTTGTCGCAGGCGGGAATGTATTCACGCGGAATGACACCACCGACAATCTTGTCGAGGAATTCGTAGTTCTCTTCCGAGTCCTCCAGCGGCTCAAGATATCCACCCACGCGCGCAAACTGGCCGGAACCACCGGTTTGTTTTTTGTGCGTGTAGTTGAAATCGGAGCGCTGCGTAATTGCCTCGCGGTAAGCCACCTGCGGCTGACCCACAATCACTTCGCAATTGTACTCGCGCTTGATGCGCTCGATGTACACTTCGAGGTGAAGTTCACCCATCCCTTTGATAATCGTCTCGCCGCTTTCTTCATCGCGGTAGACCTGGAAGGTCGGGTCTTCTTTCGAGAAGCGATTGAGCGCTTTCGAGAACGACACCTGGCCGCTCTTGTCTTTCGGCCTTACGGCCAACTCGATCACCGTGTTGGGAACGTGCATGGACTGCATTGACAGGTGCACTGTTCCATCCGTAAAGGTGTCGCCCGAGGCACAATCGACGCCGAACATCGCTACGATGTCGCCCGCTTCTGCGGTTTCTACGTCGTGCATCTCGTCGGAGTGCATTTGCACAATGCGGGGCACCTTGATCTTTTTCTTGTTGGCCATGTTGTGAATGAAGTCGCCCTTGCTGAGTTTACCCTGGTAGATGCGCATGTAGGTCAGCTGACCATAACGTCCGTCTTCCAGTTTAAACGCCAACGCAACAAGCGGAGCGCTCGGGTCGGATTTCAATGGCACGCGTGCTTCGTTGGCATCCAGATCCAGCGCTTCCAGCGGCACTTCGGTCGGGCTCGGCAGGAAGTCCAGCACGCCGTCGAGCAGCACCTGAACACCCTTGTTTTTATACGCCGAACCGACGTACACCGGCGTGCACTTCAGTTCCAGCGTTGCTTTACGCAGCGCCGGCATAATTTCTTCCGACGAGACTTCCTCTTCCATCAGGAATTTCTCGGCGATGTCATCATCAAAATCGGCAACGGCCTCGACCAGCTTCAGACGGTATTCGCGCGCCTGATCCATCATGTTGGCGGGAATGTCTTCGTAAACAAGCTCTGAGCCTTGCTCACCGACAAAGCGCACCGCCTGCATTTTGAGCAGGTCGATGATGCCTTCAAATTTATCTTCCGCGCCGATCGGCAGCGTCATCATAATCGGGTTGTGGTGCAGCTTTTCACGCAGTTGCTCGGCAACGCGGAAGGGGTTGGCGCCCGAGCGGTCCATCTTGTTGATGAAAGCCACGCGCGGCACATTGTAGCGACGCATCTGGCGGTCAACAGTTATCGACTGGCTCTGCACACCGGCAACGGAGCACAGCACCAGCACGGCGCCGTCAAGTACGCGCAGCGCACGCTCAACTTCCACCGTGAAGTCAACGTGACCAGGGGTGTCGATCAGGTTGAAGTCGTGGTCCTTCCAGTGGAAAAAGGTAGCGGCCGACTGAATCGTGATACCTTTTTCACGCTCGAGATCCATCGAGTCCATTTTGGCGCCGCCGTCCTTGCCGCGGACTTCCTGAATTTTGTGAATCTTCCCCGTGTAGTAGAGGATGCGCTCACTCAACGTGGTTTTACCGGAATCAATGTGGGCACTGATTCCTATATTGCGGGTTTTTTTGACGTAGTCGCTCATAGCTCCGTACCGTGCTCTGGCTGAGTAATTGTCGGAAGTACGTTTGTTTGAAGGACGGCCGTCTGCCGATCAGCACCGAAAAAAGCGGCCTAATCCGTTCCAGCCAAAAGAAAAAGATTTCCAAATTACAACACAAGAGCTTAAGAAGCAACCTTTGACCCGGAATTGACATGCTGAAAAAAGAAAAGAGCGCTTCGGATTTGGCATCCGAAGCGCTCTGATTCAGCGTATATCAACCGCTCGTCAGGCAGGCACGGAGCGCTTCAGCGCTTTGGCGTCGGCCTCAAGACTGCCCGGCATGTCGTCCGAAGAGAAGATATTTCCGACGTCGCTGTTGACGCGGATATCCTGGCATTGACGCAGACCGGTACCGGCCGGAATCAGCTGACCAAGAATGATATTCTCTTTAAGACCGATCAATTGATCGACTTTGGACGCCACGGCGGCCTCCGTCAACACAAGCGTCGTCTGCTGGAACGAAGCGGCCGAAATAAAGCTCTCGGTATTCAACGCCGCCTGGGTAATACCCAGCAGGATCGGCTGCGAAATTGAGGGCTCCGGATCGCGGTAGGCGGCAACCGCCTTGGTCTTGCGCTTGAGGTCCGTATTGACCTCGCGCACCTTGCGCTTCGGCACCATCTGGTTTTCGCGGAACTTCGAGTCGCCTTTTTCGACAACCACCACGTGGCTCTTGAGCCGCTCGTTTTCGTCGATGAACCGAACGCGGTCAATGTGATCGTTTTCGAGGAACACGCTGTCTCCCGAATCAACCACTTTGACTTTCTGCAGCATCTGACGCACGATGATTTCGATGTGTTTGTCGTTCAGCTTCACACCCTGCATGCCGTACACTTCCTGGATCTCATTGACCAGGTATTGCTGCACGGCATTGACGCCCTTGATTGCCAGGATGTCGTGCGGGTCGATCGGGCCGTCCGTCAAACGGTCGCCGGCGCGAACCGTGTCACCCTCCTGCGAGAGCACGTACTTGTTGTACGCCACGGTATATTCCTTGACCGTCTGGTTGTCGAAGCTGGTCACCACCAGAACGCGGGAACCGCGTTTGGGTTTGCCGAACGACACAGTACCGTCGATCTCGGAAACGATGGCGGCTTTCTGCGGCGAACGCGCTTCAAACAGCTCAGTAACACGCGGAAGACCACCCGTAATGTCACGAGTTTTACCCGTATCCCGAGGAATCTTGGCCAGCGAATCGCCGATGCCGACCGCTTCGGCGTCATCCACGATAATCTGGGAGTTCGTCGGCAGCAGGTAGGTCTGCAGGTGCTCGCCTTTTTCATCAATGATTTCAATCGACGGCGACTTTGTCCGGTCGCGCGATTCGATGATCGACTTGGTTATGTGCCCCGTCTGCTCATCGATTTCTTCCCGGTATGTCACGTTGTCGATGAAATCTGTATAACGAACAAAACCGGCTTTTTCAGTAATAATAACGGCGTTGTAAGGGTCCCATTCATAAATGAGATCGCCTTTGTGGATCTGCTGACCGTCCTGAACGTTCAGACGCGCACCGTACATGGCGTCGTATTTGTTCAGCTCGCGGTTTGTGTCCGGGTTGATGATCTTGATCATACCACCGCGACCGACCACGATTTCGACATCCTCCTCATCTTCGACCGCGGTAATTGTTTTGACGCGGTCAAAGTTGATGATACCGTCGAACTTGGCTTTGATCGAAGACTGGGCAGCAATCAGCGATGCGGTACCACCGGTGTGGAAGGTGCGGAGCGTAAGCTGCGTACCCGGTTCACCGATGGACTGAGCGGCAATCGTACCGACGGCCTCGCCCACATCCACCATTTTGCTTGTCGCCAGGTTGCGACCATAACAGTTTGTGCAGATTCCACGACGCGATTCGCAGGTAAGCACCGAACGCACCTGGACCATCTCGATCGAGGTTTCATCGATGCGACGACCGACTTCTTCGTCAATCAGTTCGCCCGATTTGACAATGAGTTCGTCCGTCAGCGGATCGTAAATGTCGAGGAGAGAAATGCGGCCGAGGATGCGCTCGTAGAGCGGCTCCTTGACTTCTTCCCCGTCTTTGAGCGCCGTCATCTCGATACCGCGAATCGTGCCGCAATCCTTTTCGGAGACGATCACGTCCTGCGCCACATCGTGCAGACGGCGGGTCAGGTAACCGGCATCGGCCGTTTTAAGAGCCGTATCGGCCAGACCTTTACGCGCACCGTGCGTCGAGATGAAGTATTCGAGGATTGAAAGACCCTCTTTGAAGTTTGCGATAATCGGGTTCTCGATCAGTTCGCCCGTTGAACCGGAAAGCGATTTTTTGGGCTTGGCCATAAGACCGCGCATACCGGCCAGCTGGCGAATCTGCTCTTTAGAACCACGAGCCTGCGAGTCAAGCGCCATCCAGAAGGTGTTGAAACCCTGGTCGGCACGCTGCAATTCCGTGTACAGCCTGTCCGCGATGCGGTTGGTCGACGAAGACCAGATGTCCACGATCTTGTTGTAGCGCTCGCCGCTCGTAATCACACCCATCTGGTAGTGATTCTCGATCTTGTCGACTTCGGCCTGGGCCTTGTCGATGATTTCCACCTTCGCGTCCGGGATCAGAAGGTCGGCAATGTTCACCGACAGACCGCCGCGCGTCGCGAAGGAGAATCCCATGTCTTTCAGGTTGTCCAGGAATTCCACCGTCTTGGCCAGACCGGCTTTCTGGAAACACATACCGATGATCTGGCGCAGACGCTTCTTGGACAGCAGCTCATTCAGATAGCCGATTTCAACCGGCACAATCTCGTTGAACAGCACGCGACCCGTCGTCGTCTCGATAAATTCCTTACCGATGCGCGTTTTGATCTTGGCATGCAGGTGCAGGCGTTTGTTGTTGTACGCAATGATAACCTCTTCCGGCGAGGAGTAAATACGTCCTTCGCCGGCGACGCCTCGACGCAGTTTGGTGATGTAATAACATCCCAAAACCATGTCCTGGCTGGGTACGGCAATCGGCGTACCGTTCTGCGTGTGCATGATGTTGTGCGAGGCAAGCATCAGCAACAGCGCTTCCAGCTGGGCTTCGTGGCTCAGCGGAACGTGCACGGCCATCTGGTCACCGTCAAAGTCGGCGTTGAAAGCCGTACAGACGAGAGGGTGCAGACGAATGGCCTTACCTTCCACCAGCTTGGGCTGGAAGGCCTGAATGCCGAGGCGGTGCAGCGTCGGAGCGCGGTTCAGCAGAACCGGGTGGCCCTGGATGACGTGCTCGAGGATGTCCCACACCTCATTGGTCTTGCGCTCGACAAGCTTCTTGGCGCTTTTGACGGTTTTCACATATCCGCGCTCAATAAGCTTGCGGATAATGAAGGGCTTGAACAGCTCAACCGCCATGTCCTTCGGCAGACCGCATTCGTGAATGCGCAGCGAGGGACCAACGACAATGACCGAACGACCGGAGTAGTCGACGCGTTTACCGAGCAGGTTCTGACGGAAACGACCGGTTTTACCTTTGAGCATGTCCGACAGCGATTTGAGCGTGCGCTGCGAATCGCTGCGCGCCGTCGAACGACGGCTGTTGTCGAACAGGGCGTCAACGGCTTCCTGCAACATGCGTTTTTCGTTCCGCAGAATCACTTCAGGCGCTTTGATGTCGATCAGGCGCTTTAGGCGGTTGTTGCGGATGATAACGCGGCGGTACAGGTCGTTGAGGTCGGACGTAGCAAAGCGACCACCTTCGAGAGGCACCAGAGGACGCAGTTCCGGCGGAATGACCGGGATAACGTCCAGCACCATCCACTCGGGACGGTTTGGTACTTTGTTATCGCGCTCGCGGAAAGCTTCTATAACGCGCAGGCGTTTGAGGGCTTCCAGCTTTTTCTGCTGCGAGGTTTCAACTTTGAGCTGCTCGCGCAGTTTGGCGGCTTCCTCTTCGGGATCCGTGCGGCGCAGCAGTTCCTTGACGGCCTCACCGCCGATCAGCGCGATAAATTTGCGCGGATCCTCGTCGTCGAGCTTGTGCTCTTCCGGCGGCAGCGAGTCCATAATTTTCAGGTACTCTTCTTCCGTCAACAGGTCTTTTTTCTGCAGACCGGTATTGCCCGGCTGCACGACCGAATAGGATTCGTAGTACACGATGCGCTCGACGTCCTTGGTAGGCATGCCCAGAACGGCGGCAATTTTGCTGGGCTGCGAACGCAGGAACCAGACGTGGATAACGGGCACGGCCAACATGATGTGGCCCATGCGCTCGCGGCGCACCGACTTCTGCGTCACTTCAACGCCGCAGCGGTCGCACACGATGCCTTTATACCGAATGCGTTTATACTTGCCACACGCGCATTCCCAGTCGCGAACGGGACCAAAGATCTTTTCGCAGAAAAGACCATCCTTTTCGGGCCGGAATGAGCGGTAGTTTATCGTTTCTGGTTTTGTGACCTCTCCGTGTGACCAGTGGAGAATTTCGTCGGAAGAAGCGATCCGAATTGAAACGCTTGAAAATCCCTTGCGGGGAATTGGACGAGATTGCATTGAGCCGCCTCCATTCCAGAAGTTGAGTTGAGATTGTAAATCTTCTTCCTTTGACCGACAGCGTATCCCGGTGCATCGGTTACGAATCCCGGCTCCGGGTGAGCCGGGATTCGTCCGTTGCTTATTCTTCTACTTTGACTTCGAGAGCAAGGCCCTGCAGCTCGCGAATCAAAACATTGAAGGACTCGGGGATGTTCGGATTGGGCAGGTTTTCACCTTTCACAATCGACTCGTAGGCTTTGGCACGACCCTGCACATCATCCGACTTGACAGTCAGGATTTCCTGCAGCGTGTGCGCAGCGCCGTACGCTTCGAGCGCCCAAACTTCCATCTCCCCGAAACGCTGTCCGCCGAATTGCGCTTTACCGCCCAGCGGTTGTTGCGTAATCAGCGAGTACGGCCCAATCGAACGCGCGTGAATCTTGTCTTCCACAAGGTGCGACAGCTTAAGCATGTAGATCACGCCCACCGTCACGTGCTGCTCGAACTCTTCGCCGGTACGACCGTCAAAGAGAACGGTCTTACCGTCGGACGGCAAACCGGCTTTTTCGAGCCAAGTGTTGACTTCATCCCACGAGGCGCCGTCGAAAATCGGCGAGGCAAAGTGCATGCCGAGTTTCTGACCGGCCCAGCCCAGTGCCGTTTCGTACAACTGTCCAAGGTTCATCCGCGAAGGCACGCCCAGCGGGTTCAGGACAATGTCGACCGGCGTTCCGTCGGGCAGGAAGGGCATGTCTTCGACGGGCACGATTTTGGCCACGATACCTTTGTTACCGTGACGACCGGCCATCTTATCGCCGACCTGCAGCTTGCGCTTTTTGGCGACGTAGACTTTGGCCATTTTCATGATGCCGGGCTGCAATTCGTCGCCCGTAATCACTTTGTGGCGTTCGATGCGGATGTCGTCGAGAATGCGTTCGCGTTTTTTGCGGTAGTTCTCGAACAGGCGGTCAACCGTAGCGAAGTGCTCCTCATTTTCCAGGAAGTTCTGACTCAGGTCGAGCTCCAGGAAGTTGAGGCCTTCTTCTTCGTACTTGTCGACAAAGCTGTTGGCCGTCAGCACGGTACCACCGCGGAACACGTTGGTGCCGTCTTTCAGCTTGATGCCACCGACGACTTTGTGATCGGCCAGCAGTTTGGACAGGCGTTCGGCCGTGTCCGCATCGTGGTCCATCAGCAGGTCGTTTTCCTTGCGGGTCAGAGCGTCCTGACGCTCTTTCTCCTGGCGGCGCACATCGGCTTCGCGCGTCACGTTGCGACGCGTGAACAGCTTGGTATTTGTCACCACGCCTTTCAGTCCCGGAGGCGCTTTGAGCGAGGCGTCTTTCACGTCGCCTGCCTTGTCGCCAAAGATGGCGCGCAGCAGCTTTTCTTCCGGCGTCGGATCGGTTTCGCCTTTCGGCGTAATTTTACCGATCAGGATGTCGCCTTCGCGCACGTTGGCGCCGACGCGAACGATACCATCTTCATCAAGGTCTTTGGTCGCTTCTTCGCTGACGTTCGGAATCTCGCGCGTCAACTCTTCCTCACCGCGTTTGGTGTCGCGCACCTGCAATGAGAATTCGACGATGTGCAGCGAGGTATAGACGTCTTCCGCCACCAGGCGCTCCGAGAGCACAATAGCATCCTCGAAGTTGTAGCCGCTCCAGGGCATGAAGGCAACCAGAACGTTGCGGCCGAGCGCCAATTCACCGTACTGCGTCGAGCTGCTGTCCACCAGCGGACTGTCTTTCTTGACGCGGTCGCCGACCTTGACGATCGGGCGTTGGTTGATGCAGGTATCCTGATTCGTCCGGTAGAACTTGGTCAGGTAATATGTTTTGACGAGTTGGTTGTCGAAGGTAACCAGTTTTTCCGTTTCGGTGCGTTTGTCGTCATAACGAACGCGCACGAAGTCGGCGCAGACGTACTCAACGACGCCGTCGCCTTCAGCGGAAATCACTGCACGCGAATCGCGCGCAACCTTGCCTTCCATCCCGGTACCGACAATCGGCGTTTCCGGTCGCAGGAGCGGCACGGCCTGGCGTTGCATGTTCGAGCCCATGAGTGCGCGGTTGGCATCATCGTGTTCCAGGAAGGGAATCAGCGAAGCGGCCACACTGGCAATCTGGTTGGTCGAAACGTCCAGATAGTGAATCTCTTCCGGCGTTACAACCACAAAGTCACCCGAGCTGCGCGCTTTGATGCGATCGCCAACCAGGCGGCCTTGTTCGTTCACGAGCGTCGATGCAGGAGCGATGATTTTATTCTCATCGCGGTCGGCGCGCAGATGCACGACCTCGGGCTGAACCTGACCTTCCTTCACCTCGTGGTACGGCGTCTCGATAAATCCGAGCTCGTCGATACGGGCGTGAATGGACAGCGAGGAAATCAGACCGATGTTCGGACCCTCCGGCGTCTCGATCGGACAGAGGCGACCGTAGTGTGTATAGTGAACGTCGCGAACCTCAAAGCCGGCGCGCTCACGCGTCAGACCACCCGGGCCGAGAGCGGAGAGACGGCGTTTATGCGTCATCTCCGACAATGGATTCACCTGGTCCATGAACTGCGACAGCTGGTTGGTTCCGAAGAACTGATTGATCACGGAAGAAATTGTCCGTGCGTTGACCAGCTCAGCCGGAGTCAGCGAGTCCGTGTCGTGAATGTTGAGACGCTCTTTAATGGTACGCGCCATACGCGCGAGACCGACATTAAATTGCGCCGTCAACTGCTCACCGACGGTACGAACGCGGCGGTTGCCCAGGTGATCGATATCGTCCACCGGACGGCGACCTGCGCGCAGTTCAATCAAGTATTTGATGATGGCGATAATGTCTTCGACGGTCAGTGTCGTGACTTCGCCATCTATTTCAAGTCCGAGTTTGTCATTGATGCGGTAGCGACCAACCGAGCCGAGGTCGTAGCGCTTGGGATTGAAGAACAACTTGTCGATAAGCGCCTGCGCTGTTTCCAGGTCGGGCGCTTCACCGGAACGAAGCTGACGGTAAATCCCTTCGAGCGCATCCTCGCGCGTACGCGACGTATCCTTTGCCATTGTTTTGGCGATAATAGGTTCGTCGGCAGGATTGATGTAGTTGAAGAGTTTAACCAGCTCGATCTGCGTACCGTTGCCGATCGCTTCGATCAACTCTTCATCCAGGATGGTGTCGCGGCTGGCGATAATCTCACCCGTGCCGAGGTCGATCACGTCGGCAGCAACGCGGCGACCAATCATGTCTTCCGTGATGTCGTCGGGTTTCATCTCGGCCGTCAGGTCGAACAGCTCGAGAATTTGTTCATCGGAGGAATATCCCAGGGCGCGCAGAAGCATGGTCACCGGGAATTTCTTTTTGCGATCGATATACACGTACATCACGTGGTGGATATCGGTCGAGAATTCCACCCACGAGCCGCGGAAAGGAATGATACGCGCGGAGAAAACGCGCGTGCCGTTCGGGTGCATGGCATCGCTGAAGAACACGCCGGGAGAACGGTGTAACTGCGAGACCACCACGCGTTCGGCACCGTTGATGACAAAGGTGCCGCGCGGCGTCATCGCCGGAATGTTACCCAGGTAAACATCCTGCTCTATCGTCTCGATGTAGTCTTCCGATTTCGGATCGACTTTGGACGACAAGCGCAGCCGTGCCTTGAGGGGACGCGAGTATGTCAGCTCACGCTCGCGGCATTCCTGCTCGGTATATTTTGGGCGCTCAATATGATAGTCGATGAACTCGAGCTCATAGATCTCGCGTGCATCGACGATCGGAAAGTTGGTTTTGAACGCCTGGAAAAGACCGGTATTTTTGCGTTCGCTTTGTTTGATCTCATCCTGGAGGAAATCATCATAAGCCTGTATCTGAACGCTGAGCAGGTCGCCGGTGTGAACCTGCGAATTGAACGTCGCGAAGGACACCCGCTCAAAGTTGAGGCCGGTAAGTTCTTTTCTGGAAGTCCCGGTTTGATTCGTGCTCAAGAGCCACCTCCCGGTTGCTGTATACAGGGAAAAAAATAGGATTTTTCGGCAGCGGCCCGGCGGGCTACTCACCAAAAAACCCTACAATTTTTCGTTGGAATTCGTAGTTTTGTGCATGGATCGTAAGTCGTACACCAGATGCGATCCGAAGAATTCCCACTTCATGCGTCTGTTTAACTCTCCGTCGCGATCGCTCATTTTACCTACGACGAATAAAACCGCATAAAGTGCAAAAGGGCAACTATTGATGACAATAGTTGCCCGCAAGCTTACCCAATCCGATTCGCTTACTTGATCGTGACTTTGGCGCCAACCGCTTCCAGTTCTTTCTGGACGGATTCGGCTTCCTCTTTCGACACGCCTTCTTTGATCACTTTCGGCGCACCGTCTACGGCTTCTTTGGCTTCTTTCAGGCCAAGACCCAGCAGAGAGCGAACCGCTTTGATCACGTTGATTTTCTGCGAACCGACATCCGTCAGCTCCACGTCGAATTCGGTTTTTTCTTCTTCAGCCGGGCCGGCAGCTTCAGCGCCGGGGGCTACAGCCATCGCCATGGGCGCAGCGGCAGTAACACCGAATTTTTCTTCGAGAGCGGATTTGAGTTCGGATGCTTCGACCAGCGTAAGACCGCTGATCTTTTCAACGAGTTCTTCAACAACAGACATTGATACTACTCCTGAAACTGTATTGTGATTTTTGATGTCAAAAATTGTAGATCGACCGGTCGGGGCCGATCTGAAGATCGGAACCTTGACGCTTGAAGCCAGTAATTATGCTGCTTCGCGCGCTTTGGCCGACTCTTCAATAACGGATGCCAGATCGCGCATTACCGCGTTGATTGCACCGACGATACCCGAGGCAGGCGCATTAAGGCTGCCAAGGATGCCGGCAATCAGATCTTCGCGGGTCGGCAGAGAAGCAACCTGCTTGAGTTGCGAGCCGTCGAAAACCTGTCCGTCAACGACGGCGGCTTTCAAGTCGAGTTTTTTCGTATCGCCGACGATCTTTTTGATCACGCGCGCCGGGGCAACCGGGTCGTCGTAACCAAACGCTACCGCCGTTTGACCGATGTATTTGTCATCGGGCAATTCGAACGTACCGACTTCGGCAATCGCACGCTTCAGCAGCGTGTTCTTGGCGACTTTCAGTTCCGCATTGGCATCTCTGAACTGGCGACGGAACGCGATGGACTCGGAAGCTGTCACGCCCGTGAAGTCTACGAGGTAGACTCCGCCGGACCGCCCGAGTTTTTCCACCAGGTCGGCAACCATCACCTTTTTCTGTTCTTTGGAGACCATGTTCGACCTTTGCCGTTTACTGCAATGATGCCCGGTGGGTAGAAGCGGTCCGCCGGACAAAATCGATGTATAGAAACGAGTGCGTAATAATTTCGGAGTTTATCTAATGAGACGGCGATCAGCTGAACGACGATTCGCTCACTGCAACGCTCGGACCCATTGTCGAAGAGAAATGAATGCTTTTGATGTACTTGCCTTTGGCGGCGGAGGGTTTGGCGCGAAGGATGCTGGAGACAAAAACCTGAAGGTTTTCCTGCAGCTGCGTCTCGCTGAACGAAACCTTGCCGATTGCGGCGTGGATATTGCCGCCTTTGTCGACGCGGTATTCGATCTTACCGGCCTTGACTTCGCCGACGGCTTTTACCACGTCCGGCGTCACCGTGCCACTTTTGGGGTTCGGCATCAGACCGCGCGGACCGAGGATACGACCGAGTTTACCAACCTGACCCATTGTGTCGGGCGTGGCGATAACAACGTCGACGTCAGTCCAGCCGGACTGCACTTTTTCGACGTATTCGTCGAGACCGGCGTAATCGGCGCCTGCGTCAAGCGCTTCTTTGTCGAGCGGCGGACGCGCAAATACGAGAACGCGAACACTTTTACCGGTTCCATGCGGCAGCGAAACCGTGCCACGCACAACCTGGTCGGCTTTGCGCGGATCGACGCCAAGCCACATCGAAACTTCGAATGATTCGTCGAATTTTGCGGTGGCGCCTTGTTTGATCGCCTTCACCGCTTCGGCGACATCGTACATTTTTTTATCGTCCACGAGCTTGCGTGAACTGGTATAGCGTTTGCTGCGTTTCATAGCGCTTTTGCCAAAAAAATACTGTTCAACAACAGAAACGGCGCCCGGCGGCGCCGCATTAATGGGATCAGTCTTCTACCCGCAGTCCCATGCTGCGGGCAGTCCCGGCCAGCATGCTGACGGCGCTTTCGACCGTGTGACAGTTAAGGTCTTCCATTTTGACCTTGGCAATTTCTTCGAGTTGCCCACGCTTGACGGAACCGACCTTTATCTTATTCGATTCGGCCGACCCGCCTTTAATGTTGGCGGCTTCCATCAGCAGAGCCGATGCCGGCGGCGACTTGACAATGAACGTAAAGGACTTGTCACTAAAGAACGTCACCACGACCGGAAGGATCTTCCCGGCTTGCGATTGCGATTTCGAGTTAAACTGCTTAACAAATTCCATCCCGTTCAGGCCGCGCTGACCGAAGGCCGGACCTACCGGCGGGGCCATCGTCGCTTGACCGCCACGGATCTGCAATTTGAACGAACCAGCTACCTTTTTAGCCATATTATTGTCGCACGCTAATAAATCGAAAAAGCCGCCTCACGCCTGAAGCGCGATTCAGCTTTCCATTTCAATTTGGCTGAAGTCCAGTTCCACCGGCGTTTTACGCCCGAGGATTCCGACTTCGACTTTAAGTTTTTGTTTTTGGTTATTGACTTCCTTGACCACACCGGAGAAACCGGTAAACGGCCCGTCGATAACTTTAACGGGGTCGCCTTCCGAGAAGCTGTTTTCAATCGTTTCAATATCCTTGCGCTCTTCTACGCGCCCCAGGATCCGATCAACTTCAGCTTTCTGCAAGGGCACCGGTTCCGTTTTAGTGCCGACAAATCCAATAACCGATGGAATGTTCGTGACGACGTCACGGGTCCAATTGTCCAGAATCAGCCGGATCATAATGTATCCGGGCAGAAAATTCCGCGTCCTTGTACGGCGCTTGCCGCCGCGCACTTCAAAGACCGTCTCCTGAGGGATCAGGATATCGGTAATTTTTTCAGATATCTCGAGACGATTAATCTCAACCTCAAGCGCTTGTTTGACACGCTGCTCGTGGCCGGAAAACGTCCGCAAGGCATACCACTTATGTTCTGGAGTTGCTTCTTCCATACGTACTGACTCTATGCGGAACTAGCCGCCCGTGTGACTGCACAAATCTGTCTGAATGACGTCGGAAACGAATACCAACTACCGCACTGATCGTGATGGCGCGGTGAACGGCCGAAATCAGAGGAACATCAGGTCGACGATATTCGTCATGAATATGTCGATCACGTAGGTAAACAAGGTAATGACCGCACAGGCAACAATAGTAACCAGGGTCGATTCCTTGAGTTGTTCCTGCGTCGGCCAGGACACTTTTTTCATCTCTTTCGAGACTTCATCCAGGTAATTTTTAATCTTTTCCATCGTTCAGTTCACCCGTCTTCAGTAGACCGGATAGTAGCATGCAAGAGTTGCCGTCATATCTGGGCAACCGGTTTTACAACTCCATCACCTGATGCCCCTTTGCACGAGTGGTAGGACTCGAACCCACAACCTACGGTTTTGGAGACCGTTGCTCTACCAATTGAGCTACACTCGTATAGTGCCCGTCCCGTGCTCCGAGAGCTGCCTCGAACGTGAGCTGATGACCGGGCTTGAACCGGTGACCTCTTCCTTACCAAGGAAGTGCTCTACCGCTGAGCTACATCAGCCTAAAAAAGCGGTGAAGCAATGAAGCCGCACCGCGCATCAAGAGCGGGAGACGAGGCTCGAACTCGCAACCAACAGCTTGGAAGGCTGTGACTCTACCAATTGAGTTACTCCCGCAGATCGTGGGCAGGGAAGGATTCGAACCTCCGAAGGCGTAGCCAGCAGATTTACAGTCTGCCCCGTTTAACCACTTCGGTACCTGCCCTTGTATTCGCGTCAGGGGATAGCTTGCAAATATAGGGAATTAATTTCGGTTGTCAATCATAAATATGACTTTTTGGGGAAAAATTCCTGTGCCCGACTTTTTCACTTGCCGGGTGGCAATCATCATGTACTTCTCTTCTCCCCTGTCGAATCCCGACCGGCCTTACACCGTCGCTGCGGAAGCGCGCCGCGCAGCCATCGCCTGACAAAAGCGCGCAAACAGGTAGTCGGAATCGTGCGTGCCGGGTGCGGCTTCCGGGTGGTATTGCACACACATGAGCGCCAGGTCGCGGTGTTGCAGCCCGGCCACCGTGTGATCGTTGATATTCATATGGGTAAGTTCAAGCTCAGCCGGGAGACTCTTGCGGTCCACGCTGAAACCGTGATTCTGCGATGTGATCTCGATGACGCCGTTCTGCTCCTGACGCACCGGATGGTTCAATCCGCGATGCCCAAATTTCAACTTGTAGGTCTCTGCGCCGAAAGCCAGTGCAATAAGTTGATGTCCAAGACAGATGCCGAACATCGGCAGTTCTTCCGCCAGACGACGCACAACCGGAAACGCGTAGGTAACCGCCGCCGGGTCGCCGGGGCCGTTAGACAGAAACACGCCGTCGGGCTGCCAGGCCATGATTTCTTCAACCGAACTGCGTGCCGGGAAGACGCGCACCTCACAGCCGCTCAGTGTAAGGCGACGCAAAATATTGCGTTTGATGCCAAAATCAAATGCCGCAACGCGGAATGTCTCTTCCGAACTGCGGGACGGCGCCTCGCACAATAGCGGTTCGTTGTCACCCAACACAAAGGTGTAGGCTTCATCAACTGTCACTTCGCCCGTCAGGTCAAGACCGTTCATATCGCGCACGGCCTGGACGCGTTGCATCATTTCTTGTTTGTCGCCGCGTTTGGTGGTGATAACGCCGCGCATGGCGCCTTCACTGCGCAGGATTCGGGTAAGCCGGCGTGTGTCGATTCCTTCAATACCGATAACACCGTGACGCTTCAGGTATTCGTCGAGCGTCTCTTCGCTGCGCCAGTTGGACGCTGTTTTGGCGCACTCGCGGACAACTATTCCACTGACCTGGATCCGCCCGGATTCTTCGTCAAATTGATTGACGCCGACATTGCCGATATGCGGGCAGGTGAAGGTGACTATCTGCCCGCGGTAACTGGGATCGGTCAACACTTCCTGGTAACCGCTCATCGCCGTGTTAAACACCACTTCACCACCGCCGTCAGTATCCGTTGCGCCAAAAGCGCGCCCTTCCAGTACAACGCCGTTTTCAAGTGCCAGCCAGGCGGTTCTTTGCATGTGTCGACCTCTATGTTTCCCGCAGAATATTGCAAGTTATTGACGTTTCCCGAGGCGTCAAAATTGGGGCCAATTAAACATTGTTTTATTAGGTCGATTTCTGTAAGTTCAGCGCTGTATGTGGCGGGCCGCGCGCTGACTGGTCTGCGACACATTTGACATAATGAAACCCCACATCTGTATCGAGGAAGGAGGTGTCTCTTCCCAAAGACAGCGCGTCAGAAAAAATCGATCCGCCAATTGCGGCAGCGGCAAGATCTCGCCGTGGCAGCCGGCCCCAAACCGCTATCCGAAAGGGTCCTTGTCCTCAACCAGAGTTACGAACCAATCAGCGTTTGCGGCGTCCAGAAAGCCATCATCCTCATCTTTCTGAGCAAAGCCGAAATTGTCGTTGAAGATCACGATCGCAAGATTCGCTCCGTACGGAGCATGTGGCCCTTCCCCAGCGTCATCCGCCTGCACGCCTACATCCGCCTCCCCTACATTAAAATCGAGCTTTCGCGTAAGAACATCCTGCGCCGCGACGGCCACCGGTGCACGTATTGCGGCTCTACGGCTCCCCCGCTGACGATTGACCACGTCTATCCGCGTTCACGCGGAGGTCAGGATACCTGGGAAAATCTCGTCTGCGCCTGTGTGCGCTGCAACAATCGCAAAGGCAATCGAACGCCGGAAGAAGCCGGCTTGACCATGCATCAGCCCCCGCGCAAACCAAGTCACGTGATGTTCATCCAGCACATTGAAGGCAGCGTCAAGGAACAGTGGAAGCCCTTCCTCTTTATGTGATCGAACTCCCAGACGGCACAAATCAAAGGTTTTAAACAAAAAAGACCGGACTGTTCAAGTCCGGTCTTTGTGTTTTCAACACTCACTTGCACGTTTAGTCCTGTGGACCAAAACTTCAGGGGTTCGTCTCCGGGATCTCCACGCCTTCGATGCGCGTGGCGCCCTGGTTGGACAGCTGCAGCAACACTGCACTGCCCGGTTTCTTGGCGGAAATGATTTCATCCAGCTCACGGGGCGATTTGACGTCTTTCCAGTCGGCCTTGACAATCACGTCGCCACGAACAATCTTGCGGCTGCGAGCCACCGTACTGCGCGGGTCTACCTGGGTGACGACCACCCCGAACTCCACGTCCAGTTGGTCGGCCAGTTCGGTCGTTAGTGGTTCAACGGTGAATCCCAGACCGTCAAACTCAATCGGCCCGGCTGAGTCCAACTCTTCTTTACGTGGTTCGCCCGGCAGCGCTTCAGCAATACTGGAGCCGTCACGCGGTTTGAGACGCACCGTCTTCTCCATCAACTGGTTGTTGCGCCAGACGCTCAGCTTGACTTTGTCGCCCGCACGATGCGTAGCAACAATGCTTTGTAAATCCTGCGAGGAAAGCACTTCACGGTCGTCAACTTGCAGGATCACATCGCCCTGACGCATTCCCGCTTCCTCCCCGGCGCTGTTGTCCATCACTGATTGCACGAGCACACCCTGGACCTTGTCAAGACCAAGAGCTTTGGCGTCGGCCGCATCGATTGACTTGATACTTACGCCGATGTACCCGCGATTGACCTCGCCGTCTTCGATCAGGTCATTGACGACCGAACGCACCAGGTTGGAGGGAATCGCAAATCCATAGCCGGAGTAGTATCCGGTGCGCGAGGCAATGGCGGTGTTAATGCCGATCAGCTGACCGCGCAGGTCAAACAGGCCGCCACCGCTGTTGCCGGGATTGATCGCAGCATCAGTCTGAAGAAAATTTTCAACGGCGTAGGAATCGCTGTTGAGTCCCAGACGCCCGCGGCCGATGGCACTCAGAATGCCGGCCGTGATTGTCGAGCGCAAGCCCAGCGGATTGCCGACCGCCACGACCCACTGGCCGACATTTACATCATCGCTGTTCCCAAAAAAGGCGTAATTGAAATTTGCGCCTTCAATCTTCAGTACAGCTATATCGGTCAATTCGTCCGAGCCGATAAGGTCGGCATTGTATTCCTGACGGTCATAACCAATTACGCGGATTCCGTCTTCGGCCGCACCTTCAACCACATGATGATTTGTTACGATGTAGCCGTCGTCCGAGATTATTACGCCCGATCCGCCGGCCTCGCGCGGAGCGCTGCTGCCGAACCAGGACTGCTGTTCCTCTTCACTCATGACCGCAATGCTGACGACCTGCGGTGCAACGGCATCACTGACCGCTACAAACGCATCGTTCAGCGCCTGCGCCTGATTGGTCACCTGGACCGGGGGAGCCGCGGCGCCCAGGTCGCTGACGTGAGTCGCTCTGGCCTGTACTACTTCCGCGCTGTTGCCGCCGAATTGCGTCACCAGAAGCACGCCCATTGCCAGCCCAATTCCGATCAACGCGATCGCCGTGACTAATGGTTTACCTTTCATCGCCTACTCTCCTTACAACTGATCCTCTGGAAATGGATGAAATTGCCGTTTGGATTTTTTTCTTGTTTGTCGTTGGGTTTTCAACCACGGGTACGTCGCCTGTGTTCCGGCGGTCGTACCGACCGTGTGACTGCCCGCCGTCAACGCGGCGCCATCCAGATCTTATTAATTAACAGATGGTATGGTAATATGTCGGATATGCTTACTCCACATTGCTCCATCAGCGCAGTCACCGGCTCGGGACGCTGCGATTGGAACGCGGCTGTCGTGATTCAAGAATCGATTGGATCGTGCTACGCACAGCACACCTGAACGGATTCAAATTTTTTCAAAAAAACAAAGCGGATGTCGACATCCAGGGCCGGCATCCGCTTTGGGTAGTTCTACACGGGAATTGCCTCCCCGTTTTTGTCCTTGCGTTTATCTGCTTATGACCAGCGATTCGCGCGCTACCTGTGTAGGCGTGCGCAGCACGATCTGGTAAACGCCCGAAGCGAGGCCGCTCGCGTCGAGAACTGCCTCCCATTCCGCGCCCGGCACCAACTGCCCGGCGGCATTATAACCGACCGTTTCATTCCACTCGGTGTGATAGACCACGCGCCCTGCGACATCGTGAACTTCAAGCGTGTGCGAACCGGTTTCCACTGTTGCCAACTGCACCTGCACATGACCGTCGGCCGGATTGGGAGAAATGCTTCTGATTCCGAATCCAACGCCGGAGCGCTGCAGCAGACGCTGACCGCCCGCTTCACACACACCAACCAACGTCAGACTGCCGCCGTTGGTCGTAGCGCCGACGCCCGGCCAATCGAGAGAAACAACCTCTATCGGCGTGCTGGTCATGTTGCCAAGCATGACAATACCGGATACAGTAGCCAGGTTGACCGGACCATCACCGACATTCCATGCCGGCGCAGTACCGCTGATCGTGACATGGCGCCACTCATCAACCGGATCACCGCCGACGGACGGCTCAAGCGACGTCACTGAAGTACAGTTGATGCAGTCGCTTGACCCCAGCTGATTCGCCACTGTCAGAAACAAACGGGCGTCAATGCGGATCGTCAGGTCAAACTGTCGCGCCGCCTCATTATCGGCAAGCAGCGAGAAGTTGTCGTCCGGGATCATTGTGATCGGGATGCGGAAATCGCGGTCGTGCACATCACCTTCAAGTTCGGGAAGGTCAATCTCAACCGTCGTGGATCCGTTGAAACCGCTTACGGCGACCGAAGCCGGATCGCACGGCGGATCATACGTCAATTCAAGCGAGCCGGATTGCAGTTCCTGCAGACCGGGTTTGTTGAAACGCACCTGCACAACAATGCTTCCTCCCGGAGCAATCGTCTGCCCGGCCGGCGGCGTCAGAATTTCGAAGGGCAACGGCACGGTTATGTCGTCAAGATCGGCGGCAATCGAGCCGGTGTTGGTGATCGTCACGTCGAGAACGTTGTTCACGCCATCAAACTCCACATCGCTCAGCGTGCCGAAGTCGACCGGGTCGGGGTTGAACGACCAGGTCACTGTTTCCTTCGCGCCAAGCAGCGGAATCGGCTCGGAGGCATTTGCCGCGTTCCCGCCAAACGTGATTTCAGCGGATTGCGGGCCAAATGCCGGCGGGTCAAAAATGATCGGGATGTTGACGCTGCCGCTCGGGGGCACCACCACCGGAAATGTAAAAGTGGGATCAACGCTGAAACCGTGTGGTCCGGCCGAAATCACCGGATTGTCAAGTTCCAGGTCACTGCTGCCGATGTTCGTGATTACCAGATCCTGCGTAACAGGATCGTCGTCGGCGCAAATGATCGGCCCAATTTCAAAATCGTCGGCAAGAATTGTTGCGTCGCCCGCCAGACCCAGACAGGTCAGGTTCGACGTGTAGAGGCAGTCACCGTACTCAAAGAAGACCAGAACCTCGCCGTTGGCTCCTTCGCCTTCCGGCGTGCACTGAATCGTCAGGTCGTAACAGTCGTCCGGCTGCAAGGTAACGGGATTCGGCGATGTGATGGTAAACATGCCGACGCCTGCGCCCGTCAAAGTGATTTTGAGTTCAATATCAAAACCCTTGTCATTGCAGAAGATGTCCTGAAACGTAGTCGCACCGGTAATACCGGGTTCAAAGGGACCGACTTCGATATTGGGATCCGGAGCGTCTTCGACTTTGCAAGGATCGACACCATTACCCTGCAGAACGAAAATCTTTTCGTCACCACAATCGGCAACGATCACCAGATCCGCCGTACGAGGTCCCAGTGCCGACGGTGTAAAAAACATTTCCAGGTTGGCTGCATTATCCAGATCACCTGGTTGCAGCGCGGCTGCGTCGGACGCCGGTATTCCATCCACGCGGAAATCGCCAGGGTTTGCACCCTCGATTCTCCATTCCGCAATGTTCATAGGCCAGGTGCCGGAATTGAACAGGCGCGGGAACTGCTGCCCCAGCTCGGCGACGGGAACGTCGCCAAAATTGACCGGCGCGACCGGATCCAGCTCGGGTTCAGGTGCATCAACCGTGAAAACTTCCGATATGTCTTCGCCTTCGGTGTATGAGCGCAATTTGGCCACGAACATGTCGCCGCGACCAAGCTGGCTGAGTCGGAAGCTGCCAAAGAGCGGCCGACCAACGCCGACACCCGCAGCGTCAATTGCGTGATTACCTCCTACAACAACACCATTGCTGCCGTCCACCGCCACATTGACGGGAATGTCGTCGCGCGAGCCGCCGGCCGAGTTGGCCCAAACGACCTCGCCACTGGTGTTAAAGCGCGCCACAAAGGTTTCCGCCGGCGAAGCTTCATCGTATTCGGAATTGTTCGACACCGAGACTTCTCCGCCGCCGGCATTTTCCAGCACCAGCCTGCGACCGCGGTAAACGCCGGTGACATAGCAGTCGCCGTTCAGATCGGTAGCAATGCCGAACGTCCGGTCATTGCGGGACGCCGTATTCTGGCTGTATGCACGCGTCGCCCAGTCAATGCTGCCGTTGTTCGCATCATCCAACTGCGCAACAAAGATGTCCGTGCCGCCGATGCTGCCGAGTGTTTTACTGCCGAAACGGGGCGTACCATTGTACGAACCCGTTATGAAGATTTTTCCGCTGCTATTGACCGCCACATCGGCAAGTTCGATCGATTGTCCAGCATCCAGCCCGCGCGCCCATACGAGGGTTGCATTGTTGTCGAAGCGAGCCACGAACGGCCCACGCGGAACAGTGGTTCCACCAAAGTCTGCGCCGGACGTAACATTGACCGAACCGACAATTACCACGCCCTCGTCAACAGTCACAGCCAGAGCTGACGGAATAACTCCCTCAACCTCAACGGCCGAGGAATTTGTTTCTGCGAACTCCCAGATCGGGTTCAGATTGCGGTCGTATTGCTCAACAAACAAGCCGTCGTCAAGGCCCACCTGACTGCTCTTGGAAACACCGAGTACAAAGGCATTTCCGGTACCGATCGCGGCCTTGACATCGATATAACTTTCGATGACGTTGGAAACCATCGGCCCACGCACGGCGTTCGGCACAACCTGAAAGTTGCCGCCGTCGATGAATCGAATCGTCGGCTGGTCGTTGGTGGTGGACCCTGCCACATTATTCCCGACTACGTAGAGTCCGTTGTTTGATGCGGCAACTTCAACAACGTCAAGGTCAACGCGACCCTGGCCCTGAATGATTGCGCGGCTTTCCACAACGCGGTCCAGGGTTCCATCGGAAAAGTAGCGCGCGGCAAAATAGCCGCCGTCAACGTCGCCGCTGCCTTCGCTATCGCCGAATTCGACAAAACCCGTCACAGAACCGCCGGTGTAGATGTTGCCGGCGGCATCGACACTGACGCCGATAAGTTTGTCTTCGGCAGCACCACCTTCATCCTTGGCCCAATCCCAGTCGGCAAACACACCCGTAGCTTCCGCGCGCACTTCGTATTGCACGCCGCCCTGCGATTGCGGCGGATCCGTCCAGAGGTAAAAGCCGTTTGCAGCCTGATCGGAAATCTCTACCCACGGATCCGAAGAGCCGGCTACGCGATACGAAAGCGTCATACGCCGTTCGATCGGCGTTGTGAACCAGGTTATCTCGACGCCGTCGCAGCGCGAATTGGTGGGAGGCACTTCCACGAGTACCGTCGTACCACCGTCGCGTGCGCCACCGCCCCACAAGGTCACAGCCCGGATGTCGCAAGGCTCGCTCGTAAACACCACACGCGAAACCAGAAAGTTGCGATCATCGTCCTGCGTAAACTCCACCGTGATTTCGACCACAGCTTTAGGCGGCAGGTCTCCATCGCCGGCCAGAAAGTCGGCCAAAGTCTGGGGTGCAGCGCCGTTGACGCTGATACCCGTAATCATGTAGTGGGGAAGCGGCGGGTCCAGTTGAATATCCGTCACCGTGTGGCGGCCGCGTGGGTTGTCGCCTATGGTGACTTTAAATGTGCGCTCAATTGGTTGTCCCGGATCTGGATTGCCAAATGACAGAACTGACGGAGCCACGGTACTTCGGGCAACTGCTTCCGCCGCATCTGGACGATACTTGACTTCGTCGGTTGCGTCATATGGTATGTAACGCACAACAACTTCGCGGTCGATGTCTTCACATCCGACCTCGGATTGCCAGGTGATCGAGCAGGGCAGTTTACCCTGAATCGTTTCGGCAATCTGCGAATACATCGCCCGAATCTCTTCGTCTTTCTTTACTTCCTCATAAATCGTCCCGTCGACGCGATTGGTCAGCGTCCGCAGGGAGTCGCCCATCGTAAAACCCATCGCGATGGAAATGAGATCAATATTGTAAGTCAGAATCGTATCGACCAGGGGGAACGGCTCAAAACACGGGTCGACCAACTCGCGGAAACAACCGCCGTCCGTCAGGAGGACGATGTAGCGCTTGACATCCTGGGGCGGGGTGCCACGCCGCGGCGGGCGGTTTTTAAGCATGTTGATGGCGCCGTAGTTGGGATGATTCAGCGCCGCTTCGTAGTTCGTGCCAATCAAAGGATCAGGAACCGGTTCAAGGTCATTGATGATATTGCGCAGGACCAGTTCATTGCTCGTAAACTCCTGTATAAGATAGGCGTCCGGAGCAAATGCGGTCACTGCCACTTCGGCAAGACCCGGGTCCAGCGAAGGTTTCAAACGATCGATAAATGCCAGTGCACCGCGCTTGAGTAGTTGAATCCGCAATTCATCGGTCTCGTCAAAGGTGCCCTTCATCGAAACACTGATGTCGTTGACCAGAACGACATCGATAGGCGTCGGCGCCGGATCCGGCGGGCAATCCCGACCTGTAATGAGGACCGGCTGACCGTTCTCGGTGATTTCGAACTCACTGATATCGACTCCGCGCAGTGAATTGCCGTCTTCGTCGGTGACGAGGTATTCGGCGCGCATCGTCGGCCAGTTGGAGTCGTCGATGTTCAGAATCTGGAATTCGTTCTGTGCAATGAGTCCCTGGGCTGTCAGCACGTAGACCAGCCCAAAGAGCAGGAAAGAGCGGGCACAAATTTGCATATGGATTCGGGGATTGAGGTTGTATTGTTTAACCAATGTAATTTCGAATGTAGAGATGGTTCCGCACGTGTGGCTGCTCCGGTCGGAGGCAGGTCGTCTGCCCCGGGATGCACTGCGTTAACCGGTCCGGTAAAAATCCCATAATAATATGAAAATTTCCGCAGTTGCCGTGCACAATCAAAGGCAGTTCGAGCACACTCGATACCGCCGGCGACGCTGAAAAAAACGCCCCGGCGCGCTCGGACGCCCCGTCGAGAAATGATCAGGGCGAGCCCTTTTGGATTGATATTCCGGGAATACTGTTTATAAGGTCCGCACCACCTGCAAGAGACACGGGCATTTTGCAATCGTCACAGCTGACAAAACACCACTAAGCGGCGGTCAAAATGGCTTAAGATCGGAAGGCGAGAAGCCGCGGAGGAGCGGAAAAATCACAAATGGCTCCGGCCGAGAACGGCGGGATCGTCCAGCGCTCTGCCGGCGGCACAGAGCGGACATTCGTCGGCGGTCCAGGTGGTGCGCTCGGTGCGGACAACGCTGATCTGACGGGCGCCGAGCATCGTACCTTCGCCTGATACATCGAACATCGTCGAAGTGCCGATCAGACGCGCGTCGTTCTGCAGAATGCGGCGGCCCAGCGCGCGCAGATGCGGATATTCGGAGGTGCGAACAGTGTCGACCAGCATGATGCGGTCACCGGGATGCATGGAGAATCCTTCGCGCAGTTCAAAGTCCGCCGCGGGGTCGTCGAGCTCCGAAGTGCTGTACACGATACGCGCTTCCAGTTGTCGCGCTATTTCTGCGGCGAACAGGATCGCGCCGGCCTCGGCGGCCACCACGAGTTGCACGTCCATGTCCCAGTAGTGTTTGACGATTTCGTAGGCCGCCTTGCGGCAGTAAGGCGGAAACTGCAGAATCTTCACCGGACGCAGCAGCCGGTCGGTGTGGCGTCCGTCGGCCATGACGTAGTGCCCGGCAGCCATCGCGCCGCTGGATTCCAACAAGTCTTCAATATTCCCGGCCATGCAGTGCTCCAGGTGCGGAGGTTAACAAAAGAGGCTGTCCCGGATACGAGGGAACGAGTGTAAAGACAAACGCCCGCGAAACGAATTCCGCGGGCGTTGTCAATGATGCGTCTGTCGCCGAAGTGTTACTTCTTTTCTTCTTCGTCGACGATCGTGTAGTCGGCTTCTTCCACGTTGCCGTCGCCGCCGGCAGAAGCGGCTTCGCCGTCGGGAGCCGCACCGGGCTCGCCTTGCGGTGCGCCCTGAGCGCCGGAGGCGTCGTACATGTGCTTGGACGCTTCAGCCCAGGCGTTGTTGAGATCGTCGATTTTCGCGCGAATCTCATCGTTGCCGCCGCCTTTGATGGCTTCCTGCAAGGCAGTTTTGGCCGTGTCGATTTTGCCTTTCAGCTCAGGCGTCAGTTTGTCGCCGAATTCACCGAGCTGTTTGTCGGTCTGGAAGATGAGGTTGTCGGCCTCGTTCTTCGTCTGAACTTCATCTTTGCGCTTTTTGTCGTTGTCCGCGTTTTCCTGCGCTTCGCGTTTGATGCGTTCGATCTCAGCGTCGGAAAGGCCGCTCGACGACGTAATGCGGATGCTCTGCTCTTTGCCGGAAGCCTTGTCCTTGGCGCTGACATTCAGGATGCCGTTGGCGTCCAGGTCAAAGGAGACCTCAACCTGCGGAATGCCGCGCGGCGCCGGCGGAATGCCGTCCAGGTGGAACTTGCCGAGCGTGCGGTTGTCCGCCGCCATCGGGCGTTCGCCCTGAAGAATGTGGATTTCCACCGAAGGCTGGTTATCGCTGGCCGTCGAGAAGGTTTCCTTCTTGTTCGTCGGGATCGTCGTATTCGACGGGATCATCGGCGTCATGACGCCGCCCAGCGTTTCAATGCCGAGCGTCAGCGGCGTGACGTCGAGCAGCAGCACGTCTTTGATGTCGCCCGAGAGCACGGCGCCCTGAACGGCCGCGCCGATAGCCACAACTTCATCGGGGTTGACGCTGCGCGCCGGATCTTTGCCGAAGAAGTTTTTGACCAGTTGCTGGATTTTCGGGATGCGCGTCGAACCGCCGACGAGAATCACTTCGTCGATGTCGCTCGGCGAGAGTTTCGCGTCGTTCATCGCCGTTTCGCAGGGTTTGAGCGTGCGGGCAAAGAGGTCTTCGCACAGCGCTTCAAACTTGGCACGCGTCACTTTGACGTTCAAGTGCTTGGGGCCGTCCTGCGTCGCGGTAACGAAGGGCAGATTGACTTCGGTCTCGAGTTTCATCGAGAGGTCGATCTTGGCTTTTTCGGCCGCTTCGCGCAGACGCTGCAAAGCCATTTTGTCCTTGCGCAGGTCAACGCCGTCCGACTTCTGGAATTCGTCGGCCAGGTGGTTGATCAGCACCCGGTCAAAGTTGTCGCCGCCCAGGTGTGTGTCGCCGTTGGTCGACTTCACTTCAAACACGCCGTCGCCGATTTCCAGGATCGAAATATCGAAGGTACCGCCGCCGAGGTCATAGACCGCAACGGTCAGGTTTTTGTCCTTTTTATCCATGCCGTAAGCCAGTGCAGCGGCCGTCGGCTCGTTGATGATGCGGCGCACGTTCAGGCCCGCAATTTCACCGGCCGTTTTGGTCGCCTGACGCTGGGCGTCGTTGAAGTACGCGGGCACGGTGATCACCGCTTCCGAGACTTTCTGGCCCAGGTAATCCTCGGCGGTCTGCTTCATTTTTTGCAGAATCATGGCCGAGAGCTCTTCCGGCGAATAGGAACGGTCGTCGATTTTGATACGCACGGCCGTACCGTCGCTGGACGACTCCACTTTGTACGGGAAGTGTTCCGCTTCCTTGCTTACTTCGTCCCAGCGGTGCCCCATGAAGCGCTTGACCGAGTAGATCGTATTCGTGGGGTTCGTGATGGCCTGACGTTTGGCCGTTTCGCCGACCAGTCGATCGCCGTCCTTTGTAAAACCAATTACGGAGGGCGTCGTTCGGCCGCCTTCGCTGTTGGCAATGACGTTCTGGCTGGCGCCTTCCATCACGGCTACAACGGAGTTGGTTGTCCCGAGGTCGATACCAATAATTTTACCCATGTTTTTCCTCTCTGTTTGAGTATTCCGTGTAATCTATTTTGCTGATTTTCTCTGCTTGTCCCGGCGGAGCTTTACGGCTGCGCCGCATGCGGTTTGAGGTCCGCGAAGGCCGCCTTCCGCGTCAGAAGCCGGGATGCTGCCGGCAGGTGCGGAACGGGGTCCGCGCTCCTACGTGCAATCTCCATGCCAAATGCATCTGCGCCACATTTTTGCGTCAATCAGGCAGATTTTGGGCAGATTCTCTGACATATCAGGTCAAATTCAGAGTGTGCCTCAATTGTGGCAGACCTGACTATGTGGCAGTCCCGCATGAAAAACGGGCCAAACAAGAGGGAATTTGGAGGACGCGGCATGCCGCGGGCAATTCATGCAGGGGGCGAACGTGATCATGGTTTTTGATACGGCATTTGCCCATATTAGCCGACCGAAACAACACTGATTACAACCATTGAGGGAATGACCATGTTCAAAGTCCGCGAAATTCTGGTGCCCGTCGATTTTTCGGATCACTCCCACAAAGCACTCAATTACGCGCTGGAGCTGGCGCTGAGCAACGACGCGCGGCTGCACATTATTCACGTGATTGAACCGCCGGTGTATCCCGCCACGTGGAGCTATGCACAGGTCGGACTGGTGGAGTCCGAAAAAGAATTGTGCGAAGCGGCGGAACGCGAACTGGAAGAACTCCGCCAAAAGTATTGCGATCGCTGCCCGAACATCGTGACCAAGACGATCGTGGGCCAGAGTGCGGCGGACGAAATCAACCACTACGCCGCCGAGCACAAAATTGACATGATCAGCATCGCCACGCATGGACGGCGCGGACTTGAGCGTTTTTTGTTCGGATCGACCACGGAACGCGTGCTGCGCACCGCTCCCTGCCCTGTTCTGGCCGTGCGTACGCCGCCGCACCACGGCGAGCTGGACAAGAAAGAGAACGAGTCCGCGGACTGAGATTCCGGCGCGGGTACGCGAGCAAAACCACATGTCAATGCCCAACCACCGGGCAGTCAAAAGTGCGCCGAATATTGGGCGGACGGCAACAGGTTGTATTTTGCCAGTGCCTTTAAGCATGTAAGCGGGCGATTTTTCCAGAATGAGGAACTGAGTACATGGCATTCCGGGTCAACAAACTTGTTACGATCGAGCGACACATCAGCGAGCAGCAGGAGCTGCATTCCTCCGCCACGGGCAGTTTCTCACGCATGATGCGGGATCTGCTGCTGGCCCTGAGGATTATCTCCCGCGAAGTACGGCGGGCGGGTTTCAACGACATCCTGGGTGTGACGGAATCGCAGAACGTACACGGCGAGCAGGTTAAAAAGCTGGACGAATTTGCCAATGAGACAATCATCCGCGCGATGGACCACGGCGGACACCTATGCGCTATGGCGTCGGAGGAGTCGGAAGGACTTATCGAAATTCCGGAGGAATACGAACGCGGCAACTACGTGCTGTTGTTCGATCCGCTGGACGGCTCGTCGAACATCGACGTCAACGTGACGATCGGCACGATCTTTTCGATTTTCCGGCGGGTGACGCCGGACCGCGTCGGCAACGGTCACGAGGACGACTTTCTGCAGCCGGGCAATCGCCAGGTGGCGGCCGGTTATGCGCTCTACGGTTCGAGCACCTGTCTGGTGTACACCACGGGCCAGGGGGTCAACATGTTCACCTACGACCCGACGGTGGGCGAGTTTTTCCTGACGCAGGAGAACCTGCAGATGCCTGACCGCCACAATTCGTACAGCATCAACGAAGGCAACTACCACAAGTGGAACGATGAGCTGCGCCGCTACATCGACTTCGTAAAAGATCCGTCCTACGGCCACGCGCCGTACAGCCTGCGCTACATCGGTACGGCTGTGGCGGACATCCACCGCATCCTGCAACACGGCGGCATCTTCATGTATCCCGGCGACAAGAAAAACCCGAACGGCAAACTGCGGCTTATGTACGAGATCAATCCGCTGGCGCTGTTGATTGAGCAGGCCGGCGGCCGCGCGACGGACGGCAAGAATCGCGTTCTGGACCTGAATCCGGAAGACATCCACCAGACGGCGCCGGTGTTCATGGGCAGCAAGGCCAACGTCATGGAAGCCGAAGCTTTCCTGCGCGGAGAGTTCCCCTCGCGACCTGACAATTGAGGCGACGATGCCCCGGTTTGCGCTGGTCGTTCATTGACTGCGCGCCGGCTAAGAGCATGCTAACAATTAACAACAACGGCCCCGCCATGGCGGGGCCGTTGTTGTTTTCCGGACTTCAGATCCGCAATACCGGGCGGCGATGGCGGCCCGAACGTGCAGAGGAATAAATATCACACAAGCACGGATAAAAGGGCAATACCTGCCAATAGATGCATTCATCACAACACACACACGAAGGTGACGCAACGACAACAAGTGCGGGCGGACCAACTCGTTTATTTCCAACATATTACAGCAGACATCGCGACTCTGCCTGCAACGACAGGCACCTCATGTTCCACATCACAAATACACTTATTTCGCATTGCACGAGCTCAGCAGCGCGCCTAGATTGCCATCACAAATCGGCATGTAAAACCAAAGATTTCAGAACAATGCGACAGTACTTCAACTTCAGCTTCATGCGCGTCGCCTGCGCGCTGTGCGCACTTGCGCTTGTTGGATTCGTGAGCGCCTGCGATGATGACGGCAACGACAACAACAATAACAACAACGGGAATCCGACCAACTGCCAGCAGATTCTCAGTTACCTGCTGACGCCTTCAACGGGCTCGGCGGAAAACGTCTCGGACGACGATGCTTCGGGCACGCTCTCCACGACGGTATTGGTGGTCAGCAGTTCGGGCGGCGAAAGCCAGAAAATTATCACGCTGACGGTGAACAAAGGCGTCAACGACCTGGAGCTGAACAAACGCTACGATGTTGGCAACATGGTGCAAAATCCCACCGGTGACTTCGACGCCACGATCACCATTCTGAATGCCACCGCGCAGCGCTTTGTGTCCGTGTCGGGCGGCATCACGATTACGTCCAATGAGATTATCAGCGGGTCGGGCGGCATCAACCTGCGCTGCATTTCCGGCACGTTTGACGGCACGCTGGCGCGCAGCTCTCAACCGGACCAAACCATGACTCTCGCCGGAGGAACCTTCACCGCTCAGGTCGGCGGAAATTAATGAAGACTGCCGGCTGACAGTTTGATCCAATGTCATGCGGCGCGACGACCGGGCCGGAAACCTGGTATCGCGCCGCAGCGGCCCAGCGGCGCGATTTCTTCCAACTGAACGCTTTGTTGTATTTTCCGGAAGATGCGCCTGTTGAACAGATTGCAGTGAGGACGCTCCGTGAAAACACTACACCTGATAAGATGCCTGACAGCGAAGGAGCGGAAAACTTTTGGGAATGCCCTTGAACAGCACAAGCGCAAAAGTCTCGCCAAACTGTACAAGGCTCTCGTTAAACACAATGGAGCTGACAACCCGGAGAAACAGATACTTTTCACTTCCTGCTTTGACGGAAAGTACACCACATCAAAAGACTATCTGCTGCGCAATGAACTGCGCCTGTTAAACAACGAACTCAGCGATTTTCTGGTCGACACCGAACTGCAATCCAGGTGCAAGTCCGACCCGTACTTCAAGGCATTCTGGCTGCAGCAGGCGTTTACTACTCGTCGCCAGGCCGACCTGTTTAACTCACAGTTCAACCGACTTGCGGATGAAGCGCAGGACCGCTCGCAGTGGGAATACCTTGCCGCCAGCGAAGATCAACGCCGGATATTAACGTTCCGTCTTCACGACTTCAACAGCGAAGACAAAGACCGGACTTTGGTCGAAATTAATCGCAACCGCATAACAATGCTGACTCGGCGCTACGTGCAGGAGTTGCGCGAGACGGAAATGCAGATGATGTTCGCCGCGACGCAATTGCGCAGAACTCAGCCGGATACGGAGATGCCGCTGATCAACGAGTCGATCGACCTGCAGGCGGACGAATTCAACGACGACTATTCAAAGGCGACCTACAACCTGGCGCTGACGTATCACGTGGAGGGCGATGAACATCTGGCGGCCCTGCAGCGCGCCTATGATCATATCTGCCGCGCCAATGTCTTCGGCAAAAACCACGATGTGCAACGGATGGTGCTGCTGGCGCGCATGGCAATACACTGCAGTAAAATCCCCGACATTAAACAACTTGGCCACTACATTGAGTTGCTTAACGATTTCTCGCGCGACACCGGAATTGAGTTAACGCCGGAAGTCAACGTGATGATGGTCGACTATCACTTTATGTGCAAGAATTACCAACATGCGATTGACTATATCACGGCAATGCCGGACCGTACGCGCTCATCTCCGCGCGTGCATGTCGATCTGATTTTGTCAATTAACATGGCGCGACTCATGATCGGCGACTACCGGACAGTGCGCGAGGAGATTGCCCTGCTGCAGCATTCGGAGAGTTTGCGCGACAGGGTATATCAGCGGTTTATCGAGGCGGCCGCGTTTTTTCAGGAGGGCAATATCGAGGAGGCGGAGCGACTTTTCCAGAATCTGCAGCACGTCATGCGCTACAACGAAGCCGGCGGATCGATTCCACCGTGGTTGCAGGACTGCACCAAATTGATTGTTAAAATGATCCGGACATCGCAGCATCCTGCGGCGGAAGCTGCGAAGCGGTGGCCGGAACTGATAATGGATGCCGTATCCCTGGACAGCGACCACAGCGCGGCGCGCGCGGCTTCACAACTTCCGATTCACTGGGCGTTCCAGCAATTGGAGCGGCTTAGCGGCCTGCGCATTCCAAACTGGAAGTGGGACGAGGCGTAGTTAACACGCCGGCTGTGCTGTTGAAACCCCGCCACGAGGAAAACAAGAAGGGATTAATTCAGGTAGTCACCCCCCCGACGACGGCAGCGGATCTGAAAGTGATAAAGCTGTGAGAGCAAAATGTTTACCGCCCCGGTTGATAATCTGCCTGTTTCCGCGATGCAGAGAGAACTGTTAATTTCAATCGACCACATCAGCTTGCACCTTGTGCAAGATCATGGCGGTTAAGGCGTAATCTTTACCTTCGACTTTCAGGTATTGAATGTTGCCACGCAATATCACAAACTCGACGCCTTCACCCGCATCTACCTGATCTATTGCTGATCCCGGCAGATGGAATTCACCATCATCTTCCGTAATTGTGTACCAGGGTTTGACAAATAAGCCCCCAGCAGGGATTGCCGCACTCAGACCGCGTGTAACCCCCACCAGCACACCCAAAGTGTTTGAGGGGTCGGCGTTCCAGTTAATGGTGATCCCGTTGGAACGGCTGACACTTGGGCTGTTTACATTCGGTGCTGAGATAATCACTTCTTGCGGCACATACATAGTTGCTGTTATAGCAGGCACCTGTTCTTCAGTGTTTCCATCAATACCCCAGGCACCTGTACCGCCAAGTGTAGGCATCGTACTTTCATCCCAGGGGCTACTCCAATTGTAATGAAACTCGGGGAATCCTTCCGGCCCCTCGTACTGCCAGCTAATGTCGCTGACTGTAACAGTTCCAACGTCAATTGCATTGCGGTCTGGGTCCAAACTGTTGAAGAATGTGGCATCCAACGAATACCTTGTCCGCCCAATGTCATCACTTCTAATGCCGACCAGCCCAAGTTGGCCATAGATGTCCTCGGGTGGATCGATAACTCCAAGCATGGCTCGAATGGCTTCGCTACGGCTCATACCTTCACCGGAAGAAGGATGCAAGTTTTCTTCAGTGCAAGATGATGACAACAAAAGTACTGTTGCAGAGCACAAGAATGCCATTGCACGAGTCAACATCAGGCTGACAAAGTAAAACATGGTATTATTCCAATGTAGTCGTCTGAAAACACAAGGTTGCAATTGTTCATTGGACTTGCAGTTAATTAAAAAGGCTGACAGCCATACGTACATCGCTGAAACTCAAGAGCCAGTGTCAGGTCAAATGCGGTGTATTCGACGTTCCTCGCTATCTCGAAAACAGGTTTGAATTTATCAGGTGGACCATATTGCCAACAGCATTCATTACAAGAACCTTCGACTTTCATATAGATTGAAAATCCTCCATCTCGGGGAACAGTAATGTCAACCGGACCACTTCCATAGTAGCCGTAAATAATGTCTCGAAATTCAGAACCATCTTTGTATATGATGTAAAGTGTTTCCCTTGGTCCATAGCGAGCCAAGTCTTCTCCGGGACATGCTGGACCGACTCCGGTTCCTTGACTCTCTCCCTCAATCCACATTGAAATAGTCTTCGTGGGATAGTCTGGAAGTGAGTAAACCGAATCGTCATCACAAGCGCTTTGGGTAAACAAAAAAAACAAGGCCGTGCTAAAGAACAATACCAAACCACTAATTTGGAGGAATCTGGATTGAAAATAGTTCATATTTACACTGAAAGAAATTCGGCAGTTGCAGTATTTGTGATTTTTTGTTGAAAAAACATAACACGAGATAATGTTTTTCACAAGTTAATTATTTAACCCAAGACCAAAACAATCTTACCTTTACTTTTTAAGAGCACTGACTGTCCAACCAATGTATTTACACGACGTTCCCATGCATGTGTTCGGTCTGATGGCTTCAATAGGCTTATTGGCAAGTCTGATAATTATTGCAACAACCTCAAAATTTCGCTCAGTTTCAGCGATTTCTATTATGCAGTTATACGCCATATTTATTTCTACAGGACTCCTGGGGGGATGGATTTTTCACCTGCTTGCCTACCAGAATTATTTTAATACATGGGACATCGGCTCCGGAAATTCATTTCTGGGATCAGTTATTAGCGTTACCATTTTGGTACTTTTTCTTGTACAATACCGCGACAAGCCGGCGACCCTCGATTCCATAGACGTGATCGCTCCAGCAGTCGCGGTGTTCCACGCAATTGCGAAGATTGGATGCTTTTACGCAGGTTGTTGCTACGGAACGGAGTGTTCCTTGCCTTGGGCGGTTGAAGTTCATGGCACGTCAGTCAGTTTACACCCGGTACAACTATATGAAAGTCTTGCAATTGCCACTATTGCTATATTTTTGTTCTATCTCTTTCGGGAAAAATTGCCACGCGGTACCGTAGCCAGCGCATACATTACATTGTATGGGTTGGAACGTTTTTGGGCTGAATTTCTGCGTGGGGACAGCGTGATGACAGTTGCAGCTCTTTCCATTAGTCAGTATTTCGCACTCGGGTTGTTTGTATCAGGATTGTTCCTGTCAAGTCGTTCGATCAAGGAGGGAATACCGCGAAGTCAGACCGAGATGTTACCATAACACATCTCCCCGCCTAATTTTTGTATCTTCCACCGGGGCAGCCAAATCTACTTGTCAAACCTTTGTCAATCCCGATCTTTGCTCACTATGAAGCTCAAATACACCCTGATTCTGGCGATGCTGGGCGCGCTTGCCGCCTGGTCTTCCGCGAGCGCCGGCGACGAACACGAGTCGGCCGCGGAAAAACGGATTCGCAAGTACGAAAAACGAGCGCGCATTCACATTCTGCGCGCGCATCCGCTGCCCGAAGACATCGACCCGGCGGACTTTGAACCGCTTCCCTACGTCGTGTTGCCGGACCGGCCGCATTCCTACTTCATCAATTCCAATCTGATTGCGGAAGAAGGCACGACGCTGCAGGTGCAGAACGAGTCGTCCATCGCGGTCAACCCGACCAATCCCGACAATCTGATTGCCTCGGCCGTGGACTACCGCGAATCTTCGTCGACCTGGGTGTATGTCTCGCACGACGGCGGTACGAGCTGGGAGAACATCAGCCTGGGGCATCCTTTTCCGCAGTGGCGCTCGACCAACGATCCCTCGGTGACGTTCGGAGCCGACGGCCGCGGTTATCTGGTGTACGGCGGCTTCGGCAACCCCAACACGGGCGTGCCGGGACAAAACGGCGTGTTTATCTCCATCACGGAAGACGAAGGCCGCACCTGGAACGCACACAATCCGATAATCCTGCACGACCTGGCGCAGACGGAAGATTCGACCTTTGAAGACAAATACTATATCGAGAGCGACAACTCACCGTCGTCGCAGTACTTCGGCAATCTGTATTGCCCGTGGAAACGCGTTATCGACGCGGACTCCTCGACGCAGATCGTTATGGCGCGTTCGCTGGACAAAGGCCTGACCTGGCTGCCGCCCGTGCCTGTCAGCGATCGTCTCTCGGGCACGTCGGAAGACACGACCTTTGGTCAGAGTTTTCCGATTTCAACGACGGGGCCGGAAGGCCAGGTGTACTGCGCCTGGAACTGGGGACCACGACATTCGGTGGGTTTCAGCCGCTCGATGGACGGCGGACAGAGTTTCAGCGAGCCGCGGGTCATTCACACGTATGAAATTTTCGGCATCGCACGACAGATTCCGGAGAGCGGATTGACGGCCTATCGCCACACGCTCAAAGGACTGGTCCGGGCCGAGGCTTATCCGACGATCCAATGCGACGTGACCGACGGCGAGCGGCGCGGCTGGCTGTATCTGTGCTGGGCGGCCGATCAGGTGCCGAACATTTACTTCTCGCGCTCCACCGACGGCGGCGAGACCTGGACCGAGCCGAAGACGGTGCACAGCGATGCGACAAACGACCAGTTCTGGCCCTGGCTCTCGATTGACCCGACCAACGGCGATCTGGCGGTGATGTATCTGGACAGTCGCGACGACCCTGAGAATATCGAGGTGCACTGTTATGTCGCTTACTCGAATGACGGCGGCGAGACCTGGACCGACCGACGCGTATCGGACCTGCCGACCGACATCAGGCTGAATCCTTTTACCGGTTCCTCGTTTGCGGGCGACTACAGCGGCAACGCATTTTACGACGGCAAGGTTTATCCTTCCTGGTACGACACTCGCCGAGGCTCGAACCTCAGTGACGTGTATACGGCGATTGTGGATATTAACAAACCGACGCCGGTGTTAAACGCCGAAATCGAAGTGTTTCCGGACAGACCGACGGAACTGGAGCTGCGCTGGGAGCCGCCGACGGAACGCGCATTCGGCACGCCTCTGGACGCCGGTGAATTCACGTATTCGGTGTATCGCGACGGTCTGTTAATTCACCAGGAGTTGCCGCCGCAGACGCAGGCGGTGGCGGAAGTGGGGCTGGAAGCCTACCGCGAATACAGATACGAAATCTTCGTCAACACGGCGGACAACCAGAGTTATCCCTGCCGTCTGTCTGCATTTGCGGGCGGCACGCGCAAACCCGACAAGGCGCGCATCATTGCAATTCGCGGTGGAAGCGGCAACGACACACAAATTGATGTTCGCGTTCCTTCACTGCGTGGCGACAGCTTAACCCCTTTTGTTAATCCCGGTGTGATCCGCGTTTATCGCGACGGTGAACTGACAAGCGAACATCAGCTCAACCCCGACGACACGTCGCGCGTCGTGACGGTCATCGACGAAGCGCCGGAGCCCGGCTTTTACCGCTATCGCGTGAGCATTACGGACGACAGCACTCCGCCGAACGAGAGCGATCAGGGCGAGGAGTTTACCTTGTACACCGGACCGGTCAACGAGTCGATCAGCGAAAGTTTCGACGGCGCTTCACTGCCGAAATACCTCATTTCCGGCGAGTGGGAACGCACAGAAGAGATCGCACTTTCGGCGCCGAGTTGTTTAACCGAATCCAGGGGCGGCGACTACAGCCGCAATGAAGAAGACATCATCGTATTTTTCCCCTTTGTTCGGCGTGGATTCGACCGCGCAGAGATTCGCTTTGCTCACGCCGCAATCCTTGAGCCGCGCGACTCGGCGATAGTCGAGTACTCGGTCAACTCGCTCGACAACTGGCAGCAACTAGCCAGTTACAATCGTGAAGACTACGAGCCCTGGGGCGACGGCGAGTTTAACGCGGATGACTGGAAGATGGAGCGTCTCTCGATCGACGGCCCCGCAGGCGACACGATCTACGTGCGATTCCGCTTCCGCAGCAACCTGGTTCTGCACGACCGCGGCTGGTACGTGGACGACCTGAACTATCAGGTTGTAACGGATGTTCAAGACCTGCCGAAACAAGCGCTTATCCGCAGCTATCCCAATCCGGTTAGAACTTTATTGACACTCAGCAGCGAAGCTCCGTTAAACGGCTATCAAGCTGACGTCGAGATATTCGACATCTTCGGGCGTCGCTGCAACGCTACCGTGGTCCGCAACGACGAGCACCACATCGTGCTTAACGTAGCGTCGCTGGCGCCGGGCACGTACAACGCCGTTGTGCGCCATGCCGGTGCGCAGCAGACGGTACGCTTTGTGGTTGCACGTTAAACAGACTACTTCAAACATATTTAACAGAATAGAGCGGCGAGCCGGCAACGGTTCGCCGCTCTGTGTTTAAGTCCCGCGCAGAACACTACAGTTGCTGAAATTGAAGCCTTTAAAAACAACTGAGACCTGGTTCCGCTCAAGACGTCGAGCCGATTTCCGCTCGCCGCTCCGAGTACAAAGTCTGTTGCGTTAAGTCTGAAGTCTTTAAACTTAAGAACGCGTGGATTCCGCACCCAAAATGGGTGCCCCCTCCCCCGCCGCCACCGTGCCAATTTTCTCGCTTTTTCCAACTCCAGGGTACTCTCAACCGGCCCCTGAAGTCGTGGAATTTTTTGCGGGTTCGCCGTCCCTTCCCCCGGGACGTCCCGATGCGGCGCGGCCGAACGCTCCGGAGTGTTCGACGCGTGCAAGATCGAAATGCACGCAAACTTAAACAACAGGAAAAGACTGAACGGGACACTTTGGCCCGTAAACGTAGCAACTTTTGTGGGCAAGCGGGAAGCCATATGTGCACAGCAGATTCAAGCGACGTATGCGGCCGCCGAATTCCGACATCTGTCACCCGAGCGGCCGGACCGTCGGAGACACAACAACAGGCGCGACGACGTTCAACCTGACGCGCCAAGCCGCCGACATCAGGACCCGAAACAACACCGACCGACGCCGAACAGAAAGGTTGAACGTTCGCGACAAAGACCGCCGTGCTCCCCGACAGCGGCGGGCCGAACAAAAAAGTCAGCGAGGAGCGGACACGACCGCAGGCGGGGCCGAACCGCTCAGATAAAAGAATTTTTTGGATGCGGACGCAACTGGGGCCAATGCTACAATATGGCGGCAAACCATACGTTCGAAAAAACGTTTAAGCAGAACACGATCGCCGTTGCTAAAGTCGAACAATGAAATCTATTTACGAAGAACTACAGATCAGTAAACCGCTCGGGTCGCCGCAACGCGAACTGTCCGTGGCGCTGCTCCTGACAGCGGAGCGCCTGCGCGACGTCATTAACCGTTTGTGCCGCCAATTCGACCTGACGCTGCAGCAGTACAACATGCTTCGCATCCTGAAAGCGTCCTATCCCAGCGCCCTGTCCTGCTCGGAAATCAACTGCCGCATGATTCAGCGCGCGCCGGACATCACACGACTGATCGGCCGCCTGGAAAACCACGGTTATGTGGAACGCCGCAAAGATGAACACGATCAGCGCGTGGTGCGCACCATGATTCGCCGCGAAGGAATCGACCTGATTGAAGGCGTTGAGAAAAAGCTGGCCGCATTCGATTCGCTGTTCGACTGCGTCAACGAAGAAGAGCGCAGCGGCATCCTCTGTGTACTCGGCAGCATACGCCGTGAAGCCGACCGCATGCTGGCGCGCAACGGCTGCAACGGAATCAGCCAGAACGGCAGCAACCACAACGGCGCAAACAACGGCCTGAACGGCCCCTGCTGAACCCCTCCCGCAATTTTTGTAGATTTGCGTCCGGCCAATGGGTGCGGAGCAACCCGCCAACCGGAGACCACTGACTCTCACACGACCGTTGACAACGGACATCCAACGATGAAATTCGGTATCCTGACGGGTGGCGGCGACAGTCCCGGCATGAACGCATTTGTGCGCGCCGTGGTTCGCACCGCCCTGAATACAGAGCCGCAGACTTCGGTCTGGGGCGTGTACGACGGCTGGAAAGGCCTCGCTGAAAACAACTACCGCAAACTCAACAAACTTTCCGTCGCCGGACTGTCCTCTACGGGCGGCACGGTGCTCGGCACCATGCGTTTTCCGGAACTGGCGCACAACAGCGACATCCAGGAACGCATCGCGACCGACCTCCACAAACACGGCTTCGACTACATTTTTGTCTGCGGCGGCAACGGCAGCCTGAAAGCTTCGGCGGTCATCGAGTCGATTCTGCGCGAACGCAACAGGCGTACACGCATCATGTTCGCACCGGGCTCGATCGACAACGACGTCTGCAATGTCTACGGCTCGTCGTTGGGATTCTACAGCGCTATCGACAAAAGCCTGGAAATGCTCGAGTGGATTCGGGACACGGCCTCATCACACCGCCGCGTCTACCTGATCCGCTCGATGGGAAGGCAGTCCTCCTACCTGGCCGCCTTTGCGGGCATCGTGACCGGAGCCGAACACGTAATTCGACCGAACGAAGAAGTCGATTACGAGGAAATGACGGAGATGATCGCCGGACGCAACCGCGACACGCGCATCATTATCTCCGAGGCATTTCCGCAGTCGCTCAACGAAGTCAAGCAGGAGCTGGAGCTGCGCTTCCGCGTCCGCGGGATCAAGAGCGAGATCCGCACGGTCGACATGAGTTATTTTCAGCGCGGCGGCAAAGCGGCGGTGACGGACATTCTGCGCGCCAGTTGGCTGGGTTATCGCATGGTCAGGGACGCGTTTGAGGAAGTGCCGAGCGGGTTTTACACCGCGTTTTATACGGGGCACTCGCCCAAACCGCTGCCGCTGGATTTTGCGGCCAATGCGGACGTGACCAACCACGACGACATCCCCGAGTATCTGCTCGACTTTATGTCGGCGCTGCGCTGAACAAATTCAGACAAAAACTTCAATTCATCAGGTGGACGACATGCGCGCAACACGGCTCATCAGAAACATCGGCAGCCTCGTAACGGCGGCGTCCGGCGGCAAAGCCAAAAGCGGCCGGGACATGGGCGACATCGGCGAGCACAACAACGCGGCAATGCTCTTTGACGAGAACATCCGCTGGATAGGCCCGACGGCCGAAGCCGAACGGCAACTGCAGAGCGGCGAGCTGCAACCGATAGAAGTCATCGACGCCGGCGGCCGAACCGTACTGCCCGGATTTGTCGATTCACACACGCACATCGTCTTTGCCGGCGACCGCTCCGACGAGTTTGCTCGGCGCGCGCGCGGCGTCAGCTACACGGAAATAGCCAGAGAAGGCGGCGGAATCCTGCGCACGATGCGCGCCGTGCGGCAGAGCAGCGCCGAACAGATGGCCGCCGCGGCGCTGCCGCTGGCCTGGAGCGCCGTACGCCACGGCAGCACCACGCTGGAAATTAAAAGCGGCTACGGCCTGGACCTGCAGAGCGAGTTGAATCAGCTGCGCGCCGTGCGCATGCTGCAGGATGAACTGCCCATCGAAATTGTACCGACCTTCCTCGGCGCGCACGACTTTCCGCCGGAATACCGCGACAATCGCGAAGAATACCTGCGCATTGTGTGCGAGGAAATGATTCCCGCCGTGGCCGCGGAAGGTCTGGCCGAATACTGCGACGTGTTCACCGACGAAGGCTACTACACCGTCGAACAAAGCGAGCGCGTGTTTGCCGCAGCGGCGGCGCACGGCCTGAAAGCGCGCGTACACGCGGACGAATTTGTTGATGTGGACGGTGCGGCCATGGCCGCGCGCACGGGCTGCGTCTCGGCCGATCACCTGCTGCGGATTTCCGAGTCGGGCGCGGCCGCGATGCGCGAAGCGGGCGTTGTGGCGACCCTGCTGCCCGGCACGGCGTACTTTCTGGCGCTGCCGTACGCGCCGGCGCGCCGACTGATCGACGACAACCTGATCGTGGCACTGGCGACCGACTGCAATCCCGGCTCCTGCTTCAGCGAAAACATGCAGCTGATCATCAACATGGCCTGTACGCAGATGAAAATGTCGCTGGAAGAAGCGCTCAGCGCAGCGACGATCAATGGAGCGGCGGCGCTGGAACGCGCCGGTAAAACGGGCAGCCTGGAGGTTGGCAAGCGCGCAGACTTTACAATAGGCGGTGTAAGCTCTTACAAACAAATGATTTACCACTTCGGCGTCAATCACATCGACGAAGTGTGGGCGGCCGGCCGGCGCATCGCCGTCAACAATTGACGCGCCGTCAGGATTTTGACGGCTTGACGCAAACGTAGGCCGGAATGGCGATGTCGTCGCCGTCGAGGATTTTTTCGTAGACGGAAAAGCCGAGCTCGCTCGGCAAGCCGCGCCAGAAGCGCAGCGGGAAAAGTCCCCAGGTGTGCACGTCGCTCTCCACGCGCAGATCACCGCCCTCGCGGATCATGTAAACAAAACTCAGCTCAAAACTCTCGGCGTCACTATTGCGACGCCAGTCCTGCTCGACGATCGTCACGTCGCAGCCGGGACGCGGTTGCGTGTGCGTCACGCGCGTGCGCTGCTGCACAAAACTGTCGCTGCTGATTTCCACCATGAACACCATCACGCCGCCAGGGCGCAGGTGCCGCCAGGCGTTGTGCAGAACGGCGTGCACGTCCGCACGCGTCTGCATGTAGACCAAGGCGTCGTTGACAAAAACGGCGTCAAACCGACGACCCAGATCGACGCTGCGCATGTCGCCCTGCAGGAACTCGCCGGCGGGATTCAGTTCGCGGGCCTGGGCCAGCATCGGCTCGCTCAGGTCCACGCCGCTGATCGCGCCGAGCTGTGAAAGATGAAAGGCGTTTTTCCCGCCGCCGCAGCCCAGGTCGAGCACATTTTTGATTTCACCATCAACGTGTTCGCGCATCCATTCACAGAGCTGTTCGGTTTCGCGGCGGTAGTCCTCCACGCTGCCGAACGTGGGCCACAGCCACGCCAGGTCGTCGTAGAGACGCCAGCGTTCGGCGTTTTCAGTGCTGGTCATTGGTTTTCATCACTCGTAAGTCTGCAGTTTGATCGCCGCAATATACGCCGGGCGCGGCGCTCCGTCCCAATTGCCGGCTCGGACGACAAACGCATTTGTAAAAAAATTGACAGGCGACTGTATCAAAACTGCGGCAACTGCATTCAAGTTCTGTGTTCCGCAGCGCGGGACCGCTCAAAGGTTCTTTACATCGCACGCGGGGCCAAACAAAAATGGCCTTTTCAGGAGACAAATCGGGCCGAAGGCGGTCGGGAAAAGGCGCTCCAACATTTTTATCGGAGTTTTGTACGGAACAGAACGGCAGCAATCAAGCATCAAAAACGCAGATGCCGTGTTGCTTTTTCCTGTTGAACGGCACTCGGGCGCAGTTTTACGGCACTTTTACAGTACGGACGCGGAAAAGATTGTATCTTATTCATTCGGCGTCGCAAGCGGAGGGACGCAATCTCACATATGAATAACATCCGGGCATCCATATTGCGTATTTCTTTTGCCGTCCTCACGCCGACAAAATCCTTTCCAGGCAAATTTTTGCTCGTCATCGCGCTGGCAGGCCTCTGCGCCGCAAGTCCGTTGACGGCACAGCAGCGCACCATTCCGCGTGCGCCGATCACCCTGGCGGCCGACACGATACGCAACGACATTCTCGCACTGCCCGTTCTCTCTTATTCCCCCGAAGCCGGATTCATGTTCGGCGGCGTGACGCACTTCATCCATCAGCCCGGCCCAAGCTGCAAACTTTCCAACGTCGTGGCCGGCGCGACCTATTCGACCGAAGATCAGTTCCAGTTTTTCACAAAACCAAGCTGGTATTTTGAAGGCGACGAGTACAGCCTGGACGGTCTGCTGGAATTTCAGAAACGCACGGATAAATTTTACGGCATCGGCAACAACACAAACGATGCGGATGAAGAGTTGTACACGCATCGCCGTATGCGCTTTGAGGCCGAGTTCGACAAACGCGTCTGGAGCCACATGCGCGTCGGGCTACATCTGGGTTATGCCAAAACGCGCATGCTCGAAACCGAGGCCGCGGGTCAGCTGACCTCCGGCAATGTGCGCGGCAACGACGACAACGTCGACCTGGGTTTCGGCCTGACGACCGCCTGGGACAGCCGCGACAACAGCCTCTATCCGACCGAAGGCGTCTACTACAAAATCGGGATGATCTTTTACGAAGACGGCCTGGCCTCCAGCTTTTCCTACCGCACGCTGGACGTCGACGTGCGGCACTACTTCAGCCTGAATGACAACACCGTTTTTGCTTTCCGCGTGAATTACGGCGACGTGGCAGGCGAGGCGCCGTTTACTCAGCTGGCGCAGCTGGGCGGCAAAAACCTGCTGCGCGGTTATTTCAAAGGCCGCTATCGCGACCGCCATCTGCTTTCGCTGCAGACGGAACTCCGTTTCAATATCTGGGGCAAGTTCGGCGCGGCGCTGTTTGCGTCTGCAGGCGAGGTAGCGCCGGAATTAGGCGATTTCAAACTGCGGCAGATGCACCTGGCCGCGGGCGCGGGACTGCGTTATCAACTGACTGAATCGGGCCTGAACGCCCGCATCGATTTTGGCTTCGGCAGCGACGGCATCGGCGGCCCCTACGTCACCGGCATGGAAGCTTTCTGATCACAGCGGCGCGGCTCCACACCGGCCGGCGACATTTACTGTTCCACTCTTCCGTACAGACATGTCTCTTCCAGCTCGCGGACTTTGATCTGCGCGCGGGCGGAATGCTGCTCCCAAAAATCGCGGCGAATAAACAGGGCGCGGTCCATTGTTTCATAAGGCGCATTCAGCACGAGCAGATACTCGCGCCGGAAGAGCGGATTGTCGATCAGTCCCTGACTCATCTGCGTTCTGTAGTCAAAGAGCACGGAGCGCGGCTCGCAGTCCATCAATTCAGCCATCGAGATATAACCTTCGATAAAATCGGGCCGCTGCCGCACGACGTAATCCATGTCCGTTTTGGAATCGACCGGGCCGGCGGGATCAAACGTTCCCTCGCGCGCGATGTGCTGGTCGTTCAGCCCGAGCACGTCGATGTGGCGTGCGTCGACGACAAATGGCAGCTCACCGCCGAAACTGCTCGCTATCAGCGTGTTCTCGTCGCTCATCGATTGTATCCATGTGAAGAAAGGATTGGGCGGACGGTGCTGCAGATGCGCGTCTTCCAGAACAGCTTTGCGCGTTTCATCCAGCAGCTGCGCGTTGCGCACCATCAGGTTTTTGCCGTTCATGGCCGCCACGAGGATGAACATCAGAGCGTAGCGCCCCCAGCGCAGCTTCGGCATGATCAGGCAGATGCCGGCCGCCGACGTCAGCGCCCAGAACGGAAGCAGGTGCAGCATGTGTCGCCACAGCGGAAAAGCCGAGTAGTCGTCGCCGCCGACCTTGACGATATAAACCACGTAGAGCAGCGGCAGTAAAAGCAGGAACAGGATAAACTCAAAACCCTGCAAACGCCGCCACAGACTGCGCTCGTCCACTTTGCCATCTTTTGTTTGTCGGCGCGTGTTCAGGTAGACGCCCATCGCGCAGACCGCAATCACAAAAACGACCGGCACGTGCGATGTCAGCCAGCGGTACATGTAGACGCCGCCGAGCATCCAGTGGCGCAGTCCGCCGTCGGCCTTGGCGTAGTACGTATTCGGCAGCAGTTCACCAAAAACGATCAGGCGCATGATCAGGAGCGCCGCAAACGCCACAACGCCGCCCAGCAGTGCCGTGCGCCAGACCCTAAACATGTCATCCTCGCCGCGTGCGCGCAGCATGTGCACGGCGCTGATCAGAACGGCAAACAGAATGCCCTCGGGACGCAACAGCACAAGCAGGACCGCAGCCGCCGGCGCGACAATCTGCAAGCGTTTACGCGAATCGATCAGGAGCGGTCCAAGCAGTAGCAGCGCGATCAAACAAATGAAGGAAAGCGACTCCATGCCGCTGCTCGCGTACCAGGCCAGCGGCAGGTTAAACGCGCACATCGCGCCGGCCAGAATAAACACGTCGCGGTGTATCTGCAGCGGCGAGTCCGGGCCGTCCAGGGTTCGGCGGCGCTTCATCGCGGCGGTGAGAAACATGAGAACCAGCAGAACATGCGAGGCAATCCCAATGGTTTTGGATGCCGTCAGCATGTTGATTCCCAGCGAGGAACAGAGCGCCATCAAGCCCATCCACAGCGGCGTTGAATACCCTTCGACGGCAACGCCGCCTATGTTCCACGCACCCATGCCGTACCCGTCGGCCAGGTGTTCCGCGTAGCGAAACGTGATAAACGCGTCTTCGAGCGTATGCGAATAATACAGCACGCCCAGCAACAGGGCGGCGGGAAACAGAATCACGCCAAACAGGCGATACTCCCTGCGCCTGACGATAAAATCCGACTTGTTCACGTGCCTCCGGAATTTCTCACTGCTGCAAAACGAATCGCTCGATTCCTCAAAAACTTCTCTTGAACCAGCCGTCGACTACTGTTTGGTCAGGCGGATATGAAACAGTTTGGGCCAGTTTTTCCCGGTTACGAAGAGGCGCTCGCCTTCCGCATCCCAGGCGATGCCGTTGAGTACTTCGGCGCTGCCCAGCGCATTGTCGGCCGGCGAGAGCAGGTCGTGCAGATTGATCAGACCGGTCACGTTGCCGTTGAGCGGGTTGATGCGCACGATGGAATTGGTCAGGTAGATATTCGCCCAGATTTCGCCGTCGATGAACTCGAGCTCGTTGAGGTTGGGCACCGGCTCGCCTTCGGACACAACCTGGATGCTGCGTTTGACGGAGAAGTCTTCGGGATCGCGGAAATCGATGCGGGAACTGCCGTTGCTCATGATGAGATCCGTGCCGTCCCAGGTAAGCCCCCAGCCTTCGCCGCGATAGTGCAGCGTGTCGAGCGGCTCAAATGTGGTGCGGTCGAACACAAAGGCGGTGCCGGACTGCCAGGTGATCATGTATATGCGGTCGCCGACGACGGTCATACCCTCGCCGAAGTAGCGCATCGACAGTTCGCGGCTCTGCACGACACTGCCGCTTTCGAGCAGCACGCGCCGCAGGCTTGAGCGCCCGTGCTGACCGGTACTTTCAAAGAGTTCGCCATCGATAAACTGCAGGCCCTGCGTGTATGCCTGCGGATCGTGGGAATAACTCTGCACGACTTCATAGCCGTAGTTGACGACGCGGGAAGCGGGTTCGTCCACTTCGATCGCCTGGGGCGGCGGCGGGGGCGGCGCTTGCTCAGGACGCGAGGACGAACTGCGAGCAGCCGCGTTCGGGGACTCGCCGGTTTTGCTCTGCGGCGCGGATTCTCCACACGCCGTGACAAACAAAAAAATCATGCTCAGCAGCGGCAGAGTCAGAAGTAAACGAGTCCTTTGTGCAGAGAACAGGTGCAAAACACAGGTGGATTCGATCGGTTCAGAGAGTGGCCATTTCATTGTTGTCAAAGTTGCGTTGGTAGTACTTCATGTATTCGACTTTGCGCTCCAGCGCCTGAACGACGGCGATCGAAAAGTTGACGCCCTCGAACTTCTGCGCACTGCCGAGGCCGCCGGGCGAAAATACGTTGATTTCCATCAATTTGTCCCCGACGATGTCGAGACCGACGAGGAACATGCCGTCCTGCACGATTTTGGGCCGGACGATTTCGACGATTTTCAGGATGGCGTCGTCGACCACCGCCTGGGCGATCGAGCCGCCCGCGTGGACGTTGGAGCGCATGTCCTCGCCCGCCCGCTCTCGGCGGAAGGCGCAGTATTTGCCCTTGTAGCGCATCGGATTGCCGTTGAGCAGGAAGAGGCGCATATCCCCTTTTTCCGCCGCGGGCAGGTACTCCTGCGCAATCACGTAGCCGTCGCGCACCACGGCGTCGATCATCTGATTCAGGTTCGGCATGTCGCTGGGACGCACCAGGAAAACGTTCTGCCCGCCGGAGCCCTGCAGCGGTTTGAGCACGATGGTGCCGTTCTGCTCGCGGGCAAAGGCGCGGATGTCGTCGCGGTTGCGCGTTACCAGCGTGCGCGGGCGCACTTCTTCCGGAAAATATTCCAGGTAGAGTTTATTGGCGGCGGCGGCCAGTCCATTGGGGTCGTTGAGCACCACGACGCCCGAGCGCATGGCCATGCGGCCCAGGTTGATGCCGGCGTTCTGCGCCCAGGGACGCGAAAAGGCGTCGTCGGCTGGATTGTTGCGCAGCAGCAGAATGTCGAGGTCGCGCATGCAGATGCGTTCGCGCGGGGAGCGCGGGCTCTGCAGGTCGCGCAGGTAGGACTCGCTGGATTTATAGCGTTTGGCGGGAATGTGCACGGCGTGTGCACTGACGGTGCCGTCAGGATCGTAGGCCATGTCGTGCACGCCCATAACCCAGGTCTCGTGTTTCCTGTTTACTGCCGCCATCGCAATGCGATTCGTCGTGTAGCCCGCCTTTTCCGTCAGGACATCGTTGACGACAATCCCGAGTTTCATTGATTCCTCCGCGTGATCAGATCCGCGACAGTCATGCCGCGCGCCAGCATTTCAAGCCGTTTAGCCGTTTGCGGATTGCGCAGGTAACGGGGTTCGAGCGGTGCGGGGCGCAGGATGCCGCGGGAGAGCAGTTCAGTTGTCAAGGCCAGATGTTTCGCTGCAATTTTACCGATAAAAAGTGATTCGATCTCACCGCCTTCACCCAAATATTTCAGCAGGCCGTGGAGACCCCGCAGGTAAACGGCATCTTTCGTCAGTCCGCCCGAACGAAAAACGCGCAGCACGACAGTAAATGCCGTCTCTCGCGCAAAACCGTAGTCGACGTTCAGCAGGCGAAATGTTTCAACAAAATCCGCACCGCGGATCATTGCGTCGACGGCGACGACGCGCGCCGCCAGCAGGCGCAGACGCGCCGGACTCAGGCCGCCCACCAGAAACTCCGACAGCACCGCAAGTCCTTCCTGCAGTTCCTCATAACCCGCAAGCCCCTGGCGCAACTGGCGAAACGGCTGCGCCGCGCCGTTGTACCAGGTCAACATGTGCGTGCCGATTTCGTGCTGCAGCAGCGCCTCGACGCGGTTCGACGGCACACGCGTGTCGCGTCCGATCAGCAGACGCCCGCGCGAGACCAGCAGGCCGACGACGTCGCTGCGCACTTCCACGCGCGCGTCGATGGACGGCATGATACGCCGATAGTATTCGACCTCGGCGCGCGCCGACTCCGCAAACGCCTCGCAGCCGAACCAGCGAATGCGACGGCCTTCACGTGTTCCCGGCGGAATGCGCTCCAGCAGATCGCGCGCCACGTCCAGCAGATCGTTCCTGACCGGCCCGAATATTTTCAGGCTGCCGTAGCGGAATTGACTGGTGCCGCGCTCGCCGAGCATCCAGAGCATCGTGTCGAGTTCGTTGCGCTTCTGGCGCAGCAGGAACTCCATCGTCGGATCCTCGACGTTCTCCAGCCGGATATTGAACAGACTGCGGCGCAAGAGGTCCGGGTCGGCCGGAAGCGGACGGTAGTACAGCTCCGGCGATACGGAGCACTTGGAGCGCACAAAAGCGGCATATGCCTGGCGCGCATTGACCGGCGTCACCTGCAGCAGAAAGTCAAACTTGTCCTCGACGGCAGCCAGTTCGGCGTCGACCTTCCAGACGACGCGTCCCGATGTGCGCCTTCCCAATGCGTGGTGGTCCTCCGGGCGGAAGGTGCTTGCGCGATGCGAAAATTCAAAAAAAGCTTTTTTGAGGACGTTCGACAGGCGTCGCCTGATCTGCCGGTGCAGCAGCGGGTACAGCACGCCGTCCTTGCCGCGAAATACGGGCTGAATTTCCAGCCCGAGAACAAAACAGTTCAGTGCCTGCTCGCGCGGCGCGGCGAGCAGCGGCTTGAGGCCCGCCGGATGCGTCGCCTCGGTCTTGACGATCTCCACGCGCACGTCGCGCCGGTGAATGCGCGCCGCCTCCATCTCGCTCTTGAAGCGACCGGAAAATCGCAAGGGCATGCGCGTCGGCGAGAGTTTGAGTCTGAAGTTGATTTCGCGGTGCATCGCCGATTCCTCCACTTCAAAGTCACCGGTTGAGACTTCAAGCAACAGGAAAGCGCCGAAGCGACGCGACATATCGGCTGCGAGCCGGTCCACGACGCCTCGCAGCGCGCGGTGATGGCGGGCGGCGGCGGGAGCCACAATACTGAGAGGTTCGGCGGCAAGCAGCTGCTCCATGCCCGCATCGGCGACGCCCGGCGGTACGCGGTACAAGACTGCAAAGGGCATGGCGCGGTCCAGGCGTATGCGGCCGCCGCCGTCCAGTTCGACTCTTCTGGCGCCGTCGTCCAGACGGGCAAGCGCATCAGCGAGAGAATTGGCGTCGCTTTCAGCGGCGGGCGGGGATTTCATTGGGCGCATTCCGGATACAGTCAATCTCCGGCGGAGGGCCGGTCTGGGCAGAACTCAGGCCGAAAGCGCGGCGCAACGGCTCTGCGTCGTGCCTGAGGCGGAATTGACGGCGGCGATATACGCAGAATTTTTGACATTTCAGCGGCTGATTAATTACGGCGGGGCGGAGGCGACAATCTGCGGGGTGGGAATCCTTAACAATTTGGCGGCGATGTGTAGTTTTACACACAAAACAGTGATTTTGAGACGCATCGGCAGAGATGCGTCCCTAAAATCATCGAAAAAAAGCGGCTTGCTTTTCTTATTGGCCTGAATTCGTACGATTTCCTCGGATAGGCGCTTGACAGAATTTGGCAGAGACCATGCCGCAAACTATATTTAGCCCAGTGAATTCGGCGGCTGGGTTTATTTCCACTGCCAAAATCTTGTCCGCCGGGTTCCAATTTTTTCCCAATGATCAGATAAACCGCAGGCAACCCGGTCGAGTTAAGCAATCTACCGATCCTGGAAAAGTTACCGGTACAGCAGAAGATTCACTGCCGCGACTCTTTTGAGTCGATTAATCTTCGGCTTCCTCGTCATCAAGGAATATGATTGATTCGGTTTGCGGACCGTACGTTTCAAGTATGTCAGCCGTCAAATCGGGATCCTGCTGGATCGCCGTGATTTCAGGCTCGTATTGTTGTTCAAAAGCATCAATTTCGGCGTGATAGTATGCGCCCGGGCTGACAATTACGGTCAGGTACAGAAGGATGCTCAGAAGGACTGTCATGGCGTTTATCCTGATTGAATGAGGGAATGAGAACAAGTATTTGATACGAAGCTACACTGCCCCTTCAGAAAAATATACCGGAAATATTGGCTGCAATACCGCTTGTCATTTAATAACGTTATCTTGCGCGGGTTCAACGACAATCCGGAACCGATCGCAGCCGGGGCGGAACAGACATGAAAATCATCAGCGAAATCTTTGCGTTTATCAGGTCCAAATCCAGCCGGAAACACCCGGCTCTGCGCTACTTCTTCAAGTCCGACGCAATCTACACGCGCCTGCTGAAGGGTTTTGTCAACGGTGACTATGCCGATGACGATGCCGCAGCGCAGGATTTGTACCAGGCGGACGCCTCCGACCAGCGCTATACCAACACCAAACACCGGCTGATGAATCAGCTGATTTCAACGACTCTCTGCCTCAACATTGAACAGCCGGCCCACTCAGAGTATCTGACAAACATTTATTCGGCCAAACGCGAACTGTTTGCCGCCGAAGTCTTCCAGTTCTTCCAATTACATGAAGCCTATCATTTCGTTATCCGTCGTGTCCTGCCCAAAGCCGTGCGCTACCAGGCCACCGATGTTGAGTTGCGCTGTCACGAAATGCTGCGCGACTATCACACGATGTACGGCCCCGCCTGGAAAGCCAACGATCACGCGCGCCGCGCGTTGAATCTGGCCCGCGTCCGCCTGGACGAGATCCACGCCATCAACACGCGCAATCGCATCCGCGCGGAGTTTGCGCACAAAACGGAACCGCGCCCGGAACTGGCGCTCGAACTGGAACAGGAATGCCGGCGCATCGAAGAAAACGCCGCCGAACACAACTCACGCGTGCTGGTCATGGGCGCCGCCGCCACGCGCGGGCTCCTGCTGCAACTGCTCGGCCGCTGGAAAGACGCCCGCGAAGTCTACTTCGGCATGTTGCAATACCTCGCCGAAAACCCGCACCTGGCCAATAAGATTCGCCGTTCGCGCACCTGCCGCAAAATCGTGGAATGTTCCATGTTTATGCGCGACTACGAGACGGGCTTCAAATACGCCGAAGAAGGATTCCCGGACCAGACAGCCGAAATGCCGTCCTGGTTCAACTTTGCGCTGATGTACTTCCTGCTGTGCATGCACGCCGGCAACTACGGCAAAGCCGCCGAGATTTTCCGCCTGGTCGTCAGCCGCGAAAAATTCCGCAACGTAGCCGAACGCGTTGAAATCTGGCAGATCTTTGAGGCCTATCTGCGCTTTGTGCTAGGGCCGATCGAAAAGACGCAACTGCCCGCTCACATTACCATCTACGGTCGCTCGTTTAACATTCACCGCTTCCTGAACGAGGTGCCCAACTACCAGCAGGACAAACGCGGTATTAACATCGCGATCCTGATTGTGCACATCCTGCACCTGCTGCGCGAGCGCAAGTTTGAACCGCTCGACAATCGCATTCGCTGTATTCAGGAATACATGAGCCGTCAGCTGCGCCGCGACGACGGTTACCGTCCCTACTATCGCACTGAAGTATTCCTGCGCATGCTGCGCGTCATGAAAAACAAGGAATACAACTACAGCGCCGTCAAGGCGCGCACTCAGCGTTATCTGGACAAACTGAACGAAACGGCCGCTGTCGATCCGCAGGGCGATCCACGTGTGCTGGAGATTCTGCCCTACGAAGAACTCTGGAATTCCATTCTGCGCGAACTTAAACAGATTGAGCAGGAAGGCTGCCTGGTGCAGGTCCACTCCGACCGCATGACGGTAGAACAATAATTCGTTCGCATTGCACTTGTCAACACCGGACCGCTTCGCCTCCGCTTGTTCAAGCGGGCGGCTTGCTTTTTTTCTTTTGTTAACCTCGCAGATTCAGGCCGGACGGCCGCGCGCCTGTGCCACGCACTTGCGTTAAGCAGACTTGAAGCCCGTCGATGTTTAACTGCGTGACGAACAAAAAAGTCAGCAGAGCCTGAGACCGAAGTGCAACGAAGGGCTCAAAGCGATCACGCGCCGCGCAATTGAAAACCACTGTTGTTCAAGCGCCTACCTTGACATCAAGCACCATGAGAACCGTAGCTTCGGCGTCCGTCTGAAACGCCATGATCGTATCCGCCGCGTAGTCGGACAGGCTTTTGTTAATGGTGTTAACAGCCGAATCAGCCTCGGCCATCACCAGCCCGACCTGTTCAAACGTCGCACAGATTTTACCGCCGATCGTTCGAACCAATTTGCCGAAAAGTTCATCGCACTCACTCAGTGAAAGGTGTGCGCCGTTCATGACGCGTGATGCCAGGTTGTTGGCGTCGCTGCGCGAAGTAATCAGGCAGAGCGTTGCGTTTACATGTGATTTTTTGTCGGTAAGTTCGGCGCGCGCTTCCAGTTCCAGCGGCAGGTTCCGGGCGGAATCCATTGCGGCAACGCGCACCTCTGTTTTGGCCATCACGCCGACAGTCTGCTGCACGGCTTTAAACATTTCCTGCGGCAGTTCTTCGGACAGACGCCGGCGCAGTTCGCGCTCCGTCTTGACTTTGGCCGGATCGGCATCCAGGGTGAGAGCGTTAAAACGCTCCAGGAGTGTTTCCGGACTGGTCGTATGCACCAGACGACCGTTAAACAAATTGCGGTCATAGCTACCGTTGGCATTGCGGCCCAACAGAAGAATGCGCACGCTTTTCCCGGCAATGTCGCGCACTTTCTGCGCCAGCATGTGTTCGTTAAGCAGCGGCAGATTTTCGCCGATGAGAACCGTTTGCGGGTGTTCCTGCAGGAACGTCTCCAGTCCTTCCGCGCCGCTCTGCGCCGTCAGCACGCTGAAGCGTTTGTCCAGCACTTCCCTGCACAGGTCCAGAAAACGATCGTCCTCGCTGGCGACCAGTACTTTGTTGCGATTGGCCACACGCGCATTGGACCGCGGCATTCCGCGCGCATTGCGCACCTGCTCGATCAGCTGGCTGAAGCGCGCCATGGCCAGCTCGTAGTCGAGCGGCTTGAGGATGTAGTCGGAGACGCCGAATGTCATCAGCTCTTCAAACATGCGTTTGGATTTGGCGGCGGTGAGCACAATGACGGGCAGGTGTGAGTAGTGCGGGCACTGGCGGATGGCTTCCAGCACCTCGCTGCCGCTTAACACGGGCATGTTGACGTCCAGCACCACAAAGTCGGGCATCTCGGCTTCAATGGCCTGCAGCCCTTCCAGGCCGTTTCCAACTTCGGTGACCGTCACGCCGAATTTTTTGTGGAGCAGTGCGCGGAGGTAGGTGCGGTCGGCTTCGCCGTCATCCATCACCAGGGCACGCAGGGGCCTTCTTGTGTTCTCGGCGACAGCTCTCATCAGGTCCCCGGATCCTCGTTCTGTTGGGCGCGAACCGCGGCGGCGTGCCGCAGTTCGGCGGCATCCCGCAATTCCGCAGCGTACTTGTAGAAGTAGTGTTCGCGCCGCTGCGCCGCGGGCAGCGTAAAACTGAAAAGCGCACCTTCGCCGGGCCGCACGCAGGATTGCGCGCGCACGCTGCCGTCCAGTTTTTGCACGATTTTTTTGACGATCGAAAGACCCAGACCATGGCCTTTGGTGTTCGGCCTGGCGATGCGCGTACCGGACTCGAAGAGATTCTCACCGTCCTGCTGGTCAAATCCGCGGCCGTTGTCGGAGACCCAGAAACGCACCATGCCGTCCTCGCAATTCTCTGCGCCCATCTGGATAAGGGGCGGCACCCCGCCGTAACTGATGGCGTTGGCCAGGTAGTTGATCCAGACTTCTTCCACCCAGGGGGCGTAACCGACCGCTGTCGGCCAGGTCTGCGGACGCGAGATGATTGCGCCCGAGACTTTTATCTGGTGCTCCAGCGTTTGCAGCGCCTCTGCCACAATGGCGCTCATATCCAGCACCATACGCGGCGGAGCCTGCCGTTCCATCGTGGCCAGCAAGAGGATTTCCTCTATCACGCGATCCAGTTTGCGGCCGCCGCGCACGATGGAGTCCAGGTAGCGGCGCGATTCGGCCATGGACAGATCCGGGCCTTCCTCCTGCATGATGCGGGCGATGCCGATAATTCCGTTGAGCGGAGCTTTCAGGTTGTGCGCCACGGTGTGGGCGTACTCTTCCAGGTCGCCGATCTGTTGTTCGCTGTGGCGCAGGGCGGCGGAATTGCGGCGGCGTTCCACCTGAAGCTGTACCGCGCCGACCATCTGACGCGCCAGATTGCGCCAGGCGGCCGCATCGCTGCCCACTTCCACCAGGCGGAACGGCGGACGAAACATCGCCTCGAAACGGGCGAGCTGCGGATCGTTTTCCGTGACGGCCACAAAGACTTCGGGTGCATCCGGCGCGCAATCGGGACCGAGAACGCGTTCACGCAGCTCATCGCTGATCCGGTCCGGCTCGGCGACAATCACGGCCACATCGCCGCTTTGGATAACTGCGTTCAATTCTGAAGGAGACTCCGCGCTGCGCAAGCGGATGGAAGAATCCAGCGTCTTTAAGGCACTTGCCAACGCATCGCGCCACGCCGCAGGCATGGCACAGAGCGCTTGAATGTGTATTGCCAGCATTTTTTTCTATCCTCATTCGGAACTGACTCAATGCCATTCCGCAGTGGAACAGCATGAAGTTTCATATACCGAATACCAAATCGTGATCACGCACACGCAACTGTCAATAGCCGCTGCGCACAACCGGCAGTTCCGGCGTCGCGCCCGCCGTCGATGCTGCGGTCGACTTTTGTCCTGGTACAATCAACGTTGTTTTTTCTGCGCCTTGCCCACTCGACATATTTCCAGCCCAAACCGCACTTCACGTTTTCCGATCGCTGTTTTCAGATGTCTGTGCGGTTGTTTTTCAACCCGGACACGACTGTTTTACCCGGGGAAATTACGCCTGCCGAAATTCATAGAATCACCGCGGCCAAAATAAGAAAATCCGCCGTAGGAGCAACTGATCAAAATTACATTTTGGTAAAAATCAACTTCCCTGATCCGGAAATATTTCCGAATCGGATTTTCGTTACCAAAACGTAACAAAATAACCCAGCGGAGCGAACGGCGAACACAGATACAGAAACCACAAAAGCCGCGAATTTTGCCGCGTGCTGTATATTCGCGGCGGTACGTGTGTTCCATGCGTCCTGTTGTTCTCCGAGTTCAGAAAATCAAACAGCGACATCATGATTGTATCCAGGTGGTTAGTTTCCGGGGCGGCGCTGGCGGCGCTGACCCTTTTTGTCATTTCTTGTGATACCGGCGACGGCGGCGACGCACCCGCAGCGGAAGCGAATATTGCGCGGCAGAGCGCATGGATAGCGGGCACGGCGGGCGTCTGTACACCGGAAGCGCCGGAGCGGCTGCAGATGCACGTCGTCATTCCAACGCTTGACGCCGGCGACTCCATCATGCGCAGCTACAACCTGGAGCCGGGCAAACCCTTTGTCCTGGAAATCGATCACATCGGCGTAGTGTGCCTGGACTTTACGGCGCCTTCCTACGAACGCACGCGGATATATCCGATTCTGCTGCGCGATCGCGACACGGTTGCTCTGGACGTCAACCTGCGACCCTATCAATCGATGCAGGGCGGAATGCAGCCGGCTCTTATCGGTGATTTCAACAACTGGGACTGGGAGAGCGCCGCGCCTATGCAGGCCGCGGGCGACGGTAAATGGAGCGGCGAGATTCCGGGCGGTTCCGGACAACAGCGCTATCAGTTGATCGGCGTCGTGCCGGATCGCAGCATCAACGGCACGGAACACAGCAAACTGGAATACGACGGCGCAGGCGACTACTACTCCGTGGTTGACGCGCAGAGCGGCGCGGCGCGCATCAGCTTTGACGCGTCTGCACTGCCGGCGGGCGACTGCATGGGCGAACATACACTGTCGGACGATGCGTCACGGACGCTGGCATTTGAGCTCATGGCCATGGGCAATCTGGAAGACGACTTCTACCTGGCGGCCCGGCAGCAGCTGATCGCCGGGGTGCTGGACGAGCGGCCGCAGCCGGCCCTCGACCTGAACCAGATGTTCCAGGCCATCGGCGCGACGGACGGCGCAACGGCGACGGACCTGAAACGCTATGCATTCCTGCACGCCGCCATTTTTGCACACCATGTCGACGCCGGTCAGGCCCTGAGCGCCATGTCAGACCTGGGCCCGACTTCGCCTGTGTGGACCATCGACGGACGCAGCGAACTGCTGGAAGTCATCCCGCGCCTGATGCAGCTGAGCGACGGCGACGCGGGCGGCTGGAACTTTCTGCGCCGGCTGGCCGCCGAGCACCCCGTAGCCGACGTGCGTGCACGCAGCATTTTCAGCATGCTGACCTATGCCAACCTTTTCCCCAAACTGAGCGACAGCACGGAGCCGGGCCCGGTGCGCATCTCGCGCGAGCAGGCGCGCGATCTCTACCAGGATCTGCTGCAGAAATACAGCGACTCGCGCTGGCTGCTGCTTGCGCGCGACGTCAATCCAGATCGCAAAATATCGCCGCGCGCGAATGCCCCGATATTTGCATTGCCGACGCTGGACGACAGCACGCGCACGATGTCGGTCGACACAGTCCACACGCCCTATGTTCTTTTTCACTTCTGGCAACCAGACCAGCACAGCTCCCAGCGCAGCATCTCCGCGGTGAGCGACGTGTATCGCATTGTCGGCGGCGACTCGCTGATGATCATCTCCGTGGCGGTGGGCGATTCGCGCGAGGAAGTGCGCGAGATACGCAACAACCTGCACCCGATGCCCTGGGCACACGCTTTTGTTAAGCGCGGCAGCGCGCAGGCGATTGAAAACCTGTTCAACATCGGTGTTTATCCGAACTTCCTGCTGGTGTCCCACAAAGGTCTGATCCTGGCCGACAATGCGCAGTTCCGCAATCGCGGTGTTTCCGACGTGGTGCGGCGCATTATTCCCGATCGCGATCCGGTGGCGTCCCTGCGCGAGGAGCAGACGCGGCAACAGCAGCAGCCCGGCTATTCGTCCTTCAACTCGCCGTTTAACTCACCCTTCGGCGGGCAGCGGCGCGGCACGCCGATGCCGCGGCGCCGTTAAAATTCGGACGCCGTCACATTAAACTGAAAACGGACCTGTAATTTACAACCCGGCGCATACTTCCGGCGCCGGGCGTGGAGGGTTTTAAACAGACTCGGCGACTTTCAGCTTGAGACTGCGCGGTTAACAGAAGGGAAAAACAAGCCGCAAACCGCAGGTGCAGACGGCGAAGTGTTCAGAAAATCAGCGCACAATCAAAAGATTGTTCCAGGCTGTCGAAGGGTAAAAAAACAAGTCCTATTTCAGGAAGGTCAACAGCTCAATGTGAAATTGCGTCGGCGCTTCCAGGTGCGGAATGTGGCCGGCCCCTTTTAACAAACGCAGTTCGCCGTCGGGAATACTGTCGACCGCGCGTCCGGCCAGCCGCGGAATCTCGCCCAGCTTGGCGGCTGTGCTGTCCGGCACAAAATCGCGGCCCAGAAACGTGCGATCCTCCGCGCCGCAATACACCAGGGTGGGCACCTGAAGATTCGCAAATTCGTGGCAGACCGGCTGCGTGTAAATCATGTCAAATGTTAAAGCCGTCACCCAGGCCATCCGCGGATAGTCGGCGCTTAAACTCCAGCGGAGCTGCGCGTAGGCGTACTCTGAATACTTTTCATTCCAGTTAACAAAATAACTTTCGTGCACGGCGCGGATACTGCGCTCGGTCCAGCTGAGGACGTATTGATACCACTCTTCAATCGTGCGGTAGGGCACGTGCGTGCGGTAATCCTCCAGCCCGAGCGGATTTTCCAGTATTAAACGCGTGGTCGTGCTCGGGTACATCAGCGCAAAACGCGTGGCCAGCATGCCGCCCATCGAGTGACCGATAACCGCGCAGTATTCAATTCCCAGTTCGTCCAACAGCAGTTTTGTGTTGTACGCCAGCCGTTGAAATGAATAGTGAATATTTGGTTTGGTCGATTTGCCGAAGCCGATCTGATCGGGCACGATGACGCGATAGCCGCTTTTTGTTAAAAAGCGAATTGTGTTGTCCCAGTACGCGCCGTAGAAGTCGCGACCGTGCAGCAACAGAACGGACTGCCCGTTTGAATTGGCCGCAGGTTTAATATCGCCGTAGGCCATGCGAACCTGCTTGCCCTCTATCACCAGGTCGAAGTAGCGGAGCTGATAGGGGTAGTCGTAGCCTTCCATCCCGATGCCCAGCGGCGTGGAGCGGTCCTGCGGCGTGGATGCCTGGCCTTGTGCGGAGAGATCGGCAACGATTAAACAAATCAGAGTTGCGCTCAGGAGCAGCAGAGACCGCCACCCTTGTTTAATAAACCTGTGCGGAGCGCCGCCGCGAAGAGCCGTGTGTTGCATCATAGTGATTAAGTGGGTTAAACGGGCGTCGTTCAGGGAGATTCCAGCTGATCCTGCAGGTCGGCGAGGCTTTGTTCAAAACGCGCGCCCAGCTGACTGTCGATAAACAGTCCAAGATAACGTTCAACGGGGCCGTTGACTTCACCCCAGAAACTCCAGACAACCATGCTGCCGTTGGAACCGGAAGCAAAGCTGAAGGTCGAGTTAACGGGGCCGGTTTCGGGTTCAACCGCGCCGAATTCGATCGCCAGATCGATCGATTTGTTTTCGGCCAACGACACGATAGTAATGCGACCGTCGCTGCGGCGCGTATCCGTCCAACGCACCCAGGCGCCGGCGCCACGGCTGTCGGCCGAAAACGAGGTTTCAACAGTGCTGTCCTGCAGATCAAACGGACACCAGCGCGGCCATTGTTGCAGGTCGACGACCTTGTTAAAAACCGTCGGCGCGTCGGCGCTGAACTGCATGCGCCGCTCGATGTGAAACTCCGAGGGCAAAAAGAAGCTGATAATGTAAAGCACCAGCAGCACGGAGACCGCACCGATCACAATTTTCCAGAGAAGTTTCATGTCCGCTCCCGCGCCGTTTTGTTCGTGTGGAGATGACGATTGCCGCCCGCTTCGATGTGACCGGCAGCGCCAAAGCGCCGGCCGCCGGCATTGGATGGAATCGCAGCGCCGGACCGGCATTCCACCGGCAAATATATCGCAGGCTTTGCTCTTCTCATAGATCGCGACGATTCGGCCGCAGGGGCAGCGCGCGCAATCTTTCCCTTGACGCCTTGCCTCACTGTCGTTTCGGCGGCTTTTTTCTTTTGTTTGTCAGCGTGCAGGAAGCCGTCAGTGTTTCGGTGATTTTACCAGCACCACAACCGAACGGCTGTACAGGCGGCCTTCGGGCAGACTGTTGTCGTGCAGCAGAACGCTCTCGCCGATTCCCTGCACCACGGCGTCGCCGGCGCCAAGAGCGTGCGCCACGGCGTCGGCGCGACGGAAGGACAGCTCTTCGTTGTAGTCGGCCTCTCCCATGCGGTCGGAATAACCGCGCACGATGACTCTGGACTCCGGCGTCAGGCGATCCCGCACAAACTCGATCATGTCGAGGTTGGCGGCATTGAGCGTGGCGCGATTGAAGGGAAACACCACGAGGCTGTAGCGCTCCAGACCGACCTCCACGCCGCCTTCAAACAGCTGCGAGCGGTTGAACTCCGTTGCTACCGGCATGCTGCCGACCGGTGTCAGAAAACTCTGACCGGTTTTGTCGGCCACGGCCATCTCGTAGCGCAGGTCGGGACGGCCGGTGTAGAACAGACTGTCGGGCAGGTCGACCAGCACGGAATCCTGCACGACGCCGACGTCGCCGACGCGGCGGATAATCCGATCGCCGTCGTATACCATCATTTCGTAGCTGTCGACGCCGGCTTCGGCTTCGATCTGGGGATAGAGCGCCATGGAGGCCGGCGTGACTGAGCGATCGAATTCTTCGAGCATGAGCGGCCCGAGAACATCCCAGTCGTTCGAAGTGATTTCAACGCGGCGGTTTTCCGCCTGTCCGTCGACGTGATCCGGATTGGAGAAGTCGGGCGGCAGCGTTCCCGCGCCGACCTTCATGCGGCGCGGTTCGATATTCCAGGTATCCCAGAGGTATTCGCGCACGGCTTCGGCGCGGCCGCGGCTCAGGGCGCGGCCATTCTTTTCTGCGCCGCGATCGGCGTTGTAGCCGCGAATCTCGATTGTAGCCGTCGGTTTGTCGCGCAGACGCTTGCCGATGATGTTGAGCACGTGCCGATAGCGTTGCAGTGCTGTCAGCCGATAAAGGCTGTCCTCGGAAAAATCATCGGTCTCACTGCGGTTCAGGCGCTCGTAGCGCATGGGCAAAGTGGACGAACCGTCGTCAAAAAACACAAACGGCAGCAGGGGCTGCCCCACCGTCGTCGAAATCTCATCGACGCGCACGTGCAGTGTGTCGCTCATTGCGCCATACGAGCCGACGGCGCGCGCCCTCAGAGAGGCGTCCAGCACCGGCGGAAGGTCGGGTTCGGGCGCGGGCGGTTTGGCGGCAATCGGTTGCGACGGCCTGGGCTGTACGGGCGGCGGCGGCATGACGGACTCGCTGCGGGACGGACGATACAGGACAGCCACGCCCAGACGCAGAGTGTTCACGTTCCAGTCCAGGCCGCTCACCAGCGGCGTCAGGCCATAGCTGAAGAGCGCCTCCGGCGCTGCCGTCCAGCTGCCGGCTTCGTCCAGCGGAACGCGATAACGCAGGCCGACGTCGAGACCCATAAGCAGACCTGCGGCGTCCGGAATGTCACCTGCGGCCTGATTGCGCACGCGGCTGCCGTTGTCGAAGACGCCGCGATTGGAGGGCTGCAACAGTTGTTCCTGCTGCTCAAAATTGTTGGACAGCACCAGGCCAAGATCAAATCCGGCGAGCGCGTCAAAACCACCGCCCAGCGGCAGCACCGCCAGCGGCTCGATCGCCAGCACCGTAAATCCGGCGTCGATGCTGTGTTCAACGAGGCCGTTGTAGGACTGACCATCGATGCCGAGCAGCACAGCCTCTTCTTCCGTCAGTCTGGCGCCGCGGGTGGAAAGGCCGGCGCGAGCGCTCAACTCAAATGCATCCAGAAAGGGAAATTCATACACCAGTCCGGCGGCAAAACCGCCGCCGCCGCCCGACTGAAACTCGGGGCAGCAGTTGGCCACTCCGGGCAGTGCGGCGAAGCCGGCCGAATGCATATTGACGTTGCCGCCGGCAAACAGGCCGTAACGCGCCACGCTCAAACTATCGGCGCGCAGAGACGAGACACAGCAACAGATCAGCAAACCAACAAGAGCAATCAGACGAGGAGTGAATCGGTTCAAGGCGTCACCTCCAGCGATTCGCTCAGCACGGCCGTGGGCGTCTCCAGCACGACAAAGTAGCGGCCGGGCGGTAGCGGCAGGCCTGACAGTTCGAGTCGGTAACGACCGGCGACGAAGTCTCCTTCGGCCAGAAGCGTCGTGCGCCCGAGCAGATCGGCCAGCAGAATGCGGTTGAAGCCCGATTCTATCAATTCATATTCGACAACAGGCCCCGGCGCGATGGTGATTCCCAGTGCGCCGTTTGAGTGCACGAGGCGGGTCCCGCCGGCTTCACACAAACCCGTCAGGCAGAACTCGGTCGGCACGGTTTCGGTGATGACGCGCTGGTCCACCCAGGCCACATCAACGATTTCGACGGCGCTGCACACGCTGTCGCCCAACAAGGCCTGCAGGGGCGCACCGTCCGCCTGCGGCGGTGTGAGTGTGTTTGTGGCCGGATCGTAGACGGCCTGGTAGTCGAGCAGGTAGCGCGAATTGTCGGTCGGATCGAGCTGCATCGCCGCTCCGTCCGCTTCGCGCAGGAGATTTTTGTTGAAACGCAGCTTCATACTGACGCGTGGATCGGTCAACTGGTCCAGGTTCTCACCCTTGTCGATCACCACCAGCCCGCGCAACACCTGGCCGGGGTCGCCGCTCAGGGGGCCGGCGACGCGCAGCGTGACGCGCGGTTCCAGCGGCGATTCGGCGAGCACCTGCAGCGGAAGCTGCATGCCGCAGGGCTCCGCGGAGAGCAGTGTGTTTTCATCGTGCACACCGGCTTCGGGCGTGTAGCGAATCTCCAGTTCAATCGATTCACCCGGCGCGAGGACAAGCGGCGGCGCGGGCGTGCCGCTCACGACGGCAAAGGGCTGCGGAAGCACCGGCAGTGCGTCGATGGTCACGTTCACGTCGCCGTCGTTGCGATACTCAAGTGTGCGCGTTTGCGGCGCGGGGTTGACGACCAGTCCAAAGTCCAGCAGGGCCGGGCCTGTCAGACTGACCTGGCGCACCGTGGCGCGCAGCGTCACCGTGCGTTCGATGTCGCAGAAATCGAGACCCAGGGTCATAGTCTGCTCAAAGTCGCCGGGCTGATCACTGTCGATTGAGACGTCAAACTCAAGGGCGTTGTCGCTGTCGGCGCGGTCACCCGTCTGCAGAGTGCTCAAAAACGGCGCGGCTGGGCCGTCGAGATTAATGACTTCCACCTCGGCCTCGCCCTGGACTTCCAGCCTGAGCGTTTGCTCAGCCTGCGCGAAACCGTCGGGACAGAGCAACAGCTCGCCGAAATCGACTTCGTCGGGCAGGGTGACGGTGCTGCTTTCCAAGCGTCCAAAAATGTCGAATTGCAGGATCAGGCCGCAGGGTCCGAGTTCAACGACATATTCCGCCTTGACGTCGCCGGGCTGGGTCGGGCGGAAGCGCACGTGAATGACGGTCGATTCGCCCGGCGCGAGGCGCTGAGCGTCGCTGCCGAGAATCACGCCGTGATTGTCGACGTCCATGCGGCTGATCTCGAGGTCAAAAGATCCGGTATTGGTAATGACAAAACTCGTGTCGACAAAGGTGACGCAGTTGGTAAGCGGATCCAGGGTGATGTCAGAGCGGCTGACGCCCCCGCGCGGATCCACGCGTTCGGCGTCCAGCCTGACTTCGAGCGAATCGTCACAGTCGGCCGAGCTGTAATGAACGTTCAGCGGCTCCCTGACGAGCATGGCGGGACCGGCGTTGAGCTGCACGCGCACCAGCTGCTCCGCGCCGCCGGCAAGCTCAAGGGGCAGAGCGGCGGGTTCCACGACCTGCCAGTTGGCGCTGACGCGCAGTTCGTCAATATTGAGCGCATCCGCACCGGTGTTGCGCAGCGTAAAACTGCGCTCAACAGTTTCAGGCACGCACTGCGGCACGCGACCAAATTCGAGCAGCGACTCGCTGACTTCCAGCAGAGCTTCGAGTTTGCGGCCGCTCATTTCCAGGAAAATCCCGAAGTCGCAGGGCGAGAATCCCAGTGAAAGTCCTTCTGCCAGCGTTGCCGAGCGTGGAGCGGTCCAACGAATAGTGATTGTTCTCGACTCCCCCGGCGCAAGTGCCAGCGGCAGGGCGAGGCCGGGCGTATCGATGCCCTCGACAACGGAAACGGAGGTCAGCTCAACGGCGGTCGTTCCATTGTTCGTCAGCGTCAGCTCGACCGTACCGCTGGATTGGCAGGCATCGAGCGTTCCGAAGTCGATCTCGCTCAGGTCGGCCGTCACATCCGTCGGCGGCAGCACGGTCAGCAAAATTTTGTCCTCAGCTGTACAGCCGGCGGCATCGGTGACGGTCACGGTGTACTCTCGTGTTGCGGCGGGCGAAGCCGTCGGCTGCGCCAACGTCGGGTCATCCAGATCGTCAACCGGCGTCCAGGCATAGGTATATCCGCCTGCGCCGCCCGTAGCCGGCCCGCCTATGAGTCGGGACTGGCCGACGCAGAGTTCGGCATCGTCGCCGGCCTGCGCGGTCGGCAGTTCGTTGATCGTTATCGTAACGCTTGCCGTCTGCGAGCAGTCGGTCGCGTCCGTGGCGCGCAGCGTGTAAGTCGTTGTTTCGGAAGGCGTTGCCGTCGGCGTCAGCGAGGTCGGGTCGTCGAGCCCCGTGACCGGATCCCAGGTAAACTCGTAGTCGGGCGCGCCGCCGCGAATCTCGGCGTCGAGGACGGCCGATTCGCCCGGGCAGATGGCCTGGTCCGTTCCGGCGTCCACAGTCAGCGGCTCACCGCCCGCGGCGCTGACGGCCACCGGCTCGGGATCGGCGTAGCGGCGCACGCGCACGTATTCAATCTCAAACCCGCCGTTGACAGTCTGAAAAGCGGAAAAACCGACGTGGTTCCAGCCGCTGGAAATCGGCAGATTAGTAGAGCCGACATCTGACGTCGTGCGCGAGGCGTCGAGCAGACTCTGGCGAAAGTGCGAGACGGCATTTGACAGAATCGTGACGCGATAGTAGACCGGTTCGCCCGGCTCCCACTCCAGGTTGTTGCCGACTCCGAAGGTCGTACCAAAAGAGGAGCTGCGGTAGCCGTAGTCGAAGACATCGAACTGGCGGCTGTCGTGCTGCAGCAGGCAGTGGCGCGGCGAATTGGGATCAGAGACGTAAAAAATCAGGTTGCCGCCGTCGCTGCCGAGCGGATACGAGATTTCGGCTTCGACGATGCCGACGTTGTTGAGGGCACTCAGGTCGGCGGTCGAGTAGATGTAGTTTTCACCGCCGCGATCGACGTTTTCCTTGACGGGTCGCAATCGCCCGTTCACTATGAGCGAACCGAAGGTGCGCTCCCACTTGACCGGGTCGATTTCAAGTTTTTCAAAATCGTCGTAGAGATGAAACACGCTGTCGGGATCGGAAGCCCTCGCCGCTGCGGGATTGCCATAAAACATCAGGAACGGCGTATCGCCCGCGGCCAGCTGCGGAAATCGCAGCCACACCAGACAGGTCGCCGTGTTCAGGCCGCTTTCGATGTAATAGGGTAAAAGTTCCTGCCCGTCGCAACTGACGCCGAAGCGCAGGTCGTCGCCGTCGGGCTGAGAACGACCGGCATTGACGAGAGCGGCGTGATCAAAAACGAGGCGCACCTGAAAGTCGCTGAGTGCGCCGCCGCCGTTGCGCACGACAAATCGATCTGCGTACAACCAACCCGCCGGCTGTGCCGCGAGGATCGGCGACATCAGAATCGATGCCAAACAAAAAATGGCTGTTGCAAAGCAGAGAGAGACGGCCGGTAGGAGTTTGTTCACGTCGGAGTTCTCTTCTTGTGTGGAAGCTGTGGGCGCACGGCCATGCTGCAAGCCGTCAGTTTACGACGCGGATCCGCTCGGCCTGCATTCGCAGCTGATCGAGGAGTTCCGGCGTCGCCGCCGATGCAAAGATATGGAGAAACTGACCTGATTCCGTCGGATGCGGCACAATCGTCTCGACAAACCAGGCGCGCGAGTTGTCTTCGTCGGCCTGCGACCAGTAGCGCCATTCGTGCGGCTCACCAAGGATCTGCGCCGATTCCACGCGATGGTCGAGCGCGTTTTCCGCCGCGTCGTGCTGGAACGACGGCCGCGCACCGCGATAGATGCCCAGTTTACCGCGGAATGCGCCAAGCCGGGCGGGCAGGGCCAGGCGGTCGACACTGAAATCACTGCCGACCTGACTGGTCACAAAACTGGGCTGGTCGAGCGTGAGTTGCAGACGCGGCCCCGAGACGAGGTCAATGTTCGTTCCCGCCGGACTGAGCTTGCCTTGGCCGGCGCGCAGGGAGTTTGAGATACGCCGCACGATCGTCACAAGATCGGGGGCAAAAGCAATGGCCGGCCGGTTGCAGTAGAAGCGAATTTCCTGGATGGAAGAGTCGGCGGGGTGCGCCACGAGCAGGCCCATCAGGAATATTTCCACGCGGTTGATCACGATGTTTTTCGGCTGAAACGCCAGGACTTTCAGGCCGCCGGGCAGACCCATGGGTTGGATAATCATATCCGCGAGTTGATCGCCGTAGCCGCGCAGGTAGGCGCGTCCTTCCTGCTCAAAATCTGAACGGTACTGCTGGAAAATTTCAAAGGATTTGATGACGAGGCGCTCGTCGCCCGCCGGAATCAGCAGGTTGGTCCGGGCGTCGTCGAACAGCGGCGCGCCCGGCTCAAAGTCGCCGCGACGCTGCAGCAGAGCGCCCTGCGGCAAAGTCAGCCGCAGATGCCCGCCGAGAATGGCGGTCGCCGTGTCGGCATCGGGCAGGTCGATCAGCTTGCTGCGCGTCGTTGCGGAGTCCTGTGGCCAAGCGGAAAATGCGGGCTGCGCCAGGCAGCACAGAAACAGCGCCGCCAGAACGATTGGTTGAAAACCCCGTTTACGATGAGTCCGATAAAACATGATTGTTGCCTGCATAACAGCTGTTTCGCTCCGAAATTTCCCTGCCGCGCACGGCAAAGGTACGGTACTTTCGGCAGACGGGCATGCGGTGCGGCGCGTGGAGGTAAGGGCTTTGGCAGGTAGCGCGGCGCCGCTGAACGGCGCAAATTCACACCTGAACCCGCCACCCACCCCCTCGCAACCGCATTTTCATCGCCATCACAAAATTTTCCGTAATTTGCCGGGCTATAAACGGCGTAGGGACGGTTGCGATCGCCTTCGCGCCGCAAGACGGCAAATCCGATCGAAAACTCAGTGGAATATTCAACATAATCCTCAGGAATGACAGGTATGTTAATTGGAGTTCCCCGCGAAATCAAGCCGAATGAACATCGCGTAGCTATCGTCCCCGCGGGCGTCGAACAACTCGTTCGCGACGGCCACACCGTCATGATCGAAACAGATGCCGGCGTCGGCTCGGGATTTTCCAACGACGATTTTATCGCCGCCGGAGCAACCATCGCCGATTCGCCCAATAAAGTCTACGGCGAAGCCGAGATGATCGTCAAAGTCAAGGAGCCGATCACCCCCGAGTGGGATCTGATTCGCGAGGACCAGCTCCTCTTTACCTATTTCCACTTCGCCGCTTCGCGTGATCTCACGCAGGCCATCGTCGACACCAAGTCCATCGCCATCGCCTACGAGACGGTCGAACTGTCCAACGGCAGCCTGCCCCTCCTCGTGCCGATGAGCGAAATCGCCGGTCGTATGGCCACGCAGGAAGGCGCCAAATATCTGGAAAAAACCTACGGCGGACGCGGTGTCCTTCTGGGCGGCGTGCCCGGCACCCCCGCGGCTGAAGTCGTCGTTCTCGGCGGCGGCATCGTCGGCACCCAGGCCGCTAAAATCGCCTGCGGTTTCGGCGCCAACGTGCACATCCTGGATACCAACCTGGCGCGCCTGCGCTACCTGGACGACGTCATGCCGGCCAACTGCAATACCGTCATGTCCAGCCGCTACACCATCCGCGAGTATATCTGGAAAGCCGACCTTATCATCGGCAGCGTCCTGATCAAAGGCGCCAAAGCGCCCTGGCTTATCACACGTGAGATGCTGAAGGAAATGCGCCCCGGCACCGTCATCGTCGACGTCTCCGTCGATCAGGGCGGATGTGTTGAAACCAGCCGTCCGACGACGCACCACGACCCGATCTACACGATCGACGGCATCGTCCACTACGGCGTGGCCAACATGCCCGGCGCCGTTCCGCACACTTCGACCATCGCGCTGACGAATGCAACCTTGCCCTACGTCTCCGCCCTGGCCAACAAGGGATTTGAGCGCGCCCTCTTTGAGGACAACAGCCTGCGCCCCGGACTTAACGTGTACAAAGGCAACGTCGCCTACCAGGCCGTCGCCGAAGCGTTCGACATGGAATTCTGGGACCCGCGCAACCACCTCGAGTGGTTCAACTGATCCAGGATTTTTTGTTTAAGATTGACAAACGCTCCCGTCGGCACAGTCCGGCGGGAGCGTTGTTGTTTAAGGGACTTTTTGCGCGCTGGTTAACGCACTACCGACTTAACACTTCGCGCTGATTTGACTGAGCGCTTCGCCCTGCGCTGCATGGCTTGCTTTTTTCTTTTGTTTATCAACGGGTTTAAATTTCTGATTCTCTGAGGCTGTTAACAGACTTTGGGCCGGGGCCGTCGGCGGCTTCTCACTCCAGACGCATAGCCGCATAACTCACGGCGGAGCCGCGCTCACGCTCGTCCCAGACCTTGTAGTCCAGCAGCTCGGCGGAGGCGGGACGTATTAAACGCATCAGACTGTAAATCGGTGAGAGGCCACAAATGCGCCATCTGTCATCGACGTCGGCCACGAGTTCAAAGAAACGGCGTTCATCGGCCGCGGTAATCGCGTCTATTAGCGCAGCGTCGGCGGCGCGTACTTCGGGGAAACGCGTGTGCGCGTCAAATTCGTCGCCGAACTTGCGGCCGAAATGTGAAAAGTCGACGCTCGCCACATACGCGACCTTGAGTCCGGATTCCGCCAGCAGCGCGCGCAACTCGTCGATAAACTCGTTGAACCTGGCGCTGTCCGCCGGGACGCCGCGGCGCGCAACCCACTCGTGTGAAGATCCGATCAGCAGCGGCAGAATGCGCGGCATGCGCCGCTTAAACACATGTTGAATAAACGGCAGGTGAAATTCTATCGAGTGTTCAATGCGGTGGGCGCGCTCCCGGCGGCAAAGATCAAAAGACAGGCGCGCGTCCAATTCCTCCCACAGGTCGCGCGCGGTTTCCAGCCGGCCCAGCGGCGTCTCGAAGTCCTTGAACGAGGGCATGAAATAGTCGTCCATGTGGTAGTGCGCCGTCCCCGCCACAAGCACCAGATCCGGATCGGCTTCGCGCAACGAACGCCAGGCCGGCGCATAAGTGGCCGCGCCGATTCGCAGATCGATGTGCGGTACGATGATGGACGACGATTGTTTAACGGCCGCGGCCGCCGGATCGTCGAGCAGTTCCGTTAACCAGGTTTCGAGTTCGGCGGAAGAGGAAGGATAAACTGTGCCGGCGGCAAAAGCGGGACGGACCGCGCTGTCGTTAAATGCGACTTCAACTTCGCTGCGGCGCTGCCGCGCGGCGGCATTTTCCAGCATAAAATTGGCGTCGAGTTGCTCGACGGCGCTGAGGATTTCCGCAACGGTGCCGTGCCCCTGAACCTGCAATTCGGCGGCGCTGCGACGGCCGTTCAGCAGATCAAAACGGCGGAAAGCGCCCGGAAGAACAAGACTGCGTTGCAGGGCATATGCACTGTGATCGTAGGCCAGCACCTGCTCAAGCGCACCGATGGTCAAGGGAAAACACTCTACTCCCGGCCGCAAACGCGCCAGCGGAGCATCACTGTCAAAAGTCGTCATTTTTTTGTCTGCCGGGCGCGGATCAACGCTCCACGTCCAGCTCGCCGGCCATGTCTTCGTCGGTTTCGGCGTCCTCGCTCTCCTGCCCGGAGTTGAACAAGGCATCGGCAAAAGCGCGCGAATCGAAATGCTGCAGGTCGGCAATCTGCTCGCCGACGCCGATATAACGCACGGGGATTTTGAACTCGTTGGCGATGGCAATCACAACGCCGCCCTTGGCCGTGCCGTCGAGTTTGGTCAGGATCAGACCGGTGATCGGAACCACTTTCATGAACTCGCGCGCCTGCTGGATGGCGTTCTGGCCGGTCGTGGCGTCGAGCACGAGGAACACTTCGTCCGGCGCGCTTTCTTTGAGTTTTTTCATGACGCGACCGATTTTTTCAAGCTCTTTCATCAGCTCGACTTTGTTGTGCAGGCGGCCGGCGGTGTCGATAATCACCACGTCGGCCTCGCGCGATTGGGCGGCCTGCACGGTGTCGTAGGCCACGGCGGCGGGATCCGCACCCTGATGCTGTTTGACGATGTCAACGCCGGCGCGCTGCGCCCAGACATCCAGCTGCTCGTTTGCGGCGGCGCGGTAGGTGTCGGCCGCGCCGATAACGACTTTTTTACCGCCTTCGCGGTAGTTGTGCGCCAGCTTGCCGATGCTCGTGGTTTTGCCGACGCCGTTGACGCCGACGACCATGATGACGTGCGGACGTCCCTCGGGCGGCACGCTGAAGGTGCGGTCGAGTTCGCTGGACGGCGATTTTACGAGGATTTCGGAGATTTCATCTTTGATGATTTCGTAGAGTTTAACGGCGTCCTGAATGTGTTCCTTGCGCACTTTGCGGCGCACGTTGTCGATAATTTCGGTCGTGGTGGTCACGCCGATATCGGCCGTGATCAGGATTTCTTCGATTTCCTCGAGCAGGTTCTCATCGATCTTGCGGCCGGCGCCTAGCACGCGCGAAAGTTTGTTGGCCAGGCCGGTACGCGTTTTGGCCAGACCCTCTTTCAGACGATCGAGTTTGAGCGCTTTTTTAGCGCCTTCGGCGACGTTTTTGGCGCTTTCGGCAACGGACGAGACCTTTTTCTTGATTTTATCGAATAAACCCATGCGATAACTCCACAACAGAAAGAAATGAAGCGAGACGGTGCTCACGAATGTGAAAGGAGCACAGACGAACTCCGTGAGGCATTGTTTCCGCCGATCAAAGCGAGGGCGATTTTAGCCGCATTTGCTGAACCATCCGCGACCCATAGACGCCGAGCGAGGCAACCATGAGAAAAATGGCGAGCAATTGCGAAGCCAGTTCAAGCCAGGGCGCAACGGAAAAAACTGTCAGAAGCAGGCTGATGCCGATGGCCACCACGGCCGCCTTACCGGTGTAGTTGGACGGCGGAACGCGTTGCATGCGGCGGCTGACGACAATACCCGCAATGAGGATCAGCAGATCGCGCGCGAGAATGGCGCCGGCAAACCACCAGGCCAGACTGCCCTTCAGCAGCAGCACGACCACAGCCGCGCCGACGAATATTTTGTCGGCCAGCGGGTCGATGACTTTGCCCAGCTCGCTGATTTCGCCGCGTTTGCGAGCCACGTAACCGTCCAGAATGTCGCTCAGATACGCCAGCACGCCGATGCCGACGGCGGTGTACGAGCGATCGGTCCAGAGCGCCCAGGCCATCGGAGCCACGAGCAGCAGGCGAACAAAACTGATAATGTTGGATACGGTCAGTTGCATCAGCGTCCTTGCGGTAAAACGTGCGGGCGGCGCACCAGTCCCGCCGCCAGAAACAGCAGCGCGGTCAGCAGCCCCGGATACATCGGTTCGGTCGCCGCCAGCCAATCCGGCAGCGCGTCGGCCGCCAGGCGCGTCAGAACAATCCAGGCCAGCGAGACGCCGGAAGCCGTCAGCATCAACGGCGCGGAAATGCCCGGTCTGAGCGTCCAGCGCGAACTGAAACTCAGCAGGAGCGGAAACAGCAGGCCGGGAATTGCGACCGAAGCGGTCAGATACAGCAAACTTACAACCGATTCGCCCATCAGCGCCAATACAACGGCAAAGAATGCGGCAATCACGATGCCGATGCGGCTCAGGCGCGTGGCGTCCGCATCCGAATTTTGAGCGCGCAACGGACGCAGAAGATCGTTGCCTATCGTCACGCCGCTGATGAATCCGAGGCTGTCCAGGGTCGACATAACGGTCGAAAGCAGACCAACCACAAAGAGCCCCTTGACGACCGAGGGCAGCACCGCGTCGCCCAGCAAAGGCAGCGAAGCCAGCGGGTCGTCGGTGACGATGTAGGCGCGCGCATAGAGGCCGCAGAGCAGCACGAGCGTGTCGAACAAGACCCAGAAACCCATCGAGACAAAGATGCCGTTGCGCGCCGTGCGGGCGTCTTTTGCCGCGGCGCAACGCTGATGAAATGTCGGGTCGACAAAGGTAAACAGGGCCAGCATGTACCAGACAAGCAGGTACTGCCAGGAGAATCCGCCGGTGGGATCGAGGTGCGAAGCCGGCAGGTCGATCAGCATTTTAGCCGGTGGGCCGTAGAAATCGACGGTAAACCAGAGCAACAGACCAAAACCGAGGTACATCATCAGAAACTGCAGCACATCGGTGTAGACGCCGCCGCGCAGCCCGCCGACGAGCAGATAACTGAGCGAGAAAATCGCGGCCAGCACCACGCAGAGCCAGCGCTCCCAGCCGGTTACCAGTTCCACCAGCACGCCGACCGTCAGCAGATAACTGGCCGGAATGGTGATAATCAACACGAGAAATGCCGCCACGCGCGCGGGGCCGCGCCCCAACGACGCGCCGATCTGCTCGGGAATCGTGACGTGTTCGGAGCTGCGCACGCGCCGCGCCAGGAAAAGCGCAAACAGAAAGGAGCTGATGTAGTATGGCAGCATGAAACATATCCATGCCACAACGCCGCCGGAGTAAATGAACTCGCCCACGCCGAGGATCGCGCCGTAGAAGGTCGCCACCAGCGTCATGACAAACAACGGCAGCGTCAGCCGCCGGCCGGCCAGAATAAACTCCACGCGCGAATCGCTTGCGGCGCTCGTTTTGGCGCGCCGCCGGGCAATCACAAATCCGGCGAGCTGGATTGCGACGAAGTAGAGCAGAATCAGGACAAGATCGGCCGGACTGAGGGACAAGATTCAACCTCTGTGCGGATGGAGTGCGGCGGGCGAAGGCCCGGCAAAACAAAAACCCCACGGCGAGGAGCCGTGAGGTTTGTTCGTGATTTTGGATGCGTCGCGACCGCACTGCGGTCAACGACGGCGATCAGCGGATTTCGGCTGCGCGGCTCAGGCCTGGTTTTCGCGGAACCACTCGATCGTTTTGATCAGTCCCTTTTCCAGGTTCGTCTCGGGTTTCCAGCCGAGCGCTTTGAGCAACTTGCGATGCGAGCAGACGCTGCGGGCCTGTTCGCCTTCCTGCGCGGGACCGTAGACTTCCTCGGCGTCCGAACCCATGCGATACTTGAGGATGCGGAAGATCGTGTTGACGCTGTGTTCTTCGCTGGTCGAGCAGTTGTAGATGCCCTTGGCTTTTTCGTCCAGCGCCAGTACGTTGGCGCGCACCACGTCATCGATGAAGTTGTAGTCGCGCGTCTGCGTTCCGTCGCCGTAGATAACGGGCTGTTCGCCGGCCAGCATCTTGCTGATGAATATCGCCACAACGCCCGCTTCGCCTTTTGGATTCTGGCGCGGGCCGTACACGTTCGTGTAGCGGAAGATCACGTGTTCGATATTGTGAATGGTCTTGTAATAGACCAGGTATTTCTCGTTGGCCAGCTTGGACACGCCGTAGGGCGAGCAAGGCCGCTTGGGATGGCGCTCGTCCGCCGGGAAATACTTTTGCTCGCCATAGATGGCGCCGCCGGTGGACGAAAAGATAATCTTTTTGACGCCGGACTCGCGGGCCGCTTCGTAGAGATTGATCCCGCCGATAATATTCACCTGCGCGTCAAATCCCGGTTCGCGCACGGACTCGCGCACGTTGGCCTGGGCCGCGTGATGGCTCAGGATGTCGAAACGCTCTTCCTCAAAGATCTCGGGGATCTCGGGATCCGTGATATCGATTTCAATAAAACGCGCTTTGGGATTGACATTTTCCTTTTTGCCGGTCGACAGGTTGTCAATGACGACAACTTCGTGCCCTTCTTCGATGTATGCATCGACGATGTGCGAGCCGATGAAACCGGCGCCTCCGGTAACAGCGATTTTCATAATCCTGCTTTACTCCATTCTGCTTAACATATCTGTTTTCAGAAAAAGCACATGCGGGTTCACTTCGCACCGTCGGTGCGACGCAAGCCGGAAACGCCGTCAACACTTTGCGGAAGCAACCGCAAAGCCGACATTGTTCACATGTTCTGAAACCGGAAACGGCGCAGCGCCCAGCGCTTGAATTCACGCGGGATACGACTTTGACTGCCGCCCGGTTTTGCAGTCCATGACAATCGCGAAGTTCAACAGGTCGATTTCATGCGGCCAGGCAAGGTGCGGCCCCGGTGAGTGGATCAATTCGACCTGTTCGCGCATCATCACGGCGATGAATTTAGCTACTGCAATTCTCAATATACGGCGAAGTGCGCACATGACCATCGGCGCGCCGGGAGTAAAAAGCGGCGAACATGCGCGGACGCAGTTACCCCAAAGCGCGGCGCGCGATGTCGCGGCGGTACATCATGTTCTCGAAATGCACCTTGTGCAGCGCTTCGTACGCACCCGCCACAGCGCCTTCCACCGTCGCCGCCTGGCCGCAGATGGCCAGCACGCGGCCGCCGTTCGTCACCAGCGCACCCTCGGCATCGACTTTTGTGCCGGCGTGATAGACCTGCGAATCATCCAGGTGTTCAAGTCCCTCAATCACGTGGCCCCTGGAATAGGAACCGGGATACCCACCCGAAGCCAGGACCACGCAGCAGCGGAATCCGTTGGCCACGCTCGTGATCGCGGTCGTATCCAACGCGCCGCGTGCGGCGCTGAGCAGCAACCGTGCCGCGTCACCTTCTACCAGATCCAGCACAACCTGTGCTTCGGGATCGCCCAGGCGCACGTTGAATTCCACCACCGAGACTTCGCCCGCGTCGTCGATCATCAGGCCGCAAAAGAGGCAGCCGACAAAGGGCATGCCTTCGGCACGCATGCCCTGCAAAACCGGCTCTATCACACGCTCGCAAACGCGCCGCATCACTTCGTCGGTCACCACGGGTGCGGGAGCATATGCGCCCATGCCGCCTGTATTCGGTCCTTTGTCGTCGTCAAAGGCGCGTTTGTGGTCCTGCGCCGCCGCCAGCGTGATGTAATTTTCACCGTCACAGATGGCAAAAACGGAGGCTTCCTGGCCGACGAGAAAGTCCTCGACTACCACGGTCGCGCCGGCGTCGCCGAAGCGACCCGTAAAAAATTCCTCGATTTCAGCGGCGGCGGCATCCGCATCGTCGCAGATCACCACGCCTTTGCCCGCCGCCAGACCGTCGGCCTTGAGCACGACTTTGCCCTTTAGCGTTGACAGGTATTCACGCGCGTCGGCACTCTGCATGCTGTCGAAGACGCGATAAGCGGCCGTCGGCACGCCGTGGCGACGCATGAATTCCTTGCTGAATTTTTTGGAGGCTTCCAGCTGAGCGGCAGCTTTGGACGGACCAAAAACGGCGATTCCCGCGGCGCGCAGCACGTCGGCCATGCCCTCGGCCAGCGGCTGTTCCGGCCCGACCACCACCAGATCGATCGCCTGCGCGCGGCAGTAGTCGGCCAGCGCGGCGTGATCATTCATGTCGACGGGGACGGCCACTGCGGCCAGTTTGTCTATACCGGGGTTGCCTGGCGCGGCGTGCAGTTCCACGCGCCCGGCGGAACGACAGAGGGCGCGCGCCAGAGCGTGTTCACGCCCGCCGCCGCCGACGAGAACCACGCGCATATCGGATATTTCACTCATGGCTTTTCTCCCCGATGGAATGCTGTCTGAACTGAAAACCTGGCTGAATTCTATTTCACATGTTTTTCGTCGCGACGCACGGACACGCGCCGTTGCGTTTGACGCTCACCACTCCAGCTCCAGGCCGGTGTAGTCAAAAAAGCGTCCGTTGTGCGTGTCCACGGCGGCCTGACGCATCACCTCGACAATTCCGGCGGCGGACTCGGCTACGGGAAGAGTGGCCTGCGGGCCGCCCATGTCCGTCTTCGCCCAGCCCGGATGTATCGCCAGCGTGACTATGCCTTCCGGCGCCAGCTCAAACGCCATGCCGCGACAGAACTGATTCAGCGCCGCTTTGGAGATGCGGTAGGAAGGCAGGCTGCCGCTGTTGTTTAAGTCGATCGACCCCATGATCGATGAAATAAACACCAGCTTTTTCAGCGTACCCCGGCGCAGAAAAGGTAAAAATGTCTGCGTGGTCAGGATCGGACCAATCAGGTTAACATCAAGCGAGTACTGCAGTTCAGTGCGTTTAAGTGCTTCGCCCGATGTTTCGTCGCGGAAGAGTACGCCGGCATTGTTAATCAGAATATCGACCGAATCAACGTGCGGCTCCAGCGCCGCGGCCATGGACTGCAGACTCTCCGCGCTGCTCACGTCGCAGGGCAGCGCAATCACACGCTCGGGATCGTCGGCCTGCATCCGCAGCAATTCAGCGGCGCGGTCCGGATCGCGATAACCGCCGACACAGCGGAAACCAAATCCGTGAATCTGTTTAAGTAGCTCAAGGCCGACGCCGCGGTTGGCGCCCGTAATCAGAACTGTCTTCGGCATGTATTCCCCACTGACGTGGTATTTTGTTGGTCTTCACATTATCAAACGGTCGGACGTTGATTCTGTTTAACACGCGGCATGCTCAGCTGCCGAAACCGGCAACCGTATCGACAAAACCGGCGAGCACATCGTCGAGTTTGTCGAGGTCCTTGCCGCCCGCGGTGGCCATGTGCGGTTTGCCGCCGCCGCCGCCGCCCAGCGCTTTCGCGGCGATGCCCACGAGTTTGCCGGCCGGGTACTGTTTTTTCAGGTCGTCGGTGACGACGCAGACGAGCTGCGCTTTGCCGTCGATTTCCAGCGCCAGCAGGCCGATACCCTGGGTGTCCAGTGCCGCGCGCAGTTCGTCGCCCAGATTTTTGAGCTGGTCCATCGAGTCGGCGGCGACGCGTTGCGCCACGATGCGGATGTCGCCGTGGTTTTTGGCCTGTTTAATGTAGTCGTCTACGCCGCCGGCCAATTCGGCGGCGCGGTGTTTGTCGATCTCTTTCTGCATTTCGCGGATCTTGCCCTGCAGCTCTTCGACCGTCGACTTTTCTTTCGTGAGGCTCCGCTCCAGACCGCCGATAAACTGCTGCACGCCCGCGCCGCTGACGGCTTCCAGGCGGCGCACGCCGGCTGCAATGGAACTTTCACCGGTAATCTTAAACAGGCCGATTTCGCTGGTGTTGGCCACGTGTGTACCGCCGCAGAACTCAACCGAATAGCTGTCGTCGATCGTCACAACGCGCACGCTGTCGCCGTATTTGTCGCCAAAGAACATGCGGACGCCGGGAATGTTGCGCGCCTCGTCGATCGGCAGTTCCTTTGTCACCACCGGAATAAACTCGCGGATTTTGGCATTGACCATTTCTTCGATGGCGTTTAAGTCGGCGGCATCCGGTTTTTCAAAATGCGGAAAGTCAAAGCGCAGGTAGTCCGGGTGCACGAGCGAACCTTCCTGTTTAATATGATCGCCCAGCACGCGCCGCAGCGCTTCGTGCAGCAGGTGCGTCACGCTGTGGTTCGCGCGGATTTTTGCGCGGCGTGCGCGATCCACGCGCGCCAGAGCCGTACTGCCTGCCAAGGCTTCGACTTCGCCGTCGACGATGTGCACGATTGCGTCGCCGGACTTGCGCACGTCGACGACTTTATACTCTTCGCCGCCCATTGTGATTGTACCGGTGTCGGACACCTGACCGCCGGACTCCGCGTAAAAGGGCGTCTCCGCCAGCACGACGCGGTTTTCTTCGGCATAAAGCACTTCGGACTCGGCGCTCTCCTGTTCGTAACCGACGAAGGCGGTTTTAACATCAAGCACGGGCACGTCGACTTCCTGGTGGTGCACCTTGCGCGCTTCGCGGCTGCGCGCTTTCTGCTGCGCCATGTGTTCGTCGAAACCGGCCTGATCAACGCCGATGCCGCGTTCGCGCGCTATCAGCTCGGTCAGGTCCAGCGGAAATCCGAATGTATCGTAGAGCTGGAATGCATCCGCACCGGGAACGACCAGTTCTTCCGCGCCTGCTTCGCGCAGGTTGTTAACAATCTCGTCAAAGCGCTCCAGACCGCGTTCGAGCGTCTGCAGGAAACTCTCTTCTTCACTGCGCACGACGCGTTCGATCATTTCGCGCTGCTGCACAAGCTCGGGAAACACATCGCCCATCTGATCGGCGAGAACGCCGACGAGTTTAAACATCAGCGGTTCGTTGAATCCGAGGTTGCGGGCATAACGCGCGGCGCGGCGCAGGATGCGGCGCAGCACATAACCGCGGCCGGTGTTGCCCGGCAGGGCGCCGTCGGCGATGGCAAAGGACAGCGTACGGATGTGGTCGGCAATCACACGCATGGCTGTGCTGTCGGGATCGTCCAGGTCGTGTTTGTACTCGCGCCCGCTCAGCTCACTTAAACGCTGCAGCAGCGGCGCAAAGATGTCCGTGTCGTAATTGGATGCCTGGTTCTGCAGGATGGCGCAGATGCGCTCAAAACCCATGCCGGTGTCGACGTGACGTTTGTCCAGCGGTTTAAGTTCGCCGTCGGGCATGCGGTTAAACTGCATGAACACCAGGTTCCAGATTTCAATGACTTCCTGCACGCCGGCGTTAACAAGTTTGCCGCCGCTCAGGTCGGGCGTGCGGTCGTAGTGAATTTCCGAGCAGGGACCGCAGGGACCCGTCGCGCCCATCTCCCAGAAATTGTCTTTGGCGCCGCAGCGATGGATGCGGCTTTCAGGCAGGTACTTCTTCCAGATCTCGTAGGCTTCGTCGTCGGTCTCAAACACGGTGGCGTGCAAACGCTCCACCGGCAGGCCCCAGACGTCGACGAGCAGCTCCCAGGCCCAGGCGATTGCTTCTTCTTTGTAGTAGTCGCCGAAGCTCCAGTTGCCCAGCATTTCAAAAAAGGTATGGTGGTAGGTATCGCGTCCGACGTCTTCCAGGTCGTTGTGTTTACCGCTGGCGCGGATGCATTTCTGCGTGTCGACGGCGCGCGTGTAGGGGCGCGTGCCGGTAGCCAGGAACACGTCCTTAAACTGGTTCATCCCGGCATTGGTGAACAACAGGGTCGGGTCGCCGTGCGGAATGACCGGCGCACTCGGCACCTCTCGGTGCTCTTTACCTTCAAAAAACTCTATAAATGACCGGCGTACTTCTGATGACTTCATGGTTGTTCAAGCGTAAAAAGTTAACTGACTCTGAACCTGTTTTCGGCTGCGCCGATTCAACATCAATGGTTAACAAAAAAATTCATGCAAGGCGTCCGCGAGCGGACCAGGCGCTATGTCCGCTGAACTGCGGTTTGCGCCCATTGCCCAGTTCGGCGCGTGCAAAGACGCCGGCGGCGGCAACGAGTTGTTCAACGGGCTGCGGCGGCTCCGGCTTCCAGTATTTCTGCACAAAAAAGGTCGAATAGGAACCGTCCTTAAACGCCTCCGTTTCGAGCGCTGCGCGGCAGAAAGGCACCGTCGTGTTCAAGCCGCAGAGATGATAACGATCAAGCGCGTCGATCGTGCGGGCGATGGCCTGGTCGCGGTTCTGCCCCCAGACAACCAGCTTGGCGACCATCGGGTCGTAGTGCATGCTGCTGACGTAGCCGGCGTAGAGCGCGGACTCGTGCCGGATGTAGTCGGCCTGCGGCAGGTCGAGGAATTGCACGGTGCCGGCGTCGGGGAAAAAGTCGTTGTAGACGTCTTCCACGCAGATGCGGCATTCGATGGCATGGCCGTTCACTTTCAGATCGTCCTGTTTAATCGCGAGTTCCAGGCCGGCGGCAATGTTTAACTGCTGCTCCACCAGGTCCACGCCGCTGACCATTTCGGTAACGGGGTGTTCAACCTGCAGGCGCGTGTTAACTTCCATGAAGTAGAATTCGCCGCTTGCATCAAGCAGGAATTCAACAGTGCCGGCATTGGTGTACTCGGCGGCGGCGACGAGGCGCGCGGCGGCCTGCCCCATGGCGGCGCGAATCTCGGGTGTAATCGCTTTGGAGGGCGATTCCTCGATCACCTTCTGGTGGCGACGCTGGATGGAACACTCGCGCTCGGGAAAGTAGAGCACGTTGCCGTGTTCGTCGGCGAGCACCTGAAGCTCGATGTGTTTGGGATCGACGATAAACTTTTCGATGAAGACGCGTTCGTCGTTGAAGGCCGTCGCGGCTTCGCCCCGGGCGCCTTCAAACGCGGCCTGCAGATCTTCGGCTTTGTAGACTTCGCGCATGCCTTTGCCGCCGCCGCCGGCCGCGGCTTTGAGCAATACCGGAAAACCAATCCGGGCGGCAATCTCTTCGGCTTCCGCCAGCGTGGCCACGGCGCCGGTCGAGCCGGGGGCAAAAGGTACATCGGCCTGCTCGGCCAGTTCGCGGGCGGCGGTTTTATCGCCCAGCAGCGTGATGGCGCGCGGCGTTGGGCCGACCCAGATCAGGCCGGAATCTATCACGGCTTTGGCAAACTCGGCGTTCTCGGCCAGGAAGCCGTAGCCGGGATGCACGGCATCCGCGCCGCTCTCACCCGCCGCCTTCATGATTTTCGGGATCTGCAGATAGGAGTCGCGCGGCGTCATGCCACCGATCGCTATGGCTTCATCCGCCTCGCGAACGTGCAGGGAGTCGCGATCGGCTTCGGAGTAGACGGCGACGGTGGCAATGCCCATGCGGCGGCAGGTGCCGATGATGCGCAGGGCGATTTCACCGCGGTTGGCGATAAGCAGCTTTTTGATCTTCATGCGAAACGGCATTAGTGGACAAAACGCAGACAAGAGACCCGCAAATTACAAAAATTGTGCGGCATGGACGGCGGCCGAGCGCACCGGCCGCAACGGAGAACTCCGGAGATGTCGCCGCCGGGCGGGCAAGGCGGCGGAGAATCGTCTGCAAGGACCTGATCGACTCAATTTTTCGGATGCATGCGCGACGTAGAACTGATCGTCGGCCCGGCGCCGGATAACTCTGCGACTGTCGGGCAGCAGAGACTGCTATCCCGAAGCATGCGAACTTTCAGCCCGTTGGCTAACAAAAAAAGTCAGGCATAGGCAGCAGGCAAAAAACACCTGCGTCGACGAGTCACATTTCACCCTGGAATTTTGGAGACATCATGAGCGCAACGGACAACAGTGCGGAAAGCTGGAAGAAATTTATCAATACACTGAAGTTAAGCGCAGCGGCTGCGGCACCGCACATCACGGCAGCCGGCGCCGTCACCGGCACAACAGTCGACTACGGATTTGTTAACCTGGGCAGTCTGCAGGCATTTGTCGGCGGTATTTCCTCGCAACACCGGCAGGACGTGTTAAACTCAACGCTGTTGGCTCAGTTGGCCGCGGATGCAAACTTTAACCGTCAAACTCAAATTGACGACTGGTACAACGAGTACGTCGGAATACTTTCAAGAGTCGGCTGGAGCATTTCACCTTTTTCTTTTGTCCCCCACATCAGGAGTGCAAAACCGACGACTCTGGCCCAACTGACTCCCACCGTTCTGGCAACATTGCTGACGCCGGCAGGGTTTAACACACTGACGGCAACTGTTAACAAAATCGGGTCGCTGGGCAGCGCGGACGCCAGGGTTAAACTGTTTGAAACTTCCGCAGCGGCCGGCAAAACCGGCAACTTCCAAACGTCGGTCATCAGTCCGGATGCAAGCAACAACGATGTCATGGCGATAGGCGCCTGGCACTACGCCAGTTCAACGCCCGGCTCCGACTTCCTGAACTTCGACGTCAACAGCCCGAATGTGAATCTGTTTTACAGCATCCAGTTGGCGCGGCTGGACGAGAGTGTTTACAGCATGGTTCGGGCGGCGATTGTCTCTAAACTCGGCGCCAAGGTGCGGAGCAGTATTGCGAATCTGGATATTTGAGGTTGCAGGCGCAGCTACTGAGCTGAATGTAAAAAGAGCTGTGAGCCCTTAGGGCTCACAGCTCTTTTAATTATTGGGCGAAAGCGACCTTTCAACCCCAAACCATTAGCTTTCAGACCTTAAATCTGCCCGTTCATTTTCGTGGCAGTCAGAGTCTGCGGCGCTCCGGATCCGCGGCTGGATGAACGTCGATAATTCAATCACCAGAACTGCAAACAGAACAGCCGGACGCATGCGCCCGGCTGTTGAACTTGAAGGTCCAATAGTTCGACTCTGGTCGAACGCTGCTGAGCTCGTTTACTTCAACTCCACGATCGTCACACCCGCGCCGCCCTCGGTAAGTTTGCCCTGACGGAAAGTCTCTACACCGGGGTGTGTCTTGAGGTAGCGCTGCAGGGCCTGACGCAGCGCGCCCGTGCCTTTGCCGTGCACGACCGTCAACTCCGTCACATTGCCCATCATGGCTTCGGCGATGGCGTTTTCAACTTCGAGCGAAGCTTCCTCGGCGTACATACCGCGAACGTCGATGCGCGTCTGCGCGTTCGTGCGGAACTCCAGCTCGTGGCGTTTAACTTTATCGACCTTTTTGTTGGTCGGTTTCAGTTTGGACAGGTCCGTTTTGAACTTGACGGAGTTAAACTCTACCACGGCGGATTTGCTGTCGAGGTCCAGCGCCAGAATGACGCCGGGTTTTTCGTAGCCCTCCATGACAACCACATCGCCCTGTTCGAACTTGACTTCTACAGGTTTTTCGACCTTTTCGCGTGCGGCCTGGCCTTTGGCCAGGATGTCTTTTTTGGCTTGTTCGTAACTCTTGCGAACTTCCGTCACCGGTTTCTGTTGTTCGCGAATTTCGCGCACCGTGTTTTCGATGAGCTTGTTGGCGCCTTTAACCAGGTCGGCCGCTTCGGTTTCGGCGGCGCGCACGAGGTCTTTGTACTTGCGGCGGAATTCGTCGAACTTGTGTTCGTACTTGGTCTCAAGTCGCTCGGCGCGCGCTTTGGTCGCGGCGGCTTCGCGTTTGAGGTCCTCGGTATCGCGCCGATAGCGCTGGATGATTTCGATGCTTTCTTCCAGCTCGTTGTGTTTCTCCCCCAGGTATTCGCGCGAACGCTGCATGACGACCGGCGGCATGCCCAGTTTGTCGGCTAAAACAAAAGCGTAGCTGTTGCCCGGCACGCCGGAAAGAAAACGATAGGTAGGCTCCATCTTGTCGACGTCGAATTCCATGCAGGCGTTCGAAATCTCCGGACGGCGCAGCGCATAACTTTTCAGCGATGTCTGGTGCGTCGTGACAATGTAAAAGGCTTGTCGCTTAAACAGACCTTCCATCACGCCGACGGCCAGGGCCGAGCCCTCCTGCGGGTCGGTACCCGAGCAGATCTCATCCACCAGCACCAGTGAAAGCGGCGAGCAGTTTGTTAATATTTCCCGCAGGCGAATAATCTGCGAGGAAAAAGTACTGACGTCATTTTCAATTGACTGGTTGTCGCCGATGGCCGCAAAGATACTGCGGAAGCCGGTCGTACATTCGCCGATCGGAAATATTCCGGAGATCGCCATCGCAACGTTAAGTCCGATGCTTTTAAGCGCCACGGTTTTACCGCCGGCATTCGGGCCGGAAATCAGGTGGCCGTACACCTCGCCGCCGAACTCGATTGTTAACGGCACAACATCGCGTGCGCCTTTGGTTCGCACGAGCAGCGGGTGCCGGACGCCGTGCAGCTGCACAATCGGTTCGTCGACAATTACCGGCATGATGCCGCCGCACTGGTGCGCGTGGCGCGCCTTGGCACGGACAACGTCTATCGTAATCAGGATGTCGACCATGCGGGCGGCCAGCAGAGACTCGGAGCCGATTTCCATGGTCAGCGTCGTGAGGATGCGCTGTATCTCGCGTGTTTCCTCGCCGTAGAGCAGGGAAATCTCGTTGTTTAACTCAAAGGTCGCGGCGGGCTCGATGAACACCGTCGCGCCCGTATTGGAAACCCCGTGAATAATCCCCGGAATGTGCCGTTTAAATTCCGTTTTCATCGGCAGCACAAAACGGCCGTCGCGCTGCGTGATGAAATCGTCGGTTAACACATCGGCTTCTTTTTCCTTGGCCAGGATGCGATTGAGACGCGCACGCAGTTTGTTGGACGTGTCCAGGATGTCGCGGCGGATGCGCGCCAGCTCGCGGCTGGCCGTGTCGCGCACTTCACCGTTGTCGTCAATGGCGTCGTGGATGTGTTTTTCCAGCAGGCGATTCTCGTACAGATCGCCGGTAAAACCGTGCAGAGCGGGAAAGTCTTCCTGGAACTGGGCAAAGAAGTGTTTAACCAGTCGCGAGGTGCGCAGCATGTCGCGCACGTTTAACAACTGGATCGGCTGCAGAAAGGCGTTCTCGACTTTGGCCTTGTTTAACAAAGGCCGGATGTCGTGCAAACCTTCCAGCGGCAAATCCAGATCGCGCTGCAGCACGGTGAGCAGTTCCTGGACGCGCCGGTGTTCAAGGCGCAGCCATTCGCTGTCCTCCACCGGCTCGATGGCGCGGATGAGTTCCGCGCCGACGTCCGAAATGGCGTTGGCGGCAACGTGTTCGAGTACTTTGGGAAATTCGAGTTCATCAAGGCTGCGCCGTACGAGCGCGCGCTCATCAAGATGAGAATGGTCCATTGTAAAATGTATGTGATATCAGTTTAATAGCTCTTTGACGATGGCCTGTACGCGTGCACCGTCGGCCTGGCCCCGCAGGGCGCCCATAGCCGCGCCCATGACCTTGCCGAAGTCGGCCGGTCCGGAAGCGCCGGTTTTTTCCATGATCTGTCGCACGCGCGCCGTTATTTCCGCATCGTCGAGTTGCTTCGGCAGAAACTCGTTGATGATTTCCAGTTCCGCTTGCTCTTTAGCCGCCAGCTCGTCGCGGCCGGCATTGCTGTACTGTTCAATAGCATCTTTGCGTTTTTTGGCTTCCTTCAGGAGCAGGTCCTGTTCGACCTTTTCGTCCATCGGTCCTTCCGCGCCGCTTTTTTCGTATTCGAGCACGCGCGCACGCAGGGAACGCAGGGTTTCCAGTCGCAATTTATCGCCCGCTTTCATCGCGGACTTGATGCCTTCAACAATGGTCGTCGATAAACTCATCGTGATTGTTCTCCTCGGTATGGCGTGTTTGCTTTTGTTTGCCAACGCGCCGAAAATAAAAAAGCGAGAAACGTCCGCTGTGCGCGTTTCTCGCTTTCCACATTATTCAGTCCGGATATGTTGCCGGGGAAAGTGATTGTTGCGCTACGGCTCAGCAGCCGTGCGCACACAGCCACTTAAATACTGTCTGACGATTGCCCGTCGCTGCCTGCCGGTTGGTCGGTCGGGAGACCGGCGTCAGCCGGAGCGGGGGGCGCAGTCACGGGCAGTTCCTTGGAAATGCCGGGACGCGCCGTCACCGGGCTGCGACCGCCGATTTCGGAGGGGTCGAGCATCCACAGGTTGGTGGCAAGCGTCAGAAGCAGGATCGCCACGGCGGTCCAGACAGTGAATTTTTGCAGAAAGTCTGAAGCCTGACGGACGCCGAAAACGGATCCAAACTGGCCGCCGATGCCGCCGAATGCGGAGCCTTCCAAACCGCCGCCCTTGCTGGGTTGCAGCAGAATGGCCACTGTCATGACGATTGCCAGCAGCATCAGAATGATGATAAAAATTGCATAACCCATGTCTGTATCCGTTGAATTAGGATCATTCGTAAAGAGAAATAAGAACCGCAAAATTAGATATACTGCGGCAACCGTACAAGCAGAAAATCAAAATATTCTTCGGTATAACCGTGACTTTTTTGTATTTTGACTGCCTTTCGCCGTGAATCGCGGCGGCTTATTTTGGACTAGTTTTTGCGTGGTTTACCGTGACGAAAGCCGATATAGTCGACAGAATCGCCGGAGCAACCGGCTTGACGAAGGTCGAAACCGAAGTGGTTGTCGACGGCTTCATCAAAACGGTGATTGAAGCTCTGACGGAAGGCAAACACATTGAAATCCGCGGCTTCGGCACCTTCAAGGTTAAAAAACGCAAACCGCGGATTGCGCGCAATCCTCGGACGGGCGAACCGGTGCCGCTCGACGAACACTACGTTCCCGTCCTGAAAGTCTCGCGCGAACTGCGCGACCGCGTCGACGCCAATTTGAAATCCGGTGAATATTCAATCGAGTCCTGAAGATTTCGCGTTCCGCGCCCACTGACGGCCGGACGCAGGAATGCGCCAAGCGCCGATGCAGAAACAACAATCGTTCAGTCTGATGTTCGCCGCCGCGCTGGGAATCGCCCTGGCGCTCGGTTTGACGTCCTTCGGCGTCACGCGTTTGTTCATCGATCCGCCCGCGGGAGACCTGGCGCGCAGCGACGGCTCTCAGCCGGGCGCGCCGCAGTCCCAGGATGCGCCGCCGGTAATGGACAGCGCCCTGCAGGCCCAGGCGCATCAGCAGCTGGTGTTCCTGATGGCCCTGCGCGACTCCGTCGCCGCCGACTCGATGAACGGCATGAAAGTTTTGACATATGCCAACGCGCTCTACGATGCCCGCATCTACCGGCGCGCTTCCGAAGTCTACGAACGCTATTTGCGCGAAATCGACTCGACCAACGCCGATGCGCGAATCGATTACGGCTTCACGCTCTTTGAACAGGACTCGGTAGAAAAAGCACTTGAGCAGACGAAGTACGCGCTCAATTTCAAGCCGGAACATCCCGTCGCTATGTTCAACATTGCGATCATCATGTTGCAACAGGAACAGACGGAAGATGCCAAATCCTGGCTGAAACGCTGCCTGGCCGCCATCGGCGACGACCAGATGGAGATGCGCCAACGCGTCGAGCACGTGCTGATGACACTCGAGCAGGAAACGAATCAAGTCAATCCGTAAATCATATATATTCGATCAATATTCTGGAGGTGCTCATGCCCTGCGGACGTAAACGCAAACGCCACAAGATGGCGACGCACAAGCGCAAAAAACGCTTGCGCAAAAACAGGCACAAGAAGAAGAAGTAAAACTTCGCCGCGCGCTTTGCTGATCAATCCGGCAAAGCGCGTTTTCTTTTCAAGGCATTTTTTCATGTTTGTCGCGCAGTGCAAAACCGCATGCCGCGACGCATTTCACTCAGTTCCGGAATCGAGCAATGAGCGCTTTTCCATTCAGCGAATTCGAAGCCAGATGGCAGAAGTACTGGGACGACCAAGAGACGTACCGTACCGACGACAGCACGGACAAACCCAAATACTACGTGCTGGACATGTTCCCCTATCCCAGCGGCGCAGGCCTGCACGTCGGCCACCCCGAGGGATATACCGCCTCCGACATCGTTGCGCGCGCGCGGCGAATGCAGGGCTTCAATGTACTGCACCCGATGGGTTTTGACGCCTTCGGTCTACCCACCGAACAGTACAGCATGAAAACGGGGATTCACCCGGCCGTCGCCACGGCCGACAACGTCGCGAACTTCCGCCGTCAGCTCAAAATGCTCGGTTTTTCCTACGACTGGTCGCGCGAAGTCACGACGTCCGACCCCGGCTTCTACCATTGGACGCAGTGGATTTTCCGGCTGATTTACAACTCCTGGTTCGATGACAAACAAAAGAAAGCACGCCCCATAGAGGAGCTGCCGATACCGGCGAGTATGACGGACCCGCTGGAGGTGCAGGCTTATCAGGACAGCTTCCGCCTGGCCTACGTGGACGAAATTCCGGTGAACTGGTGCGAAGCGCTGGGCACGGTGCTGGCCAACGAAGAAGTCGACGAATGGAAGGAAAAGGGCTACAGCGTGGTGCGGCGTCCCGTGCGTCAGTGGGTGCTGCGCATCACGGCCTACGCTGAACGCCTGCTGGAAGGTCTGGACGAGCTGGACTGGCCCACAAGCACGAAGGAAATGCAGCGCCACTGGATAGGCCGCAGCGAAGGCGCGCGCATCCGCTTTGACGTGGAAGGCCACGACGCCGACGTCGAAGTTTTCACGACGCGGCCCGATACCGTGTTCGGATCGAGCTATCTGGTGCTGGCGCCGGAACACGCGCTGGTGGATGTAATCTGCACGGACGCTCAGCGCGACGAAGTCAAGGCCTACATCGCGGCGGCGGCGCTGAAATCCGACGTGGAGCGGACGGCCGAAAAGGAAAAAAGCGGCGTCTTTACGGGCGCATACGCGACCAACCCGGCGAACGGAACGCGCATACCGATCTGGATAGCGGATTACGTTCTGGCCCACTACGGCAGCGGCGCCATTATGGCCGTACCGGGCCACGACGAGCGCGACCACGAGTTTGCGCGCGCTTTCAGCCTGCCGATCATCGAAGTTGTGCAGCCGGCGGACGGCGCGCAGCACGATGTACAGGCGTCGGCCCTGACTGAACCCGGTGTGGCGGCCAACAGCAGCAACGCGGACCTGGATCTGAACGGCATGGCGACGGCCGAAGCCAAACGCGCGACGATCGACTGGCTGAAGCGCAGCGGCCGCGGCAAGGGCACGATCAACTATCGCCTGCGCGACTGGACCTTCTCGCGCCAGCGCTACTGGGGCGATCCGATGCCGATTATTCACTTTGAAGACGGCACGCGCCGCCTGATGGATGAGGACGAGCTGCCGCTGGAACTGCCGCCGAGCGAGGACTTCAAACCGGCGGGCACGGGCGAATCGCCTCTGGCGAAAATCGACGCCTGGGTGAATTATCACGACCCCAAAACGGGTAAAACCGGCCGGCTGGAAACGAATACCATGCCGCAGTGGGCCGGCTCCTGCTGGTACTACCTGCGCTACATGGACCCGCACAACAATGAGCGCATTTTTGACCCTGCGCTGGAACAGTACTGGATGGGCGACAACGGCGTCGACCTCTACGTCGGCGGCGCTGAACATGCGGTGCTGCACCTGCTGTACGCTCGTTTCTGGCACAAGGTCCTGTTCGACTACGGCGTGGTCAATACTTCGGAGCCTTTCCGCCGCCTGGTACACCAGGGCATGATCCAGGCCGAGGACGGGCGCAAGATGTCCAAGTCCCTGGGCAACGTTGTCAACCCGGACGACGTGGTAAACCAGTTCGGTGCGGACACACTGCGCCTGTTTGAGATGTTCATGGGACCGCTGGCCGACGACAAACCGTGGTCGTCCAAAGGCCTGGAAGGCGTACATCGTTTTCTCTCGCGTGTGTGGCGCATGCTGCTCAACGACGAGGGCGCGCTGCGCGCCGAGATCGGCGACCACAAGCTGAGCGAAGAGCAGGAGTTCATGCTGCACGCCACGATCAAGAAAGTGAGCGAGGACATCGACTCGCTGAGCTTCAATACGGCCATCGCACAGATGATGACCTTTGTGAATGAATTCCTGAACCTGCCGGCCAAGCCGCGCAGCGCCATGGAGATGTTCCTGCAGATTCTGGCGCCCTTTGCGCCTCATATCTGCGAGGAGCTGTGGCGCAGAATGGGACACACGGAGTCGATCCACATTTCGGCCTGGCCGCAGTACGACAACAACAAGCTGGTGAAATCCAGTGTCGAGATCGTGCTGCAGGTCAACAACAAAGTCCGTGCGCGTGTCAGCGTGCCGGCGGACGCACCGCAGGCCGAAGTCGAAGCGATCGCAATGGCGGATGAGAATATCGTCAAACACATCGACGGCAAGGCGGTACGCAAGATCATCTACGTGCCGAACAAAATCTTCAACATCATCGCAAAGTAAACTGTGAACGGTGCGCGCTCAGGCGCGCGCCGGGCGGAGCGGAACATGCTGGGATTAAAAACTCCGACCAACGATGAGTGGATAGCCGTGGCGGCGCAGAATCTGGATCAGATTCTGATCGACCATGCACACTGCGAAAAAAAGGCGGCGGCCAACGGCATGGCCATGATCTCGCGCTACCCCGACCGCGAGATGCTGGTGCGCGCCATGATTGAACTCATCAAAGAAGAAACCGAACACTTTGAGTTCATTTACGAGGAGATTCGCCGCCGCGACCTGACGCTCACCCGCGACCGCGGAGACCGCTACGTGCAGGAGCTGTCCAAACACATCAACAAAAACGAGCCGCTGCGCATGCTCGATTTTCTGCTGACGGCGGCGCTGATCGAGGCGCGTTCGTGCGAACGCTTTTCGCTTCTGTCAAAGTGCAACGACGTACCGGCAGACCTGCGCAAGCTTTACCACGACCTGATGGCGTCGGAGGCGGGACACTACCGCGCCTTCACGGATATCGCGCGCGAGTTCTTCCCGAAGGAACAGGTGAAGGCGCGTCTTGAGGAGCTGCTTGACATCGAGGCGGAGATTGTGCGCGGGCTGCCGAACGAAGCGACTATGCACGGGTGAAGAGCGGTTTGCAGAATCGAAAAAATACGTAAAACTACGTAGGAGCTGTGAGCCCTTAGCGCTCACAGCTCTTTTTGGTATCGTGCCAAAAAACTGTGTGTCACAGGAAAGCCTGTCAACGCACCCGCCAGACAGTACAACGGCGCAATCCCCACTGTGAACGTTAATTCCGGACACCACAGCTGTGCAGTCGCAGTTTCGACGCGATTTCTCCGCTATGCTCTCCCTTTCTGACGCATCCTGACTGCTCACATGGCGGTTCGGCGCAATATTCGCCGCGCACGTGCGCCTTTGCCCTCTCGACGCTTTTGTTCCGGAGTTCCGAGGTCGATCAATGCCAGAACCAAAGATAGTTTTTATGGGAACGCCGGAGTTCGCCGTTCCGAGCATGCAGGCCCTGCACCGTCGCTTTCCGCTGACCGCCGTAGTCACGACGCCGGACCGCGAGCGCGGGCGCGGACGCAAGAAGCAGTTCTCGGAGGTCAAGCAGGCGGCGCTGGACATGGGCCTCCCGGAAGACCGTATTCTGCAGCCTGAAAAACTGCGCGACCCCGAGTTTGTTCAGGCAATTCAAGCGCTGGAACTCGACATCATCGTCGTGCTGGCTTTCCGGATTCTGCCGCGCAGTGTGTACTCCGCCGCCAGACTGGGCGCATTTAATATTCACGGCAGCCTGCTGCCGAAATACCGCGGCGCAGCGCCGATCAACTGGGCGATTATCAACGGTGAGACTGAAACGGGGCTGACCGCTTTCCTGCTGGCCGACCGCGTCGACACCGGCAACATCCTGATGCGCGAATCTCTGCCGATTCCGGCTGACGCCACCTTCGGCGAGATGTACTACAAGATGATGCCCGTCGCGGCCGACATGACCGTTTCGGTCTGCGAACGCCTGCTGCTCGAAGGCGCCGGGATTCAGGCCGAGGCGCAGGACGACTCCCAGGCTACGCCGGCGCCCAAAATTTTCCGCGAGGATTGCCGCATCGACTGGAGCCGCGATGCCGAAACCATTCGCAACTTTATTCGCGGCGTCTCGCCGGTGCCGGGTGCATTTACGATGCTGGACGGTGCGAGCTTCAAGATTTATCGCGCCGACGTCCAAACAGGCGCAGAGGTCAATCTGACGGATGGCGAATGCCTGGTGACTGGTAACGACATCCTGTTCGGCTGCGGCGCGGGCGAATGCCTTCGCGCGCTTGAGGTTCAGGTGCAGGGTAAAAAACGCATGTCTGCCGAAGATTATGTGCGCGGCTATCGCGGTCCCGCACGCCGCATGACGGAGAGTTAAACACTATGATGACACTACGTGAATTTGCATCGGACGGCAAGGTCCTTGTTGCCGCACACCGCGGCTCCTCTGGCACCGCACCCGAAAACACGATGGCTGCACTGCGCGAAGCAGTCGAGGCCGGCGCGCAAATTGTTGAAGTCGATATTCAGCTGAGCAGCGATGAGCAGGTCATTGTATTTCACGATGAAGTACTGGATCGCACGACGGACGGCAGTGGAAAAGTCGGCGCGCGCTCCTATGACGAATTGCGCACGGTCGATGCCGGCGCCTGGTACGACGCGCGTTTTCGCGGCGAACACATCCCACTGTTAAGTGAGGCGCTGGACTTTTTAGGCGGCAAAGTGAACGTTAACATCGAAATCAAACCGCCTCGTGCCGGCGAGGACTTTACGCGGCGCGTCGGTTTTGTGGCGGAGATGATCAGCGAGCGCGGACTGCAGAACAACACGCTCTACTCGTCCTTCCACCATGAATCTCTGCTGCGACTTAAACAAGAGTTCGAAGGCATGAACACCGCCGCCATCCATCTGCCGGGTGACGAGCGCCTGCCGAGCGAGGTGGTGCGAGCCGCCAATGCCGACGCCTACGTTTGCAGCCTGCGCGAGGTCCACCCGGCCGCGGCCGACGACATTCGCGCACACGGCATTTTCTGCGGCGCATACACAATCAACACACCCGACCAACTGCGCAAAGCCATGCAGCTGCCGATCAAGGCGATCGTCACCAATTTTCCGGCGAGAATAGCGGAGTTGTTAACACGGGAATACGCGGACAGAATCTGAAGTGGCGGCAGACGGCCGGCTTAAACAAACTCAGAACAACAATCCCACCTGGATTCCGGCGGTTTTGTAGGTGCGGTGCACGTCGTAGATTCCCAGTACGCCGCTGACCACCAGAGGCGGCACACCGTCAATCGGATCCCAACTGAAGCCCAGCTTGCACTGCGCACCGAGGCCGCTGCCGAGCGGTCCGTTGAGTTGTTGTGAGAAAAACTCAGCGCTCTGGGCGTAACCGACGTCGATCCCGATGTGCAGCCCGCGATCCGGACGACTGAAGGGGAACCAGTGCGTGCCGAGGCCCGCGTACACCAGACGCGAGTCGTGCAGTTCACCTGTGTTGATGGCCGTGATGAAGTACCAGTGGCGTTCCTCGTCCAGCGCTGCACCGCCGTCAATGGCTATCTGAAAGTTCGCAAATGCACTGATGTCGTCGTCCACCCAGCGCAGTGAGGTAATGCCGATAAAACCGCGATCCGCCTGCGACTCGGATTCCTGGTCGAGGAATTGAGCCTGCAGCGTTGATCCCGCGACGACAAACAAGAGGAAAAAACACAACGTTTTGAAGGCGGGCCGCAGCACCGTCCAGAGCCTGGTCATATGCGGAATCGTCGGTCGATGGTTTTGCACATGCACCGCTGTTTACAACGGAACACTCCCTGACAAACAAAAGGGGCAAGCAAATGGAGCACGCAATAGGGCAGCTCCGCCCTATCGCAATTCGCAGGAGTGGACGGGCGGTTGACGCGCCAGATTGTTGCTTCCGCTCCCCTTTTTTCGGCGATCGCCAGCGTTTTCGTATTTTTGCAGGTTTCCAGTAAGTCAGAATTCCATCGAACAACGCGGATCCAGGCCATGAAACGGACGAACTTTTACGAAATCCACAAAGGACTGGGCGGCAAGCTCGTCAATTTTGCCGGCTACGAAATGCCGGTGCAATACAGCAAAGGCATCCTGCAGGAACACATGAGCGTGCGCAACGCCGTCGGAATGTTCGACGTCTCGCACATGGGCGAGGTCGAGGTGCGCGGCGCGGATGCCCTGGCCTTTATCCAGAAAATCACCATCAACGACGCAGCCAAACTGGTCGAAGGCAAAGCACAGTATTCCGCCATGTGTTATGAGGACGGCGGCATCGTGGACGACCTGCTGGTCTACCACTGCGGCGACTACTACATGCTGGTAATCAACGCGTCGAATATTGAGAAAGACCTGGACTGGATGCGGCAAAACGCCGAGGGATTTGAGTCGCTCGAGCTCAAAAACGTCAGCGATGAAATCAACCTGCTGGCAGTTCAGGGGCCCAAGTCGCGTGTAACGTTGCAAAAACTGACGGAAAACAAGCTGGACGAAATCGAGTTCTATGCCTTCCAGATGGGCAAACTCGCCGGCGTCGACATGATCATTTCGCGCACCGGCTATACCGGCGTCCTCGGATTTGAATTGTACTTCCGCGGCGACGAAGCAACCTGCAAAAAGGTCTGGGATGCCATCATTGAAGCCGGCGCGGAGTTTAACCTGGAACCGGTCGGCCTCGGTGCGCGCGACACGCTGCGCCTTGAAAAAGGATATGCCCTCTACGGCAACGACATCGATAAAACAACCAACCCGATCGAAGCCGGTCTGGGCTGGATCACAAAAGTTAACAAAGGCGAGTTTAACGGACGCGACAAGATCGTGGCCATGAAAGAGAACGGCGCTACGCGCAAACTCACCGGCCTGAAGGTGCGGATGGACAAGTTTCTGCCGCGTCATGGGTACAAGGTAGCCGTGGACGGCCAGGAAGTCGGTTATATCACAAGCGGCAGCATTTCGCCGATTCTCAACATCGGCATTGCAATGGCTTATATTAACAAAGAGCACGCCGTGCAGGGAACCGAAGTTACCATTGTGGGGCGGAAGGAAGCTCCGGCTGAAGTCGTCAAACCGCCCTTTGTTGTTTAAGCGGCAAGAGCGAAGCATTTAAACATTTTAGATTTAGAAGGCAGGCTGGTGAGCAATCAATTTTGGCAGGATGGACGTCCGCAGAACGGCATGACCTGGGATGAGTTTCAGGAGCACTATGAAATAGAGGCGCACCGACCGCTGGACGAGAGCCCCAATCCCGGGCTGACGCGTTACACGCCGCTCAACTGGAAACGCTCGGAGCGCGTTGAAAAGACCTACAAGATGTCCGACGAAGCGCGCAGTGCGATGCAACTGATTCGGTCGCCGCAGCTCTGGATGGTCATTACGGAGAGCTGGTGTGCCGATTCGGCGCAGAGTTTCCCCGTCATACATCGTCTGGCGGAATTAAACCCACTGGTGGAAATCCGCGTTATCCTGCGCAACGACAACATGGACATCATGGACGCGCACTTAACAGACGGCAAACGCGCCATCCCCAAGCTGGTGGCGTTCAACCGCGACGGCGACGAGTTGTTTAACTGGGGACCGCGTCCAGGCATAGCCGCCGAGATGTTCAGGAACGGGCTGGCCGAGGGCACACCCAAGGCCGACGTGCAAAAGGCGATGCATCTGTGGTACGCTCGTGACCGCGGCAAAACCATCGAACGCGAGCTGATCGACCTGGTTAAAGGCAGCGTTTGAAAGCCGAATCCGGATCAACGCAACACTTAAAATCAAGCCGTCCACGCAATGTCGCGGACGGTTTTTTTGTTTAACACGGACTTTCACATGTGTTTGCTGATCGCTTTGAGCCTTGCTTGACGCTGCGGCTCAGGCTCTGATGACTTTCTTGTTTGTCACCGGGAGCTAAGACTTGAGACTCGGGGACTGTTGTCGGCATGGTGAGCGCGATTCCAGCGGGACGGAAAAGTTGTGTCCGTGGTCGTTCATCCGGCGGCGACGGTCGGTTAGCCGTTAAGGAGTTGAGTTGGTCGTTGAGCGAAAAACTGCGGCGTCCGGCGAAGTGGACGAAGTGATCGAAAGAGAAGCGAAACCTGTAAGTCATTGATAAATAGAGGGTTGGCGTGAGGTTGATTTTGGGCTGGTAGTTTTTGAATGTACTCCTCGCTTGATCAGGGGGCCTCCCCGCCGCCGCCTCGGTTACATCCTCCACGCTCCATACACACTCCTCCCACCCTGCACTGTGTGCAAGTTTTTTTTGAGTGATCTGTCAGCGCTCAGGCGCGCCGCATGCTGCCCGCCTGAAGAGCGAGAATACCATACTGACACTCCTGCTCCAAGTGGAAAAACTTCATCGCTCCGATCCCGTTCTTGAACGGTCAATATTTTTGCTTGTGCGGACAAACACAGCTTCGGGAGCATGCGTCGTCGCGTGCGTGTAGTTACCACTCAATCAAGCACGTAATTCCTGGCCTAGCGACCACAACCGATCTGGACGATAAGCCAGAGACCGAATCGTGCCGGCAATCCATGCTCATGTTGTCCATGATCAGCCGCGTTTGAATCTGCTTTGAGAAATAGATATTCATACATATGAGCCTTGCCGTACTTGGCGAAAAGGATAGGCGTGATCTTTCGAAATATTCTTGATTCAATATCATGTGCAATTGCACGCATCAGCGTTAACGCCCACTAGTTACAACACAGCAAGTCAGCGATTCCCAGCTCAATTCCTGTTAAGTTGGCTTCGACCATTCTTTCTTGCAAAGGTTGAGTGACATAATAATTGAGCCCGATTGCAGAGAACGAAAACACATCCCATGCCTTTTTGACAAAACTGTCTTTAAACTTGAGACAACTTGGCTTGATCTGATAATCCAACGCATCGAGATTCGTACCAAAGCGGTTCCGCAACAGTTTTGAACTATCTTTCAACTCTTCTTTCGAATCAATATGTATAGCATCTAATATCTCGCCACTAAAAATATTCTGCACCAGGAACGTACTTTCGCCAAACAGAATATCACTCGAGCAGTCAGACAACATATACAGAAAGCAGTATTCTGATTTAGTCCCATTCTTTTCAATCTGGGCAGGAAAGAATTTGTGAGGCGGCAACTTATATTGCTCAAACACTTCCCTGAACGTGCGGCTTACAAAAAGTCCCTTTGGATAGAGTATAGCTGAGCTCAACAGATCCGACAGTTTGGAACGCCCATCTACAATCAGGCAATCGAGATTTGGCTCAAAGTCAGGAATCTCGGAAAATCCAATTTTCCAGTAAGAATCTTCCGAATATCGATTCATACTTCCGCCGATATCGTAAATCTGAGGGAATTCCGAACCGACCTCAGGTGTATCAACAGCAAACGAAAAACGATAGAACTTCATTTTGACAACTACACTCCTGGCACAATGAGCCAAAGTCCGCCAATTGACATCAAAAAACATTCAGGATTCATGCATTGAATGCCTCACGTCCTCCCGGATTTTCAGTTGCTAATTTACAGATACCCGACACAATTGCTTGCATTTGATTTGATTTATCCGGCATGCTGTTTTTCGCCTGAATGCTGTGAATGTCCTGCACATTTATGACCATTGTTAAGTCACACGCTTGATGCGGACCACTTTCCGGCTCGATTGAGTTTGACGGCTGACGGCTGCCGCCCGGTACTGTCGGCATTCGCCAGACTTTTTATTAAACCCGCTTGACCTCCATCACCTCGGCAGACTCAGTACTTTCTTCGACACCGGTATTGAGCATGAAATGCGCAATGCTGCGCTACGCCCACTCAACGATCAAACTCCGCCCACGCTGCGTTCGCATACTCCCGACTTAAACACATTGAACCGTTGATTGTGCACTGACTGAATACATCAAACCGAAAGCCGCGAGACTACTACCGACTCCCGACTCTCAACCCGCTGACGAACAAAAAGAAAAAGCAAGCCACGCCCGCAGGGATGGGGCGAAGCGGCGGTATTCTCAAGCAGGCGTAAACCGCGACAACTCAACCGCAAAGTCAAGCATGACGAACAGCTTAAACAAAAACGGACCGGCCACATCGCGTGATGGGACCGGTCCGCCTGAAACGTTAACTCAAATGCACGCAGTACGGTTTCGGCCTAGCGGGCACGGAGCGTCAACGGCAGGGCAAGTTGCGCCGAACCTGAGCGGAGCTGCAGGAAGTATACTCCCTGCGCCAGATCCGACACGTCGATTTGCAGTTGATGCGATCCGGAGGGAAGTGCCCGCGATCCGATGTGTTTAACAGAATTGCCGTTGATATCCACTAAAACAAGTTCAACAGTTTCCGCTGCGGACAGGCTGATGCTGAGCGGGAACTGCGCGCCGACAATATTGCCCTGCGGCAGCGAAGCCGTCAGACCGTTAAGCGACTTCTGCAGCTCGTGCACGCTCGTGGGGTCCGGCTCCTCGCCATTGCCGCGCAAGGCCACCGTCAGCTGAGGATCGTCGACGGCATTGCTGCCTACGACCAACTGGCTGACAACCTCGCCGGCCGCCTGCGGATCGAATGAAATCGACACCGTCAGCGTTTCACTCGGCTGCAGCGTAACGGGAAGCTGCGATTCATCCGGTGCGACAATGCTGAAACCCATGTCGGCCGCCGTGGCGCCGAGTTCAAGCATCGTAACTTGCAGCGCTTCGCTGCCGACGGAAGAAATCACCACGTCCGAAGTCATCGAAGAACCGATCTCGACATCGCCAAAATCGATGTCGTTGGTCGACAATTCAATCTGAGCCTGGCCGGATGCCTCAACGCCCATGCCCGTGAGCGTAACAAGCACAGCCGTTTTGTTCGGGTCGTTGGTTGAAATCAACAGATCGCTGAACATTTCTTCCGCAACGGTGGGCGCAAATTCTATCGTAACTGTGATGGACTCGTCCTGCGACAGCTCGACCGGCAGCGAACCCAGATCTGGCGCCGTGATGCTCAAACCCTTGCTTTCAGCATCCAGATCGAAGAATTCGATGCCCTGGATTTCGAGCGCAGCCGTCGAGAGCGACGTCAGCTCCAGCGACAGCGATTTGGACTGGCCCAGTTCAACATCGCCGAAATCCAGCTCCTCCGTCTCCAGGCCCAGCGCGGGATCGTCGGGCACCGGTTCACCCTGTTTAATGCGAGCCACAAAAGAGCTGAACTGCGAGTTGGTGTGCGGCAGGTTGACCTCGCCGCAAATCAGCGGATCGGAGAAGTAGTTGCCGACGATAAAGACGTCGCCGTTCGGCGCCACACCCATGCCCAGGAAGTTGTCATAAGCCGAACCGCCGCAGCCGGCATACCAGATCGGACTGCCGTCGGAGTTGAAATAACCTGTCAGGATGTCGACGTCGCCGCGGCTCGTGATCGACTTGAAGCCGAAATTCAACACGCCGCCGAAGCTGGTCGTAAGCCAGAATTTGCCGTCGGGTCCCGCTTTGATCGACGAGCCCTGTCCAAAACCGGCCTGGCCGTCGTTGCCGTTGCCGCCGATTTTCGTGGCAAAGTCAACATTGCCCTCCGGCGTAAAACCGGCCACTACAATGTCAAAGGTGCCCGAGCCTTCCAGCACGGCCTGATCGCCCACATCGCAGGCGCTGCCGTTGAAATAACCGGATACGATGATGTTGCCGTTGTCCTGAATGTCGACATCGTCAACGCTGTCATTGGCGCCCGCACCGATGCGGCGCACCCACTCCACGCTGCCGCCCGGCGTGACTTTCATCACAAATCCGTCGAAGTCGCCTACGGCGGTCAATGAGATGTCGCCGAAGCGGGCCGTTCCACTGAACCAACCGACGACGTAGGCATTGCCGTCGGCATCGACGGCGACGTCGTGTCCGCCTTCCGTTTCGCTGCCGCCGCAGCCGAGCGCCCACAGCACGCCGCCGTTGGCATCGTATTTTACCAGGAAAATATCGTCATTGTCGCCGTTGCCGCTGATATTGCGGCCGCCGAAGGTGGCCGAGCCGACAAACAGACCGGTCACGAAGATATTGCCGGCCGGGTCGAGCGCGACGCCGTTGGACCAGTCGCGGCCGGAACCACCGCCGGAGCGCGCCCAGACGACGGAGCCGTTGGAATTGTACTTGACGATAGTCGCATCGTTGCCGCCCACGGCATTCAGCGTAGCGCTGCCGATGCGCGACTGCCCGTCGATGCGTCCGGCGCAGTACACGTTGCCCGAAGCGTCGGTCGTAATATCGCGGCCGCCGTCCCAACCGGCGCTTTCCGATTGCGCGGCCCACTGCAGGCGGCCGAGCCCGTCGTACTTGACCAAAAACATATCGCCTGTACCGCCGCCTACCAGCGTTTGCGTGCCGAGGTTGAGCGGCCCGCCGAAGTAACCCGTGACATAAAAGTTACCCGAAGCATCGCTGTGGGCGGCGTTGGCAAATTGTGCGTTGGCCTTCAGTTGTTTAATCCAATCAACGTCCTGGGCCCGGGTCGACACCGTCGAAACCGCAAAAAGCGCCAGAATAATGAAGTAAAAAGTTCTCATGGATACACCATCTCCAAAACGGTACACTTACAGTCGTTAACTGCGTTCATAGTTAATTACTCCGCCAGGTTAAGTGCAGACCATACGGTACCGCACTCGGGCCGGCGGGTTCTGCGTTGAACAGAAAATTGTAGCCCCGGGTGTGAAAACCGGCCTTCGCACGTCAGCAAACACGCCGATGCGATTCCCGGTTTAAATGGAAACATGGTGACATTCACGTCGATGAAAAGTCACAGTGCTGCCCGCGTAACAAATTCAAATGAACGCGATGCCGGTTTAACTGCGATTAAACGTCAATCCCGACATCTTCCAGGTATGAAGTCCATGCAAAAACGCGACCAATTGTTCGATTTAATTCACGCAATGAGCAAGGCGGAGAAGCGAATTTTCAAGTTGCGCACGCAACGTCAGGGTGAAAAGAACAAGTATATCGAGCTGTTTGACAAACTGGCGGCGATGGATCACTACGATGAAAAAGCACTGCTGGCCGGCATCAGCGACAGCTATATTACGCGCCACCTGCGCCAAGCCAAACTCTACCTCCGCAAGTCGATCCTGCGCGTTTTAAGCGACATGTATATCCACACCAATAAACTCTACGAGACCGACATGCTGCTGGGCGCAGCTGCGATGCTGCAGCATAAAATGCTCTACGACCAGCAGTACGACACGCTCCTGAAGGCCGAACGCAAAGCGCGCGAAAACGGCGCGGTGCTTGACGCCATGCGCAGTCTGACCAAGCAGATGTCCGTCATGCCGTTTATCTACGACGACAAGGAGAAGCTCGAACAATCGATCGATCAGCGCTATGAAGATCTCCGGATCATTATGGGCGAAGTACAGGCGCTGATCGACTATCGCTGGGTGCAGGCCAGAATGACCGTGCTGCTCGATACCATCGGTACTCCGCGCGACGCAGCCGACCTGGACAAATACCACGATCTGATGCGGCACCCGCGCATGCAAAACCCCGACTACCTGGACAACCCCCGTTGTCGTGTTTTACACTGCGACGTCACCTACACCTACAGTCTAATAACTAAAAACTGGGCGGCGGCGGAACGCGCAGCCAAGGGTCAGGTGGAAGTCGCGATGACGCGACCGGCATTTGAACACCTCCTGCCGCATTTTCTTGTGCGCCAATCGCAGGTATATATGTCCCTGCTCGACTATGTGAAGTTTAACGAGTTAAAAGAACGCGCTTTTGCAATCAACACCGGCGCAATGCAACTGCCGCGAGACATCCGCCACCTGTTTAACATGTTTAACGTGCAATTGCTTTCGCACTGTGGTCGCTTTGACGATGCCTACGAGGCCTGCCGCATCACGGCGCAGGAAATGCTGGACGAGCCGCCGTCCATAACGCGCGGCATGGAAATCTCGGCTTACTACCACCTGTTTTACGCCTGTTTCGGCGCGGGGCATTTCAAGGAAGCGCTGGACTGGCTGCGGCGCATCACGGAATATCCGGAGCAGGAAATGCGCACGGACATCGGCTGTTTTGCGCACATCGCCAAATTGATCACGCACTTTGAACTGGGCGACATGGATGCGATGGACTATATCCTGCGCTCCTGTTATCGCCACCTGAGCCGCAAAAAACGCATCTTTTTCATTGAATCGCTGGTGATGGATTTCATCTCCGAGTTAAACTACAGCACAACGCCCGGCAACCTGACCCAACTGTTCCGCCGCTACCGCGAAAAACTCCAGACCATCAGCGACAACCAAACGGAAAACGCCATTCTGGGCCTCTTCCATCTGGACTGCTGGCTGGCCTCAAAAATCGAACAACGCCCTTTCCCCGCTCTGGTGCGCGAAATGGCCGGTAAACGACGGGCTTTTCATCTGGAGACCTACGACAGGGAAACGTCCGTTCACCCCATGCCCGAAAAATCGACATCCGAAACCGACTTAAACAAATCTCCGGTCCTCAACGGAACGGCGGACAAACACTGACATACAGCTCGCTTAAACACATCTCACACAACTGCCGCTGATAAAACCATTCTTGTTTGTCATGCAGATGTCGGCCGCAGGCCTGCCGACGCACCGTCCCGTTTAAAAAGAGCAAGAGCCGTCCACCTTGTTCAGGCGTACAGCTCTTGCCGAGACGCAGTTGGATACCAAACTCCCCTGAATCGCTCATGCCGCGCACGGAGGCGTCCACGCAGGAAATCCGCGCGGCGGCAGGTCGAAACTGTTAATCAATCGAGTGCATGATGGGCAGAGTCACCGGGATGCCCGCGCCCTGCACGCGCAGGAAACAGACGCCCCGCGGCAGGTCGCGCAGATCGATGTGTTCAATGCTGCGGCCGGCCGGCAGCTGTTTAACCGCAAGCTGTTTAACAACTTTGCCGGAGAGATCGACAATCGCCATGTGCACGGCCGCGGCGTGGTCGAGCTCCAGCTGCAGGTCAAGCTGTCCGTTTACCACAACGTCGCCGGAAAGCACCTTCGCTTTCAGCCCGGCCTGCCTGCCGATTTCTTCGTCCACCGATGTCGGCCCGTCGACACCCTGGCCCGAAAGCGCAATGCTCGAAACCGTCGGGTTAACGGCATTCGAGACTATAGTCAGTTCGTTCGTCACCGTGCCCACGGCAACCGGCGCAAACTCAACCGCGGTCGTCAGCGTCTGACCGCCCGAAAGTGTAATCGGCAGTTCACCCGCGGCGGGCGACACAAGTGTAAATCCCTGCGCCGCAGCGTTGCCGCCGAAGTTCAGTTCGCTGATGATCAGCGGCGTGTCCTGACTGCCGGAAGTAATCGTACCGCTCAGCGTGGAGCTCATGCCCAACGCAACGTCGCCGAACATCATCTCCGGCGTGTCGAGTCCCAGCACCGCGCCGCCGGAAGCCTCCGTGCCGGTTCCGCGCAGATCGACCAGAATGAAAGCCTGCTGCTCGTCGTTGCAGGTAATTGACATGTCGCTCACGACTTCGCCGGGAGCGGCCGGCGTGAATTCAACCTGGATGGTCATTGACTCGCCTTTGGCCAGCGTCGCCGCGCCGCCGCCGACAATCTTGAACCCCTTGGACTCGGCGTCGGGGTCAAAGTGATCCAGACCGTAGATCTCCAGCGCTTCATCGCCGACGGACTCCACCACGATGTTCATCGTTTTCGGCGTGCCCTGCGGCACGTCGCCGAAGTCCAGCAGCGTCGTGCTCACTTCGATTGTCGCCGGCTCCGGCACGAAGTCCGTCGTCAGACGCGCCACAAAAGTTCCCATGATCGGCGGCGTATAGGCGAAGCTGTATTCGCCGCATATGAGCGTCTCGGAAAAGAAATTGCCGACGATAAACACTTCGCCGTTTTGGTCGGCGCCCGCGCCGATGAACTGCTCTTCTTCCGGCCCGCCGCAGGTGAACACCCAGTCGGCGCTGCCGTCCGCCTTGAAACTGCCGGTAAAGATGTCCACATCGCCGCGGGACGTACGCATCTCGCCGCCGAAGTCGGCCGTCCCGGCAAAGCTGCTCGTCAGGATAAACCCACCGTCGGCCGCCGCATCGAGCGCGAGGCTCTGGCCGAAGTTGGCCGTACCGTCGTCGCCGGGACCGCCGTAGGAATAAGCCGAAACCAGCGTGCCGTCGGGTGCGAAGGTCGCCACAAACAGATCGGCCACGCCCTTGCCGCTCAGTGTCGCAGCGCCGGCTACGTCGCAGGTGGGGCCGGTGAAGTAGCCCGCCACGGCGATGTTGCCGTTGTCCAGCAAGGCAACGCTCTCAGCCACATCTGCGGCGGATGCGCCGATCGTTTTGATCCAATCGATGCCGCCGTCGGCTTTGACCTTGGCGAAAAAACAGTCGGATGCTCCGGCAGAGGACAGCGCCTGACCGAACATATTCACCGCGCCGTTGTAGTTGCCGCAGACGTATCCGTTGCCCGCGGCGTCCGTCACCACGTCGTAGCCGTTATCTTCCTGACTGCCGCCGCCTGCCAACACCCACAACAGGTCTCCGTCGCCGTTGTACTTCATCAGAAAGGCGTCATTGCCGCCGCCGCCGCCCAGCGTCTCGCTGCCGGCAACCGCCGGGCCGACGAACTGACCGACAACCCAGACATTGCCCTGGGCGTCCACGGCAATGCCGTTGCCCCAGTCCAGATCATTGCCGCCGATGCTGCGCACCCACAGCGGATTGCCGTCTTTGTCGTATTTGGCCGTATAGACATCGTTGGATCCGACGGAAGTAATGGATTCGCCGGCGATGTCCGCATTGCCCTCGTAGCGGCCCGTCCAGTAGACGTTGCCGTCGTCGTCGGTGGCCACGGCGCGGCCGCCGTCCCAGCCGTCGCTGGTGGATTCCACCGCCCAGGCGAGGTCGCCGTCCGGCGTGAACTTGAGCAGGAAGGCATCGCCGAAACCGGCCCCGTTGAGTTCTGTGCCGTCAACGAGCATCGGACCGCCGAAAAAGCCCGTGGCGTAGCAGTTGCCGTCTTTGTCCACATGTGCCGCATTTGAAACCTGACCGCCGCCGGCGATCAGCTGCCGCGCCCATTCCACGTTTTGTGCCGAGGCTGGAATGGCTGCGAAGCAGATAGCTGCACAGAAAAGGTAAAACTTCTTCATGTCCTGAAAATCTCCAATTCCTATTATTGACTGAAGCGCCGCCAATCCCGCGCAGGCCGGATACTCCTTCCGCCTGCCTTGCCCCGGAAACCATGCGATGCCGAATGTTGGTTTAAGCCCCGGCGTGTGTTGCATCGCACCGTCCGATAACTGGGACGCCGTTGATATCGAGAATGAAAACGAAGTTAGGTGAGAGTCACGGCGTCAAAAAGAAGCAATTGCGAACATGTCACTAGTTCAAATGGCCGTAATTGGCGCTTTTGTTCTATATTCGGGCTTTCAGGCGATAATTCGGTAATAAACCCATGCAAAAAAGCGAACGACTCTTCGACCTGATCCACACAATGACCAAGGCCGAAAAACGGGCGTTCAAGCTGCGTGCCCAGCGCAACGGCGAACGCAATCGCTACATCGACCTCTTCGATGTCATCGCCGCCATGCCCGCCTATGATGAAGAGGAGTTAAAAAGCCGCATCAGGGACGAGGGCACGCGCAAGAACCTGCGCCAGGCCAAACACTATCTCAAGAATGCCGTCCTGCGTTGCCTGACCGAACTGCGCGTGTTCCAGGACTCCCTGCGCCAGGCCGACACCATGCTCAGCACCGCTTCCATGCTGCACGAGCGCCAGATGCACGACCTGGAATACGACATTCTGTGCCGAGCCGAGAAATTGGCACGCACCAACGGCAATGAGTTGACCGCCCTGCGCAGCCGCATGCTGCAGATGACCGTCCTGCCGATCATCGAAGGCGATGCGGAAGTGCTGCGCGCTTCGCTGGACACGAGCTACCAGGCCATGAAACACGATCTGGATCGCATCCGCACCATGGTCGACTATCGCTGGGTTCAGTCCGCCATCGTCATTCTGTTCGACACCATCGGCACGCCGCGCACCGAGCCGGAGATGCAGGAATTCCACAGCGTGGCGCGCCACCCGAGCATGCTGCACGCCCGCTTTCTGGACAATCCGCAGAACGCGGTTCTGTATTACGACGCCGCCTACAACTACCACATGGTAATGCGAAATTTTGCCGCGGCCGAGCAAAGCTCCATCCTGATGCTCAACGCCATCAAGGGCAACGGCTACTACACCATCATGCGCTCGCGTTGCCTGCTGCGCCTGGCGCAGGCCTATTCTTCCATGCTGGATTACGAGAAGTTTACGCAGTGCTGGACGGACGCCCTGTTTTCCGAAGAAGGCCCGCCGGATAAACATTTGCTCAATGAAACACACCACTTTTTTGATGTCTTTCACATTAAACTATTGTCGCGCCTGGGGCGCTTCAAAGACGCCTACGACGTGTATAAACGCGCACCGAAAAATGTTAACAATCTCGCCCTTGGCAAAGCCGAGACGGCATTCTCACTTTACGCCTATTTCTACGCCTGTTTTGGATGCGGGCACTACAATGAAGCGTGCGAATGGCTGCAGAAAATCACGAACGACCCCAGCATGACCGGGCGCAATGATATTGCCGGTTTCGCACACATCGCCAAATTGATTACGCACTACGAGCTGGGCGACATCTCCGCGATGGACTATATTCTGCGCTCGACCTATCGTTTTCTGCGTTCGCGGCGGAGCATTTACAAACTGGAAGACATGGTCTTGAAGTTTATCACCAGTTTAACAGGCCTGCGCACGCCGGATGAATTAACCGGACGTTTTCGCGAAGCGCTGGAGAAACTGCGCAGCATCTCGGACGATCCATTCGAGAAGCGCATCCTCGATTTGTTCGAACTGCAGGAATGGCTGCGATCCAGGATCGAGCGCCGTCCCTTTGCCGAAGTTGTCCGTGCATCCGCAGCGATCGATCGGGCCCGCCACCGACGCGAATACGAAGACAACATGGCCCGCATGCGGCGCCCCGACGGCAGCATCGGCCTGTTCGACCACCTGCACACACAACAGGACATTGAGGCGGCCATGAATTCGGCAGGACCCCAGGAGAGCGCGTTTTATTAAACAGACATCACCACTGCCGACAAGCGCATTGCAGCGCCGCGGCAACAATTGCCCCGGCTCGCTTTTCTGACTTCTATTGTTTGTCACCGGGATGAAAGTAAAACGCTGTTGTGTCGGAGCGCTCCACAGTTATGTTTAACACCGGTCAACCTGTCGCGGAATCTGATGATTCGGATTCGACGACTCGGGGACAAAAAGGCTCGTCACGCTGAGCCGCGTGGCATTTAAGCTGCAGGACTAACAAGATGGATTTGGTTAAGGCGGGAAAAGTCAATCTGAAGTCAGAAGTTTAAAGCCTGTTTAAAACAGAAAAGCCGCAAACCATTCCGTTCGCGGCCCTGAATATTCGTGCAGAATCCCTGCCGATAATTAAACAGACAAGTCAGCGCAGGTCAATCACACGCGTGCCTTCGCCCGGAGTAAAACTGAACAATGAGTCGTCGGCGCGCTCCAGTTTGCGGATGCCCGAGATACGCCAGTGAAACTGCGTGATGCCGTCCGTAGCGTTAACTTCCAACGGCTGCAAGGTCGATTCGTCCAGGTGCAGCACGATCTTCTGCAGCGAGGCGTAACTGTCGTCCGGGTCCTGCGCGTTCCACTCAATGATGTACATGCGCGCGCCCGTCGACGATGTCGAATGCGTCAATGCCAGCTCGCCTTTCTGCGCAAAAAAGGTGAACATCGCCGCCGGAGTTAACACGCCGCGGCCGCCCTTGTATTTGTTAATCACGACCTTGCTGCCGAGCGAGTCGTAGTTCCAAACCGTTTTACCGTCGCAGATGACCGCGCGCGCACCGAGGTCCAGGCGAAAACGATCGCCGCCGCCCAGCGTCAGTTCGCCGGAAAGGGCCGTCATCGTGACGTCCTGGAACTGCAGCACGGCATTGCCGCCGTCGATGTACTTGCTGCGAAAAGCGGCGTACACGTCATCGGCTTCGGCCGCGGAGGCGGAAACAAACGCGCCGGCAGTCAACGCGCAGACAAACAAAACAACAGTCAACGAGCGTCCGGTCCAGTGAGAAACAACCATGTGAGTCCGAATTAGATCAGTGGAAAAGTTCAATGCCGGGAGGGTTGAGACCATGAACGCACAAGCCCGCAAAAACGTGTCGCGCTGCGCATGCCCGGGCCGTCCGCCGGCCCTGAAAACACAAACAGCCGGGCGTTGAACACCCGGCTGTTGAGTTTGTTATCGCGAAGCAGAACAGAATCAGATCGAGTTGACCACGATATAGGTCATGCCGATATAGCGCTTGCCTTTGGCGCGTTTGCGCACCGGCTGCGGGTTGAGCGGATCGATCTTGTCGTTGGCCGCAATCTTGATGCGTCCGGCCTGGATGCCCTTGCTCGTCAGGTAGTCGCGAATCGCCTCGCAGCGCTTCGTCGTCAGATCGCGGTTGGCGGCGGCGTCCTTGCTTTCGTCCGGATAGCAGCGCACTTCAATCTTGACGTTGGGGTTGATGAGCAGCACGTTGACCAGATCGTTCAGCATCTCGTCCGCGCCGACTTTCAGTTTTGACTTTTTGAGGTCAAAAGGTGAAACGGGCAGCGGCAGACGCGCGCCTTCGCGCATCGGCTTGATCAGGAAGTCGCGTGAAATCTCGGCATAGCGCGTGGTATTCGGCGCCGTAAACGAGAATTCAGTCTGGAAGTAGTTCGGTTTTTCAATGCGAATCTTGTAGGTCTGTCCCGGCTTCAGTGAAGTCACCAGATAATTGCCGCCGCGATTTGACACCGAGATGTTCGGATTGCCGCCGTTGGCGTTGGTGAAAATCACTTCCGCGCCGTCGACCGGTTCGCGTGTGAGTTCGTCGTACACGAGGCCCGTCACTGAGACAACGGTGGATTGCGCTGCCGCAACTTCAACCATTACCGCCGTCAAAAGAAGGGCGAGAGCGAAAAGCATATTTCGTTTCATTCTCAGTTTTCCCTGTAATGTGATTGTTAAAGCGGAATGATTGAACTCAGCGACCACCGGTGCTGGCTTCTTCCGTCATCATGCGTACGCTGCCGTCTGCGCAGGCCATGACGATGATATTTCCATTGCTGACGAGGTCGACGGACCAGAGTTCAACGCCGACATCTTTGGTCATCAGGTTTTCTCCGGTGACTACGTCCCAGAGTTTGACATTTTTATCCAGGCTGCCGCTGGCCAGCGTGCGGTTGTCGGCTGCAAAAGCCACGTCCTGCACGAGTTCCACGTGGGCGTTGATGCTGCGCATCAGTTCGCCGGTGGGCATGCTCCAGATTTTGATCACGCCGTCCTGATCGGCGGAAGCGAGCAGTTTGGAGTCAAAGCTGTAGAGCACTGCAAGCACCGGGGCGTTGTGGCCGCGCAGCGTCATCAGTGCTTCTTTTGTGTCAAAATCGGTCGACCAGATACGAACCGTGTGGTCGTCGCTGCCGCTGGCAATGTAATTGCCGTCGTAGCTGTACGCCACGCTGTTGACGCCCAGCAGGTGGCCGCGCAGCGTTTTGACTTCGGACTGAAACTCGCGGTCCCACAGTTTGACGGTACCGTCAAAACTGCCGCTGGCGATAAAGGCACTTTCTTCGTCCTGGCTGAAATACACGCCCATCACCTCAGCGGTGTGGCCGCGCATGGTAAACATCTGGGAGCCGTTGGCGACATTCCAGACGCGTACCGTCCTGTCGCTGCTGACGCTGGCAATCATTTCATCGTTGCCGGAAAAGGAGATGTGATTGACCTGGGCCAGGTGGCCTGTAAGCGTGTGCAGCAGGTTTCCGTCAGGCAATGACCAGATTTTGATGGTTTCGTCCAGGCTGCACGTTGCAAACTGCGTGTCGCCGTCGTTGACGAACACTCCCAGGACTTCGTCGTCGTGACTGCCGACCGTTTCGATTTTGTAGCTGCGTTTTTGAGCGTTGGCCGTTACCGACGCAGCAACAAGACACAAAACGAGCAGGGCAGGCAGGATCGCTCGCGATTTCCTCATAGACATGCTCCGCTGATGTATAAATGAAGGTTGGGCCATTGCCGAATCCGTGCCGCGGGCGCGACGCAAACCCTAAAATTGCAATGATTTCACATTATTACCAAACCACGGTCGCGAAGTTGGAGAAGCTAGGCCAGCTCTTCCAGAACCTCCAGCAAATCAGAGCGAATTGCCAGTAGTTCGCCGCGCGTCAACTCGATTTTCTCCTTGTTCGACGACTCATCTTCCAGGACCGCATCTTCCGCCGGAGCAGTTCGCAGCTTCTCATCTTCGAGGCCCACCAGCTCGCCGCTGGCCGGATCGAAGTGTTTTTTCATGATGTCCTTGGCGCCGTCGATTGTGTAGCGGTTGTCGCGCAGCAGGCGTTTGATCGCCTTGATAACCGTGATATCTTTCTGTGTGTATATTCGATTCCCGGCGCGATTCTTCTGTGGCTTCAATTGGTCGAACTCGGTTTCCCAATAGCGCAGAACATAGTGCTCCTCGCCGACCAGTCGGCTGACCTCGCTAATCGAATAGTACAGCTTTTTGATGTGCAGATCTTTCACGCCACGATTTTACGTATTTAAGCCCGCTTCCACAAAAGAAAATGACAGGCGCGGCGCAGATTGCGCCGGGAACATGGAATGCCGCATAATCGAAGAGGCCGCTTCCCGCATTGGGAAACAGCCTCTTTTTGCTTGTTTTCGTGTGTGGAACAGCCGGCCTGCCGCGGCGCGGTCGGGCGGAGTTCACACAGCCGGCTCACGGCCGGACGGCACTCAGCCTTCGGCTTCCGCTTTGGCTTCCTCGCCGCCTTCGGCGTCGGCGTCTGCCGCAGCTTCTTCGGCCGTGGGCTCTTCAGCCACTTCTTCTTCAGCCGGAGCTTCAACCGCTTTGGCTGCTTTTTTCTGGGCTTTGCGGTCCAGGCGCGCCGCAACGGCGGCTTCGTGTTTGGCCAGTTCTTCAGCCACTTCCGCCTCGGACTTGCCTTTGTCCATCAGATATTTCTTCAGCAGTACGCCTTTGTAGCTCAGCAGCTTGCGCACGACGTCGGTGGGTTGCGCACCCGTTGCCAGCCAGTGAATGGCGCGATCGCCGTCGACGGAAATCGTGGAAGGCGTGGTCATCGGATTGTACTGACCAAGTTTTTCCAGGAAAGCGCCGTCGCGCGATTTGCGGCTATCCGCAGCTACGATATCGTAAATAGGTGCTTTTTTACGCCCACGGCGGCGCAGCCTTAACTTAACCATTTGACTATCCTTGAAGTTTGAACTGATTCAGTCTGTATAATGTATTGTTACGTTTTCTGTGAACAGCGGGACCGGCGCATCAACGGCGGCGTTTGCCGCGCTGCTGCGAGGCGTTGCGCTGCATTTCGCGCATCATGCCCAGCTTGCCGCCCTTGCCCTTCGTCATTCGCTTCATCATCTTCTGCATGTCGTCAAACTGCTTCAACAGGCGGTTGACGTCCTGCACGGTCGTGCCGCTCCCGCGCGCAATGCGGCGACGGCGCGAGCCGTTGATCAGGCGTACGTTGGAACGCTCCTTCGGCGTCATCGACTGGATCATCGCCTCGACGCGGACCAGCGCTTTTTCGTCGACATTGACGTTGCGCAGGGCGCGGTCCATACCGGGAAGCATGCCCAGCAGGTCGCGCAGCGAACCCATTTTCTTGATCTGGCGAATCTGCTCCAGAAAGTCCTGCAGCGTAAACTCGTTCTTGCGAATCTTCTGCTCGAGCTGGAGCGCTTCTTTTTCGTCGAACTGCTGCTGCGCCTTTTCGACCAGCGTCAGCACGTCGCCCATGCCCAGAATACGCGAGGCGATCCGGTCCGGGTAGAACTGCTCCAGATTGTCGATCTTTTCACCGGTCCCGATAAACTTGATCGGTTTTTCGACGACGGAGCGAATCGAGAGGGCCGCACCGCCGCGTGTATCGCCGTCCAGTTTGGTCAGCACGACGCCGTCAAAACTCAGGCGCTCGTTGAAGGCCTTGGCGGTGTTGACCGCATCCTGACCGGTCATGGCGTCGCAGACAAACAGGATCTCGTCGGGTTTGACGGATTCCTTGATGTTCGCCACCTCGATCATCATCTCTTCGTCGATCGTCAAACGACCGGCGGTATCGATAATCACCGTGTCGCGCGCAAAACGGCGCGCGTAGTCGACGGCGCCCTTCGCCAGCGCGACGGGCTTTTCGTTCTCGACCGAGTGTACCGGGATGTTAATCTGTTCCGCCAGCAACTTCAGCTGCTGAATAGCGGCGGGACGGTAAATGTCGGCCGCCACCAGCATCGGCTGGCGACCTTTATTTTTCAGGTATTTGGCCAGTTTGGCGCAGAACGTCGTTTTACCGGAGCCCTGCAGACCCGCTACCATGATGACGGTCGGCGGCTGGGAGGCGCGCGCGATGTCCGTTTTCGACGATCCCATCAACTCCACGAGTTCATCGTGGATGATTTTGACGATCAGCTGTCCCGGCGTAATCTTGCCTTTGACTTCCTGACCGACCGCCTTTTCTTTGACGTCGTCGATGAATTTTTTGGCAACGTGGTAGTTGACGTCGGCATCGAGCAGGGCGCGGCGTACCTCGCGCAAGCCGTCGGCGACGTTTTCTTCGGTGATTTTGGCCTGACCGCGGATCTGCTTGATCGCGGCTTCCAATTTGGAACTGAGATTCTCGAACATAGAGATTTAGTGCATGCTAATGCTCAGGAAAAGACGGCTAAATTACGTTTTAACGCGCACATTTCCAACGGCAAGACCGCAAATTCGGCATTGGACAATTTTTCTTTCGGGCCGACGCCAATATTAATATTTTGTCGACCGGCTTTAATACACAAACGTCCAGTGGATATGCATTTACCCCAAGACCCCGTCATACGCGAGCTGCTTCCGGAATTTATCGACGACTGGCTGCAGCAGCTGGACACGCAGTTTGCAAGCACGCTGACGCAGCGCAACGGTACGGACCTGTACCGCCTTGGCCACACGCTGAAGGGCTCGTGTTTCCAGTTTGAACTCAATCACATAGCGGAATTGGGGATTGAGTTGATGGCGATGGCGAACGAAGAACGTTGGGGCGACGCCCGTTCGCAGATTGAGAACATCAAGTCGGCTTTTGAGCAGGCGCGCGATTTCCTGGCTACGCAATCCTGAAACGCCCCGTCCACGGACACAACGGTACTCATCAGACTATGAACATGAAACAATCCCCCCGGAGTGCGTCCACACGCCGCACTCGCCTGCTCGTTTCCGGCCTGGCTCTGCTCGTATTGACTTTTTCCGGCGTCGCTCAGGCCCTGGCCGCCGAACGCGTCGCCATCCTGCCGTTCCGCAACTACAACGGCAGCCTGGACTACGCCGCGCCCAGCTACACACTGGCCGACTCGCTGCACTCGATGTTGCAGCCGCTCAATGAATCCGGTAAAATTCAGCTCGTGCCGATCGACTCGGTCGAGTTCGCGCTCGCCGGACTCAACCTGGACCCGTCCAACCCGCAGTACGAATCGGACATGTGGCGCGCCGTTGAGATGCTGCAAGCCGACAAGGTGATAACCGGCACCTACAACGTCAAATACAAGAAGATCTTCGTCAACGCCTACATCTACGACGTCAAAACCAAAATCCAGAACCAGGAGTACCAGGCCAAAAACGTGTACAAAAAGTACGACGAGGCGCTGGAAACCGTCGCAAAGGTGTACAAGGCCCTCGCGCCCTTTTTTGAACAATAGCGGCGCCGCGCAGCGGCGTTCCGCCCGTCCCGCACAGGCGACCATGGCTCTCAGATATGTCGGCCGGGTGCAACGCGCACGCGGCCTGAAGGGCGACTTCCTGCTCGACGACCTCATTGACAACTTCCACTCGCTGCGCGACGGCGCGACGGTGAAAATCGGCTACTCCGCCGAGTTCGCCGACGCGTACGAACTGGTCCACAGCAAACGCAGCGGCAAACGCGCCGTCATGAAAGTACGCGGCATCGACACCCCCGAAGCCGTCGCAGTTTTCAGCGAAAAAGGCGTGTTTGCCGAGGAAGACGACTTTGTGCATCCCGACAAAAAAAGTGCGGTGTTCGATGATGAAATCATCGGCTGCCGCGTGTACGACATGGCCGACGGCCGCGAGCTGGGCCCCATCGTCGATGTGTGGCACATGCCCGCCAACAACGTCTGGGCCGTGGATATGGACGGTCGTGAGTTGCCCCTGCCGGTCATCGACGACGTGATCAAAAAAGTCGATCTGACCGCTCGACGCGTGGATGTCAACCTCATTCCGGGATTGCTGGACCTGGCCGAATAACATGCCCGAACGTCAAAGCACAGAACAGAAAGCGCAGAATGGTGCGGAACGCGATCCGCAGCAGCCGTGGATGCGCATCGACATCATTTCCGCCGTGCCCGACTCCATCCGCCCTGTCCTGGAAAGCAGTATCGTCGGCCGCGCCGGCCGCGGCGGAATTGTTGAGATGGAAGTCCACAACCTGCGCGACTACGGCCTGAAAAAATACCGCCAGATAGACGACACGCCCTTTGGCGGCGGCGCCGGCATGATACTGCGCTGCGAACCGGTCTTCGCCTGCGTCGAAGCGCTGCAGGCCGAACGCAGCTATGACGAAATTATCTTTATGACGCCCGACGGCGAGCTGCTCGACCAGCCGCTCTGCAACACTCTTTCGATGCGCCGCAACCTCATCATTCTGGCGGGACATTATAAAGGCATCGACCAGCGCATCCGCGACATTCTGGTGACGAAAGAAATTTCCATCGGCAACTACGTGCTGACCGGCGGCGAGCTGCCGGCGCTGGTGCTGGCCGACGCCATTGTGCGGCTGCTGCCGGGCGCCCTGGGCGACGCCGAAAGCGCGCTGACGGACTCGTTTCAAAGCGACCTGCTTGACTGCCCGCACTACACCAAACCCGCCGAGTTTCGAGGCCACAAAGTTCCCGACGTGCTGCAAAGCGGGGACCACGCCGCCATCGAGCGCTGGCGCGACCAGCAGGCCCTGCGCAAAACACGCGAACGCCGCCCCGAACTGCTGAGCGACGACCAATTGAACGCCGACGCCGGGAAAAGTCCGTAATGTCGCAGGAACAGAATATCGCCGTAGTCCTCATGAGCGGCGGCATGGACTCCACCGTCTGCGCCGCTCAGGCTCGAGCCGACGGCTTTTCACCCGCGGGACTGCACCTTCGCTACGAACAGCGCACCGCCGCGCGCGAGCTGCGGGCTTTCCACGCCGTTTGCGACGCGCTCGGCATCACTCGTCGGCTGGTAGTTTCGACTGAACACTTCAAACAGATCGGCGGAAGCAGCCTGACCGACAGCGCTATCGCCGTCGGCGACGCGGATCTTACTTCCACCGAGATTCCAAGCTCTTATGTGCCTTTCCGCAATGCCAACATTCTGGCGATCGGCGTTTCCTGGGCCGAAGTTCTGAATGCGCACGCGCTCTACATCGGAGCGGTGGAAGAGGATTCATCCGGTTACCCAGACTGCCGGCGCGAGTTTTTCGAAGCCTTTCAGCGAACGATAGATCTCGGCACCAAACCCGACACGAACATTCGGATCCACACACCTCTGATCAACTTGAGCAAGGCGCAGATTGTGCAGCGCGGATTGGCGCTGAACGCGCCCCTGGAACACACCTGGAGTTGCTACCAGAATGAGGAAGTCGCCTGCGGCCGTTGTGACTCCTGCGCTCTCCGCCTGCGTGGTTTCCGGCAGGCCGGCGTTTTGGATCCGTTACGATATGCGAAAAAAGATTGAGTGTTTTATGCGTGCGGCGGACTTTTCGCTTGTTTTTTACTAAAATCAATTTCAGCCACGTTACATTTTCCGAATACCGCCGCGCGATGCGACCAAATCACCGATCGTTTTGGCTCGTTTTTAGTGGCCTGCAATTACTCTAACCTGTAGATTTGCCCTTCGCTATGGTCGAAAAAGGGATGTTGGCATCGCGACGTTCCACGTCTGTTTCAGCCTGCCGGCACGGGTATCAGGGGAAAACGCAACAACAAGCGTATTGCCATGTCGGATAGCTGAATGAAGTCCCGGCGGGGAGTTCACAGACAAACCCGGGAATTGAGCGAAGCCGCCAAGTCGTATCGGTTAGTATCCAAGCTTACACTCAACTATCAGAAAGTTTTGGCATGAAACTGCAAATTAACCTGGTGTTGTTGAAGTTCATCAAGAACATCGAACTCTGGCTCAGCGCGGCGGGCCTCATTGTTATCTGGGCGGTACCGCCCCTGCTGGATTTTGATCCGGACAATCTGTGGCGGGCCACCGCCGTGACCGCGATGGCCGTCGGCGTGCTGCACGGCATCATTTTCTGGACGGTGCGTTCGCGCCAGCGCAAAATGCGCGAAAACGCCATCCGTGAAATCCGACTGATGCTCAAGGACGTGGCCTACAACAAACTCAACACCATCGTTCTGAGCCTGTACGATCCGGATGTGCGCAATGCCGTCAAGGAAGAAGCGGTGGAAGAAATCAAGTCTTCCGTGCGCGACATCTCTGAGATGGTCGGCGACTTGTCGGAAGAATCATTGACCGACTGGCAGAAAAAGTATCAACAAACTCTGAGCGCGCTGGAACAGGTTTAAGCGGCGCTCATTGCACACTCACACACGCTTGCGGGGCGGGCATGCATTTCCCGATGTTCAATGTCCGCCCCGGCCGCAGGCGCCCGACTCCCGCCTGTTAAACTCCCCGCCTGCCTGCCGCTTGCCGACTTCTGTCTCATCGGTTAACAAAATCGGTTTAAAGAGACCGCGAAGCGGGCGATTTCTGCTGCGTCCCACAGGTGCGTTTGCGCACTTAAACAGTTCTGCCCTGCAAGGTGAAGTAAAAGGTCGAGCCTTCGTCGGGACGGCTTTCCACCGCAATTTCACTGTCGTGCGCTTCAATGATTTTTTTCGTGATGGCCAACCCAAGACCCGCGCCGCCCGATTCGCGCGAGCGACTTTTGTCCACGCGATAAAAGCGCTCAAAAATGTGCGGCAGCTCCTCGGGGTCTATCCCCACGCCCGTATCCTGCACGCTGATGTTAACACTGGAGCCGACGTTGCGCACGGCTAAAACAACTTCGCCGCCGCTGTTGGTGTAGCGCACCGCATTTTCAATCAGGTTGCTGATGGCCCGATCAATCATGCCGATATCCGCAAAAACAAATGGCAGGTCCTGATCCATGCGCGCCCGCAAAGACACCTGGCGCGCCTCCGCCGCCGGCTGCAGTTTAAGGACGATATCCTGCGCCAGTTCCGAAATCGAAAAGGCTTCGCGCTCTGGTTGTTTTTGTTTGGCGTCCAGACGCGAGAGTTCAAACAACTCCTCAACCAGCTTGCCCAGAGTCGAAACATTGGCAAATACCGTCGAAAGAAAGCGCACACGTTCGTCGGGCGTCAGCGTTTTGTCTTTTAACAAAATTGTCTCGATGTAACCCTGGATAGACGCCAGCGGCGTTCGCAGATCGTGTGAAACATTGGCAATGAGGTCGCGGCGAATGCGGTCTGTCTCTTCCAGCTTTTCAATATTGGATTCAATCGTCGCGGCCATATTGTTAAACGCCAGGGCCAGCTCGCCGATTTCATCACTGTGTTTAACCTCGATGCGATGTGAATATTCGCCGCGCTCAAAACTCTGCACGCCCCGCCGCAGCCTGGCAAATGGACGCGAAAGGCGACGAAACAGAAAAAGGCCGAGCAGCGCGGTAATCGCCACGGCCAGCACAATGGCGGTAGTGGACTGCCGCGCGATAAACGAGCCGGCCGCCAGGTCCGAAGCCTGATCGTAGTTTTCGCCGCCCAGAATGACGTAGAGATAGCCCTTGCGCCCGCCGGGCAGTTCCAGCGGCGCGGCGGAAAAGGGCTTTAAACGGCCGGGGTTGCGCGGGTCGTCGCCCAGCAATGGGAAACCGGCGTCCGGCGCCAGGAACTGTTTAATATCATCGACATTCACGGATGTGAGTTGCACGCGCCCCGGCGGCGCGGCGTGGTTGATGATGCGTCCATCGGCTTCCAGCAGGTAGTACTCAACGCGCGGGTTCATCATCATCATGGTTTCAAAGCTGGCGTGAATGCCGGCGGCGTCGATGCTGTCCTTTAAATACTTACTGAAACTCATGGCCATGTTGGCGGCCAGTTTAACGTTCAGCTTCTGCTCGGTCTCCTGCACAAAGGCGGTGTTCAGCTGCAGCGAAACGACGAGCAACACGCCGCCCATCACCAGCAGCAAAGCGAGGAAGACGAGCGAGACACGGCCGTAAAGACTGTTAAAATAGCGCTTCATCACAATTCCTCCTCTTCGGCAAAGCGGTAACCCACGCCCCAGACCGTTTTAATAAAACGCGGCTCCGAAGGGTTTAACTCAATTTTATTGCGCAGCCGGTTGATATGTGAATTAACAGTGTGTTCGTAGCCCTGAAACTGGTAGCCCCAGATGGTATCGAGCAGCTCCTGGCGCGTATATGCACGGCCGGGATTGCCTGCAAAAAGCAGCAGCAGTTCAAATTCCTTGGCCGTCAGTTCGATGCCGGTATCGCGCAGCGTGACTTTGCGGCGTCCCGGATACACTGTCAGCTCGCCAAATGTTAACTGTTCGGCTGTGGCGGGCGCGTTCTGGCGCAGTTCAACGCGGCGCACCAGCGCTTTAACCCGGGCCGAAAACTCACGCACGGAAAAAGGTTTGGTCATGTAGTCGTCGGCGCCGATTTCCAGGCCCAGCACCTTGTCGACTTCATCGCTCTTGGCGGTCAGCATCAGAATCGGCGTGATGCGATCTTTTTCGCGGATGCGGCGGCACACTTCCATGCCGCCCAGCCCGGGCAAATTCAAGTCCAGGATAATCAGGATATATTCGGAGTTCAACGCGCGTTCCAGCCCCTCGGCGCCATTGGCGACGCGCTCCAGCTTAAACCCCAGGTCGTGCAGGTGCAATTCCACCAGGTCGGCAATATCCGGATCGTCCTCGACTATCAGCACGGTATTCTGCATAATCTCACCTTTTTCATGTGCCGCGCGGGTATTCACGCGCCGGCGCCAATGTAGCCGCAAAATATCATAAATGTATCACGCTGAAGTAACTTAAGTCAAACGAAGGCACGGACACCGCCGTCGCGGCCTTTTGCGGACGCGCAGTTTGCCGATCGCGGACGCTGTTGTAACTTGGTCAAAACGCAGTGTCTCCGCGGCGCAGGGGGCTCTTCAAAGCCTTTTAAAACCTTTTTTGTTTGGCCCGCTCATGTCGACGGTGGAAGAATATCAATCCGAGTTTATCGGGTTCCGCTCGCAGTTAACATCATTCATATACAGGTTCGTCGCCGCGGAAGCGGATGCGGAGGATATCGTTCAGGACGCCTATGAACGCACTTTTCGCAATCTGGCGACTTTCCGCGGTGAAGCGACGTTCAAGACCTGGGTGTTCGGCATTGCGGTAAACATTGCGCGCGACTCACTTAAACACAAACAGCGGTGGGGCGTGGATTACCAGGACAACTGCCGCACGGCCACCTATGCCTCGGAGCGCCTGCAGGCTGAAATGGCGCACATTTCGGCCAACTCGCCGCAGGGCCGCTACGATTTAACTGAACACGTGGACTACTGTTTTACCTGCATGGCGAAGACGCTGCGGATCGAAGAGCAGTTGTGTGTGATTCTGAAGGAAGTCTACCAGTTCAAGATTGACGATATCACGCATATCACCGAACTGAGCGAAGGCAAGGTTAAACACGCGCTGGCCGGCGGACGCCGCAATCTGACGCGCATTTACGAGGGTCGCTGTTCGCTGATCGAAAAGTCGGGCGTCTGCCACCAGTGTTCCGAGCTGAACGGCATTTTCAATCCGCGCAGCCACGCGGCGGAGGAAATTCAGAAGCTGCGCCTGGCGCGCGAGGCGGATTCCGCCGAGGCCGAACGCCTGCTGGACCTGCGGCTGGAGCTCATACGCGGCGTGGACCCGCTCAACGCCGAGGGTTTTGATCTGCACCACTATATGATGTGCAAACTGCCTTCCCACAGCGAGGCCGCCGCAGGCGGCCGGGACTCCGGAACTGGAGACTGACTGCGCTGTTTGGGGCTTCTGACTCGCTGACAAACAAGATGGGTTTGCAGTCAGAATAGGAGCCGCATTTTTTTCGTCCGTTTTTGAGCCGTGCACAGTCAAAGGGTTTTGTCCTTCTTCACAGCTAAAGGAAAGGCCCTTACATGGCATCCATTATCAACTGGTTCAGCCTGCCCGTGGCGGACCTTGACCGCGCGAATGCTTTTTACAACACAATCCTGGCAAGCGAACTGATCCGGACGCAGGGACCGGACGGCAGCGACACGGCGTTTTTTGCGGACCCGGATTCGGGCATGTACGCCGGCGCGCTGAGCACGAGCCCTCACCTGCAGCCCGGCAAACAGGGCGCGCAGATATTTTTCAACGTCGATGGCCGGATGGACGCCGTGCTGGAACGCATTGCGGCAGCCGGCGGCACAGTTTTGATGCCGAAAACCGGGATTGGTGAATTTGGATATATTGCTTCATTTCTGGACTGCGAGGGCAACCTGCTGGGTTTGCACTCGGCATCGTAGTCCGGAACCACCGGGCGAACTCCGTGCGCCCTCATCAGACTTCCGATCAAGTAAGTTGGACAAGGTACGAAGCGACCCGGGAACCAGACGCCTGCGGTCGCATCGACCCGACACCATTTTTTCCACTCTCCAAAAAGGTCTGTCATTATGGGCTTTGAACACGTCAATTTTCTGGCTGTGGCCGTAGCAGCCATCGCTGCTTTTGCACTCGGCTCACTTTGGTATTCGCCGGTTTTGTTCGGCAAGAGCTGGCAGAAGGCGCTCGGTTTTACGGATGAATACATTGCCGAGGGCAACATGGGGCTGATTTTCGGCTCGACATTTGTTCTGATGCTGGTGATGTCCCTCGGCATGGCGCTGCTGATCGGCGCGGCGCCCGGCGAAATCAGCATCATGACCGGCGTGCACTACGGTCTGATGATCGGGATCATGTTCGTCGGCACTTCGATGGCAATCAACATGTTGTACCAGCGCAAACCGGTCAAACTCTGGTTTATCGACGCGGGTTATCAGATCGTCTTCCTGGTGATCATGGGCGTCATTATCGCCGCCTGGCGCTGATCAACACAGGCCTCTGACGCAATCTTCAGGCGTCGCATTCACTTCGGACCGTCGTTCCACGACGCGGAGTGTGCGGCGCCTGCGTTGTTTATACAGTGTATTCTTCCGTGACAAGTTCGTATCGAAGCTTTATCGTTCCGTGAGATTCTTGTGATACATTCTGGCGATCTTGGCCCTGTTGAGTAAATGCACAATTACATGGCACTTTAACAGGAACCCCAATTATGCGCTTTAGACTGTTAGTGATCCTCCTCTCGGCAGGTGTATTGTTCACCGCCTGCGACGACGATGACGACGACACAATGAACGACCCGATGACCGCGACCTTCACGGTGACCGTCACCAACGATATGACTGCGGGCACCTATCTGGCCAGCGGTGTTTTCAACACACCGACGATGGCGGGCGAGCCGGGACCGGCTCTGCCGGGCGACAGTTATCAGTTCAGTTTCCAGGCGGGACTGGGCTCTTATCTCTCCTTTGCAACCATGATGGTGCAATCCAACGACTTTTTCTACGCGCCGGCCGCAGGCGGCATGGCGCTGTATGATGCCGGCGGCAACGCAGTGACGGGCGACGTCACTTCCAGCATCATGCTGTGGGACGCCGGCACGGAAGTTGACCAGGAACCGGGCAGCGGAGCCGACCAGGCGCCACGCCAGGCCGGCAACAATACCGGCGCCGCCGACGCAAACAACACGGTGCGCCTTGCCGCGGACAACTTCAGCAATCTGCCGGCCGTGAGCGACGTGATCCGCGTGACGATCACGCACAATCCTCCCTACGATTTTACAGTGACGCTGGAGAATGTCTCCAACGCCATGACGCTGATGACGATGGACAACGGTTCGGTACCTGTACCTCTGGCACCCGGTGTATTCGTGGTGCACGGCATGGGCGCTGAGCCGCTGTTCACCGTCGGTCAACCCGACCGCGGCGAGGGTCTGGAAGGCGTGGCGGAAGACGGTACGGCCGGAGATCTCGGCGCTGCACTGGCGGCCAATACGATGTATTCCAGCCCGCTGGCTCCAGGCGCGTATGCAGTTTATACGGGCAGCAATCCGATCTTTACGAGCGGGCAGCCCGACTTTGGCGAAGGCCTGGAAGCTGCGGCGGAAGACGGCGACCCGACCGGCCTTGCGGCATCACTGGCAGCCGACGCCAACGTGGAAGAGTCCGGCGTATTTAATATGCCTGTCGGTTCCGGTAGCGCCGGACCGGCTCTGCCCGGCAGTTCCTTCGAGTTCACATTTGAAGCTTCCGAAGGCGACATGCTGCAGTTTGCCACGATGCTCGGCCAGACCAACGACCTGTTTTTTGCCCCGGGCCAGAACGGCATTGCTCTGTTCAGCAACGGCACGGCGCTGAGCGGTGACATTACGGCGCAGATCAGCCTTTGGGATGCCGGCACGGAAGTGAACGAAGCGCCGGGCATCGGCTCGAATCAGGCGCCGCGCCAAAGCGGTCCCAATACGGGCATGGACGAGAACGGCAACGTGATGCCGGTCAACGACGGCTTCAGTTATCCGTCCGTCATGGACATGATCACGGTCACGATTACGCCGCAATAATCGACGCCAACCGCGCCCCGGCGGCAAAGTGCAGAGGGCCGCGAGGTTGGAGTGAAAACGTCAAACTCAAAGCGGATCAACAGGGAGTCGGTTTCCACGAGCCGGCTCCCTGTTGTGATTTTAAAGGGGCCGGCGCGGCGGCGCAGCAGCGGAATTGCAGGATCCGGTTTTTGCCGCAGCGCTCCCGTGGTGTTTAGCGTTGACCTGGCAGTAGCGGGCACAACATCCGCGCCGGTCAAGGCAAGACTTAATCATCACAGCAGCAAGGTTTGTCGGCTTTGATGCTCAAATTGCAGCAGCCGCCTGGTCGGCAGCACTCTGTCCGACTGCACTTTCCGGCAGCAAATGTACTGACTGAGCGCTTCGCCACATTGACATGCGGCTCACTTGCTCTTTTTGTTTGTCGGCGCGTTTTTGGCGACAGTGCACCGCGAAGAGCAGCGATCCGGGCGCGGTTCAGCTGAGGAGTTTTATCTGAAATCACCGCTTACACAGCTTTCAGTACCGCTCAGCGGCACAGCGAGGACGTTCAGTTTTTTACGGTTGAAAACGGCCCGGAAGCGGAGTATGCTTGTGGAAGATTGGACGCGCAGCATGCGGCGCGTGGGATACGCGAGAGAGTCACTTGAAAATTTCTGCACACGATGCAGGGTGGGAGGAGTGTGTCTGAGCGTAAAACAATCGACCCGCGGCGGTGGCGGGGTGGGCCCCTGATCTAGTGGAAGGGTATCGGAGACCAAATTGTTTAGTCAGGTCAGTGCCGGACGGTTTCGGCAAGACTATTCGACACTTGCGTCACTTTGCCAGTTGATTG
>CAYULF010000007.1:168062-204265 GCA_964445695.1 uncultured Hyphomicrobiales bacterium | reverse complement strand
CTTTTCCTGCGTTTTTTCTGTTTGCCAACTTACGAGCCCTAAGGGCTCACAGCTCTTTTTTTTTGGCCGGACGTTTCCACCATTCAGCGGCGAAGACTTTGAGACCGGAAACCCTGGCCGCACAACTTGAAAGCGCGCCGCGGGCCAAACAAAATGGTTTGAAAGAGCGCCCGCAGGGCAAGCGATTCAGCAAAAAGAAAAAAAGTTGGGAGCAGGTGAAACAAGCCGAAAAGCTTCCAGTCAATGGGGGTAACGCGGGAGCTTGAACCCGCCCGATGCGAGAACAAAACGCACAAAAACACACGCAAAATTTCATACAGAGATATTCCACAAAATCAAAGGACCACGCTATGCGCAGAATACTTACCAGCCTGATTGTGTTTGCCGCAGTCTCAGTGCAACTGGCGGCGGGTGATTTTTCCGTCGAGGAGTACAAAAACTTCCTCGAAAACAACCGCGATATGACCACGGCCGACCTGCTGGACATGTACCCGGCCGGCGTGTTTGAAGCGTTTGCCGATGTGAAGTTCGCCGATGCGGAGTTTTCCGAAGAAGTCGACGAGCATTTCCAGTTAACGGATTATGAGAAGTCGCTGATCGACCGCCACGGTTTTGCCGTGACGGAGCGCGTCAGCCACAACCGCTTTGCTTACGGTTTCCTGGACGTGTACAAGTCGCACCTGCCGGTCTACGTGTCGAGCGACGCCATCCTGCACGCGCTGCACATGTCCTACGACGCCATTCTGATCGACTTTGAAGAGCAAATTATCATTCCGGAGTTAACGGAATTCTTAAACAAAACGCTGGCCCTGCGCGAGGTGCTGGAACAACGCTACGGCAGTGACGCCGGCATGCAGGCCAGCCTGCGCGACTACGACGTACACCTGACAGTGACGGCCAAACTGCTCGGCATGGCTGCGCAACCCTACTACGCGGAAAACCAGGCCGTGATCGCCGATATGCTGGACCTGGTCGAAGGTCAGTCCGCCACGAGCTATCCGCTGTACACGAGCGGCACGGGACGCAAAATGGACTTCAGCCAGTTCACGCCGCGCGGACACTACACGCAGAGCGAAGAACTGACGCGCTACTTCCAGGCGATGATGTGGCTGGGCCGTACGGAACTCTACATCAAAGCGCCGGAAGAGTCGGGCCAGGCGCCGCTGCCCGCGGACATTCAGCGTCAGGCGATCACCTCGCTGCTGATCGCCCAGGCCGCCGCCGAGAGCGGAGCGATTAACAATCACGACAAGATTAACAATATCCTGGAAGCGTTTATCGGCGAGCAGGACAACGTGGCGCTGCGCAACCTGCTGGAAGTTAAAACGGAACTTAACATTCAGGACGTCGCCGAGCTGACGGATGAAAATACTTTTGCGCAATACCAGCAGACGATGGTTAACAAATCCTATGCGCCGCAGCGCATTCTGTCGCAAATCCTGATGTCGGACCCGATGGATCCGGATCAGATCGAACCGGCGGTCGCCTTTCTGGTGATGGGTCAGCGTTTTATCGTCGATTCCTACGTGTTCAGCAACGTCGTTTACGACCGCGTGACCTTTGAAAATGAAAAAGTGCGCCGCATGCTGCCGAGCCACCAGGACATTCTGTTTGCGCTGGGCAACAACGCCTCGGTTCAGCTGCTGGAAAACGAACTGGATCAGTTTAACTACGGCAGCAACCTGGCCGGTCTGCGCTACATGATCGATCAATACGACGAAAATTTCTGGGACGCCTCGATCTACACGAACTGGCTGAACTCGATCCGCTCGCTGAATCCGCCGGACGGCGAAGAGCGCGCCGCGCTGCCGCAGTTCATGCAGACGGCGGCCTGGTGGCAGAAAACGATGAATACGCAGCTGGCTTCGTGGTCGCAACTGCGTCACGACAACCTGCTGTACGCCAAACAATCGTACAGCGGCGGCATCGGCTGCCAGTTCCCGGAAAGTTATGTGGAGCCTGTTCCGGCTACCTACGACGCGATCGCCGGCCTGGCGCGCCGCGCTTACGCCGCGGTTGAAGGCGTCGAATTCGCCGACCCGCAGACGAAGACTTCGATGCTGAATTACTTCGCGACGCTGGAAGGCCACATGGGCACGCTGAGCGCGATTGCGCAGAACCAGCTGGCGCAGGTGGAACTGACGGACGATCAGAAGACTTTCCTGCGCACGATGATCTTCGACATTCCACAGGGCTGCGACGTGAACTTCGGCGGCTGGTACACGAGCCTATACTACACGGGCAACGACGGCATGAAAACGACCGACATGGTGGTCGCCGACGTGCACACGGCGCCGACGGACGCGGCGGGCAACACGGTCGGCTGGGTCATGCACGTGGGCACGGGCAAAGTGAATATGGCTTTTATCCTGGTCGAAAACTGCCTCGGCACGCCGACGGTCTACTGCGGTCCGGTGATGAGTTATCACGAGATGGTCAGCCTCAACTTCAAACGCCACACGGATGAAGAGTGGGCTACGATGCAGAACGGCGCCGAGCCGCCTGCGCGTCCGGACTTCGTGAACCTCTACCTGGCCGACGAAAACGGCGAAGCCAAAGGAAACATCGGCCAGACGCTGCACATGTCGGTCACGGACGTGGAAGACAACCCGGCAAATCCGGCCAATGGAGGCGTGGCGACGGCCCCGGCTTATCCGAACCCCTTTGCTGCGAGCACGCTGCTGCAATTCACGGTTCCGACGAATCTGGCTTACGAGCAGACGACGGTCAACATCTACGACCTTTCGGGCCGCCTGGTGCGCAGCCTGTTCAGCGATCACTTGCCGGCGGGCGCGATGCAACTGCGCTGGGACGGCACGGACGAGAGCGGCAAACTGCTGTCCAACGGCGTGTACGTCTACGAAGTGCAGATCGGCGACCAGCGCGGCGGCGGCCAGTTGACGATCGCTCGCTGATGAAGCGAGACTGACGGACAGAAAAAATTGACGTGTGTTTGGCGTCAATAAAGGGCGTTCTCCCATGGAGGCGCCCTTTCTTTATTGATGAAAGGAGCTGTGAGCCCTAAGTGCTCACAGCTCATAGGTAGTTTTACCTATTTTTAACTTGGCACAATCCGTTCGTCGCAACACCACGATCGTTCAGCGGCTGTCATGGAACATCGGATTTTTGGCATGCAGGTAATGAGCTGTGAGCCCTAAGTGCTCACAGCTCATAGGTATTTCTACCTACTCAAGTGTCGCCCGGGCAACTCCCGCTTGTCCATCCCGCCCGTTCCTGCTAACTTTCCGGTTTGTGTCGTCGGACGGGAACATTTGTGGCCGGCACCCGGTTTGCCGTCGTTGTTCTGCGGAGGCGCAGATGTGCGGACCATCGTTCGCCGACGCCGCTTCGGCGACAAAACGCCGCCGGACGGTATACACAAACGTTCGGTCTTCGCATTTCCAGCAATCAAGATGAAGAATTCCATGAAGAAATTTGGTCTCGCCGTAGCCGCGGCGCTTGCAGTCGGCGGCCTGTGGCTGCTTGGTTCCACGGTGTTGGACTCCGGAAACGACGGTCTTGTATCCAGCTTCGAGGCGGAGCAGGAAGAGCCGAAACGCTACGAAAATCCCGCGGAACGCCTTCAGCTGGAGCTGGAAAAACGCGGCATGCTGGGCGAGCACAACATTCCGACCGACATTCACGCGCGTTCCATGCGCTTTGCCAAAACGCTGGCTTCAGACAAGGATCTGCAGTGGGCGGCGATGGCCAAGGGCGAGACGGACAAACTCAACTTCATGAATGCCGAGTGGCGTCGTCGCGGTCCGTTTAACATCGGCGGTCGTACGCGCGCGCTGGCGATTGACGTCGCCGACGAAAAGCGACTGCTCGCCGGCGGTGTTTCCGGCGGCCTGTGGCTGAGCGAGGACGAAGGCGCAAGCTGGTCCAAACGCACCGACCCGATCGATCTGCAGAGCATTACCTGCATTTCGCAGGATAAACGCGAGGGCCGCACGGATACCTGGTACTACGGCACCGGCGAATTTCTCGGCAACAGCGCCGACGGACAGGGCGCGCCGTTCACCGGCCGCGGTTTGTTTAAGTCCGACGACGGCGGTAGCAGCTGGCGTCAGCTCGAATCGACGGTCGAAGGCCGCGTGGTACTGCGCGACAACGTCTTTGACTACATTTTTAACGTGCAGGTCGACTACACACGGCCGGACGAGGATATTGTCTACGTGGCCGGTTACCGCGGCATTATGCGCTCGGACGACGGCGGCGAGTCCTGGGACCTGGTTCTCGGCGACTTAAACAGCGGCGGCGTGTACACGGACGTCTACCTCAATGAATTCGGCGATGTGTATGCCGTGCTTTCAAGCGGCACGGGCGGCGGCGTCTGGCGTTCGTCCAACGGCATCGACTGGACGGACGTCACTCCCTCCTTCTGGCCGGCGCAGGCGCAGCGCGCCGTCATTGGCCCATCGCCTTTTCCCGATGAGATGTACTTTTTTGTGCGCGCCTTCGGCAGCGGCGTTAACGGACACACCTTGTACAAATTCGCCGATCGCACCGGGTCGGGCGGTCAGAACGTCTGGGACGACTTAACAGAGAATCTGCCGGCCACGGGCGACTTCGGGACGATCAACGCCCAGGGCGGTTACAACATGGTTATCACGGTGCACCCGGAAGATGACTTTGTGATTTACCTGGGCGGTCGCAACCTCTGGCGTTCCGACGATGGTTTTACGAGCAGCCACAATACGGTCTGGATCGGCGGCTACAATCCGCAGCCGTCGGAGGACGATTTCCGCTACCCGAATCACCATCCCGATCAGCATGCCGTGGTATTTTATCCGTCCAATCCGCAGCGCATGCTTTCCGGCAACGACGGCGGCGTCTACCGCACGGAAGACAACCTGGCTGATGAGGTGGTCTGGGACGACTTGAACAATGGATATTTCACGACGCAGTTTTATTCGATCGCCATCGATCCCGTCACGGCCGGCGATCCCTACATGCTGGGCGGTGCGCAGGACAACGGCTCGCTGCTGGGAAGTACGGACAATGCGGGCGATGCCTGGGCGGAAGTTCTGGGCGGCGACGGTTCGTTTTGCGCCGTAGCGGGCGGACGTCAGTTTTACTACGTTTCTTCGCAGAACGGCGAGTTGCACTATCTTAAACTGCGCGAAGACGGCACGCGCGTGCAACGCACGAAAATCAATCCGCCCAACGTGGCCGACAATGATTACGTGTTTATCAACCCTTTTGCCATTGATCCAAATCGCCCGCGCATTTTATATCTGGTAACCAAGTGGGCGCTCTATCGCAATAACCCGACGGATGAACCGGAAGGTGTGCTGTTAAAGTGGAGCCGACTTAACAATTCGGGGGGCAACGATGGGCGCATTACCGCCGTGGCCGTTTCCACCGAGCCCGCCGACCGCGTGTATTTCGGCACAAACCGCCACGAAATTATCCGTATCGACAATGCCGACTCGGGCGATCCCGAAGTTATCGACGTGTCCGCGGGCATCGGCAATCTGGAGCGCGACGGATATGTTAACTGCATTGCCGTCGATCCGAGCAATGCCGACAATGCCATTGCAGTCATGTCCAACTACCGCATCCAGAGTGTGTTTTACACGGACAACGGCGGTACAACATGGACGCCCGTCAGCGGCAACCTGGAGGAAAACGGCGACACGCAGGGCGATGGACCTTCGGTTTCCTGGGCCACGATTCTGCCTACGCCGCACGGTACGGCCTATTTTGTGGGCACGAGTATTGGACTTTTTGCCACGGTTCAGATGGAGGGCGAACAAACCAACTGGGTTCTGCAGGGCGGCGATCTTATCGGCAATGTGGTTGTCGACATGGTTGTCTCGCGCCCGTCGGACGGCCTGGTTGCTATCGCCACGCACGGCAACGGCATGTACTCCGCGAATATCGGTCCGGACTTTTTTGACGCCGCAACTTCGGTGGACGACATACCGGCACTTAAACAAATGGAGTCCATTCAGGTCAGCCCGTCGCCGCTGCAAACGACGGGGCAATTCAGTTTTACCTTGGATGAAGCTTCTCCCTGCACGCTGGAAATCGTCGATCAGGGCGGTCGCACGGTACGCCGTTTGTTTAATGGAACGTCTCTCCCGGCCGGGCGGCACAGCTTTGACTTTGACGGACGCGGCGGCAACGGCACGCAACTGGCGGAGGGCATTTATTATCTGCGTTTAACGGCTGGCAGCCGGCGTCTGTTCGGCAAACTGGCGATTGTTCGCTGACAGAGTGGTTAATCGTTTAACACATTCAGGCCGGCGCTTCGGAATATCGAGGCGTCGGCTTTTTTGTTTTCCTCAATGGTATTTCCGGCGCTTCTGGATCACGGTCGCTGCTGGTGACTTAAACCTGGTGCAAAGGGATAATTGCCGAGCTACCTGACACTGGTACTGTTTTACCTGGTGTTTCCGGCTTGAGCGCTTGCCGGCGCAGCCGGCGCTTTAATGACTTTTTGGTTAATCACCGGGTGTTCAGAGACAAACCCGCGAGTGTGAAACCGTTTTGTTTGAAGTCTCCAGGAGCGAGAGATTCAGGCCGGCCTTCAGGCACAGTGTTTGAAGCGCGTGAATCTGGTCGTGCACCGTCGGGTTCAGCGTTGTGTGCCAGTCTCCGGAATGTGATTCACCGTGTTGTTTCTCCATCGCCGACAGTGAGAATGCAGAACGTGCAGTGTGCCGAACCGGAACCATAAATGCTGTTATTGCAATGTCGTGCTTGGAAGTCGTTGCGTCAAATCCCGGCTGCTTCGTATTAAGGTCAGCGATTGGCGAAACGTCCAGAGTTTGCCCGGTCTGAGTGATTTTCTCCGAATTTGGGCGCCGAAGCGTTGCACACTCATGATGAGTAAACCATGCGCACCTAAGGCCGGCGCTGTTGTTGTATGGCCGCCGGCGAAGGCGGCAAATGTTTTGCGTAGTGGTATCGTCCGCACCGGCGGCTGAAAAGCCGACCCGGGACCTCCGGGTTCACTTCCGCGCATCCGCTTGACGGCAGACAGGACACAAAAAGCACGAATATACATACGGTCGGGAGCGCAAACCGCCCGTTCGCGTATTTCCGTTTGCAGGGCGCAAATGCATGATGCAGATTGCGGGAGTTAACGTTTTGGTATGCATGCTGAAATACAATTGTTCACTCTGTTATTGAACCGCCGCGGCGAGAACGCGGCGGCAGGAGGAGGTGTGTTAATGGTGTAGGTTCCGTCTCGGTGGTGGTGGCGGGGGAGGGGCCCAGGATCTTCGCCGCAAGGCCTGCCCAATTTAAATCTTTAATGTATATTGTCGCAGCTCAATTCGCAAGTACTATTAACAACTAATCCGCAATTACCAAACATGAGTCAGCAAAGCACGTTTACCGTTCAGTCATGGAACGAAGAGACTTTTATTGAAAACGGCGAGAACAAAATGGTCGTCGCCAAAGTTGAGCAAAATTACAGCGGCCATATTCAGGGAAGCAGCCGCCTGGAATACGTTATGTACTACATGGGCGCTATGCGCGCGACATTTGTCGGTCTTGAAGTCATCGAAGGAACAGTGGACGGAAAAAGCGGTTCTTTTGTCATCCGCCATGTCGGCGAGTTTAAAGACGGAGCGGCGAACAGCCGGTGGGAAGTCGTTGAGCAGTCGGGAACCGGCGAGCTCGGCGCCATCAGCGGCGGCGGGTCGTTCAGCGCCAAAGGCCGTGAGGTCGTCACGGAGCACAATCTGGAAATTGTTTAAGCATTAGGTGAAGTCGGTCGTTATTGAGCGGGCGATTTACCGGAAGTTGGCCGTCTGCTCCGTCTGTGATGTTGAAGTCCTTGTGTCTTCGTGCTATGCTGCGTGATTGAGAATGCGTATGCGTGTGTTGTTATCTGACCACGTGTTTCGCGTTCTGCAGCTTGTCGCCCGCCGACAAACAAGAGGAAAAAGCAAGCTGCCGAACGCGGTGAGGAAGCGAAGCGCTCAGGTCTGGGAAGTGCAAAGTGTTAAGTTGTGCCGGTCAGTAGAGCAGCTGTTAAACAGTTAAATTGTCTGCAGCAGTTTTTCGAGCGCTTCGCGATCGCCTTTGATGGCCAGGCCGGAAGACATGCGGTCGAGCGGGTGTTTGCCGTAGAGGAGTTTGCGCAGCGCCGCCAGATTTCCGCCAATCTGTAAATCAGCGTGAAGCGCCGCACCGCGCTGAATATCGACGCGATCCGGACTGAACTGCAATTCGTACTGCGCATCACCGAGCGAGAGCTCAACCACCATCGAAATGCCGCCGCGGTACCGGCGTTTAAAGGCAATTAACATCCATTCAAAGTTAACGTGTTCGTGTTTTTGCGGCGCATCCATGTAGCGTCCGCCCCAGGCGCCCAATGCGTGAATAACGGGTTCCAGTTCGCGTCCCGCCGGCGTCAGCTGATAAGCAATTGGTGAAGATGAAGCCGGGTAGCGTCGCCGTTCGAGCAGGTCGTGTTCCTCCATTTCCTTGAGTCGCTTGGCCAGGAGGTTGCTGGTAATGCCGGGCAGGCTTTTCTGCAGATCCGAATATCGCATCGGTCCGAGGAGCAGATTGCGGACAACGAGAAGCGTCCAACGCTCGCCGACGACGTCGAGCGCCTTGGCCAGGCCGCAAAATTGTGAGTACGTGCGCTTGCTCATTAACAGTAAAAGCTTTACTTTTGAATAGTTGCTGCTTGTCTCAAGATACACAAGGCCGCGTCATGATCCAAGCGTCGGAGTTTCTAAGCACAGGATTTATTCTGCTGTCGGTGCTGTGTGCGCTGATGTTCGTGTGGGCTGTCGCTGTCTCGGCAAAAATTGCGGGACTCGAAAATCGGCGGCGTACAGCGCAAACGTGGAAAGCCAGTGTCGCCGCAGTTGTGTGGATGGGCCTGACGTACTGGTGCGCGAGCGCCGGCTTGCTGGCATTTGGTCCGATGCCGCCGCGCCTGCCGATACTGATCAATATCGGATTTGTGCTGGTATTCCTGACGGCATTTTCACGCCTCGGTACACAGCTGACGAAATTGCCGTTTCGTTGGCTCATCGGCTTTCAATCGTTCCGCATCGTGGTGGAAATCCTGCTGCATCGCGCCTATGTGGAGGGGCTCATGCCGGTGCAGATGTCGTTTGAGGGTTATAACTTCGATATTCTGAGTGGAATTACGGCGCTGCTTCTGTTGCTGATTTCCATGCGGCGACCATTAAATCGCAGGCTGATCCTGGCCTGGAATTTCTTTGGTTTAGCCCTGCTGTTGACAATTATCGGCATAGCGGTTGTGTCGATGCCGATAGATGCAATCCGTCTGTTTAACAACGAACCAGCCAACACCTGGGTGACGCAGGCGCCCTTTATCTGGCTCCCGACGGTGATGGTTTTCATGGCTTTGCTGGGGCACCTGCTGGTATTCCGCAAGCTGCGGAGCACTCAAGCCGGCGAATAAGCGAACTTCGGACGACCGTGTGATAGTAATAAGGAGTCCGAAGAAGCGTTGAGTGGGAAAATTCAGCGGCGAATCATTTTTCCTTTGTTTTTGTTGATGAGCCTGGTTTAACTTTGTGCGTTCCAAAAAGAACAAAGCAGAATGACGACACGCCGCTTCCATATCGCCCCGCGCCTGCCGCACACGGTCCATACACCGGCACTTTGCCCGATGTGTATGTGCATGTGTATGAGCGATCCAGGAAGGGGATGACGTTTCCGTCACAACTGCGCACACAATTGCAAAGCCCTTCCGAACAAAGCGGAAGGGCTTTTTTGTTTTAGTCAAATTCGGATTGCAAACATGAATTCAGGCAACAGGCACAACGGAAGACATCCAATCGTACGGCCACTCGGCTGTATGATGATGATGTGTTGCCGAATGCACCGCCCCACGAGGGAGGAGCCTGAATAGCTGTGCCGGAGACATACGGCGAACGCGATTATCATTCAGAGCCTTTCCCACATTGTGCGGAAGGCTTTTTTTGTTTAACAGGAAAATGAAGGACCGGAATCATGTCAGATTCGCTCAGGTTTGAAACGCTGCAGGTGCATGCCGGACAGGAAATTGATCCGACGACCGGTGCGCGCGCAGTTCCGATTTATCAAACAACATCGTTCGGATTTGAGGACGCGGCGCATGGCGCGGACCTGTTTGCATTGCGAAAGTTTGGCAATATTTACACGCGCATCATGAATCCGACGACGGATGTGTTCGAGAAACGGATCGCCGCGTTAGAGGGAGGCGTCGCCGCGCTGGCGGTGGGATCTGGTCAGGCGGCGCAGTTCATTGCCTTAAACAACATTCTGCAGAACGGCGACAACTTTGTTGCGACATCCTATCTCTACGGCGGCACCTGGAACCAGTTTAAGGTTGCATTCAAACGCCTGGGCGTGGAGGCGCGCTTCGTGGCCGGCGACGATCCCGACGACTTTGAACAGCGCATCGACGCCAACACCAAAGCCATTTATCTGGAAACCATCGGCAATCCGGGATTTAACATTCCCGACTTTGAGCGTTTTGCGGAACTGGCGCGACGCCACGACCTGCCGCTGGTAGTCGACAACACCTTCGGTGCGGCGGGGTATCTGTTCCGGCCGCTGGAGCACGGCGCCAATGTAGTTGTGCAGTCGGCCACCAAGTGGATCGGCGGCCACGGCACGAGCATCGGCGGGGTAATTGTCGACGGTGGAAATTACAATTGGGGCAACGGCAAGTTCCCGCAGTTCAGCGAGCCGGCGGAGGGCTACCACGGACTTAACTTCTGGGAGGTTTTCGGCAGCGACGGGCCGTTCGGCAACATTGCGTTTATCATCCGCGCGCGCGTTGAGGGGCTGCGTGACTTCGGGCCGGCGCTCAGTCCGTTTAACTCTTTCCTGTTTCTCCAGGGGCTTGAAACTCTCTCGCTGCGCGTACAGAGACACGTCGACAACGCGCTTGAACTTGCTCAGTGGCTGGACGCGCATGACGCGGTTGAATCGGTTTCCTACCCGGGCCTTGCAGCGCATTCACATCACCGGAATTCTGTTAAATACCTGCGCAACGGCTATGGCGCGGTGCTCAGTTTTCGTATAAAAGGCGGCTACGATGCCGCGCTCAGGTTCATAGATTCCGCGCAACTGGCGAGTCATCTGGCCAACGTCGGTGACGCCAAAACGCTGATTATTCATCCGGCTTCGACCACGCACCAACAGCTGTCTGCGGCCGAGCAGCTGGACGCCGGGGTGCTGCCCGATCAGGTGCGCGTATCGGTCGGCATTGAACATATCGAAGATATCCGGGCCGACTTTGAGCAGGCACTGGCCAAAGCCGCGGTAATGGAACCCGTCTGACGCGGCGGACAACAATCACGTGATCCTAATTACCATGTTAACAGAAACAGTGTTAAATCTATCAGTCCGGAGTCAGCATGTCTGGTGTGCAGATGTTTAAAAGCGATGAGCCGTTTGAACTGGAGTCCGGCGTGCAACTTCCAGGTCTGGAGCTGGCCTGGACGTCGCTGGGCCGCCGCGCCCCGGACGACTCAAACGTCGTCTGGCTTTTTCACGCTCTGACGGCCAACGCCGATCCGCGCGACTGGTGGCCGGATATGGTCGGCGTCGGCAAAACCTTTGATCCGCTACGTGACTACATCATCTGCGCCAACGTGCTCGGCTCCTGTTACGGCAGCAGCGGTCCGATGAGTGTTAACCCCGCTTCCGGCAGAGAGTACCTGGCTGATTTTCCAATCGTGACAATCCGCGACATGGTGCGCGCGCACGACCTGCTGCGTCGCCATCTCGGGATTAAACAGATTGCCTTGGGCGTCGGCGCTTCGCTGGGCGGACAGCAGGCGCTGGAGTGGGCGGCGGAAGAGCCCGGTCTGTTTAAGCGCCTCGTACTTATCTCCGCCAATGCCGAGCACTCGGCCTGGGGAAGAGCGTTCAATGCCACGCAGCGCATGGCCCTTGAAGCGGATGAGAGCCTGCACAGCACCGGGCCGGACGGCGGACACAAGGGCCTGATGGCGGCGCGCGCCGTGGCGATGCTGTCGTACCGCACGTACGAATCGTTCGCGCAGACGCAGTCCGACGTCGCGTCGCTGTTGCACAACTACCGCGCCGATTCCTACCAGCGCTATCAGGGTGTCAAGCTGGCGCATCGCTTTAACGCCTGGTCCTACTATCGCCTCACGCAGGCCATGGACAGCCACGATATCGGCCGCGGTCGCGGCGGAGTCGCGGCGGCGCTGACGGGGATTGAAGCCGAAGCCCTGCTGGTAGGATGCAGTTCGGATGGGCTCTTTCCGCCCGCCGAACAGCATCGCATTGCCCGTGGACTTAAACAGGCGCGTTATGTCGAAATTGACTCGCCCTATGGACACGACGGTTTTCTGGTCGAGAGCTTTCAACTACAAAATCTGATCAAAAAATTTGTGCCGGAACTCGCACCGGCAACAGGAGAACTATGAGTCGCAGAGTAAAAATTGGACTGTTTGGATTTGGCTGCGTCGGCCGCGGATTTTATCAGATCGCGACCGCTGCAACAAACAGCAACATCGAAATAACTGCAATTTGTGTTAAACATCCCGGTAAAACGCGGTCACTGCCGCAGGACGTGTTCACCTTTGATGGCGATGCGGTCATTAACAGCCCCGACATCGACATCGTTGTTGAACTTATCGACAATGCCGAGGATGCGTTTAAGATCGTAAGCGCGGCATTGCGCAAAGGCAAGCCGGTGGTGTCCGCCAACAAACGCATGATTGCGGAGCGCTTTGCCGAGTTGCAGCAGATTCAACGCGACTGCGGCTCGCGTCTGCTCTACGAGGCGGCCGTCGGCGGCAGCATTCCGATTATTCGCGCCCTGGAAACCTATTTTAACGGAAGTGCCGTCCGCTCGCTCGGCGGAATTATCAACGGATCGTCCAACTACGTTTTAACGCGTATGCAGGACGACGGCCTCAGCTACGATGAAGCGCTGTCCGAGGCGCAGGAATCCGGTTTTGCCGAAAGCAATCCGACGCTCGACATGGGCGGTTTTGATGCACGCAACAAGTTGAGCATTCTGACGCAGCACGCTTTGTCCTGCCGTCTGGCGCCGGAAAAAATTCCGACATTCGGCTTGCGTTCAATTGACGGTTCCGACGTTCTGTGGGCTCGTGAGCACTCGCTGAGAATTGTGCCGGCTGTCTGTGCACGGCGTTTAACAGGCGGCGTCTGCGCCTGGTCCGGACCGCAACTGGTGACGCAATTCGAACGCATCGGATCTGCTGTCGGCGAAAATAATATCGTGCTGGTTGAAGACGCCAACGGTGTCACAAACGAGTTCTCGGGCAAGGGCGCAGGTGGAATTCCCACCGCGGCCGCGGTCCTGGCGGATGTTAACGCACTCATTCGCAATTTTGCCTATCGCCCCGTTGATGAAATTCACTGTGGAGTTGCATCGTCGGACGTATCCGTTGATGTGCTGATTCGCTGCGCCGGCGAAGACAATCACATTCCGGTCGAATTTCAGGATGTTTATCTGGAGGAAGTTTATCGGAACAGCCGGATTGTCGTTGGACGCGCCGCATTAAACAAACTCGCCTCCGGTCATCTGAATCGCAGGCGCAACAGTTTTGTCGCCTTTCTGTCCGCTCCGGCGGTCGCGCAGTTAACAGGACGAGCGGTGGGAGCTTTCGCCTGTGTCGCTTGAAGGTTTATAAAAACAGTTTGCACGACGTACCGCAGCCGATACCGCAGTACGTCACGACAAACTGTGCGCGCTCCTGATGGCGTGTCAATCTGCAACTCTTCCCGCTCAACTGCAAGTGCGACCATAGGGGATTTTATGGGTAGGCCGCCGGAAATCGCGTCCTCGTCTTCTCAGCGGAAATGCGTAAATTTGTCGCGGATAAACTTCAAACATCATTGGCACGGCTTCAATGCAACGTCTTCGGCTGATAGTCCTGCTGCTTCTGGCCGGCGCGCTCACGTCATGCGACCCGATCAATCCGGTCTACTTCGTCAACGACGCAAGCGACACGCTCTACCTGCGGACCACACCGGATTCGCTGCAACGAGTCTACGTGCAGATTCCGCACTCCCGCCGCGATACAACGGTCAAACCGATGATGATCATTTTACCGCCCGGCGACACCTGCCTGTACGGTTATATCATCGGCGACCTGTACAAGTCCGACGTCTTTGAGCGGATCGACATCGGTTCCGCAGGTGGACGCAGGACGATCCAGGGGAAGGATTCGGTGCACGCCCGCATGACCACCTCCAGCTACGGCGCCGGCGACGAATACTTTTTTCACCTGCCTTGACTTGACTTCTTGTTTGTCAGCGAGATAGAAGCCGGCAGCATCGCTTTGTGTCGGGCCTTGTTGCCGCAGTTGCGACTCAACCTGTGCTCGTGCTGCCGAGTTCCCGGACGTAAAACTTGTCTTCGATTTCGAATTCGTTTAGCATCACAGACAGCGCTGAGGACGAGGAACTCACTGATTTCGACAAGAGACTTGAGTGTTTGTAATGCGCGTCTTGACGTCCGGATTTAACGTCTCTCAGGCCACGAATTCGTTAAACCACAAGTCCAGGATCGTTCAACCTCCAGGAGCGCTCGTTGAGAGTTTTTCCGTTGAATGCTCTGGTGCTGTTTCACGTGTTGCGCATTTCGCAACGTCCGGTTTCCAGGAGCACGGACCGAGGCCCGAAGCCGATGATTGTTGAGAGCACATGTTAACACATCTCCGAGTCAGAAGACGCGAGAATCCGTGATCAGCACAAGAATCAGCCCGGATGTTGTTGTCTAGAATGAGAAACAGTGTGTAGAACTTTCAGAACTGAAGCCCCACGTCGAGCGCAAAGTCCCGAATTGTTGTGTCCGCAATAGGAAGTGCCATGTCGCAGGTCTCCGTGTTGTGCAGGGGCTGAACTGGATTCGTCAGGTCGAATCGGGCGCATCTTGAGTCTCTGCAGGTCCGGGCCATACATGGGAATCCAGGTTTCGCTGCCGGATTGTGCGAATGAAAACATTTGTACAAACAAAACATGATCCGCCATGCCGAGAATTGGTGAAAGGTAGATGTTCGTTTCTCGGTGGAATTCGCCCGCAGATCCGGTTTGATGTCACGTCTGTAAGCAGGTAAGTTCGTCGGCATATCTGCTCCTGGAATCGCAGGAATAACATTGCCGTGATTGTTTAATTCATTCGATACTTTTTTGGCGGGCCACGTCGACCGAACCTACAAAATGACGCTCCAACAGGCCCCTACCCAATTTTTGCCCTGTTGTCTCGAAAATTCCTGCGCAACCCTGCTGTATCTCGCTCGTTTGCCTTCTCTTGCTTCGGTCCTGTGCCGCTTCCCGTAGCCAAAAATTTTGATTGCGCGGCGCTGAAGGGTATTTTCCCGTCGATTCAGGTGCGGCAAACAGCTACCGATTAATGGTTGAGATCAACGGACCGGTCCGGGCCACGAAATCGTCCGTTATGTTTTGACGTTACGCGCCGATATTTGAGAGTGACATGCAGACCCAACTTGGTAAATCCGATAAAGCAGTCGATTCACATAAGGTGATGCGCGAGAAGATCCGCTTCACTCGTGAAATGATCGACAAGATTTTCAGCGACAACCCTCAGTCGGCCATGGCGCTTGCCAACGAAGGGCTGGAAATGGCGCGAACCATCAATGATCAGGAACAGGCCGCCTGGTTCCTCTCGCGTATCGGATCCTGTTATCACTGGCTCTCGCGCTTTGAAGAAGCTGAAGCCACGCTCAAGGAATCGGCCGACATCTATCGCCGTCTCAACGACACACCGGCCTATTATCGCACGCTGTCGGTGCTGGTCGGTCTCAAAAACACCAAAAACGAATACACCGATGCGCTGCAGCTGGCCGGCAAGGTGATAATCTATCACCGCGAACACGGTCGCAAGCGAATGGATTACGTTCGCATTCTGATTCACGCCTGTCAGGCGCATTGCGCTCTCGGTCAGTACACCGACGCGTTGGAGTGCGCCTATGAAGGTCTTGCAATCGCCGAAAACCTTGCGTCAAAGGAGTCCGTCGGCAACCTGGCGATGATCTACCTCAACATCGGCAACATTCATTATTATATGGAGGACTACTCCAAAGCCGATGAGTACTATCAGCGCACGGCCGAGGAATACCGCCGCGAAGGCAAACTGATTGGACAGGGAATCACCCTGTTGAATCAGGCCCGCATCTACTGGCGTGCCCGCGGCGAATACGAAACTGCGCTGGAACTGCAATTCAAAGCGCTCGAGATTTTTATCAAACTCGGCAACAGCATTGAGCAAATCAAGGTAGTGCTGGATATCGCCCTCGTTTATGCGCGTTTGCAGCGCTTTGATCAGGCCGTTGAATTCCTCGAACGCGCCGATTCGCTCGGCAAATCCGTCCTCGATCAGGATAATTTCCTTGTGCCCTGTATTTATCTGCGCAAAGCTGATGTCTACTCGCTGATGCGCGACGACGCCAAAACGCTCAGCAACCTCAAGGCCGCGCTCGACATTGACGAGGCGCACAACAACCCGACGCTGATGAGCTCAATCCACGAGCTGCTGTCCAATTACTACGAACGCCAGCGCGATTTCCACAAGGCTTTTGAGCATTACAAGGAACACCTGCACCAGAACGACGCCGTCCGCGGCGCGCACCGCCAACGCAGCATCGATGAGATCGAAGGCCGTGCCGAGCGCGAACGCATGTCGCGCGAAGCCGAGTCGCTCAAGTCCCAGTTGATCTCCCTGGAGCACGAAAACCAACGCAAGTCCAAGGAAGCCGAGCTGCGCGCACTGCACCTCTGGCAGAAGAACGAGGTGCTCGGCAAAATAAAAACCTACATCGACTCCATCGATCGGTTTTCCGACCTGGACAAACGCAAGCTCAGCGCCGACGTGCGCCGCTACATCCAGGAAGGCATGGAAATTGACTACAAGTGGGAACAGCTCGAAGGTGTGCTCGGCAGCCTCCAGGCTGAATTCCTCGAAAAACTCATGCGCGAGCAGCCGGAGATCACCGCCACGGAAAGCAAAATCTGTGCGCTCATGAAAATGCGTCTCGAAACCAAGGAAATCGCCGGCATGCTTTTTATCTCGCCCCAGACCGTTTACACCCACCGCAAACGCATCCGCCGCAAACTGGGTCTCAAGGCCGACGAAAGCCTGGTCACATTTTTGGAGCGATTATAGAATTCCCGCCGATTTTTATCGCCTGTCCGGAGTGCGGCAAGAACTCTTGGCGGCTGATTCTTACCCAACTTATACCCAGTTCCTTTCGGCAGTCGCGTCCCGTTAAATCCCCGCATACAACTGTTAAATCGGCTTTTTTGCGCGTTTTTGGACGAAAAAGCAACGCGCTCGCTCCGGAGTCCTGCAGCAAGGGACGAATTGATGCCTACCCAAGAATTACCCAATTGGTCCCGACAAGTGCAAGCGGCGAGGCATTGTTTACGTAGTTCTGCTTACCTAACGATTACCAATGTCTGGCAGTAGTATTGTGCCGCCCCACGTTGTATATTGCCCGCGGTTGATTTAACAAGCAATTGTTAATCAACATTTGTATCAATCTGTGTGTGGGTGGTTATCCCCGTAGCGTTTGTTGTCGTGGAAGGAAATGTGGGGCGGCCGGCTTGTCGCCCGAAGTTTCGTCGCTGCCCACGATAAGTTACTGCGCTGCGGGGATAACGTTTTTTATACACCGCCGCGCGCCCCTTTCAGTTCCGAGTGCCGTGCAATTGTATCGTTTGTAGGTGGTCGCTTGCTTTTCCTGACCCTCTTGTTAGTCGCCGTATGCACAGCTCGCCGTTTGTGAATCTCTGAACTTTTTGCACCCGATCCGCTTGTTTAAGTGTTTACATCCCGTGGCGCGATTAGAATTGCTGCGACAACAATAACATCGCTCGCATGTCCGTCGCCTGTCAAATTGTGTCGACAATTGTTCCTCTGTTAGTTGTGACACGACGTACCTCATCCGCATGCTGCTACGCCGCAAACACATACTGCGTTTAACTTCTGCTGTCCTGACGACTGCTTACGTCGCTCTGGCCGTGGTGCTTACGTCGTTCCACAGCCACACGGACGCAGACTGTCGCGTGCCGCATACACATCCGGGGCATGTTCACGAATGTTCGGTTCTTGCACCGACGAACGAACTGTCGGCGGACAGGTTGTATCTTATAGATACTCAGGACCTGAAGTCCGCACCGGATCACTGTTTGATTTGCCAATTTTACGGCAAACAGATTTTCGCCGAGGTTGCCGCACCTGTATTTGTTTGCAGCCTCGTTGCAATGGGCGACCGGCCCGATTTTACCTCGATCACCCGGGCGCTGCCTGCCGACCTTGCGCGCGGCCCGCCGCTTGTTTAACACATCCTCTTAACCAACGCCAACACGATCCGATTTCGGCAAGTACTGTCGTCTGTATGCTGCTCTGTGCTGCATACGGCCCGCAGTCTGTGTTGCTCGCGTCTGCGTTTGTCCCGCTTTCCAGCGTCGCACGTGCCGGAATCAAAGCCGCTTGTGTACGCTGTTGAAAGTTACCCGACCTGTTTAATCCGGCGGCGAACAATTGTACGCCCCGATCCCACCATGTGTTTTACCGTGCGAGTTTCGCGGCTCGCCATCATTGAGGTACTCAATAATGAAAGTTTCGACCTTCGCGCCGCGCCCCGGCGCACGTTGTCGTTTTGCGCAGACTCTTGTGATTGCAGCTCTGACATTGACATTCATGACGTCCTGTGACGACGACGATGATCACCATGTGGATGACGAGCACTTTGAGGCTGTCGGCCTGGTGATTTCAGTCGACGGCACGGAAGTACTGCGTTTGCAGGACAATATGATAACCGGCAGCCTGACGCTCAATGTCGATGATGCAGTTGACTATTCCGTTCAGTTTATCCTCGAAGACGGAGACATTGAGATTCCACATGGCGATGAAGTTCTCGAGTTGAGCATTGAAGTCGATGACGACTCCAGGGCTGAAGTCTCCGGGATTGATTCGGAGGCATACAGCTTCACGCTCAGCGGCAAACAGGAGGGTAGTGCAGACCTGACCGTTTCCTTGCTGCACGAAGGGCATGCCGACTACGTTTCCCTGCCGCTGCCGCTGGTAGTTGTTCAGTGAAACGGCTGAATACCAGATATCGGGCCGGTCGTTTTTCAGACCGGCCCGAATTTTCCTTACGCTTCGGGAACCGCGTATTGTTTAACACTCTGTGTTGTTTTATCGCGATTGTTGGCTCAACATTGTACGTGCATGCCGCGGAGCCTTTGATGCAGGCCAGGCACGTGTTGATCGGCCGGGTTACGGCGACGGACGGCAGCGACGGCGTCGGTTTTGCCACCGTATGGCTGCCGCGACTGGAACGCGGTGTGTCCTGCGATGAAAACGGTGAATTTGTGCTTGACGGTTTGCCCTCCGGTGTGTGTGAACTGCATGTGCGGCGCATCGGATTTCACGATGCGCAACTGCAGTTAAACATTGACGAGCGCGACACAATCCGGGTAAGCATCGAGCTGCGGCCGGCGGGTTTTCAAACGGATGAGTTGGTTGTGTCCGCCGATAAATCGACAAGCTCGGCTCCCGATGACGCCGTCCTGCGGCTGGAGGGAGCGGCCCTGCGTGACCGGCTCGGGATTACCATGGCCCAGACTTTGCGCGATGAACCGGGAATTGCCGAACAGTCGATGGGACCGGCCCCCGCCCGGCCCGTTCTGCGAGGCCTCGGCGGCGACCGACTGCTGTTGCTGGAAGATGGAACGGGTACCGGAGATCTCTCGGCATCATCCGCCGATCACGCCGTCGCCATAGAACCGCTGCACGCCGTCAATGTCGAGGTGATTCGCGGGCCGCGCGCTTTGTTGTATGCTTCACAGGCTCTGGGCGGAGTTGTAAATGTTCAGCGCGAAAAGATTCCGCGTTCGATGCCGGCCACGATCGGCGGCGAACTTACCTTGCAGGGCGAATCCGTAAACGCCGGAGCGTCCGCCGCCGTGCGCCTGCAGGGCCCGGCCGGGCCTTTTGCGTTGCGAGGCGATTTCAGTCTGCGTTCCGCACGCGACATCAGTACGCCCCTGGGTGTGCTGGACAATACTCAGATCGACACGCGGGCCGGATCGTTCGGCGCTGCGCTCCACGGCAGCCGCGGTAGTGCCGGCGCGGCCGTAAATATGTACCACAGCGAGTACGGCATCCCGCCCGACCCCGAAGCCGGGCATCCCGGCGGTGCCACAATTGAACTTGATCGCTATGGACTTGAGGCGCGCGCAGACTGGCAGCCGTCGACCGACCTGATCAACGTACTGCGAGCAGACGTTTCAATGCAGTCCTACGAACACTTTGAATTTGAAGCGAGCGGCGCGGCCGCCGTGCTGTTTCAGCGTCGTTCGCTGCAGTCCGGTTTGCAAATGTTGACGGCCGACGGCGAATATCTGCGCGGCGGCACGTTCGGCATTGAGTACACGCGCAGCGATCGGCGCTACGACGGACTCGTTTCAACCAGCGATGCAATAGAGCAGGGCCTGGCTGTCACGGCGGTACAGGCGCTGCATCTTTCCGCGCTCACGTTGCAGGCTGCCTTGCGCGCTGATCTGCACGTCATCGATCCGGCGGAGGAGAAGATTTCACGGACCGTCGGCAGCATTCGCAAGCGCACGTTCAGCGGTGTGTCCGCTGCGCTGGAAGCGCGGACAAAACCAATTGCCGGTTTGTCATTTCATGCAGCTGCAATGTCCTCCTTCAGGCCGCCGACGGGGGAAGAGTTGTTTTCGGAAGGGCCGCACCTGGCGGCGTATTCGTTTGAGGTCGGCAATGCCGATTTGCAGGCGGAGCGTGGGTTGGGACTTGAAGCCGGGCTGGCGTTCAGGAGCGAACACGTGCACGCCGGTCTGACCGCTTTTCGCAATTCGTTTACAGGCTACATCTACCCGCGCAACACCGGCGAGCGCAGCACTCGCCGCGGCGACTTGTACCTGTATCAGTTCACCGGAGCCGATGCGGTCATGACGGGCGCGGAATTACAGGCGGGGCTGATGATCGACGAAGTCTGGCACTTTACGGCAAACCTCGCGTTTGTGAACGGCGAGCTGACCGACGGCGGTTATCTGCCGATGATTCCGCCTGCAAGTTTGCATTTTGAGGCCGCTCGTCAGCTGGGTAGGGGAGAGTTTGGACTGCGCCTGACAGCCGCGGCCGAACAGAATCGCACCGGTGAGTTTGAGACTCCGACGGCGGGTTATGTCGTGGTCGACTTCTTTTCCGGCTGGAACATCTCCTGGATGGGCGCTCTGCACGCCGTCAATATTAATGTCTCCAATTTGCTCGACCGCGAATATCGGCGGCACTTAAATCGGGTGCGGCACGTCATGCCCGAACCCGGGCGCTCGCTGCGCTTTTTGTACCGCCTGTATCTCTGACGTCACTAAGTCGGCCGGTCGGTGGAAAAACCAACAATGAACGCATCGGAGTTTGCAGTAGAGGAAGATGATCTGCATTCCCGGGACCGCGGGTAATTTGGAAATACCATCGGGTGATGACAATTTGGGCGCTGGCGGCGCCGCTGTCCGGCCACACGGAAAGTCGGCGGAAATATGCGTAAGAGTCGTGCGGCACACTGCGCGTTGCACCGTCGCTGAGCGATCCGGGCTACTAACATATGACACTGGGAAATCGAAATGGGTAAGAACCTCGTGATCGTCGAATCACCGGCGAAAGCGCGTACCATCAATAAATACCTGGGGAGCGATTTTGTCGTAATTGCTTCCTATGGCCACGTGCGCGACCTCGTTCCCAAAGAGGGCGCGGTCGACACCGAAGACTTTTCGATGAAATACGACGTAATAGAAAAGAATAAAAAACACGTCGATGCCATCAGCAAGGAAGTCAAACGCGCCGATGCAATCTATCTGGCGACTGACCCCGACCGCGAGGGAGAGGCAATTTCATGGCACATTCTCGAGTTGCTGCGCGAGCGCAATATCCTGAACGGCAAACCGGTGCATCGCGTGGTGTTTTACGAGATCACGCAGAAGGCGATTCGCGATGCGATCGAACATCCGCGTACGCTCTCAACTGACCTGATCAACGCGCAGCAGGCCCGTCGCGCACTCGACTATCTCGTCGGTTTTAATCTTTCGCCTCTGCTGTGGCGCAAAGTTCAGCCGGGACTTTCGGCCGGTCGGGTCCAGAGCCCGGCTCTGCGTCTGATCGTCGAACGCGAACTCGAGATCGAGCGATTTGAGTCGAAGGAATACTGGTCGATCGACGCCGATACAATCAAGGACGAGCAGGGATTCAGAGCCAAGCTGGTACAGTTCCAGTCGGAGAAAATCACGCAGTTCAGCGTTACCGATGCGGACAATGCCGCAAAGGTGCGCCAGACGCTGCTCGACTCTGCCCAGGGAAGTCTCTACGTCAAATCAGTCGAGAAAAAACAGCGCAAACGCAATCCGGCGGCGCCTTTTACCACGTCGACCCTGCAACAGGAAGCCTCGCGCAAACTCGGTTTCTCCGCACAGCGAACCATGCGCACTGCGCAGCAACTGTACGAAGGCGTAGACGTCGGGTCAGGCTCAACCGGTTTGATCACGTATATGCGTACCGACTCGGTGCACCTGGCCAATGAAGCGGTGGCGGATCTGCGCAGTTTCATCGGCGATCGCTACGGCGACAAAGCGCTGCCCGACAAACCACACGTTTACAAAACAAAAGCAAAAAATGCCCAGGAAGCCCACGAAGCCATTCGTCCTACCGGCGTCGAACGCACACCGGACGATGTCAAGCCCTACCTGAGCGACGACCAACTGAAATTGTACACGATCATCTGGAAGCGTACTGTTGCATGCCAGATGATTCACGCGACGCTCAACACAACGGCTGCGCAGCTTACCTGTCCCGCCGGAACGTTTCGAGCAACGGGTTCGAGCATTGCGGATCCCGGTTTTATGTCCGTCTATCAGGAAGGCGTCGACGACAAAAAGTCGGACAACGAGGAAAAATTCCTGCCTGAGTTGCTGGAAGGCGAAACAATCAAGCTCAACGATGTCGTGACTGAGCAGCATTTTACCACGCCGCCGCCTCGGTATTCAGAGGCTTCGCTGGTAAAAACGCTGGAAGAATTCGGCATTGGACGTCCGTCCACCTACGCGTCGATCATCTCCACGCTGCAATCGCGTTCCTACGTGGAAATGGACAAGCGTCGCTTCGTGCCTACCGATGTCGGCAAGATTGTGAACCGCTTTCTGACCGATCATTTTGATCAGTATGTCGACTATGATTTTACCGCCAAGCTCGAAGACGAGCTCGATGCGGTGTCGCGCGGTGAGGTTGAGTGGAAACCCCTGATGCATGGTTTCTGGGACAATTTCCATTCGCGCGTCGACGAAAAGAAGAATGTCTCGCGTGCGGAAGTGCTCCAGGCTCGCGAACTTGGTGATGATCCGGAAAGCGGCCGTCCGGTCAGTGTTCGTCTTGGACGCTACGGTCCCATGGTACAGATCGGAACGCGCGAAGATGAGGAGAAACCGCGTTTTGCGGGGCTGCGTCCCGATCAGCGCATGGATTCCATTACACTGGCGGAAGCGCTGGACCTGTTCCGCTTGCCCCGCGAACTTGGCGAAACGCCGGATGGCGAAAAGGTCTCGGTCAACATTGGTCGCTTTGGCCCTTATGTTCGGTTTGCCAACAAGTTCGCATCCATCAAGGAAGACGACCCCTACTCGATTTCGCTCGAACGGGCGCTTGAGATAATTGAGGCCAAGAAAAAAGCCGATCTCGAGAAAATCCTCAAGACTTTCGATGGAGAGGACGTCCAGATTCTCAAGGGACGATGGGGGCCCTACATCACGGACGGCTCCAAAAATGCCCGCATTCCCAAGGACAAAGACTACGAAGAGCTGACACTGTCCGAATGCCAGGCGATGCTCGCGGCTGCGCCCGAGAAAAAGAGCAAGTCCAAAGCCAAGGCAAAAACCAAAGCGAAAGCCAAGACCAAAACAAAGGCTAAAGCTAAAAGTAAAGCCAAAAGCAAGGCCAAATCTTCAGGCGGTAAAAGCAGCGCTTCAAGCGAGTAATTCTGCCGAATCAAGGTGCATTTTCGAGAGCCGGGTTCCCACATGAGGAGCCCGGCTTTTTTATTGACCGACTCTCATGCGCATGAAAACAAGGTTTTGCATTCAATTGCGGGCTTTTTTTTTATTTCTATTGTGACAAAATAAAAGTGAAAAACTCCTTGCATATTCAAGGGGAAGGTTGTATTTTTGTCGTAATTATTATTGACTGAAACGCGGTTAGCTGACGGAAAAAGTCCTATAAGCCTGACCGGGGATTCAATCCCAACAATCTGGCGGCCTTGCAATGAAAAACGCCGAAAAAAATATTTCTAGGATCATTAGTGTCGGAATTGCCGCGGGCAGGATTCCGGCACTACTCCGGTCGGGGTCCGATCAGGATTCGGATCCGTAAAAATTGATCAGCCGGTGCGGGCAGGCAGTTATTCAGGAGCAAACAGCTTGTCGGCATCGAGTTCAAAGGATTCTCCAACGCGGGGAGTCCTTTGTTTGTTCTGGTCAGCTTCCTTTGATTCGTCTCGCCTCTTTTACCGCTTACCACGTTTTTCAGCCCGCTCAACACCCAAAGCCTTACGTTTAATTTTTCTGCGCTTGAATTCCCAGCACTGATGCATAGCATGTGGTCAAAGTCGCCGGAGTTTCAACCGGACCACACTCGATAACTATGTCGGGAATCAAAAAATGCCGAACATCAATCTGGCAGGTAAACCAGCAGTTTTCAGTGACGGGAAGTCCTCTTCAAAACTCAATTCAGTTCGCCGACTGCGGCGTCGTTTGTCCGGAACAGTCAGAAGATCTGTTCGGTCGCTGCGATTGTTCTTTGCAGTCCTGTTGCCGGGAACGTCACCGCCGCAATCTGTTCGAACATCACAAATGGCAACAACAATTCAGGCCGGGGTGAATGCTACTGCCGGCATTGCGCCTCAGAAAACCCGGCTGCCGAGCGACGGCTCCATAGTCTGGCTGGCTCCAGTCGGTGAGTCGAAAGCTCTACGCAGTTCCTCTCCATTGATTGCGGCGAGCCCCGCCGCTGAGGAGTCCGATATTCAGAAGATTATTTTGCACCGCAGGAGCAGGCTGCGCGTCGAACGCGACATCGCACTTGCTCGTTTCGGCGTCCTTCTTTCGTGGATTGGCAGCTTTGCTCTTGTGTATTCGGTCGTGCGCAGTGCAAGCTTCTTTACCTGTGCATGGACCTTGTGTGCGATTGGCCTGACATGGTCGGCGGCCTCGTCGGTGAAAGCATTGAGCCGCGAGACATCGATGTCCGAAGTCAGCTACAATTAAAAGAAGCTCTATCCGATCTGGACGGGTGGAGAATCGTGATACAATGCAGCAGTTTAACACCAACGATATTGAATCTCTCAACGATCGCTTTGAATCGGCGCCGGCAGCGGAAATACTGTCCTGGGCCTGGGAGCGATTCGGTGCATTGGTGGCCGTTAGTTCTTCGTTTCAGTCGCAGAGTGTACCGCTGCTGCACCTGGTTTCACAGCATTGTCCCGCCATGCCGGTAATTTTTCTCGACACGGGATTTCACTTCGGGGAAACACTGCGTTTTCGCGATCAGCTGCGCGAGAGACTGGGGCTGAACATTGAGGTTCTGCATCCCGAGATACAAAAGAACGAGCTGATGCAGCGCTATGGTGAGGGACTCTACCGTCGCGATCCCGATCTCTGCTGTCATATCAACAAAGTCGAGCCGATGGATCGCTACATGGTCGGCAAAAGCGCCTGGATCAGTGGTGTGCGGCGCGATCAGACCGCACACCGTCGAACCCTGCGGACGCTTGAGCCTGCGACCAAAGGATTGCTGAAAATCCATCCAATGCTGGACTGGACCAGCCGCGACGTCTGGACCTACATCAACGAGCACGACCTGCCGGTGCATCCGCTGCTGGAGCAGGGGTACTTCAGCATCGGCTGTGCGCCTTGTACGCGGCCGGTCGGTGCCGGCGAAGACGAGCGCAGTGGTCGCTGGGCTGGTAACGACAAAACTGAATGCGGCATTCACACGGAGTCGGGCCAGTCGGCCGGGCACTCCGATTCAAACTGAATTACAGCACAAAACTCAAAGGACAGCCGATGCAACAGTCCTCGGATTCTCACACGATTCTCGTCACCGGCGGTGCGGGATACATCGGCTCGCGTTTGCTGGCCTGCATGGCGGAAGATGCGCGTTTTGCCGACGCGACGATTCGTATCTACGACAATCTGCGCCGCAGCAACTACGACGGTTTGATGGATCTGCCTGCCGACGGGCGCTTTGAGTTTATCGAAGGCGACATCCTGGATCGCACAAATATTCGTCGAGCCATGGCGGGCGTCCGCGAAGTGGTGCATCTGGCAGCGCTTGTGCGCACGCCTCTGTCCTTTGAACATCCCGAGTGGACGGAGCAGGTCAATCACTGGGGCGCGGCCGGTGTGGCTGAGTGTGCATTGGAGGCCGGTGTGCGCAGATTTGTGTATGCCAGCAGCGCCAGTGTATACGGCCTGGGCGGGCCCTTTGCCGAGGACGCGCCCTGCCGCCCGACCGGACCTTATGCGACCTCCAAACTGCGCGGCGAAAAGGCGGTGCTGTCAGCGGCCGGCCGTGGGATGGAAGTGGTGTCGGTTCGGCTTGGTACAACCTTCGGCACCGCTCCCGCCATGCGTTTCGATACGGTGGCGGACCGCTTTGCCTTCAAGGCAGGAGTTAAACATCCATTAGTCGTGCATGGCGACGGCTCGCAAATGCGTCCTTTGATACACGTCGACGACACCGCGGCGGTTCTCATGATGTGCCTCGACGCCAAACGTGCACTTGCTCCGCTGTTAAACGCGGCGACGATCAATACCAGCGTCATGGCGATAACCGAAGCTCTGCGTGAAATACTCCCTGATATTGAGGTGCGCCACACGGATCAGGAGGCCGACGCCAACGTTTCGTTCACCGTAGATTCCGCGCGACTGAACTCCTATGGTTTCGAAGCTCGCCATACATTGCGCAGTGGTCTGGAAGAAATGTTGCGGCGTTGGAAGGGCTTTCAGAGTCGCGTCGATGCACAGTCTTGAGTCGGACCGCAATAAATTGTTCCGGCCGCGTGCGCATTGCGCATGACGTCGGGCGCATTGGCGCTGCCTGACGTTTTTAATTCCAGGGGCTTTGTCTTATCTTGAGCGGATTTTTTCATCGGGGGCGTTTAACATTTTCCGTGTCGTATTCCGGTGATGTGCTGGCTTCTTTCGTCGCATTGCGGCTGATGGAGCGTTCAAGAGACAAGGCAGGGCAAACATGGCGCAGGAAGAGGCCAAAGTTCTGATCAGGGAAATCGAGGAACGCGACGCAGAAGCATTTATCGCACTCCTTGAAAACGTGTATGCCGAATCGGACTATTTGTTGCTGGAACCCGATGAATTGAACCGCGATCCGGGGTCCGTTCGACAGTATATCCGCAATTACCTCGTCACGCCGCGCTCGACTATTTTTGTCGCCGAAGAAGACGGCAAACTACTTGGTTTTCTCAGTACCAAGGGTGAAGCATACCGACGCGTTCGCCATCGTGTCACCGTGGGTGGACTGGCCGTCCTGGCCGATCGCCGCAAACAGGGGATAGGCACGCAGCTTTGCCGGAATTTGTTCGCCTGGGGGCGCCGGCAGGGAATTTTCCGCATAGAACTTAGTGTGATCACAAAAAATGAGCCGGGCGTGGCGCTCTGCCGCAAGGTCGGTTTTGATATTGAAGGCGTCAAACTGCATGCCGTCATCCTCGACAATCAGCTCATGGATGAATACCTGCTCGTAAAATTTCTCGACGATGATGATGATTGATTGCCGTTTGGTGTGTCCCTTGGGCATCAAGCGGCGAAGCGCGGTCTGAAACCGGCTCCGCGCCGGGTTTTTATCACCTTGACTATCGGTAGTTCTATGGATAAATCTCGCCGGAACTTTCTTCGCACCGGTGCGGCCTTTGGAATTGGATCTCTGTTACTGCCGTCATTCCTGACTTCGTGCAGCGATGACAACGTCCTGTTTGCCGACAAATCGCTTGGTGGATCTCGTGTGCTTATAATCGGCGCTGGTGTGGCGGGATTGTATGCGGCTCAGGTGCTGCGAAGCCGCGGCGCTGATGTCACGATCCTCGAAGCGTCGGACAGAATAGGTGGGCGCGTGCGCGGTATGACGCTCGGCGGCACTCGCGTGTACGATCTCGGTGCTGACAGACTGCGCGGTGATCAGTCGATCCTGGCCCAGCTCGCGCAGTCGCGCGGCGCGCAGCAAATCCACGACTACTCTGTTGGGAATGTCGCACTGGACGGCACGATCGAATCGCCGAATGTTTTGCAGACAAATGCCGATATCCGGTCATTGATCAACGCAAAAACTGCTCTGGCCGAATACAGCGGGCCGGATATTACCGTTGCCGACTATTTTAATCAGACGGGCGTCGATGGTTTAACCGAAATAAGAGAATGGCTGACGCATGACACCGGCGCAGATCCGGATGAGTTGGGTGCGGCATCCTATGCAACGGAAAAAGCCCGCAGCAAGGCCGGAAATACCGTCCACCGCTTCGAAGGCAGCATGCTGCAGTTTGTTGAACAGGCAATTATTGATCCCGTACGAGACCTCGTGCAGTTAAACAAAGTTGTTACGCGTGTCGATTGGAGCGGCAGCACGGTCAGCGTCTCGCTGCAGGGCGGAGAAGAAATGACTGCGGATCAGGTTGTTGTTGCCGTCCCGATTAACATCTTACAGGATGGCGACATTGAGCTGGTTCCGGGATTTTCACAGGCGCGTCAGGCGGCGGTGAATCTTATCGGCGTCGGCGAAGGCTTGGTTGCGCTGCTTGAGTTTAACGACCGTTTCTGGTCGCCCGGCGACATCATCGGCACAAATGCCGCCACCTTGTATCGCGACATGGGGCTCGGAATTGAAGGAATTCCCGCAGTGCTCCGCGCCGAGGTCTACGGCCAACGCGCACGCGCGTACTCCGTTATTGACGCCGATGTTGTCCAGATTTTCCTGGACGAACTCGACAGTTTGTTTGATGGCGCCGCAAGCCGGAACTTCAGCAACGCCGGTGTTCAGGACTGGACCTCCGAGCCATATATCCGCAGCGCTTTCTCCTATTCTTCCCCCAATATCTTCTCGGCTCGCGCCAGCGCGGCAACGCCGATCCCCGGTAAAGTCTACTTTGCCGGCGAAGCAACCAATTTTAACGGCAATCACGGCACCGTTCATGGCGCCATGGAAACCGGCTACCGCGCCGCAATTGAATTACTGCAAATGGCCTGAACGGGATCATCATGCGAACAAAAAAATTACTCTTGATATTGTGTTGTATTGCGGCTGTTAACAGCACTGCCTTCGCCCAGGTCGAAGTTGAAGTCTCCGCCGCTTACTCCTCCGTTGATGCTGAAGCCTGGAATAAAGCCGTTCAGGCTTTTAACACTTCGCGTCCCTGGTTGAACGAAGAGCTGGGGATCGTGAGCGACGGGCAGGGCGTGCGTGCAGCTTTAACACTTCCCTTTGAACCCGGCTATCGCGTCGGTGCGGCATGGGAGTTTGCAACAGGTGCCGCCGAATCCGCCGTGTTTCAGTCGGGCGTCAACCGCGAAATTGGGCTGTCGTTTAACACATTCACCGCGTTGCTGGAAGTTCAGCCCTTTGTGTTGGCCGACAGCGCCGCCGCTGCAGGCGATCCGCTGATGTCGCCATGGAAACACCTCTCGGTGCAGGTCGGCTTCGGTTTTAACCTTGTCTCCGGCGAAGTCAGTTACGACGGCAGCACAGAGGAAATAAACGGCGAACCCTCGGATTTTTCATCCGAAGGAATCGGTCTACTGGTCGGCGCGGCCTATGCGATCCCGGTTGCCGACAATGTGTTTATCACCCTGAATTCGCGACTCACATGGATGCCGTCCATAGATCTCGCGGGTTTTCCCGAGGCGATTCACAATACGCCGCTGGTGGGATTGCAGAGCGAATCGACGGTACTGTTGATTACGAGTGGCGCGGGTATTAAACTGCGCCTCTGATTGAGAGTGTGAACTCCGGTCTGTGTCGTCCCTGTGTTTAACTCACCGGAATTTTGCATGTTGAAGCGCCGTCCTCGCCGCATTGATAACTCGCTGTTCGGATCACCCGGCCTGCTGCTGTTAAGTGTGTTCGGACTATGCCTCAATGCGATTGTGCTGGCCGCTCAGTCGGCCGGGGCCGATGTGCTTGCAGTGCAGGATGTTAACAGCGGAGCCGGTCGGCAATTCGAGACGGTCGCACACCTCTCTGCTATGGGCGTGGCGGCGGTGATTATCATCGCCAGCGTATTTGTTCACTACGAAGCCTTGCGCCTTCTCTCTGTTATTGCCAAACGCATCCCGATCAGACCGCGTGCACGTGTAATGATCGGCATTTTTTACATCGTGGTTCTGCACTTTATCGAAATCTGGTTTTTTGCATTCGGTTTTCTGTACCTCGACGGCGTTCAGGCGTTTGGCCGGCTGGCCGGCATGGCCCACGACGGCATCATGGAGTACGTGTATTTTTCCGCCGTCTGTTATTCAACCCTCGGTTTCGGCGACATTGTCCCGGAAGGGCCCTTGCGTCTCCTGTGTGCGGCGGAAGCGCTGCTTGGCCTCATCATGATCACCTGGTCGGCCTCCTATACTTACCTGCAGATGCAGCGTCACTGGCACCCCGACCGCGACTGACGGACACGATTGTTTGCAGCGCGACTCTGACCGCTTTGAATCCGTCGCCTGGCTCCGGCTTCAGGCTGCTTGATTTTATTGTTTGTCATCGTGCCGCAAACCGGACGGAACAGAGCCGCTTGTTAAGCTGTATGAATTGCCGTACACAGATTGTCTCCTCATTGGATGGCGACAACAGTATTTGCGATCTCGTTGAAACCGCCTTATCAATTGCTTTGAGTGTCGAATATCTCGAAGGATACACGTACTGCCGGGGTCGCTCGACTGCGTCGTTTGCGCTCATCGACAATATGAGCCCAACCGGGTAAGCAGCTTTCGACGGGAATTGCCGGATTTTTCTGATCTTTGGGCCTGCCTCTTGAAACAAACAGTCCGCAAGTCATCAAGCACGGGAGTCAGTATGGCCAAGTCTGCCGGATATTCGCCGCGTACCCTGGCACAGAAACTGGGCTACAAAGCCGGGCAGCGCGTTTCACTCATTAACGCGCCGCAGCACTATTTTGAAATTCTCGGCCCGCTGCCCGCGGATGTCGATATTTCCGACAGCCTCCGCCCGCAGTCGGACATGGTGCATTGTTTTTGCCGCTCCAATTCCGAGCTTGAAGCGGCCTGGTCCGATCTGAAATCGGCGATCAACAAAAATGGAAGTCTGTGGATTTCCTGGCCCAAGCGGTCGTCGCCGCTGGCGGGCGATATCAGCGAGGATACGATTCGCGGGACGGCACTGGCCGGCGGTCTTGTCGATGTCAAGGTTTGTGCCGTCGATGCCGACTGGTCCGGGCTTAAACTCATGTATCGCCGAGTGGATCGCTGAATTTTTGGACAAAGCGGATTTTCCGCACTTTGTCAGTTACTCGAGCGGCCGACAGGAATCGATTCCGCTGCTCGTGTGTCAGCCAGATGCGGCCGGCCCGTTATCCATCGAAGTCTTTCAGCGGCGGTGCGCATATACGATCAAACAAGCAACAAATGCCGGGTTCACGATGGCAAAGATTGTCTTCCGATTGTTGTCCTGCATTCTCACGTTCAGCCTGGCCATTGCCTCGGCGCCCGCCCAGACCGCCTGGGTCGGTCCGCTCGATCAGAGTGACTTTCCATCCGTTCATCTGCCGATCATCCTGCTCGACGCTCAGAACCAACTCGTTACCGATCCTTCAGCGGCGGATTTTGGCGTTCGCGAAAACAGCTTTGACCGGCCGATCGAATCACTCATATGTTCGCCACTGCCGCCGCAGCAACTGTCTTCGGTCCTGATGATCGATGTATCCGAATCGATGTCAGTCCAGTACCTCGATATTGCCCGCGATGCCGCACGCACCTGGTTAAACATGCTCGACTTTGAATCCTCAGAGTGCGCCCTGGCTTCCTTTAACGACCGCAATGCCGTTAACGCCGATTTTACCGATACCAGATCCGACATTGAAAATGCGCTGAATCAACTCGAAGCGCGCGGGAACACCAGTTTTGATGCAGCTTTGCTCGATCCCAAAGCCGCGGCGCTCGACATTGCATCGACCGGGCGTTACCAACCGATAGTTATCATCCTGACCGACGGTGATTCATATGGCAGTGAATCCGCCATACTCGACAAACTTGACGGCAGCGGCATTCGCGTCTACAGCATCCTGCTGGGCATCGAAATTCCGGCGCTCCTGCAGACGGTTGCCGATGCCAGCGGCGGACTGGCCTTTGCCAATATTAACACGCCCGCCGCGGCCCGTGCGGCCTTTGCCCGGATTTTTGTTCATGCATCGGGCGGAGAACCCTGTCGATTAACCTGGACCGCTGCCGATGACTGCAGTACTGCGCGCGACGTCGAAGTTTTGTATCGCGACATTCTCGTCGCCGAAACAGATTATGAGGTGGGACTCGACATCTTTCCCTCCGTTTCCTGGACAAATGTGTATCAGGACCTGGGGGAAGTTGAACCAGCTACGAGCCGTTCGTTTAACTTGACAATGCGCGCCGGCGATTTGCCCGTTAATATTGAAGGATTGCGTATCTCAAATCCCGCCGTCACAGTTGCGAATTACAACGGCGCGCCGCCGCCTTTTGAGCTGAATGCAGGCGAGGAACGAACAATTAACTGTGAATATCTGGCGCCGGACTCCCTGCAGCGATATGTCGAAATTGAAATAGAATCCGACGCCTGCCGTGCCGCGCGTTCCACTGTTCTGGCCGGTTTTCGCGGCGCACGGCGAATCGGTGCGGGATTGACCCTGCGCCATCCCAATGGCGGCGAAGTGTTTACAGTCGGCGAAGACGTCGAAGTTCGCTGGGAAGGCAGCGCCGCGTTTAACCGTTGCAGAGTGGAACTGAGCTCCGACAACGGCGACTCCTGGAATGTTGTCGGCGAAACTGAAGCCGTCAACACTTTGACGTGGCAAGCCGCCGAGCCCGTCGGCAACCAGTGGCTCGCTCGTGTCAGTGCCTTAAACAGCGACGGCGGCGACGGCTCCTGGGTTTGGGGATCACAACGTTCAGGCGCTGCGGCAATTCGCGATCTGGCCATCGACGACATCGGCCGCGTTTTTGTGATCGGCGATTTTGCCGCGCAGATGGATCTCGGCGATGGGTTCCTCCTGCAAAGTGAAGGACTGCGGGATGTGTTTCTCGCCGAATTTTCGCCCGCCGGTCATGTTGTTAACGCTTTGTCCTTTGGCGGCGTCGGCGATGACTATGCTGCGGCAATCGAACTTGACGGCAATAATGGCGCAGTTTTCCTTGCCGCATTTAACGGAACGGCACTGCTGCAGGATGAACTCTACACGTCCAACGGTAACTCTGATTTCATTCTGGGGCGCATTGCACCCGGACTGACCGTTTCCGATGTGTTTACATTGGGCAGCCCCGCGCAGGACGTGCCCGGAGATCTTGCACTGGCCTCAAATGGTGATATTGTCATCGTTGGCTCCATCGGTGCGGACATCGAAATGTTTAATCGAGACATATCTGTTAAAGGCGCTTTTGCGGCCGCCATGATTAAACTGAGCGGCAGCTATCAACCGCTCAACCTTAATGTCGTCGACGGCGATGCCCTCAACATCACACCGATCGATCGTTTTACCTGCGTGGCGCTCGACTCGCGCGATCGGGTTTATGCCGCCGGTGCAATTTCCCGCGGCGCGACATTTAAAGGTGTGGAACTCACGCACAGCGGCGTTTCCGGCGACATGCTGATCGCGCTTTATCGCGAAGACGGCGCCGAACATCTTTCATTCACACTCAATTCTTCCGCGGATGTCTTTGCCACGGACATTCTGGCCGATGTCGATAATCAGTTTGTTGTATGCGGTGAAGTCGGCAGTCTGGACTTGACCGGCGCTGGAGCGCCTCTCCGTGCAGGCGGCATCCGCAATGTTTTTATTGGCATGTTTCAACGCGACGGCCGTGTCAACTGGGCCGATGTTTACGGCGAAGTCAGCACGATTCTTTCTCCGCGTATGGAGCATGCCGCCGAGCAGGATCAGATCGTCCTGGGCACGACCTATTCGCGTCGCATTCAGTTCGGATTGTTTAATCTCATCGACGGCGGCGGCGACGTCGACGGTGTGTTCGGCGACATGGCTCTGGTGCGCTTCGACTACGACGGCGACGTGCAGCAGGCGGAGAGTTTTGGCAGCCTCACGATCGACCAACTGACGGCTATGACCTTGCGTTCCGACAACCTGCTCGCACTGGGCGGCACGTTTCAGGCGCCGCTGACGTTGAGCGATACAACTCTGACGCCGGGCGGCCGGCAGGATATGTTCGTCTGGAATCACTTTGGTTCTAACGGCATTGTCTCGGATCAGTCCAACCGCACGTGGACGGTTACCGATCACAGCTTTGAGACGGTGGATATCGATTTTGGCCTTTGTGCGGTTAACACAGCCTGCGAGCGACGGTTTGATTCCGTGCTTGTTAACACCGGTGGAATTGGTGTTGCAGTCGATGCGTTTCAGTTCGGCGCCGGCGACATCGACGATTTTCAACTCGTTGCACCCTCGATGCCCGTGTCGATTGAAGGCGATAGCGACGCCGGTCTCGAACTGCGCTTTTCACCGCGCCGCGTCGGGCCGCATCAGGTTGAGTTAAATTTTATTGCCGCCGGTGGCCGCACACTGCGAACTGTCGTTGTGCGCGGCGAAGGATATATTCCTGATATTGCGCTCGAGTCCACACTGATCGATTTTGGCGAGGTTGTTGTCGGTACTGAGAAGGTGTTAACAGAAGTTGTTCTGCGCAATGTCGGTGTGGAAAACGAGACAATCGATCGCATCGCACTCGGCGGACCGGACCTGTTGCAGTTTAATTTCAAACCGATTGATTTGCCGGTCACGCTCGCGCCGGCCGAAACGCTGAAACTCGAGCTCAGTTTTACACCGCAAAAGACCGGTCGTTTTTCCTCTTCACTTGTCATTGAATCCGATTCAGAAGAATTGCAGGCCGACGTGAGTTTGTTCGGAACGGGTGTTCAGCAAACCATTCGCATTTTTGTAGAAGATGCCGCGGCCGCCGTCGGCGACGACGTTGATATAGTTGTTAAAGCAGAACATTCGTTGGATCTGGCGGATGTTGAGTTCATCGCGCTGGAAGTTGAACTCGACCTGGATGCCTTTTTGCTTTATCCGCGCGATCCGGCGCTGCGCAGTCGGTTTGACGCCGGTCGATATCTTATTCCGCTCACGCTCCAGGTCCCTGCGACGCCGGGCGAACACGAGCTCGCGCGGCTCGGTTTTACCGCACTACTCGGCCCCGAGTCGGAATCGCTGCTACTGTTAAGTCTTCCAAACCCGGATCAGATTCCACAGAATGTACAAACGGATGACGGACTGTTTCGTCTGCAGGAACTTTGTGAAGCGGGGAATGCTCTACGCCTGTTTAACAATGGCGGCGGCTTCGGGCTGGCAAATGTTAATGTAGAATCGCCTGCCGCTTCAATGACTTTTGAGGCCAATTTCCCGGGACGCGATCACGCAACGATTTCGTTATACTCCGCACTTGGTGATCTGACGGCTGTGTACTACGACGCGGACATGCAGCCCGGAGCCTGGGAGTTTTCGGTCGACATTTCGACTGTTGCATCGGGCGTTTATTACCTGGTTCTGCGCTCGGGGACTTTGGTCTCGACGGCGCCACTTGTCATTGGTCGTTAATCTGTTTCTGATCTCTGCAAAGCCATTTTTGTTTATCACCGGGAAGGAAGCGACCGGACTTTGAGTCAGTTGTTGGATGTATAATAGTTGAGTGTGAAGCCGGTTTGAATGTTTTCGGCATCAAGCCCGCCGACAATCAAAAGAGAAGAGCAAGCCGAAAACCCGCAAGGGAGGCGGCCCGGCTTTCATTTGACGCATGCGGGTTTGGCCGCGGAATGAATGCCGGCTGAAATGTGAAAAGATAGAAGAGCGTCTCGCAAATGAAAGGTTTCCGGACTCCTGGTAGACACAGATGTTGCCCGCATCAAGCCCGCTGACAATCAAAAGAGAAAAGCAAGCCGAAACCCCGCAGGGGAGGCGGCCCGG
>CAYULF010000007.1:0-167962 GCA_964445695.1 uncultured Hyphomicrobiales bacterium | reverse complement strand
CAGATGTTGCCCGCATCAAGCCCGCTGACAATCAAAAGAGAAAAGCAAGCCGAAAACCCGCAGGGGAGGCGGCGAAGCCTCATGCGGGTTTGGCAGTGTTGCAAGTCTTTTGTTTAAGTGCCGGAAGAGAGGTCAGAAGAATTGGCCGAATTCGATCTGCATGTCGACCGAGATGGCAAAGACGTCGTTGGTGTATTGTTCGCTGTCCGGAATGTCGAGCTGCCGTCCATCGTCAAACAGATCAATCTTGAAGGTTGTCGGCTGCTGCACGTAGTAGTCAAAGGTCACAGCGGTGGTCATGAACTTAAACGCCTTGTAAGAGACGGCCAGACGCGGCCCAACGCTCATGATCTGGCGTTGAACAGAGATCGTTTCTCTGTTGCCGAGCAGGGTGTACAGCGCCAGCAGCGTATTCCACTCATCCGTTACGGGCGCAAGTTGTCCGGCAATGCGCACGTCGTTTAACTGCATTGTCTCGTCCGCCAACGCCACTCCTATACCTGCCTCAACCGCAAAATTGTCCTGTTTAACCACGCGGTACATCGCGTTGATTGAATACTGCGTGTAATCCTGTGTGAAGGTGGTGAATACGCCGCCCGGCGTGCCGTTGACCTGAATGTCGTCCGCGTCGGCAAACATAAAGTTAAGTGCAAAGTCGTCGTATGCCACGCCGACATGATATGCAAAGCGCTGCGTGCTGGCGGGAAGTCGATCCAGACCGATTTCATCGATGGGCGCGTTGAGGTAGTCGAGCGACTGCGCAAATACGCCGAACTGATAACCGCCGTTGATGCGCAGGTTGTTTTCAACTTCGGTAAAATCTTCAACAAGCTGATCGACGACCGCAACACCTTTGATTGGATTAACCGCCACCGGCGTACGAGAAGTGTTAAGTGCCGGCGCATCGGACAGTCCCTCGGCATGTGAAATATTCTCCACCTTGCGCGCTGGAGTTGTTCCCTCAAACTCGTCCTGATCGGCGTTGTTAACAACCACCGGAATATCTTCGTTTAACTCGGGCAGCGGAGCCGGAGTCGCAGGTTTCGCGTACGTTTTCACCTGCGCCGTCGCCGGGGGAGCGTCAGTTGTGTTTAACTCGGCGGTTTCCTGAGCGTTGAGCCAATTGGATTCAGGTTTAACTGCATCGAGTGGATCGGCCGGCTGCACGATGGGCGGATTTGTCGGCAGATCGGCAAGAGAAGGGGAGTCGGAGCCGGAGAAGGCCAGCCAGGCGCCCGCACCCGCAACCACGGCTAACGATGCCGCCGCCGCCAGGCGAAGCGGAGACGTGAGGAGCGCGGAGCGACGGAAAAAAAATGTGCCGGACGGAGTCGTGCCGGAGAGGATTTTGCGGTTGAGGAGCATGTTGGCTTCCGCCTTGCTCATCACCGGAGCTTCCTTGCGCGCCTTGTCCAGATACTTGTCTACAATATGTCGCGTTTTGTCCATAGAGTCAGCCTTAAGCGCCCTGTCCAAGCAGGACCCGCAGGTCCGGCGCGTGCTCCACCGATTCCTGCGGCACATTTGAATGCCGTTGTTGGAACAATTCTTCGGGTTCGATCACCTTCGTCAGGATTTTCTGCAGTTTTTCGCGTCCGCGTTTGAGGCGGGATTTTACGCCGGAGAGGGAGCCGCCCTGGACGGCGCGGATATCTTCGAGCGAGAGGCCGACGATTTCGAACATCACGAGCGCTTCGCGTTGTGATTCGGGCAGTTCGCCCATGGCGCGATAGAGCACATCGACGTCATGACTGGTTTCGGGCGCGGAGCCGCGGTCGCGGATATCGTTGGCGCGTTCCCAGTCGAAGACACCGAAGAGGGAGCGACGTTTGGAGTTGCGCCAGTGCCGCCGGCGGGCGATCGTCAGCACATAACTGAGGAAGGCCTCGCGGTTGCGGACGCCGTCGAAGTGTTCGTAGGCGAGCAAGAGAGTATCGCTGACGAGATCGCGCGCTTCCTCGGCATCGCGGGTCATACCACGGGCAAAGCGCGCCAGTCTGTCGTGGACGCTATTCCAGAGGTCGAGGAAGTCTTGCTGTTTTTGTTTGTCTGTGTCGGTCATCGCAGCCTGCTCTATCGTCGTTCCATGGAGAAGAAACACGAGTCGCCGGAAAGATTCACGTGCAGCGGGAATTATTTTTGGGAATAATGGGTGAGGGACGGAAAGGGTGCAGGAAAAGTTGCGGGAGGGGGAGTCAAGGGCTGAGATTTCTTGTAAGGGGATCTTCGAAGAGTTCGGGTTTGAGGTTGAGTAGTTTCTCTTTCACAGTTGGGGGAATTTTGGCCCCAGCGACTGTCAATGCCGTGGATAATTGTTCTGCAGTGAGACCACGAGGTCGTGGAGGAATCATCAAATTGTGTCTGGAGCTAGTGGCAAATTTTAATTCATAAAATTCTGCCTCTTTTAGCCAAGCTGCATGGAAAACAGCTGATTCCAGATTTGCGAATACAAATGATGCGCCTTGCAAGTTTGCGCCATCAAGCCTCGTCTTCTGCAAGTTTGCCCGATGCAGAATTGCACCTTGCAAATTTGTTTCTTTAAGCAAGGCGTTTTGAAGATCAGCTTTTTGTAGATAGGTTTCCTGCATATTCGCCTTCGTGATTGTTGCTAGTTGTAGGTTCGCGCTTCGCATGTAAGCACGGTATAAACAAGCATTTTCTAGATTGGCTTTTTTTAAGATTGAGTTTTCCATTTGTGCCCCCTTCAAATTAGCGGAGCACATAACCGCCAGCGTCATGTTTGCACCTTCCAATTCAGCATGCTGGAAATTTATCTGAGAAAGATTTGCACCAGAAACGTTTGAGTATTGCATGATAGCCCTTGGTAGATAGCCGCCAGAACCATCTGTGTTGCGAAAATCCAAGCCACGAAGGTCCACACTCCTTAGATCAATCTGTCCGGATTCAGTGCGATTTTGCGGTCTTCGGACGATTACGCTCAAAGCAGATTGAATATCTTGCCCGGGTAGCTTGGCGAAATCTGAATGGCATATGTTGTACTCAGCCTGTTCCCTAGAACATTGGATATCGTTGGGGGAGGCAGAAATTTTCCCTTCTAAATATTTGTTCGGGTTTGCAATCTCAGATTGTCGAGGCCACGGTGAGCGTTTGCGGATATATGCAGCCAAAATTTCCACAATTGTCCAGTGGTCCTCATTGGAGTCTTTCATAATGCGTTCAAGAGCATAAATACCCCCAAGTCTAATTTCGATCTTGTCGTGACCTAGATGTTCAATTGCCTTTGTGAATCTTTCTGAAATCTGTCCTTGCATCAAAGTTTTAACATTCTCGTAGGCGGCTTCGGCTGTACTTTGTGTCGCCCTGGCCTGTGACTCAGTCGCTTTGGCGCGTACCCAGGCGATGTACATGCCGACCAGCACGGCGCAACCAGTTAACATTTGCAGTAGAAGAGTGCGGTTGTCGTGTTCCTGGGCAGCCAGTTCCGCACCTTTGAGGCTTGCCAAGTCGGACAACTGATAATGTCGAACAAATGCAAAGAACAGGATGAAGAATTGCAGCCCAAGGAAGCCAAACAACAAACCGGCCTTGCGGGGAGCGATCCATGTGTTCCAGAACCATTGAAGTCCATTGCCAAATCGACAAATCTTTTTCCACTTGCTGGAGAGTCTATTCAAAGTCATTGACTATCGTAATATTATTGAAAAATTGAATTCAATTTTGTGGTCTTGATTGCTTTTAACCAGAAGGTTGGGATAGGTTTCTTGGATCGCAATCTTCAAATTTCGGCTGAATTCGAGATTTATCATTTTGTCGGTTTTAGACAACTGTTCCAAAGTGAGATTCTCAACAGCCTTAAAGTTGGTTTCAACGAAAGATGTTTGTTTGAGATTTGTCAGTTCAAGATCTGACCGAGTCAAATCAACATTGCTTATCGAAGCTTTCGAAAGATTCGCTCTTGTTAGATTCGAACTTTGCATTTTTGCTTGAATAATCATTGCGTGGAATAGTTGGGCATCAGTGAAATCGCATCCCTGGAGATTAACCTTAAGGAAAGATGTTTCCTTCAAAGTAGCTCCATTGAATAAAACATCCCGTAAGTGAGCATCCAGAAAGTGCGCAGATCGCAAATCTGTTTTTCTGAACCTAGCGCCGTGCAAGTTAACATCAATGAAGCGTGTACTTTTTAGACTTGAGCCGTCGAAAATGGCATCCTGCAGCTGCACACTAGAGAATTGGGCATTATTCAAATCTGTATTAATGAAAGACGCATTTTGAAGATTGGAGTCTGAAATGAAGATGTTGGTAAGATTTGCTTGTTTGCCGTCTAGTCTGCTGAAGTTTGCCCCCTCAAGGTTTACTGCTTGAATTTGAATGACAAAGCCTTCTTTGCGCTTTGGCGATCGGTGAACAAGTGCGCTTAATGCAGCCTGTACATCCTGTGCCGGTTTAACCAATACCTTCGTTTTTTCTGGACTTGCGTGGCTATGTTTGTCATTGAGTTTGTCAGCATGATTGCGAGAGTCTATGGAAATGGAATTCTTCTTCTGGTTTGTACCTGGTGCACGAATTTGAATATACTCAACTAGTACTTTAACTACCTTCCAGTAGAGATCTTCTGAATCGTGCATGATCTGTTCGAGCGAACAAATACCGCCAAGTCGGATTTCTGGACTTTCATGTACTAATTGTGCGACTGCATTTGTGTAACGTTCATTTATTTGGCTTTGAATAGCGGCTTCAGCTTGTCTATTTGAGGCTCGAGATCTGTACCAGGCAACCAAAAAGACAAAAATTGCTATGAGACCAGCAATACCTTTCAGCACTGTTTCCCTGTGGCGAATTACTAGGTCTTGGTGTATACTTGAGTCCACTACTGGTCTGTCCGCTGCAGTAGGTCCATGATCTGCCAGCCAGATCGGAACCTCATAAGCGGCCCAAATCAATAGGAACAGCAATGCAATTGTTGAAATCGAGACAAGTATCAGATTGATGGATTTCATGTTGCCTACGGTTTTCAATCAAAGTCTAACTAGATGTATCTGTTATAGATCTAGTAAAAAGCTCCCCTCGCTTGAGCGGATCTTGGTGCTGGCCTGATACTTTCAGGAATACTCTCAAAAGTAGAGCGGCTCTTGTAGTCTTGAATAGTGCAATACGTTGTACCAGCAATCACAATACCAAGTGTCAATGAAACAATGCTGCGGGTAACTATGGTTCGCATAGATTTATACCAATGCCGGCCACGCTGTTTGACTAGTAGGAAGATTCCTTTCCTAATCAATTTCCTAAGTATGTGACCTAAATACCATACTGGAATAAAAACAACAAATAGCGCTACGGTCGCCAGAATCAAAATCAATGAATTGCTTGCAAAGTCAGTCAAAGTCATAAGTGTTGAAGTTGTGACTTCCGACCTTATCGTCCCGCCTCCCTCAACAATACCGCTGATTACAAGAGGAGCGGATGGTGAGCCCGCATAAACTACCTCACCTACAAAGCCATCGTCATGTTCAACTATTTTGAAAGTAATCAGAAGTGAATTGATTCTTCCGTCACTCTGGATTGCGGACAGTTCGAATTTTGGAATAGCTCGGCTTGAGTCCACTATTGTAAAACTGATTATTTCACTTGTGCTATCCATCAGTGAGATGGTGATGTCCGAAAGGACATTTGAAGGGTGGATGCTTTCTTTACCGTTGTTCCAGAACGTAAAATTGACCCGATAGAGATCTCTTGTCAGCTCAGTTCCGTTAGACCTTGATATTGAAAGGTCTGCTTTATCAAAAGCTGCAAAGTCAATGAGCTTGGACTTTCCGAACGAAACAAAGATTGGTTCTCCCTTGCTCTGCGACTTCTCATAAAGGTATAGAGAAACATATAAACCCAACAATCCAAGAAGAATGCCTAGAAGGCTGAGCCAGTTTCTCTTACAGAATGATTGGAAATTGGGCATCGATTGTGATTCCAAGTGAGAATCAATCTTCCTTTTTTTAGGATGCAGCTAAAAAGTAATATACTGCATTTCACCTAATATTCACGAACGCTACATTCAAGTAAGCAGTGGGTTATACCGGTATTTTCGTGTATTGCCCTTAGATTATGTATGTATACTTGGTGGTGATTACTGTTCTTAATTATCATACCCGACGATCACAAGCGAGCAACTCACAAAACTATTGCTTTAACACCTCCCGCCGCAAGTGCAAAATGCGCCATTTAAATCAGACTCAAACCTGATCGAACAATCTGACAAACTGCGTGACCTGAATCTGACCCAAATCTGACCTATCACACAAAAACCGCGGTGTTCTAAACTCTTTCCTCACAAGGGACACAAACTCTTTAAAACGCAAAAACCCCGCATTGCTGCAGGGTTTCTCGTGCGCCCGGGAGGATTCGAACCCCCAACCTTCTGATCCGTAGTCGCAGCCAATCTGACTTCGCACAATCAGCCAGAATTGCACGGAAAAGCAACACATTCTGATGCGAATTTTTCGTGCCCTTCCGATATTCGGCTTATTGGCCTAGAGACAGAATAATTCAGGAATTCCAAGGGAATTCCTGCCGTCTGGAATCAACTCTTTGCCTATAGATGCGCGCGCCAACTGCCATCGGCGCGCGCGTATTTTACAACTTGAGGGCAAACGCAATGACGATCGATACACGAACCCGTGGTGAATACTTACGTGAACAACATGGTCAAGCAATTCAGGGGATCATAGACATCTTTCATGACCTGAAAGATGAACTGGCAAAGGTGAAAAGCGCTGCTGCTATTTGTGCGGCCATGGATGCGATCAATAGTGATTCAGGCGAGAGAATCTACGATTCCGAACCGTGGAAAGCCTTTCTGAAACCAGTTATGGGCGTCATTGACAGGGCTGAAACACCGGCGGTACATCGTTGCGATCGTTCGCAGCTGCAGGAGACGGTACATTGAGTACGAACACAACGTATATGTTGGCGGATGCATTCGAGATGCATAAAAAGCATCCGACAACATTCCACATTCCGCATTCAGCTGAGATTGAGATGCTTCGCGGTGGGCACTTGGTAAAGCTGAGCTTTTTATTCGGAGCTGTGCGGGAAGATGGCTGTGCAGGAGAGAGGATGTGGGTGATCATAAAGGAACAGGACGGCGACAAATTCGTTGGCCGGCTTGCGAATGATCCGAGTGATCCAGATTTACTGGGGATCAGGTTCGGTGATAAAGTGCACTTTGAGTCAAAACATATTATTGGAGTCGGGCATGATCCACAAGGAGAGTCAGCAATGACTTCTGAGGAATTGCGGGATTTTGTTCGACCGACCATTGAATATCTCGAAGATCATTATCTGTTGACTGAGTATTTGGATATTGAATATGCCCTGTTGCAGTCAATTTGGTTTGTAAAGAAGGCTGTAAACAATGCAAAGCAGGATGAAGTCTTTGATTTAACCAACATTGAAGAATTGTTGAAAGAAACAGGGCAGAACTTTTTACTTCGTAAGGGCCGTCAGTCTACCCATAAATTGGGGTGGCAGATCAAATCTTAGAAGCTGGCAGATGTTGGTTGTGTATCGTGCTAATCCATTAAACACCATTAAGGTGCAGCATGAACTACGGCCATTTAAGTGAATTAGAAGACAACCGATTGGCAAGCAATCCAGACTTCCCATTGGTAAATTCCATCTTAGTGTGGTTGGACGGTTCGGACTTCGAAAAACTCGTGTTCCGTTTAGTCGCGTTCATGAACAACCATCCAATTCACGGCAGTTGGTCATGCCGTTACATGCAAACTGAGCGTTGCTATGACTACAACGAATTGGAGCGAGTTCTGCTGGAATATGTTCAAGGTGTCAATTCAAAGAACATCCCGGAGTATGATCGCCGCAAGCCGGATGATGTGATACATGTGGAGAAATATCTTTACGGCCGGATCAAGAATGCACCAGGTCGTATTGCTGCAATAATGTACGCATTGTGGGAAGGAGCTACTAGGAGCACTGATTTAGGAGAGGATGGATTGAGGACTCTCTATCCCACCACATATGAAGAGCGCATCAAACAGGGAGATTCCGAGCTTCGGACAATGCAAAAGTCAAGAGAGGAGAAGAAGTCCCTGTCACCAATAGACAAAATGTTGTGGATCGGCGGCGGGCTTGCGTTGTTGTTTGGTCTGTTCCAGCTGAGTCAAACGGTGCGAAACGTCAAGGAAATCGCAAGCTAGTGTTCATCACCGAAGAACATATGGCCGGTACTAAAGGAATATTGCAAACACTACGATGGATGCGTGCCGTCGCATTTGCGAATGCCTCGCTCCCATATGTAAAACAAAAGGTGATCGATTTCCGTGGCGGCGGTGCAAGCCGCAAAGAAATTGTATCCAGAATCTTCTCGTGGATACGAGAAGATTTCCAGTTTAAAAGTGACAAAAAGGGCACTGAGCAAGTTCGTGGTTTACGCTACATGTTGCGATCCGGGAAAATGATGGGTGACTGTGATTGTTTAAGCAATGTGGTTGCAACTGTATGCATAGCAGCATCTATTCCCTGCGCATTCAAAGTTATTGCTTACGATCCGAAAGATACTCATGGTGAGTGTACGCGTCGCAATGTGCCGTATCGGCATGTGTATCTGGTTGTGGCAGCAGATGAAAAGAACTCGAAATATGTTCCTTTCGACCCTACCAGCTGGTCGCTTGGTATGGAACTCAGTCATTGCAGAGCATTTCATTTTCCAGTTAACTTAACAACATAAAACCTATGAAACTCTTTAAGTGCATTCTTGCAGCAATTCTTACCTGTTTAAGTGTCTCAATCACACAGGCGCAATCTACGACCTGCACGCTCACAATCGGCGACACGTTCAATTTGTCTGAGTGCTCAGATGAAGGGTACAAGGAGGTTGAGTTGTGGCAGATTCAAGTGTATGCGAAGCGATACGAGCTTGTGTTCAAAGATGTTGATCTGTCTTCAGGGGATACGATTGTCATCGTGCCGCCGATACCTGTGCGAAAACGATGCGCCGATTCATTCGACGGCTCGACTTTGGTGTTCCGGATTGGAGAGAACTGCCAGGTGCTCAGGTCCGACTGTTTTTGTGGTTCCTGATTCTGGTGAATTGCGGTGTTTGTAATTGAATGGAGGCGCTATGCCACAAATTGAAATTCTCAATTCAAATGCATCTGATTCTGGGCTGTTCCAGTCATTGACACGTCCATGTTGCGGCAAGGACGTTCAGGGTGCAAACAACAACTCAAATACGAACACCATTACGATTAACAATGGCGGTACTGCGCCGCAGCCGCTGCAATATGCAGTGCCGCCTATGCCGATTCCTCGCACGTATTTCGGGCGCCCGCGTTCGCAGGTTTTCACAGCACGGGTTGCACCCGTCGCACAGGAAACGACCACGACCATTATCAAACCTGTTATTACTGATCGGACTCGGCGGGTAGCGCGACTGAAACCGGACTATCCGCCTAAGCCATTCAGAGTACAGTCCAACCGGCATACGTCCGAAAAGGCGGTCTACAGGAGCTTTTATTAATGCCAGGATTTGCGTCACAGCTCGTTTGCGTTGCGCGCTCTTGGAAAGCGCAGAATTTCGTCGAGAGCACGAAGGATAATTCCGATTCGTGGATTCTCGACCTGTGGCGTTGTTATCTGCCTCCAGGTGCGCAGGTTCCAGGGGCACGAGCCTATTGCTGGGTGTTTGTGTCGGTCGCGATTGCGGATGCGGCGCGTCTGAGTGGTTGCCAGCAGATCAAGTGGCCGACATATTCGGAGACGTACGGCAATACACGCCGCGGAATGGAAATTCTGCGTGGTCGATTCTTACGTATAGCCACACCGGAACCAGGCGCGGTATTTTATCGAAGATCGCTAGGGTGTTCGATCTCCGATCACAAACGCATCAACATTGACAAAATGCAGGGGACCTGCTCGTCCGGACACGCAGGTATTGTGATTGGTGTGGACCGCGATTACAACGGTGTGGTAACGCAATTACACACCGTTGAAGGCAACGCAAGCCGAGAGGCACAGGATCATAGCGGAATTGCTGAGTATGTATACACACCAAATGGTCCGACATGGTATACTAAGCCAGGCGACGACTGGTATTTTTTTCGGCTTGATGCGGACTGTGTGCCGAAATCTGGCCGCTCGTGCATGAGTTTTGACATTCTATGCGGGGCCATTACAAAAGCAGAGCTTAAACAACCGGTGAAGAAATTTAAACCGTCGTTTGATCGTGAATTATCATTGGTTGACAAGCTCAACGACGGAGCTACGGTAGACGAATACGTTCAAGAGAAGACTGCAAAAAAAGAAGACTGCAAAAGTCTGCTGGTCAGATCGTGCTGTGACGATAGTGAGGGCGCAATGATGCGCCTCGACAGCACGATACCTAACTACCGCATTCTGAAAAATCGCCCGGAAATATTTTCCGGCTTTATCGGCGGCTCCGCCAACATTCCCTCGTTTCGTGATCCAGACCTGACAGCTCACACGGCAGCGCAAAACCAGTTGCCGGCGGTGACGGACAACGCTGGGAATTTGTATTTCTTCCTGGTAGAGGGTTCGCCGAAGCATAAGTATATCGAAGGGCTGAGCCTGTGGGGGCTTGACCCATTTGTTTTGGACTATGTCCGGACCGGAACATTTCGAGTATTAAACAATGCGGTAGACGGTGACGGAGCTGGGTGGAAAGAACGTGTAGCCACTATATCCCAGCCATTTCGAGACATTCCCGGCGGTGGAAACTGGGGGAACCACACCGCACTGCAAATGGCGACGAGCACAAGAAATAGTGAAAAGCTCAAACGTGTTGATCCTCGTGAATATGCGCCGCTCATAGAATACGCGAACATCTGGAAGATGCTTGAAGCCGGAGAGCGACATGGGAAATATCCGGAATCAATTGTCGTATTGTTAAGTGGTGAGCCGACAACGATTGGCGACATATACGAGGATATATCAAGCGTCCTGTTGCCTGTATTGACAAACGTGGCAACGTCGTTTGGTATTCCGGCAGGGCTCGTGAAATCCGGACTGGCTGTTGCCGACAAGGCAGCGCGGAAACTTCCGCTTACGATTGATGATCTATTTGATGTCTCTAAGTCTGTACTGGTAACATCCGGATATCCGGAAGCTGCAGAAGAGTACATTGGTTATGCGGAAAAAACGAAAGGCATGTTTGGTGCATTTCAATCCGGGAATCTTCGCGATGGAGCGGCACGAGCTGCTGATCTCTTATCGACCGTCGGGACAAAACACTTTCCGGAAGAAGTGGAATGGCTGTCCCAAAGAGTCAGTTCTGCGAAACTCTTTTTTGAAGGTGCAACCCATGAAATTGAGAAGATTACGGGCGCCCCGCGCGACATAATAGACGCCGTATCGAGCAGTTTTACAAGCGCTGAAATATCACGGAGTTTTACGTTCGGGATCCAGAATCTCGGCTCCGTTGAGAGCGTAGCAGACAGATTGTTCTCGAAACTGGCTGACGCAGTTTCCGACTATGGAGCAGCACCGCTCCTGGAAAACCTGAATATATTCAGGCGATTCTTGACAAGTGTCCCGCACGGAACGATGCTCTCTTCTTTCCCACTGATGCCCGCGATTGCAAAGAAGACGTTTTCGATTTCAGACGTCTTTCGAGCAAACATCGGAGATGATGTGCAGCGGCATGGACTGCTTGCCTCGATTGCCGCTGGTTTTTCGGTGGCAGACAATGCCCTGGATGATCTACAATTCTCGGCGTTTATGAAGCAAGCCGAACTCTTTGGCGAGCAAAAATTGCTTTGGGGGCTACCTGCGCACGTTCCAGCAGATAAACGCGAATGTTGGGAAAGCGAGATACGAATTTGTACCGGTGTTGAATGCTGTGCGCCACGCATCTTATGGAACGGTACGTGCCAGGACGCTGGAGCAATAGATCAAGAGTTGAAACAAGCCACAATACTCGATCCAAAGTATGACTCATCCGGCGGTGGCAGCGTCAACGATGTACAGGAACCTGGAGTCAGGCACACCGACACCGATGTTAAATTTGAAGCTGGGAGAGGAGCTGGTGCAGAATCAAGCCGTGCTGATGCTGGAAGTATTAGACAGGATGTAAGAATACCTGCCTGTATGACGCAGCTCGGAGCAGACTATGTGTACTGCCCACCAGCCCACTGTGGCGATGGACCAGTTCCGGCAATTGATCCTTCTGCACTGCCAACACGGCAAAATTTTGCCATGCCACTAGAGCAGGAGCTCACATCCCTGACGGCGGCGCGTGATTTCTTTTACTCCGTTCAATCTTCGCCTGACGCCACGGAGCCGTGTGCCGTGCAATACAGCGCGCGTGTCGTTGGCCGGGGCACACCATCTGAGAGATGGTATGCCCTGATAAATGGGACCTGGATTGAGATCAGGAACTGTTGCCCAACGTGGCAACCGGAATCCTGCTGCGAGCGAAACCATCAGGCGATTCTATCACTTCGCTCAGCGCTGGATTCAATGCAGGCCCAGCTCCTGGGTGCAATTGCAAGCGGCCGGAATGAGCGGGGACAAACTGACTATTCTGATAAACTTTCCTCCATCCAAAGAGCAATTGACGACCTTCAGCTTAAAGCACCTGAAGTAGCCGTGGACTCGGCTCAGCTACAGAACCAGTTAACAAGCTTGCGTGCACAAGTTGAAGCGCTGCGCACCGGCATGTTGGACCTCGATGCATTGCGGAATGAGCTGTCCTTGCATCGTCAGGATTTGGCAAAAATCATTAACGCAAAAGCGCCCAACATCGATTACAACGAAAAGTTCAGGGCTGATGTGAGTCTTGTTTTACAACAAATCAAAGATCAATTGGACAGTCTGCAACTCTCATCGGTTGGACAGTTGAATCGACTTGAGGCGCAGCTTCAGGAAAGCGTTCGAACTGGAACGGTGGATGTGGCGAACATCAAAGATCAGGTACACAAAGCGCTGCAGGATCATGCTACACCAGGAATACTGTCTCGGATCGAAGCTCAACTGAGTGCGCTGGAACAAAGGGGCTTAAACACGGATCGTCCGGATCTTGCCGGTGAGCTGCAGGGGCTGCTTGAGCATCACCGCGCAGAGATGCGCGCACTAAAGGAACAATCGGATTTTGCGGGAATAAACGAGCGAGACAGCAAGGAGCAGTCGACCAGGGCGCAGCAGACAACTGAGCGTGATTGTCCTGACTGTCCCAAAGTCGTGGAGCGGCGCATAGAAGAAAGATTCATTTACTCGTTTCCAAAAACACAGGAGTGTTGTTAATGAACTACAGCAGTGGCCTTAATCATATGCCGCGACTTGCTGACAACGGCTTTTTTGAGGATCTCGAAAATGCTGGAGCAGAGTTGCTGAATCGAACGGTCGAGCAAGGCACACGAACGGCGCAATCCGAAATTGAGAAGCAGGCACAAAAGATCTTTGGTGGTGGTACTTCCGTAGCGCCGATTCAAACAACCGTGCCGACAAGTGGCGGTGCCGCTGAAAATGCACCGCCGGCGCAGCAAGCGTCAATTGTGCCTGAGCGATGGCAGTCCACACTCGAAAAGAATCCGGCCTTAATCGGCGGTGCTGTAGGCGGTGCTGTGGGCGGGCTCATTGGCCGCTCCGCCAAAGCAGCCGCAATCGGGGCCGCAATTGGCGGGCTGGGAGCCCATATATTGAAACGATGACCGACGGAATTGTTAACATCGACACTAATTCTCACTTAAGGAATAGAAATGGCAAAAACAAGAGTTAAGCGAACGACGCGTGCCAAAGCACGCGTGCGCAGTACTGCCAGGCGCGCAAAAACAAGCGGACTTGCGTTAATGGCGCGCGCCAAAAAAGGTGTGCACGCTACTGTCGGTACATCGGATGCGCAGAAAAATATTGCGCGGGCTATCGGCGGTGCTATAATTCAGTCCGGTGTCCCGACACTCATCAGTGCCTTAGCCGGACGTCAACTCGGCCCCGTATCAGGGACGCTTTCCGGATTGGCGGTGAATCTCGCTGTATCGTCTGTTACCAATCAGCCGGCCTACTTTCTCGGCGGTGCTGCTACTACGGCGGCTCACATCACGTACACGAAGCTGAATGAGCACGTGTACAACATAACCGGAACATATCTCTGGGGCATGGATACGCAAACGCTTGCAGATAATGCGACGCCACTGACGTACTACGACCGGTCGCATATCGACCGGTACTCGGTGCCGCCGGAAAGTATCGATATTCCGCGGCTGAAGGAATACAAGCCGGATTTGGCGGAAAATCCAGTCCTGCAAGACAACTATACAAGTTCCCTTGCCGACAATTACGCCAACGGCTTCGATAATCGAATGAGCGCGAACGCTCGGAAACGGCGTTACAAGCGAAACTGAGCAGTCAATTAACTTAACAAAACACTGTTACCAAACTTTGGAGATGATACATTGGTTGTCGAAAACACAATAGTTGAAATGCAGAAGTATGGGAAAGCGCCGAAAGGCTCGTTGGCGATGTCAACTCACGTCATCCATTCCCGTGCATTCTATTCTCCCGCGGAGCAAGTGACTGACACGACACTCTTCACGGAGAAAGTCGCGAAAGAGCTGATCCAGAGCGTAGGAATACCACTGTCAGAATCGGTATTAGACATCCATGCGGTGAAGTTTGAGCACTCCCTCCGATTCGCTCAACCCACTGGCGCAACAACGTTGCCACAAGTGAGCATGCAATATGCTTTCGAGCAATATTCAACAGTGTCTGTATCCGTGAGCAATCATGCCGACAGACTGGTCATTCCTGTTATCGATGCAATTCCGGTGACACGATTCTACGATGGAGATACGGTGAAGACCTTTGAAAAGGCTGAGCGCTATTTCCATCTCCCACACGACATTCAGTTGGGGACCCTTCAAAACTTCAAGGTAGTGCTCAATCCTCAGGTGCCGTCAGCCCTCATCGCGGACGATCTGAACGCCATTGTTCCGATTCCCGGACTTGGTGGTTCCGGTGCTGATTTGAGGAAACTGGATTTCTCGGCCTACTTCTTCTGCACCTTAAAACGCGAGCAAGGTTAAACAACGACACAGACCGTGAGTTTCGCGGTCTGTGTAACCCTTATTCATCGAAATTAATGTGTGATACTGATGCAACAACCAGATGAAAAATACAACTCGTATGTTTATTCACAGGAGATCGTTGTTCCCAACAACGGAGCAAATAGCGCGACAATCGAAGTAATAAACAAGTACTTTGTAGCAACGCAACTCGTAATCGCTGCATATGAAGCGGATGGAAAGATAATCTTCCCTTATCAACAGAATATTAACACGGACCCGATTCTTGTGAAGATTATCCCGTCCACGGCAATGGAACTCATGAATGAACCGATGGACATTGCCGCGGCAGGACAGGCATTCAAGGCCATCCGCTGGGATCTTAAGCCGTCCAGTCGGCTGAACGTTGAAGTAAGTCATAAACCAATCGCAACGGCGCAAATTACAAACGATATTCGCGTTCGCATTGCACTGATTGGTTACAACCGAATGGATTCCTGATGATTGTGTTGTCAGAAGAGACGCTGCGAAGATACCCGCGAGAAGTACGTTGTTTATGGATGACGACTCCTCTGGAGCCATTAAACACTCCAGATGGATACATCGATGTGCTGCGCGCAAGTGGGTATGACTCAGATACTCCAATGAAACAACGTGATGCGGTCCTGACACCTGTTTCCGACCTGAATCAGGTGTTGGGGCAACGTGAAGCGCTGCTTACGGAAATCCGTTTTTCAGTTTATGACGCGCTCGACACGCTCGAAGGAGGGACGGCGCAAACAAACAACAGTATCATTTTGTCCTATCAGGCCGGTCAAGAGAAACCATTTGCGCAGTCCACGTTTAAACGTGGGCTGGTCGCCGAATGGCAACCCAATTTCTTCCGCCCTGAAGTCTTCATTAACGGTACTGAACTCTTGCGCGTAGCAAGGACAAACAACCCTGGGAGTGAGTCCGAAGCAAGCATAGGGCTAGACTTGCCGTCCTGCTTTTTCATTCCCGGCTTGGTTCAGGCCGTGGATCATATCGAAGTTCGCGCAAGGTGTATTCAGATAATCGATCGAGTCGCCGGCAAAAAGTATCGACATTATCCCATTAAAGCTGAGGCTTCATTTAGGTTAACCACTCCATGAACTTTACAGAAGAAAAAGAATTCGAGTTTAAAGAATTCGAACCCGGGAAAACGTATGAAGTCGGTCGCGCACGGAGAGACGTCGATCCGGTATCCCGAATTCCAAGCGATTGGGCAATAGAATCATCGCTCAGATTGTTTACCGGGGATGAAATGATTGCCAAAAAAATTCCGACAATAGCAGATCTTTCGAAGAAGGATCCATTCAGTTTGGATCGCAGCAGAGACAAACATACACTCTATACGGTTGTATGTCAGCGACAAAACGAAAGGTTGTACTGCGGACAGTTTCAACTGGCGCCGAATCCAGATGCTCCTGTGCCCAAAAGTACCAAGAAGCAACAGACAAATCTCATAGGCAGCAATGCATTGATGAATTCAACTACTCCCGGTGAAGTAGAAGAGTTAAGAGCCAGGATCCGGAGTCTCGAAAATCAAATTAACAGTTTAAGTTCAGAGCTTGGCCTAGCACGGGGCAATCTGGAGTCGGAGCGCAAATCGCACACTGAAATACTGGAAAGGATAGAAAAGGAATATAGTGCCAGGCTCATAACGCTTAAGCAAACACATGAGGCGGAAAAGAGTTTAGTCTCACTGAAAGCAAAGAAAGAGGCCTATGAGGAAATGGAGGAAATGAACGATTCGGAAGATGGCAATCTTGGTACCAACGGCTGGCTTCAGGCTGCAACAACACTCGCACCCATTGCAATTGAAGCTGTCAAGCACAAGGACAGCGCGATTGCAATTGTCGACCACCTCTGGAACAAGATATTCCCGAGTCAATTGCAGGAGTCAGCTAACCAGGGTACACCGCATCCTGGAGAGTCAGATCAATGAAGTTCCACGGAGATGTACCCCAAAAGCTCATTGCCATTCTGCGAAAGATCAATTACAGGCAGATTGCAGATCCCGACGGCGAAATAAACAAGTTGCACTCGTATGTGCAGAAAGAGAGAATTCTGCCATTGAGGAACAACAAACACCAAGGCGACACAATAGATGTACCGAAAGAAATTCCGACGTACATGGTGCGCGCCGTAAACACATATGATTTCTCAAATGTGTCTTTCGGCGACATTATGCTCGCAGAGATAGTCGTGCGACAGTATGTGAAGAAACATTTACCTATGGTAGAATCATGATCTGTAGACGTGACATTCCTGACCGACCGTCGGGAGAACTTGAAAATCTGTCAAGCGGTGGTGGATCAACTTTGTGGGGTGACATTACCGGCACACTGTCAGATCAAGCAGACCTGCAGGTTGCTCTCGACGGCAAAGCCGCGGTAAGTCATACTCATGATTACACAGAAATTACCAACACGCCGGCAGACGACAATTTTGGAGCGCTCAGCACGGGTTCGCCTGTCGGAACGGACTTTGTGTCGTTCTTTAACGGCATCGGATATCTCAAGGTTGCCATTCAGGATTTACCAGTTGCCGGCGGCGGTACAGCATGGGGTAGTATCAGCGGCACACTGTCAGATCAAACGGACCTGCAGGTTGCTCTCGACGGCAAAGCCGCGGTAAGTCATACTCATGATTACACAGAAATTACCAACACGCCGGCCAACAATGAATTTGGACTGCTACCTGACGATCCAAACACCCCTGCTTCTCTTTATCTCCATACTTTTGACAACGACTCAGGACTTTATCACCGCTTACCCATGTCCACCTTGTTCGGAGATTGGATAAATACGTACGCGGCAATTTCATGGGGTGTCCTTGATGGGAATCTGTCAGATCAAGCAGACCTGCAGGTTGCTCTCGACGGCAAAGCCGCGGTAAGTCATACTCATGATTACACAGAAATTACCAACACGCCGGCAGACGACAATTTTGGAGCGCTCAGCACGGGTTCGCCTGTCGGAACGGACTTTGTGTCGTTCTTTAACGGCATCGGATATCTCAAGGTTGCCATTCAGGATTTACCAGTTGCCGGCGGCGGTGCAGCATGGGGTGACATTACCGGCACACTGTCAGATCAAACAGACCTGCAATCAATTCTAGATACGAAGATCCCTAAGCCTGCAACTGAAACAGTCGGATATGGTCTGTTTTACGACGGCACGGATTATACCCACAGTATGTTTTACGCGGAGGTATCTACCAACCTGATCGTAAATATTGGGAACAGTACCACTACAAGCGATCAAGCCAACATCATTGGGCATTCAAACAGTGCAAATGGCTCTAACATCACGATTCTGAGCCATAACTTTAACCAGGACTACAACAACATTACCATGATTGGATCCGGCGTCGACGCAATCGGTTCAGGTGCTACTGCTGTCGGTCGGAATGCACTTGCGGCGCAAAACGGTACAGCAGTTGGCATAGATAGTCAGAGCAATATCGATGGAGTTGCGATCGGACGGGGTGCCCAAACTTCAGAAGCGAATGCCGTGGCTATCGGAAGAGGGTCAATGGCACAAGGGACGAGTTCTGTCAGTATTGGGCACAATGTCGTGCATAGTTTCCCGCACTATGCCCAAGTTGGACGGATGATCTGGGGCGGATCTTCAAATGGATTCCGACTTGCAGAAATTATCGATCTTTCGATGCCTGATCAGGTTCTGAACGTATCCCTGGATGAGGCTACGAATACCCTCAAATTCAAATTCAAGAAATCAACCGGCGACATTATCGCCGGAACAATTGCAATGAGTTAAACCATGAATGATAAACTTGAATTGCGCCGAGAAGCTTGCAGGGCAAAAATTGACTTAATTCTAGAGCAATACAAATTTAGGCTTGTTGCCTTTCTGATTGAACCGTCCAGCCAACGACCTGTTAACATCCCGATTCATCTGTTACCACGTTCGACCGAACCAAATACAAATGATCAAAACTCACAACCAACCGATAGTGTGGACGCGGAATGAAAACTTCAAAAGAAGGAATCGAAAGTATACTACAGCATGAAGGGTTCCGCGAAAATGCCTACCTGGATACAGCCGGTGTATGGACCATCGGCTATGGCACGACGAGAAACGTAAAACCGGGTTTTCGTGTAAGTCGTGATGAAGCCAGAATGATGTTTGCAATGGACTTGGAACACAGTGAGAACTGTGTTAACAGTTCTGTAAACATCGATATTTCACAATTGCAATTCGATGCGCTTGTTTCGCTTGCCTACAATATCGGATGCCGTGCATTCCGAGACTCCACACTTTTGCGAAAATTGAATGACAGTGATGTTCAAGGAGCTGCAAGTGAGTTCTTGAAATGGAATAAAATCACCAATCCGAACACAGGTGAGAAAGAAGATTCGACAGGCCTGTCCAATCGCAGACGGTCTGAACATAAGATGTTTTTATCCGGAACTCAGCAATCGGATAAAAAAAAACTGGTGTTCGCAATAATCGCGGGCCTCGCATTTGGAGTTCTCGCATGGCGAAAATGGTAGCAGAAACAGACACCCAAACAGCACGTCTAATGATATGTCAGACCTGCGAGCACTTACAGCATCGGATCGTGCACCAGTGCGCGAAATGTGGCTGCATCGTTAAGCTTAAAACAAAATGGGCCGGGGCCGAATGCCCGGTGGGAAAATGGAAATCTTCAGTAGTCGTCAAGTAAAACGGTTCAGAATACCAACCCTGGATCTCGCTTATCCCTGGTTCCAGATTCTGGGTGCCGTTCCACGCGACGAACAATGGATCGCGGTACTAAGTGGCGAGCCAGGATCGGGAAAGTCAACGCTGGCAATGCAAATGACCAACGTACTGCCTGGTAAAGCAACTTTGTACAATATTGCTGAAGAACATCTGAAGACCGGCACAGTACAGAACAAACTACTCAATGCCGATGTTCCTGCGCATGTTTTTTTTGGCAACTCAACGGAATGGGATTCCGTTAAACAGGTTGCTGGAAAATTCAGATTTGTATTCCTTGATTCGATATCCAAAATGCGAATTCCGAACCAAAAGGAATTTTTTCGGGAACTGAAATCATTCGCGCCGACCTCTTTTGTCCTTCTGGTCCAGACAACAAAGGACCGGAAGGACTATCGAGGAGATGCTGCGCTGATGCACGATGCGGACATTCTCTGGTGGATGAGCTGTGCCGGCGGACAGAGATCAATTACCAACCGGAAAAATCGATTTACTGATCATAAGACAGTCGTACTCGGCGCCGCAGAAGAACAGGCAGGCAGCTATCACGAGCATCTGGAGAAACGACGTGGCCGCTCGTGATTGGTCCAAATATCTCAGAAGCGCAAAATCCGTGGAACAACTCAAACAGCGCCACCGGGAGGCAATGCGGAAGTTTCATCCGGACGTCGCCGGTGATAATGCGGATCCAGGAAAAACAGATACGATAAACAAGCTCTACAAACAATTGTATGAAAAAAGGCATTCAACCGAGCCGAAAGTAATGAAACAAGCACAGGAGCGTGTTCCAGACGAAAAAACATCCGACCCTGCTATTCGAAAACAACAACGAAAAGCTATGGCCGCGGCGTTTCAGCTATTGAGTGCTCTAACGGGTTGGGGTGTTGAAGTTGTTGTGAAGCGCCTGGAAGAAGATGACTAGTCGGATATAGCCCAGAATATCAACAGTCCAAGTAAGAAACTCATCAGCCACCAAATTATCGCGATATCAAACGCATCCAATCCCAAGCTTTCCGAATTTCACTTCATTCAGTTTCCTATTGCCAGCACTGCCAGTCAATCAGAGTCGTTGTTGATCTTCCAAATACTCAGGCTCAGCGTTGTTGCCATCTGCCAGGAACAGCACTTCGTCGATGTACTCGAAATTGACAACGTCTGAGGTCTGACTAAGATCGTCTGAGCTTAACATGAGGGCTTTCCGTTGTTTATCTGGTAAATAGAACCCGGCTTGAGTGTGGGGAAACAAGCCGGGTGACTGGGCATGACAGTAGAGGTGCCGAAGAGGTTAATTGGCCTGAATCTTCTCAATCGCGGCATCGATAACGGCATTCCACAAGATCCGTTCACCAGCACTCATGGCTGTTTTGACGAGATCAGAGCGCAGAGCGGACATGTACTGCGCATCACCCTGAGTTTGCTTAACGATATCACTGAGTTGCGAAATCGTAGCATTGGGCAAGCCGGCATTCGTTTTCAGGAGATCGGCCAATTGAGAAACGGTCGTTGTTGCATTGACCTGGTCTGCACGAAGAGCCAGGTTGTCGGCGGCTTCATCCTGAACGTCCTCGAATGCACTGTTGTCCGCACGTTTCGTGACCGTAGCTAACTGCTGATCACGCTGTCCTTCGTTGTCCAGGAAACCGAGTCTTTGAGCTTCCGAGAGCATTGAATCGACGTTCTGCCCATTGGCGATTTGTACAAGCGTCATCGCTTTCAAAATATCTCCAAAGAAGCCCGCAGTCCGCATGTTTTGCAGGTCATACGCATTTTGCGCTTGACGCTGAGTCTGAACGTTTTCAGACTCGTACTGCGCCTGTTTGTCGAGGCGATCCTGAGATCGGTTGCGTTGAGAGTAGTTCCAATAATCAATTGCTTCAGACATTGTCTGTTTCCTGTTTAAGTGATTTATAGGGCTCCGTACCAACGCGCACTATAAGTGCATCAACGATACGGAATGGCAAGATTGGGTCGGATTTGAGTCGGTAGACCTTATCCTTTCCGAATCCACAAAATTTGGCAAAACCGTTCAGCGTTAATCCGGCACTCTTGATTATGGCGGTTAATTGCCGTCCGGACAACGTGTATTTGTCTGCGAATGCTTTCGCTGCCTGTCGTTGTGAGTCTCGCCAATCACCAGGTGGATCGATTACCGACCACACTGAAGCGACATACACTGGATCCGTCAACTCCTGCCTCACAGCGTACCGCATATATCTGGGGGCTATTCTGTCGCTGTTCCACGAATGATGCCGGCAAGCGCTAATTCTTCCTCGTCTGCGATCCAAATCAGCGCAATTCACACCGCCACGGCGCATAATTAGCCGCAGTTGATTGTATTTTAACGGGCACTCCAAAGCATATCTGTAATGTTTGTGTTCGCTCACGACACAATATACAACTCGGCAGGCAGAAAAGCGAAGTGAAAAAGCACAAGTGATCGCAAAATAACCCCAAATGGTGCGGCTATGGAGTTGTATTCTGAGCGATCAAATACTATTCCCAGATGTGAACCGGTAAAAACCAACGGAACGAGTGAGAAAACAGCTTTTTCGCGGATTCCGTAATAATTTAACCAAGTGTAAGTATGCACACGCGTTAACCCCAGTCCTCACCCTTGAAATTTCTCCTAACTGCTTTCCTATGTAGTTTTTTCACTCGGAGTTAAAGAGTTGAATAATAAAGGGTTAGGCTCTGGAAAACGACGGGAATACTACTGGAAACCAACAGGAAATACAAGCAACTTCCGAGCAGGATAACAACGGTGACTGGAAAACTCAAAAAGTTTTCCAGAAGTTTTCCTGTGAACTTAAAAACCTGTAAGTGATTGATTCAGAATGGTTAATGGGAAATATGACAATTCAAAACTGGAAAACTTTTTCAGTTTTCCAGTAGTTTTCCAGAGTTTTCCAGAGGCACCGTTGGACCGAAAACGCCGAAAACAACCTAGAATCGGCGTTTCACGCGTGGAATTTTGAAAAAACTTCAGGACGTCCCGAAAAACTGGAAAACTTTCAAGGTCCAAACACGGATTTTTATGACTTTGTTATACGGGTTTAGCTGGGTTAAGGAGATTCGCAGTAACCAGACGGCCAACAAGCGCCTGGCTACTGCGAATCCGAATCATTGACGAGATAAAAGAGGGCCGAGATCGAGAGCGGCTTTCAGCAGATGGTGGTGCAGTCCAGGTTGAGGTGAATGAATGCCTCCAAAATCAAGGCAGAGGATACCAATTGGTTGGTGTCCTTGCCTTAGAATAGTGCCGGCGAATCCTTCAGCATCACGAAAAACCAATTCACCGCGCAGCTTAGGATCTGTGAGATCTTCCGTTCGTACGATCCATGGACCGTTTTTGATGTTTTCTATGAGAGCCGTGTAATGAGATGCTGCACGGGACTGGGTGTGGGATTCCATGGGGGAGATGTTGTAGGCTGTCACTTCGTGGGTTACGCTCAACTTGAGCGGGTGGTCTGTTTGCCCATTGTGGAACTTGAAGAGGTAGGCCCGTTTGGCTTTGGTGAGCCTTTGTAGCTCTTTCAACTCTTCCAATATTCTGTGGTTTAACAGTTGAACCTCCTCAAAAAGATTTCTGTGTTTCCACCAATATCGAAGTTTAATCCAAATCTTGTCCAGCACAATAATTGCAAGCACGATATACGCAACGACCGAATTCTGGTCGTCGATATTCATTGTCCTTCTCCAAGCAAGTCGATTGTTAAAAAGGATCGGTGTCAAGAAGATCAGGCTTCAAGCCGACACCGATTAAGACTCTCTGATTTTCCTTGGAACGTCCATCACTGCGCAAGACATACTTTGTTTCAGCTGAAACGTCAAACGTGTCCTGAATTCGCGCTGAAAGTTGGTGTTTGGTGTGTGGTGCTCCTTGTACCAATGCATGCCAGTTTTCTCGAAGGGTAACTCCCTTCATATAATCATCGAACTTGAGAAAAAGCTGGTTAACCAAAACCCAGCGGTCTTCTCCAAACTCCAGGCATTCTGACGCAAACGATTGAACTGAATTGGTCTGAACAACCGAGTCAATCAGTGATTCGGTAACAGATAGCTTCTGGAATCTACCTCTTTCTAAGAGGCGACCCAATGCTAAGACCGCCTGATTGAATATTCCCGGCAACTCTTCCTTGAAGATGTTCTTCAAGGCTGGGTTTCGTTCTTCCGGGCGGAAGTATCGCTCGAAGGGAAGAACAACCAATCGTTCTTTGAGCGAGGCCCAATCCTCATTGTCAGGAATCGTAAACATCTGGTTCGCAGAAAAAAGCGGCTTACCAGTTGGCTCAAAATCCAACTGATCGCCATACTTTTGATCGGTACTGGTCGTATCTCCGCCTGTAAGCATCTTCAACTCAGAAAGATAACGTAACATAGGTGGGGCGTCGGCATTTATTAGGAGCCGCATATCTTTTAAACCGGCGCCATAGAAACCGGATCGAAATTTTGCCGGATCAAATGATGTCCGTTTGTACTTGTCGCCAACCAAATTCTGAGCGACAGATAAAACGGTTGATTTACCGCGGCGGGTCTTTCCGACAAAGTAGAACCACACGTGGAGATCGTTGGCGTTTGTTAAGGAGTATCCGAGTATCTCCCAGCATAGATTGATCCATGCATCGCCATACTTGTCGGCATAAGTTTTCAGACTTTCACCGAACGTGGGTGCAGTTGCGCCGACCCTAAAGTCAAATGACGACTTGTACTTGAAGTTAAGTCCTGGACTATGTGCGACGGGCCGTTGCAATACCAAGTCGTACGCACAATTGTTAAGGTTTATCAAATTACCTGAGTTTGTCAAATCGAAAAAGGAAGAATCCGCAAGAGAGTTGATTGCTATGTTTCTGGTGATTTTGTCGTAGACGCCGCCGACCCGCTCGGCTGGGCGTAGAAAGATATAAAACAAAGACTCAATATACAGTTTGCTGACTTTCTTCCAGCAGCCTTCATTGTAAATGAACCATTCTTTGCGATCACTGGCATTTACAACGACTTTGATGTGATATTTGTCCAGGATGTATCTGACGACATTTTCATGGTAGAACTTAGTGGTCTCACCGTGCTCTTCGTCAGTCGCGGTGGTGCGGTAGAACTGCTTGCGAATTTCTTTGATATCTCTGGTCGTGAGTTCTTGCTTTGGCGTTAAATGACCTTTTATTTGTGCCGGTGGATTTGTGGCGTAGGGAACATAGAGGTAAACATTCTTTTGTATGAATTGGACGAAGTCTGGATTTTGCGCCGCTTCGTCACCAATATCCCATTTGTTTGGTCTATCTTCCGGCCAGATCATTATGCCAATTAATCTATGAGGATTTGCATCGTACAGTCGTTCAGCGAGTTTTACTGAGCTCCTGTACTCAACATCCTGGTTGTCAAAGCACACAAGAATGTCACAGTCTGTAATTGAGTTTAACATGTCTTCCGACACTGCTGTGCCGGCAAGTGGGGAAACCGCATTCACACCTGCAGATCTCAGGCTGAGTGCATCATCCTCGCCACCAACGATTGTTACATGTTTGCTGCTTTCACCTGGGTGGGGGAAAAACGCATTCTTAAAAACATCAGTGCAGCGCTTCTCCTTTGTTGCGGAGTAGTCCATCACCTTGTAGTTGGTGATGTTACCGTTTTCGTCTTTCTCAACGGGATATATCACGCAATCAGTGCGAGCACGTAGTCCAAATTGAGTCATTGTCTTAAAATCTGGGCTACCGACGAGCACGCCGGCTTCCTGCACTGCTTTTCGTGTGATCCGACGAGCAGACCAACGCTCCCAGATGCGTTGTACACTTAACCTGGTTGCCGACAGCAGATCCTCTTGATATCTCCGAGCATTTGTTGCGGTGATTACCGTCTGTTGAATGGCTCCATCATCTGCAGCTTGTTGTTTTTTGGTTGTTGGATCCGAGGGTTTTCTTAATGGGTGACTGTGTGCTATTTTTCCAGTGTATTTTTCGAACAAGGTAATTGAATCGCTTGTTGAAAAGCCGCCCTTTGCCAAAAGATCAACCAGGTTCCCGGATTCGTTCTGTGTTACGTCTCTCCACAATCCTGTATCAATATTGATCGCAAATGACGGGTGTTTGTCATTCCGGAAAGGTGATCGGATTTTGTAGTTCTTTTTGTTGGGGCGTATCTCAGGTACGGTAATCCCAACATGGGAGAGGATATCCAGAATGTCGGAACGTGACAGGCCGTCGAGATGACGGCCTATCTTTTCATATGCTCTCATAGCGAAAACAGATGGCTACATTGGGAAATCGATGAGAAAGGTTGCGTTTGTCGCGGTAGGCACTTGATAGCTAATTGTGAGCGAGTCACCTTGCTTGTGAATCTCAAACGACTTGACGGTATCATACTTTGCATATAACGGCCGGATCACAATTTCTCTGCTTGCTGGATACCGCTTGAGCCGCTGAATTAAACGGTCTGAGAATAGGGTATGCTTGTTTCCCGGCAATTCGACCAGGCATATGTGATTGTTCCTTTCGCTTAGTCCAATATGTCGCTTTTGCGTACGAGCTCCGTAGTACGACGCGGAGCGAATGAATATTGGCATTCGGGGATAGGCCGAAAGCTGCTCAATCAAGGTATGAATCTGCATCATATGCTCCGTATCATATGGGGAGGTCATCGTTCAACAAAGCCGGATCGGGCTCATAGTCGACAGTATGAGTGGCCGGGAAGTAGCGTGAAATTTGCGGTCTGGTGCTTTTAGGTCCGTTCCACGTATCGTATCGATCCTCTTTCTCTTTCTGACGCAGAGTAATCCAGCTTTCACCATCATACACTTGGTATTGGTGGCGAATCAATGCGACAAGAGAAAGTGGAGCCCGATTCATTCGAGATGCAACAGCCGGCATATCATCTGAAGTGGTCCATTGAAGATCGCAAGCAAGGAATATCTGCTTGAGTTTTGCCCAGCCGAACATGTTGGCTCCAGAATCAGGATCGGGAAGAGATAGGTAGTCCGAGAATTCAGGAAATCCCGGAACTTCAACACTGAGTTTAATTCGAGGATTCTTGAATTTGGGGTCCTCAAAGACAGCGCCGGTTATTCTTACCCGTTGCGTTCCTTGTGGCGGGACCAAAGAAGTATCTTCAGAGATTGAATCAAAATCAGGCATAGTACCAGACATGGCTTGCTCCTATTAGTCAGTAAAGAGTTTACTTAAGACATCTTTCCGTTTCATGAGATACGTGTTTCCACGTCGCCTCATGGACACATCGTGTCGTCGCAACCACTGCCTTGCAGCGTGGGCAGTCTTATACCCCAGTAGGTCACGGACCTCTTTGGTCGTGATCAGCTCTGGATTATTTCCTCTGCTATCGTAGATATTCATTGCTATTTCATTATTTTGTTACTAACTTCGAACGCACTGAAACGCACGCATTCAAATGCGATCGAATAGTGAAACCGGCGTGATTGTAAAATACAACATTATCTGTGATATTGCAACCATTCTGCACTCAGGTGATGTTGTCTAATGAAATAGTGAGGGTAGTTTATGGGTGCGAGTCCATCGCCTAAGGTCCCAGATGAGATATTTGACGCCATTTTTGAGCGATTTACTAGTTACGTGGGTGAGTCATACGGAAATATCTCACAAGCTATGGGCGGTAATCGGGGATTACTCACTCATTGGAAGCGATACCAGAAACTGGATTTTTTCCGAATTTTTGAGACTTGGCCTGATCTCTCACCGATGTTTCTTATACACGGATTAGGGCCCAAATCTCTCGAAGAGACCAGAGAGTTAATCGAATACCACGAAAAGATCAAAGAGGAAGTCCACTACGTGACAACCCTTTTAAAAACAGTGCGCTTGGAGATGGAAAATCTACCGAAAAACGTACAGCGAGAGATACGAGATATAGTCTCGACTGAACTTATCACATTCGGCCGGGACATCACAGACAGAACGGCGGGTGTGCTTCAGGAAAAATTGGAGAACACAACATTGCAGCTTGTTACCAAAGATGCAAAGTAACAACTGTTAACTATTCAACTAACATTTGGCAAGGAGAAATCATGAGTTTCAATCCGAACACCGGTGGAACAGTTACGCTGGCAACAGCGCAGGCAGAAACGAGTGCATTCAGAAGTGCGTATTCGGGGGAAAACGAGAGCTTTGCATTCGGAAAGAATATCATTAATACTTTGTTGGCCGAGCAGGATGGTGATGGTGATCCCGCGCAGGGAATGCGCATATATATGGCCGTTAAGAACGGCAAATTCAATGTTATCTTGCGGCCAATTGACAAAGACGGCAATGATATTGAAGTAGAGTTTAATTTATCAGCAGTTTGCCCGACGAATTGCCCAAACAATCCGTTGTAATGGATCTGTTTAACATATACTCTGGTGTCATAGGCATTGGAATCGGATCACTTCGCTATAAGTTTTTACCGATTGAATACCGGATTATTCTCTTTCTCTCTGGGCTTGCCTACTTCACAGATTTGTTGATGAAATTGGCTGTCTTTCTTTGGGGAGACAGCCGGTATTTTGCCAGTGTTTACATTTTAATTCAATCTGTTGTACTCACAGAACTTGTTTTCTCTGTTACTGAAATTCGCAAGATGCGGCGTCTTCCTTACTATATAGTTGCCTGTGTAATCATTTTGTTATTGTCAACGTCAGCGACGCCTCAATTTGCCCTTTTTATCTGTGGAGTGACAGGCCCATTGGTTGTGTCTTTTATACTAAGCTTGGGAAAGGCGCGAATTCCCGGGCTGACGTATAGAGGTCTTCTGATCACGAATGTGATTAGCATACATAGTGTAATACTTATGTGCACAGTAATTGCAAATCATTGGGGAATCGACATGTGGTTCCTATACTTTACTGTGTCATCATTTGCCAACCTTATGTTTACACTTGGAGTTATAACATGGAGGGTGAATCCGTATTCTACGTAAGCATTTCAGTAATCGCAATCTGTGCGGTCGGCTACATGGCATATAGCCATCTATATGTTGCTCGTCAGAACAAGTATCTAAAACAAAAAATTAGGAGGTTGGAAGATTCTGTAAAGTGGCAAGGACATCGTCTTTCGACGATGTCTTCGTCGAATTCGATGGCGATAAAGATTGCGGAATTCCTCGAAGAAGAGCACCAGGACGACAAGAGAAAGATGGAGGCCGAACTTCGCCTGGATCCGCGCTACACGAATTCCGACAACCCAATCCGTGATGCGGCCGAAGACTATAAGGCCGAGTTTTTGCGTGAACAGGCAAACAAAATCAAGGAGAATTTCCGTGATAACTAAAAAAACGGCGATCGGTGACATGCGTGACAAACATGACATCACCGACCACCGCTTAGAACGTCCCAACACGTGGGACACGGCGCACGAGAGATTTCTCGTGGACCGCCTAAACAATTCAATCACCGAGCGCCACAAAAAAGCGTTGTGGCGCAGTTACGAGCGCATCGTCCCGGAGCGGGCGCGTTCGGACATCCCCGATGGGAAAAAACTCTATTACCATGCACTGGATTTCCGCGACGAGTGCTTTCGCGTGCGACGCGGAGCGCGCGCCATCAACATGGACTTGCGCAACATCCAGACCTTTTCGAATTACTGCGCCGAGATTCTTTGGCTCTTCGACAAGATCGAGATACACAAAGCCTTGCGCCTGAAACATGTATCCGAGCCAGGCCGGCACTACACGCCGGAACATTTCCAGGCGCTGGTTCCGGTAGCCAGGTTCCGAGACGAAACCATCCTGCAGAGTCGCGGACATTCTGACTACCCCTGGTCGCGCCTCCTCAAGTTCCTGTACCAGTCAGGCTTCAGGATAGGGGAAGCCCTGGATCTGCAGTGGTCCCACATCAGCGAGGGACTGATTTTTAGTCCCGGCGCCAAGTCTACGGACAGGCGTGCAAACGCTATTCCGTTGACGTCTGAGCTCCAGGCGGTCATTTTCTATGGCTGCAATTGCAGGAGCAAGGCCAAGGTCTTTCCGTGGAAGTCCAGTTCGATCGGTCTCCTGCGGACCTGGCTGATACAGGACGCGGCACGTGCCGGCATTCCGTATTACGGTTTGCATGCATTCCGTCGTTCGCTTGTCGTTCGCTTGCTTGATGCGGGCCACAGTGCGGATACAGTGCAAAAACTGGCCCGCCATAAGGATATACAGACGACGATGCGGCACTACAGCAATTGGCAAGTAGGTCAAAGAGCTGATATCTTGGCGTCGGTTTCAAAGTAAACCGGCATTTTGTTTGCAATATAACACCGTGCGGTGCTATATTGCGCGCACGATACGCAACAACCGGAATGGGGAGCGCCTGACTGCCGGCGTTCCCCGATTCCGCGGCTCGGCTTAAGATAATCATGGAGAACGCGAAAAGCCGCAGCGCGGCACGCTGTGGCTTTTTATGCGGACTCAAGTGCCGCGTTATCGTTGTGCGCCCGGGAGGATTCGAACCCCCAACCTTCTGATCCGTAGTCAGATGCTCTATCCAGTTGAGCTACAGGCGCAAAGTCTTTCGGGTGTTAACTTAGCCGTTCTTCAGGCTGTTAACATAGCGCGCCAACTTCGACTTCTTGTTGGCCGCAAAGTTTTTGTGAATCACGCCGTGCGATGCAATGCGGTCCAGCACCTGCGTGGCCGTCTGCAGCGCCTTGCTGGCTTCTTCGAAATTCGTCGCTTCGCGCACGGCTTTCATAGCACGCTTCGCTTTGACTTTTTGATAGCGGTTGTAGGCGCGACGACGCTCGCTCTGGCGAATCCGTTTGACGGCAGACTTATGATTGGGCATGCGTTTTTTGACTTACGATTGATTCTCAGTTAAATAGAGCCTGCAAAACTAATGCACTTTTCCGGTAAAAGCAAGTGTTTTTTATGCGGTAATCTATTTTTTAGCCCATATTTTTGTTGTGCGAATATAGGCATTCGCATCGTACCGCGTGCGTTCCGCGCTTTTCTCCAGTCCGAATCCAGAGACCTCACATGCATCGATCCCTGCTTACCATAGTCGTCGCCCTGCTTCCGGTCCTGATCTCCTCATGCGGCGGCCCCCGCGTCAGCGAACGCGATGAGGAAATTCTGACTCTCCTCAAAGGTCGCCCCGTCAATGCCATGGAACTGAACCGCGACTGGCGCATGGGCAAAGCCGCCGAATTGCGCGCAGGTTCCGCACTATTCTATCAGTTTACCTGGTCGCAGCCGGCCGACGGCAAACAGCGCAACATCCGCGAGCTGCACCTCGTCGACGGCCAGGACTCACAAATGACCGTCGACTACATCTTCCGTGTGTTCCACAGCGTCGACCGCGGCATCTGCGTCGTAGCCATCCCGCCGCAGGAAACCTACGACTACCCCAAAGGTGACTATACCATTTCCGTTCAGGGCACCTTTGCCGACGGCGAGGAATTCAACACCACGCCGCTGCAGCTCACCCTCAAATCCAACGTCGCGCGCATCTCCACCCAGGAACAGCAGCGCGAACGCGAACGCTTTGCCGCCTACCTGCTGTTCTCCGGCGAAGAAGAATCATTCGACAGCGTCATGCCCGTCCTGCTCGAAAACCTCAGCTCCGGCGACGACGGCGAACACAACGTCCTAACGCGAATCCTCGACTCCTTTTTCCAGGCAAAACAGGTGCCCGCCGACCAAAAAGGCCTCTCCTTCGACAGCATTCTGCAGCTGGCCGGCGACCCGGAACTGACCACCGAGGAGCGTGAACTCGCACTCAGCGCACTGCAGGAATTATACTCGCGCGGACTTGAGCGGGTCAAACAAGAATAAAAAAGGGGAAAACGCTTTCGCGGTTTCCCCAAAATCCCTTCCAAAGGCAATTTCTTGTTTGTCAGCGGGTTTACTGCCCGAAGCGAATGTGAAATTGCAGAGCAACCTCAAGCGACTGGTTGTCGACCAGCGCCGAATTCGTCATGGCATCGCCGTAGGTCGTGCGCAGGAAGCTGCCCGAGTAGCTGCGAACCATTGTGTCGAAACGTGCATTCGGGGCCACGTAAATGCCGGCACCGGCCGAAATGACCTCGCGCGCTCCGGCAAAACTCTCGTCCGCATAGGGCGAGTCGTAGTGCGTGAAACCGCCGCGAACCACGATCGGCAGAACGGGGATGTTGTACTCCGCGCCGACGCCCCAATTGAACTGATTGTCCACGACGCGCTCGATCGAGCGGTTCAGCAAAGCCACCTCGTCAATTCCGTCTTCAAAGCTGATTTCATTGAGCGTGCGATATTCCGCCGCGCCGCTGATTACCAGGCCCTCGATGTTGAACGAAATACCCGAGCTGAATGTCCAGGCCGTCGAGACTTTGTAGTCGTTGAATCCCTCCGTCACGTCCTCGAACGCGTCGCCGTTGTCAAAGGTCGCCACGGCCGTGCGTGAGAAGTCTTCCTCCACCGTGTAGAACATCGGCGAGCTGATCGCAAAGCCGAAGCGCATGATGTTGAGGTAGCGGCTCTGCATCCCGACAATAAAGCCGAGGCCGGCCAGGTCCTGCTCAACGCGGTCCACAACCGAAAGGCGGTCGAAGTCGACGTTGGTAAATCCGACCGTGTCGAGTTCGTTGTACACGTTGTCCTGATCGACTTCAATGTATTCGCGTTCGTATTTGTAGCTGCCCCAGTTGCCGCGGATCGCAAATCCTACGGCCAGATTGTCTTCCACGTCGAAAGCCATGCCGCCCGAGAGGCTGTGCAGCCCGCCCGATTCGCGTACGCCGGACTCCTGCAGCAGCTGACCGCCGATCGGCGTGAACATCGCGCCGTTGACCGTGTCGGCCAGATAGAGGCGATAAGCAATGTTGTCTTCCGGCGAGCTGACCGACGGCGCACCGGCCGTCCACGAGGCGATCAGAGAATTCTCGCTGTTGAATCCGCTCAGCTCAAAAGTCTGGTTGAAGTCCGTGTCGAAGTTGTACATCAGGCTGATCGTGCCGTTGGCCACATCGCTGCCGTCGAATTTGCCGGCGTAGGCGACGTGATTCAGTGCCGTTGAGTTGTCATCCACCGCAAAGGCGTTGTTCAGGAAAAGACCTGTGTTTTCCGTGCTGTGCATCTGCATGCCAAGGCTGAATTCCTCCTCAGGAATAAGCGCCAGTCCGGCCGGGTTGATGTTCGTTGCGCCGAAGTCGTCGGCGATGCCCGCGTAGGCCAGTCCCAGCGCTCCGGCGCGCGCCGAAGGGTAGGAGTGATTCAGGCTCAGGCGCACCGCGTCGTCGACAAACTGCGCCTGCGAGACGCCCGTGCTGCAGAGCAGCGCGAGCAGGAGAGTACTAAATGTGCGTTTCATCGGTTCCCCTTGCGTTTGCGTCCTCCGGACGAAGATTTGCTGCTTTTGCTGCTCGATCCGGACGAACGCGACGGGCGCGCCGAGGATCCGCTGCTGCGCGTCGACGAGCGCGAGCTGTTGACGCTGCTTTTACTCGAACCGGACGAGCGCGAGGTCGAGCCGACATTTGAGGGCGATGCAGTGTTGCGGTTGCGCGAGCTGCCCGTCGCTTCCTGCTGCGCCGGCGGCGAGTATGAACGCGTGTTTCCGGCATTGCTGCTGCTCGCCGCGCCGTTTGAGCTGTTGTCGGGCTGTGAGGGGAAATTCCACCACTGACTTTCGCTGCCGTTTTGTTCGCGTGTGTTGCTACGTGTGTTCGATCCGGCTGCGCTCGTGCTTGTCGGATTACTCCAGCGCTGCGTTCGTGCGTCGCGCGCTGCGCCGGTATTCTCACTGGAGCCGCGTTGCGGTCCCGTTTCGCCGAACAGCGGCTGCGACTGAGAGGCTCCGGCCGAAGTATTCTGCGCTCCGGCGGCGCTCGGATTCGACGTACGCGTCTGTGTGCGGGCCCAGGAGTCGGCGGCGCGCGGGTTGGCGTCCGGCTGCACATTGCTGCCTGAAGCGCCGAAGGGGCTGTCGCTCGTACGCGTATCGCTTGCCGTGCCGGCGCCGGAACTGAGTGTGCGCGTGCGCGGCGAACTCGGCGCGGCCTGCACCGGGCCATCCATTTCACCAAACTGGCCGGAGCTGCCGGCCGTCCCTGCGGCGCTGCTCGTCACATTGCCGCTGCGCGTGCGCGCCGATGTGGCACTGCCGAACTCGGACATGCCGACGCTGCGGGAGCGTGTGTTCACATCGCCGGCATCGGTATCGACAGGCGTGTTGGATCCGCGCGTCGTTCCGACTATTCCACGCCCGCGTCCGCCGCTGCCGCCGGACTGGCGCGTCACACCGCCCGCCGTCGCACCGACGCCTGAGTTGGCGCCGAAGTCGCGGTAGCTGCGTTCGCTTTTGGGACGGTCATTGTCGTAGTAGTGGCCGTGGCCGTGATAGTGACCGTAGTAGTGGTCGTGACCGTACCAGTGGTTCCAGCCCCGATAATAGCGGGGATAACAGTCATAGAACGCAAAGTAGTTCGGTCCGTACCAGGGCGAACAGCCGGGCGTGTAATACCAGTCGTTGTACCAGGGACGGCAGGCCAGGCTGAAGGGGCGCAGTACGGGACGGTAGCAGTAATAGTCGTCCCAGTAGTAACTGCCGCTGTAGTAGGACGCACCCCACCAATAGTGCGGATGTCCCAGTGCCAGGCTCACCGACCAGCCCGGACGGTAGTTCCAGGCGTGATAACGCGGCCCGTAGGACGCGCGCCAGGAGTTGCCGCCGAAGTAATTCGGATCGGAGTAGTCGTAATAGTTTTCGATGTAGACGTTCGCGCCCTCGTTGTAGATCGGATCCGCCGCGTAGTTGATGTTGCTGTTCGGCGCTCCGGCATAGGTCGGCTGCGCTTCCGCGTCCCAGTCGCGCAGGGCCGCGGCCTGACCGGCGCTTGGGTTGACGTCGGCGGGCGCATAGTAGTTGCCTCCGTTTGCGGCAGGTGCATTGGGCGCGGACGCAGGGGGAGGGGCGGCGTCGGAGACGTCGACCTCCGCTTCAGCGTATTGCTCGCCGCGGTCGGGATCGTTGTTGTAGCCAAAGTAGGAATTCTGTGTGCCGGCGCATGCCTGGACGCCGATCGACAGAATCGCCGCCAAAATCGGCAGCAGGATATGTCGCAAATTTCTCATCTCATTACCTCGTTAGTGTGGGCCGCTTGTTCATCCGTTCCGTCCATGCCCGGAATCCGATGAATGCAGTCGCAACATACGGACGATCGTGGTACTCCAATAGTCCGCGTTAATCGGCGGGCGCTGCGACTTTATCGATGGCGCGCCTCGGCCTATTTCTGACGAGACCCATTTTGATACATTTCAGCCAGGTCCGCGATGGGGCGGCCGAGTTTCCAGGCTGAGTACAGTCGAATATTGCGCAACATCTGGCGCAGCGGTCCGCGTTCCGCAAATCGCCGCGCCGAGGTAGAAATCTCCGCGTCAAGATATGCCAGTTTCGCGCGGCGGCGGATCTCGCCGAACAGCAACACGTCTTCAAACAGCGGCACATCCGCGAAGCCGCCGCACTCTTCATAGAAGGCGCGGCGAATCACAAGTCCCTGATCCCCGAAGCGCGTCAGCGGCGTGTCGAGTCGCGCTGCCAGCGCAAAGACTTTCAGCCACAAATTGTCGCTGTCGAAGCGCAGCCGAAATGTCGCCGCCTGAAGTCTCTTCGCGTGGAAATTGTCCAGCGCTACCGTCAACCCGTCTACCGGCAGACTGTCGGCGTGCAGGAAAACGAGCGTCTCCGCACTGCTCGCCGCAGCGCCGCGCCGCATCTGGACTCCGCGCCCGCGCGCCGATCGTATCAGGCGGACATGTGCACGTTCGGCTGCGATACGCTGCGACAGCTCGATGGTTCCGTCGCTGCTGCCCCCGTCGACAAGCAAAATTTCTGTATCTGCAAGGGGGAGCAGGCGGTCGAGCAGGCGCGGTAAAAGTTGCCGCTCATTGAGCACGGGAATGACGAATGCAATCTGCGGCATGAATGTGAAAAACTCCGGCTGGAAAGGAGGCGTTCGATTCTTGCCGAAGTGACGGCAAAAATGTAACTTGCGTGCTTGCGGCGGGTACGGAGTCGGCCCGCTGCGCGTCGCTTCTCCGCGATTCCCCAGCATTTCAACCTATGCCGTCCGCTGCGCCGTCTCGTGCGTTCGGACGCCAAGCGTCAAGAGCAGAGCACTATGTCCAAACACCCCAAACTGGTCATTCCCGCAATTGCAAACCTGAGCGACATTGATGTCTACCTGGCCAACGGCGGTTTTGAGGCGTATCGCAAAGCGGTCGCCACAAGCCCGGACGAGGTCATCAATGTTGTTAAAGCGTCCAATCTGCGGGGCCGCGGCGGCGCGTGTTTTCCGACGGGCCTGAAGTGGAGCTTCATGCCCAAAGACACGGACAAGCCCAAGTACCTGGTGGTCAACGGCGATGAGTCCGAGCCGGGATCGTTCAAGGATCGTCAGATCTTTGAAGACAACCCGATGCAGATGATCGAGGGCATCATGATCGCCGGATATGCGATGGGCGTCAAAGCCGCCTACGTATACATCCGCGGCGAATACCACCGCTGGGTGCGCCTGGTTGAAAAAGCTGTGGCGACCTGCTACGAGCGCGGTTTCATCGGCGACAAGATGAAACAGACCTTCGGCCACGATTACACGATCGACATAGTGGTGCACAAAGGCGCCGGGGCGTATATCTGCGGCGAAGAAACTTCGATGCTCAACTCGCTCGAAGGCGAACGCGGCTACCCGCGCATCAAACCGCCCTTCCCGGCGCAGAAAGGCGCCTGGGGCATGCCGACGACGGTCAACAACGTCGAGACGCTGGCGACCGTGCCGGCGATCATCAACATGGGCGGCGAAGCCTACAGCAAAATCGGCGCGGCGGGACACCCCGGCACGCTGCTCTTCGGCGTCAGCGGCCACGTCAACAAACCCGGCGTCTACGAGCTGGAAACGGGCATTCCTCTGCGCGAATTGATCAACGACGTCTGCGGCGGCGTCCCCGGCGGCAAAGCCGTAAAAGCCGTCATCCCCGGCGGCAGTTCCATGCCCCCGCTGACGGGCGACGAAGTCGACTCCGCGCTGATGGACAACGAGTCGCTCAAGAAAATTGGCACCTACATCGGCACCGGCGGCGTGATGGTGATGGACGAAGACACGGACATTCCGGCCGTGACGCTGCGCATCGCGCACTTCTACCACCACGAGTCCTGCGGACAATGCACGCCTTGCCGCGAAGGCGCGGGTTGGGTTGAAAAAGTCCTCAAACGCATCGTGGCCGGCAACGGCACCAGCAAGGACCTGGATCTGCTCGTCAGCGTGTGCAACAATATCGACGGCAACACGATCTGCGCGCTGGGCGAAGCCATCGCCTGGCCCGTCCGCGGTTTTGTGACCAAATTCCGCTCGGAATTCGAGCAGCGCGTCAAGGCGTCGCGCAACTACGTTCCGCTCAACGTCGTGCACGGCGTGCAGCACCGCGCCAATGTGCTCGAAACGGTACAGACATCCGCGTGAGGCGCTGCGCCGAGCATATGACCACTTCCACAAGCCGCTCCGATCGGGGTGGCTTTTTTCTTGTGCGGCGTCGCGAAACCGCGGCCGCCTTGTCCCTTGTGTTTAACATGTTTAACTGCGCGACAAACAGAAAGAGCGCATTGACGGCGGGGCGGTGTTAAATGTCGGCTTCCGACGGCAAACGGCGTATCGGAATTGTGGGCGGGACCTTTGATCCGGTTCACCTGGGGCATCTGATGATCGCCGAGCAGTTTGCCGATTACGTCGGTCTGGACCGCGTGATTCTGGTGCCGGCGTCGCGGTCGCCCTTTAAAGTCGATGTGCCCAACGTGTCCAGTCCGTCGCACCGTTTGGCGATGCTGCAACGCGCCATCGGCGGCAATCCGCGTTTCAGCCTGGACGAGTGGGAACTGCGCCGCGGCGGCACCTCGTACACCATCGATACCGTTGAACATTTTAAACGCCAGTTTCCCGACGCAGAACTCTTTTTGTTAATCGGCGCGGATCAGGCGCGACAGTTTCACGAGTGGCGCGACCGCCGCCGGATATTAACCATGACGCAATTGTGCATCGTGCGGCGGCATGGTACGCGACTTGATGTTCGCGTGCAGCAGGAACTGACGCTCGGCGGGCGGCCGCCCATTCTTGTCGACTGTCCCTTGCTGGAACTGTCGTCAACGGAAATACGCCGCCGCGTGGCGGCGGGACGATCGATTCGGTACTTAACACCGGACGCGGTGGCGGACTATATTTACGAGCATTCACTCTACCGGGACAGATGAAAAAATTTCGCGCGGCACTCCTGTACGGCGTTCTGTTTGCCGTGGCGGCCGGCATGATCTTCCCGATCGGCTGGATGCTGCTGCTTTCCCTGCGCGAGCGGCCGCTGAGCGTCGACTCGTTTCTCGATCTCTTGCTCTCGCCGACGACATTTGTTAACTACGCCGACGCGCTGCAATCCGACGCATTTGATGTCTACGCACTTAACTCATTGATCGTCGCTTTGCTGGTCACCGCCGGCAACGTCCTGTTTTGCGTGATGGTCGGCTACGCCTTTGCGCGGCGCAGTTTTCGCGGCAAGAGCGCGCTTTTTGCCAGCGTGCTGGGCGTGCTGATTATTCCGCCGCACGTCATCATGATTCCGCTCTACCGTTTGATGGTCGAATTTGGCTGGATTAACACCTACTACGCTTTGATCGTCCCCTGGCTGGTGTCGCCCTTCGGTATTTTTCTCGTGCGGCAGTACATAATTGCGCTGCCGCGCGAGGTGGAAGACGCGGCGCGTATCGACGGGGCGGGGGAGTGGCGCGTCCTGTTTCGCATTGTGTTCCCGCTCTGTAAACCGATCATCACCGTGCTGGCGATTTATGTTTTCCTCAGCAACTGGAATTCTTTTCTGTTTCCCTTTTTGTTCACCAATGATGAATCAATCCGCACCTTGCCGGTCGGTCTGGCGTTTTACCTCGGCAAACAGTCGATTGACTGGGGGCACCTCATGGCCGGCGCCGGCATTTCAGCCCTGCCGATTCTGCTGATGTTTGTGCTGTTTCAGCGTCGAATCATCGAGGGACTGACGGCCGGCGCGCTCAAGGAATAAAAGTTCCGATTAACAACTCAGTGCACTTTCAGCTCGCGCCACAGACGCGGGAAGGTATACAGTGGCCGGCCCTGATCGTCCAGCGAAATATCGCCCTGTAGCTCGATTACCATTTCGCCCAGAACATCGCGCGCCGTCCGGTGGTCCGCGTCGGGAATGCGCGCCGACTGTAAAATCCACTCGTCGGTGACGGGGTTGCCTTCGACAGCCATCAGCACGTTGAAAATCTTGCGGCGGATATTCTGCCGGTGGCGACGCTGCTCACGGCGTTTAACCAGCGGAATGCGCGCCGCCGGAATCAGGAAGAACAGAACGGAGTAAATCAGCGGCACAATCCCCAGCATCGGGTGAACATCAAAGTTGACGAGCAGGTATCCCGCGGCCGCCATGTTAAACACATTCATCGCCGCGATACCCACGTTTAATCCACCGCCGTTGCCGGTCAGTTCATAAGGCGCTTCGGTTTCGTCCTGATAGTAGACAATCGCCGATTCATCGGCCTGGCCGTCTTCCAGCTGCGGGAACTCGCCCACAACCGTGCCGCTCTCTTCGATCTCCGGCGAGCCTTTAAACTTCACCAGATAGTCCGCCAGGCGTTCTTCGGCTTCGTCGTAGGTCCAGCCCGTCAGGGCGATCAGCTGTCCCGACGTTAACTTACCCTTGTTTTTTTGTACAAACGCGGCCACTTCACGCGCCTGGTCGCGCTCGCCGAATTCAGGTCGCTCCGGACCGAACACAAAGGCGTATACGCCTTTGATAAATTTCGCAAACTTGTTCTCGCCTTTTTCCTTCACCTGTTTTGGCCGACGGTAGCGCATTCCGTCGCTGTCGATTCCGAATTCGGTCGCGCCGCGGTAAATGCGGGTCCACACAAATGCTTCCAGCAGGGCGCGGAACATGGCGCCGAGCAGCAGCGAAGGTCCGCTGTCGCGGTCGTCGTTGTCGCTGCCGCGGCTGAACATCGCGCCGATCAGAATGGCGACAAAAATCAGGAAATAAGTTAACAGAACGATGCCGATGGAGGCTTTGTAGACGATGACAAAAATCTTCCAGAGGAAGGCGCGCAGATCGTGGAGTTTTTCGCGCAGTGTTTTAGTGCCGCGTTTGCGCAGGGGGTATTCAAAACGGAAGAGCACTTCGCCGGTTTCCTGGCGCACGGACACGCGGCAGTTAAACAACTCCATCATGCGTTCCAGGCCGGACGCGGCCGCATCGATAGGGATGCCGCTGCGCGCCGCCAGGTCTTTGGCCGTCGCCTGGCCCTTGAGTGTTTTAACGTCCTTCTGGACAAGTGCCAGGACTTCTTCGTCTTTCAATCGGTTCATCGTGTTTCAGCCTCTCATGTGTTAACGCAGGATCGTGATTTCCACCATCGCCACTCCTTCGCGAATCATGTCCAGTTGTTCCGCCGCCGAGCGCGAAAGGTCAATGATTCGCCCATCCACAAACGGACCGCGGTCGTTGATTCGCACCACTACTTCGCGTCCGTTATTAACATGTTTAACCCGCACTTTGGTGCCGAAGGGCAGTGTGCGATGTGCCGCCGTCATCTGATTCTGGTCAAAACGCTCGCCGTTGGCCGTCAGCCGTCCCTGAAATTCATTGCCGTAGTAGCTGGCCACGCCGCGGCTGGTGCCCTGCTCCTGCGTCTGGCCTCCACCCGAACTGCGGGAGGTCTTGCCCGAAGCGCCGGTGCTGTTGTAGCGCACGGACGACGAACAGGCCGCCGCGCTCAGAAGGAGCGTCGCCGCCAGAACCAGCCTGGAGCAGTGGACGAACATTTTTTGCATAAGGTGCAATCGAAGCGTGAAATTTCTGTTATATCTTTCCCGGACGCGCAATATAACACCCCTTCGGCCCGCCCGCGATTTTATCTGAATCGCGCAAACGCCACCAGTTTTCCGTCGTCGCAGCTTCGAAATCCACAGGCCCGGTAAAACGCCCTCGTTGTTTCCGTATCGTCGGTCAGCAGCACCGCCTGGCGCACGTCCGCATGCAGTTCCAGCGCTCGTTGCAGCAATTCCCTTCCTATGCCGTGCCGCCGGTGTGCAGTGTGTACAAGTATGTCCTGAATGTAGCAGATCGTCGTGCCGTCGCCCACCGTGCGCAGCAGTCCGACCAGTTCTTCATCTGCACGCGCCGTCAGCAGCGTGTGGGACGCGCCGATGGCCTGCATGAGTTTTTCCGGATTTCGAGTGTAGTTGGTCCAGCCCGCGTCGCGGTAGAGCTTCAAAACGGCTTCCCGTTTCGGCGTGCTGTTAATTGAGTAGCGGATAGATTGTGGTTTCGTCATTGTCCGCGCATTTCCTGTTCGCAGGTGTTTGCTGCGCCTTGAGGGCTTCGCCGCTGCGCTTCGGCTTGCTGCTTGCCTTTTTCTCTTGTTTGTCAGCGGGGGCGGAGCCGCCGGTTCCCGGGTTGGATTTTGTGCTCTTTATTGCTCGGCTGAAGGTTTGTGGTTCAGCCTTCGGACTCGGCTATCAGCGCTCGCAGATAATCCTTGAAGCGTTCAATCTCGCTGCTCAGCTGCGCCACAACCAGGCTCAAAACAAATGCGTCGTCAATAACGCCTATCAGCGGCAGGAAGTCCGGAAAGACGTCCAGCGGCGAGATGAAATACAGCAGGGCGGCGATAATCGTGCCGCGCGTGGTCCACTCCAGATGAAAAGACGGCTCGCGCAGCATGGCCCACAGCAGCTTGACGCTGGCCAGCATGCGCATGGCGAATGGACGTTCGGCATTGGCGCTGTTTACCAGTCGGTTGACCCGGTCCTGCAGCGAGTCGGCGACGCGTTCTTCGTCTTCGGGGCGCACCTGATCCGCGCGGCGCTCGAATGAGCGTTTGATGCGATCCGCGGCGCTGTCCGACTGTGCGGCCTGCGACTCCTGTGCGGGGGTCTGTTCCGCACCCGTTGTCTCTCTGTCCTGATCGGGATCCTGGTTGATCGTTGCTGTCTGCATTTTGCCTCCCGCGATCTCTGACTGTGTGTTCTCTGCTGCGTCGGCCTGCGCCCCGAGATTTACTCGGCCGCGCCGATGTGTTTGTGCAGGAATTTCTCCATTGCCTCAAAAAACTCCAGGCGGTTTTCCTCGTTGTGGAAGCCGTGCCCTTCGTTTTCCTTCACTATGTACGGAACATCGATGCCGCGATTGCGCAGCGCTTCGACGATCTGGTTCGATTCGTTGATGTTAACGCGCGGATCCTTGGCGCCCTGTGCTACCAAGAGGGGAGACTTGATTGCGTCCACGTGGAATACCGGCGAGCGCGAACGCAGAAAGTCGGTTTCCGTCTCCGGGTTGCCGATCATGCGGTGCATTTTCTCGCGTACCGGCCGCCAGTATGGCGGAATTGAATCCATAAACGTCAGCAGGTTGGACACGCCGACGAAGTCAATACCGCAGGCGTACAACTCGGGGGTAAAACAGAGGCCGGCCAGAACAGCGTAACCGCCGTAGCTGCCGCCGTAAATCGCCACCCGTTTTGGATCGGCAATGCCCTTGTCGATCAGGTATTGCACGCCGTCCGTCAGGTCGTCCTGCATCTTGCCGCCCCATTCCTTGAACGAAGCTTGCCAGAATGTTCGACCGTATCCCGTGCTGCCGCGAAAATTAACCTGCATCACAGCATAGCCGCGGTTGGCCAGGAACTGCACCTCGGAGCGGTAACCCCAGGAGTCGCGCAGCCAGGGACCGCCGTGCACCAGCAGCACAACCGGCAGATTTTTTGCTTCGACGTTCTGCGGCAGCGTCAGGTAACCGTGAATCGTCAGTCCGTCGCGCGACGTGTATTCCAGCGGCTGCATGCGGCACATATCCGCTTCGTTCAGCCAGGGACTGACCTCGTCCAGCAGCGTCAGTTCATCCGTCGCCCTGACGTACAGGTAGTACGCGCCCAGGGAGCGGTCGCTGTAGGTGCGGACAATAAACTTTTCTTCTTCCAGATCGCTGTCGGCAACGACCACTTCCACATCGGGTAGTTTTTGCGCCAGCCGCGAGTGGAGCTTTTCCGTCTCCGCGTCCAGAAAGTGATAGTGCCGTTTCCAGGTCGTATAGGACACATACTGGAGCACCTTGCGTTTCTGCGAGTAAGCCAGTCCGCCGACGTCGTAACCCTCGAGCTCAAACAGGACCTCGCGGTCTTCGCCGGTTTGGCCGTCGAGGATGACGATGGAGCGCGTGTCGCGGCCGCGATTGGACAGGGCGTAGAGATGTTTGTTGTCAAAGGTGTAAAAGAGCGGGTGAATGCTCGTCGTAAAATCGTACTTGATCAGCGGTCGGAATTCGTCCTCGACTTTGTCGCGCACCAGGATGGTCGCTTCCACGCCGTCGGTAATCTCGGCCAGTCGCACGTCACCGTTGTGATCGGTCATCCACGAGGTGATCTTACCGCTGTTTTCCGCAATCATCTCCAGCTCGCCGCTGTGGATGTTAAGTCGGTAGACGTCAAAAACGTCGCGGATGCGCTGGTTGAGCGCCACCAGCAGATAGTCGGGTTCGTCCTGCAGGTCGTCCGCGATAAGCGCGCGCACGCCTTCAAATGGCGTCAGATCCTGCACGTCGCCGCCGTCCAGATCAGTGCGGTAGACGCGATAGTTTTCGTCGCCGCCCTGATCGCGGACAAAAATGATATGGCGGTCCGTTTTCCAGAAGTAACCGCCGACATTGCGGTCCGTGTTGAAAGTCACCTGGCGTTCTTCCTGTGCGGCCAGGTCGCGCACAAAAATGTTCATGCGCTGTTTATGCGGCCGAAGCACGGCTATATGCGTGCCGCCGGGCGAGATTTTCAGGTTGTTGGCTGCGGGGTTGCGGAAGAAGTCCCGCAGGGGAATCCGGGGTGTGGAGTGAGAATTTGGCATAGGTAAAACTTGATGTATTCTGAAGAGCTGAAACGGGGGAACGGTCTTGTCAGGAGGTTTTGAGCTTCCTTGCCGAACTCCGCCGCCACAGATACAGTCCCAGGAGAATTAGTGGTATGCTGAGCAGTTGGCCCATTCGCAGGGGCAGCGAGGCGTCATCGAGACCGCCTTGCTCCAGTTTGACGAATTCGATAAGAAACCGGGCCGTGAAGGTCAGCGTCAGGAATATCGCAAATTGTGAGGAAGCCGGAGGCTTGCCGTCAAATCGTTTGTGGCGCAGCCAGAGGAAAATGAAGATAAGTCCATATGCCAGTGACTCGTAGAGTTGCGCCGGGTGGCGCGGCAGCTGTTCGTTGGCGAGTTCAAACACGACGCCCCAGGGCAGATCGGTGACCGTGCCGTAGATTTCGGAATTGAAGAAGTTGCCCAGACGAATAGTAACGCCCGCCAGCGCCACCACCATGACAATCCGATCCGCCAGCCACCAGAAGGAATAGGCCGCGCGTTTACGTGCAAACAGCCACATGCCGATGACAATACCTATTGCGGCGCCGTGACTGGCCAGACCGCCTTCCCAGATTTTCAGGATTGATACCGGATCCGAAAGGTAGCGGACCGGTTCGTAGAACAGGCAATGTCCCAGCCGTGCGCCGACCACCGTCGCCACAATCATGTAAAGCACAAGAGTGTCGAGGTCTTCGCGTTTGCGGCCCTCGCCGTTGAACATCGGCGCAACCAGGTAGTAGCCGATCAGAAATGGCAGCGCGAACAGAATGCCGTACCAGCGAACGCTGAATATCCAGATGTCGAAAATTTCAGGCGAAACCGACCAGGTAATGGCTGCAAGCATAGGAAATGGAACGGAAAGAGATGATTCGTCGGGCGGGCAGAACGTCCCCGGGCAGTGCGGCTGCCGACTTTGATATCAATGCGCGAATATAAGAAAATTATTGCCCCGGCAGGTGCCGTCCACTTGCGCGGCAAAGCGCTTCACGACTGCCGCTGTCGAAGTGTTTGGGCCCGGGCTGTTTTTCCGTCAGAATTACCGAACTCTTCCATGTGTACCATTTGTTGCCGAATGTGTATATTCCTTGCTTGTGCCGGAAATGTGGCAACTTCAAATTGGCGGCACATTCAGCTTCGAGATGGTCAGATTCCGTCGAATATTGGTGCGATCGCGACGGAGGACGAAAGGCGCACTGTGAGACTTAGTGAGATTGCCCCCTTGATTCGACAGGTCTTTGCGGTTCGTTGAAAGTACGGCGACCGTGGATCGCAGGCTTTGATTGTTTGCAGTTGGACCGTATGCAGAAAACGCGTGTTTTGAGCAAAAAAGCGTCAAATTCCGTCGCTGCGACGGACCCCGGTTCGGGTGCATCCCAGACGGAGTGCCTTGTCGTTTGCGCGCGTGGAGGGCGGATTGTGCACGCCGGTGACGGTGCCACCGAACTGTTCGGCGCGGACCACCACCAAATTCTGCACATGCCGATTCTCGAACTGCTTGATGTTGAGATCGACGGCGAGCCATTCCATGAGCCTGTCGATATGGAGGCGCTGTACAATCGGGCGGTAGAAGGCCGCTGCGATGTTTTTGTCTGCGCCGGCGGCCACAGCTTTCACGTCAGCGACGTCGTCACGCCGATCTTCGACGAAGACGAACCCGATCGCATCACCTCCTGGATCTGGGCATTTGAGTTTTCGCCTGCACTCATTGAAGATATTTTCCAGCACGCGCATCAATTCATCGATTCACTTTCCGAAGCCGTTTTTATCGCCGATGAAAACGACGTCATTCTCTACGCCAACGAACGCCTTTGCGATCTGGCCGGTCGCAGCAATCAGGAGTTGATCAACTGCGAATTGACGCAGTTGTTCGACGCACCCTTTGACGGCGGCAGTGAATTGGCGGACACAGGCGCCGGCAGCGACAATTTCCTGGGTCGCTATCTGAACACCATGATCGGCGCTTCCGGCGAGCGCCTCTGGGTTGAAGTCGGCGTGTCTTCCATGGATGGTATCATAGAGCGTCAGGGCGTCAAGCTCGGGATTCTGGCCAACGTCACAGGGCGAATGCGCGCAGAACTGGCAGCTCAGAAAAGCACGGAAAAATTGCGCAAGCTGGTGCATTACCTGCCGGTGGCTATTACCAGCTTCAACGCCGAGCAACACTGCTATGAGTTTGTCAACGAAGAATTTCAGCGGCAGTCCGGTTATTCGCGCAGTGAGTTTGACGACCTCAATGCCGACACGCTGATCGATATGGTCCACCCGGACGATCGCGAACGCATCTTTGGTTTTTTCCGGCGCTGGGAGTCGGACGGTTTCCCCGGACGGCAGAACATTCAGTATCGTATCAACAACAAAAACGGCGAGACCGTCTGGCTGGACACCTACCTGTTTGCCGAGCTTGACGAACACGGCAAGGTCGATACGATCAATCAGATATGCGTCGACATAACACGGCTGCGTTCCGCGCAGACGGCGCTGGAGGACGCATTGAGGCAGGACTTTCGGCGTACCGTGGAGAACCTGCAGAATCTCGTCTTCAAACTCGTGCGCCGTTCCGACGGCAAATACGTTTATCGGCTGCGAGAAGGCAAGCTTGCCGGTGAGATCAATTCGACGGTTGTCTACGACCGCTCGCCGGATGAGATTTTCGGCGTCTTGCATCGCGAGCGGGTCGGCCCGCAGATTGCCAAAGCTTTTGAGGGCAATTCAGTTCGCTTTGAGATGGAGTTTGAAGGGCAGTGGCTTTTCTACGTCCTTGAACCCGTTTTTGAACAGGGCATAGTGCGCGAAGTCGTCGGGTCCGCCGTCGACATTACCGAGCTGAAAAAAGTCGAGCTGCGCCTGCGCGATTCGGAGGCGCGCAACCGAAGACTGATCGACGCCATTCCGCTCGGCATCATGCAGATTGTGGTGACCAGCGGCGGACAAATCAATTACATCGCCAACCGCGCCTTTGAGTCACAGACCGGCTACAGCGTCGAAGAATTTGTGCGTTTGTCCAGCGATGAATCCGAATCGCTCTATCACCCCAACGACAGCGAACGCGTCAACCAACTCTGGGCCAGGTGGTTCAGTGAGGACAGCCCGAGCATGGCGCACGATCTGTATCGCTTCCGGCACAAATCCGGCGAATACCGCTATATGGAAATGTACGCAACGCGCTTCCGCGCAGAAGGTGGCGACCGCTACTTTATTCAGGCGGCCATGGACGTGACGGAGAAAAAACTGGCCGAAAACCGCCTGAAAATGCTGGCGACCTTCCCGGAGGAAAACCCGAATCCCATCCTTGAAATTTCGGTCAAAGGCAAGGTGACCTACCAGAATCAGGTGGCGCAGCAACACTTCCCGGATATCGCCGAGCGCGGACTGGAACACCAGCTGCTGGCCTGGCTGCCGCCCTATATGGACGGTCTGGTAAACAAAGCCGGCAAGACGATCAGGCACGAGTACGAAAACGCAAACGTGGTTTACGATCTTTCGGTGAGTTATCTGCCGGAAGGTGAAATATTGCGCATTTTCTGCCATATTATAACCGAGCAGAAGCAGGCGGAACGACAATTGCGCAAGGCGCTGACGACGGAACGCGAACTCAACGCGCTCAAAACGCGCTTTGTTTCGACCGTCTCGCATGAGTTCCGGACACCGCTGGCCGGCATTTTGTCTTCGGCTGAAATCCTTGAGCGCTACGCCGACCGCCTGGAAGAATGGCGCCGCAAAGAAGAAATCGGCAAGATAAAAAGTCGCGTGACGGAGCTGACGCACCTGATGGACGACTTCCTGTTGCAAAGTTCGCTGCCCGCCGCGGGCGAGCGCCTGTCCTACGGCGACGTCGACCTGTCGGAGCTCTGCCGCGACGTGACCGAAAACCTTCAGGAAACCGACCCGGCCGCCTCGGCCATTGAGTACGAATGTGAGCTGGACAACAGCGTGCTCGTCGGAGATGCGCGCCTGCTGCGCCAGGTCGTCAAAAATTTGCTGTCCAACGCCGTCAAATACTCAGGCGCTGGAAGTCCCATTGAGCTGCGCGTGCGCGAGCAGGGGGATTTCCTGGAGTTGCGTGTGGCGGACAAAGGTATCGGCATTCCCGCCAGTGAACAGGTACGCCTGTTTACACCATTTTTTCGCGCGTCAAACGTCCTGCAGCGTCCCGGTACCGGCATCGGGCTCTCGCTCGTAAAGGAGTTCGTGGAATTGCACGGCGGGACGATCGATGTGGAGAGCAGGGTTGGGCAGGGTTCCACCTTTATTGTTCTGCTGCCGCGCCGGCAACCCGCGCAAAACCTTGAAAACAGTGGCACACGAGAGCAGTCGAACGACTGACTCCGGTAAAAGTTTTGGTAATGATCTGATGTTGTACCGCCGAGAACACATTGCAGTCCGCCGTCGATGCCGATTCCTCCCGGCATCGCATCCGTGCGCCCTGAGCGCCGAATAAGGCAGTTATGGTCGACAAGACACTCGACATACAGACTCAGCTTAAGCAGGCGAGCGACGATCGCGAGCGGGTAGATATTCTCAACCAGAAATCGTGGGAGCTGCGCAACTACAATCCTATCCAGGCGCGCAATCTGGCGCAGATGGCCCACAAGCTTGCGGCCCCGCTTGAATACGTCATGGGCATGGCGGAAAGCCTCAAAAATCTGGGCGTGAGCAAGTGCCTGCTCGGCGAATTTCAAAGCGCACTGTCCGACGCACAGAAAGCCATCGGCTACTACAAACAGGTCGATTTTGAAAAAGGGCAGGTCAGCGTATTTAATCTTCTCGGCGTCATCTACGCCCGGCTCAACAAATACAGTGTTGCGCTCAAATACCAGCACAAAGTGCTGGCTTACTACGAGAAGCAGGGCGACAAACGCATCATCGCATCAACGCTGACGAACATCGGCTCGGTTTACAAGGAGCTGACCCAGTACGATACTGCACTTGAATACCACCTCCGCGCTCTGCGCATGTGCGAGGAAATCGGCGACGACCGCACACTGGCCACTACGCTCAACAACGTCAGCGCCATCTATTTTGCGATGGACAACTACGAGACGGCGCTGAAGTATCTATTGCGTTCCTATCCCATCTTCAAGCGCATCAACGACCTGCGCGGACTGGCCCACACCTACGGCAACATGGGCCTGATCTACTTTTTCCTCAACAAAACAGAGGAAGCGCTCAAATACCTGACGCTCTCGCTGGAGATCAGGACTTCCACCGGCGACAAAACCGGTATTGCATTCTCACTTAAACACCTCGGCAATGTGTACTTCCAGCTCAAAGATACCGACCGCTGCGTGCAGTACCTGCTGAAGTCGATGAAGATTTATTCCGAGCTGCCGGACGTTAACGGCCTGACCGACGTCTATGTTAACCTCGGCAAAGTTTACCTGAGCGAAGGGCGCTACGAAGACGCCAATTCCGCTTGCCTGTCCGGTCTTGACGTCGTGCGTCAGTCGAACAACAAAGACCTGATGTTCCGGCTGTACGAAGTTCTTTACCGCATTCACGTTGCGACCGGAGACTACAAAAAAGGCCTCGAATACTACCGCATGTATTCGGAAACGCGCAACGAAGTCCGCAACATAGAAAAACACAAGGCGATCACCGCGATCGAGTTCCGCTACGACATGGAACGCATCGAACGCGAGAAAGAGATTTATCGCCTCAAGAACGTCGAGCTGGCCAACGCACTTAAACAAATTGAACAGGCCAATGCCGAGCTGGAAGAAAAGTCGGCCTCGCTGGAAGAAGCCAAGCTGGAACTCGAGGCGCGTCAACATCAGATCATGCGTTTTAACCACGAATTGGAAGAGGCCAACCTGCGCCTGAAAGTCTCCAACGAACGTCTTTTGGTTGTGGACAAGGAGAAAAATGAGATCCTGAGCATTGTGGCTCACGACCTGAAAAATCCGCTCACCGGGGTTCTGCTGGCCAGCGATTCCATGCGCCAGTATCTTAACATTTTAAACAAACGCGATATCCTGCAGTATCTGGACAATATACAGTCCTGCTCTGATTCAATGATGGACCTCATTTCAAATCTGCTGGACGTGCGCATGCTGGAAGACGGCGTGATGCGTTTTGAAATGAATAAAGTCTCCATTGCACGCGTAGTTGACAAAATTGTCAACGTCTATCAGCAGCGCGCCCGGCGCAAGGGCATTGCGCTCATTTACGAGTCGGTCGACGACCCCGCTTTTGTCATCGGCGATGAAGAGCGCATTCGCGAAGTGGTTGAAAACCTTGTGTCCAATGCGATTAAATATTCGCCGAAGTCGCGCCGTGTCTGGATTACGGTCGCCAGGTCGGAAGAAGATGTGTCGGTAGTCGTTAAGGACGAAGGTCCGGGGCTCTCGGCCGAAGAACAGAAAAAACTCTACCAGAAATTTGTGCGTTTAAGTGCGCGGCCCACCGGCGGCGAAAGTTCGTCCGGACTCGGTCTCGCTATCGCCAGGAATTTTGTTGAACGCATGAACGGCAGAATCTGGTGTGACAGTGAAGCCGGCAAGGGCGCTGCTTTTGGCGTCAGCCTGCCGGCGCACAAAGCGGCAGACGCGGAACCGGTCGCAACTTCAAATCAAAAAGAAACCGCCGGTTAAGTAAACAAACACGTACTTGCAGCGACGCAATAAAGTTTATACGTATCGAAAATTCAGTTTCAGCGGCGGCTGCCGCAATTCAATTCACGAAGTAAAAGTAATCCACCGTTTTATCGAAGAGTGATTCGATCAGTCGTTTTTCGCCGACGATAATGTTGGCCTGAAATGTGAGTCCCTTGCGCAGTTCAACACTCAGTTCGCGTGCGGAAGGACGTTTATACTCCAGCCTCGTTCCATCCAGCGTCGCCAGAACTTTAAAGTAGGGTTGAGCGCCTCTCTCCGTCTGTGTAACATCCGCGGAAATAGCGCTGATTTCACCTGTTGCAATGCCCCATTCCGAATAACTGTAGGCGTCGAGTAACAAGTTAACTGTTAATCCCTCGCGAACAAGGCCGATGTCATGCGGAGGAATGTGAATCTCCGCATGCAGGTCCGCATCAGGCGTAATGCGGCACAATTCGCTGCCGCGCGCGCGGAATACGCCCGCCTTTTCAACATCCAGCACGCTGACACTGCCGCTGACATTGGAGACTATATGGGCCTTTGAAATATTCTCTTTTAAGGTGGCGGCTTCGCGTTGAAGGTTGTTGACTTCCTGCTCCAGGTTAAACACGATTTCGCGCAGGTCGCGATGAGTGTTGTTTAAATATTGAGTGATCTGGAGTTCCTGCAGCCGCGCGGTACTCAGGGTCGTCTCGTGTTCCTCGATGCTTATGACATTTTTGTTTAACAGCTCGTCAGCGCGGTTGGCGCGCTTGCGGTAGACTTCGTACTGTTGAATCAGCAGCTGCACATCGCGCACAAATGCATTGTAACGCGAAATGTATTTAGGTAAAGCCAGCGCCGGGGGAGCGGGGATAAGAGTCTCGTAGTCGTCGCCGTCGAAGTTGAGCGGCGTGACGGCGAGCATCGCGCGCAGGTCGGTCTTTTCACTCGCAATCAGATCCTGCTGCTGTGTGTTGATGACCAGCTGGTCGCTCCATTCGACGTAGTCGAAAATCATCAGGGTATCGCCGGCGGCAACCAGTTCCTCTTCACGCACAAAAATCTCGCCGATTCTGCCGTCGAAGGGGCTGATAAAATACTGCACATCCGTGGTCGGCCGCAGGCTGCCATGCGCCTTCACAACTACGTCTATCGTGGCAAAAAAGGCCCAGGCAATCAGTCCGAGAAACAGGAGGGCGGGCAACCACAGGAAAAGTCGCTGGGTCAGGCTCGGCCGCGCCAGATACGCTTCCAGCGTGGCGGGCAGCAGTTCCTGACGCAGCATCTGCTCGTCCGGCAGGGGATCGATCCTGCGCACGTCCTCGTCCGACCCGCGTTTTTTTGTTGGTCGGGTCAGGATCGAGCCGCTTTTAATGTCTTCGTTGCCACTCATGATTTTTTTGTTTGTCACCGGGTTGGATGCCGGAAGCCCGTTGTCGATCCGCCGCGTCGAAGCGGCGGCGCAAAACTGAAAATACGAGAAATCGCCAATAGCCGGCACTCGCCGCCGTTGCGAGATGTGCGGCGCCGGCGCAACGTCACGAATCCGCTACGAGAACATGTCGTTGATCGCGTCGAGCGGCAACTGACGATTCCACAAATGGAAGTATTTGCCGCGGCGTTCGATCAGTTCGCGATGTGTTCCCGATTCGACGATCGTTCCCTTGTCCATGACGACGATCTGATCGGCGCGCATGACGGTCGAAAGCCGATGCGCGACCATTACAATTGTCATGTGCTGGTATTTGAGCAGGCTGAGCAGTTTCTGGATGGCGGCTTCGGCTTCGCTGTCCAGATTGCTGGTTGCCTCGTCCAGCAGCAGAATTTTTGGATCGTTGTACAAAGCGCGCGCAATTGCGACGCGCTGCCGCTGACCACCGGAGATTGTCGCTCCGTGCTCGCCCAGCAGCGTGCTGTAGCGCGACGGCAGGTTGTTGATAAAACTGTCTGCCCCGACCAGCTTGCAGACGTCGATCACCTTGTCCTTGCCGGGATTGAAGTCGCCGAAGGCAACGTTGTCGATCACGCTGCCGTGGAACAGCTCTATCGACTGCGGCACAACGCCGAGAATGCGCCGCAAGGAAATCATGTCGATGTCGCGCAGATCCGTGCCGTCCAACAGGATTTTGCCCTCGGTCACGGTATAGAGTTTTTGCAGCAACTTCAACAGCGTGGTCTTGCCGGAGCCGGACTCGCCGACAATCGCAGTAATTTTACCTGCCGGAATTGTGAGGTTGACGTCCTGCAGCGACCACCCGCGGCCGCCGTAGCGGAAGTTGCAACCCTCAAAAACAATTCCTCCTTCGACCGATTCGGGCTGTAGCGCGATTTTGAGATCGTTGTCCGCGTCTTCCGTTTCAATCGCAAGAATTTCGTACAGTCGGTCCGCCGCGATCAGCGCGTCCTGAACCGACTGGTGCACGTTGATCAGCCTGGCCAGGGGCGCCGTCAGATAACCTACGAGAGTGTATGAGGCCACCAGTTCGCCCAGTGTGACGTCGCCTGCAAAGACCAGCGTGCCGCCGTACCAGAACAGACCGATGATCGCCAGTCCGCTCAGCGTTTCCGCAAAGGTGCCGTTGACCATGTTCTGTTTGGTGGCGCGTTCCATCAGGCGCAGAATGCGCGTAAAAATCAGCTCGGTTTTCAGGTTGGACGCCCGTTCCGCCGTCACGGCCTTGATTGTGTCGATGCCGTTGATACTGGAGGTGTACTGCGCCTGCAGTTCCGCCGCGCTCTCCATCAATTGCCGTTGTGTTGTCCGGATCGGCTTGCGCAGCAGCAGGTAGAGCAGCATAAAACCGGGGAGGACCGCCGACGCCAGCAGCGCAAGTTTCCAGGAATAAAGCAACAAGACTGCAAACGCAATGACAATCATAAGAGAGTCAATCAACACAGTCAGCGTCGTACCGCCGACGGCATTGCGAATCTTGACGGCATCATTGACGCGTGAAATGATCTCGCCGACGCGGCGCGCGTCAAAAAACGACTGCGGCAGTCGCAGGATGTGTTTGTAGTAACCGAGAATCAATCGCGCATCGACTTTTTGCGCTATCATGAGCAGCAGCAAACGGCGCATCCAGCCAAAAAACGCGCGAAACACCACGAGCAGCAACATGCCCGCCGAGAGCACGTGCAGCAACTTCTCATCGTGATTGGGGAAGACTTCGTCCAGCAACACACCCACGTAAAACGCGGTGACGACCCCGAGAATGGTATAGAGGAAGGCCGCCACAAATGCTTCCACGGCCAGCGTCCGGTGTGGCTGGATCAGATCGAGGAAACGCTGCAGGTTGCTTTGTTTGAGGTCGCCCTTTTTGAAGTCGTCGCCGGGGCTCAGCAGAATGGCGATATTTGTCCACTGGTCAAAGAAGTCCTGGACTTTGAGCTTTTGCATGCCCGTTTCAGGATCGCCTATTATGACGTGCTTGCCTTTGCGGCGGAACACCACCACCCAGTGATGTCCGACGTTTTCCTTCTCAATTCGCGCAATAAAGGGCGTCGGCACTTCATCCAGCTTGTTGTCGCCCGCGCGTATTCCTTTGGCGTTCAGCCCGAGTTTCTCCGCGGCGGTCACGATGCCGAAGATCGTGGTGCCCTGATTGTCCGTTGCGGCATACTCGCGAATGCGCGCCAACGGCAGCGACAGACCAAAGTGGTCGGCCACCGTTGCCAGACAGGCGGCGCCGCAGTCACGCCGGGAGCGTTGTCGAACAACCTTGTAGGATTTGAACATGCCTGTGTGTGTTGTTGTGCGGGGGCGAACATGGTGTTTCCACCGGATAGACTCTGGATGTCCGCCGTTTCAGGCCTGAATGTTATCCATTTTCATGCCAAAACAAAAAAAGTCCGCGAGTACTTTACTCGCGGACTTCTCAAGTAGAAGGTAGTCGGGTGGAATCTGAATCAGGCTTCGAACGACCAGATCGTTTCGAGAGCGTAACCCGCATTACCGGAACCCACAGCCGGCTCACTGATAGCATCGAAGCTGATGTCATAGCTGATGGAAGAGGTACCAGCGTCGATTTGAGTCATTTCGTCAAGCGTCAGGGTTTGGATGTCGAGATTCTGCATGTTGGGGCTCCAAAAAAATTGAGGTTAAATATTTGCGCCTTATTGATTTTCATTTTAACTGATGCTAAATTAGTAGATTTTTGTCTTCGTGTCAAGAGGCGTTGAAAAAAAATCTCAAAAAAAATTCGGAACCGCCCCATGCTCGAAATTGCACACTCCTTGCGACAGGCGCAATACGTAGAAATACGTAAAAAAATCCTGTAGCAATTTGCAGTAGAGATCTACCTGCCGCGGGCATCAGCGACCGCGGATTTTTGATTGTTCTCGATGTTTCAGCCGAAGGAACAGGACGTGCATCGGCAAGTTGAAGTCATGGTCTCCACCAGATGTGTATCTGAAGGATCGACCATTTGACATCAAATCTTGAATGCCAATCTGGACATTCGGCACGAAACCATGCAATTTGAGCTGTAAAGCCCGTCCGAGTCAATCCGATTCGGTCGGTGAAGAATTTGCTTAGCTCTGTGTTACCGGGCAGTAACGGCATGCGGCGCATATGGCCGCTGAGAGGCAGTTTCAGGTTCGTGGACAGGTGTTGTCCCGCCCGTGGCAGTGGGCTGAATTGAAGATGTGATTAAGCTTCGGACGCCTTAACTGCGGCCGTAGCGGTATTTGTCGCTGGGGCTGAGCGGCGATGACAGTCGGAAGTCGCCGAAACCCTTATAATCCACAAAGATGAACTCGCGGTTGTTGGGGTAACTCCAGCGCTCCACCACGCGGCCGTCCGTGCGATAGTCCTGGCGCTGAATATCCTGCGGCGGACCGAAGATAATGAAAACGCGCCCCATGTCCGTAAGCCAGCCGGCCGAATAAGAGCGGAATTTTTTGTTGACGTATTCTATCCGCGCATAAAATTCATCATAAGCTTCGTTGCGCAGGGTGCCCTGCGTCGGATCGATCTTGCGCCAGAAGTCGAAAAATCGCTCGCGTCTGGTCTCGGTGTCGGCGCCGGACTCAATGAAGTTCAGTTCCTCCTGTGTCGCCACGTAGCGAAGCTGCCGGATGGCCGTCCAGAGCGCTTCATCGCCGATTGGCCCGAACTGTGAATTCATCTCTATGCGCAGCGAGTGCTCGCTGACCGCCAATATGTCGCTGGTTTGTAGCTCTTCGCCCGCGTCGATGCGCAGCGCGAGAAGTTTCAGGACAAAATTGCCGGGGCTGATATCAGCCGGAAGATTGACTTTCACAAAGTGCTGCTGGCGGTTCTGTTCGCACACCTGGCGCATGCGCTCGCCGCCTGCAATGATGTCGCCGTCGCTGTCGAGTATCTGCCAGGTGGCATCGAAGGCGCTGATCAGCGGGGAGTTGTTGTAGGACTCAAAAAAGGCGAAAAAACCGTCGCTGAGCATCGAGGTCACGTCGTCCGTGATGTGCGGCGTCACCGTGTAGCGTCCCTGCTGCTGCGCAATGGCGCTTGCCAGCAGTATGCCTGAAATGGAAAAGGGATACGAGCGGTAGTCTATCACCGAGACGCGGCGCCTGCGCGAAAGCTCGCGCTGCGCCAGTACATCGCGAACGAGTACTTCCACCTCGTAGTCGCCGGGCGGCAGTGAGTAGACTTTCTGTATGTAGTCGAATTCGGCGTTGATGCCCTGGGTGGAAGTGTACTCCGTCACGTCTATCACGCGACTGACGGATTCCGTCCGGAGGCGCTCGCCTGATTTGTCGCGCACGGAAATGCGTACCGTAAAGTTGGAGCGGAACGATGATTCCTGCTTTTCGAATTGCAGCGATTGGTATGGAACAACAACGTACACGTCCACCCGATGCGCTTCGGCGCTGTCGCCGCGCAGTGAAATGACGTCGAGCAGAAATCCCTGGCGTTGGTCGAGTGTTTCGCTGGATTGCGCATGCCCCTCGGCGGACAGGACGTGCAGCAGAACCAGCAGCCAGACCAGTGTGAATCTCCGATATGTCCGCCGCGCGTTTTTCATCTGTGGTATAATCGATTGATTTTGGTCAATGTTGTGGTTTATCATCAAAAAAAGCCGCCTTTTCAGCCGTCGCCGACGACGTGCGCAAACAGGTCGTATTCGGCGGCGTCATCTATTTCCGCTATGACAAAATCGCCGGGATTGAGCTTGCGTTCCGATCGCACAAAAACCTCGTTGTCGACCTCGGGTGCGTCGTATTCCGTGCGTCCGCGATATTCCACGTCCAGCGGTTCGTCGATCAGGACCTTGACCTGTTTGCCGACGAGCAGATCGTTCTTTTCCATTGAGATTTCGCGCTGGATGTCCATGACCGCTGCGCATCGTCGTTGTTTCTCTTCGTCCGGGACCGGATCGCCGAGAATGTGGGCGACCGTGTTGTCTTCCTGCGAGTATTCGAATACTCCGAGACGATCAAAGCGCGTCTGGGCGACCCACTCGCACAGCTCTTCAAAATGTTCCTGCTTTTCGGCGGGGTAGCCGCAGATGAGCGTCGTGCGGAGTGCGATGTCGGGCACGGCGTCGCGGATTTCGGCGATCACGCGTTCCGTTGTATTGCGCGTGATGCCGCGGCGCATCGATTTCAGCACGTCGGTGGAAATGTGTTGCAACGGCATGTCCAGGTAGTTGCAAATATTGCTGCGCTCGGCGATTACCGGGAGAATGTCTCGCGGAAACTTGCTCGGATAGGCGTACATCAGGCGGATCCACTCCACGCCGTCCACGTCGCTCATGCGTTTGAGCAGGTCGGCCAGGCTGCGCTGTCCGTCAAGATCCAGGCCGTAGTAGGTCAGGTCCTGCGCGACGACGACAATTTCCTTGACGCCCTGCGACACCAGGTAACGAACTTCACGCACGATTTCATCCGCCGGGCGCGATTTGTGTCCGCCGCGCATCAGCGGAATGGCGCAGAAAGAACAGGGATTGTCGCAGCCTTCGGAGATTTTCAGGTAGGCGTAGTGGCTCGGAGTCGTCAGCACGCGCTCGCCCAGCAACTCGTATTTCAGGCTGGGGCGCAGCGTCTTGATGATTTCGCCGAAGGCCATGGTGCCGAAGACGTGGTCGATCTCAGGAATGTCGGCCTTCAGTTCGCCGCCGTAGCGATCGGACAGGCAGCCCGCCACAATCAGCTTTTTGATCTTGCCTTCCGTGCGCAGTTTGCCCGCATCCAGAATTGCGTTGATGCTTTCTTCCTTGGCTTTGTCGATAAAACCGCAGGTATTGATAATCAGGGCGTCGGCATTCTCCACGTCGTCGACCAGTTCAATCTGGTGGTGTTTGATGCCGCCCATGAGCGTTTCAGAATCGACAACATTCTTGCTGCATCCGAGGGTTATAACGGAAACCCGCCTGATTTCGTCCGCAGAATCTGTCTGTTGTTTGTTGTGCATGCGCTGAATCCGCTCAAGTGTTGGGAATGCCTCTCCGGCCGACAAACAGGAAGGCCGTTAAAAGGCGTCACGACGTTTGCAACAGCGTGTAATTTTAGGGCGGCACGACCGTCTGACGCTATCCTGAAATCAACGATGTGAATCCGACGCGGAGAAATTGGCGTGAATGTTCGCGCGAGTAGGCTGCTGACACTGTACGGTCTGTTTGTGCTCATCACCGGAGCTTTCGGCTATTTTGCCCAGGGCGACGACGCCACGCGCGCCGTCTACATTACGCTTGGATTGGGGCTGATTCTCCTTGTCATGGGAACGGCTCTGCGCAATGCCGCCGGCTCTTCTGCGGGAGTAACATTTGGTCTGCTGCTGCTGACGATCGCCAATTGCGCCGTCAGCGGCGTACGCGGCTGGATGGCGCATGCGGACGGATCCGGCGAGTTGTTCCTGTGGAGCGCCATGCTGAGCATAGCGACTCTGTTTGGACTCATACTCGTTCGACCCGTGCAGCGCGCCTGGAAACGCGCCCAGCAATTCGATCGGATCGTTGATTCGGATAACTCGCAAACGTGAAAGCACATTCTGAGCAGGAATTGGATAGTATGGACTGGACTTTGGACAACAGGGAAGATGAGCGCCGCCCGCGCACGCGTTCGACGACCGTCGTCGGCGTGATTCGCAACGGCAAGGCCGCCATCGGCGCGGACGGACAGATTACGACCGGTAACACCATTATGAAACAAACGACCAAAAAGCTTCGCCGACTCTACAACGGCAAAGTGATGGTCGGTTTTGCCGGCGCCACCGCCGACGCATTTACCCTGTTGGAACGATTTGAAGAAAAACTCGAGTCCTACAGCGGCGGGCTGCAGCGCTCAGCCATTGAACTCGTCAAGGACTGGCGTACGGACCGCTACCTGCGCCGCCTGGAAGCGATGATGATCGCCATGAATTCCGAACAGGCCTTCGTCATCTCCGGCAACGGCGATGTGGTTGAAACCGACGACAACATCGTGGCAATCGGCTCCGGTGGAAGTTATGCCCTGGCCGCGGCGCGTGCGCTGGCGGAAAACACCGAGCTCTCCGCCGTCGAGATCGTGCGCAAATCGCTCGAAATCGCCGCCGATATCTGTATTTACACAAACCGCTCGATTACGGTCGAGGAAGTGTAAATCCCGGCCGGCCGGCCGCCGGTCTTCATTAAATTCCCAGAGAAAATTCAGTATCGAGATACATCATTATGACAGAAACAGCACTGGTGCAATCGACCGCTGCGGCGGACCAACTGACGCCCGGACAGATTGTTCGCGCCCTGGACAAGTACATCATTGGTCAGGACTCGGCCAAGCGCTCCGTGGCCATCGCCCTGCGCAACCGTTGGCGTCGCCAGCAGGTGACCACCGATATGCGCGATGAAATCGTGCCGAACAACATTATCATGATCGGCCCGACAGGCGTCGGGAAAACCGAAATTGCACGCCGTCTGGCCAAACTGGCCAATGCGCCCTTTATCAAGGTCGAAGCCACCAAGTACACCGAGGTCGGTTACGTCGGGCGCGACGTCGAGTCCATGATCCGCGATCTGGCCGAACTGGCCGTCAACCTCGTGCGCGCAGAAAAGACCGAAGAAGTGCGTGAAAAAGCGCAACAGGCCGCTGAAGCTCGCATCCTCGACATCCTGATTCCGCCGATCAAACGGCGCACGCCCGGCGTCGGATTCTCCGACGAGGAAAATGTCGTCGAGGAGAATGCCGCCACGCGCGAACGCTTTCGCGAACAATTGGAAAAAGGCGAGCTGGACGACCGGATGATCGAACTGGATGTCGCCGTCGAACACAATCCGTCCATGCAGGTCTTCGGACCCGCCGGCCTGGAAGAAATGGGCATCAACCTGCAGGACATGTTCGGGAACATGTTCCCCAAGAAAAACAAAAAGCGCAAAGTCAAAATCTCCGAGGCCAAGAATATTCTGGCCGAGGAGGAAGCCGAAAAGTTGATCGACATGGATGCCGTCGTCAAGGAAGCGGTCAGGCGCGTGGAAAACAGCGGTATCGTGTTTATCGATGAAATCGATAAGGTCGCAGCGCCGGTCTCGGCACGCGGCGGCAGCGGACCCGACGTCTCGCGTCAGGGCGTGCAACGCGACCTGCTGCCGATCGTCGAGGGCAGCACGATTTCAACCAAGTACGGCCTGGTGAAAACCGATCACATTCTGTTTATCGCCTCGGGTGCTTTTCACGTCGCCAAACCGTCGGACCTGATTCCCGAGTTGCAGGGGCGTTTCCCGATTCGCGTTGAACTCAGCAGCCTGACCGAAGAGGATTTCTACAAAATCCTGACGGTGCCGCGCAATGCGCTGATTAAACAGTATCAGGCCATGCTGAGCTCGGAAGGCGTCGAGCTGGAATTCACGGAGGACGCAATCCGCGCCATCGCGCGCACTGCCGCGCACGTCAATCGCGAAGTTGTTAACATCGGGGCGCGACGCCTGCACACGATTTTGACGACCCTGCTTGAAGACGTCCTGTTTGATACGCCGGAAGTCATGACGGAGGACAAAATCGAAGTCGACGAGGCGATGGTGACCGAACGCCTGCAGTCGATTGCGGAGAATCAGGATCTGAGCAAATACATCCTCTGATCGGACTGCTTAACAGCAGCTTGACTCATTGAACGCGTCTCCGCCTCTCAGGGCAGAGGCGCGTCGTTGTTTTGCAGCCGCAGGACGCGATGCGCCTGTGCCTGCCAGTTGAGTTGTTCGCGCGCCGCGACGCATGCAGCACGCATGGAATTCGCCTTCGGCGATTGCAGCAGATCTTTAACAAGTTCCGCCACTTCGCGTGCGGTGGCGTCCTGTTTAATCAGCGCGCCGATGCCGTGTTTGTCAATTGTGGCGCGCATCGCCGGCAGATCCGTCGCCAGCGTCGGGATGCCCGCCATGCAGTATTCAAACATCTTGTTCGGCAGCGCCAGGCGATAACTCAAAGTTGTAGCTTCTATCAGCGCCAGTCCGATGTCCGCCGCGGCCGTCCAGCGCGGCAATTCGTCGTAGGGCAGCCGCCCGGTGAACAGCACCCGATCCTCAAGCTGTAATTCCGCCGCCAGTCGTCGAATCTCCGTCTCAAACGGTCCGTCGCCGATGATGCAAAGCGCGCAATCCGGCAGGTACTGCAATGTGCGCACCGCCAGGTCCAGTCCCTTGGCGCGGAATACACCGCCCTGGTATACCAGAATGTTAATGTGTTCCGCCAGTCCGAAGTGCGCGTGGATCGACGTATTCGGCGCGACGATGCGCCGCGGCGGCAGGTTCATCACGACCTCCGCGCGGCCGCCGCCGTAGCGTTTGTGCAGCTCGTCGGCGTCGAGCGGACCGGAGACCATCACCGCGTCGCAGCGTGGATAATAGCGCTCTTCAGCCGCCTGAATGACTTTCTGGCGCAGGTCGTTCTGTTTAAGCGTGCCGAGGGCAAAGTAGAGTTCGCGTGAGTCGTAAATCAAGCGGCTGCCGTGGCGTCGTGACAGTCCGGCGGCGAGCGGCAGCGTAAAAACGTCCTCGGCCCACCAGGTTGCCGCGGCAATTCCTCTGAGTTTATAGCGCGCCTGCAGCAGGAAGGCGGGCCAGCGCTTAAACAAACGCCCGTCGCGATCGCTCCGCACCGCCAGCAGTTCAATATTCTCTCGCGCCAGAAGCTGCCGGTCTTCATCACTGCCGTAGGCGACGAGTACGACGCTCCTGCCGGCGTCGCGCAGCGTCCGTGCAATGTTTAACATGCGCGCATCGTTGACGGCGGATTGCAGCAGCAGGAGGACCGCGTCCACGCGGCGCACGCGCTCAATCATTTAAGCGGGTTCTTGTTCAAAGTTGTAGTGGTAGGTACTGCGCAGGATGCCGGCGGCGTTAAAGCGCTCCTTGAAGTTGATCAGGCTCAGTGCCGGCGTCATCGGGTCGGGGTCGTTCGGCATCTGGGAGACGCCGATGTCCACCCATTCGTAGCCCTGCTCGGACGCTTGACGCACCGTCTCGTACATGATCAGGTAGATCGGCTTCAGGTGCTCGTACTCGTAGCGCAGCATGTTGTAGAAACACAGCACCACTTTGTTATTGCACAGGAAAAGCAGCGAGCCGGCAATGACTTCGTCGCCCAGGTAGACAAGCAGCAGGCGCAGGTGTTCAGGCATCAGCTCCCGCAGGCGGTGCAGATCTTCCAGCGAGTGCGTCGGCGTCGCGCTGCGGCGCGCCTTGTTTTCCAGCAGAATCGGATAAAAACTCTCGTAGTCGTCGCTCTCGCGAATTGTTAACTTTTTCTCGCGCAGAACCTTGCGCACGGTTTTGCGCGCTGTTTTATCAAAATGGCGCAGGAAGTCGCCGCCGTGTTTAAGGTCGATGGCGTGAGAGATGTAGTGCAGCTCAAAACCGAACTTGCGGTAGAGCATGGCGTATTCTACGTGCTGCTGGTAGTCCATGCTGTAGATCAGCGGCGGCGGAATCATGTAGAGGTTGCGCCAGCCCGCTTCGCGTCCGTGCTGCAGCAGCCGGTCCACCAGCGCCAGGCTCTTTTCAAACGCCAGGTTTTTCGTGACGAGGGAGCCGTAGCTTGCTCCGACGGGCGACCAATATTCGCGGCCATTGTCTTTCAGCCCGCCCGGTAACAGCGCGATCAGTTTGTCGCCCTCGTAAAACATCAGGTGGTGGAAGTCAAAGCGTCCGGCGGCGTGGTAGTCCAGGAAAGCCTGCTTGTGAAACATCGTGCCGTTGTTGGATGCGGCGACAAATGCATCCCACTCGTCGCGCATGGAAGGATCGTACGGCCGTACGCTGATTGATTCGCTCATGGACATTTCAGAATTGGAACAATTTTCTTAGTTTTTGCGCCGCCGGGTCCAATCGGAGTCGGGGCGCAGCGCAATGTGGACGGGCCGGATCTGTACGGCAGGAAACTTTAAAAAATAACAAAACGCACGCAAATCACCGCCCCTGCAAGGCCACGACAACGCATCTTCGCGGTCTCCGCGTCCCCGGAACAACTATGAAAGACGTCGTCACTTTTCTCGATAAAACGCTTGTGCGCTCGACCGAGACGCTGGCGGCTCTTTCCAAAGCCTACGAAGAGCACAATGCTGCCATCCTGGACTACAATGGCCAACTGCGCACCGCGCAGATTGACGCTCGTGTTCTGTCGACGGCGATGGCCGATGGAAAGTATCGCAAATTGTTTGAGGGACGCGTTCTTACCCTGACCGAATACGCCGGACGCTGCACCGCCGTGGCCGCCCGATTCGAACGGGCCCGTCCGCAGCTGGATCGTTTTGTCAAACAACTGCGCGTTCAGGTGACGATGTTGCAGGCCCAGATTCGATATCAGTACGACACCTTCGACAATCAGGAAATCGTCGATACAATCACCGCCAACATCCAGTCGCTCAGCAATTTGATAACAACCGTGAATGAAAAAATCAGCAAGTTTCAGGCCGATGCCATGATGCTGCGGGACCTGACGTCAAAACAGCGGTCGCTCCTGGCGGATTTGAACAACTACGTCGATGCAATGCGCTCATGAAAGTTCCTTTTAATTCGGGGCAGTCTCCAGCTCCGCTCAGATCGTTTTATGCGTGGCCTGATTCCGCTTCGCGGCAGAGCGCTTTGCTTCGCAGCTTTTACCAAACCCTTCTTGTTTGTTGTGCCGTTGTCGGCGCCCAGTCCGTGCTCAGCGCTCAGCCCGCCAGCCCGGCCAACTGGCTCTATCCCTACGGCGACGCGGCCGCTACGCGCGCGCAGCCCATTCCGAGTTTCGGTACGCAGGACTTTGATAATCTGGGCGTCAAATGGGACCGCACCGACGTCTACGGCGCTATTACGCCCCTCGTCGGCAACATCGTCAACAACGACAAACTCGACGCGACGTTTATCTGGGCGCCCAATGAGCTGATTGCGGTGGTGGCGCAGGGCGGCACAAAAAAACTGATGCTCATCGGCGGCGACGGCAAACAGATTTCAATTTCCGATGTGCCGGCGACTGTCCGCCGTCCTTCGGTGCTGATCGACTCCAATGCCATTTTGCCGGATGTTTTTACTGTTTTTCCGGTTATCATCGGGCTGGAAGTGGTCGAGAATCAGCCGGCCGATCCCGATCAGGGTGTTTCGGCTTACATCGCCGCTTACGATGCGGTCAACGATACGGTCTCGGTGATCAAACGCCTGACGCTGGATTTGCGCGAGTTTGATCCCAATCTGGCCGCCTCGATCACGCCGGTCTTCGGCCGCAGCAGCGGCAATGAAATGATCATTTACGCGGCGGTCAACAACAGCCTGCCTGTTGTTCAGACGCCCAATCCAATCGATCCGCCCTTTTTCCGCGGTCTGGCACAATTCAAAGCGCGCGATTTTGACTTTCCCTTTCCGCAGCCGGACATTCTCGACGACCCGCTCTTTCGCTATACGGTCGGTCCGATCGTGTCCTGGGCCCCGCCCTCGATCACGCCGTCCGGCGGCGACGTCTCATTGATATTGCCTGTGCGGCCCGATCCCAACGTCGGGCTCAGCAGTCCGCTGTTTCCCAGTTTCGGGATCAATCCCTCGCTGGCGGACGAACTCTACGTGTTTGACGTTCTGCTGACCGGCACGGGCATGGCGCAGGGCTCCGGCTGGACCTCCATCAACAGCATCCTGTCGACGAGTTCCGCGGGTGCGCAGGTGCGTTCGATGTCCATCGAACTTGAAGACGCCGGCGCGGGCGGCGCGCCGGCTCAGTTCATCCTGGTGGCCGAAGAATACGACGCGCGGCGCGGCGCTGCGGGCATTCCCTCGCTGCATCTGCTCGACGCCGCCACCGGCCTGCAACTGACGCTGCCGCCGAGCCAGACCATCAATCCGGACTCCTCATTTACGGGCCTGCGCGACCACATGTGGTCGATCGCCGTCGGCGACATCGACGGCCTGCCGGACGGGGTGCCCAACAATTTCTACCCGAATAATCCGGGCAATGAAATTGTCGTGACGCAGAGTACGCCCGAACTGGCCGTTGCCGGCAACCGCCTTTCAGTTCTGCGTTACCGCACGGGACCGCGCATTGCCAAACCAAATCTGCTGAATGAGGAACTCTACTTTTTTGATACACTTACCACTCAGGCGATGAACGGCTGGGTGGCCTGCGTCAACGACTTTGACGGCGATCCGCTCGACGCCAAAGATGAAATTTTCATGGTCGACAACACGGCGGGCGTGCTTCGCGTTCTGCGCATGCGCAGCCCCGCCTCGGCCGAGTTTTTCCAGGGCATGCCCTTCGACACGGTGTATGAGCGCAGTTTCAACGGCGAAGTCATTGAGTCCGTTGTCGTGAGCGACATGGACGGCGACGGCTTGAACGACATTCTCGTCACGACACAGCAGCGCCTCTACTGTATCGGCACGCCGATTTCCGCACGGCTTGTAATCACGAATCCGCGGCGTGGCGATCCGCCGCCGGCGCAGCTCTGCCCGGGCGATATCTTACCGCTGCAATGGGACAACCTGCTGGGCGGCACGCCCTTTGTAAATATCTATTTTCAGCCTTATTCCGGCGCGAACCCCAGCGGGCCGCGTATCCTGCTGAACGACCTGCCCGTGCCAAACACGGGAGACAGCGAGGAATTCCGCGTCGACTTCGCTGCGCTGAACATAAGCGGCGAGGGGCGTTTTATCGTGCAGAGCACCGTTGAAGCCACCGTGATCGACAGCAGTGAAATCGTCAGCCTCGGTCTGCTCGACATCTCGCTCGACCTGCCCATCGATCTGGACGTCTACCGCGCCGGCGATCTCGTGCCGCTGGCCGGCACGACTGATTGCGCCGACGAGGTGCTGCTGCAGATTTCAACGACCGGCAGCGTCAACACGGTCTGGAGCGACCTGGGCGTGACACCTGTGTTGCCCGACGGCACGTTTGCCACAACGGCGACCATGCCCTGCCTGCCGTTTTTCCGCTGCCTTGCGGCCGACCTGGATTCGATTGTGCGTTTCCGCGCGGTGGCCGTCAACTTCGGACCGCCGGGCACGACCGACACGTCGCAGGTGCGAACGGTCAAAGTCATTCCGGACAGTCTGGAAATCACGGCCGACCCGCCGCCGAATATCGTCTGTCCCGAGCGTCGGTTTACAATTCTGCCGCCGCAGTTTATGCCCTGCGACGATCTGATCTTTGCGATTTCAACCGACGAAGGCGAGACCTTTCGCCGCTTCGACACGATCGACGTGACGGCGGGCGAATACCTCTGGATTATTCCGCCGGAACTGCCGGACACGGTGATCGTGCGTTTCTGCTGCGTCGACAACTGCGCGCGGACTGACATGCAGGTGCGCGGAACGACGTTGCGTTACGTCGATGTCGTTGCGCCGAACCCATTCGATCCGGAAAACCCGGTGGCGGAAGCCTCCAAACCAGGCGTGAATGTCGTGTACACTGTGCCGCGCGCGATGGACGTCACGATTCGCATCGTCGACCAGGCTGAACGCATCGTGGCTGAACCGGTCACTAACGAAGCGCGCGAGCCGGGCCGGACCTATTGCGACGCCTGGAACGGTATCCTCAAACGCGAAAATGCGGTCGCGCCGAACGGCATGTACTACATGATACTGGAGTTTTCCGACGGGTCGCGCGAGGTGTATCCGGTTTTTGTGGCCAAAGCATACCAGTAGTTTTGGTCGGCGTAAAAGTTAACGCGGGCGGGCGTTCTTAAACACAGGGTAGTAGTATGCGAATTCTGGTGGTGGAAGACGAAAAAAAAGTCGCGAGTTTTATTAAACGCGGCCTGATGGAAGAGCTCTACGCCGTCGACGTCACACACGACGGTGAGTCCGGCCTGGACATGGCGCGCGAACACGACTACGACTGCATCATCCTCGACGTCATGCTGCCCAAAAAAGACGGCTACACCTTTGTGCAGGAGTTTCGCGGTACGGGCAACACCACGCCTGTTTTAATGCTGACTGCGCGCGGCACGACGCAGGATCGCGTCACGGGCCTGGACCTGGGCGCCGACGACTACCTGCCAAAACCCTTTCACTTTGAGGAACTGGCCGCACGCGTGCGATCGCTGCTGCGCCGTTCAAGCACGGAAAAATCGACGGTGTTGAAGTGCGGCGACCTCTCGCTGGACACGGTGACACACCGCGCCTACCGCGGCGACAACGAGATTGAGCTGACCACCAAGGAATATTCGCTGCTCGAATATCTGATGCGCAACAAAGACCGCGTGCTATCGCGCAGTTTAATTATTCAGCACGTGTGGAGCTACAGCTTCGACACGGAGTCGAACATTATCGACGTGTACATCAAACGCATCCGCAAGAAAATCGGCGATGACGAAGACCCGCGTCTGATCCAGAGTATTCGCGGCGTCGGTTACACCATGCGCGAACCAAAAGAACCGCAGAACGACGAGTGATCAAGTGTTTAAGTCTGTGTCAAACCGATTGAAGTCGGCGGCGTAAAGGATCACGGCTGCAGCCGCCGCGGCATTGAGTGAATCGACGTCTGACTTCATTGGAATCTCGGCAATTTCGTCTGCCAGTGCGAGCACCGCGTCGTTAACGCCATTGTTTTCGCTGCCGACTACGACGATGTCGTTTCCTGTGAACTTTACTTCACGCAGGGAGCGGGAGCGAGCCGGCTGCTGTTCCGCCACAACAATGCGCGCTCCTATTGATTGTTTAAGTGTTTGCAGCGACAGGTCCAAATTTTCAACCTCAAAAAGCGGTAGTTTAAAGATTGCGCCCATGGACGTGCGCACGGCGCGCCGCAAGTAAGGCGATGCACTTTTGCCGTCGACGAGCAGCGACTTAACACCGAAGGCGGCGCAACTGCGGACGATGGCGCCGACATTCTCGGCGTTGATCATGGCGTCGAGCGCCACGGCCGGCAGTTTGATGTCGGCGAGTTCGCGGCGCGGCGGGCGATGTCCGATCGCCAGAATCGGCTGGTGAAGTTTAAAACCGACGAGTTCGTTCATGAGTGAGGGCGGAGCGCAGTATACCGTGTTGATACGCCGCCGCGTTAACATATCCTGAACAGCCGGCCGGTCGTAAAACCGAGGTGCAGCCAAAACGGAGTGAACCGCAACTTCCGAAGCCAGCAACTTAAACACACAGGTTTTAGCCTCCGCCAGAAAGAGTCCGGCCTGTTTGTGGCGCACGGGCGTGCCGCGTATGTCGCGGTACAGATCCAGACGAGGATCTTCAACTGAATCGATTAACTGCAGCAAGACTGCCTCGGGGTTTGAATGTTTTTCTCTGCATGACGAACAAAAGCGGATTTAAAAGAGGAGAGCAGCATGCGCTCCGATCAGCGGCCTTTGTTAATGCCGTGTCGCAAAATAGCGCTAGTTTTGCAGTCGGAGTACAACGGATCGGGAAGGAGGGAAAAACGTGGCGCAGAAAAGCAGGTTTGACAGCGATGAATTCCGCGAGGCGATCGGCGATCGTTTGAAGGCGGTGCAGCAGTCTTTTGACGACTATCAGAAAGCGGACTTTCCGGAGCGGACTCCGCAGTTTTTTTGTCTGGAGTTATGCGGCGAGGCGGGCGAGCTGGCCAACCTGCAGAAAAAGGAGTGGAAGGGACGCGACATTGCGGATGCGGACCTGGCGGACGAAGCTGCCGACGTGCTGATAGCGCTGATGAATTATTCCAATGCGCGCAAGCTGGATCTGGGAGCGGCGGTGGCGGCCAAACTGGCCAGGATTGAGGCAAAACGGGCGGCCATGGCTGCGCGCGGAGAGACCTACTGAAAACAAAAGCGACGTCCCACACCTGTGGAACGCCGCCTGTTTTTTGCTGACAGACGATCGTGCGGGACGATCAGCGCGTTTCCTTATGCACCGTATGACGACGCAGAAAAGGATTGTACTTCTTGATTTCCAGGCGATCCGGCGTATTCTGCTTGTTTTTGGATGTAGTGTAGCGCGATGCCGGTTTGCCTTCTTTCTTGGCTTCGGTGCACTCGACCGTAATCGTCTGACGTGCGCCTTTTTTCTTCGCCATGACCTTTTATCCTCCGCTTAAAGCGTAACTATGCACTGATTTTAGACAAACTGAAATATACGGCTATTTGCAGAATCGGCAAAGAACTAAAAGGCAACTATGCAGGAATCGGGGCAAAACGACCCAGTCGGACAGCCAAACGGCTTGCCGAACGATACGATTGAAGGATTGAAGTTTCCGCGGATCATGGGCATCGTGAATGTGACGCCAGACTCGTTCTCCGACGGCGGTCTGTTCGTCACGGCGGCGGCATCGCGTGAGCACGCGCTGCAATTGCTGGACGACGGTGCGGACATCGTCGACATCGGCGGCGAGAGCACGCGTCCCGGAGCTGCAGCCGTGGCCGAACACGTGGAGTTTGAGCGCGTGGTGCCCCTGGTGCGCGCCGTGCGCCGCGCGCGGCCGGAGGCGGTGATCAGCGTGGACACGACAAAGTACGGCGTGGCGCGTGCGGCGCTGGACGCCGGTGCGAATATGATCAACGACGTGAGCGCGCTGCGGCGAGAGCCGCGCCTGGCGGACCTGGCGGCCGAATACAACGCCGACCTGGTGCTGATGCACAGCCGCGCCACGCCCGCCACGATGCAGGCGGCGCCGCACTACGACGACGTCATAACCGAAGTGATGGCGGAGCTGCGCACGGCGTTGGAACAGGCGCGTGAGCGCGGCGCGCAAAAACTGATAGCCGACGTGGGCATCGGCTTTGCCAAAACGGTGGATCACAACCTGCAATTGCTGCGCGGGCATGCACAATTTCAGCGACTTGGCGTACCTTTGTTGCTCGGACTTTCGCGCAAGTCCTTTATCGGCAAACTGCTGCAGATTGAAAACCCGCGCGAACGCGATGTGGCGAGCCTGGCGCTGCACCTGTTGCTGATAGGCAGCGGCGCGGCGATCATCCGCGTTCACGCCGTCGAGCCCTATCGTCAGGCGGCCGAACTGCTGCGCAGTCTGCAGACGGCGGGAACGTGAAGCGCCCGACTACAAACACTCAACCCATTTTTGCGCTGAGCACATGAAAACCAGTTCCAACCTGATCAATCTCAAGTCGCTGTTTGATCTTAGCGCGACGCTGAACTCCTCGGAAGACGACGCCTTTATTTTGGGCTCCTCACTGCTTACGGTGATGGGCAAGCTGCGCACGATGCAGGCCGTGGCGCTGCAGCCGGTGAGCGACGACGCGGAAACGGCCCAGCGCTGGCGCATCAGCGTGGTTAAGGGCAAGAGATTTGATCCGGGCGAGCTGCGGCTGGACGTGAGCGACAGGCGCATTCTGGACCCGGCCAACGAACAGGACAGGGCGCTGTACGAGGCCGGACTGCGCATATGCGTGCCGGCGGCCTACAAGGCGCGCAATCTGGCTCTGCTTTGTTTCGGCGCCGGACTCGGCGGCAAGGAATACTCGGGCGAGGAACTGGAATACGTCTCACTGGTCGGCACGCTGACGGCCACGGCGCTGTTGAAAGCCGATAACCTGCGCTCGTTGACGCGCGCCAAGCGATATCTGGAAGGCAAGACACAGCTGCTGACGACGCTCTTTGAGATCAGTCGCGAGTTCACGACGCTGCTGGACCAGGAGGAGATTGTGCGCCTGCTGACTTATCGCCTGATGGGCCAGCTGATGGTCAGTCGTTTTGCGCTGTTCACGCGCAAGGACAACGGCGCATTTGAACTGAGTCTCAACCGGCTGAAAATAACGCCGCAGCAGCGTCACATCGACGCGCTGCAGCGCCTGACGAGCATCGTCAACACACAACGCACGCAGCTGGAAGACGAGGCGCTGCAACACTTTGCGCACGAAGCCGATGCGGAGATGTTCGTGCCGATGCGCGTGCAAAAAGAAACCAAGGGCGTGTTGGTGGTCGGCCGCAAACTGAATCGCATGGCCTTTGAAGAAGAGGATGAAAATTATCTGGAGGCGCTGGCCAACACGGCCATGAGCGCGCTGGAAAGTGCTCGACTCTTCCGCGAGGAACTCGAGAAAAAGCGCTTGGAAGAAGAGCTGAATATCGCCCGCAAAATCCAGCAGGGCCTGCTGCCGGATGAAGTGCCGCAGTACGATCGCGTTGAACTGGCCGCGCGCAATATTCCCTCAAAACAGGTCGGCGGCGACTACTTCGACATCATTCCGCTGGACGAAGAGAACGTGCTGCTGGCGATAGCCGACGTCTCGGGCAAATCGACGCCCGCCGCGCTGCTGATGGCCAACACACAGGCCGCTCTGCGCGCGCTGGCCGGGCTGGACCTGCCGCTGGCGGTCATGGTGGCGCGCATCAACGATCTGCTGGTGCAGAACACCAACTCCGACAAATTCGTGACCTTCTTCTGCGGGCGTCTTAATCTTCGCACCATGCGCATGATCTACGTCAACGCCGGTCACAACCCGCCGATGCTGCTGCGCGCCAACGGGGAGATGGAAGACCTGCGCGACGGAGGAATAATACTGGGCGTAATGGAAACGATGATGCCCTACGAGGAGGGCGTCGCCGACCTGCACGCGGGCGACACGCTGCTGATGTACACCGACGGCGTTTCCGAGGCGCTGGACCGCGAAGGGCGTGAGTTTACCGAGGCTCGTTTGCTGGAGGTGCTCAAACGCTCACAACACGAAACGGCGGACGTGCTGGTAAACAACATCCTGCTGGAAGTGGAGCGCCACTCTTACGGCGTGAACCAGAGCGACGACATCACCATGATAGCGCTGCACTGCCGCGACTGACGCTTTATTCTGCTTGCCTGATCAAACAGCCATTTCTGTTTAACCATCGAGAAGCAAGGTCTGCCAGGCTTCATCTATGCGACGTTGTTCGAGGAAAAGCGCGGCAATGCGGTGGAGAATCTGCTGTTGTCGCTGGATCGAGTACTCGTCGCGGCGCGGCCAGAAGGCGGACAGGGCGCGCATCGGATCGCCGACGCGCAGTTCAATCTCGTGGTCTTCGGGTTTGCCGTCCAGAGACTCGGTGAATTCGATGTTTTGATCCGGGACGTCGGCCACGCCGGCAAGCATGCCGAGGTGGTTGCCGGTCAGGTACCGGCTGTTGCGAATGTAATCAGGCAGGTTGTCGATGCCGATTCCGTTCCACGTCGGTTTGGGCAGCTCGAATACAGCGTCGCCGGAGGCGCGGCAGTAGTAGTTGTAGCCCATGCGCGCCACGAGATCCAGGCGCTGCGGGTCAATTTTGTCGTTTTCATCGTAGGCCGACTCGCTGACGTGGAAGCGGACAACTTCACATATCATCAGATTGCCGGCGCCGGGTTTGCCGCCCGTGTCGATGTGTTGCAGCAACTTGCATTCCAGCACAAAGGGGGACTCGGCCACGCCGGGCGGAGCCACATTGCGGCTGGGCAGGGGCGTCAGTCCGGACTTGACAAACTCATCCACGCCGCTGTCGTATTCGCTCGACGCGAGGGAAATCTGTTCGACCATGGCAAAACTGACGGCCGAAATGGTGCACTCGCCGGTTGCCAGGATATTGCGAAAGGTGTCCTTGCTGCTGCCGTCGCGTCCGCGATAGGACGGGCTGAAGACCACGATGGGCGGGTTGGAGCCAAAGGCGTTAAAAAAGCTGAAAGGCGAGAGGTTGGGGGCGCCTTGTTCGTCGTGGGTCGCCACCAGGGCGATGGGGCGCGGGGCCACACCGCTTAACAGGGTTCGGAAAACTTCTACTTGTGGTCGTTCGGCGGGCTCAAAACTGCGCATAACTTGTTAACATCGTACTTCTGCGTGCCTAAACTGCTCTTAAACGCCAAATATAAGGCTCTTTTTGCCAATACGGGAAGTTTTCGTAATCTTTGCAGTTTCATGAGCTGACGCGTTCATCCACAATTATCAGTGCCTCCCAGTCGCGTGCCGAGGCGTCAGAGGAATGAGCCGCGCGAATTCCGGGACTTCGCTCCGTCAACTGTCTGCACCTGTTCTCGACAACTTTCAATTCCGTGAGATCCATTTTCGGGAGTCGTATTCCACATGAGTGAAAAACTGGCAGGAAAAAGCGTGGTTGTCATTGAGGACAACGACGTGATACGCGATCTGTTTATCCTCCTGTTAAAACGACACGACGCCAACATTCACCCCTGTCGTTCCGGCAAGGAGGCCTTGGACATCCTCAAGAGCACACCCGCCGACATCGTATTGTGTGATATTATTCTGCCCGATCTGGAAGGAGTCGAAATTCTGCAGGCATTGCGTTCCTGGCCGCACAATGCAAAGGCCAAGGTAATCGCGCTGACTGCCGTTGCCAACACGGGCGACCGCGATCGTTTTCTGAAACAGGGTTTCGACGGCTACATGCCGAAACCGATCAATCCTTCAACTTTCGTCGACGATATTCTCGCTATTGTCAATCAGTCCTGAAGATTTGCGCCCTGTGCGCCCATTCAAGTGTAAGAGCTTGGTGTAAACTATGGAAAACTCCTTTGAAGCCGCTTTGCGTGAAGCGTCGCGAAAGCATGTTTCTCCGTACAATCTGCGCAGATCCTGGCCTGCCTTTCTGATCCTGATTCTGGCCGTGGCGGCCAGTTTTGCGGTCTACTACGTCGTGGACCGCACAGTGATTAACGACAACCGCAAAACCTTTGAAAAAGCGGTCAGTTCGCTCGATGCGCGCTTTTCGGCGGCGGTGGTGGAACACGAGAACATCGTTAAATCGATGCAGTCGCTCTACGAGATTTATCCCTTTGTGGTGCGCGACGTGTTCGAGCTGTACGGCAGCATCGGCCCGCGCTCGTACAATTCGATCCAAAGCATAGCTTTTGCGCCAGACGTTCCGCGTGATCAGCTCGGCGCATTTTTGTACTACGCCCGCTCTGAGCGTTATCTCGATTACAAATTTCACCCTCCGCTGGAGGAGAATGAGGCCGGGCGCGATACGCTGTTCCCGGTCTTTTATCTCGTGCCGCTGGAGCGCAACAAAGACGCGCTGCAGGGATTTGACATGTCGTCCGATCCAGTCCTGCTCGCTACACTGCGGCGGGCGGCGCGGGAAGAGCGTGTGGCGGCATCCCCGTTTTATCCGGTTCGCAAGCCAGATTCGCTCGGGTTTATTCTGACGGCCTATGTCAGCGACGTGGAAGATGCATCGTCTTCGGCCGGCATCCGCTCGCTGAACGTCACCGGCAATATCTTCATCGAAGTGCTCGCCCGTGAGTTTTTCACCAATGCGGTGGGCGAGGGTACGCCGACGGATACGACTGTCGTCTTCGAATGCCTTGACAAACAGGAAGGCGGCGGTGAGTTATCCGTGTTCCGCTCGCGCAATTTTGAAGAAGTCGGCTTTGATCACGAAGCGCTGTTCAACGAGGACAAAGCGCTGCACATCGCCGATCGCGATCTGATTGTGCGCATAAAAACGATTCCGAATTTCGGCGGCGAGTTCTACAACAGCCTGCCGATTCTTTCATTGATCGGGGCTCTGATTTCCAGCGTGCTGCTCTTTCTGTTCGTCATCTCGATCAGAACGAGCCAGGCCCGCGCCCTTGATCTGGCCGACCGCATGACCACGGCCCAGCGCCGCATCGTCGATTCGTCCAAGGACATGATCGGCGTGTACGATCTGGAAGGCGAGTGGAAAGGCATCAATCGCGCCATGGTAGACATCCTGGGCTACAGCCAGATAGAATTCGTCGGTACCAACGTATTTGACTACGTGATCGACGAAGACCGCGAGCAGATGCGCGCCGCGGTCAACAATGCCGAAAGCGAACAGAATGTGCACCTGGAAGTGCGCATGAAACACAAGAGCGGCGAGGTGCGCTGGATCAGCTGGAACAGCACGGTCTCGCGCGCCGACGCGCTGGTGTACTCGACCGGTCGCGACGTCACCGAACGCAAGTACGCCGATAAACAACTGGCTATCCAGGGACGCCAGGTGGAGCTGGCGCGTCAGTTCGCCGTCGAGTCCGAGTTGTACCAGATGCACTTCATGCGGGACATCAGCTATTACTTCCGCAACTCGCTGACAAGCATAGTGGGTTATCTGCAGATGGTGACGGAGAAGATGTATCAGGACGAGCAGCAGCGCGACGAGTTCTCGGCCGTGGCCAAACGCAGCTCGGAAGAATTGCTGGCGCGCGTGGACGACCTGATGGACGTGGCCCGCGTAGAACACCGCGGCCTCTCGCAGTTGCCGGAATTGCAGCGCCTGCCGATCCGCTCCACTTTTGAGGAGAGCGTCGACATGCTGCGGCACCAGACCGGCAAAGAAGTCAACATTCTGCTCGACGATGCCATCAGCGACTCATTCGCCATTCGCGTGAACCGCGAGTCGTTCGACAAGATTCTGTCCGATCTGCTCGGCGCAGCTTCATCGGGGCGCAGTGTGATTGACGCGCACATTCTTGTTGAGGTGAACACTTTTGAAAACATCGCGGAAATTCAGATGTTGATCAAAGCGACGCCGAAATCGCAGCGCATGCTGGACATTTACAAGGGTGCAACTGACGTATCGCTGATCGAGCATTTGCAAAATGACGAGGATGATATAATTTTCCGTCTGGCCACCAGCGCCTCGGTTATCCGAATGTTCCAGGGCATGGTGGTTGTCGACTCGCTGGACGAAGAGAACATCGTCATGTCGATCAACCTGCCTTGCCGTGAAATGCCGACGGATGCCGGCGAGGCTGAATCCGAGTGATCAATGCAGCAGCATGATTGGAGGAAGAAGCAGCGATTTTAACTCAAAAGCACAGAACCAACATATGGAGCCGAAAGTGAGAAGCGTATCTTTATGCGGACTGCTGCTGACCGCGCTCTTGATTGGAAATATGTCATGCGGCAGCAAGGCATATCAAAACGACAACGTTGAACATGAATCCGCAACGATTTCCGCTGTCGAAGAACCACACGCGGACAACGCGGAATCACCTGATGATACAGAGGCGGGGTACTCCCGGAGAACCCCCGCCGGCGACGATACCGACGCTCGTGTTTACGGCGCACGACCGACGCTTGCCGGTCAGCCGGCGCTCGGTTTGCGCGAAGCCATTGAACGCACCAGTGCCGGTGAGGAGACAATTCGTCTGCACGGCGAAGTAGTCGATGTCTGTCAGAAAAAAGGCTGCTGGATGATGCTGCGCGACGGCGCGGACGAAGTGCGCGTGACCTTTAAGGATTACGGCTTTTTTGTGCCCGTCGATCTTTCCGGCTCGGAGGTGACCGTCGAGGGCGTCCTGCAGTCAAAGGTGCTGACGGAAGCTGAGGCGCGGCACTACGCCGAAGACGCCGGATCGACACCACAGGAAATCGCGGCCATCGTTGGAGATCAGACTGAATACTCCTTTGTCGCGACCAGTGTTCAGGTGAATTGAAAGATCCCCGAGGCGCGTCCGCAATGACGTGCCGTACATTCTTCTGCGCGCGTGAGAAGTCCGTCTTCGGTCTGGAACTTTCCGGATGCCGCGCCGTAGGGAAGAGCCGGAAATTTTAGCGTTCAAACGAGAAAAGTACTGATGACGCAGCAGTCGATCCGGCAAATCTTCCATCGACCGCGCTTTCGCCTGGCCGCTTTCCTGGCGTTGGCGGGCGCCGGAATTCTTGCGTTGCAGTTCTTCTTCCTGGCACACGGTGACTCTTCCGTGCGCCTGAGCGCCGCCGAACAGATTGTTCACGCTCTCATCACGGTCGTTACGCTCCTTTCTCTTGCCGGCCTGGCTTTACTGGTACACCGACCGGAAACGCAATTCGGCAGTCCTTCCGAGACATTTCGACGGGCCAGTTCATACAGTGTGCTGGGTTCGCTCGGCATTCTGTTGATTATCGGCTGCCTCAGCGTCTGGGACATCGGCGGTCAGTCGGCGGCGGGTCTCGGCACCAGCCTGTTGGTGACGCTGCTCGGTGTGCCGATGCTTCTGCTCTCGCTGCGCCAACTTTACTGGCTCGATCGCCTGGCTCAATTGCGTCCACACAAATACTCGCGTCGTGTTCGCGCCATCATTTTTGGCGGCGCGGGGCTGGTCATGTTCGTGGAGGTGCTGCGTTCGGCCAATATGCCCAGCGTGGGGACGCTCAGCGCCTTTCTTGTGGCCGTCATCGCAATCGCGACGCTTTTTTCCGGTTGGCGTCGCGCCTGGCTTAACTCTCTCAGCAAAAGCGAGAAATACAAAGGTTTTGCCGTTTCCTTTCTGGGATCGGTGCTGTCCGTCTGCATTCTGGTGCTGCTGAACAGCGCCGGCTCGGACGTCGGAACGGTGCTGCGTCGTGTACTGCCGGGCGCGGACGTGCTGACGATGTTGATTTTTGTGCTGGTGTGCCTCAACTATGCGCGCATCAGCATTGTATTGTTGCTGTCCCTGCCCACGGCCGGCGTTATGGACCGCCGTTTGCGTGAGGTGCGCGCGCTGGCGACGCTCAGCCGGAATATTACACACGTCAACGACTCGGGCGAGCTGATGCGTTCGGTGGCGATCATGGTGCGGGACGTATGCGGTGCTCAGGCTGTCTGGATCGAGCGTATCGATCAGAAAAAGGAAATAAGCTACGCGCTGGGCATCAAGCGCAATGCGCTCAAACGCCTGTACAAAGGCGGCCATCTGCAGTCGCTGCTGGACGCCGAGAAATACTGTTTGCACGCCGACGATCTGGACAAACTGCCGCAGCTGCAGGACTTGCGTCTGGACTCGTCCCGCAACATCCGCTCGCTCATGGTTGCTCCGCTGATGCAGGATCGCAAGATTGTAGGCGCGCTTTTTGCCGGTCATGCGGACGAATTTGTTTTTGAACACGAGGATGTAGCGCTGCTGACGGCATTTGCGGACACGGTCAGCATCGCGCTCGAAAACGCCTGGCTCTTTGAGAAATCGATGAAGTCGGAGCGCTACAAGAGCCAGATGCGCGTGGCGCACGACGTACAACGCAAATTGCTGCCCGAGAGCGTGCCGCGCGTGGAAGGGCTCGACATTGCGGCCTATTCCTCTCCGGCTTACGAGGTCGGCGGCGATTACTACGACTTTGTGCGTCTGGCCGACGACCGCCTGTGCGCAGTTGTTGCCGACGTCTCGGGCAAGGGGATTTCAGCCGCTTTTTACATGGCCGAAATCAAAGGCATCGTGCTTGCGCTGGCGCCCGAGTGCAATTCCCCCGGGGAGTTGGTCTGCAAGGTCAACAAAGCGGTGCACGGTTCGATGGAGAAGCGCTCCTTTATTACGATGATCGCCGTGGCATGGGATCCGCACGCGGCTGAGCTGAGCCTCGTGCGCGCCGGACACACGCCGCTGTTAATCCATCAGGGCGGGCGCACGCGAACCTGCACGCCCAAAGGCTTGGGCGTCGGACTCGTCGGCCCCGGGATTTTTGACTCGGCTCTGCAGGAGATGACGCTTGACGTACATCCCGGAGACAAGGTGCTTTTATTCACGGACGGCGTGAATGAGGTCCACAACGAAGACAAGGGCGAGCTGGGGCTGGAGCGCCTCAAGGACATTCTGACGGAGCACGATAATTTCAAGGCTGAAAGCCTGCTTGGCCGCATAGTCCGTCTGGTTGCGGAATTCGGTGGAGAGGTGTTACAGCACGACGATGTGACAGTCGTTACGATGATTTTTGGCGAGGGTGTGGGACAGGAGGCAAATCGCGACCGCAAACAAGCTGAGGCGGTTGTGAATTAACGCGGTGCGACCGTATATTGCGGATTCGCACCCAGTCACATGGGATATCTGGATACATTCTCGTTCAGGCCGCATGCTATGAGCAACTTTTCAATATCCGTTCGCAATCACGATCTGGCGACCGTCCTGCACATCAGTGGATTCCTTGATGCGCACACGGCTCCGCAACTGGAAAGCCGGCTCGAAAGTCTGATCAAGGACGGCGTCTACAAACTCGTCGTAAATTTCGACGAGCTGGATTACATCAGCAGCGCCGGCCTTGGTGTTTTTATGGTGTTTATCGAAGAGATCCGCAGCAACGAGGGCGATATTAAACTCGTTCAGATGAAGCCAAAAGTCTTTACAGTCTTTGACCTTCTCGGTTTTCCGATGCTCTTCGATATTCTCGACAACGAAGATGAAGCTTTTGTCCGGTTCAACGAAAAAGGCGGCAGCCCGGGCTCGTCGTCGGATGCGGAACAGGATGTAAACGATTCCAGTGAGATTCGGCGGGGCCCGCAATAGACGATGGCTGCACCTAAACCAAATCGCATTTGTGTTCCCGGCAGTACGTCCGAGCTGCACCGCGTTCGCGCATTTGTTGAAGCGCGCGCCCGGCAGTCCGGCGTTGGTGAGCAGGGCGTGTACAACATTACTCTGGCTGTGGACGAAGCCTGTTCCAACGTTATCCGCCACGCGTACAAACACGACCAGGGCCGCGAATTCTGCGTCACGATCGAGATCAACGACAACGAACTGATCATCGAAATTTCCGACAGCGGCGACGCCTTCGACCCGATGACGATCCGCACGCCGAACATGAAGGAATACTTTGAGAATTTCCGTCACGGCGGTCTGGGCATCAGCATTATCCGCCGCGTTGTCGACAAAATCGAATACCTGCCTGCCGGCGCCGGCCGCCCGTTTAACATTCTGAAGTTGATCAAGTCCCTCCGCGAGTGATTTTTATTTTGTTTAAGTGCTCCTGTTGTTTACTTGACTTTTACTTCGTCATTGCCGCACACCTGTCTCTTTGTACTGTTTAACTAAAGCTGTCGTACCTGGCACTGTAGGCTGAGACTTGATGTTTGAGTGCTATTCGCTTGCGTCTTGATAGTTGCGCTTTTCACTTGTGGCTTGGCACTTGAGCGCTTCGCCGTCGATGACTTCCGGCTTGCTTTTTCTTTTTGTTCGTCGTGCAGAGTCAAATCAATATCCGAATCAGTCCGCATTCGAATTCAATTGTGTAACAGTAAACCCGTTTGTCGTCGAAACTTGCAGCTTGGCCACAAGACTGCCAACGGTTGAGTCTTCGCGCTGGTTGTGTGCCGTTGCTTGTTGAAACTCGCTTGTCCAACAAATTGAACGTGACAGCTCGTTCATAGCGCGGGTGTGCACACCACGAAGCGTTGATGGACTGCCGCTGAAGTGTAGAATTCGTCTAGCGGTGCGTCTGGAGAAAGTCAAATTGCCCAGAGCCGTAAACCGGCCATAAGGCGGAAAACCAGGGAGTGCATGGATGAGAAGGAAAAATAGGACGGTGATGGGGCCATTGATCACGCAGGAGTGCGCTCCAATCGTTTATCCGACCGCTCAAGAGTTTAATTCGAAGTCTAAACTACGTGCTGTTTGACACGTTCAGTGGGCGCAGTTCTCAGACCGTTGCTAATTAATCGAACCAACTGGTTTCCAGATGTTAAGTTCTTGCTTGAACCGCTCCCGCTGTTTGTGCATTGTTGGGAGTAGGGGTAGTCTGCAACGACTATTGATCCAGACAGCCACGGAATGCAAATGGTAGTTCAGGCCCGCAGCAAAAAGACACCAAGATGTTTCCAGCCGACGCGTCCGGTCGCAGAAAAGTCTCTAATTGGAAAGTGTGTCGCCTGGTGCTCATAGATTAACAAGAGAAAAAAGCAAGCCGCAGAGCGGCGAAGCGCTCAGTTTCAAGTCTTGGCAGAGCATGTAAACAAATTGGGTTGAAGTTGTCTTCAACGCCTAATTGCCATTCCCCGGAATTTCAATCGTCGCAGCGCCTTTGCTCAGCCGCAAAACCCTGTCTGCCTGCTGCGCCAGCTCCTGGTCGTGTGTGGCTACCAGAAACGCTTGGCGGTGGTCGCGCCGTACGCGCTGAAGAAGTTCGATCAGACGGCGGCTGTTGGCGGCATCGAGATTGCCGGTAGGTTCGTCCGCGAATACAACGCTTGGTTTGTTGATCAGGGCGCGCGCCACCGAAACGCGTTGTTGCTCGCCGCCGGAAAGTAAAACGGGCCGTTGATCCTTGCGATCCGCCAATCCAACTTCGTCCAGCAGCGCGAGCGCTCCGGCCTGCGCCTCGCGACGGGACATACCCGAAATTAAAGCCGGCATCATGACATTCTCAATGGCCGAAAACTCGGGCAGAAGGTGGTGAAATTGAAAGATATAACCAATGTGCCGGTTGCGTGCAGCGGCCAATTTTTCGTCGCTCAGTTTGGCCAGATTCTGCATCGAATTTGAACTGTCGCGCAAAAACACGTCGCCCGCATCCGGGCTGTCCAGGCCGCCCAGTATGTGCAGCAGCGTGCTCTTGCCGGCGCCGGAAGGACCGACGACCGCCACCATTTCGCCTTCGCCCAGCTCCAGCGAAACATCCTTCAAAACGGTTATACCCTGCCCGGCGGCTGTACTGAACGTCTTTGTCAGACCACGGGCCTGTAAAACAGCTTTACTCATTGGACAGGAATCCGCCTCGTCAGGTCAATTGATGCAAAACGCGAATGTCGTTTTCGTAGAGCATGCGGATGTCAGTGATTTTGCGGCGCGGCATGATCAGTCGTTCAATGCCGAAACCAAAGGCAAAACCGGAATATTCCTCGGGATCAATGTCGCAGTTGCGCAGCACGTTCGGGTGAACCATACCGCAGCCCGCAAGTTCGATCCAGCGTGCACCGCGCGCGTCGTCGACAAATACATCAACCTCGGCGCTTGGCTCCGTGAAAGGGAAGAAGGAGGGACGCAGCCGAAATTTCAACGACGGATCCTGAAACAGCTCGCTGAAGAAAGTGTAGAGCGTGCCCTTCAGGTCGGCCATGGAGACCTTGCGGTCCACGTACAAACCTTCGACCTGATGGAATTCGGCCAGGTGCGTGGCGTCGGTCGCCTCATTGCGGTATACACGACCCGGCACGATGCAGCGAATAGGCGGTTTGCGCGACTGCATGAGACGAATCTGGACAGGCGAGGTATGAGTGCGCAGCACCAGATTCTGATTGTCATCCTTGACAAAAAATGTGTCCTGCATATCCCGCGCCGGGTGGTTGGGCGGAAAATTCAGATCGTCAAAATTGTGCTTTTCGTCTTCGATTTCCGGGCCTTCAGCTGCGTCGAAGCCAAGTGCACTGAAAATGCGCGTAATCTCGCGGATCATCGCATTGGTGGGGTGCTGTGCGCCGATGAACGGGCGTCGGCCGGGCAGCGTCACGTCGACAGTCTGCGCGTCGTCGGCCTCGCGTTTGAAGGCCTGCATCGCCGCGTCAAACGACTCGGTCACCCAGTTCTTCAGTTCGTTCAGCGATTTGCCCACAGCCGCTTTTTCCTCGCGCGGCACGGCTTTGAAGTCCTGTGTCAGGGAATTCAGGCTGCCTTTTTTGACGAGGTGTTTCAGTCGAAATGCCTCGGCGCTGTCAAGGTCCTTGATCGTCGCCAGGTCGGCCTCAATAGCCTGCCGCAGGGCGGCAATATTCTCGAGCATCCGTTTTGCTCCGTCGAGTGGGTGGAGTCCTTAAGAAAAAACGGCGCGATCAATCCCGTGGGACAGTCGCGCCGTCGTGAAATTCACCGTGCAGCCGGGGATCAGCTTTTGACGGCTGCAACCAGTTGGCTGAAGGCCTGCGGCTGATTGGCAGCCAGGTCGGCCAGAATCTTGCGGTTGATCAGGATGTTGTTGTTCTTCAGATCGTTGATCAAACGCGAGTAAGTCGTACCGTTCAGACGCGCAGCGGCGTTGATACGAATGATCCACAAGCGGCGAAACTCGCGTTTGCGCGCGCGGCGGTCGCGGTACTGGTACTGCAGCGCTTTTTCGATGTGGTTCTTGGCGACGGTCCAGACGTTTTTACGCAGACCCCAGTAGCCGCGCGCCAGTTTGAGCATCTTTTTGCGGCGCGCCCTTGAAGCTACTTTGTTCTTTGAACGAGGCATAAGTAATCCCTGAGAATGTGTTTACAGATTTTGTGAACTGTCGTGGGTTCCGACGCATCTGTACGACGCACTGGCGTCGCCGCATGAACACGAAGGCTCATGCGCGCCGGCTACCGCAACTAACGATCAGGCCATGCAGAGCAGGCGCTTGACGCGTGGCTCGTCGGCCGGGTGCAGCACCGTATCCTGACGCAGGTCGCGTTTGCGTTTACGCGTTTTTTTGGTCAGAATGTGGCTGCGAAAAGCCTTCTGGCGTTTCAGCTTGCCCGTGGCGGTTTTTTTGAACCGCTTCTTGGCCGAGCTGTTTGTTCTCATTTTAGGCATAACAGCACCAGTTAATTAGAGGGTAAAACGTTGCGAAGGGGAGCGGCGCCGATTATTCGACGTCATCTACTTCAACATCGTCGTTTGAATCAGCAGGCGCCGGGGCCTGCTTTGTATTTCCGCTGCCCGCTTCTTTTTCGGGCTTCGGTTTTTTCTTGATTTTCGTTTTGTCGGGCGCGACGATTACCGAGCAGTTCGGACCTTCCATCTTGATGGGTTGATCCACCTTGGAAATGTCGGCCAGGGCAGCGATAAAGCGCTCAATGACGGCTTTACCCAAATCTTTGTGTACAATTTCGCGGCCGCGGAAAAATACCGTGGCTTTGACCTTGTTGCCTTCTTCCAGAAACTCGCGGGCATGACGCGTTTTAAAGTCAAAGTCGTGCGTGTCTACGCCGAGTTTGAAGCGAATTTCCTTCAACTGCTGCTGGTGCTGGCTTTTCTTCTGCGCTTTTTCGCGTTTCTGCTGTTCGTAGCGGTACTTGCCGAAATCAATGATCTTGCACACGGGCGGGCTGGCCTGCGGAGCAATTTCAACAAGATCGAGTCCGCGTTCGCGGGCAATTTTCAGCGCCGCCTGCGGCGACATGATGCCGACCATTTCTCCATCGACATCGATAACGCGAATTTGTGGTACGCGGATACGCTCGTTAATGCGTACGCGCGGTTCCTGGCGAATTGGTTGACGACGGCCTCGCGGGCCTCTGCTGCGCGGTCTTCCCAAAGATGTCCCGTTTCGTTAATGAGCAAATCAGTGAAAAATAGGACTCAACCCAAATTTTAGGGTTGAATCTACAAATATCGCACTACGCCGAATTCCTTGCAATAAGGTATTCAATCAAAATTGCGGCGGAACAGCCGGACGCTGTCCGTCAATGTGGCGCGAAACAAAAAAAGAACCGGCAAGAGTCAGTTCTCTTGCCGGTTCTCTTTAGTTGTGTGGTCTGAAAGTCGACCACGAAATTTTAACGTTTTACGACGAATTTTTTGCTCAGCAAGCGCTGGTTGTCGACTGTCAACGTGTAGAAGTACACGCCGGGATTGTACCCCGTGACATCGAGCAGCGTCGAACCGCGAACCGCCGTTACCGGAATCGTCGCGATTTCATTGCCGAACAGGTTGTGCACCGTCAGCTGAGCATTGTTGAACGAACCGGGAATCTCAAAGCTGAGTTCGACGGATTCGATTGCCGGCGACGGGAAGGACGTCAATTGAGGTGCCACAATGGCGCCGCCGAATTCGTCCACATCCGTTGCCGTTTCGCCGATTTCAAAGATGAAGCGCGTCGTGACAATCTTTTCGGGTTCGTCGACCGGGAAGAATTCAAAGCGAACAACCGCTTTGCCGGATACGCCATTGGGGTTGATGTGCGCCGAGAAGAGGTCAGAGGACTCGCCGGGCATCAGGCGAACCGTGCCCGATTCAACGATAGTGGGCGGAAAACACTGATCCCAGCAGAAGTAGATGTCCTGGCCGTCCATTTTTTCCTCGACAAACATGCGGACTTTAATGTCCAGTTGCGTGTCGCCGGAGTTCCTGACTGGAAGTTTACCTTCGACGTCAAATTCTTCTGCATCGCTTTGAATCGTGTGCGGACCGGCAAACAGGAATATGCTTTGTGCCTGGGCGGTCACGGTTCCCACCGAAACAACTAGCATGGCCGCTAAAAAGAGTCGCGCTAACTTCATCGTTCTACCCGTTCGGATGTATTTGTATGCAAATATTGTTCAAAGCTTTGGATAATCACTACCGTACATTTTTGGTACGATTGCGCGAAAGATACGGAAAAACTCTTGCTTATACAAGAGCCCAAAGTCAAAGATTGGGAACTAGTTACGGACCTATTGCGTATGAGTTTCCAAATTTGTAGTACGGAACAAATAATGCTAATTTCCGCTACCATTTTGGCTTCTGGCCATATACACGGCAGCTGCCGATTTTGTTCCCGGCTGGACAGTTTTTCACGTATTGTGATCCGAGCTATGCTGGATGAAGGAATCAAAGCGCCGTCGTACTCTCGATCGCCGGTCTGTCAACCAGCATTCGTGCGACATTGATTTTGACTTGAAACACAATACAATATTTGTATCTGGAGGATTGACATGATGCACCTGAAGCGTTTGATTGCGCTGAGCTGTTGCATTGCGCTGGCTCTGATAGTAACTGCGGGCTATGCCGACGACGCGGATAATCAGGCCACCAAGTCCATGCCGAAAGTTGTCGTAAAAGACCTGAGCGGCAAGAATTTCAACACGGAAAACATCAAGAACGACGGCAAGCCGATTATCGTCAGCTTTTGGGCCACCTGGTGCAAACCCTGCATTCTCGAGCTTTCCACGATTCACGATGAATTCCCCGACTGGCAGGAAGAAACCGGCGTCAAGCTGGTGGCCATCTCGGTGGATGATGCGCGAACCAGCCGCAAGGTCAAACCCTTTATCAACGGCCGCGGGTGGGAATACGATGTCTACATCGACGAAAATGCCGACCTGAAACGCGCAATGCACGTCAATGCAGTACCGCACACCTTTGTGCTGAATGCCAATCGCGAGGTCGTGTACGAACACACGTCCTATGCTCCCGGCGACGAATTGAAACTTCTCGAAGTCGTCCGCAAAGTCAAAGCGGGCGAATTGTAATTTGTACGGCAGGCTGAACACCATCGGTCTACGGGCCGTTGTCGGCCCACCGGCGTGATCATACGGGCGGCGCGTCTCTGCGCCGCTCGTAAATCTTCATCAGTTTGACAGTTGTTGTTTAACCGTGTGCAGGCAGGCAAATGTACAAGTTCGCTATCGCCGCTCTTTTCGGGGCGGCGATCGTTTTTCCGGCTGTTGCTCCCTCCCAGGACCTTCCCGTCAACCTCGGTGCCGTTCACGGCGATCTGCAAAGCGATGCGCAGTATTACATCAATGATACTGAGACCGGTGCGGAACAGGTCGACGAAGAAATGCGCCTCAATGGATACGTCAACCTGATTTACACGCTCGGTAGCTTCAGCGCCGGGGCACGCTACGAAGCGTATCTCAACCCAATCCTGGGCTTTGATGATCGCTATGCCGACGGGCAGGGGTTTGCGTACCGCTATGCCACCTACAACTCGGATTTTATCGATGTCACCGCGGGCGACTTCTACGAGCAATTTGGCAGTGGACTCATTCTGCGCGCATATGAGGAGCGTCTGCTCGGTTTCGACAACGCCATTGACGGTTTGCGCGTCAAGGTGCGGCCCGATGACAATATCACGATTACCGGCCTGATCGGAAGGCAGCGCAGCTTCTGGAATAAGAGCGAGGGCATCATCCGCGGGCTTGACCTCGACGTTGATGCCAGTAGTATCTTCGGCGATGACGGCGACGTTGTTCTTTTGCTCGGTGGTAGTATGGTCAGTCGTTTTCAGGCCGATGACGATCCGCTGTACATTTTGCCGGAAAATGTGGCCTCCTTTGCCGGGCGCGCTACATTGGGCATCGGCGGCTTCAACCTTTATACTGAGTATGCGTTCAAGTCCAACGATCCTTCAGCGACCGATGTGTACTTTTTTCCGGGCGATACGGCTTCGCCGCTGTCAAACCCGTCCAACTACGCCTATAATGAAGGCAATGGCCTGTATGTGTCGACCAGTTACTCCGAACGTGGGCTGGGGATCTCGCTGAGCGCCAAACGCGTCGACAAAATGGATTCGCGCGGAGATCGCGCGGCGACGGCCAACAATCTGAATCTAAACTTCCTTCCGCCGCAGAGTCAGACGCACACGGAGCGCCTCGTGACGCTGTTTCCCTATGCAACTCAGGCCAATGGTGAAATCGGCGTGCAGGGGAGTGTAGTCTTTAACATTCCGCGCGGCGACGGCATCGGTGGTCGCTATGGTACCGATATTTCTCTCGAATACGCACGCTTGCATCCGCTGGAGCGCACGCCGATCGATACATTTACCTACGAAACCGGCTTTTTTGACGCCGGCCGCAGGTTGTTCGACGATTTCAACATCAAGTTCAGCCGCCGCTTCGATAAAGACTTGAAAGTTAACCTCGGGTACTTCCGCATCGCGTACAACAAGGATATTATCGAAGGCAAGCCCAATGGCAGCTATGGTGTAATTACAAGCAATATTATCACGTCGGAAATCACATATAAAATTACGCCGGTCAATTCACTGCGCACCGAATTGCAATACGCAATTTCCAGTCAGGAATTTGACGGCGAGCCCGAATCGGGGGACTGGGCCTTTGCGCTGGTCGAACTCGCGCTGGCGCCCAACTGGTTCTTTTCGATTTCCGACGAGTACAATCTGGGACACGAAGACAAGAAAAAACGCATTCACTACCTGGGGTTCAACGCAACCTATGTACAGGGGCCGCATCGACTTCAATTAAACTTCGCTCGTCAGCGCGAGGGGATTGTTTGCGTCGGTGGTGTTTGCCGTAACGTTCCCGCAGCCACGGGTTTGCTGTTGACGCTGGCCAGCAGCTTCTGATTCCTGACTGCAACCCATTTTTGTTTGTCATAGCGTTCCAAGTTGAGCTGCCGCTAATACTCTTGAATTCGACGAATCTAACACATGGTCAGGCTGATATGTTGAAACAACAAAAACTCATCGTTGGTCTTATCGCAACCGTGTTTCTGTTGGGTGCTTGTGATGAAGTAAACGGTCCCTATCGCGATCCGGACAGCTACGGCAATTCCGGCGGCCCGGTCGGCGATCGCGTGCAAAAGATCTTGTTGGAGGAATTTACCGGATTCCGCTGCCGTACCTGTCCGGCGGCAACTGAAATCGCGGCTGATATCAAAGCACGCAACGAGGATCAGGTAATTCTCATTTCCGTGCACTCCGGCTTCTTTGCGGAAACCGGCAGCGGCAGCTCACCCTTTACCTACGATTTCCGTACGCCGGTTGGTGATCAACTCGACGACAAGTTTGACGTCAACGCACCCGGTACACCGAACGCTTTGATTAATCGTTCCGACTTCAACAACTCCAAAGTCGTCGGTCCGGGAGATTGGCGCTCGTCGGTAAACTCACTGCTGGAGCAGGACGCGCCGATGATGATTGAAGTCACGAGCGATTACAACGAAGCGACCAACACCGTAAGCGTCGATGCTACGATTACGTATTTTGAAGATGGCGGCGAAAACGACTATGTCGCCGTGTACCTGATCGAGAATAACTTTGTGCAGGTTCAGGTGGACGAGCGCAAAACCCCGAATATCGTGCAAGACTACGTGCACCAGCACGTTCTGCGCGCCTCCTTTAATGGAACCTGGGGCGAACCGGTTGCGGCTTCGGCTGCTTCGGTGGGCGACGAAATCGAGAAGTCCTGGACTTTGACAATTGATCCTGAAGAATGGAACCCGGACGAGCTGGAAGTTGTCGTCATGGTGCACGATTTTCAGGGGACAGATCGCATCCTGCAGGTCGAAGCGGCTCACGTGGGAGAATAAAGCTGTTTGGTGCTCCCGCTATTTGTTATCAGCGCGGTAGGACAAAAAGGGGAAACATTGTACACTACTTGCAAGTGTGCAACATTTATCCTTATTTTTCTGCTTGGAGCAAGTGGGGCTGCTTCAATTTTCCGATTTAACTTGATTTCTGACCTTATCGTCACTGCATAAATCGGAGCAACGCTTCCATACACACACTGAAAAATTCGGAAGCGAACTACAACCTTCGAACACGTCTTTGACATGTACTATTTCTTTATCTAAAAATGGAGTTTCTGACAATGCGCAGAATTTCTACCTTTTTGTTAGTGGTTGCTGCCGGCTTCATGGCATGGAGCACTTCAGCAGTTGCAGCCGATCGCGTTGCACTGGTTGAAGAATTCAACAGCGCCACCTGCCCTCCTTGCGTGCCCGCAACGGAAGTATTAAATGAGCTCGTCGATTATCGCGAGGGTGTCTTGTCGGTCCGCATGCACATGTGGTGGCCGCGGCCCAATGATCCCTGGCAGGATCGCGACGCGGCTCGCGGCGACATGGGTCGCACGCGTATCGCTTATTATGACACCGATGGTCAGTACGGCATTCCCTACGGCTGGGTTGGCGGTCAGCAGAACCCCAACATGCAGTTGATGGACGCTACCGAAACGGCTATCAATACGATCAAAGCCAAAGCCACGCCGGTTACCATGTCTGTGACGGAAGATCGCAGCGACATGGAGAACATCAAAGTTTCGGTTCAGGTTGACTCCGAAGCAGGCGCCAACCTCGGTACCGTCAAACTGCACGTCGTTGTAGTGGCCCGCAAAGTTCTGCTGCCGAACCTGGCTGAAACGCTGCCTGGTCACAACGGTGAACTCCTGCACACGGACGTCGCTCTCGACATGCTTCCGTCGCCTGCCGGCACGGAAATCACGATTGATCCGGGTTCCTCGAATACCTACGATTTCAGCTACTCGCTGACCTACGATGAGCTGGCTCCGCAGGACGAAATCTACGTGGTTGCTTTTGTTCAAAGCGACTTCACGCACGAAATCTTCCAGGCTGCTTCGAACATCCAGGGCCACGAACTCAACGCTGAGTGGGTTGGCAATCCGATGATTCGTCTGACCTCCGAGACGCCGCAGGTTACGCGCACGTTCAACGTGATCAACGACGACGACCACGCTGTCATGGCTGAAGTTCGCTCGGTCAATCTGCCGGACGGTGTAACTGTCCAGATGTCGCCTGAGACCTTCACGATGGAAGCCGGCGCTACGCAGGTTGTAGAAGCTGTCTATACCTATACGGGTTCGGAAGCTTTCCTGGAAGGTTCGCTGATCGAAGTTCGCGCCGTACTGCCCGAAGATTACGCTCCGGGTGAAGTTGCCGACCTCGAAATCCTTGAGCCGCAAATCTTCGCCGGTACGCCGGAAGTGGTTGTCTGGACGGGTCTGAACGCCTATGCCGCTTCGATCTATCGCAATGCAACGCTTGAGCAGAGCCCGAAATACGCCGGCAAGAGCATTGCTGTTCTGGCTACCTCGGAAAACATGACGGCCTTTGGCGACGACATTGAGAAGCACATCCTGCCGCTGCGCTTTGACCCGCAGGTCATTACCGGCGAACAGCGCGTTCTCAACAACTACTGGCTGTCGAATGTTCAGCGCTGGCTGGTTCAGGGCAAACGCATTGCCGTCTTCTCGCACTTCTCGGCCGGCGCGTCTCTGAGCACGCCGACGCCTGATGGTCTCGAGCCGACGCGCGCATTCTTTGCCACGACGCTTGGTGTGAACTTCAATACGGCTCCGCTGCAGCGCTATCAGCTCAATCAGGGCGGCGGCGCGTCGATCAGTGGTTTTGCGATCAATGGTGTTGCCAATGACGAAATCGGTAACGGCATCACTATTGCTCAGGCCAACCAGTACAACCAGCAATCGTGGCCGACCTTTGATCCGTTCACGGATCAGATGTCGATCGGTTCCGGTCCGGCTGAAGCCTGTTTCTACACGGACAATGCGATGGCCAACGTTGCCGCCGTCAAAGCTGTGATCGGTCAGGCTCAAGGTAAAATTTACTATGGCGGTTTCGGTATGGAAGCGCTGGCCAACGTTAACGACCGCGTGAACATCATGACGCGCGTTCTGGACTGGCTGTCGACCGACGCTGCTCAAGGTCCGGTTATCGACGCTGAAATCGAGCTCGACTTCGGCAACGTCTACCCGGGTCAAACCAAAGTTGAATCCTACGAGATTCGCAACACGGGTTCGGAAACGCTGGTTATCTCCGACATCTCGATCGAAGACGACTTCTTCAGCGTGAACAACGTTTCTCTGCCGATGAACATCGAGCCGAACTCGTCCGCTATGATCGATGTCAGCTTCACGGGTGAAGCCGGTGTTGAAAAAGAATACGCCGCCTTCATGTTCATCTCGTCGAACGCTTCCAACAGCGAATCCTGGTTCGTTGACCTGACCGCTACGACCGACCTCACGGTCTCCGGCGTTGCGAACAACGAAGCGCAAAACGACATGCTCACGTTGCGTACGGTGCAGAATCCGTTCTATGGCAGCACGATGGTAGAGTACTCTCTGACCTCGCCGGCCGCTCAGAACGTCTCGATCTCCGTCTTCAACCTGGCTGGTCAGGAAGTTGCTCAACTTGCGAACGGCATCCTGGCTCCGGGTTCGTACTCGACGCAGTTCGACGCTACGGATCTGCCGGGCGGTACCTACTTCATCGTGATGGAATCCGGCGAACAGTCGATCACTGTTCCCGCCGTCAACACGAAGTAATCAGTCGGTGCATCAGTAATCCTGATGCCTGCTGAGTCAGATATTCACAAGGCCGGACCTGTATTGGGTCCGGCCTTGTTGTTTGTTGGATTGTGGCGTTCGACTGCGAAGTATGGGCGCTATAACGGCACGGATGTGACAATCATATGAGCTTTGAGTCCTTGGACGGTTGAAGCCTCAATGTGTCGTGTTTTGTTGCTCCGTCGCGTCTTCATGTAGTTCGAAATTCAGTGGCAAACAAAAGACAAACAAAGGAGTGCGGCGCTGTAACGCAAAGCCGCAAATCCGGTTTACTAGGGGCAAGCACTCGCACGACCAGCGTGGAACTTGTGCATCGCAGATTCGGTTGACACTACCTGATTGCGGCTGTAAACAGTCGGTGCAAGGGACCCCGAATCAATGATAAAAGCAGTCTTTACTGCCGGTGCACAAAGTGCTTCAAGTTTGCCGGCCAGTTTCGCTCAAGGCAGGTCAGTCAGTTTTCCCTTGACTCATTGTGCCGACAACGCGTAAATTGGACGAAATTTACCAACAAAACGGGCCCGTCTATCGCACATACTGCTACCCTGTTAATATCCGCAAAGTTTGACAGCTATCGGTAATACACGTCTGCGACGAGCAGATCGCCTTACCGTAGATATCGCGCACGACCTCATTTAAGTCGATAAAGGACGAGTATGCGGACATTATTGGTTGCGGTTGCGATGGCTTCGGCCTTCCTTCCTTGCTTCGTACACACCGTTTCTGCTGCTGACAACGCCTGGTCTAACCAGGGCGTCTCGATCGTTGAATCGAATCAGCACCGCCTCGTGTTGCAATACACGCCCAAAATTGTCTCCTGGGACACTCTGTACATCGGCAACTCGATGAAGGTCCGACCGAATATTATTGGTACGGATGTCAATCAAACTGCCGGCGGACAGACCGCCTATGTCTTCCAACTGCCGATTGCAGTGCCCGATGACGGCATGTTTGCAATTCGTACGATCAACGCCGTCTCGGTGCGTTCCTGCAACGCCGGGCTTGCCGCCTGGCCGCAAGAGTCTGCCGACGTAGTGGCGGCCAAGACAGGCACAGATGAGGTTCTTTCTTCCAACTCCTGGGCGGACATCAAGTACCTTGGGGTTGCACGCGACCTGCACGTCGCCGGGCTGCGCTTTGTAGCTGCTCGCTACAATGACGCGACAGGTACAACCGAAATTCCCACGTCGATTCAGGTTGAAGTCGACTTCATGGCCGGCAATGTGGCAGCAGCGACGTCGCAGTCACCGCGTTCGATGTTCCGCGTCGTGAATGCAGATGCGGCCGCGTCTTGGCGCGTCCAGCCGGTAAAACTGCCGGAGAGTCTGCAGAAAGGCGGCACCGATCGTCTCGCAGCCGATGCCGGCACGTTTCTCCGCGTCGGCGTCGATGAACAAGGCATCTATTCCATCAGCGCTCAGCGCCTGAGTGAAGCCGGAATAGTCGTTGCGCCGGGCGAAGTGCCCACGATCAAACTCTATGGCCACGGCGGCAAAGAGCTGCCGGAAGCCGTCAGTGACGCGCTGTCAAATGAATTGATCGAGCAGCCGCTCATCGTCAAAACGAACGGCAGCGGAGAACTGGAGTCTATCGTCTTCTACGGCGCGTCCGCCTACGGCTTTGAATACGACGGCCAGGAATTCCGCCACTTCATCAATCACTACTCCAATCGCAATTACTACATCCTCGGTATCGGCGGCAGCGCCGGCCTGCGGGCCGAAAGCGTCACGCCGCCCTCCGGACAACCGGTGCATACTCCCGACTTCTACGTACATCGGATGTATGACGAGCAGGAACTGAACAATCCGTACACCCCCGGTTCCGGCCGCCGCTGGCTGGGCCGCACCGTCGACCAGAATATCCCCGCGACCTATTTCCCGCGCATTGAAAACCTGCTGAACCAGGGCGACGTGCTGTTCCGCTATATGCTGGGGCACAAATCTTCGTCCAACGGACGCTTTGACATTCGCTTCGGGCAGCAGGAAATCGGCACGATGCCGCTTGAGTCCATTGCGACGACATCGTATCAGGTTGCGCGCCTTGTCGAACGCCAGGTTTCCGTTCCCGCGTCTTCATTGACCGGCGCGGCCGAAATGCAATTCGACTATTCCAACAACACGCAGAATCAGGCCGCATTCGGCTATGTGGACTGGTTTGAGATTCACTATCCGCGGCCTTTCCGCGCGATTGACAATTCAATCGAGTTTTTCTCCGACCAGCAAAAGCCGGGCTTAACGCACTACAACATTTCCGGGTTTTCCGGCAATATCATTGGTTTTGACGTCACGGACCGCGCCCGCCCGCAACTGCTGCTCAACCAGTCCAGCACCGGTGGCGCCATGGTGTTCAATGCCAATTCAAATCCGGTTGAACCGGCGCGCTACTTTGTCAGCGGTCAGACGCGTAACGTGGCCTCCCTGGATCGCATCGAGTGGGCCGACCTTCGCGAGTCGGACCTGGCCGCCGATTACGTGATTATTACGCACCGCGACCTGCTGGAGAGCGCCCGCGAGTTCAAAGCTTATCGCGAGGCCCGCAGTTCACTCAAAATCGCGATCGTAACGACCGATCAGCTGTACAACGAATATGCAAGCGGCATGCCCGATCCGACCGCCGTGCGCGACTTCCTGGCGCATGCCATGGCGGATTGGAGCGTAAAACCGCGCTACGCGCTCATGTGGGGCGACGGGCACTACGACTACCGCAGCATCAATACCACGCAGCAAAACCTCGTGCCGACATATCAGTCGCTCGATCTGGATGATGTCCTGCACGCCGTCAATACCACGTTCCTGACTGAAGATTACTTTGTGATGGTCGTAGGCGACGATGTGCTGGTGGACATCGCGCTCGGCCGCATCCCGGTGACTTCCAACTCTCAGGGTTCCATCTACACGGAAAAACTCGCGCACTACGAACGCGAATCGTCTATCTCAAACTGGCGTACGACAATTACGCTGATTGCAGATGATTCTCAGGCCGAAGTGACGCGCCCCGGCGACGGTTCACTGCACACGACGCAGTCAGAGCGACTCGCCGGTTTGATTCCCTCGTCGATGAAGCTGCGCAAAATCTACCTGCCGGATTACCCGACCGAGAATATCCCCGGCGGCCGCCGCAAGCCGAAAGTGACGCAGGATATAGTTTCCTCCGTCAACAGCGGCACGCTTCTGCTCAACTGGATCGGCCACGGCAATCCGCGTGTCTGGGCGCACGAGCAGATTTTCGAAAAAGATGAGACGATTGCTCTCTTTCAGAATAATGACAAGCCCTTTTTCCTGACGGCGGCGACCTGCGACTTTGGTCGTTTTGACGATCCCTCACGCCAGAGCGGCGCTGAAGATCTACTGTTCAAGGAGAATGGCGGTGCAATCGGTATTTTCTCGTCGGTCCGGACGGTGTACGCCAATCAAAATGCGCGTATTAACGAGACTTTTTACGGGTTGATGTTCGACGACACATCGGGACGCCAGTTTACGAGCGGCGAGGTTCTGTTTCACGTCAAACAGGAACGGACCGGCACCAACGACCGCAAGTTTTATCTGCTGGGCGATCCGGCGATGAACATCCTCATTCCGCAGGCACGTGTCTATATCAGCAAAATCAACGGGATTGATCTGTCCGAAGGTACGTCGCCGCGTTTGCAGGCGCTTTCTACCGTCGAGATCGAAGGTTATGTCGCCATTCCCGGCAGCGAAGATGTCGACAACACCTTTAACGGTTCGATCGTGCTGAATTTGCATGACAGCGACATCGAAAAGGAAGTGACGGACACCGATCAGGAGCGCACCAAACACGATTTCAGTCTGGTCGGCGGCATCCTGAACGTCAGCGGAGCGGAAGTGCTCAACGGGCGCTTCAAAGCCTCGATCGTCGTACCCAAAGACATCAGTTTTTCAGATGAAAACGGCCGCCTCTACGGCTATGCCTTCAACGAATCGGCTACGCGTTTCGCCAAAGGTTCTACTCAGCAGTTTACTGTCGGTGGCATCACGACCGATGTCGGCGACGACAACGACGGCCCGCAGATCGACATTTATCTGGATAACCGTACCTTTGTGCCTGGCGACTACGTCCAGCCCGTCCCGCTCTTGATTGTCGACCTGGCTGATGCCACGGGCATCAATGCCACAGGACTGGGCATCGGGCACGATATTCAGGCCTGGATCGACGGTTCGCCCGAGACGATCAACCTGACCGGCGCTTATACCGTGTCGCTCGACAACTTCCGCACCGGTACGGCCGAGCAGGAGCTGTTTGATCTGGAATGCGGCGACCACAGCGTGCGCGTGCGCGCCTGGGACGTCTTCAATAATTTCTCGGAAAGCGAGACCTTTTTCCGGATTCCGTGTGGTGATGGCATCCGTCTCGATGAAGTCGGCGCTTTCCCAAATCCATTCCAGCAGGAAACGAAGTTTGTTTTCCGGCACAGCGCGCCGGAAGTTGTGGCTACTTCAGTTCAGATATATACAACAGATGGAATGCGCGTGCGTCAACTTGAAGTTGCGAGCGCTTCCAGAACGGACGAACTTTCGTGGGACGGTCGCGATGACGAGGGCAACCTCTTGCCGACGGGTCCTTACTGGTTCAGGTTGCAGGTTCAGGCTGCGGACGGCAGCAGTGGAGATTACACCGGCCAGGTGTTGATTATTCGCTAGGACCCCGATAGACTTCAAGATTGCAGTTTGTTTTCATTTTCAGGAGTTAAGTGAATGCTGCGAAAAAATCTCATCCCAAAAGCCATCGTGGTGATGCTCATGCTGGGATTCGGTGCAAAAGAAGCATTGGCACAAGCCGGCGGCGCCGCCGTTCCCTTCTTGCTCATCGCACCCAACTCTCGTTCGAGCGCCATGGGCGATGCCGGGACGGGAATCGCCGACGATTTGAATGCCATTTTCTGGAACCCGGGCGGTCTCGCTTTTCAGTACGATCGGCAAGTCTCACTGTCCTTCTCCAAATGGCTGCCGCAGTTTAATGCGGACCTCTTCTACAGCTATGCGGCCTACGGCCAATACGTGGAGGAGCTGGAAGGATACGTCGCCGCCAACTTCATCCTCATGAACCTGGGGCAGTTTACGCGGACCTCGGTCGATGGTCGCATCCTCGGAACCTTCCGTTCCAACGAGTTCTCTCTCGGGCTTACCTACGCAACCCAACTCGGCAACGACTTTGGTTTCGGAACGCAGTTCCGCTACATACAGTCCAATCTGGCCGAAGGCGCCAATGCGCAGGGCACGGGATCCGGTACCGGTATCTCCGTCGGCTTTGACCTCGGTATCCTCTGGGCGCCTGAAAAACTCGACCTGTTCGGCGTCGACCTCGACGACAAACTGTCGCTTGGTTTTAACCTGCAAAACGTCGGTCCCAGCGTTACCTACAACGAAGAGTCGGATCCGCTCCCCACAATGCTGCGGCTTGGTCTTGGACTTAACGTTGTGCGCGATGAATTCAACGACCTGATCCTGGCGGTGGACGTTGCCAAACTGCTCGTGCGTCGTGATGAATTCGGCGCCGACCGTATTCCGAAATCCTTCATCACTGCCTGGGAAACCGGCGGCGTGGAGCTTTCGCTCGGAGCGGAATACTGGTATGAGCAGGTCTTTGCTCTGCGTGCCGGCTATTTTACAGAGCCTTCGCGCATTGGTGATCGTCAATACCTGACTTTTGGCGCGGGCGTGCGTTTTGAGCTGTTCCAGCTGGACTTCAGCTTTATCAGCCCGGTTGAGGAAAACCACCCGCTTGCCAATACGATGCGTTTTACGCTGTTGGTGGACTGGGGTCGCGAGCAGTAAACGCCCGCAGCCCGTCCTTGAAAATTACAGAGACCTGTTAAGCCCGGGAATTACCTTGGAGAATGCTTATCCCGACTTAACAGGTCTTTTGTATTTTAAACATCTGTTTTCCACTATTGCCGTTAGCCCGCCAAAATTAACCTCACCGTCTTACCATGTTTGCCTGAGCGCTTTGCCGCCTTCTTTTATCTTCGGCGGCAGGCTTCCTTGCAATTTTGCTCGTCATCCGGCTAGAAACCCCGAGTCTCCGAGTCCGCGCCAAACCGCGCCGTACCAGCGTTCAAGGCTCGTCGCCGCACCACAGGCAGCAAAGCCGAAAACCTCGCTCCCAACGGCAATCAACAGGTTACATCAAATCCCCAACAGACAAATTGCTCAGTTGTTGCCCAAGCCCTCCAGCAGACCCAATAGAATCTCTCCCGCAGCCGAGCCGGCGAACGATTTTTTGAAGCGCAATTTCAATTTGGACTCGGCAATTTTTTTGATTTTTGCCGTGTCGCCGCACAATTCGATTTCCTCCAGTCTGTTCATTGATTTGAGGCGGCGAATAATGTATTCAACAGCGACAGTGGAGCTTTGATAACTGGAATAAATGACGATGTTGGTGTTTGTACTGGAGGAGATTTTCAACGAGTCGTCGTCCATTTTCAGCTTGTTAATGTCCTTGAAGGCTATTGTTCTGGTGAACACTATCCGGCTTCTGATAAATGATTCGCTGACTTGAAGGTAGGTTCGGAACACCACAACCGTAAACACAAGCATTGCAAGAGCCATGAGTCCGACTGTTAAAGCGGCGAATATGTTGAATGCAAACAATGACAGAAGTACCGCCAGTGGAAACAGCAAAACAAACAAACAGGACAGCAGTATCCAGCCAACTTTGACTCTTAGTTTTGGCGCCGGCGGGGTATTGTTCTGGAAAGCTTGTTTGTCGCTGTTTGTCATGGAATTCTCGATTGATTTAGCGATTTGTTCTGAATTTTGTTCAGGTCTCCTCACAAGCTGCAAACCCGCGGAACTCTCTCACAATAATAAACAAAAAGAAAAAGCAAGCCCGAGTTCGGGCGAAGCGCTCAAGTCCGTCAGCTGCTCAGTGCGTCAAAGAGCCCGTCCAGCAGCGCGCGCGTCATGGCTGAAGTCACCGGGTGTTCCAGATCGGCATCCGCCTCCAGAGTAGCAATTTTGTTGATGCGTTTGAGGTCGCCATCCAATTCGATCTCGTCGAGTCTGTTTAAGTGTTTCAGGCGCCTAATAATGTACTCGGCCGCTGCGCCGGCATCGCGGAAACTGCGGTCAAAACTGATGATTTTTTTATCCTTTGTTCTGATAGTCACGCCCTGGCGGTGATATTTCAAATACGTGATGGCGTTGAACTCTATCGCCGTCGTGCGGAACATGCGCATGCAAACACACTGTTTGTTGATCTCCAGAAAAGAGCGGAAGGAAAAGATGGCAAGCACGATAAAACCGAGCACAAAGAGTAAAAAAATCAGAGCGCCCTGGCTGACATCCGCGGCAAACATGAACAGCGCACCGGCAGCGAACACAACGGTTCCCAGGCAGAGGAGAACTCTGACTAAACGGCTCGGGCCAAAACGCACCGTCGGCTCTGTGTTTAAGTCGGTGTTTAAACTTTGAGCTGCCATGAAGTTTCACCTGCGAAAGTCGCTGCTGTCAATGATTCTGCTGTCTGCCCCCGTTGTCGCCGGATTGCCCGAAGTACTTGCTGAGGAATCTGTGCTGCAGGTGTGTCTGAAAATGAAGTCGCTCTTTCCGATCGGCCACCGCCGCAATTTTCTCAGTGTCGCCATGCAGTTCAATAGAATCGAGCAGTCCGAGGTCGTTCAGTCTATGTATGACGTAATCAGCGGCTGCGCCCGCATCGGCCCAGGCGGCGCTGATGTAAATAATCTTGTACTTACTCTGGGCTACAAGCAAGCCATGGTTAGAGAGTGTTAAAATTTTGATGGCTGCAAAATCAATATTTATCCTGTTCCTGGGGAGGTCCAGACGGACTGACTCCGGCGTGATGAAGATGCGTGCTTTAAGGTAAATGACAGCAATTATGATAGCCGTGAGGACCGTCGGCACAATCATTAACAACTTTGAGCCACCCTTCAACAGAACCACGGTAAACGTAACGGGCAAGACTATCAAAACCTGTATCGCAACAAGCGTAAAAAGCAGGGAGTATGTCGTTTTACGCAATGCAAATTCATGCTCTGGCGGGGAAGCAAGCATATCCTGTCCGGAAATGTGTTAAACATGCGGGCGATCTACATCCGCGAGATTTCTTCCTGCAGCAACTGTTTCTGGTACATGTCGGCGTAGAGGCCGTCGTGTTCCAGCAACTCGGCATGTGTGCCGCTTTCGGCCACGCGGCCATCGTGAAGAACAATAATTTTATCGGCGTTTTTAACCGATGAAATTCGGTGGGCAATAATAATTCCCGTGCGCTGCTGCACGACTGTGTCCAATCCGCGCAGGATGCGCTCCTCCGTGTCCGTGTCGACGGCGGAGAGGGCGTCGTCAAACGCCAGGATGACCGGTTTGCGCACGATGGCGCGCGCAATCGATGTGCGTTGTTTCTGTCCGCCGGAGAGTGTGATGCCGCGTTCGCCGACGAGCGTGTCCCAGCCCTTTTCAAAATTGTCGACTTCGTCGCTCAGTTGGGCAATGCCGGCGGCTTCCATCACCTCTTCCATTGTCGCGTCGGGGCGTCCAAAACGAATGTTTTCGGCGATGGTGGTGGAAAAGAGGAATGATTCCTGCGGCACAACGGCAATGCTTGAGCGCAGCACTTCCAATGGGTAGTCGCGCACGTCGCGGCCGCCGACGAGCACCTGGCCGTCGTTGACGTCGTAGAGGCGCGTCAGCAGGCGGATGAGCGTCGTTTTGCCGCTGCCCGTAGCGCCGACGATACCGAGCGTTTGGCCCGCCTCCAGCGTGAAACTCACGTCTTTGAGCACCTGCTCACTGTCTTCCTGATAGGCAAAACTGACGTTGCGGAACTCAATCGAACCGGCCTCGGCGTCGAGTTTCGCCTCGAGATCGCGGCCGTCCTGAATGTCGACGTCCAGATCAAAAATGCGGCCGAGACGGCCCATTGAGGCGGAGGCACGCTGTATGATATTGATGACCCAGCCGATTGAAATCACCGGCCAAATCAGGAAGGTGACGTACATGAAAAACTGCGTCAGCTCGCCGATGGTGGCTTCGCCGCTGATAGCCATATTTCCGCCGGCAAAGAGAATGATGACGTGCGCCGCGCCGATCAGCACGACCATGAGCGGCATCATCAATCCCTGGATTTTTACGAGCGAAATGTTGCGATCGAGGTATTTGCGGCTCTGGTTGCCGAATTCGTCTTTTTCGTGTTCTTCGCGCGTGAAGGAGCGCACAACGCGCACGCCGGAGAGATTCTCCTGCGTGGTCGTCGTCAGAGCTCCGTACTGTTCCTGCACACTGCGGAAGAGCACGTGGACTTTCTTGCCGATCCAGTAGGTCACGAGCGAGACCAGCGGCAGGGGAATGAGCGTATAGAGCGTCAGGAGCGGGCTGGCGATGATCATCATGACGATCGCGAAGAGTCCGCGCGTCAATGTGTTGGCGGAATACATGATCGCCGGGCCCAGAAATTCGCGCGTGGCGGAGATGTCGTTGGTCCCCAGCGCCATCAATTCGCCGGTGGATGTCTGCTGGATCGCGCGCATCGGCAGCGTTTCCAGCTTGCCGAGCAGGTCGCGCCGCAGTTCGTACTCGATACGCCGCGAGGCGACGATGATCGTGCGCCGCGTGTAGTACATAAAAACGCCCGAGAATGCCGCCGTGCCAAGGAATGCCGCCACATGCCACAATACGTCCGAATACATGGCCGCATTGAAACCTTCGCGCTCAATCAGATCGATGGTATCGCCGATGATGCGCGGGCCGAGGATGGCGGCAACATTGGACAGCGTGACAAACACAAATCCAAAGAAGATGATCTTTGAATGGCGTTTGAGGTAAGGTTTCAGGCGGCGTAATTCTTGCATAGCAGCGTCCGGGCTGGAAAATGCGCCGCGCGATGTTTTGCGCGCGGACGGCATTGTTGACGAGCGGTGCGGCGGATTAGTGAAGTGTGACGCAATTTCGTCCGCCTGCGGACACTTCGACCGGGATTGGCGTTTGCAGCTGCGGCAGCCGGATTTCATGGCGCACGGTTGCGGGACGAGCGTCCTGCGCGCGGGACCTGTGGTTTTGCCGCGGGCTGAGAGACAGAATGTGGAAGTGTTTCAGGCGAACCAGGGACTCGAAGACTTTGGTCTGCGCGACGAACAAAAAGCTCATGAAAAAGGCCCACCCGCATGGGTGAGCCGATCTTGTCAGAACTTAAACACACGTCGCCGCACCAGGTCAGGCGATCGTGACGTCGTCGGAAAGATATACGTCCTGGATGAGGTTGAGCAGCTGGACGCCTTCGTCCATCGGGCGTTGGAATGCCTTGCGGCCGGAAATGAGGCCCATGCCGCCGGCGCGTTTGTTAATCACCGCCGTTGCCGCCGCGTCCTGGAAGTCGTTGCTGCCGGAAGCGCCGCCGCTGTTAATTAAACCGACGCGACCCATGTAGCAGTTGGCCACCTGATAGCGGCACATGTCGATCGGGTGGTCGCTGCAGAGTTGGTCGTACATGGCCGGATGTGTTTTGCCGAATTTGAGCGCCGAAAAACCGCCGTTGGTTTCGGGCAGCTTTTGTTTAATAATATCGGCGTGGATAGTGACGCCCAGGTGGTTTGCCTGACCGGTCAGGTCCGCAGCGGTGTGGTAGTCTTTGTCGGCCTTAAACGCATTGTTGCGCGTGTAACACCACAGAATCGTAGCCATGCCGAGTTCGTGCGCATGGGCGAAGGCGTGGGCGATGTCCACAATCTGGCGGCTGCTTTCTTCCGAACCGAAATAGATCGTGGCGCCGATAGCCGCCGCGCCCATGTCGTAAGCCTGTTCCACCGTGCCGAAGAGTTGCTGATCGTATTTGTTCGGATAGGTCAGCAGTTCGTTGTGATTGATTTTAACGACAAAGGGAATTTTGTGGGCGTATTTGCGCGCTGTGATGCCCAGTACGCCAAAGGTGGAAGCCACGGCGTTGCAGCCGCCTTCAATCGCCAGTTTAACAATGTTTTCGGGGTCAAAATAGGCCGGATTCGGCGCAAAACTGGCGCCTGCCGTGTGCTCGATGCCCTGGTCCACCGGCAGGATGGAAACGTAGCCCGAGCCGCCCAGACGGCCGGTGTCCATGATGCGCTGCAGATTGCCCAGCACGCGGTTGTTGCGATCCGAGTACGTGAACACCTTGTCGACGCTGTCGGCCGAAGGCAGATGCAGACTGGATTTGTCAATGGTCCGGCACGTGTGCCCGAGCAGGTTCTCGGCGCGGTCGCCAAGCAGTTCCGTGATGCGATCGATCATGATACGGCCTCGGAAAAATCCTGGATTCAAAAGTCGATTTGTAATTTTGTTCGTTTTCCGGCCGCAATTTACGAAAAGTGGCGCGGATGGCGTGCAATCGGACGGAGCCAAAGTCGCGCAGGCGAATGCGACGGACGCCCACAGCGGGATTATAGCCCGCTTTCACTAGATTTGTGTCAGGTCGATTTTAGTTCAATTCCGCAGCAAATCTGTATGAACATCTTCACGACGATTCTGTTGTTGCTGGCAGTAATTGCAAACGTCATGCCGCTTGTTCGCCGCGACGAGTGGTGGATTCGCGCTTTTGATTTTCCGCGATATCTGCTTCTGCTGTTTTTGCTTACCTGCACCGTGTTGTTTGTCAGTTGCGGGCCGTCGGACTTCCTTGTCAATGTTGTGGTTTTGTTAACGGCCGTTGCGGCGGCGCTGTATCAGGTATTTACCTTGTTTCCCTATTCGCGCCTGGCGGCGTTGGAAGCGCAGTCGGCCTCCGCGAACAACAGGAATGCAGATACACTGTCCATTCTGGTTGCCAACGTCCTGATGAGCAATCGCAATACGGACGGTCTGTTGGAGATTGTTAAGCGCGAGCAGCCGGACATGCTCCTTTTGCTCGAACCGGATGAGTGGTGGGATAAACAACTGACCGAGCTGCGGAAAATGTTTAAGTGGTATGTTGCCGATCTGCGCGACAATCTCTACGGCATGGCGCTGTATTCACGCCTGGAGTTGATTGAACCTCGCGTGGAATACCTGCTTAAAAAGGATATCCCCTCGATTCATTGTCATGTTAAATTGCAGAGTGGACGCAAATTCAGGCTCTATTGTTTACACCCGGAGCCGCCGGCGCCGGGCGAGGCCGACAGTTCCGCTCCTCGCGACGCCGAACTGTTAATCTGTGCCGATCGCATTCGCGCGCGGGGCGAAGCCACAGTTGTCGCCGGAGATCTCAACGACGTGGCCTGGTCGCATTCAAACAATCTTTTTCAAAAGATCAGCGGGCTGCTCGATCCGCGCAAGGGCCGCGGCGCGTTCAACACATTCAACGCACGGCGCTGGTGGCTGCGCTGGCCGCTCGACCACGTGTTTCACACTTCGGACTTTGTGGTTGCGGACTTGCGCCGGCTTGAACACTTCGGGTCTGATCACTTTCCCATATTCATTAAACTGCAATGCCTGCCGGCTTCAGATGAGGCGGAGGAAATTGCGCCGCCCGACGCCGAGGAGCGCGAGGAGATGGTCGATATTGTGGCGCGCGGTATTGATCACGTCAGGGAAGAGAGCGATTGAACATGAATTTCTGAGGCTGATTTCTGAGGCTTGAGTGCATTGCTCCTGCTGTGCGCGGCTTGATTTTCTTGTTTGTAAAAGGGTGAGAAGTGAATATTCAATGAGTGCAGTCGTAAAACACAACGCACCGCTCCGGCGGTAATAACCGAAGCGGTGCGCATTTGAACATCAATCTGCGCTGTGAGTTGTTAACTCAGGGCAGAAGTCATCGAACCACCGAGAACGGCAGCGACTGAACACTGCCGTCGGCCGTGCGAATGCGCAGGAAGTACGCGCCGTTAACCAGCGAACGTACATCGAAGTTCAGCGATTGTTCGCCGGCGCTGAAGTTCACTGCGCCATGCGAATAAACTACTTCGCCGCGGTTGTTAACCACATCGAAGTTCCAGACGCCTGCGTCGGCGACGTTGAAATCAAGCGAGATCGTATTGGCGGCCGGATTCGGCTTCAGCAGGAACGCGCTCGTTTCACCATCTTCTTTGACCGGAACAGTCTGTTCGTGATCGCCGCAGCAGTACTGAACCACCAACTCGACCCAGTCGACACTTGTGTCATCCTGTAGGTAGAAGTCCAGTGAACCATCGATTAACATAGGCATAATGCTGGTTGCGTTGCCGCCGGGCAGGTTGCCCAGATCGATCGTGATGATCGTTCCCGGCTGGTTGGTCCACCTGACGCCGGTCAGAACGCCGATGCTGGAGCTCCAGATGACCTGCCCGTCCTGCACAAAGTAAATGGCGTCGTTCCAGCTGAAGAACGAGTTGTTGGTGCGTACGCGCAGTCTGAGCTGTGCGCCGACAATGCAACAGCCGCCCAGATGCAGTTCTTCAAGGAGGTCGGTAAAGGAATGAGCAAAATGACGGTTAATGGTTCCATTGTCAAAACCTACGATTGGCGAACGTCCCGCCAGAAATTCGACAAGTTCGTCACTGGGCGATGCGGCGGGCACATCCGGATCCGGATTGAAGTCGTCCATTTCTCCCACCAGAACGCTGGTTTCAAGCGGGTCTTCACAAATGGGCGAATTGCCGAAGTCCAGGTTTTCAACTGCTGAATTTGATGAAACAACGACAACGTATCGTCCGGCAGCCGGTGATGTTTGGACCCAACCCGACTGTTGTGTTTCATACACGATCCAGGTTGCGTATTCCAGGTCTTCGAACTTGTAGTCGCCATTGCTGTCGGTCGTCGTCGTTTCTACCGTACCCGAGACCGGATCGACAATCACAATCTCCCAGTTTTCAATTCCTGGTTCACCGATGTCGCGCAAGCCGTCGCAGTCCGTGTCCTCGAATTTGTTGCCGCAAATCGATCCGCTCTCTATTAAACAATAGACACGCAGGTATTCGCCGCAACTTATCCAGGTCTGGGTTTCAACGTCGAAGTACTCAAAGGCGATATGGTAGACGGTCGAGAGCCCTTCAATACAGTAAATGCCGAGCCCGTTTTCACCTTCTTCCAGTGTCTGATTGACGGTAATCTGGTTGGGGTCGATTGTGTAATCGTGGCTGCCGTCTCCGTTGTAAGTTATGGTCACCGCTTCTTCGGACAGCACGGACATACGCACGGCATCGAACTCACAGCCCAGGTCTTCCGCCACGGAGACATTAAACTCAAAGCAGCAGGGGCCTTCATCGCCGACGTTGGTATAGCTCGGCGTCAGGTGTTCACAGCAATCCGATTGACAACAATACTCCACGGTCAATTCAACCCAGTCGACTTGCGTGTCATCCTGGACAAAAAAGTCCAGTGTTCCGTCGCGCAGGGATGGTAGAATGCTTGTACCGTTGTTCGTCAGCAGATTGCCCAGGTCGAGTTTAAGTGTTGTTCCCGGTTGATTCTGCCAGGTGATTCCTCCGAGCAGGTTGGAAATGGTATTGTAATACAGGCCAACTCCGTCCTGCAGGAAGCCAATGCCGTCATTGCGGCTCAGATTGGAGTTGTTTGTGCGCATATGAATTGTCAGGCAGGCCGCAACAAGGCAGCAGTTGTCCATTCCAAAATCCGTAAAACTGTGTGCAAAGAAATGGTCGATGTCCGAATCGTCAAATCCGGTCACGGCGCGCCCCGACAGGTATTCGGCAAAACTCGGACTGAGCGATGCGGCTGGAGTGTCGGCGTCGGGATCGAAGTTGTCTTTTTCGCCCGCCAGAAATGTTAACACAGTCCGGTCATCCGCCGGGCAAACGCTGATGTTGCCGAAATCGAGATTTTCGATTGTCTGACCTTCCGTCAGTTCAACAAAATATCGACCGTGGACAGGCGCGGTCTGGGCCCATCCGTCCATTTGCTCTTCGTAGACATACCAAGGCGCCAGGTCGAGATCTTCGAACTTGTAATTGCCGTCCGCGTCGGTTGTCGTCGAAAGTGTCTGATTGTTTTCAAGGTTGTGAATTTCAATCGTCCAGTCCGGAATTCCCGGTTCACCTTCGTCGCGGATGCCGTTGCAGTTGCGGTCTTCGTACTTTGTGCCGCACAAAGAAGCATCTGCAATACTGCAGTAAAGTTTAAACGAGTCTTTGCATACGACCCATTGCTGGCTGTCGGCATCACAGTACTCAAATGTGAGCGAGTAGCAGGCTTCTGCTCCGGTGATGCAAGCGGTTCCCAGGTACACTTCGTCTCCTGCAGTGGGCACGCCGGTGAAGGTCGCCTCATTCCCGCTGATTACGGGCTGCCATTCTGAGTTTTCAACAGTCAGCGTAACGGGATCGCCCTGGATGGTAATCCGCGCTTTATCGACGTTGCAATCAAAGTCTTCGTCAAATGCAATGTACAGGTCAAAACAGCAATCGCCGATCTCCGAGTTAACGTAGCGCAAGGTTATGCTCTCACAGCAGTCGCCGTCATCGGGAGCGGCCTGTAAAGCTGTAAAAAAAACGGGTGAGAACAGCAGCACAAGCGCTGTCAGGAACGGCCAACTCGTCGGTCCTGAGCGGCGACTGTTAAAAAAAGTGTATAAACAATCTGATCTCTGCATACAAACTCCTGTTTGTCATTGAGTTCGGGGATAGAGGTATCCCCGGCCTGCTGAATGGCAGCAGGCTTCAGTGTGTAAAAAAGTGATTAAACAAACGATGCAGTGCATCGCCGGCTGTAGAGCTTACATGCAGGTCAATAGTGTCAAACTTCAATGCAGAACGCGTCCGCCGGCTCCGGGCATCCAAAGGAGGCGCCGTGAGGCCGTCGAGAAATTGACGCGTAGGCAGGTGTGACCCGACGGAATTGCCGCCGGGACGCGTTAACATTAACCTGTTGTATGAAGTCTGGCGATGATTGACTATGGTAGAACTGGGGTATGCTGATACGCAGCAAGTCAATCAGAACCGGTAGAACAGACTCTGGGGCAACTACAAGAAAATCCGCGTTGTAAAGCGATCCGGAGACGATGAATCAACATCGTACTGTGAGCGAATGGATGGCTTAAAAAGATGCCGAGAATCCCGCTGTGCGGGAAGCAGTCCTCCTGCAGTAATACAATTGTACTGTTTGAAATGGATTGTAAGGTGGGGTACAAGTAAGTCGATGGTGAATATAGTGGAATGAGTTCATACCGGCAAGTAAAATAATTGGCAGTGGTAAATATTTCTCCGGGAAACCGGCAAAAGCCTGCACATAGCGGAAGGTGGCAGCTTGTTGACCGGTCCTGAAATGACATGCCCCGATCCGAAGGATCATTCTTCGGTCGGGGCATGCTGTTAACACCTCCAGCAGAATTGAGCATTCAGCTCAATACCGCGTCATCGAACCACCGAGAACGGCAGCGACTGAACACTGCCGTCGGCCGTGCGAATGCGCAGGAAGTACGCGCCGTTAACCAGCGAACGTACATCGAAGTTCAGCGACTGCTCGCCGGCGCTGAAGTTCACTGCGCCATGCGAATAAACTACTTCGCCGCGATTGTTAACCACATCGAAGTTCCAGACGCCCGCGTCGGCGACGTTGAAATCAAGCGAGATCGTACTGGCGGCCGGATTCGGTTTCAGCAGGAACGCGCTCGTTTCACCGTCTTCTTTGACCGGAACAGTCTGGCCGGGTTCTTCACAGCAATACTGGACTGTCAACTCGGCCCAGTCGACGCTGGTGTCGTCCTGAATGTAGAAGTCGAGCGTGCCGTCCAGCAGCATGGGCAGGATACTGGTGGCGTTGCCGCCGGGAAGATTGCCCAGATCGATCGAAATGATCGTTCCCGGCTGGCTTACCCAGTTGACACCTGCCAGAGTCCCGATGCGCGAACCCCAAATGGCCACGCCGTCCTGCACAAACACGATGCCGTCGTTCCAACTTAACCCTGAGCTGTTTGTGCGAACGCGAATGTCAAGTTGTGCGCCGACAATACAGCAACCGGCCTCACGCAATTCGGTTAACACATCCGTAAAGGTATGCGCAAAGTGGCGGTCGTTGTTTGAGTTGTCAAAACCAACGATCGGCGAACGTCCGGCCAGGAAGTCGCGCAACTCGTCGCTGGGATTGGCCGGCGGATTATCGACAGTAGCAGTGTCGAAATCATCCATTTCACCGGCGAGTTCGCTCGTTTCCATTACATCGGCGCAGATAGGCACATTGCCGAAGTCGAGGTTTTCAACCGCCGTGTTGGAAGAGACTTCAACGACGTAGCGACCCGAAGCCGGGAAGGTCTGCGCCCAACCCGTTTGCTGTGTTTCATACACAATCCAGGTTGCATATTCCAGATCGCTGAATTTGTAGTCGCCGTTGCCGTCCGTCGTGGTCGTCATCGTTTCACCGGTCGTGCGGTTGACAATCACAATCTCCCAGTCGGCAATACCGGGTTCGCCCGGATCACGCACACCGTCACAATCGGTGTCTTCGAATTTTGTACCGCAGAGCGAGCCGCTCTCGATTAAACAGAAGACTTCCAGATATTCGCCGCAGCTTACCCAGGTCTGAGTTTCGGCGTCGAAGTACTCAAACATAATGTTGAAACTCTGGCTGGTGCCGTCGATACAGTAAATACCCAGATTGTTTCCACCTTCACCAAGTGTGTGTTCGACGGTAATCTGCTTGCCGTTAATCGTGTACGTGTGACTGCCGTCGCCGCTGTATGTAATTGTAACATCTTCATCGGTCAGCACGGTCATGCGTACCTGCTCGTAATTGCAGGGCCAGCCGTCGGCCACGTCGACAAAAAACTGAAAGCAGCAAGGACCTTCGGCGCCGGCATTGTCGTAGCGAGGACTCAGGTATTCACAGCAATCCGGCTCACAGCAGTGTTCCACGCGCAGTTCTACCCAGTCGATCTGCGTGTCGTCCTGAATGTAGAAATCGAGTGTGCCGTCGTGCAGTGAGGGGAGGATGCTGGTTCCGCGGTGTTCAAGCAGATCGCCCAGATCGAGTTTAAGCGTAGTTGCAGGCTGGTTCTGCCAGTTGGTTCCGCCGAGGAGGTTGGACAGACTGTTGTAGTAAATCACCTCGCCGTCCTGAACAAAGCCGATGCCGTCGTTGTGGCTCAGGCTCGAACTGTTCGTTTTCATGTGGATTGTTAAACAAGCGGCCACCAGGCAACAATTGTCCATACCGAAGTCGGTAAAACTGTGTGCAAAAAAGCGGTTGTTATTGCTGTCGTCAAAACCGGCCAGTGTGCGTCCTTTAAGGAACTCGGCCAGCTCGGGACTGAGCGATGCGGGCGGCACGTCAGCGCCTGGGGCAAAGTCGTCCTTTTCGCCTGCCAGGTATGTCGCAACCGTGCGCTCCTCGGCCGTGCAGGTCGGAATGTTGCCGAAATCGAGATTTTCGATTATCTCTCCTTCGCTCAATTCAACAAAGTAGCGACCCGCTGTCGGCGCGGTCTGGGCCCATCCGTCCATTTGCACTTCGTAGACAAACCAGGGAGCCAGGTCAAGTGCCGAGAACTTGTAGTTGCCGTTTTCATCCGTCGTGGTTGAGAGCAGCGTACCGTTCTCCTGGTTGTATATCTTAATAGTCCAATCCGGGATGCCGGGTTCGCCTTCGTCGCGAATGCCGTTGCAGTTGGCGTCGAGGAATTTTGTGCCGCACAGTGAAGCATCGCTGATGCTGCAATAGAGTTTAATATCATCTTTGCATTCGATCCACTCCATTCTGTCGGCGTCGCAGTAAGCAAAGACGGCCGTGTAACAAGCCGTGGGGCCGTCAATGCACAGGGTGCCAAGGAATACTTCTTCACCGGCGTTGGGTACGCCGGTCCAGGTGACTTCATTGCCGTTTATCTCAGGCGTCCAGTCGGCATTGTCCACCGTCATCATTACGGCTTCTCCCTGGATAGTGATGCGCGCTTTATCGACATTGCAATCGAACTCATTGTCGAAGGCAATGTAGATGTCGAAGCAGCAGTCGCCCAGATCCGAGTTTTCGTACCGAAACTCGATGTTTTCGCAGCAGTCGCCGTCGTCGGCGCTTGCATACAAGTTGCCGAATAGAAGTGGTGTTAACATCAGGACAAATGCCAGCGGAAACAATAATCGAGTCCGTGCGGCTCTGTGAATATCATAATGGTTGTTAACAAAATCTGAGAAGTTCATACTGACTCCAAAGTTCTGGTAAAACAGAGATTAAAGAATCCCTGGTCTGCTGTTAAACAGCAAACTGATATGTTAAATGATGAATTGCTTTAACGACGCATCGCGTCGCGGGCATGAATGATGGTACTGAGACACAGTTGTTCGAACCACGGCACAGCCTGAGGACGGACCAATAGCCGAGTTGTTCCCGGCTTGTTGTTTCCGTTCTTCAGACAAAGTGCTGTCGCGTCCGTTGCACAAGTGCACCGGACCATGGTTCGCAGGCTATTTCATGTGATTCCCGATGAAACAGGCGCGTGCTGTGTCTGACCGCGGTTCTATAGAACATAGTGGCAGTACACCGGATCAAACGGCGCTGTAATCGGGCTGCATGGCTGTAATGGTACTCGCAAGAGTTGGCGATCACGAATCGAGGGGGGCTCGACCCAGACGTGAACTACTGGTGGTCGGCGTGAATATCCGTGTAAAGTGGTAGCTGGTAGATCAACCTCCTGTTAATTGACGTTGAACAGTTCTCAAAGCGGGATTCTGAAATTCGAGGGTGAATATAGTGTATCGATGTCAGCCTGACAAGTAAAATAATTGTCGAGCCTAAATTTATTTGCCTGTGATTACAGGCAGTAGGTGTCGAAAATTCGTCACTACAAATGCCGACATCCATTGTCTGCACTGCGTTCCGGCTGTCCTGCCGCAAACTGCGCGGAAACACCGACAAGCCTGAGGAATGGGGAGCGGAGTGGTGTTATTCGGCGAGTTGTTGAATCGAGGCGCTGGAATGTTATTGTTTAAACGTAATTTCATTCCCGCTTGAAATGTTTTTGTCAAAACACTCAAGATTAAAAACAGTCGTATCCGCGATGTTGGTTAAGGCCGTATTTGTCAGGAATGCCTGATGGCTGGTGATCAACACATTTTTGAAAGTCATGAGTCGCGCAATGGTGTCGTCCTGCAGGATGTCGTCCGAGTGATCCTCAAAAAACAAGCCTTCTTCTTCTTCATACACGTCCATGCCGAAGGAGCCGATGCGCCGCGACTTGAGTGCGTTTATGACGGCTTTGGTATGCACAAGGCCGCCGCGGCTTGTATTGATTAACATCACGCCTGGTTTCATCTGCGCAATGGCACTTTCACCGATAATATAACGCGTCGCCTCCGAGAGCGGGACGTGCAGCGTGATGATATCCGACTCAGCGCACAATTTTTGCATGTCGACGAATTGTACGCCGTAATTTTCCACCAGTAGTTGATTTGCCTCCAGGTCAAATGCGAGCAGTCGACATCCAAAACCGTGCATGATTTTGGCGACGACTTCACCTATTTTTCCCGTACCGACAATTCCAACTGTTTTGCCGTTCATATCAAAACCCACCAGGCCATCGAGCGAGAAGTTTAACTCCATGACACGGTTGTGGGCGCGGATTAACTTGCGGTTTAATGCCAGCATCAGCGCCACGGTGTGTTCGGCCACGGCGTAAGGTGAGTAGGCAGGCACGCGTGCGACGGTAATGCCCAAATCCTGCGCCCGGCCGATGTCCACGTGGTTAAAACCTGCCGAGCGCAGTGCCAGATATCGAACTCCGAGGGCGTGCAATTGCTCCAGAACGTCGCCATTGGCGTCGTCACCGGCAAACAAACTAACCGCGCCGCATCCCTGCGCCAGTACAGTTGACGATTCGGTCAGGCGTGTTTCAAGAAACAGCAGATCGTGTTTGTTGTCGTTGGCGCGGATCAGGTAGTCGCGTTCGAATTTGTGGGTGCTGTAGACGGCTGTGCGCATGAGGGGATCCGGAATTGTGTGTTTCTTGTTCCAGAATTGAACCAGTTAATTTATGACTGCAAATTAGGTGGAGCTTTGGGCCGGACCTATGACTGTCGTCATGGTTTTCATGAATTGCTGTTGTGAATTGATACAGGTTTGCGCAGATTCCGGCATCTTGCTATTGAGTTAACAATTTGCTCGCACAAATGAAACAAGCCATTAACCAACAGAAACTAACTGCGCACTTGTATCTTTGCCGAAGCGAACATATGATCTTCTCAAAATATTTTCACGATTCAAGCCGGACACTCGAAAAACTCACGGCAGACCTCACGGACGAACAGGCCGGCCTGTTTATCAATGATCGGGTCAACAATATCAAGTGGCAGATCGGTCACATTATCCTGACCAGAATATACTTGCTCGAAAGCTGGAACTCGGACCGGCAGCGAGAGAAATTTCTAACGGAGAGTGAACGAATGTTGTTTGACCGTGGCGGCAGACCTCCGCGAGATCCGGAAGTTTACCCGGCACTGGAGCGACTGATGGAAGCATTCCGGCTTGTCGACAAGGCATGGCAATATTCTCTGGATAATTTTAGTGATGAAGAGCTGCAGAGAGCACACAGCAGCTCCGGTGCTGAAACTCTACAGGACCTGCTTGTTTTCCTGTTAACGCATGAAGCGTATCACTGCGGGCAGATTGGATTGGTGCGTGCAGGATTTGGGTATCCGGGAGTTTTTGGGTGAGAAACAAACTGCCTGTTCTGGGTTGAATACATCATCCAGGGATGAGTCTCATGAATCCTGAATTCTATCCGTGATCGCCGTTCACTGAATACTGTGATCTTACTGGTCTGCAACTTGTTATCATGTCGTGTTTATCCCTCTCATTCGGCAAAAACAGCCGTCCGAACTATTGCCCGGACGGCTTTGCAAACAGACTGACCATTAGGGCGGACGACTATTTGAATGGATTGCCTGTAAGCAGATTCTGATAGACCTCTGCTTGTTGCTTGACATTCCAGTACGCCAGATTGCCAAGCAGATTGGCCTGGGCTGCATTCAGCTCAATCAGTTTTCCCTTGTTCTGGTGAAATACCTGAACGTTCGGAAAGCCGCCAAGACCATGTGTACTATTGTCAAACGCCGTTTTGACATCTCCGGTCAGATTGTCGGTCCAGTTTGTCGAAGAACCGATAATCGTCAGTTTTATCTGGACATTGGAATAGGCCTTGATGCCAAAGAGGGGATTGTCGATTACATCCAGAATCAGGTCGACGCTTGTCGGTCCGTCGTCGACTTGTTTAAGCCGGGCAATCACTTCGTCAAGCATCGTGGTCGCCGTCGATTCGCCGAGTTCGTCGCTGTTTTGAATCGTATTGTCGAAGACCTGACGATTGACTGTGTCCTTCATCCAAATGACATTGACAAAGTTTTCCGTATCTCCGTGATCCTGGTTCTTTGGATCCATTGCATCGGCATCGATCAGTTGTCCGCCGAAGAGAAGGGCAATCTGATTGTAGCCGAAAACCTTCTGTTTCCATCCGAATTCTGATGTATCGATATGGAAGTCGCCGCCGTTAATGGGAGGATAAAAAGACATTTCACTCAGGAAAACGGCAATGTACTTAACCTGTCGTGCAAGCAGCGGAGTTACTCCGGAATTTTCGATAATGCCGCCATCACCGAAGTCATAGCCTTTTGTCACCAGATTGCCTTTGGAATCGAGCCTGGAATCCGTCGGATTCCAATAGTTGAAGTGCGGAAAAAAGACGTCGAGTATGCGAGCACTACCCGACTGGGCCTCTTTGCCCAGTGCAGATCCACTGGTTCCGACCGGTTGCTGCAGTTCAAAGCGATACAAATTAGAGGCGTTAACAAATCCCTCACTATCGGTGTTGCTATCTGCTTCGGAGTTAAAACCAAAAGGTTCCACAAAAGCGCCGCCGATCTTTTGGCCGCTTTCGACCACATCCGTTAACTCGGCGGAGATACGGCCGGCATAGAGCGGCGTGAACTCGAATGGATAAACATTCGTGAGCGAACCTTTCTTTTGTGGTTTTGCCAGCAGCGTTGTATTCATGATGTAATACGGTCGGTCGGTATTCATCGTCATGAAAGCCTCGACTCCCATTTTGTTGCGCCCGGCGATTTTCTTTGCCTGCTGCTCTGTGGTAGTAAAGAACTTTCGCCATTTTATTTGCGGATTGTCGGCGTCAAATACCGGCGAATCTACTCCAAATGGCCGCAGGAACATCGCGCCGATTGCCATTGTGTAGATCTGACGTTGAGGGACCGAGAGGAACCATGTTTTGTTTAAATGGAGACTTTCATAGGCCAGTATCTCGGTAACAATCGGGCAATTGCAGGTCGCATGCGCCAACGTTCCATCGGCCGTGGTTTCCAAGACAGATGCGGGAATCTCTGCGGGGTTCGCATAGTGACTACCCAGCAAACTGTTTGGATCATTTTGCGGATTGTACATATACGCCGCCGTGCCCCAGGTGCCGCCGGATACGCCGGAGATGTATCCGATTTCCGGAATCAAGCCAAGTTCTTCGAGGGCATTCAGGTAACCTGCAATCAAGGCGATGCTCACGGTGCCGCCGCCCGAAAAACAGATGCCGCGCTCGGGACGTTTGGAATCCGCGTCGAAATAGGCATCATCGCCGGCTACTTCCGGAAACCGGAAGTCTGCCGCCTCGGTATTCCATGTCTTGACATTGTACCTGGTAAGTGTTCCGGATCCGGATTCTGGCGATGAGTTTTGTCCTGATTCTTCAGGATCTTGAAAGTTGATCATAGTTCTCAACAGATTGGTTGGTAAAAGAAGAAGTGGAATAACAAGCTACAAAAAATCATCAAATTGAGGCAGGTGGAAATGGTGCGATTCAAGTGCTTGGTCAATGGTGTATAGTGTGATAAAACATGTCGTAATTTATCGGTAAGATTCGGATATGGATTTCAGCCAGTGGATAGCGATACGAGTTCGGTTAAACAAGTAACAAGGCTTAATTTATAGGTCGGAGTTTCGGGGCAAGCCGGATGAAAGGCAGAGTGAACCCTCTGCTGAACTATCAATTGAGCGCATTAAAACTTAAGACAGTCTGGTATGTCCAGGGGTAAGAACATTCATGAAGGTCGGGACTCCGAGATGAGCAACACCCGGCTGCTGCAACTCTCATGATCCACGTATTTAACCGGTCAGTTTTTAACTCGTTCTGATCGGCTTTCTGACGCGGTATTAACACTGAGCAGCTGTTGCAGGTTGTGAATAACGTTGCATCTGGTTTGCTGAATTGGAGGGGGGATGTCAGCTTGTATGTATCCAGCGCTCAAATCAGACACTCGATAACCTCAGGGACAAGTTCGCAGTAAAACATAGCGAGCGTATTGCCCGTGGGTGAGTTAACAAGGATGAGTTACACAGTGGTGATCATCGGCTCACGAAGATGTTGTTGATCCAACGCCGGAATTTGAACCTTGCAATTGCAATTGGATATTCAATCGTGAAAGGGAATATTCACATTTGCTTGGACACGCGGATACAATCAGGAACACTGTCAATCTCGAATGCAACAACTAACAAGCAACAAGCAAGCCTGTCCGCAGGCGAAGCGCTCAACAAGCGAGCCGCACGCGGCGCTGCAATCAAGTGAAGTGTGAAGTCCGGTGAGTACCAATCGGGTTGGCAAGCGAGGTGTCCCAAATAAAAAAAGCCCTGCAAACCGGAGTCTGCAAGGCTTTGAGATTGAGTTGCGTGCGGAAGGCGGGACTTGAACCCGCACGTCAATTAAGACACCACCCCCTCAAGATGGCGCGTCTGCCATTCCGCCACTTCCGCAAAGTGGATAGCCTTAAAATTACGGTATTTTTATTTTCCGGCAATACGTGTGGATAAGTTTTTTTTCTAGCGACGGATCAATACCGCCTTTGTCTGGCCCGCCTCAGACAGCGTCTCCGAGAAGCTCGAAATGATATACACGCCGCTCGGAGCCTCCTGTCCGCGTTCGTCCAGACCGTCCCAGATAACCGTGCGCGAGTTCAAAGCGCTCAGCGAACGCACCAGAATACCGTCAACCGTGCTCACCTTGACCGTGCTTTGCTCCGCCAGGCCGTCGATCACCAGCTCGTCGTCCTCGGTGGGGATGTAAGGCTGCGGATAACAGCGCAGATCGCTGAAGTCGGGATTGGCGCGCACAGCCAGCGTCTGCACGCAGGAAAGGCCGTCGTCCGTGCCCATGTACACCCGGCCGCTGTTGGGATCGTTGGCCAGCGACAAAACCTCGTTGCTAACCAGCGGGGAGTTGCGCGTCGTGATCTGCGCCAGGACCTCCGTGCCATCGTCGTTGATGACCCAGACGCCGTTGTTCGTGGCCACCCACTTGTTGTTGACCGGGTCCACCATGATGTCGTTGACAAACTGTCCGGCGAGGTCAGTGATCGCACGCAGGAAGATTCGGTCGCCCGTCAGCACGGCAAAGGGATTGGCGATGACGTAGAGATTGCGCGCGCTGCCGACCCAGACCTGATCGCTCAGGTCGACTTCCACCGTCGTCTGAGAGTTTTCCTGCAGCGGCGAGTTGCTTGTGTTAAGCGTGCCGAAGACGTCGTCCGAACTCGCCGCGCGGTCAAAGCGCTCGTTGAAGTACCACAGGCCGCGGTCCGCGTCGCCGCCGATCCACTTGGTGCCGGAAGCGTCGATCGACAGAAAGAGCATGTCGATCTCGCGGTTGATGTTAAACGTCTCAAAACCGGCCGTTTCCGACCAGGAGACCAGGCGGTCGCCGTCTTTGTTGAGCAGCCAGGTGTAGCCGCGGAATTCGTCGCGTTTAATATCGCCCAGCAGCACAAAGCTGGGATTGTTGCTGTCGAAGCCTTGCAGCGGCGAGTTTTGCTCGTCGAACAGATCTATCTCCGGCGGGGCCTGCGGACCAAAGCGATATGCGCCGTTGCCCCAGGAACCGGCCCAGACCGATCCGTCGTTCATCGCCTGAATGCGGTAGATGTCGTTGCCCTCGATTTCCTCGCGCGTCGTGCGCGTAAAGTTCTCCCAGGCGCCGTCGATCAGACGATACACGCCCGAGCCGGCCGGATGTGCGCTGGCGCACCACAACACGCCGCTTTCGTCCACCGTCAGGTCGCGGAAGCGATTGCCCGCGGGAGTGTTGGGCGCCACGGCCGGATTGGCCTGCGCCTGCGCGTCCAGCGTGAATGCGCCGATTGTGCTCGTTAATATGTGCAGTTCGTCGACGCCGTTGCGACGCAAGGTATCCACCGCCGTAAAAGCGCGCGCCAGGTCGTTGTTGCCGTAGTACACGCCGCCTTCAATGTTGCGAATGTCAAAAGGCGTCAGGGCAAACAGCTGGCCGTTGATGACGGTCATGCTGTTGACTTCCAGCTCAATCTCCTTGACTTCAACAAACGTACTGTCCTCAAAGCGCAGGATGCGATTGGCGTTTGAGACGTGAATGACGCCGTTCAACACCGTTACGTCCGTGACGAGCGGGTCGTCAAAACCTACCACAAACAGTTCCCAGTTGGCGGGATTGGACGGGAAGGCAAAAAACTGCGGCGTCAGCTCGGCGCGAATGACGCCGACGGACGTCGCGCCCCAGATCACGTTGTCGACAATCAGAATCTGCCGCACCGAGATTTCGCGCTGGCCGGCAAAGTTTGTAATCGTCGAGGGAAAAGTCCGTGTCGCGCGGTCGAACAATACCATGCCGAAGTCCGTCGCCACGATCACAACTTCGGGTGTAAACAAAAAGTCGTTGACCGTGACGGAAGGGAAGTCGTCCGAGTTGTCGTTGATGTCGCGAATGTTAATCCACTGTTCGCCGTCCCAGATGTCGACGAATCCATTTACACTGCCGGCGTAGACGAAGTTCTCAACCGGATCGACTTTCAGCGCTGTGATGTTAAGTTCGCTGAGCGCGTCGATGTTGCGGTATTCTCCGTATTCTTCGTTCTGTGCGTCGTAGCTGAAAACGCCGCCGGAGGTTCCGCACCAGATCAGGCCGTCGGCGTCGGTATCCGCGGCGCGCACGTCCACCATCGACGAATACGTTATCCACTCATCGAGGCGCACCTGCGCTGCAACGCGAGACGCGGTGACAAACAAAAGAATCAGGCAAACAAAAGGGAAATACGTTCTGAACAAACGCGGAAATTCGGCGCACCTGCGCCGCTTAACAAACTTGCAAGAGGAGGCGGTCATACTGTCCAACCTTTAACATAGTATTCAGCGTCGTGCGCCGACGCCGCAAACGATTAAACAATCGGAACAAAGTGAATAGGCCGTTCTCCGCGTAAAACATTCCAAAGCGCGCTTTGTATCGGCGCGTTAACATTTTTAGTCGTCGCTCGCCGGCGGCAGTTTCTCGAAGAGCGAAGCCATTTCTATCGCCGCCATCGCCGCTTCAAATCCTTTGTTGCCGGCCTTGGTTCCGGCGCGTTCGATCGCCTGCTCGATCGTGTCCGTCGTTAATATGCCCAATAAACACGGCGTTCCGCTCTCCGTTGCCGCCGCCGCCACGCCGCTGGCCGCCGTACCCGCTACGTAGTCGAAGTGCGGTGTGGCGCCGCGGATGACAGCGCCCAGGACGATGACCGCGTCGAAATCGCCGCTTTGCGCCAGGCGATCGGTCAGCATCGGCAGCTCAAAACTGCCCGGACAGTAAACGATCGTCACGTCCTCGCGTTTGGCGCCGTGACGGTAGAGCGCATCCAGCGCGCCTTCCACCAGGCGGTCCACGATAAACTCATTCCAGCGCGCCACGGCCAGCGCGAATCGTTTGCCCGCGGCGTTGAAATCGCCTTCGATAACGCGGGGAAGTCCGTGGGTATGATGCGATAGAGGCATGGTCCGCTCCGATGGGTTGGCCGGCAGGCCCTTGGTCGTTTCTGGAAAATTAGTCTGCAAAAATTGGCGGAAACAGTCATTTCCGCAAGGCAAAATTTCAGTTGCTGCGTCCTGCGGCGCGCTCGCGCAGGCGCTCCAGCATTTTCAGCGGCACCGTAAAGGTCCCCAGATTGCGCTCGTCAAAGGGCCGCGATCCGTGGTAGTCGCTGCCGCCCGACATCAGTAATTTGTAGGCGTGCGCCAGCCCGGCGTACTTCTGTTGCAGGCGTCGGCTGTGGCTAGGATGCACAATCTCCACGCCGTCCAGCCCGCTCTGGATCATCTCGTAGAAAAACTTGTTGCGCAGGGTTTTGCCGGGGTGCGCCAGCACCGCCACTCCGCCGCTTTTACGCGCCAGATCGCAGGCTTCCTGCGCCGAAAAACTCCACTTGGGCACGTAGGCCGGACGCCGCTCCGCCAGGTATTCCACAAAGGCGCGCCGCACCGTCGTAACGTAACCGCGTGCCACCATTTCCTGCGCCACGTGTACGCGCCCCGCACTGCCGCCGGCCCGATCGAAAATATCGTCCTGTTTGATCGCCAGGCCCAGAGCGTTGAGTTTGACGGCGATATCGCGGATGCGTTGTTCGCGCGCTTCGTCGCAGCGTTTAATGTGCGCCTGCAGCGTGGCTGAGTCCGGATCGACAAAATACGCCAGGATATGTGTCTCGCCCTGCGGTTGAACACTTGAAAACTCGATGCCGCTGATGCATTCGATGCCGACGTCGCGCGCCGCCGCCTGCGCCTCGGCTACGCCGCCGACCGTATCGTGATCGGTGATAGCAATAGCTTTCAGGCCGCGCTCGGCCGCCTTGTACACCAGTTCGGTCGGACTCAGCATGCCGTCCGACACGGTGGTATGCATGTGCAGATCTGCGCGTTCTTCGCCTTCCAGCAGGGGATTGATCACCGGCCTGTTGTTTCCTTGACTATTGATGACTTTTTGATTGTCGCCGTGTTTCAGGCGCACAGCGCGCGGCTGCGTCGCTTATGACGCGGCGAGCACTTTGAGGACGGCTTCCAGCGCGTTCTCGCGGGCTGTAAGCTCGCGCTCGCCGGTTTTGCGGCTTTTGACTTCCACCTGGCCGTTGTCCAGATTTTTGTCGCCCACCACGAGCTGCACGGGGAAACCGAGCAGGTCGGCGTCTTTGAACTTGACGCCGGGCGAGACCGGACGATCGTCGTAGAGCACTGTCAGACCGGCGGCTTGCAGCTCGGCTTCCAGCTCTTCGCACGCGGCGCGCACGGTCTCCGACTTTTTGGTATTCATGCCGACGATCTGCACGTCGTAGGGCGTCAGCGCCGCATTCCAGCGGATGCCCAACTCGTCGTGGTTCTGCTCGATGTAACAGGCCACGATTCGCTCGACGCCGATGCCGTAGCTGCCCATGATGATCGGGTGTTCACGACCGTTTTCATCCAGAAAGACCGCATTGAGCGCTTTGGAGTATTTGGTGCCCAGTTTGAAGATGTGGCCGATCTCGATGGCGCGCACCACGCGCAGTTTCGGACCGTCCGGGCCGCCGACGCGCTCGCCTTCCTGGACGACGCGCAGGTCGTGCCAGGACTCGATCGTCGCGTCGCGCTCCAGATCGATGTTGCGATAGTGCTGCCCGTCCTCGTTTGCGCCGCTCACCAGGCCGTTGACGCCTTTCAGGCGCAGGTCGGCGATGATGCGCATTTTCGGGTTTTTGAGGCCGACAGGCCCGATCGAGCCGCCGTGCGCGCCGGTGTTGGCCACAAGCTCGTTTTCTTCTGCGGGGCGGAACTGCGTCGTGTCCAGCGCGCGCGCCAGTTTTTCCTCGTTGAGTTCGTCGTTGCCGCACATCAGGATCAGCAGCGGCTCGCCGTCGGCGATGTACACGACGGACTTGGCACAGCGCTCTTCGGGGATGCCGTGTTTGTTGATCAGGTCGTTGATCGTTTTGGCTGCGGGCGTGTCAAATTTTTCGATGGCGTCGTCGCCCGGCACGCGTTCGATCGGCGGCATCCACGACGTCGCCACTTCGATATTCGCGGCATAGGAGTTGTCCTCGGCCAGCGCACAGGTGTCCTCGCCGTGGTCGGACTCGACCATGAACTCCTGCGAACCGCTGCCGCCCATCGCACCGGACGATGCGCCGACGGAGAAAAAGTTCAGGCCGCAGCGCGTGAAGATGCGCTCGTAGGCCTGTCGATGTTTTTCATACCCTGCGTCCAGTCCGTCCGTCGTGGCGTCCAGCGTGTAGGAATCTTTCATCACGAACTGGCGGCCGCGCAGTACGCCCGAGCGCGGACGCGGCTCGTTGCGGAACTTTGTCTGGATCTGGTACCAGATCTGCGGCAGATCCTTGTAGGATTTGATGTGCTGGCGCGCGTGGTAGGCGATGATCTCCTCGTGCGTCGGCGCAAGCACCAGGCCGTCGCGGTTTTTGATGTGAAAGAGCACGTCGTCCATTTCCGCTACGCGGCCGGTCTGCTCCCAGATTTCAATCGGGTTGAGCGCCGGCAGGTGGAATTCCTGGCCGCCGATGGCGTCCATTTCCTCGCGCAGGATCTGCATGACTTTTTTAACGACGATATAACCGAGCGGCAGGAAGGAGTACACGCCGGAAGCCAGCGAGCGCGCCATCCCGGCACGGATCATCAGTTGATGTGAGGGAATCTGAGCCTCGGAAGGTACTTCCTTCAAGGTGGGGATAAAGGTCGTTGAATAACGCATGGCCGATGTATAACGGACTGTATAAAGTGAGCTGAAATCGCTGACTGCAAGTCCGCAAGATAAGGCTTTTTTTCGGCACAGAGTGGGGAGCGACGCGTCGCGCGGCGGCGGAGCGCGCTCAGATGCGGTTTTCCAGGATGCGCACCAGTGCGTTTTGCAGGACGATCAGCGGGTCTTCCGGCGTCGATTTCAGGCGCATCTCCGCCTCCGCCAGTGCGCGCAGCGCGTTCTCCACGCTCGCCGGCGGAAAGACGTTCAGCGCGTCCAGATAGTCCGGCACAAAAAAGGGACTGATCCCCACCGTGCCCGCCAGCTGGTACTTGTCGCGGCTCAGTCGTTGTGCGTCGCCCAGTTTCCACAGGATCGTAAAGTAGCGCGCCAGCATCGTGATGATCATCAGCTCCTGCCGAGCCATGGTTACCATGCGTTCCATGATGCGCAGCGCTGCCACGGCGTCGCCGCGGCCGATCGCCTTTTGAAGTTCAAACACGTTCCAGGTTTTGGACGCGCCGGTGATTGCGGCGATGTCGTCGCGCGTGATCTCGCGTTTCTCGCCGATGTAAGTCAGCACTTTGTCGACTTCCGCCGCCAGGGCGCGCAGCGAGGCGCCGGTCTGGGTGAGCAGCAGTTCGCAGGCTTCGGGCTCGATTTTGGCGCCGAAGGACTTGACGCGTTTGGCGACCCACGACGGAAGCTCGCGGTCGTAGGGTTTGCGGAATTCAATCCACTCGCCGTTTTCGATGATGAGATTCCAGGGAAAACGCGCGTTCTTGAGTTTTTTCTGGCCCTTCGCCTTTTGTTTGGCATTGCGCAACTCCGCGCTGACGCCGTTCAATGATGGCACGGCGGCCTGCAGAATGAGGAACAGCGACTGAGGCGGACGAGCAAGAAATTTGGAAAGGGGATTGTTTTTGTCGCTTTTTTTACCGCCGCGGCCGCCCGCAATCTTGTCGAAGTGGCGCACGCTGACGGTGCGGCGCTCGGCCATCATCGGGAAGGCTCCGGCGCGTTCCACCAGCTCCTCCGCGCTGATCTCGTTGCCGTCCAGCACCTCAAAGTCAAATGCCGCTATTTCCGGCGTAATCAGTTTGTTGATGAGCTGGTCGTAGGCTTCCTCGCGCAGGAAATCCTCTTCGCCGAACATCAGGAGGACGTTGGGCGCTTTGTCGAAAGACTCGATGCCGCTGACGGATTTTAACATGCTGCCTGTGCCCGGACCTTGCGAATTACTTGAGATGCCTGTCAAAAACGGCTTTGACTTTTTCCACCAGCAGTTCGGTCGTGTAGGGTTTTACGATGTAGCCGTCGATGCGCATCGCCATGAGCCGTTTAATGGTCGCGGGCTGGTTTTCAGCCGTGCACATGATGACCGGGATGTCGCGCGTAGCCTGGTCGTAGCGCAGGCGGTTGAGCACCGCGTCACCGTCGATATCCTTCATGCTGAGGTCCAGCAGGAGCAGGTCGGGGATCATGGTTTTCATCATCTGCAGAGCGGAGCGTCCGTCGTTGGCTTCGTGCACCGTCAGGTTCAGTTCGCGTTGCAGTGTGCGCCTGACGATCAGCCGATGCACGCTGTCGTCGTCCACCACCAGCACGGCAAAATTGCGATAGGGATCAGCGCTGTCGATACTCATGACCTTCTCCACCTGTTCCCGAAAAGTGATCGCCGGAATCTGCCGACGTCCATCCGCCTGCTTCAGTGCCCGATATGGAGGTGCTGATCAAAGGCGGCGCGGACTTTTTCGTGCACGGTGTCGTGCGTAAACGGTTTGACGATGCATCCGCTGATTTTCAGGTCCACCAGCCGCATAATTATCTCCCGCTCGGAATGCGCCGTACAGACCAGCACGGGAATGTCGCGCGTGCGTTCGTCCTTGCGAATGCGATTCAGCAGCGCATCGCCGTCAAAATCGGGCAGGCGCAGGTCCAGAATAATCAGGTTGGGTTCGTATTTCTTGAGCGAATCCACGGCATCGCGCCCCGTGCCGCACTCAATAATTTTGACGCCCAGCCCGGCCTGCAGGCATTGGCGCAGCGCCCAGCGGTGGGTTTTATCGTCCTCGACGATCATGACCGTGAGGTTTTCATATATGTTGTTTGGTTTTTCCATTGAATTACCTGAACTGCCTTAAACAGCCTTCTTTGGTTAACCTCCGGGTTGCCGGAGTCGGTTGTGTGAATGAGGGGCTTTTTTGTCCTTGTGTTCACGGGCTGTTGCGCCGAATGTCCGTCACTTCTCGATCAGGCGCGGGTCCAGGGCGTCGCGCAGGCCGTCGCCGAAAACGTTGAACGCAAAGACGGCCGTAGCGATGGCCAGGCTGGGGAAGACAATCAGCTCCCAGCCCACGCCGGCGCTGATGTAGCCGCGCCCGTCGTTGATCATCTGCCCCCACGAAGCGTCCGGCGGCTGAACCCCGAGTCCCAGGAAACTCAGCCCGGCCTCCGCGATAATTGCATTGGCAAAACCGGCGGTAACCAGCACCATGACCGGTCCGATGGTATTCGGCAGGATGTGGCGCAAAATGATGCGCGCATCGCCGAATCCCAGCGCTCGCGCCGCGCCGACGAATTCAGTTTCGCGCAGGGAAAAAATCTGCCCGCGCACGATTCGCGCAATTTCCACCCAGGCCACGAGTCCGATGGCCGTGAAGGTCTGCCACCAGCCTTCGCCCAGAATGACCGAAAAAACAATGACCAAAAGAATGAACGGGAATGACCAGACCACGTTGATCAGCCACAGTATGACATCGTCAGTCCTGCCGCGGAAGTAACCCGCAAGCGCCCCCAGGAGCATGCCGATCGTCAGAGCTATAAATTGCGAAAAAATTCCGACGCTGATGCTGATGCGCGCGCCGGCGAGAATGCGGCTGAAGATGTCGCGGCCGAATCGGTCCGTTCCGAAGATAAAAAGCGGCTCTTTGTACCAGTCGTCCGGGCCGTCGCCTGCCAGCTCCGCCGCGGCGACAACCGACTCTTCGGGCTCGCTTGCGCCGCCGGTGAAATAGTGGACGGAGTCGCCTTGCACCTTGTATCCCGCGATGGGCAGCGCCAGCGGTTCGTCCGGGTTGGCCGGGTTCACGCGCAGCAGAATCGCACCGCGGAACATCATCGGTTTGATCGCATATTCCAGAATCTGTTGATTGGGATGATGCGGGCTGATCAGCGGAGCAAACAGCGCAATCAGCACAAACAGCACGATGGTGTACATGCCGATCAGCGCCGGTTTGTTGCGGCGCAGTTTGCGCCACGAAACGGCCCAGAGGCTTTCCGCGCGCCGTCCCGGCCCGCGCTGTGAATCCTGCGGCTTTGCGCCTTCTATATCTGCGGCAGAGTTGTCCATTGTAGTTGCGGCGCGTCAGCGCATGCGGACGCGCGGGTCAAGCCAGGCGTATGCCACGTCGACCAGCAGGTTGATCAGCACAAAAATGACGGCCGTGAACAGCACGGTGCCCTGGATCATCGGATAATCGAGTTGATTGATCGCGTTGATCGTGAGCAGGCCGATGCCGGGCCAGTAAAAAATGTATTCGATGAAAAAGGTGCCGGCCAGAACTGCGGCCACCCAGCCGCTGATGGTCGTGATCACCGGGTTGAGCGCATTGCGCAGCGCGTGTTTGAGCACCACGGCGCTCTCGCCCAGGCCTTTGCTGCGCGCCGTGCGTATGAAGTCCGTGTCCAGCGTTTCGAGCATCGCGCCGCGCGTCACCCGCGCAATAATGGAAAGCGGGCGAATCCCCAGCGTCAGAGCCGGCAGAATCAGGTGCTCCCAACCGCGCGAGACGTAGCCCGAGGGCGGCAATAATCCCCACGCGGTGACAAACAAAAGAGCAAGCAAAGGGCCGGTGACGTAACTGGGCAGGGAAATGCCGAGGAGGGCCAGACTCATCGAGCCGCCGTCAATCCAGGTGTGCGCCCGCACGGAGGAAATGACGCCGATGCAGATGCCGACGATCGTGGCGAACAACATCGCCGATCCCGCCAGCAGAGCCGTCGCCGGAATGCGTTCGCCGATGGATTCCACGACGTCGCGGTTGGTGGCGAAGCTGCGACCCAGATCCTGGCGCAGCACGATATTGCCGACAAAACCGGCGTAGCGCTCGTACCAGGGGCGGTCCAGGCCCATTTTGGCGCGGATGGCGGCTATCGACTCGGCGTCGGCTCGCTGCGCCATCTGCAGACGCGCGGGGTCGCCCGGCAGCATGAAGGTCGTGATCACAAAACTGACGGTGATCACGCCCCACAGGACCACGAGGGCGTAGAATATTTTGCGCAGAATATATCCGATCATACAGCAGGCCTAATCCACCACCAGAACCTTGGCGGGCAGTTCTCCGTCTTCCGCAAACCGCAGCAGGGCGCGGATTGAGCGCTCCGTCAGCGCCTCGCCGCGCGCCGCCACCAGCAATCCAAAACTCGTGTAATAATCTTCAGCCAGGCTCATGCCGGGCCGCAGGTAGTTCGGCGCGACGCGTTTAACCAGTTTGTCTCCCAGCTGGCGGCGCTCCGTTTCCATAATCAGCGTGAAGGCATCGACGACTTTGCGATGGAACAACACACCGGCTTTTTTTTCAAGATAATTCATGATCTGCGTGTAGCGCCGGCTGCTGGCCTCAAGAAAAGAGCCGGCGGAACGGATGGCGTTCGGCACGCCCGACGCCTCGTTGCGGGCGATGCCCTTGCGGTACATCATGTTGTGAAAGGTATCCGTCACGGCGATAATCATGGCGCCGGGCGGAATGGCCGTGTCTTTGAGGTGCCGCGGAAATCCCGAGCCGTCAAGGCGCTCGTGATGCGCGTGTACGATGTCCGCCACCGAAGCGAGCGAGGAGTGATGCCGCAGCATAACCGCGCCCAGCTCGGCGTGCCGAGCGTACTCGGCAAAGTCGGCTTCGCTCAGATCGGCCGGAAAACGCGTCAGGATGCGTTCCGGCAGGCCGATTTTACCGATGTCGTGCAGGCGTCCGGCCGTCTGTACGGCAAAGACTTCCGTGGGGCTCAGGCCCAGCTGGCGCGCCGTTTCAGCGGATTTGTAGCCGACAAAGTGACTGTGGCTGCCTTCGTGGTATCGCTCAAAGGCGCCGACCATCGACGCCAGAACATCGATGGTTCCCAGGAAATCTTCCGCCAGCCGGTTGTGCAGTCGGTCGAGCTGGTCCGCGGGCTGGCCGTCGGTAGAATTCGCACTCATAAACACTGCGGGTCGAATCGCGTTGAATGAAAGTCGGGCGGCGCGGAGCATCTCCGCGTGCCGGGTCGGACTTCGGGGTGTTTAACCGTGCTGCGTATTTACGCAAATAAAAGAACTGCGCCTAATAATCTTCCAGATTTACCACGTCGACGGAGAGAGGCGCAAAACCGAGGAAGCGCGCCGCCGTTCGTGAAAAACCTTCCGTTTTATCGCTGACAAAACAGCGGATGCGGTCCGCTGCGTCGCCGGGGATCGATGCTGCGGCGTCCGGCGGCAGTTGCAGCGTCTGCAGCGCCATGCGCGCCGCCTCCGCTCCAGAGTTGACCAGCGCCACGTCTGGCAGCTGCGCCTGGATCACGTCGATCAGAAGGGGATAGTGAGTACATCCCAGGATTAATGTGTCAATGCCGGACGTGCGCATGGGCGCCAGGTATTTGCCGGCGATCTGTTCGGCCACGGGGTGGCGATGCCAGCCTTCCTCGGCCAGCGGTACAAAAAGGCGGCAGGCCTGCGCCGGCACAAAGGCGCTTTTGGAATCGCGTCGCTGCGCCAGCAGGTGCTGGAAGGCGTTGCTGGCAATCGTGGCCGCCGTGCCAATGACGCCGATACGTCCGTTGCGCGTCAGTTTCAGCGCTGCGTCGACCGCCGGTTCGATTGTCCCCACGACCGGCACGCCCGCGATGTCCTGCACGGCGTCCAGCGCCAGAGCCGAAGCCGTGTTGCATGCAATAATGACCATGCCGACGCGGTGTTGCATCAGGAAACGCGTGCACTGCACGGCATAGCGGCGAATGGTTTCCGGCGATTTGGTACCGTAGGGCACGCGCGCCGTGTCCCCCAGGTAGATAAGGGAGCGCCGCGGAAAGACCGAAACCAGTTCGCGCAGAACCGTCAGTCCCCCGACCCCTGAATCAAATACACCGATTGCGTTTGCCTCTTCATGCATAAGCTTCTAAATTACGAATCTTTCTTCTCGTTGGCAGGAAGCCGGGATCATTATCCGCACTTTCCCCTGAGCTGCGGCAACTTTATACGGAAATACGGTATTCACGCTATGATGCAATGTCGCGTGATATTACTCTGCCTTGTTCTGGCCTTTTTTTGCTCGTCATTGGGTGCGCCGCGTCTGAGTGCGCAGCCGAACGACACCGTCATTGTGCACACCAACCTGCCGGTCGTGTTCAACTCAAAGTGGCCGCACTTTGCGGGAACGGCGTACCGCTGGACGATCGAGGGGTCGGGCAACTTCGGCGATGCGGGCACGGACCTGAACATTATCGCCGACGCCCGTTTTGCCCTGGGATCCATCAACAACCGCTCGAATCCACGCCTGCCGCTCAGTGACAAACAAAATGGATTTGAAGGGTATTGCGATCGCGTGGCGGGCGCCTGTAATATTTTCCTGGCGGTCAACGCACCGGCCGACAACAACTACCTTCTTGAACGACTGGAGCCGGTCAACGCCGCCGAACTTAAACGCTTCCGTTTTGTTCCACGTGAAGACGTGTACAATCCCGACCACCGCTATGTAATCAGCGTAACCGGCAACGGCGGACCCGGCCAGTTCATGTTTGTGGACCGCTACGATCGCGAGCTGGGGCCGGCTGTACAGGAGTTTTACAACGACAATTTTACCGGTGAGGACACAACGCAGTTCCGCGTCATCATTCAGCGCGAATCGCCGCAGTTGCTGGTGCGCGACACTGAAAAAGAACTGTTGATTACGCCGCCGGACCGAATTCTGAAGTCCGCTCAGATCGATTTCGGCAAGCTGAGCGTGGGGCAGGAGGGACGCACAATTGAACGCGTGCTGCTGAACGGCGCCCTTGAGGACCTGCAGATCAGTCGGCTGGAACTGGTCGGCAGCGCGGCGGACCTTGCGCACTTTGCGGTGCGGCGTTCCGATGGAAACGCACTGAACGATCCCGCCGATCTGCAACGCGACATCAACAGCCTCGGCCTGGCCTGCAGTTTTGAGCCGCAGGGCGTTGGGCCTTTCAGCGTGGAACTGCGCGTTTTCTGCAACGATCCCAATCTCAACGGCGGTGCAAATCCCTGGTTCAGTCTGCTGCTGCGCGGAGAGGGCACGCTGGCGGCGGTCAAATTGCGCCCGCAGGCGGGTTCGCCCGATGTGCTGGCCGACTTCGATTTCGGCAACGTGCATCGCGATGCAAACACCGGACGTCAGATAGTAGTCGAATCGACCGGGAGCAGCCGCGCCGACGCCGTTGAACTCCGCGGCCTGAGTGCGCCTTTCAGCGCCGTGGCGCAGTGGGGCGCGGGTGCGACGGACCTGAATCCGAGTGAAACGCGGACGATCGACATCGGATTTAACCCGACGACACATGGACTATTCCGTGACACGCTTGAGGTCACGGGTGAAAACTTTTCGCCGCAACAACTGGTGCTGCAGGCCTATTCCTACTTCGACTCGGTCTTTATTTACTTTGACTGGGAGCGGCGCGAAGCGGCGACGGATACGATTGATTTCGGCTATCAGCCGGAAGGCAAGAACGATACCGTGTCATTTTTTGTGCGCAACTACGGCAACATGGAAATCGGGTTCATGCAGCAGAACCAGACCGCGCCCGACTACGTCATTGCCAACTACAACGACCCGATTTCCAACGATCTGATTTCCTCCACGATTCACTACAACGACGATCTGATTGACGTGATCGAAAACAGGTATGTGGCGCGTCGTCCGCTCGACGTTGCCGGATCGTACACGGAACGCGAATTCAAACTGATATTCCTGGGCGGCGAATCCGATTTCCGCGAGCCCGAGTTTTACGGACTTAAACGCGTCGACTTCACTTTTACGATGCGGGATACGGTTGACACATCGCGTATGTACCGCAAGGAATTTGTGGTGCGCACGATCAAGACGGACGCGCTGCTCGTCGGCAAGCCTCCGATTCTGGACTTCGGCATGGTCTACCTGAATGCTTCGCGCACGCTGGAGATGGAGTTGGAAAACTGCGGACGCGCGGTTGAGCCATTCGACTCGCGTTTGTTAAACAAAGGCGCGTCCGGCGGATCATTCGACCTGCGCTCCGGGGCGTTTAACATCCCGGGGTTTATCGACGAGAAACAGGTGCTCTCCCTGCCCTTTATTTTTGAGCCGTCGGATCTGGGACTGGACGAAGCAGAGTTTTTTGTGGCTTATAACACGACCGGCGAGGCGCGCCAGGACACGACGCGCATCAAACTTCGCGGCAGGGGCGTCGAACAGAAACTGACCTTTACGTCACTGAATTCCAGCGGCATTGTGCCGACGGTGGACGACCGCGGAGACACGGTCATCATCGACCTGGGCGAGGTCAACGTTTGCAACGACTCGCGGTCGTTTACTTTCCGTCTGCGCAACGACGGCAATTTCCGCTACGGTGTGCGGCGCGTAATACAACGCACCAACAGCGTCGACAACGACTTTACGATCAGCAATCTGCCCGTCAACGGGGCGGGGCTGGAGCCGGGCGAGCTGAGCGATCAGGTTCGCGTGATATTCACGCCGCAGCGGGTGGCCGGCGTCGGCGTGGTGCAGGAAGTGGAACGCATCATTGAGAGCGACATCGACGAGCGCGTCTTCCGCTCGCCCGAATCGGTGCGTCAGCTGGTGCTGATTTTCAGAGCGCGGCCGGTAGCGGCCGTGCTGGCCGTTGAACCCCTCGGCCCGGTGCTGGAGGACGGCACGTTGGACTTTGACACGTTGGCGGTGCTGCCCGACTGCGTCAACGAGCGCGTTCTGGCGCTGCGTGTGATCAATGGCGGCAATCAGGACCTGCAGCTCAGCAATATTAGTCTGGTACAGCCGACGGCATTCGGCTTCCGGGGAACGGCGGAGCGCCGCATGGGTCCCAATCAGGACGACACGATCTACATCCATTTTCAGCCGAACGCCGTTGGGCGCATACGGGATACCTTGCGCTTCAGCCACAACGGCGGCTGTCCGGATTCCAGTTATGCCCTGCCTGTTGTCGGCGTGGGCGTGACGCCGCCGGCCCTGCGCGTCGACATTCCCGACGTGACGCGCGCACAACCCGGCAAGCTTGTGGAGATTCCGCTGCTGCTGCCGGACCTGGCCGGGCAACAGCAAATTTCGAACATCGAAACGGTTAACATTGAACTGGAATACAATCGCACGACATTGCAGTTTGAAGACTTTCTGACCGCCGGAACGGCGGCGCGCAACCTGAGCAGCGACGATATCTCCAGCGCCGAAACGGATGGCGTGCTTCAGCTGGAACTTCGCAGTTCGGCGGCACTGCAGCCGTCCGACACGCTGCTGCGTCTGCGCTTTAATACCTACGTCGGCAATGCGGCGGTGACGCCGATCAACATTGCCTCGATCAGGCTCGGCAATTCGGACTGCGATGAAATTGTCTCGGTCGACACGGTCGGTTCCGGCGGCGTGTTCGTTGCCGATTCGGTCTGCGGCGTGCACGTGCTTACGATCGGCGGCAGTGCGGGACGAACCTTCGGTCTGCGCTCGCCCTCGCCGAATCCGCTGGAAGGCGACATAGCGATTGAGTACGAAGTGGCGTATCCCACAGTGGTCGACATTCAGTTGTTTAACTCGATGGGTACGCTGGTGCGTCAGGTTGCCGCGGGCAAACACCCGCCGGGCGTCTTTCTGGCTCAACTGGACGGAAGCACGCTGGCGGCCGGGACGTATTACTGCGTGATGCGCGCCGGGATTTATACGGCTACCCATACCCTGGTGAAAACCCGATGACAGATTCCGCTCAACACATATCGCGCGGCGGGTTTTGCGTTCGCTTGAGGTCTGTGTCCGCGCGGCTGTGCGCGCTTGCGATCATTTGGTTTTGTGCGCCGCTGCTGCGGGCTCAGGGGTTTGACTGGCAATACAATGCGCGCATGCCGAGCGATTATCCCGATCTGTTTTTGGGACTTGATGTTGCGGGCGGCGCGTCGAGTTATTCGGGGCAACTGCAGCACACCGAAAAAATTGACGATCCTTTCGACGGCGGTCTGGTCTGCCGCGAATGCGGAGTATTTGACAGCGGGAGCGACAGCTACATGCGCTTCGGTCTGCGCGGCGAATATTGGCTGGATGCATTCTGGACGCTGCGCGCCGGCGTAGGATATGTCAGTGCGGACATCGAAGCGCAGCGCGACCTGCCGGACCTGCCATCGCTGGAATACGGGCTGATCAGCAGCGAACTGCAGTTTGAGTCGACGCGCCGTCGTCTTGCATTCGACGTCGGCCTGCGGCGGCGTATCGTGGACCGAATCAGCGTGGGCGGGGCGCTCAGCGCGGGTTTTCTTCTCTCTGAAACGGTTGAGCAGCGACAGCAGATTACTGCGCCGGCGGAAGCTCATTTTGAGATTGACGGCGTCACCAGCAGTTCGCGCATTGTTGAAGGCGAACTCAGCGCGGCGGCCGATCTGCTCTTCAGCGCCGACCTGGGGGTGTTCTACGACGCGCCCCTGGCGCGCGGGCTCTACGCCGTCAGCGGGCTTGTGGTCTCGATTCCGCTTCACTCCGCTACAGCCGATCAGTCCTGGCGCGGCTACGGCCTGCGACTGAATGTATCGCTTCTCTACGGCCAACCCTGAGCGACCAGCGGGGCAAACAAGAGGGGTTTTAAAAAAGTTTTGAAAAAGGCGTAAACCTTTACGCGGCTGCCAGCGTCTCAGGTCCGTTCAAAAAAATACCCGGCGGCGCATTCCGCGCACGAGCCAGGTACAGGCCGGGAAAGGCCGAACCAACAATGGACGAAACTACCTGCTATTTCAATTCACACATGTTTTTCAGAGGTATTTGATATGAAACGCATTTTCACGGTCCTTGTCGCCGCATTTATCGCTACTACTGCCATGGCGATCGCACAACCGAAAATGGAGCTCCTTGGTATTAAGAACAATACCTACGATTGGGGCACGGTCAGCCCGAAAGAGTCGCCGCTGACGGCCGATATCAAGATCAAGAACACGGGCGACGCCGAGCTGATTATTGCCAAGGTGAAACCGAGCTGCGGCTGTACGACCGCTCCGCTCGAAAAAGATCGTCTGATGCCGGGTGAAGAAACGATGATGAACGTTTCGCTCAAAGTAGCCACGAGCACGGGCCAGGTGCAGAAGTCGATTACGATTACGAGCAATGATGCCGGATCGCCGACGACGGTGCTGTACATCAAAGCCAATGTGGATCGTCCGATCTCCGTCACGCCGCGCTACCTGTATTTCAACGACATGGAAGCGGGCACGGAAGCGGTCGCCACGGTGAAAATCCGCAACTCCAGCAATCAGGACGTCACGCTGAGCGACATCAAAGCCGACAACGGCGTTAAACTGGACATCGGCAGCAAAGTAGTTGTTAAAGCGGGTGAGACAATTGAAGTTGCGGCCAAAGTGGTTCCGGCCAAAGACGGGTATTTCTCGGCTTCGGTCAGCATGAAAACGAGCCACCCGGAATACGAAACGCTGGAAATCAAAGGCTACGGCAATGTTAAAGAGCCGACGAAATCGAAAGCGTTTGTAGACTAAAATTATAGTTTGTAGCGGCCGGCATTAACAACCGGTGTGGAATTGCAGAAGCGGGCGTCACCTACTGGTGGCGTCCGCTTTTGCGTTTAAGGTGCATTTACCTGCGGCATGTTAAAGGATCAAAAAGCAATAGAGCGCCTGGACGACCGCAGTGTACAATTACCGCTCGGAATTGCGAAGATTGTCTGGCGATATTCTCTGGTTAAGTAACCTTCAGCATTCAACCCGGTTTTAACTGATCCGGGTGGTATGTTGTCCATCACCTCGTCGATGAACTTCTGCCGACCCCGTTCCACCAATTAACATGTTGCATTAAACAAAGGGGATAAGGCCTTTCGCCTTAATTACACGATGACTTGTCGTTTCATTACACGACCGATCGTCATCCACGCGCACGCTCACGATCGACTTCCTGTTCAATCGAGTCATCGAAATTTCAACAACTACCTAAACTTAAACATATCATGTCACAAAACTCGACGCTCTTATTGCAGCGCCGCGGCACTGCTTTGCCACGGCTCGCTTTCTTGACTTTTTGTTTGTCAATGTGTGGTACTTTTTCAGTCAGTTCTCAGACGCCGCCGGAGGAGTGGTTGCCGAACGACCGCGGATTGACGCCCGGCATACCTTTCAGTGAAATTCAGTTAACGCCGGAGAATCGGGAGCATTCCGATCATGCTCATTCACGCGGGTGGATGTGGCATTTGTACGACATAAAAGCGCCGTTGGCGTGGAAGTTCTCGACCGGCGCGCCAGATGTCGTGATTGCAGCCTACGATTATTGGGGAGCAGACGATTTTGATCATCCGGACCTCCCGCTACGTACGACGCCGCAACAGTCCGGCCAATTTATTGTGGTCGACGCCGCACACAGGGGCGACGGGTCGGAGACCAGTGTGGACCGCCGCGGCGGCCACGGCCTGACGACGCTGCCGCTGGCCGTCGCCGCCGGTAACAACGACGACGGAACGCCGGGTACAGGCATGCTCGGTGTGGCGCATTCCTGTCGCGGCGTGGCGCTGCATGCCATCGGCACACTGGGTCCGAAGATCCTGGAACTTGATACCGATCTCGAACAGAATAACGAACTGCAGCCTGTGGCCGTCCTGAACGCCAGCATCGGTTCGGTTGAGTTACCTCCCCTCTTCAGCGTGACCGCCGAGAATTTTCTTCCGGCCATCAACGCCGGCATCGTCGTGGTGTCCGGCGCGTGCAATGCACGCGACTATGAGAACGGCCAGTGTGGCATACCGCGCAACTTCCAGGTCAACGGTGAACAGAGACGCACCTGGTATCCGGGAGTGTCCAGGCCGGCGGCACACGTATATGCCGATCCCGACGCGCAGAACGATCCGTCGCGCGACGTACGAATTATCGCCGTCGGAGCGCTGAATGACGGCGGCCCCTCGCCGTGCCAGGACCCGCTCTGTAATCCCGGATTGAGCGCCGCCGCCTGTGACTACAACAATGGCTGGTTGTTTCGTGGCTCGCAGACTTTCATCGACAACTGGAATTTTTCGCCGGGAAAAGACAAGTTTAATCTGAGCAGTGATCCCACGGAGCGACTGGAGGCTAAACGCCGGGCCTTTCTTGATCTGGCTGCACCTGGGCAGTACATTACGACGCCTGCCGCCAACGACGGCGGTGCAATATTTTCCTCAGGAACTTCACAATCCGCTCCCGTCGTCTCCGGCGTTGTGGGTCTCATGCTGGCGGTCGATCGCTGGGCGGGAGTTGATCTTGAGCATGATCAAAACGGCGATCTGCTCAATGGAGCCGACGTGCAGCGCCGCGTCCACGACGTGCTGACGATGACAGCCGACAAACTGCCGGACTATTGCAACATCGGACCGCAATGGCCGCGCTGCGACGGCAGCGACGGCGATCCGAATGTCGAGGGGGACTATTTCTCCGGCGTCGACGGCAACGATGAGCTGATTCAGTTCGACTACTTGGAGCAGGCGAACGATCCGCGGCGACGTAGCTGGGCGCAGCGCATGGGCTTCGGCAAGGTCAATGCTTACCGTGCCGTGGCACACACCATTTCGCTCAAGGCCGACCAACGTTACACCGCTTCAGTAACGCTGCCATTTGACAACGACGAACGAGGGCCGCTCGGACAACGCATCATGCATATGGGCGCGTGGTTTCGGGAAGGCGCGAACGAGGACGTCAACGGCAACGGCCTGAGTGGTGAAGTGCTCGACCTCTACGAGGCGGGCGGCGCGAGTCTGCCGGGTGAGAACCACAATAATCAGGGCGTGACCGAACTCAACGGCAGCGGCGTCACGCTGACCGTGCCGGGCGACGCCACCTTGGCCATCGACGGCATCGTTACGTCGGGCACGCCGACCGGCGGCAACGGAATAACGACCACGGGCGACGGCGAGATCGTGGCCGAAGGCATGCTCGACAATGTCGAGCTGAGCGGCGATACATTTGTCGGCGATCTGATCGTGCGCGGCGACGAAGGAACAAACGGCTGCCTGATGGCCGGTCCTGCTCAGGCCAACGTCTGTGAGGTTTTCGGCAATGTGCGGATGCAGGACAGCGGTGCGGTCTTTGTGCGCGGCTGGATGCGCATGCGCCCCGGCGGGCAGATCACGATGAGCGGCGGCCGCGATGTCTTTGTCAAACCCGGCGGCACGCTGGAGATGATGTACGGCTCGCGGATCGAGCGCGATCCGGGCACGCACTTTGATCGCATGGTCGTGATCGATGCGGGTGCGACCTTGCTTGTGCAGCCCGGCGCGCACGTCGACCTCTTTACACATATCTACGTCCTTCCCGGCGGCCGCGTAGAGATTGGTGAAAACGCCGTCGTCAGTCTGGACCATTTCCGCGTGGAGGCCGACGGTGAGTTTGTGGTCGGTGCGGGCGCGCACCTTGCTCTACGCGATCCGGACTACTTCAATGAGTGTCAGGGGCACATGACGGTGGCTGGTCAGGCCGGGAATCTCGCCCGCGTGACCGGTCGTTTTCCCGAAGTTGAACTTGCCAATCCCTACGTGCTCTGTGACGGCGTCGTAGACCACGCGCGTCTCATCGCCAAAGGCGACATTGACGACATCGCCGCGTCCGGGCTGCGCCTTGAGAACGCCGCTTTTTCCAATGTGGCCGTCCAGGCGATCAATATTCGCATCAACACCGTCAGCAATTGCAGCTTCACAGCCGCCAGATCGCTGAACATGCCCTGGCAGAACCTGGTGGAGGTCAACTACTGGCCCGGCGACGGCGATCCGATCACGCCGCCGCCTGCGCTTAACGCAAGATTTGAAGATTGTGAGTTTGCCGATGAGGACGGAGAGGACGACAACTCCAGCAACCGCATGCTTCAGGAGTACAAATTCCACGGATTGTTTTCGATGAATCTTGAATCATTGGCACTGCACAACTCGAATTTTCGCGCCGTCGAAGCTGGAATTCGAACGATCGACGCCGGCTCCGTCGACCTGACCGGCAACAGGGCCGACATCGTCGACAACTTCATACACATCAACGGGCCGCGCTCGGAGAGTTTTGAATGCGGCAATACCGCGCAAAGCGTCTGGCGCTGCGGCACCTACACCGCCACGGCGCAATCGCGCGTCTACGACGCGGCCTATGCCAACATTCACTCGGGCATCATCGGCACCTCGGCCGACCGCGTCTGGATGCGCGGCAGCCACCTTGACTTCTTCATGGAGGGCGTCAACGCCGATGGTGGAACGATCTATCTGCGGCCGAACGAAAACCCTGGGCAAGTTGATGAGTTTGGCCGCAATGTGTTTGTTGTACAGCCACGAAACCAACCACAGAGTGAGTTCTTTGATTCTGATCTTATGAGAAGAGATGCTCACATGCAGAGTTACGGCAGTGTGATTCCGCCTTGCGGCTTGAACAACTTTGCAGCCGAAACCGATCTGCACATCGATGCCAACTATTTCGCAATGGTCCTGGTCACATCAAATCGCTGGAACAATCCCGATGGTACGTTCAATGTGCGCCGTGGCCCGCTGGTACAGGTGCTCGGCGACCAGCTCGATCAGAGTGAATCGACGATGGGCTGCGCTACGGACGAAGACTTTCAGTCCTGTCCGTCGCCGCCCGAACTGCAGCAACTGGGCAGTCTGAATCCCTTCGGGCCGGTGATGGACAATACACCCGATTCGATCTTTGTCCGCGCGCTGGACGACCTGGCCGACCCGACGCTGCTGCCGACGGTGCGGCGCACGCGCGCGAAAGATACATTCCGCGCAGCGCTGAAGGGCGACTCAACGGAACAGCGACTGGATACCTTGCGCGGCTGGATCGGCACGATCCTGGCGGCCGACACGACAGTGGCGAACGACACACTGCTGCGCGGCGGCCTGATGCTGCTCGACGGCGTGATCCTTGAGCACCTACGCCGTTATCCCGATGCGCGCATTGCCTTTGAACTTGTCTGCCAGTCCGTGCCGTCTTCACCCGACTCGATGCTGGCAGGCTGGCGGCTCAAGAAACTCGATCTGCTGGAGTGCGGCCAGACGCACGGGGCGGCATATGACAGTAAAATGGCGGCATGGAACGGACAGATCAATCAGGACCTGGAACGTTATCGCACGCCGCCGCTGCAGCAAGCCAAACGCGCAGGAGAAACCGGGCCGGTCGTTGATCGGAGTGATTGCCGCCTGAGTGGTATTTCGCCCAATCCTTTCGGCGACAAAACGACAATCCGGGTCGAAGTCGGTTCGCCGCAGCATCTGCGCATTGAAATTGCCGACATGCAGGGTCGTATTGTGGCCGTCATTGCAGACCGCCGGTTGGAAAGCGGAAGTCATGAACTGGTGTTTCGCAACGAAGCGTATGCGCCGGGTGTTTATCTCTGCCGCATGCAGACAGCCGGCGGTCACAGCCAGTCCGAATTGATGTTTATCGAGTAATTGTATGTTGTACATTGGAGCAACCGGGGCATGTGCCCCGGTTGATTCTAACCGTGGAAACGTTGCCATGAAAATGTTTGCCGCAATATTCGCAGCGAATTTCATACTGTCGCTCGGTACGCTTCATGCATTCGATGAAGATTTCTGGATCAATACGACGGAAAATATAGAACGCGATCTTCGTTATGTCGCAAACATCGCGGCGAATGACGGAACGATCTTTGCGGCCACCGGATCGGGACTATGGCGCAGCGACGATGCCGGAACTTCGTGGAAACATGTCCCGATTTCCGACTTCGGCATTGTACCGGGCGTCACCATTCTTCGTGACGGTGCCATCTTGGTCGGCGGACGTGATTCAGTGTTTCTTTCTGCTGATAATGGGGAATCTTGGGCCACCTACACGCACGATCAACATGACATTCCCAGAATCGAGTATTATCACTTCGTCGAAAAGGATGACGGCACTTTGTATGTTGCCATGCAACGACGCTATAAAGGTCAGTTTGTAGCTGATGGAACGTGGGTTTCAAACGACCGTGGAGCAAGCTGGGAGTTAGTCTGTGACTTCATCAGCAATGGTGCGGAAAGCATGTGCATTGCACTGCATCCCAATGGCGATGTGTTCTGGGGTTCGTGGCGCTGGAAAGGTCTCTTTGTCCTGCGCAACGGAGACGACGAGTGTCACAATATCTACGCGCCGGGTGGGCTGGGCGAGTTTAACTGGGACCCGCTTTCGATGGCAATTAATTCCGGGGGAACAATCTTGGTAGGAACGAATGAAACGGAAACTTCTGTATTTCGCTCCCGAGATGCCGGGAAAAACTGGGAATTTTTTAATGGCTGGCCGGCGAACTATCCGCGCGGGAATATCCTCGCAATGATCGTCGACCGCTATGACAACTTCATCTGCTCAGCAGCCGGAACAATCTGGTATTCCAGCGACGAAGGCGATTCCTGGACAAATCTTTATCCCAACAATCCCGACTTCGGCTTCTATTCGCTATGTGTCGACTCGCTGGGATACCTCTACGGCGGAACCAACAAAGGCGATATATACCGCACCAAAGAATCGATTTACACCGCGACAGGAATCAACACTTCCGAACCAGACAAACCTGAGTTTAACTTCTCACTGTCTCCAAACCCGACGACCGGCGACTTAACACTAAACTTCACACTTGAGACTCAGGGACTTGTGACAGCTGAGCTGTTCGACATGCGCGGCGCGTTGGTTAAACAAGTCTTTCAGCACGAATTCCCACAGGGTTTGAACCGCGTGACGAACAAGATGGATTTTGTCAAGGCAGGAGTGTATGTGCTGCGGTTGAGAGTCGGTGTAAAGTTGTTTAACAGAGTGCTTGTTGTAGTGGACTGATGTCGGCCGACTGAACAATTTGAGTCGGCAGGATTGATGAAGGTGATTAATGTTTCCGCGATGTGTCCTTTGTTAACTCGTAAACTCTTCCAACTTCAACACCCGCTCGCACATCGCCTTGTCGCGCGTGTCGTTGGTGGCTATTACTACGCTGCCGCCTCGTGCCGTCTGTTCCATCACGATCTTCTGTACCACGCCCACGCCCGCTTCGTCCAGCGTGGCGCTCGGTTCGTCCAGAAACAATACGGCCGGTTTGTGTTGAATTGCCGTCGCCAGTTTAAGTCGCTGTTGCATGCCGGAGGAAAAAGCGGACACCGCTTCGCGCCGCAGAGGATCCAGACCGCAGTGGTGAAGCAGCGCTTCGGCGTCGGATTTGCTGCAATGGTCGCCGCGCAGAGAAGCCGTCAATTCGAGGTGCTCGCCGGCCGAAAATTCTTCGTACAGTCGCAGGTAGGGCGCGGCAAACCCCACGTGTGCGTGGACTTTGTCCGCGGATAACGGCGCGCCGCCCAGCCGATACTCAACTGTTCCCTCCGTGGGCGAGAGCACCAACGCAAGAATTTTGAGCAGCGTCGACTTACCCGAACCGTTTGCACCGACTATCGCCAGCGACTCCCCGGCGCGCAGCGCAAGGTTAATACCGCTGAAAATTCGTCGCCGCCGGAATTGTCGCGCCAGGTTCAGTGCGTTTAACTCAATTGCAGGTCGGGTACCGTCGTTGTCGGGCATAGTATCTCGGGCCGCTGTCTCCACGCAGATTGTCTCCGCACAAATATACGTCACATCGCCCAAACCGAACCGGTACAGCTTACCCGCTCATCCTCTGGATGGCGGCTTTCTCTTGTTTGTCAGAGGGATCGAAGTCTCGGGAATTCAGGTCTACTCAGTGCGTTTAACGAGGAATTTGCCGGCGCTCTGACTGTCCTTGTATTCCAGCGTGTAGATGTAGACGCCGCTGGAAAGCTGATCGCCCAGTGCCGTGCGGCCGTTCCATGCGACGACGCGCAGGTTGTTTTCCACGGACAGGGGCGCCTCGTCGGAATAAACGATTGCCATGGCGGCATCGTAAACCGTCAGGACGGCGCTCTGTACATCGACGTCGATATTTGGCTGCAGCGGGAAAAACAGTTGTTCGTCGCGTTCGACGACAAATGGATTCGGGAAGACGGCCGGCGGCGCATTTGTTAACACGCCGGTGTTGAGATACTTCGAATAACAAAAGAGGTTTTCGCGGTCGGAGCTGACGGAGAGGTAGTAACCCGTGTTGCCGATCGGTTCGGCGCCTTCGCGCGGCGTGGAAGTGCATATCACGGAGTAGGCGACAGTGGCATCGTCGGTTTCGCCGGCGTTGAGCAGATCCAGATTGACCAGCGCCAGGTCGACCGTGTCCGGCGTCTCGGCTTCGCTCTGCGGAAACAGCAGGCGAATAAAACGCTGCTCAAAAGGTTTCAGACCGCCGCTCAGATTGATCGAAGGCTCGCTGAAGCGTTCGACGGTGTGAAAAGTTACGAGGGGATATGTCGATCCGCGCACGAGTTCTTCGCCGCGATCGCGATAGTCGGTGTGATACAACCAGTCGGAGAACGCGCAGTATTCGTCGGCCAGGCTGGAGTTGAGAATGCGCAGTCCTTCGTCCAATGCGTCATAGCCGTTGTTGGAGTTCGTCACCGCAGCCCATGTGTTGAGCATCGCCGCGTCGCCCAGGCGCGACTGCAGCATCTGCGCAAAAACGCCGTAGTGATAGCCCACGTCGCAGTCGTTATTGCCGAAATTGAATTTGTCCAGATTGCGGAAGAGGCTGGGGATGAATTGCTCCAGATCATACACGTCGGGGTGCAGCCGGAACTCGGCCCAGGTGCTGCTGAACTCGTGAATGGAGCACTCGCTTTGCACGCTGCCGTATGCGCCCAGTTGAATAGCGTGGTGAAACTCGTGCGCAGCCGTTACCCGTAGCGCGCGGATGCCCTTCTCAAAATACGATTGCCGCTGCAGGACGCCGTCGCCCGTTTTGTCGAGCGGGCTGAAATTGTTGTCGATAATGATAAAGGTCGTGAAACGGCCAAAACGCCCGCCCGATCCCGCGGAGCTCTCCGGCACCGTCAGGCCGTAGATGCCGCGCGGTCCTAAATCTTCGAGATAAATGTCATAGGCGGCGCTGCCGCCGTTGTTGCCGTCGGCCGGCGGAGCGCCGAATCCGATCTCATCCACTTCCACGCGCCAGGCGTGGTCAAAGTAAAACGCGACTGAGTCGACATAGTCCGGCACGTTGTTGTTGTTTTCATCAATGTCCGCCACGCCGTCGACGCCGTCCACATCGTAGTGAATCAGAAAACGACCGGAAGGTGAGGGCGTTGAAAACTGCGTGATGCGCCGCATCTGCACCTGCTGCCCGCCCGCCAGAATATCCTGCATGCGTTTGACGGTAAAACTGGTAAAACCGCACTTGCGGAAAGGCGGAGGAAGGACCTGACCATCGGCTTCCGCTCCGTGATCGGCGCCGCAGGCGCAGTCCGTTGCAATCTGTGAATCCGGCATCCGTAGCTCGCCGGTGGAAACTCCCGTCACCAGTGCTGTGAGTGCGCAGGTAAGTAAAAGCTGGATGGAAGCGGCGCTGCGTCGCAGTAAGACTTTCATAAACAATGCTCATTGACTCCGATCTGGAATGACCGGGAGTAGTCGTTCGACAAGGGACTCGCGACCGAGGCGCATGGCCGCAGCAACAAATATACAACCGGAGGATTCCCCGAAAGTGCAAAAATGGGTGACATATCAGATGTCGTCGTCATCGGACCTTCTGTGTTCGCGCTGCAGTTGACCGCGCTGTAGAGATGCCCGCGGCAGGAGCGCTGTGTGCGACTCCAGTTCGCTGTAGATGTCGCGGGTGTAAATCAGCAGCAGCTCGCCGGATTGCGCGACCGGACTTTCTTCGGCGTCCAGGGCCACGGACTCCCAACGGCCGCAGACGGCGTTGACGAAGAACTTGCTGGTCGCGGAATCTTTGTCGGCCACGAAGGCGGGATGTTCGCCGCGCACCGTGAGCACGCCTTTGCACCGCACGACGTGCGCCGGGAGGTTGTCAAGAAAGTGCGCAACAGCCTGCGCACCGACCGCTTCCGGCACGCTGACAATACAGGAGAAAACGCCGTGGTCAAACAAACGAGGATTACCCGTTTCTGCCGGTACAAAGTCGCTGTGTGTAGCGAACAGTATTTGCAGCGCAGCGGCAGGTAAATAGCCATGATTTAGTCGGGCCAGAAATGCATTTGGTCGGCGATGTCTCACGTGCGATTCCAGCGATGCAATTGCGCCCGCGTCGGCCAGATCCGTTTTCGACAGCAAGAAAACATCGGCGGCGGAAATCTGTTCATCAACACTTGGCAGAGCGGCCTGCATGGCGTCGAAGTTGGCGCAGTCGACAACACAGATCGTGGCTTGTGCCGGCAGGCCTATCAGGTAGAGGTCGTCGCGGAAAGGGGTCGTTTCGGCTATGCCGGAAGCTTCGACAAACAGCCGTGCCGGTCGGCGTTCGAGCACGCGGCGAACCACCTCGCGGAATTCATCCGCCGCCGAACAACAGATGCATCCACCAGGAAGTTCAACAATGTCCTTACCCTGATCGCCGAGCAAAAGGCCGTCGAACATCAGATCGCCGAAGTCATTGACTATGACGGCGCTGTCTCCGTCGAGCAGTGGGCGCGAAAGAACATTTCGCAGAAAAGTTGTTTTACCGCTTCCAAGGGCACCGGTAACGAGATAAACAGGAATCATCGCGGTATGAAAGTATCGCTGTGCGAAAAGTCCGAACCAAAATTTGCGGGAATGACGGAAGAGCGGTGATCTGCGCGCATTAAAGTCCTTTCATTGCATCGTGCATGCAATTTTTGACAATAAAGCCGTGCATGGTTCCTCTATAAGGCAATTTGTCGTAGTACATCAGGTTCCCGGGTAAGACTGTACTAAAGCAGCAGCTTCGTCCTTGATTGATCTGTAGACCGGGATCCGGGACACAACATCTCACGTAATATTGGATCGGGGTTTTCTCCATGAAATTATCTGAATTTCGCTATACCGTCCCTAAAAATCTTGTCGCAAATTATCCAGCCGATCCCCGGGACTCCTCCAAACTTATGGTGCTGGACCGCGAAACGGGCGAAGCGGAAAACAAGGCTTTCGGCGACATCGTTTCCTATTTCCGCAAGGGAGACTGCCTGGTCCTGAACAACACGCGCGTTTTCCCCGCGCGGCTCCACGGCAAAAAAGAAAAAACCAACGCGAACATCGAAGTGATGCTGCTGCGTGAACTTAAAGCCGAAGACAAAATCTGGGACGTGATAGTCGATCCTGCACGCAAAGTGCGCATCGGCAACAAAATTTACTTTGACGACTACAAGTTCTACTGCGAGATCATCGACAACACGACTTCGCGCGGTCGGACCGTCCGCTTCAACTACGAAGACGACATCTACAAAATCATCGAGCGCATCGGCCAGATGCCGCTGCCTGAGTACATCAAGCGCGAGCCGAGCGAGCTGGACAAGGACACCTACCAGACCGTCTACGCCCAGGAAACCGGTTCAATCGCCGCGCCTTCGGCCGGCCTGCACTTCACCAAAAACATCATCAAGAAGCTGCAGAAAAAGGGCGTGCGCATCGCGTATGTCACGCTGCACATCGGCTACGGTGCGTTCCAGCCGGTCGACGTGGAAGACCTGACCAAACACAAAATGCACTCCGAGTATTTTGAGATTCCCAAGGAATCCGTAGAGCTGATCAATCGCACGCTCAAAGCGAAAGGCAACGTGTTTGCCTGCGGCGCCAGCGTGACGCGCGCTCTGGAATCGAGTGTTTTGACGAGCGGCACGGTCAAACAGAACAAAGGCTGGACCGACAAGTTTGTGTATCCGCCCTACGAGTTTAAAATCGTCAGCCGCCTGATCACGGGTTTCCATCCGCCCAAATCAACGCTCATGCTGTTGAGTGCTGCGTTTGCCGGCAAAGACACGTTGATCGACGCCTACAAGCTGGCCGCGAAGGAAGAGTATCGCTTTTTTGCGTATGGCGACGCCCTGATGATCAAATAGGGCGGAAAGTCATACCGCTACCGACGAGAGTATTTCAACAAAGCCCGGCTTTTTGCCGGGCTTTTGTGTTAAAGATTCGATTTTTGGGGCCGATACTCCAACGGGGTATTATGTTCATGGTACGGCATTAACCCCAAAAGAAGATGAAATCGACGGCGGGCCTGCGTGACAACAGCCTGCCGCCGGCGCCTGTACGCGACCGTGGCGACGGATTGCGAATGGGTGAAGATACCGTGTACCCGCTTTTGCATAGTGCAAAGCGGACGACGTTATCGGTCTGTGCCGTACCGTTTATCGGTCGCATGCATTTCATGCGGCGCACAGCGTGGCGCACATGGTCAACGTCGTTGCCGGCTATAGCGAACAAAGCGGATTCGTCCGGGGCAGTGAGTCTCCGGAGGAACGCGCGATCGCGCGCCTGGAGCGCGTGCGCCGCGATGTGCTGCGCTACGAAGCCGAATTGCAGCGCGTGCGCGAAGACAGCGAGCGCTTCGGCGAATCGCAGGGAGACCAACGCGCGCTGGCCGACCGGCTCCGCAACGGCAGGCGCGAACTTGCCGCGGCGCAGGCCGAGCTGGACAGTGTACGCGCCCGCGGCGGCGAGAAATCTGCAGGGGACGCACCGGCCCCGTCGTTGAGCAACTACCTTGAGCGCCGTCGTTTCTCACGGGACTTTCCCGAAGACGCGCGCCTGTTAAAGACCTTCCAGTACTACACCTCAGGCGGCGTCCTGAGCTCCTTTTCAGTGGCTGCCGGCAACCTTCTGGGCAGCATCGTCGACGTGCAAATCTGACGTACCGTTGCTTTGGTCATTTGGGCCGATAGTGGTATTTTCCGGTTTTTGTACGCCATAACGCATGGCGCGTTGCCGCCGCTACCTCGGGCTACCAACACAGTTTCAATGCGGTGCGCTCCATGCGATTCGCGCGCAGTGGAGCAGGGAAGTGTTCCGTGCGGCGGACTATTCGTAACCCATTCCGGTGCTTATGTTTATCATACTCTTTGGAGCTCCTGGTGTCGGCAAAGGCACGCAGGCCGCCCTTATGGTGGAACGCAACAATCTGCCGCACTTTTCTACCGGCGACGCATTGCGTCAAGCCAAAGCCGAGCAGACGCCGGACGGCCTGCTGGCCGCCCAATACGCCGACCGCGGCGAACTGGCGCCCGACGAAGTCATCATGCGCATCGTGGAACAGACGCTCAACAAACCGGCGTTCGCAGCGGGCGCACTGTTGGACGGCTTCCCGCGCAACCTCTATCAGGCCGGCGAACTCGACACAATCCTGGCTAAACGCAACCAGTCGGTCGATCGTGTTATCAATATCAAAGTCGATGAAGAAGTCATTACCAAACGCCTGATCGAACGCGGCCGGCCGGACGACAAACCGGACATCATCGCCAATCGATTCAAGGTCTACCGCGAGAGCACCGAACCGGTCCTGAACTATTATGACGGACGCGGTGTTATTTGCGAAGTCGACGGCGATGCCGATGTTGAAACAGTATACAATCGAATAAACGCAAACATTCAATAATCATCCCGAGCCGAAAATCTATGTTGAAGCGCAGTTTGATTTCTGCCCTGGTCCTTGTGTTCGCCGCTATGACGGCGTCCTCGCTTTGGGCACAAAATGACAACAGGCAATGGCCGGTCTTTCCGTATGACGCCGACGTCGATTACGTGAAAGAACCGCCCAATATTCGCAAGAAGCGTGGCATGCTCAAGTTCGTGCCGGAACAATATCCGCCCGAAGCATACAAGTATTCCGCGCCCAAAGAGCGCATTCTGATGAGCGAAGCCGGCGTTGAAGTCGTCAACATGACGCCCGTCAACCTCGACCAGGCCGAAACCTGGATTTCGATCAACCCGACGAATAACCTCAACGCCATCGCCGGTTCCAACGACTCGCGTTTCAACTCATCCGGCAACTACTTCATGGTGGCCTATTTTACCAAGGACGGCGGCCGCACCTGGGATGAACAACGCCTGCCCGCCGTGCCCGCGGAATTGATCAACGATCAGTTTCCCCAGCGCGCCACCAACTTTGATCCCGGCATCGACTTCAACTCGCAGGGCCGCGCCTTCTACGTCTGGGGCAAAACCCAGACAAGCTCCGGCGATCTGGAGGGCGACAACGGCATCTTCGTCTCGTATTCCGACGACGGCGGCGAGTCCTGGGCCGAAGCGATTCCGGTCACGCTCAATCTTGCCGAAGACAACATTTTCGACGACAAATTCCTGATCACGGCCGACGACCGCGCCGGTTCGTCGCTGATCGACAATGTCTACATCGTCTGGACGCGTTTTGACCGCAATCCCGGCCGCAGCAATGAAATCATGCTGGCGCGCACGGACGGTGGCGGCGACCCGGAAGAGTGGAGCACGACAGTTGTTCCCTCGAACGGTTCCGGCGGTTCCATTCAGTCGCCGCTGGCGGCGATCGGCCCCAACGGCGAACTCTACGTGACGTGGCGCTCCGGCAACGGTACGGAAACCAACGCCATGCTCAACGCCTCGACGGACGGCGGTAAAACCTGGCGCTGGAGCAGTGCTCAGGTTGCACAGACCGTCCAGACGACGGGCGTCCGCAACTCGGAGAGCGGCCGTTTTACTCTGGCCGACAAACAAAACATGCGCATCTCGTCCTATCCGGCCATCGAAGTCGACGTGAGCGGCGGCGATAACCACGGTCGCATCTACATCGTACAGAGCGGTCGCGTGCGTCCCTCGGACACGGATCAGCACATTCTGCTGACCTGGTCCGACGACGGCGGCGCTTCCTGGACGGATCACATTGAAGTTGACGACAACGAAACCGCATACGACGTCTTCATGCCGTCGATCTCGGTGGACCCGACCTCCGGACACATCGCCGTGTTCTATTATTCCTCGCAAAACGGCGACGAGAGCAATACCGCCGTGGACGCTTATGTGGCGATTTCCACCGACGGCGCGCAGACGTTCCGCCGCATTCGCCTGACGGACGAGTCCTGGTTCATCGACGGTTCCAACGACGTGTCCAACCAGGGCGTCGGCAACTTCTACTGGGGCGACTACACTGCAATCGATTTCCTCAACGGCCGCATCCTGCCTTGCTGGTGGATGCCGAATGCGCCGAACGGAAGTTATACAACGCTGGATGCCTACACGGCGCTGCTCTCGACCGCACCTAAACCGGTGACGGCCGAAATGCTCAACAATCCGGCTGAAAACCCGACCCGCGTTGAATTGAGCTGGACGGACCCGACCGAAACGCAGCTGGGCGAACCGCTCGGCGCGTTCAGCGTCGTGATCATGCGCAGCCTGGCCGGTCAGGGCGACGCCCAGGAACTCGGCCGCGTCGACGCCGGCGTGCAGGCATTTGCCGATGAAACGGCGGTAGACGGCCTCAGCTACGACTACATGATTGTCGTGGAAGACGCTTCAGGCGAACGCAGCCCGGCCGTAACGCTCACCGTCGCCGTCGGCGGCGAACGCGAACCCAAAGCGCCGCAACTCATCGTCGGTGTTTCGGTTGAAACCGGCGTCATGCTGCGCTGGACCAACCCGACCGAGCGCATCGACGGCTCCGTATTTACGGACTACAATCGCGTTGAACTGCTTAAAGGCGGCGATGTGATTGCGACCTTTGACCAACCGGCGCAGCTGGAACTCGGCGCGACGGTGGAAGCACTCGTCGATGGTTCCGTGCTGGCGCTGAACCAGTTCCACGAAGTCGAGATGCGCGCGGTAGCCAAACGCGGTGATTTTGAAACTGCCTCCGTGCCCAGCAATACAATACTCGCTTACTCCGGTCCGGCCATTCCCGCCGCGAATTACAGCGAGTCGTTTGAGAACGGCGGTTCCTTCCCGTTCTACTCCAACGGCACCTGGGAAATCTACACAAACAGCGTGGCCTACGACGGCGCGAGCTGCATTACCGACTCTCCCGACGGCGATTATTCCAATGTGGCGGACAGCCGCCTTATTACGCCGCCGATTGAAATCGACGCATCGACCACGTCCTTTGAATTCGCACATATCGGCATCATTGACGGCGGTACAAATGACTTCGGTTTTATCATGGTCAGCAATGACTATGGTCAGACCTGGAACTTTGTCGCCGGCGTCGAGCAGGAGGATCATCCCGACTTGTGGACGACCGACGTCCTCACGAGCTCCTGGGTTCTCGATCGCCGTTCGTTGGCGGACTACGAGGGTGAGACCGTCATGATCATGTTCCAGCTGATTTCCAACGGTTTCCGTCAGCGCGACGGCTGGTACGTCGACGCACTCAGCTTCAACAGCCTGCCCGTGTCGGTGAACGACAGCGATCCTATCGCTTACGGCCTGCGTCTGGACGATGCGCAGCCGAACCCGGCCGCCGGATTTGCGACGATCGACTACGCGACGATGCGCCCGGGCCGCGTTAAACTCGAGCTCTACAACTCGATGGGCCAACGCGTAGCCGTGCTGCAGGATGCTTACGTCGACGCAGGCATCTTCTCGGCCGAGGTCGACGCCACGCAATTTGCGGACGGCGTTTACTACTACCGACTCTCGATGGACGGCCGTCAGCTCGTCAAAGCGCTGACCATCATCCACTGATAATCGCTGCCGCTCGTGATACACAGGGCGGTGGCGTTTCAGCTAACATGACTGTGTTCAACGGCGATGTCCCGCAACGGCATCGCCGTTTTTGTTGGCGGGCGGTCTGCGACGCAGCGCCCGGAGCGGGGTTGATTACGGCATTCGGATTTCTACAGCCTGGCGGGATTACACACTATGAACTCGACTACTTCTGCGATGCGCATGTACACCCGATTTTCCTTTGGCGGCCTTTTTTGCTTGATTTTCTTGTTTGTCAGCGCGTCAGGAAGGCTCAGTGCGCGGGATAGCGAGGCGTCGTCGAGCGCGGAGTTTCGCGATTTTCCTGAGGCGTTTGCGTCCGTCGGCGTCAATAAATCGCAGGGAGTAATCCGTGAGCAATTGTTTAAAGTGGACGTGGCGCGGGTCGCCGCGGAGTTGTCGGGGCTCAGGTCGATCGAAATCATGCACTTTCCGATTGCCCCTGAGCAGAATGGCGCAATCCGACTTGAGCGTGTGCGATCGGTTGCCGATGCCAATACCGAAGTGATTGCAGACGACGGCACTTCGAGCCGCCGCGTTCGCATGCCGGCCGTGCAGGCCTTTCGCGGTAAAATCATCGGCGATGATGCGTCCTTTGTTTTTGTCAGTCAGGTGGGCGGCAGTATGTTTGCCGCTATTCATCACGGCGACGGGCGGCAGTTTATTCTGGCGCCGCAGGCAGGTGCGGAGCACGCCTCGCTTTACGGACTGGTGGACGCACCGCGGACGCTGGCGGACACATACGGCGGACAGTTCAGCTGCGGAACCGAACATCCGGATCACCATTCAAACGGAATCGCGGCACTTAAACACAGCAGTGACGAGCTGTTGCTGGATGACAAACTGATCGAAGTAGAGTTGGCGGTTGACTGCGACGCCACCGTGTTTGAGTTGTTTAACCGCGACCTCGACCGCCAGATTGAGTACATTAGCGCCATGTACGCGATGATCAGCAATATCTACGAGTCGGAAGTTAACATTACATTCTACCTTAAACATTTGTATATCTGGACCGGCGCGCCGGAGGACGATCCCTATTCCGGCAGCGACGATGTATTCGGCCTGCTGGAAGAAGTGCGCGATTACTGGCGCGCCAAACGCAGCCGCGTTAAACGCGATCTGGTTCAATTGGTAACGGTCAACAGCAACAGCAATATCGGCGGCGTGGCGTATCCGGGCCAGCCGGGCGTTGGCACGTTGTGCAACAACAATTTCGGCTACAGCGTGATCGGCATTTACGGGACGTTTAACTATCCGACGCCGGCCTACACCTGGGACGCCGTCTCAGCGGCACACGAACTGGGGCACAACTTCAGTTCGCCGCACACACACTCGTGTTTTTGGGGCGATCCGCTCGACACCTGTGTGATCGTGACTTCCGGGCAGGACCGCAATTCACAGTGCATCAATGCAGGACCGCGGCCGGCGCCCGGCTCGATCATGAGTTATTGCCATTTGTTTAACGGGGAAGTGCGCGTCAATTTTCTTGAGCCGGTGGCCGGCCTCATCCGCGCCGGTGCGGAGACAAACCGCGGCGACTGCGTCGGCGAGCCGCGCAATCCGCATATTTCCATGATCGCCCCACTGGGTGACGACAGCGAATACCCGTTGGGAGAGGAGCTGGAAATACAGTGGGTTTCCGCTCGCGTCTCTTCTGTCGCGATTTCATATTCAACCGATCTTGGCGCCAACTGGACCGAGATTGCACGCGACGTCGACGCCTCACTCGGGAATTGGACCTGGAGTCCGCCGCCCGGGATCGGCGCTCATGCCAATGTCATTTTGCGCGTTGAGGATGCTTCCGACGATTCAATATTTGATCAGACCTGGGGAACATTTGTCCTGATTGAAGCCGGCGTTCAGGTTCTGACCCCGAATGCAGGGGAAACCGCCGTGGTCGGATCATCCATTCGATTTGAGTGGATCCGCCGGGCCGTCGGCGCAGTCGATATTCACCTGCGGGTGGCGGGCGGCGCTGAATGGACCGAGATTGTCAGTGGAGTGGAAGCGGACGAGTTTACATGGACGGTAACGCCGATCTGGGCCGGAGAGCAGGTCGAGATGCGCGTGTCCCAGTCAGGGAAAACCGAGGTTTCAGATCAGTCCGACAGCCCTTTTACCGTAGTCATGCCCACGCTGGAATTGCTTGAGCCAGCGGCCGGCGATATTCTGGTCATCGGCGAGCAGGTAGATATTAAATGGCGCTCGGAATATCTGTCTCGCGTACGCCTGCAGTTTATCGACGGAACGGATACGTCGACAATTCACCCCTCGCTCAATGCCGCCAATGAAAGCCAGCGCTGGAGCATCACGGCAGGGCAGTACGAACCTACGCTCAACGGATACATCCGTATTCTGGGGCTGCAGTCAGTCGAGACCGTTTCCGCGGTCGTCGGCCCGCTGACTCTGCTCGGTGACGATCCCGTCCTCAACATCGATGACAAACAAGAAAATCAAGCCGGCCTGGAAGTGATTTCCCTGGCGCCGAATCCGGCCCGCGATCGATTTGTCCTGAAATACTCTGCGCTCAAGTCCCTGCAAAGCGTTAAAATCAGTCTGGTCGACCTGCGCGGCCGTGTTCTTCTGGAGCGCTCAATAGTCTCCTCTTCCGTCGGCGAAGAACACAGCGAACAGTTCGACTGTGCGGCGCTGGCCTCGGGCGCGTACACGCTGATTCTGGAAAGCGAAGCAGGGCGTACCAGCATTCCGCTCGTGATCGGCCGCTGATTCTTCGGACTCCCGCACAACCCTGTGCAGCGGCAATTCACGCCAATTTTTCTATTTTAGGCGTTGGATTAATCAGGCAGAGCGGAAGAGAGAGCGTTTTGGCGGCAACAAACAAGCAGGAAATTGTCGATGTATTGATCGTCGGCGGAGGTCCCACCGGCCTGTCGTGCGGCATTGAAGCGCGCGCAGCCGGGCTGAGTTACCACATCCTTGAAAAAGGCGCCCTGACCGACTCGATCCGCTGCTTTCCACGTAGCATGACCTTTTTTTCAACTCCGGAACTCCTCGAACTGGGCGACCTGCCTTTTGCCTGCGTCGAAACACGGCCCAATCGCAACGAAGTATTGGTGTACTATCGCCGCGTTGTCGATTATTTTAACCTCAATATCAGTCTGCGCTGCAAAGTGCTGGGCATCCGGCGCGTCGGTGATCTGTTTGAGGTAGAAAGTTCCAACGGCATTTTTACGGCGCGCAACGTCGTGCTGGCGACCGGTTATTTCGACAATACCAACATGCTTGGCGTGGCGGGAGAGGACCAGGCGCATGTGCGGGCGTATTACGAGGAGCCCTACGAATACACGCGTGCCAGAGTCTGTGTTATCGGCGGCCGAAACTCCGCAGTGGAAACGGCACTGGAATTGTTCCGCAACGGGGCGGACGTTACTTTGGTGCACCGCGGCGCCGACCTTGGTTCTTCGGTCAAATACTGGATTATGCCCGATATCCGCAATCGGATAGCCAAAGGCGAGATAAAGGCCCTGTTCAATACGGTTGTGCAGGAGATCGGCGCAAAAACAATCACACTGCGCAATTCGGTTGATGGGAGCGTTGGTACAATCGCGGCCGATTACGTGATTAAACACATCGGTTACCGCCCCGACGAACAGTTGCTCCGTTCCAGCGGCGTGGCGCTTGACGACGAGACGCTGGTGCCGACTTACAACCCGGACAACTTTGAGACAAATGTCCCGGGACTCTACGTCGCCGGCTCGGTTGTCTGCGGATGTGAAACCTGGAATATTTTCATAGAAAACGGGCGCAAACACGCCCGGCCAATTATTGAACGAATAGCTGCCGGCTCCCGATGAAAACCCGTGTTCTGCTGTCGCCGCGCTTTTTGTTTGCCGCTGTGCTCTGCGCCACGGCAATGCTGTTGTTTAACAGCGTTGTGGATGCGCAGAGTTATCGCTTCCGGACCTTCGGAGTGGAAGAGGGCATGCCGAGTTTAACCGCCTCGGTCATGTTCAGCGATCAACAGGGCATACTCTGGATCGGCACGGGCAACGGCCTGGTGCGGTACGACGGACGCAAATTCCACCGGATTGCCGGTCAAAGCGGCGGCAACAACAGCGTCAAGTCCGGCATTATTGATCGCAACGGCGCGCTGTGGCTGGGACACGATGACGGTGGAATCAGCCGCTACGCAGACGGCAAATACAGCAATGTTAACGTTGATGAATTGTTAAGCGGTGAAATCATCCGCTCGGTGCACCAGGGGCGCGACGGCGTGTATTGGTTTGGCACCCTCGGCGGTGGATTGCTGCGCCTTGACGGTCAGTTAATGGAACTGCTCGGCACCGAGGACGGCCTCTGCAGCATGGGCATTTTCGCCATTCAACAGTCGGCCACGGGGCAGCTCTGGCTGGGCACCGAGCAGGGCGTCTGTATTTGTGAAGAAGTGGTGGAAAACGGCAAGCGGCGCATCAGGTCGCGCATGCTCGATAAATCGATGGGTATGCCGTCGAATCTCATCCGTTGCATACTTGAGGCGTCGGACGGATCAATCTGGATCGGCACAATGGACCAGGGCATTGTGCGCGTAGCCCAGCCGCCACAGAATCTCGACTTTGACGATGTTAAACTGCAGGTGTTTAACACCTCGTCCGGCCTGGGACACAACTTTGTCTACACTCTGTTTGAGGATCGTTTGGGCCGCATCTGGGCCGGAACCTTCGGCGGCGGCGTTTCGCGCACGCATCGTCCGGGCGAGTCCGGCAATCGCATGTTTGTTACGTTCAAAAAAGAAAACGGGCTGGCGGAAGATCAGGTGCTGTCGATAGCCGAGGACCGCGAAGGCAACATGTGGTTCGGCACGCTGGGCGGCGGGGTTTCCCGCCTTAACTCGGAAGCATTTTCCGTGTATTCAACGGATGACAAACTGCCCAGCAATCGCGTGCTCAGCATCATGGTTGACAGCCGCGGACACTATTGGTTCGGTACTGAAGAAGGTCTGGCGGAAATTGCCATAAGCGACGACGGGAGCAGCCGCGAACTCGTCAACCACTATTCGACGGCCGACGGCCTCTCCAACAACGCCGTGCTGTCGATCTACGAAGACAAAAACGGCATGTTGTGGATCGGGACGCGCGGTGAAGGAATTAACAAACTGAATCCGCAGAACGCCTCGATGCAGCTTGTCACCGATCCGAATGGTTCGCTGTCGAATGTGCTGTCGATCAGCGCGGACGACGACGGCAATCTGTGGTTCGGCACCGGCGGACGCGGCGTCTGTCGCTACGACGCCACCACGCGCAGTATCACGTCATTTTCCAAAAAAGACGGACTTTCCAGCAACGCGATCACCGATGTGTTTAAAGACTCGCGCGGCGACATGTGGTTCGGCACGCTGGACGCCGGCGCGATGCGCATCCGCGGTGAGGACATCGAAACATTCGGGCGCGAACAGGGATTCAGCCTCAAACCTATCCGCGCCATCACGGAAGACCTCGGAGGTCGTCTGTGGTTCGGTACCGAAGGCGACGGACTGTTTACTTACAACAACAAGGCATTCAAGAAATTTGCGACGCTCGACGGACTCTCGTCGAACAACCTGCGCGCGGTGATATACGACAGCGTGCAGAACTCGCTCTGGGTGTCGACTGAAACCGGTCTGAATCGATACAGCATCGACAAGGACGAGTGGTATTTCTACGGTCCCGGCAGCGGTTTCTACGGCATGGATATGTTGGACAATGCGATTTACCGCCAGGACAACGGCGACGTATGGTTCGGCACGGTTGGAGGCGCGGTGCACTACCAGTCCTCGCTCGATTTCGACAACTACGTCGTTCCGACGATCAACATCTCGGGCATCAAGGTCTTTTTTCAGGACACGACGCTGCCGCAGGGCGCTTCGTTGGACTACGGCGAAAACTTCATCTCCTTTGACTTTGAAGGCGTGAGTCTCAGCCAGCCTAATAACCTGGAATATCAGTACCGCCTGGAAGGGCTGCATGGCGAGTGGTCTTCGGTAACGGAGAAGCGCAGCGTCACTTATCCTGATTTGCCGGCGGGGCAGTACAACTTCCTGGTGCGGGCGCGTATTGTGGGGCGCGAATGGAGTGAACCCGCCTCTCATGTCTTTGAAATTTTGCCGCCTTTCTGGCAGAAACCGCTGTTTATCGCCGGTTCGATCGTGATGAGCGGTTTGCTCATTTTCCTGCTGGCCGCCGTGCGCGTGCGCCGCGAACAAGCGCGAAATCAGTTGCTCGAAAGCAGCGTGGCGGAGCGAACTCAGGCATTGATGGAACAGAAGGAACGGCTGCGACGCGAGAAGGAAAAAATCGAGCGCATGAACGTGGATCTGGAACGCGCCAAACGCGAAGCCGAAGAGGCCAGCCGCGCCAAGTCCGAGTTCCTGGCCAACGTGACGCACGAACTGCGCACGCCGATGAACTCGATCATCGGCTTTACGCGTCGGCTCATCCGCCGCGCCGGCGAGGAGCTGGGCGAAGCCGGGCGCAATTCGCTCGAGACCGTCTACCAGAACAGCCATCGTCTGCTGCAGATGATCAACGAAATTCTGGATTATTCCTCGATCGAAAGCGGGCGCATCCGCTATACAATTCAAGCCGTCGATCCGGTCAACGTCTGCCGCGCCGTGCTGCACGAGTGGACGCCGGCCGCCGACGAACACAAGCTGCAGTTGGTTCTGCGTGAGGAGAATTCCCAGCCGATCATGTGCGACGAGGAACGCCTGCGCCAGATTCTGCACAACATTGTCGGCAATGCAGTCAAGTTTACCACGGACGGATCGGTGACGCTGTCGTTCCGCGCGCTGCGGCACAACGACATGCACTACGTCGGCCTGGCCGTGAGCGACACCGGACCGGGAATCCCCACGGACAAACTGAGCAGCATTTTCGGCGAATTTGAACAGGCCAATCCGCGGCACGATCAGCTGAAAGGCGGCATCGGTCTTGGACTGGCTATCGCCAAACGGCTGAGCCTGGGCATGCAGGGCGATATTCTGGTGGAGTCAAGTCCTGGTCGGGGCGCGACGTTTGAAGTAATTTTACCGGCCGCCGTGGCTGAAGAGACCGACGGCGGCGAGCGCAAGAGTGCAAACGACAATGGCACGGAAGTACGGGCGGATGCAGACTCTGCACCCGTTTCCGACGGCCGGGCGGGCTCATCGACCGTTTCCGGAACGGGATCGGGACCAATGGCTGCCGGGCTGTAGTTCCGCGCCGTGTATGCCGGGGCGCGGCGGAACATGCGGCGGACAGCGATTCAGCACCGTGAATCTCGCATCACTGATTCGAGTGCCGCTATAGTTGTGATTTTTCTGCGATTTCGACTGAATCAGGAGGAGCCATGAGCTCGCCTTCACTGCGATTGTTAATCATTGACGACCTGCCGGATAACCGCAAGTTGCTGCGACTGGACCTGGAAGACGAGATACCAAATATTACCGTCGACGAGGCCGCGCTCGGCAAGGACGGTCTGGAACTGTTGACGCAGCACGATTACACCATGGTGATCTGCGATATCCTGATGCCGGAAATGGACGGGTACGACGTGCTGCGCGAAGCCCGTAAAATTGCGCGTGCGCGCCACACGCCTTTCCTCTTTCTTTCGGCGCTGCGTCAAACCGATTCAATCAAAAAGGGACTGCAACTGGGCGCCGTCGATTATCTTGTCAAACCCTACGATGTCGACGAGTTGATGTACAAAGTGCAGAATCTGGCGGCCATGAAATTGTTGCAGGACGATCTGCAACGCTCGCAGGCTGAACTGCTGCAGGTCAATCATCGCCTTGAAAAATTAAACGAGGAGAAAAACCGCGTCCTGCAGATCGTCAGTCACGATCTGCGCAGCCCGCTGGCCGGTATCAAGGGACTGGCAAAAATTCTGTACAGCGAACCCGATGCGAGCGACGAAGCGACCGTGCGCGACTTTGCCAAGTCGATTTACGACACGGTTGAAAACCTCAACAAACTCGTCAACGATCTGTTAAACATCACGCGCATCGAGTCGACAACTGAGGTCGGCCTCAATCTCTATCACATCGACCTCTCGAGCGTCATCTCCAAAATCATCGGCAACTTCCAGCAGCTGGCGGCGCACAAGTCAATTGCACTTAACGTTTTAGGGCCGGAGCGGCTCGACATGGTGGCCGATGAACCCAAACTGATTCAGGTGATTAACAATCTGCTGTCCAACGCCATCAAGTTTACGCCGAACGGCGGACTGATCGTCATCGAGTTCAATGTTGACAGCGGCGCGGATACGGTGAATATTCGAGTGGCGGACGACGGCATCGGCATTCCGGACAAGTTTAAAAACGATTTGTTTAAGAAGTTCGGCAAACACCAGCGCTTCGGGACGGACGGCGAAACAGGCGTCGGCCTCGGCTTGCCCATCGTCAAGGCGTTTGTTGAACTGCACGGCGGCAGCGTGCGCATACAAAGCGAAGAAAATGTCGGCACGGCCGTGACCGTAATTTTGCCGCGTGAAGTGCATATTGACGTAGCGGAAAACTCGTCCGAAGCGGATGCCGGAGACGAACCCGCAGCCTGAATGGCAGGGCGTAATAGCGGCGGATTTGTCCTTCTGAACACGGCGCACGGCAACTCCGCTCGCTGACCCGCGGCTGATACAACCCTGACAAACAAAAGAAAAGCGCAGCGCTCCGAAAGAGCCGATACGTGCACGGAGCGGCGATCAAATGCGTCATTGGGGTGGGTTGTGACACCAATGAAGGAGAGCGACATGAAAGTCAACGTTCCCGATACGACGCTGCCGCGCATCGTGATTGTCGGCGGCGGATTTGCGGGGATCACGCTGGCCAAAAAACTGCGCAATGCCGATGCGCAGGTGCTGCTGTTCGACGTCGACAACTACCACACCTTCCAGCCGCTGCTCTATCAAGTGGCCACCGCCGGACTTGAGCCGGATTCCATCGCTTTTCCACTGCGCAAACTCTTCAAAGACCAGAAAAATCTCATTTTCCGCATGGCCGAAGTGCAGCGCGTGGACAGTCAGGCGCAGGTGATCTACACGAGCATTGGGCACATCCGCTACGACATTCTGGTGATTGCCACGGGCAGTGAGACCAACTACTTCGGCATTGAATCGATTGCCGCCAACAGCCTGGGGCTGAAAAATATTCCCGAAGCGCTCGACCTGCGCTCGCTGATTCTGCAGAATTTTGAGAAGGCGCTGCTGAGTTCCGACGTGGAGCAACGCGAAGCGCTGATGACATTTGCGATTGTCGGGGCCGGACCGACCGGGGTGGAAACCGCCGGAGCGCTGGCCGAGTTGAAAAAACACATCCTGCCGCGCGACTATCCCGAGCTGGACATCCGCCGCATGCGCATTCACCTGATCGAGGCCGCCGGACGCGTACTGCCGACCATGTCCGAAGAAGCTTCGCGCCACGCCGCCGAGGACCTGCGCAAGCTGGGCGTTGATGTCTGGCTCAACACGCGCGTGCAGGACTACGAGCGGCCGATTATCCACTGCAATGCCAATGCCGAATTGCGCGCCGAAACGCTGATCTGGTCCGCCGGCGTGCTGGGACGCAGTGTGGACGGGGTTGTGCAGGAATACGAGGGCGACCGGCGGCTGCGCGTCGACCGCTACAATTGCGTCGAGGGACAGGAAAATATCTACGCCGTGGGCGACGCAGCACTGATGCGGACGGAGGTGTTTCCGGCCGGGCACCCGATGGTCGCTCCCGTCGCCATTCAGCAGGCCGAGCGCCTTGGCGACAACCTGATACGCCGATTTGAGCAGCGCGAGCAGAAACAATTTATCTACACGGACAAAGGTTCGATGGCCACGGTAGGCCGCAACCGCGCGGTTGTGGAAGTCGGCAAACTGCGTTTCAGCGGGTTTTTCGCCTGGCTGATGTGGATGTTTGTGCACATCATGTACCTGATCGGTTTCCGCAATCGCCTGGTCGTGCTCGTCAACTGGATATGGAATTATTTCAGCTACGACCGCGGTACACGCCTGATCGTTCGCCCCTACGAGCGCCGCGAACAAGCGCAGGCGGACGACGATCCCGCAGAAACGGAGGATGCCGCAGATTCTGTTAACGGCCGCGCAAAAGAGGGCAGGGCGCGCAAAAACGTCGCCTGATGCTTCCAAAAATACCCCTGAAAATTCCCCTTGAATTTTCTTGTTAACCCCGCTGTTTAACGAGTCAAAAGTCGTCCGTGTGCGGCATTGACGAGCGCTCAGTCCGGCACTTAAACATTCAGTCTGTCCGATGCCTCGCAGCGCCCGGGCGTCCTGTGAATTGCCGGTCCGATATTTTTAACGTACATTCGGAGTTGTGCGGCTTGTTAACAGTTGGGCGCTCCGCCTGATTGCGCCGCCTGTTAAGTCCGCGAGCAAGAGCATTATTACATGCGCCTTGCGGCGCTTACGCCCGCCGACTATCCCGCAGTCCACCCGAAAAACGATTAATGAAAACTTCTCCCAACATCGAATTACAGCGCATCAGCAAACAGTTCGGCGGCGTCCGCGCGTTGCAGGACGTGGACCTGATGGTTCCGGCCGGGGCGACGACGGTGCTGATCGGTCCGAGCGGCTGCGGCAAATCGACCCTGCTGCGGACGCTGGTGGGGCTGGAGCGGCCCGACGCGGGTGAGATCCGCATCGACGGCGCGGCGCTGACGCCCTCCGCTATTGCCGAGCGCCGCCGCACTATTGGTTACGTGATCCAGGAGGGCGGCCTCTTTCCGCATCTGAACGCGCGCGCCAACATCGACATCATGGCGCGCCACCTGCGTCTGCCTACTGACGAGATCGAGCATCGCGTAACCGAACTCTGCGAGCTGACGGGCTTCCCGCCAGGCGGCCTGACGCGTTTTCCGCTGGAACTTTCGGGCGGGCAGCGCCAGCGCGTCAGCCTGATGCGCGCCTTGATGCTCGATCCTGACCTCTTGCTGCTGGACGAGCCGCTCGGCGCGCTTGATCCCATGATCCGCAGCGACCTGCAGCGCGACCTGCGCGACATCTTTGCGCGCCTCCACAAAACCGTCGTGCTGGTAACACATGATTTGGGCGAGGCCGCGTATCTGGGTGACCGCATCGTCCTGATGAAACAGGGGCGGATCGTACAGGCCGGTCCCATGCGCGCCCTGCTGGAAGATCCGGCCGAGGACTTTGTGCGCGATTTCATTCAGGCGCAGCGCAGTCCGCTGGAAGAATTTAAACTGGCGCGCGGCGAAGGCGGGGAGGCGGACACATGAAGTTGTTTAACTGCGCGCTGTTAGTGCTGCTGGCGTTATGTATCGTCCCGCTTACGGCGGCTGACGTTAAACTGGCGTCCAAAAAGTTTACCGAGTCCGTGATCCTGGGCGAGATTGGCCGCGCGGCGATTGCCCAGGCGGGAGTTGAAGCCGAACACCGTCGCGAGCTGGGCGGCACGCGCGTCATCTGGAATGCGCTGCTGCGCGGCGACATCGACGCTTATCCCGAGTACAGCGGCACGATCATGCGCGAAATTCTGGCCAAACACCAGATAAACGATCCGCGTCTGCTCGACAGCGTCCTGGCCGAGTACGGCGTCGCCAAAAGTGCGCCGCTGGGATTTAACAATACCTATGCGCTCGGTCTGCGCCGCGCCCGCGCCGCCGAACTGGGCTTAAACAACATTTCCGATCTGAGCGACCACCCTCAGCTGGCGCTGGGCTTCAGCAATGAATTCATGGACCGCGGCGACGGCTGGCCCGGACTGCAGGCCGAATACAATCTGCCGCAGGACGACGTGCGCGGGCTGGATCACGATCTGGCCTACCGCGGCATCGCCGACGGCAGCATCGACGTTATCGACGTGTACAGCACCGACGCCGAAATTCGCTACTACGATCTGCTGACACTGGTGGACGATCGGCACTACTTCCCGGAATACCAGGCGGTCTGGCTCTATCGCGAAGACCTGCGGCAGCGCTATCCCGCTGCGATAGCCGCACTTAAACAGTTCGAGGGAGCTATTCCGGCGGATACGATGATCGCCATGAACGCAGCTGTGAAAATCGACCGTCGGCCCGAAGGCGCGGTGGCGGCGGAGTTTGCTGCGACGGTGCTGCAGATGGAGGTGCGGGCGCAGACGCGCAGTTTCTGGGGACAGCTCTGGAACGCCACGCTGGAGCACATTTTCATGGTGTTTATTTCGATGTTTGCGGCGGTTTTGCTGGCGGTGCCGTTGGGCATTGCGGCGGCCAAAAATCAGCGTCTCGGCCAGGTGCTGCTGGCATTGGTGGGCGTTGTGCAGACGATCCCTTCTCTGGCGCTGCTGGTCTTCATGATTCCCTTGCTCGGCATCGGCACTACTCCGGCAATTGCCGCACTTTTCCTCTACAGTCTGTTGCCGATCGTGCGCAACACCCATGCCGGGCTGACGGACATCGCTCCGGACATCCGCGAATCGGCTCTGGCGTTGGGTTTACCCGCACGCGAGCGACTGCTGCAGATCGAATTGCCGCTGGCGGCGCGTTCCATTCTGGCGGGGATCAAAACCTCGGCGGTCATTAACATCGGCACGGCGACACTGGGTGCGCTGATTGGAGCCGGCGGCTACGGCCAGGCAATATTGACGGGCATTCGCCTGGACGATATGGCGCTGATCTTCAGCGGGGCGGTGCCGGCGGCGGGCCTGGCGCTTCTGGCTCAATTGCTGTTTGAATGGCTGGAACGCCTGGTGATTCCTCGCGGTATTGCTGCCTGATAAATCCCTTTAAAACCCATCTTGTTTGTCAGCGGGAGAGAAGTCCCGCGCGCGGCAGCAGTGAGAAATCCGCGTTTGTTCAACGACCCACCTGTTTAAAACCAAGAAGCCCAACACCGCTCACTTGTTGGGCCCGAGGTGTGCACTTCGGCACTGCGGATCGCACCGTCGTTAAACAACAGTGCGAACCGCGATTTGGATCTGAAACTTTCTTCGGCGCCTCCGTCCTGAAAACCCTGCGTCCTCTCCCGTGCGAGTGGGAGAGGACATGGGCAGATGTGAGAGGCTAACCATCAACTTTACACATATACCAGCTTGTTATCAACAAACGTGCCAGAATCCGGAAGCGCTGAACTGTGCACATGCGGCAGCTTGTTCGCGGTGCAGGTGTCCGCTTTTGATACACTTGTGTTCGGCTGCGTGCAATTTCACGTGCTTTGAGTTGTTGGCGGCGCAGCGCGCAATCGCTGGAAATTGTGAATGCGATTCGATGTGATTTTGTGTTCCGGGCCCGCCGCGCTGCGGCTTTTTCGTAACTTGGCGGTTTCGTTTTTACCGTGCGACTGGAAAGAATATGAGTGAGACACAAACCAAAACAGAGATAAAAGCATACGGGATCAAAGTGCTGCTTGCGGCGCATCCGGAAGTGCGGCGTTTAAAGCGCCAGCACACGCCCACCTGGCACGGCAACAAATTCTGGACGTCGAGCTGGCTGATCATGGATTTCCTGCGCGGCGAAGGCATGCCGTCGGGCACGCGGGTGCTCGACGCGGGCTGCGGCTGGGGACTGACGGGAATCTGGTGCGCCCGCGCGTTTGACGCGGAAGTCACAGGTGCGGACATCGACGAAGAAGTCTTTCCCTATCTGGATTTGCACGCCGCGGTAAACAAGGTGGAAGTCGCCACGATGGAAACCGATTTTGACGGTATTCGTACTGCGGCGCTGAAAAAATTCGATCTGATCGTCGGCGCGGACATCTGTTTCTGGGATGAGATGGTCGACCCGCTCAAGCGCCTGATCAAACGCGCGCTCAACGCCAACGTGCGCATGGTCATTATCGCCGACCCGGGCCGCGCGCCCTTTGAGCAACTGGCCGGATATTTCATCAACAACGGCGAAGGCAAGTGGACGGCCGAGGCGCTGGACAGAAAAGTCGACAAACCGCGCCGCATCCGCGGGCGCCTGCTGGTGATCCGCAAACGCGGTTAGTCCGTAGCTTTTTTGATGTGCTTGGGCTGTCGCAAAGTGTCGAATCCGGCTAATTGACGTATATTTCGGCGCCTGATAAAAGCATGGCGCGCGCACGGGGCTACAAAGGTGCGGTACGCGGCATTAGTTTCCGTTCGCAGTAATTGCGGCGTAAAACGTGCGGCCGATCGACCAGATCGAAGTCATCAACAGCAGTAGACCCTGACGCAGAAATATGTCCGACACACTGGAACAATTGGAAGCGGAGTTTGCGGCGGCCGGGCAGGCCGATCGCGAACTGGCACTTCTGGAAAAAATCTTGCCGCTGAGCCCACGGCGCGCACTGGAACTCGCCACTAAGACGCTGGACCTCTACCGCGAAATACGCGACAAGGAAAACATTCCTTTTGCACTGCTTTTCATTGCCAACTGCCATTTCCGTTTAACCGACTATCCCTCCGCTCTGAGCGATGTAGCGGAGGCGCAGACCTATTTCAACAAGAGTAAAAACAAGATCGGCATTGCCCGCTGCCACCGCCTCATCGGCGAGGTTCATTTGCGATCGGGGGAATACGCTCAAGCGCTCGAGCATCTGGTGAAGGCGTTGGAAATGTTTGAAGAAGCGGGCGACAAGGTCCGCATCGGCGCAACGTTGAACTCGATTGCTACTGTGTATTTGAAGTTGGGAAGCTACTCTGTAGCGTTGGAGTATTACCTGAGAATATTGGATGAGGATGAAAGTGCTTTAGATCCATCAGAGTTGGCAGTATACCTTAATGGAATTGGCACGACTTATATGCATTTGTATGATTATGATAAGGCAAAAGACTTCTTTGATCGAAGCATTGAGTTGAATGATAGAATCAATAATGTTTCGGGAAAAGCTCACGTGCTGGCAAATTTGGGTAAAGCATGTGAATATCTGGATCAACTGGATCTTGCGCTTTCTCACCAACAAAATGCATTGCAGTTGCACGTTTCTCTTGGGAATAGATACGGAGAAGCATTTATCAACTTGTACATAGGGTCAGTGTATGAAAATCAATCAAAGTTTAATGAAGCCTACAATCATTTTGAATCAGCACTGCGAATCAGCCAAGAGTTGAATTCTGACGAACTAAGAGCAAACGCCTATGCCAACTTGGCGAGACTGTATTATGATAACAAAGATTACCCAGCTGCAATTGAAAAGTTTGAATCCGCTCTGCAAAGTATAGTTAGGAGCGAACAGAAGTCGCTGAAAATCTATGTTCTCAAGTGCCTTTCAAATTCATGGCAAGCATTGGGCGACTACCATAAAGCTCACGCTTTTTTGAAAGAGTACTCAGATTTGAAAGAGGAATTGTTTAGCCAAGAGAAACAGCGGTTGATTGCTGAGAGACAGGCTAGTTTTGAAATTGAAAAAGCCCGAAGAGAGAAAGAAGAATATAGGGTCAAAATCGAGCAGGCAATTAAGGAAATGGAATTCAAAAACAAAGAATTGACAGTAATGGCCATGACAATTGTTCAAAAGAATGAGTTATTGGCCAAATTGAAAAAGGAGGTTCGAACTATAGCTACAAAAGATGATGCGGAAGCAAAATCGATGAGAAACACAATTTTACAGCAAATAGAAGAGGGGATAGATTCTGAAAATGACTGGCAAATGTTTGAACAGCAATTCAAGAACGTTCACCAGGATTTTAATTCTACACTTTCAAAGAAATACCCAAATTTAACTCCGACCGAACTGAAAGTTTGTTCGTTGATCAGAACTGGTCTCACTTCAAAAGAAATAGCAAATCTGTTGTTCATCACTCACCGAACCGTTGAACTTCATCGAACCCGAATACGTAAAAAACTTTGTTTGTCTCATACAGCTAACCTGACATCATTTTTATCGTCAATAAGCAGTGAGCGGGATGTCTGAACACTACACTAGCCGCATTAATGGTCAGCAGTCTAATGATTTCGTTGGAATTTGCACTAAAAGGTGATAGTTTTTGGTGCAACACTGCCAAGAACATTGTCCAGAGATGTAACCAAACGAAATTGGACGTGTCTGTGCCGAAGTGATGCCGAATTCAGGTACAAGCAGAGCTAAGCTTTGTTGTAATTGGCAACTGTGAAGTGGATCTGGCATCTGTGGGGCGCAAAATTGATTTGAGTTACTCAGTATCATGTGGATTACGAGGTTTTTATGCGCTACTTATGGGCTCTTGTTTTCACATTATCACTTGGGACGGTCTCGGGGTATGCTCAACGCGCTGAAATCCCAAGTGTAACGATGCAGTTTGAGCAAACGTTTGTAGTCGCACCGATTGGCCAGCCACATACTCAGTATCTTCATGTAGAGAACTTCACCGGCAATCAAATTGCATTGAATTTTGAATTGAGCGGCGAATACTCCAGTATTCCAAGCGGGTGGCAGGTGAGTTTTCAGGATCAGTCATTGCTAGTTGGCCGAGGCTCAAGCGTCGATTTACCACTTTCGATTATCCCTGCAACTGATGACCACGCTATCATTTCGATAGTCGTAAAGAATGACAAGGGGGAAATTGTTGACGAACATACATTGAGCATCATTACACACATCGCTGAGTATGTATTTTTTGATTCGATTCACTATTCTGATGCAGTTAGCAAACTTGATCAGGCGATGGGTAAAATTGACCGCCATACCAAGATCGAATGGACCAATCAAAAAGCTGTCTGGAAGTTCGCCGATGACTTTGAAGTCTATGTCTTTCCGATCGGCGGTGACATGAGCGGAGTGTTGAGTGTTGGTGTCGACGGTGTCACGAGCCCGATTCCTTTCATCAAACACCTGATTGATCAAGGCAAAAAGATCCTGATTACTTCTGAGAACGACGCCTCATTGGCATTCAGTGCTCTTGGCACGCCTGAGGCGCGTCAGTTTTTCATGGAAGACCTTGGCCTGATGGCCGGCATGCCGCAGGTGCGCTACGAGACGGTGGAAGAAGAACGTCTGCCGATTTCGTTCTCACTCTACGGCTTGCAAAACGATCCGTTTTTTGGCGGGCTCTCGGCTACGGTCAATGATTGGGACGTGGTCGCATCTGGCGCTGCTGAGACTCCCTTTCTTGAAAAGACCGACATCCTGCAAGTAGTTGAAAACAGTGGCGCTACGCCTATTTTGTACTACGACAATGCCGCCCAACAGGTCGGCGGCACGCGCATTGAAATTGGCGATGCACGTATCATTTACCTCGGCTTTGGCCTTGAGGGAATCCAGAACGACGACCAACGTGCGGCCGTGCTGGAAAGCATGATTGAATGGCTGCGTTATGGCAACCTGGTCTCTTCGGTAGAAGAGCATGGCGGCGAAGCCGCCGGCGCAATGCGCCTCTCACCCAACCCGGCCAGCGGCTCAAGTGTCTGTTCGTTTTCCGTGACAGGCACTGAAATTGCCGACGTTTCTGTGCGTGTCGTGGATCTGCGCGGCAATGTCCAGCTTGAAGTGCACCGTGGCAAACTCGTGCCGGGCGACTACAGCTTCGCCGTCGACACCTCGGTGTTGCCGATTGGACAGTATAATGTGGTAGCCGAGATTGGCGGTCGGAACATCAGCAGCCCGCTGATGATCGTGCGCTGAATCTGAGCCGACAGCAATATTAATACAAAAGCCGTCTGCAATTCTTGCAGACGGCTTTTTTGTTTCTCTGGCGGCATACAGAAAGTCGGCTTTTGGATTAGACCTGATTTATGCCTGTTAATTGTCGATGGATATTCTATCTTGGTTTTACGTCATTTGATGTGCGGTGCACAGTACCTTGAAGGACAGATACAGCCGATCGCCGCGTATACGCTCACGACGCACCTGCAGTCGGCCGCACTTGCGGCCAAATACAAACCGGCGAAGCACTGATCACGCTTCGCGTCTGCAACAGGTACACCGTTATTTCGCGGCATTTTTGACTACTGTTAAAAAAACAGGAGAATTCCATGTTGACCCTCAAACGTGGCCTTGCGCTGGCCGCTGTTCTCTGCGCAATTGTATTCAGCGCTACAGCGCTCCATGCTCATTTGTCCGAGTACATCTTTTTTGATACCATGTTGTCTGCGCCAGACCAACTCGAAGTTGAACTCTCAACATCGTCACTATCCGAGATTGGCCTCGTCCAATTCAATTACGCCGGCGGTGGATTTGACACCTACAGCCCCTCCAGCAACGGAATTTTTGATCCCGGTACGAGCGGCACAGTTGTGTCGATTACGATCAATGGTCAAACGATTGCAGCAGGAAGCAGTGGAGTGATCTACTTGCCCTCAGGCAATGACATCTCGCTCTACGTTGATCCCTGATTGAAGTCTCTTCGATTGGAGTCTCTCATTCGGGACTGAATTTGTACTCTGGCCCCCGGTCCGATTTCGAGCCGGGGGCTTTTCTTTGTTGAGGGATCGCCTATGTGGTTTCTATGTGGTACACTCTTGACGCGCCCGGCCTATATTGCCACTGTCCGAAAAAGGAAGGCGTCGCCGGAACGCCGCGAGTACCGCCGCAGGCAGCCTTTCCGGACAGAAAATGTGTGTATATGGAGTGTTGTAGCCCCTGTTGCCGCCTCTGTGGTCCTCGAACCGCGGAGGCGGTGACTCTTTAAACCAACGCTACAGTTTTGCGTCCCGTTCACCGACAGGGGAAAAGAGCTATCCGAGGAACGGCTGGGGCCGTTTGTAGCAAGGGATTTTCCGTCTTTGAGATGAACCTGAACACCAAGTATGTGGAAAACTCGGCCGGCCTGTATGTAGTATGTATGTGGTGCGCTCTTGATTGCAGACGCCTATATTGCGACTGTCCGAAGAACAAAAGCATTGAAGATCTGCTTCGATCAACCGTCCGGACAGAAAATGTGTGTATATGGAGTGTTGTAGCCCCTGTTGCCGCCTCTGTGGTCTTCGAACCGCGGAGGCGGTGACTCTTTAAAGCGTTCGGTACGGGAAAGCAGCCGTTCGGCTGTCAGGTATCTAACATCGCATCCGTAGAACTACGCAATTCCGAACGTTGAGCCTGAAATTCCGTTTTTTGGCACGAAGTGTAAAACAGCTGTGAGGTACTGTGTTAAAAGTCAAGCTCATGTGAGCCTTGAAGCTCACCTT